>NZ_JAUTAL010000001.1:2400000-3600000 GCF_030818575.1 Chryseobacterium camelliae
TTGACACAAACTTCTTAGCAAAACTTGCAGAATTGTCTGTTGTTGTTTTATTAACTGAATAGACAAAAGTCCGTAAAACAGTTTTCTCCTGATCATGATGTGAGCTCCACTCATGATTATTGATAAACACATAACTAACAATAACATCTGATTTGCCGTCTGCATCCAAATCAGCAACATTATATTGAAAATATCTGCTCTCAGAAAATGAGCAACCTCCTCCTGATTCCAAATTATTATGGCTGCTCTCCATTAAAACTTCACCACCGGAGCTATAATAAATAAAATTGTTTATTGAGGATTGATTGAACTTTCTACCGTCAGAAATATATACGTTCCAGTTATACGATTTATTAGCTTGAGGAACCAAAACATCCACTTTGTTATCTCCGTTGAAATCTCCGAATAAAGCTCCGGAAGAAATTCCTTCAAATTTTTGTCCTGAAAAGTTTCCAATACTTATTTTCAAATAGCTTCCGGCGGACTGTTTACGATAATTATAAACATCAGTGATCGTTCCGTCAGATTTTATCTGGATAATATCTTGTATTCCATCTCCATTTAAATCGGCAAAACGATTATTTTTATTAGTATCGGATGAATTATTCACATTTATTCCCTCCTCATATTTATAGATACTATTATTAATATCAGTATTTTCATCAATATCAACTAAAAATGATGAATAATATGTGAAAATATCTACAGTACTGCCATCTGGTGGAGCTATATTTGTCTCATTTCCTCCAGTTTCTGTCCCTGAAGCAATATCATCTCCAAATTCTGTATTAGAGGAATTGATTTCAGGTTTCAGAGTAGCTGGTTGTGATTCAGAAAATTCTGTTGTGTCAGAAGTAGAACTATTATAAGATTTATTAGACTGTGGCGCACTCGTACATCTGTTTTTTCTGTTAAATCCTATCATTAGTTCTGAAATACCATCCCCATCATAATCATAACTATCCAAATAAGTTACATTGAGTGGTACTAATGCAGTACATTCGGAACCTCCACTTAATGTACCGCCAGGATTGTATATGCTGTAAGGTATTACTTTTGAATATTCTAATTTAAATTTACTCTCTGAAGTATCAACGGTATATATTAGTAATTCAAAATTTGGTTTGTCAGAGTCCGAAGTTTCTACTTTATGCGGTATTACTATACCTACTTTATTTTTTACATAACCATCTTTTGTGAAGGTTATTGCTGTAGCTTTTGCAAACTCCCCAGCCGTAAACCTGTTAAGCTCATATTGTAATGGCGTAACTGGTACATCCTTATAAACTGAATTTTTAAAATTTATAACTCCTACAGGACCCGATGGAGATGTTCCTGGATTAGGGATATATTCAAGGTAATCTGTAATACCATCCATATCAAAATCGCCATACTTTTTTGTATTGTTAGTAGCGATACTGTTCTCTTTGGTAGTTTCTTCATTACCGGACTGATAAGGTTCATACTCTATTGTAATGGGATTAGCAGCTTGATCATTGGAATTATACTCCGTTATCTTATTGGCAAACTGATAGCTAGTTTCATTATTGACATATTCTACAGCATATCTTTTAAATAGATTGTCATTAGTTTTTACAATAATCTCTTTTAGCTGTTTATTCTGTGTAAATTTAATTCCATTTAAATAATTGATTTCATTTAAAGTTCTTTCATTAAAATAACTAAATTCAATTTTATTAAAATGTGGCTTGCCTGTTATTTCATTTCCTCCCCATTCTATATCTGAAACAACAGCAACATTAGTAGAGGCAGCCTGAGAATAATGATACGAAATATAATTTCCTTGTGCATCTTTCCACTTGACAATATTATATTCTAAAGGTGTTCTTGCAGTACTATTTCCAGAAGCTATTGCTCCATACCATGACTGCGAGCCATCTTCAAAAGTCACTTCCCAGTATTCAGGTCCTTGCCACAATTGTCCCGTAACAGTTCCAATGGATTTAATTTTTATATTGGAATATTTCTCAGTTACATACTCAGCACCATCTTTTCCATACTCACCTGACTTTAAAATCAATCGCTGACCATTAAAACTATAATAATCCGAATAATCAAGCTGTATCCCTCTTATTTCACCATCCTTTTCAATATTTTTACCAATTCTGGTAATTGTAGTGGTTCCGGATAGATTCCAGCCGTATCCGGCAATCCCGTTTCCTGAACCGCTGGTGTAAACAAGGTTAACCTGAGGTGCTACACTTTTCACCCCTGGTGGCAAAGCAATTGGCAAAGTAAATTGTAATTGTCCTCCTCCATTGACTTCTATATTCCCTTTTGTATCATGGAAACTCTGTCCATCAGGAGCTGTCGTCCCGGAAGGATTGTTGGCTCCTGCGTTTGAATCCACAGGTCCACCGCCGGGATTCTCCGTAGCAGGACCAATTTTGGCTATGAAAGGATTCGACACATCTCCTGATGCCCGAAATCCCTGGGCTAATACCACTATCTGAGGATCCTGGACCGTCCGGGTAGTGCTTTCTGCCTGGTACAGGATGGTCTGGGAAAAGGCCAGGACTGAACACAACGACAGTATAAATGATGAAAATAATCTCATTTTCATTGTTGTTATTATTTAATTTCGTTAAAAGTTTTTCTTATCGCTTAGTGATATTTCTGCTGAAAACCCTTCCATCTTTCAAGGTGAAATGAAGGACATAGATTCCCCAGTCGTAACCGGTCATATTGATTTTCAGTTTCCTGTTCAGATCCGGAAGGTTCTGCTGCTGGAATTTCCAGTGTACGGTGCTGTGCTGATAGAGGGAAACTGATTCTATCAGCCCATCTACTTCTTCCGTCCAGTCTATGGTTAAAACGTCATTGACCGGAACCGGATACAGCCTGATCTGCTTCCAGAATGATTTCTCATCAATGACCGGATCCTGTTTTACTGCAGCTATAGTGGTTTTCTGTGTCTTTGACCGTTCAGCAAGCTGAACATCCTGGGCTTTTTTTGCTGCGGCATTGGTTCCGCGGTAGCGCTGGTTTCCTGCTTCATCGTATTTAAAATAGACTTCAGTCTGGGAAAAACCTAAGAATCCGATCAATAAAGAGGAAATAGATAATATTTTTCTTTTCATGGTATTATTTTTTAGTTGAAATAAGTTCCTGGATTTGTCTTTTCAGTTCTTTAAGTTCTTCAGCATGCAGCTTCAGCATCTCATTATCCTGCTGAAGTTTCTTTATTTGCTTATTCTGTTCAATGGAATACAATGTCAGCTCTTCTATTTTTTCTAAAAGCTTAGCGTCCATTTTAGCCAGATTAATTCCATCTTTCTCTACTTCAGCTGCAGAGGGGATATTGGGTAAGTGACCCTTTTCAGCAATATGCTTTTCGATTTCTTCCAATGTATTAAGTTTGTAATGCTTATCGAATACATAATCAGCCCAAACATCAGCTTTAACTTCAACTTCTTTAGCATAGACTTTCCCATCAATCCTGGCTGTTCCGTTATTCAGGAACTTTACCCAGGTACCCCGGGTTCCATCCTGTATACCGATGTAAGAACTACCGTCGTTATTGTTATTGGGCAATGCAAGAATTATAGTATGGGAGCCGGTATTATTCCTTAATACTGTATCACCGATATTTCCCCCATAACATCCATTACAGAATGATTTAGCAATTTGAAATTTTCCATATGCATTCGCAAGTTCAATCATTGAATTATCCTGGCTATAAACTCTTAACAAAGCAGGTGAAGTAGTATCTGTATCATTAAGACCAATTCTCACTTTTCCTTCATTAGATTCCATAACAAGTTTATTCCAGGTCCCCCAATAGTTGTCGGTTTGTAAGCCACTTCTGAAAAACACCCCTCCATCATTAAAATTTAGCTGATGATTTTTATTTCCGGAACTGTCTTGCCATGGTGAGATAGTCAGCATCCCGGAATATGTCCCTGAACCCGGCACACCTATCACACTCCTGTCTTTAAATTCCGCTCTTAATTCGCGGCTGTATGCCGAAGGCAGATCATTTGTATTTCTTGAATCATGCACAAAGACCCTGTCTGCTTGTTGAGCCATTGTAAATATGGAAGTTAATAGACTCAAAGCCAATAATTGTTTTTTCATTTTATCGTGTACTTTATATAAATTATTACTATTTTATTAATCATAATAGAAATGATAAAAACTAGAAATTAATATTCCAATCCCTATGTATTCAACATTCATTATATTCTACTCATGATTTTTACTTGTGCAAAATTAACATATTTTATGATCATATACAATATTTTAACAGTTTTGGAAGAGAAATTAAAATTACATTAAAGATGTTAAAAATAAATAAACACCTCTGAATCAGAGGTGTTTACATTTTTTCAGAAGTAAGTATTAACGTTGATACCCATAATACCTCGCTCCCACCAACACAGGATTATCATATTCCACAGACTGCAATCCAAAACCCTTATAATCCGGGTTCACCGACTGACCAAGCTGTTTTCTGTGAAGCTTTTCGTAGGTGTTAAAATCTATGGCAGTACGCTGCTTTAAATGGTTAAATAGATCCCATTTTGAAACGGCATTTCTCCAGTTTTGTGAGACTGTTCCGGCAAATACCTTGGATTTTGATCCGCTTCCATACCCCAGAAAACCGATTTCCTGTCCGGCCAGCTCTTCATTTTCATCAAAGGAAGTCTGTAGTGCGGACAGAAGTGCCATAAAGATAGAGGCTGTATACATGTTTCCGATTTCGGAAGAGGCCCGCTGTGTTTTTTCTATTTTATCATTGATAAAGCGGGTATATTCTTCAGATTTTGCCACCGTTTTTTGCTCTTCAGGTGTGCTGTAAGGCAGGCCATTTTCCATGCTGTAAATTTCCGTGAAGACCCTTTTGCCATGGAAGGCATACGGAAGGTGAAAAATCAGGTACTTCCAGTTTTCATAAGGCTTTTCTTTGCCGGAAATCTTCTGGTAATGCCGGTAAGCCTCCCTGATCCGGTCCTGGTAGCACTGATTGGAATACTGACCGTCAAAAACGGGTTCATCCGTAAAAATTTCTATTTTATCTGGGAATGTTTCAGGCGCATTGCTTAGGTTTTCTTTCAGGAACTGACGTCTCGGCTTGAAAAAATCAAATACACTTTCGGTTGCCACCCCCCACTGGTTATGGATCTCAATAAGATCAGGCTTTGAAGAAATCAGAAGAGCAACAGCTCCACCGCCCTGGGTATATTCTCCTGATGAAGCCAGTTCATATTTTGCGTAATCGCTGGCAATGACCACGGCCTTTTGGTCAGGATTAGCCCGTACAAAATCAAGAGAATTGTGCAAAGCATCCACAGCGCCGATGCAGGCAAATGTCATATCCACCACATCACAGTTTCTGAAACACCGTTCCCCGAATTGATCCTGTAACACCTGCTCTACCATCTGGATGGCATAAGAAGCGGTTGGTTTTGCAGCATCAAGGGCACTTTCGGTTCCCAGGTAAATCCTTGTAATATCTTTCGGATTGATCTGCTCGTACCTGATCAGTCTTAGTAGAGCTTCAGCGGCAAAGGTAGCGGCATCTTCATGAACGTCTGGCAAAGCCATTTTATGCAGTCCCAGACCCTTCTCCAGTTTAGCGGGCTCAATCCCTCTTTTTTCTGCCAGTTCTTTAATCTCAAGATAGAGTGACGGCACATAATAACTCGCCGCTTCAATTCCAAAAGTCATATTTTCACAAATTTTATACGAATTTAAAAAATGTAAATGTTTAACCCGTTATGATATTTAACAGATTGAAAAAAATTGAAGGTTAATTTAAAACATCACCCTTACCTACGTACACGATGTTAATGAATTTCTTCAAGCAATATTGATTGACACCGGTCTTTAGTAATATGATGTTACGGATTGTTATGGCCAAAAAAAAGCACTCCTTTTCAGAAGTGCTTCAGATATTGTTTTCCGCTATTTAAAATCTGCAATAGCTTTATTGAGAAGATCAATCTGTTTATTGATGCTGGCCGCGTTCTGCGGATTCTGCTTCAGAAGTTCCATTTTTTTGTTCAGCCCGTCTTTCAGCATCTGGGAAATCATCATCTTTACCTGTGGGTTATCCCCCATCTGCCCTTTGGCCTGACCGAGAATTCTGGTAATGCTTTCCGTTGCTTTGAGGTTATCGGAAGTCATGATCCAGTTATAGCCTTCTTCCGCCACTTTACCCAGTTCAGGATTCTGAAATTTGATGAACGGATAAAATGCAGCATACTGTGCAATGTTCGGCATCTGAGCGGTCACTTTGTTTTTAACGATAACCGGAAGCAGGGCTTCCACCATGCTGTCCGGAGCCCCTTCCAGATCAATTTTGTCTGCGAGTGAACCCGCTCTTGGGGGGTCTATACCGATAATGGCGGCAACTGAACTTCCTTTCACAGCATTGGAAACGGCATTTACTCCTTTTTCAAAAACAGGGAGGTACTTTTTATCCTTGGTTTTTGCCAGTGCTGCAATGGCGGCTGCCTGTACCAGTGTCTTGGGATCGTTCGTGGCTAATTTTTCAACCTCTGCGCCCATTGCTTTCATTTGTTCTGCATTGGAAAGGTCCATCAGCTGAAGTGCCTTGATCCTGGTCCTGAAGAACGGATCTTTAAGGGCGGCCGCAAGCAATTTCGTTGCTGCCGGATTTTTGCCTACCTGATCTTTGATTCCATTCAACGCATTGTACCGGCTTTTGAATTCTTTAGATCCCTGGAACTGCATCAGATACTGTTCCGGCGTTTTAGTATCGGTAATATCAGCCAGCAATACACCGTCTGCATTGATGTTGACCAGGTCAGGATTTTTCGAAACATCAAAATTAAAGGTATTTTTGGCCTGTGCATTAGCCCAGACATTATATCTTTTCGGCTTCCCGTTATCATAGACATCAATCGCAAGCGGGAATTGGAAGGGCTCATCCTGAGTCTGCTCGATGGTTACCGCCACCTGTTTTTTAACCGGTTCAAAAGTATAGGAATATTTGATCTTCGGATTTCCGCTTCCGAAATACCACTGATTAAAGAACCAGTTCAGATCTTTACCGGAAACTTTCTCAAAAGAAAGCCTCAGCTGATGGGCTTCCGCATTCTGGTATTCGTTGGTCTTAAGGTAGTCCTGCATACCGGCAAAGAAGGCATCATCTCCAAGATAGTTTCTCAGCATATGAAGGATTCCGCCGCCTTTCTGGTAGGTTACGAGATCAAAAACATCCTCACGGGAATCATAATTGAACCTCACCAGATCTTTCTTGAAATCACCGGGATTGTGAATGTACATATTGACATCTGTCATCTGGTGGTAATCTGCCTGGTCTTTTCCGTATTTGTATTCATTCCAGAGGTATTCGGAATAGTTGGCAAAAGATTCATTTACGGTAAGATTGCTCCAGCTTTCTGCCGTTACCAGGTCCCCGAACCAATGGTGAAATAATTCGTGGGCAATGGTATCCTCCCAAGCATTCTCATCGATAAGCTGCCCGGGTTTTTGCAGAACTCCGCTTCCGTGAAGGGTTGCCGTGGTATTTTCCATAGCACCGCTCACATAGTCCCTTCCTGAGATCTGGGCATATTTAGCCCACGGATAATCATAACCCATCTTTTTGGAAAAGAATTCGATCATTTTCGGGGTATTGCCATAAATCTGTTTTGCATATGGCTCATATTCTTTCTCGATATAATAATCGACCGGAATATTTCTCCATTTGTCTTTTACAATTGCATACTCGCCTACGCCCATGAAAAACAGGTAGGTTGAATGCCTCTTATCCATCACCCAGTGATCGGTCCGCAACCCGTCTGATTCTTTTTTGGAATCCTTTAAAATCCCGTTGGAAAGTGTTACGTATTTGTCAGGTACCGTCATATAGATTTCCTGAGTGGTTTTCTGGTTGGGCTTATCGATGGTTGGGAACCAGGCAGATGAAGATTCGGTTTCACCCTGCGTCCAGATCTGGGTAGGCTTGTCCGCCTCTTTGCCCTGTGCATTGATGAAATATAGTCCTTTTGCATCGTTGATAGCAGCGCTTCCCTGCTGTTTTACCTCATTAGGGCGGGCTGTATATTTGATGTATACGGTATAATCCTGATTTTTCTGATAGGTTTTATCCAGCATGATCTTTAATAGATCATCCTTATACTCATATTTGAGAGGAGATTTTTTTCCGTTGTTGTCCAGAGCCACTTCATGGATAAGCATTCCTTTCGCATCCAATGTGAGCTCATTGGTCGGATAAAAGAAAGGCGAAGCAGTCAGCCATTCTTCCCCGTTCATCTGTTCCTTCTGATAATCGAAATTTACTTTAAGTTTGGTATGTTTAAGTTCCGTAACCTTGGTATGGGTAGCCCGGTATACTTTTTCCCTCCCGGAAGTTTCGGTTTGTGCGTAAAGCTGTGCAGAAAAGAAAAGTCCGCCCAGTACAGCAATGGATAAAATCGCTTTTTTCATTTATTATTTAGCATTATTTTTAGTTAGAATATCGAAAATATCATTCACCAGTGTTTCGTAATCGCCTTTTTTCAGCTGTTCCTTGGTCTTGGCAAAAGCTTTTTTCAGTTCGCTTTCCGGATTTTCATCATCGATGATCTCCGCTGAACTTACACCTTTCAATTGTAAAATGGCATTTTTCAAAGCTTCATGGTCAGCTGTATTCTCGGTATTGATTTTTAAATATTTCATATTTATTCTTTCGTAAAAGTGGTTTTAGCTCCTCTCTGAATAATATCAAACTGCTTCTTTTCAGGATGGAAGTTGATGACGATGCCTGCCATGTCATATTTAAAACTGGTTTCGGAAATAGCATCCAAAGGAAATGCACTCTGCCCGGTTGCCTGGGCCATCAGGACCTTGTTCTGAATAAAAATATTGATCTTCAGGGGAACACCGGGGCTTGCATAATTCCCGGTGAGTTTCTTCAGTTCAGCTTCCGGGACCTGTATGACGGCAAAACTTGGTATTTTAAAATCCTTTCCTGTAGCAGCAGCCATCATATTATCAAAAATGTCATCCGGATCTATACTGGACTGGTTCACAATATAACTGGCAGCAACCTTAAGATCCGGGAAATAATATACGGCCGAACGGAAGCCATCAATCCCGCCATTATGGCCAAATCCGGAACTTTTATCATAGGTCAGTTTGATCAGACCATAGCCATAGCCATCTTTAAAACTTTTCATTTTATCCAGGCTTGCCTTTTTAATCAGTTTTCCCTTTTCAAGCCCTATGATAAACTCCAGCAGCTCAACAGGTGTAGACACCATGTTTCCGGCTCCTCCCGGAATACTCATATCCGTTTCCGGCATTTTCCTGTATCTTCCTTCTATATATTCGTAAGATTCAGCCTGATTTTTTGAAGGATCAATTGCACCTCCTACTTTCGTTAACGTTAGTTTCAGCGGCCGGGCAATTTTGGTACTGACCAGTTCTGCATACGATGTTTTGTATATTTTCTCGAGGATTATCCCTAAAAGGATATAGTTTGAATTGCTGTATTCAAATTTTGCACCCGGCTCAAAATCGCTGTTGTATTTTTTTATAATACCAATAAGGTCAGCTTCTGTGTGAGGCTTGGTATAATACTGCATATATTCAGGTTCGTCCGTCAGGTTGTGGATACCGGATCTATGCTGCAGCATATGTTCAATGGTAATCTTTTGTGCATTGGGAATTTCCGGATAAAACCCGGACAGTTTATCGTCTAAAGAAATTTTCTTTTCCTCCACAGCTTTCATAACCAGTACAGCGGTAAAGATTTTGCTGATAGACCCGATCCTGTACTGTGTATTCATGTTAGCATTCTGCTGGTGTTCTACATCAGAGAGGCCTACCACTTTTACAAATTTTGCCTGATTTTTATCTACAAAAGCAAAACTTCCCATCACTTTATGGTGCAGACATAAAGAATCCAGATAGTTGCTTAGTTTTTCCTTTACTGTATTTTGGGAAAATGCAATACCGGAAAGGCCTATAGCGGAAATAAGAAGTAACTTTTTAAACATGTTGTTCAGGTTTACCGATAAGTTAAAAAATTTCATAAGATGTTACAGGAGTCTTTAAATCTCTGGCTTTCATCTTTGTCTATTTTCTATAAAACAGATCTTGTATCTTGATGATCCACAAATAATGCGGGTTCTTTATCTGTTTTAAATCATTTATGGAAGACTTATCTTTCTGCCCTGTTCCGGAAAAACATAATGTACTTTCAGGATATTGTTCTCCAATAATTCTTTTCGGATGATTTCAGGATTATCTTTCGTCGGTTTTCTGTGGGTCACTACGATGGTAAGTCCTTCAAGGGAAGCGTATCCCAGTTTTTGTTTCAATTCAGTCAGTTCTTCAGTCAGAAGCTTGGGAGTAAGATGCCCAAACAGCAGATGTTCCGGCTGGCTATTTGGGAAAGAAACTTCGATCAATACGGTGCTTAGTTGTTTCTTCTTAATAAGAGGTGCTATTGCCGACCAAAGATTTGCGAGATGATCAGACTTTTCAATGCGGTCTGCTCCTGTATCGCCAAGATAAAGAATATAATGATCCCCTCTTCTCACAAGTGCAGCACTGCTCTTATAAGGGTTAACATGGCTCAGCTCGTAGCCTGTTATAAAAAACGGCGTCTCAGGTACTGAAATTTCTGTTCCTTCCTTCAGCTCATTATAATGGTATTTTCCAAGCGCTGGTTTTTGTCCCTGATCGGCAAAGTTGATCCAGGTATCCGATATAAAATAATGGTTCTGTAAGATCTGGATAACCGGAGGTAAGGCAAATATGTTTTTTTTGGAATCAGCCGGTGAATTGATGATCAGTCCTGACAGATGATCCAGATGTCCATGAGAAATAAAATATCCTTTTATCTGGTCCTTTAATACCGATTCTGCAGATCCGTCAAGGCTTTTCAGCTGAATGGCTTTGCGGATACCTGCATTGACGGTTCCGGCATCAAGACATAAAAAGGCTTTTTCTTCAGGGGCGCCCAGCAGGTACGCTGACAGATTGTCTTCCTGTTCACCGCCGTAGATTCCTAACGGGACAACATCAAAATTTTGTGCATGTCCAATGATATTGAATAAAAGTACCAGTAAAGAAAGTTTGACCTTTTCCATGATTGTAATAATGTAGTCAACTGCTATATGGCAACCGGAGCTTTAATTCCCGGATGCGGATCATAATTCTCTAAAGTGAAGTCTTCGAAATCAAAATCAAAGATATTTTTAATTTCAGGGTTCAGCTTCATGGTCGGAAGCGGCCTGGTCTCTCTGGATAGTTGTTTTTTAACCTGTTCAAAGTGGTTATTATAAATATGGACATCCCCGAAGCTGTGTACATAATCTCCCACTTCAAGTCCGCAAACCTGTGCTACCATCATCAGCAGTAAGGCATAGCTGGCAATATTGAACGGAACGCCAAGAAATACGTCGGCGCTTCTCTGGTACAGCTGTAAAGATAATTTTCCGTCTGCCACGTAAAACTGGAACAAAGCATGGCAGGGAGCCAATGCCATATTGGGAATTTCAGCCACATTCCATGCAGAAACGATCAGCCTTCTGGAATCCGGATTTTTTTTTATTTGCTCAATCACTTCAGTGATCTGGTCCACCACTTTTCCGTCTGCACCGTTCCAGCTTCTCCATTGTGCACCATATACAGGTCCTAAATCACCGTTTTCATCAGCCCACTCATCCCAGATGGACACCCCGTGGTCATTTAAATATTTGATGTTGGTATCTCCTTTCAGAAACCAGAGCAATTCATAGATGATGGATTTCAGGTGTACTTTTTTGGTGGTCACCAGCGGAAATCCTTCAGACAGGTCATATCTCAGCTGGTATCCGAATACACTCTTCGTACCGGTTCCGGTCCGGTCCGTTTTATCAGTTCCGCGGTCTAAAATATGCTGTAAAAGATCTAAGTAGTTTTGCATTCAGAAGGAGTTTTAATGCTCAAATTTAGAAAAATCTACCGTATTTTCCGGTATGAGAAGTCATAAAAAAAGCATTCAGGTCAAGAATGCTTTGATCTATAGGATGTGACCAACAATCTAAACAGCAGTATAGCCGCCGTCTACCAGATAATAGGCTCCCGTCATGAAAGAAGCCTTATCCGAGCTCAAAAACAGAACCAGTTCTGCCACTTCCTGCGGCTTGCCTAATCTTCCCATAGGATGCTTTGAGACCAGTGCATCTTTTAAATCACTGCTAAGATTTTCCAAAAGCGGAGTTTCAATATATGCAGGACCTACAGCATTGCAACGTATATTTTTCTGTCCGTATTCAGCCCCGATATTTTTTGTTAAACCTACAACAGCATGTTTTGCCGTGGTATATGCTGAAGAAAGCGGAGCGGCCACAGTACCATGAATAGAAGCCATATTGACGATCACCCCTCCGCCGTTTTTTTCCATTTGCTGGATCTCATATTTACAGCCGTAAAACACCCCATCAAGATTGATGTCCAGTACTTTTTTCCAGCTGTCGATGCTGTAATCGCCGGTAAGATTCTGCTCACCGCCGATTCCGGCATTATTACAGGCTATATCCAGCCTTCCGTAGATTTCTGCCGTTTTTTTCACCAACTCTTCTACCTGTGCCGGATCTGATGTATCTGCTTTTACAAAAGATGCTTCACCCCCATCTGACTTGATTTGTTCAACCACTTTGTTCCCGTGTTCTTCATTAATGTCGGAAACAATAACTTTCGCTCCTTCTTTGGCATAGGCTACAGCAACAGCGAGACCAATCCCTGATCCGGCACCCGTAACCAGCGCTACTTTGTTTTCAAGTATTCCCATTATTAAAAAATTTATGCGATTTGTTATATGTTCATGTCATTGGTTCATAACAGTATAACTGTTATTTCCTCGGTATTCCCCTGAATGGATTTCAGCCGGCCGAATTTATTCTTGGAGACAATATTGTCATTCCAGTAATCTAATTTTACCGGTCCGAACCTGATAAGCTTTCTGTATTTGCTCTGATCAGTGAAATCTTTTAGTCCGTAATCAACCATAATATTGCCGATGGATTTTATTTTCCTGAGCCTGCTGTTATCGGTAAGGTCATTTCCCCAATAATCAATGGCTATGGAACCAATCATTTTCACTTTGCCGAGTTTTTCTTTTTCGGATATTGTATCTTCCCAATATTGTACGTCTACGTTTCCAATCTTCTTAATCCTGCCGTACTTGGGATCATCCTTGTCTGGCATATCCCAATATTCTATTTTAACATTGCCGATGCTTTTCAGTTTCCCATCACGGTAACGGTCAGAAAGCTGGTCGTCATAATAATCAAATGTCCCGTTTAAAGGATTGGGATAAAACCTGATGATCTGTCCTTCACCATTGATGCTGATGATAAGGTTATCGATACTAATATCTACAGACTGAATATCATAAGTCCGCCCCGAAACATAAGCTTTAACCTGTGCGGGTAAGTACACAAAAAGTGCCATAAAAATGATGGAAAGGATGATTTTTATCTTCATACCGCAAAGGATTTTGATTACCAGATTTCCTGAATAGTCTGTTCGATGGTATTAACCTCGAAGGTATCTCCCATTTTCCTGCCAAACATCATTTTTGCCAATGGGGATTCCTGTGAAACAGCCGTTACTTTTTTCCCATTCACCATCAAATCACCAGCTGAGACAGAAATGTAGAAAAGTCCTTTATTGGTTTTCACTAAAGCGCCGTTCTGCCCCTGGGAACAAGGCTCTGTACCAATCCTTCTGAATACTAGCTGCTGATTCAGTACTTCGTTCAGCTGCTTCTGGAGATTATTGATTTCCTGCTGCAACATCTCCCGGCTGGTCTCATATTTATCACCCATGGAGCTTTTGGTGTCATTATTGGAAGCTCTGGCTTCTTCAATAAGCCGTTCAAGATGGATTATCTTATCTGAGATTTTATTTCCCAGGACTTCGCGTATTATTGACTTATCCATATGTTTATAATCATTATAAATGTACTAAATTAATTTAATTTCATCATTCATAAAATAAGACAGACAGCCATCGGCTGCCTGCTTTTTAGTATTTTTATCAGTACTAATTCTATTTTTCAAAGACAGCATAATCTGAAACTTTGAAACTGAAGTCTTTTCCGGTACCGAAATCTCTTTTGGTTTTATCAAATACATTCCTGAAACTCCCTGATACATGATCATCCTGAATGCTAAAATTCACAGGTTCTTTAGACATATTGAGCACTACCAGCACTTCATCTTTGCCATTTTTTCTCAGGTAAGCCAGGATTTTATCATTCGCTGTGGTATTGAGAAGATAAGTGGTGACGGCAGGATCGCCGCCGCGCAATGCCGGATTGGATGATTTTAGTTCAAGAAGGGTTTTATAGAAATCAGCCATCTGATATGTATTGGTCCATTCAATAGGGTCTTTTTCGAAAAACTCAAGCCTTTTCATATTGGGTAATTCCTGTCCTGAATATAATAAAGGAACACCATTCCATGTCGCTGAAAACACCGCCATAGGCTTGGTGATCACGCCATATTTTTCATATTCTGTTCCATTCCAGGAGTTTTCGTCATGATTGGCCGTAAACCATGCTCTCATCGAGCTGTCACCGATATTGGAGTACTTAATCAGCAAATCCTTCAGATCCTGTAAAGGAAGATTCTTTTTATAGTAATCTTCGGATACATGCATCCATTTCCATGAGTAGCTGGCATCAAAAACTTTCCCGTGCTCCGGATTTTCCAGTTCATCAAATTCTCCCAGCCAGAAAAGAGGTTTTACCTGGTCCAGTTCCGGGCGTGCTTCTTCCCAGAAATCGGCTTCAACCCATGAAGCAAGGTCGCATCTGAAACCGTCAATTCCTGTTTCTTGTACCCAGAATTTCATGGCATCAATCATGGCCCGGCGGACTTCTTTTTTACTGTAGTCCAGTTCAATGATATCATCCATTCCTGAAGCCCGGTGGAACGATCCGTCCGGATCTTTGAGGTAAAACTCAGGATGGGTTTTGGTCCAGATATGGTCCCAGCCCGTATGATTGGCTACCCAGTCAATAATGACTTTGAAACCAAGTCGATGGGCTTCGTTGACCATATGCTTGAAATCATTCATGGTTCCGAATTCCGGATTGATGGACGTATAATCTGATGCAGCGTAAGGACTTCCGAGGCTTCCTTTTTTATTTTCCTGGGCAATAGGAGTAATAGGCATAAACCAGAGTGTTTTCACCCCCATGGATTTCAATCGGGGCATTTCCTTTTCAAAGGCTTTAAAGGTTCCTTCCTTGGTATATTGCCTTGTGTTTACTTCATAGATGTTTGTGGTGTGTTTCCATTCCTTCGGTAAATCCATAGTATCTTTTTTATTTTGAGTAGCGCAGGATATCATCCCCAGGCTGATAACAGCCATTAGCATGAACTTCTTCATGAGTCAATTTTTAACAAAAATAATGATTACAATTGTATTCGGATGCCTTTTCATCTTTTTCGAGGTGAATCGGTTGTTTTTTGGAAAGTATTTCAGGACCCGAAATTTTACCGGTATTTCATGTAACCTGCTGATTTTAAACACATTCATAAATACATAAAATAGTATTAAAAAAAATCAATAATTCATAACATTTTACCTCTATATTAATGTTATCATATAAAATTATTTATTATGAAGATAGTTTCATTATACTTGGCTTAGTTATTGTTATGTGATCTAAAATCAAACCACATTAAATAATAACGATATGATAAAGATTATTCCCGAAGCTCCTGAAAATGTTGCGGCTTTTAATGCAACCGGAGAAGTAACGAAAGAAGATTTTGAACAGCTGGTTATTCCTCGTGTTCAACAGAAGGTAGATCAGTATGGAGAGCTTAATTATTTATTGTATCTGGATACGGATTTGGATAAATTTACTATGGGTGCATGGATTGAAGATGCGCTGTTAGGCATAAAGAATTTCACAAAATGGAATCGTACTGCTATTGTGACCGACAAAGAGGGTGTTCAGAACTTTACAGATGCCTTCAGTGTACTGATGCCGGGTGAATGCAAATCCTTTCCGAAAGAAAATTTATATAATGCACTTTACTGGTGTACAAATGGTAACGAAGTAGAAGCATAAGTTACAGATTAAAATAAAAAATCCGTTTCAGGCAAAACTGAGACGGATTTTTTAATGGCCATCAGAATAAGCTTGTATTGTATGATAGATTATTCTGCTTAGGGTTTTAAACCAGGACAAAAAATTATCATGTCCCTGCTTCCATCGTTATTAGTTTCATATACAAATATACTTAAAAATAATTCACTTTAAATGAAATTATCATTATTTTTTTAAATTAGTGCTGAGCATAACATACAAATTATCTTAATGTTGCCGGTTATACGTAGGATTACCTGATGCATTGATATCTGATGTTGATTTTGATGCATACACATATTTGTACCGGAGACTAATGGCCAGCCCAATTCCTGTCATTACCACACCCACAAGAGACGGATAATTGAAAGTATAGCCATGTTCCAACGGGATACCACCGAGGAAAGCACCCATAGCATTCGCAATGTTAAAGGCAGCCTGCATAAACGCTGCAGCCATCATTTCACTTTTCGGTGCAGCTTTCATCATCATGATATTAATAGGTGAAGCGACTGACATGGATAATGCTCCGCACACAAAAGTTAGGATCAGGGCTATATTCTGGTATTGAGAGAAGAAAAATACTCCGGCCAATGAAAACATCATCAGAAAAAGCAAAAGGGAACAGGTTTTTTCAGGGCTCATCCTGTCCGATAATACTCCACCGCCCAGGTTTCCGGCCACCATTCCCACTCCTGCAATCACCATCACATAGGCCATCTGGCTGCTTTTGATTCCAGCTACTACCGTCATCAGGGGCGTAATATAACTGAACCAGGTAAAAAGACCTCCGAAACCGATGGCTGTAATCATAAGTACCAGCCACGCCTGCTTGCCTTTCAGGAATTTAAGCTCTTCCATAAAGTGGGTATTCTGATTGGTCCGGAGATCCGGAAGCCACAATTTCAGAAACAACAAAGCGATTAAACCTATCACGGCAACAATGGCAAAATACCACCTCCAGTGAAACGTATGCCCTATGTATGTTACCAGAGGCACCATGGCCAGGTTAGCAATGGTAAGGCCTGTAAACATCAGAGAAATATAAAAAGCTTCTTTCCCTTTTCCGCCCATCCTGGAAGCCATTACAGTTCCAACTCCGAAAAAGGCACCATGCGGCAGGCCGGAAAGAAACCTGATGACCAGCATCATTGAATAATCCGAAGCTATGGCAGACAAAGCGTTGAAAACGGTAAAAATAACCATAAGGGACATCAGTACTTTTTTAGGAGGAAATTTTACCGAATATCCTATCAGTATCGGAGCACCAATAACTACCCCAAGCGCATAAGCAGAAATCAGATGCCCGGCTTCCGGAATGCTGATCTGTAATGTCTTGGCTATATCGGGCAGCAGTCCCATAATGGTAAACTCTGTTGTCCCAATGCCTAATCCACCTATTGCAAGCGGTATAATTCTTTTATCTATGGTTGCCATGACTCGTAATATTGTATTTCAAACTGCAAAAATCGACAGAAATTATGGTTTCTACTCCACCGCTAATGATAAAAATTTGCTCTGTATTAATCTTTTATTTTAAATTTAACCTAATAAAACATCAAAAGAGAGCCAATGAAGATCCAAAAGGAAATCATAGATTTTGAAGAAGGTAAATCCTTTAAACTATTCTCACCATCTCTTAAGAACTGTTTTTACTGGCATTACCATCCTGAAACCGAACTGGTGTATGTGGAAGCTTCCAATGGAATCCGACACGTAGGAAAAGATATTTCAAAGTTTACCGATCACGACCTCCTGCTGATAGGCTCCAATGTTCCGCATCTTAACTTTGATTATGGCATCCAGACAGAATGCCGGCAGCTGGTGCTCCAGATGCAGGAAGAATTTACCCAAAACCTGACCGCTATGGCAGAGTTCAGTGCGGTAAAGGAACTCTTGGACCGGTCATGCCTTGGACTTTCTTTTTTTGGAGCCACCAAAGAAACCGTGGTTCAGAAATTGCGCATTATGGAATCCCAGAACCCTTTTGAAGCCGTGATGAGCCTGATTGAAATATTGCAGATCCTCGCTCATTCCGAAGAGGTTAAAGTGCTTAACCAGGAAGATACCCGGGTACAGTGGTTTATGAATGACAAGATCCGGATGGGAACGATTTACCATTATATTGATGAGCATTATGACAAAAAACCTGATGTTAATGAAATTGCCAGGATTATTGGCCTCAGCACGCCTGCATTCTGCCGGTATTTCAAAAAACAGACGGATATGACCTTTACCGGTTTTGTTAATAATTACAGAATCAACCAGGCTAAAATCTCGCTCCTGAAAGGCAACTCTGTTACGGAAGCTTGTTTCCAGGCAGGTTTTGAAAGCCTTTCATATTTCAATAAACTATTTAAGCAGCATATGGAGCAGACTCCTTCAGAATTCAGGAAAGAACATATGAGACGATAACTCAATAGAAAAACGCTCCGTTGAGGAGCGTTTTATTTTTAATGGATATGTTTTTCTGCATGGTAAGAACTCCTTACCAAAGGAGAACTCTCCACATGCCTGAATCCTAAACTTCTTGCAAAATCACCGAATTCATCAAATTCTTCCGGAGTAATGAATTTCTTTACCGGCAGGTGTTTTTTGGTAGGCTGAAGGTATTGCCCAAGTGTAATAACGTCTACATCAGCATTTCTGATGTCTTCAATGGTCTGGAATACCTCATCACGGGTTTCTCCTAAACCAAGCATCACCCCGGTTTTAGTCCTTCTCTGCCCGGCTTCCTTCAGGTAACGCAATACATCAAGGCTTCTCTCATATTTAGCCTGAATCCTTACTTCCCTGGTCAGCCTTTTTACCGTTTCCATATTGTGCGAAATAACTTCCGGTGCTACGCCTACCAGCCGGTCCAGGTGTTTGGTAATACCCTGGAAATCCGGGATCAGTGTTTCCATCGTTGTTCCCGGTGAAATCCTCCTGACTGCATTAACGGTTTCTGCCCAAAGGATAGAACCCATGTCTTTAAGGTCGTCACGATCTACGGAAGTAAGCACAGCATGTTTGATCTTCATTAACTTGATTGAACGGGCCACTTTTTCAGGCTCATCCCAGTTAACATCCATCGGCTTGCCGGTTTTCACTCCACAGAATCCACAGCTCCGGGTACAGATATTCCCCAAGATCATAAATGTTGCGGTTCCTTCTCCCCAGCATTCCCCCATATTAGGGCAGCTTCCGCTTTGGCAAATGGTGTTGAGTTTATATTTATCAACCAAAGTTCTGAGTTCTCTGTAATTTTTTCCGGTAGGAAGTTTTACGCGAATCCATTTTGGTTTTTGTACGGTAGTATCTTGAACTGAATTTTCCATCTCTAGAATTGAAGGTCAAAGTTAAGCATTTTTTTATCGAAAGCATCAAAGAGGCCTATTGATGAAACAGATAATTTCATTTTTCAGGCTGGTATCATATTGTAAGAAATGAGGTAATTATGACACTAGGAATCTTCAAACTCATTATTTTTCAGCAGTTCGGCGAGGACTTTCTTTGCACGCATGACCCTTACTTTGGTATTGGCAACTGAAATCCCCAGTTCATCAGCAATTTCTTTAATGCTTTTTTCCTCAAAAAAACGGAGCCTGATAATGTCCTGGTAATTCGCATCCAGAGATTCAATGGTCTTGATTATTTTTTTCTGCTCTTCATCTGAGATCATCAGCTCCTCGGGGGATTTGGCATACTGATTCCTGACTTCTTCAAGATTCTCTGTCGGACCCTGATTGTCGCGGCTCTTTTTCCGCCAGAAATCAATGACGGTATTCTGGGCAATGGTAAGTATCCAGGTCTTGAACTGGAAATGAGGATCAAACATATCCAGCTTGGAAAGGACTTTAGAAAAAACATTCACCGTAATTTCATCTGCATCGTTTTCATCCTTCACCTTTTTCATGACAAAAGAAAAAACATCTACCCAGAAGATATTAATCAGCTTCGTCTGGGCTTTCTGGTCTTTCTCTTTTGCTTTGCGGATCAGCAGGAATAGTTGTTCGTCATTCATTATAAACAAATATAGTTTAATTACCAGAAAGTGCAAAGAGTCTACCAGCCTTCAGGCATTCTTATGTAATAGTGTAATTTATGCCTTTCCTGCATGCGCTTCAGTGCGGTACCGCCGAATTTATTATCTTTGCCCAGTAAAATTTTAAAGAAAATACAATGAACTCCTTTATTGAAGAACTGAAATGGCGTGGTCTTTTTGCCGACATGATGCCCGGAACCGATGAGCAACTGAATAAAGAAGTCACTACCGCGTATATCGGCTTTGATCCTACCGCCGATTCTTTACATATCGGAAGCCTTATTCAGATTAAAATTTTAGCCCACTTCCAGCAGCACGGCCACAAGCCTGTAGCATTGGTAGGCGGTGCAACCGGGATGATCGGGGATCCTTCCGGGAAATCTTCCGAAAGAAATCTTCTGGACGAAGAAACACTGCTGCATTATGTAGACTGCCTGAAAAAACAGCTTTCAAGATTTCTGGATTTTGAAGGGAGCGGACCGAACAAAGCAGAGCTGGTGAACAACTACGATTGGATGAAGAACATCTCCTTCCTTGATTTTGCCAAAAATGTAGGTAAAAACATTACCGTAAATTACATGATGGCAAAAGATTCTGTGAAGAAACGTTTTTCCGGAGAGAGCGGTGCAGACGGAATGAGCTTTACGGAGTTTACTTACCAGCTTATCCAGGGGTATGATTTCCTTCATCTGTATCAGAATAACCAGGTAAAACTTCAGATGGGCGGTTCAGATCAATGGGGAAACATCACTACCGGAACAGAACTGATCAGAAGGAAAGCACAGGGAGAAGCCTTTGCACTCACTGTTCCTTTAATTACCAAAGCAGACGGCTCCAAGTTCGGAAAGTCTGAAAGCGGTGAAAATTACTGGCTGGATAAAAAGAAAACTTCACCGTACAGGTTCTACCAGTTTTGGCTTAATGCTACTGATGAAGATGCTGAACGGTTTATTAAATTTTATACTTTTTTAAATAAAGAAGAAATTGAATCATTGGTCGAAGATCATAAGACAGCTCCTCATGAAAGAAAACTTCAGAAAAAGCTTGCTGAAGAAGTTACAGTATGGGTTCATGGCAGGGAAGAATATGAAAAGGCATTAAAAGCTTCTGAAATTCTTTTCGGGCGTTCTACCGCCGAAGATCTCATAAACCTGGATGAGGAAACCTTTCTGGATGTTTTTGACGGAGTGCCCCAGAAAGAAGTAGTAAAGGCTGATGTACTGGGCATACCTGTCATTGATCTTCTTTCAGAAAAATCAGGATTTCTAAAATCTAAGAGTGAAGCCCAACGTGAAATCAAGGGTAATGCAATTTCCGTTAACAAACAAAAGATCGATGATACGTTTTTAGCCGGCGAACATGATCTTATTGACAATAAATTCCTGTTACTGCAAAAAGGGAAGAAAAACTATTTTATCATCAAAGCAATATAATCAGTTCTGCGCGGCTTCTCCGAAGCCACGCAGAAACTTTCATACAAAACAAAAGACCGCACTCATGCGGTCTTTAATATTTTATTCTTTCTTTTATAATCTGATTTTTACAGTTCCAGGAAACTGTAAGCAACAGCTGCATTTTTAGTTCCTGATCCTGTTACGGTATCACTTTTCGCTACTTCACTGTCTACCCAGATGGTCACAATAAGCTTGGAATCTGCATTCGGAAGAACTGCGTTGGCAGCAAGGTTCAGCTGAGACTGGCTTGAATTCACAAATATATCGCCACTGCTCCAGGTAGTACCGGTAGGATCAAAAATAGTATTCTGGCTTGTCCCCACCTGCGTTACCACAGTTTTGAAAGTCCCAGTTCCACTACCTGTACCGTTCACTATTTTTGATTCAAACTTTACAAGATGGTCCGTAAATTCATCTTCTTTATCATCTTTACATGAATGCATTACAGAAACTACAGAAAATAAGACGGCGAACAGGAAAGAAAGTCTGAGTAAACTTTTTGATTTGTAAAATTGCTTCATTTCTCCAAATAGATTTTTTAATGTTCCAAATATAGCTTTTTTATCAATATAAAAATACGTTTTATGAAAATATTCCAATAAAGATTTCCTATTAATATTAAATCAATAAAAATATCCATCCCCTCTATCGTACAAAAATTTTCAGATAAAACGCTTCATTTACAAAGAGTTAAAAATAAATCCAAACAGTGATCAAGAGTGGTTCTTGTAGTTATATCTGGGTAATCCGATTATTATTTATCTTTGCTCCTATGAATTTAGATTATCTGATCAGAGAGCCGGAGCTGCTTACCCAGGACACCCCTGTCCTATTTATGCTGCACGGATATGGAAGTAATGAACAGGACCTTTTCAGCTTCAGGGAAACCTTACCTGCAGACTGGCTTATTGTAAGTTTCAGGGCTCCCCATGCCACCCAGTTTGAAGGGTATTCATGGTATGATATCAACTTTAATAACCCTGATGAATTTGTCAACGTAGCGCAGGCCAAAGAATCTTTAAACGCTGTGCTGGAAAGTATCCTTAAAGTCGTTAATGATTATGGACTCACCAGCTCAAAAACACATTTATGCGGTTTCAGCCAGGGAGGAATCCTGTGTTATGCACTGGCATTGCATTATCCTGAAATGTTCAGCCATGTTGCCTGCCTTAGCAGCTATCCTGAAGAGAAACTTCTTGAACATATTGTTAAAGATAAGAAAAAGCTCGAACGGCTTCGTTTCTTTGTTTCACATGGGACAGATGATGCTGTCATCCCGCTGGAATGGGGACGCAAGGCGGCAGACCTGCTGTATGATCTCGGCTGTTACTTTACGTTCAGGGAATATATGAGCGGCCACGGGGTCAACCAGAAAAATTATATGGACCTGATGGATTTCTTTTCAAAATAAGACGGGCAAACTTAAAATACAAAAAACATTCTCAGAGACGGGAATGTTTTTTGTTATACTAATTCAAGTGCATTCGTAAGGCGAGCTGCACGTATGCCATAAGTATCCTTTACCAACAGAAATCATCATGAAGACTGAAGAAACAACCATAGACAGAATAAGGACCCGTCCCAGATTCAAAATGTTTACCGATCTGGATAAAGAAGAGTATTCAGAGAACCTGAAAAAATACCTTGGCGAGCATAAAGACGAGTTTTCGGGCAATATCAATCAAGAGGTAGCTACCATTTGTGTTGAAACCGAATATGACCATTACTGGAAACCTAACCTGGCACTAAGAATTGAACAGGAAGATGACAAAACGGTGATCCGGGGGATCTTTGGTCCCAGCCATTCAGTCTGGACATTTTTTATGTTCCTCTATTTTTTCTTTTCCGTTCTCTGGATGACTTTTTTTTCCATGTACTATGTAGAAAAACAGATCAACAGCCACGAGTATCCATGGGCATTATCCGCTTCCTTCGTTATGTTGTTCTGCATTGGATTAACTTATGCCGCAGCTAAGTTCGGACAATACAAAGGAAGAGAAGAAATGAAAAAACTGAGAAGATTTGCCGAAGAATCCACTCTTCCTTTTGAAACCAATGCTTAATCAGCCGGTTGCCGAACCGTATCAGCAGCTTCTCTGTTTGCCGATACTTCTGCTCTGGCTGCTTTGATGGAGTCCGCTACTTTTTCCCTGTTATCCTGTTCTTTCAGGATCTTTTCAATATTGGGTTCTATCATTTTGGTCATTTGTTCCACAGAGATATTGTTGGCATTGGGATCATCCAAGAGTTTTCTCCATGGTTTTCTTTTCCCCCATGGATAGTCCCCGTACACCATCACTGCTGTTCCTTTGGCTTTTGTTGTGGCACCGCCAGGATTCAAGATCCAAGTATCCGCATAAGAATAGAGCCATTGGGCATCTTTCATCAGTAATCTCAGGCATGAATGCGAAGCAGGATACCCCGGAAGGTCATACTGGTGCCATCCGATACCGCCCATATTGAAGATATTAAAGTTATAAGGCAGTTTCCATTCGCTTTTCACGGTAGAGATGGCCAGTTTCTTTTTCCAGTTGGCAAATGTAAGCCCACGCGTCGTCTGAGCGGATTTTTTACCCATACTTGTCGGGCCCCATTTTACAAGGCTTCCGTTGGAATATACACCATAAGCCTGAATAGGATAAGAAAAGACGATGAATTTCTTCACATTACTAAGGACATCAAGCTGCATAGGAAATGGTGAATATGCCATCAATGTGGTATCTATCTCTTTCGGTACCACAAGCGTATCAGCATTCCACTTGTTCTTGGAATCAAGACGGTTCAGGGCTAAAATAGCGTACCGCTCTTTTTCTGTATATTTCTTACTGAATACGGCAAACATAGAATCCTTCAGCTTTTTACTTTTTGGAAGCACAAAGGCATTATAAAAACCGTTCTCCTGCATTGCCGGCGGCATAGACTCTTTTTCTATTACTGAATCTTTTTTTACAACCGCTGAGTCTTTTTTATCCTCATAATCCTGCGTAACAGAGGAAGAGGTATCCTGTACGGCATCTTTAATTTTTTCTACCTCTTTTTTACATGAAACAAGCATAACCATCATACACAGGGCTGATAGTGATATTTTTTTTACAGATATGTTTTTCATAGCTACGATAAGACGAAATATTTTTCGCTACATATTACAAATATCAGACCTAAATGCCAATATAAAAAGTGCTATTGAAAATATCGTAATAACGCCCGCTGCCAATTGATAATTACGAGTTATTGTTATCATTAAAATACTGTGAATTACAATTTCCCAAGGCTGAAAAAAACAAAGATTTCTAAAGATCATAGCTTTAATAATCAATCACTTATTCAGCTGTATATCTTAAGAGAACATGCCCTGATCTTATATATTACCTGATCAGGCTTAAATTTCCGGTGGCTTTGTTTATTATTTTTTTATCACCATACAGGGCTATGCCAATATAACGAATATGGTTTTCATCTGCCATAAGCATTGTGCTTTCGTAATGATCATAGGTTTTGGATTGCTGGGCAATATCAGAAAAATCTACCACTACCATGTCCTCAATAGGAAGCGACAAGATGTTTTTTCGGATTTCTTTTATTTTATCAGCTGTAGCGCCCAGTATCGGAATGGGGATCTGTGTTATCCCCGGATGCTTCTCTCCCTGTCTGTCGTAGACATCATGTCCTATAATATTTTCCGTGCATTTGCCCAGTGTAATGGAAAGAACACTTGCAGTATTGGCAATAATTCCAGTAGGTTGTGTATGATCAATGATCAGCACACATTTTTTTATATTCATTTCTGGTTTTATATGATCCATATTGATAATTTATATTTTTGTAAATTTACTATTATCAGTCTTTTATACTACAAGTGATAATAAAATCAGGAAATATTCCTAATTTAAAGTGAGATTTGATCCAAAAATCCTAAATTAAAATTTAACATATATCAAAAACAGGAAAATATACCATGGCAAAACTGGACAAAACCGATGCGGGGCTATTGAATGCCCTACAGAACAATGCAAAACTGAACATCAAAGAACTGTCAGACCTGCTGCATATATCAAAAACGCCTATCTACGAACGTATAAAACGTCTTGAAAATGAAGGTTACATCAAAAGGTATGTTGCTTTACTGGATAACAAGAAAGTGGGATTGCCACTAATTGCTTTCTGCAATGTATCATTGGCAGTGCATGATGATGAACATATCAGGCGTTTTCAGGAGGAAATCAAAAATATTGAAGAAATAGTGGAATGCTATTCCACCGGTGGGATGTATGATTTTTTGATCAAGGTTATACTCAAAGACCTTGACCACTATAATATCTTTGCATTTCAAAAACTGACAAAGGTTCAGGGGATTGTTAAGATGCAGAGCTCATTTGTACTGGATGAAATAAAGAATGTAACAGCATTGAATATTCCCTATTAATCATGTAATGATTAAGCATAGAATGATTTTTCCGCGACTACATAAAAAAAGTGCTGTAAAATCTATGTTTTACAGCACGTATACTATTGTAATCGAATAGTTGCGATCCGGACGGGACTCGAACCCGCGACCTCCGCCGTGACAGGGCGGCATTCTAACCAGCTGAACTACCGGATCAATTTTTTTTAAAAGAAATTGACAAAACTTCTGCGATCCGGACGGGACTCGAACCCGCGACCTCCGCCGTGACAGGGCGGCATTCTAACCAGCTGAACTACCGGATCAATTTTGTTTTAAAAGTAAATTGAAAAACTTTTGCGATCCGGACGGGACTCGAACCCGCGACCTCCGCCGTGACAGGGCGGCATTCTAACCAGCTGAACTACCGGATCATTGTTGTTGAAAATAAGAACGTCGTTTCTTTTTTGTGATTGCAAAATTACATCTTTTTTCATTCCCTGCAAATTATTTCACAAAAAAAAGCCTTCCAAAAGCGGAAGGCGTTCATTATCAAACTTATTTTTTTATAAGTGTGCGCTTAGTTTTTCAGCGATTACTTCTTTAGGAGCTACGCCTACAAGCTTATCCACTACTTCTCCGTTTTTAAAGATCAGTACTGTAGGAATATTTCTGATCCCATACTGCATGGAAATTTCCTGGTTGTTGTCCACATCCACTTTTCCTACTACAGCTTTCCCGTCAAAATCTGTTGCCACTTCTTCAATGATTGGTCCCAGAGTTCTGCACGGTCCACACCATACTGCCCAAAAATCAACCAATACCGGTTTATCAGATTTTAAAACTGTTTCCTGAAATGAGCTATCTGTAATTTCTAAAGCCATTTTTTTATTTTTATTTAAATTAATATTAGATCAGATTAAGATGGTCTTAATTGCAGAATCAAAATTACGATTTTTAAGAAATAAGACTATCTATGTTCAACATTTGTTTTTTCTATAACGAAATTTTCTGAGATTTCTTTTAAGGCAGTAGTGAGTGAATCAATATCAGCTTTAGTCGTCAGATGGCTGAATGAGATTCTTAATGGCGTACACGCATCCATCTCATCTTCCGTTAAAACCATCATCATCACCATGGATGGTTTTGAAGCACCTGAGGAGCATGCACTTCCCTGGGAAATCGCAATACCTTTCATATCGAGCTGCAGACCGATAAGCGGGTTTTTATAGGGCAATAATGCGCTTAAAACCGTATACAGGCTATTATTTTTTTCAGAACTCCTACCGTTAAATTTAATTCCCGGTATTGCTGCGCTTAGTTTTTCAATCGCATAATCCTTTATAGCTTGCATATGGTCTTTATAGTCGTTCATATGCGTAAGGGAAAGCTCCAATGCTTTGCCCAGCCCTACGATTCCTGCTACATTTTCTGTCCCCGCTCTGAGGCTTCTTTCCTGAGGTCCTCCGGTAATGATACCTTTTAAGCCGGTTGCTTTTCTGATGAAGGCAAAACCAATGCCTTTCGGCCCGTGAAATTTATGGGCGCTGCATGATGCAAAATCTACCATGATCTCAGAAAAATCCAGGTTCATATGAGCCATTGTCTGTACCGTATCTGAATGGAACAGGGCATTATACTGTCTGCATAATTCTGCTACTCTCTTAATATCCGTAAGGTTTCCGATTTCATTATTGGCATGCATCAGGCTTACCAGGGTCTTTTTATCAGAGCCTTTCAGTAATTCTTCAAGCCTGCCCAGGTCAATATCCCCTTTCTCATCGGGACGGATATAATTTACCTCTACTCCTTTCCTGTTTTTCATATCCAGGATGCTTTCAGAAACACATTTGTGTTCCAGAGGAGAGCTGATGATCCTTTCAACGCCCAGGTGCTCCACACTGGACTTAATGATCATATTGTTGGATTCTGTCCCGCAGGAAGTGAAGATAATTTCCGCAGGGGTTACATGAAGATAATCTGCAATCTGCCTTCTTACATTTTCGATGAGGATTTTAGCCTCCTGCCCGAAGCTGTGGGTTGAAGACGGATTCCCGAAATTCATTTTCATGGTATCTACCATGGCATCGATAACTTCTTCTGAAAGAGGCGTAGTTGCAGCGTTATCTAAATATATTTTATTCATTTTACTTTGAATATTTTAATTCTACGGAGTTAAACTGATATCCTGAAGGAACGGCAAAGATAAACCAGGGATGGGAAATCACCTGGATTTCCATTCCGCCGGATTCTTTTTGAGGCACCTCCACATAAAGTACCTTGTACCGTATAGAAATACTTTTGACCTGTGTTACGGTATGATCTCCGGAATTGAACGTCCCAAGATTATACAGAACAACTGTTTTGTCCTTTGGAAATGCGGGGATCTTGCTTGCCACATCAGTTCCCGCTTCAACAATTCCAAACTGGCTTTTACGGATTACTGACTGGAATTCCTGTTCATTTTTCAGAATGGTAAATCCCGGCCTTCCCGTGCCTCCCTGTGATTCTGATACGATGATCTGCGCATTGTCCTGCATTGGCGAAGTTTTATCTGAAGGCATACCGGAACAGCTGATGACCGTTCCTAAACCTATGGCAAACAGTTTTTTCATAACCCATTTTTATCATTCAAAATTAGTGAAAAAATTGGTAATGACCTTCATTTGCCCACCTGAGCATGTATTTATCTCCGGAAGTATCTCCGAAAGCGATAATTTTATCAAATTTAGCATCATGAATTACTTCCTGAATCCTTACCAGCTTCTCTTTACCATTGCAGTTTTTGCCGATAAAATTCCCGGTAAACACACCGTTCCGGAATTCCGCTTTGGTAGCAATAAGCTGCATTTGCAGGGCTTCCGCAAAGGGTTTTGCCCATATGTCCAGTGAAGCTGTAACCAGAAGGCTCCTTGTACTTTCCCGATCCATATTGTGGATAAAGTCCAGCGCATTTTCCCTTACGATTTTAGGATAGTGCTGCTCAAAGAACTGCTGTGCTTTTTTTTCAATCTTTTCCTGGGTCTGGCCTTTAAGGATGGAACCGATAAAGCTTTTTTTCACTTTTTCAGTTTCTGCCAGCTTTAATTTAAGCAGGATAAAAAGGGGCACATGCCTCAGAAACTGCATCCTGAACCTGGCAGGATCATAGAATCTGAGATACATGAACATTGTATCTTTATAGGTAATGGTTCCGTCAAAATCAAAGCAATATAATTTTTTCATGATTTATAGTTTTAGTTTTTTGAATATGAATTCAGGAATATTCCTGATGATCAACATGATGATGGCCCATACCGGCAAAACGTACGCAATATTCTTTCTGTTTTTATAGGCTTTGAAAATATGTGCCGCCGCCTGTTTAGGGGTTGCGGTGAGGGCAGGATTCAGAGACATGCCTTCCGTCATTTTTGTTGCCATAAACCCGGGCTTAACCGTCATCACATGGACCTTCTTTTCAAAAAGATAATTCCTGAGCCCGCTCAGGTAAGCACTGAATGCGGCTTTTGCACTGCCATAGATAAAGTTGCTCTGTCTGCCACGGTCTCCGGCTACTGAAGAAAGCCCGATGATGGTCCCGGACCTCCGGCTTTCAAACTTCTGTGCAAAGTAATTGATGACCGGAACAAGACGGGAATAGTTGATGTTAATGATCTTTTCAGTATTCCTGTTGTCATACAATCCTTCTTCAGAGCCTTCACCCAGGTATCCCGCGGCACAGAACAGCAGTTGGGAATGAATGGCATCGAACCTATTGTAATCAATCTCCTTCATCAGGTCCAGCTCAATGACTTCAGACTGCTGAAGAAACTTCACATCAATATGCCTGGCAAACCGCTGCGTTGTTTCCCTGCTAGAGGTCAGAAGATAAATTTTTTCGAATTTTTCACCTTCCTGAAGGGCTTTTTCCACAAAAGCCTGTGCTACCTCGGATGTACTTCCCAGAACTATCATGATGATTGGTTGTTTATGATTCTTTTGTGCTGAAGAGACACAAATTTAGGATTATGAATATTTTTAAGATATCCGGTAAGGGATGAGCGGCTCATACTGTCTTTGGTGAGGTAAATCCTGCCTCCGAATTCCTGTACGATGTCATCCAGCTTTTCCACCAGTTTCTTAAGTTTTGAATTGACTTTAAAATCAAGTGCAAGCGTATAGCCTTCCAGCGGAAAAGAGTTGTAAGCCTGCGGATTATTTTTCCCGAAGAGTTTCAGTACTGCCAGAAAGGATCCGTTTCCGCTATTGGCAATGGTTTCAAGGATCTTCTTCATTCCCTCTCTTCCATTTTCTTTCGGAATGACCATCTGATACTGGATAAATCCTGACTTCCCGTAAATACGGTTCCAATTATGGATTGCATCCAAAGGATAAAAAAACGTCTCATAATCGATAAAGTTCTTCAGTTCCTTTTTAGACTGTTTTTTATAGTACAGCAGATTAAAGATCTTAACCGTAAGGGAATTCAATACAAATCCCGGAAAGTAAAACGGGACAGAAGGCTCGAATTTTTTCTTAAGCCGTAAAGGATTTCCAAGAAGGTTCTGCGGCAGTTCATGCTGAAAGGCATGCTCTCCGCGCATTAGGATACTTCTGCCGATATTGGGTCCTTTCTGCAGACAATCGATCCAGGCTACCGTATACGTCCAGCTTTCACTTTCTTCAAAAAGGCGGAATATCTCATCCAGGTTTTCAGCTTTGATGCTTTCCTGGCGGATATATGCGGTTTCTATATTTTTAAGTTTAAACTTTGCTGTCAGAATGATGCCTGTAAGTCCCATTCCGCCAATCGTTGCCCAAAATTTATCCTGATTCTCCTCTCTTGAACAGGTAATTATGGTACCGGTTTCCGTCATAAGCTGAAATTCTATGACATATTCTGAGAAACACCCTTCGGCATGATGGTTCTTGCCATGAACATCGGAGGCAATAGCACCACCTACCGTTACAAATTTGGTTCCGGGTGTCACATACAGGAAATAGCCCTGCGGAACAGCAATCTCGAGCACCTCGGAAAGCAATATTCCGGATTCACACTCGATGATTCCGTTCAGCCGGTCAAAACTGATGAATTTATTGAGTTTTTGGGTTGAAAAAATATGCTCACCCAATGAAGCGTCCCCGTAACATCTGCCGTTTCCCCTTGCGATCACTTCATTATGGCCAAGTATAAATTCCTTTATTTTACTAAAGCTGTCTTCAGATTTCATTTCCTTCTCCACTACCGGAAAATTGCCCCAGTTGGTGACTTTCTGTATAAAATTCGGCTTCATTTTTTAAAGTAGATTTGAATTAAAAATGCAGCAACCCACAGCAATAAGGTTACCTGAATGTACCGGTCCCTGTAAACAATTTTGGTTGGCGATTCAGTCCTGTTGTAAACCAGAGTCTGCTGAAGATACCGCAGAAAAGCAAAAACCACAAAGATGACCGTATAAAATACCCTCTCATGAAACCGCATCTGGACTTCCGGTGATAAGGTAAACATGAGATAACATACGATAGCCAGGGTGATGGAAATAGAAAGGGTGATATCTGCAAACTGAACATTATATCCGTCGAGGGCTCTCCGTGTCTTGCCGGAAACCTGAGCGTTGATCAGTTCTCCTCTTCTTTTTCCTATCGCCAGTACCAATGCGAGTACAAAGGTGAGCAGTATAGCCCATTGTGAAGTCTTGATCCCGGTAATGTATCCGCCTGACAGCACTCGGAGCACGAAGCCTACCGCTATGATGGAGATGTCTACAATTGCCACATGCTTCAGCCTGAAGGTGTAGGCAATATTCATAACAAAATAAAAACCTATAATTACTGTAAACTTCCATAGGTTCTGATGGAAATACATCTGAGCAATAAATATGGCCATACTGTTAAGTACCAGCAAGCCAATCAGAATCGCAACAGCCTGTTTTTTCGATATGGCACCGCTTGCCAGCGGACGCCTTCTTTTCTCAGGGTGTTTCCGGTCTGCTTCAATATCATTATAATCATTAAGGATATAAACCACACTGGCCGTAAGTGAAAAAATAACGAATGCAACAATACTTTTGGCAAGAAGATCAATATTGGTAATATTGCCTGAAAAAAATAGGGGAACAAAAACAAACAGGTTCTTCACCCATTGCTCCATCCGGAGCAGCTTTACATATTTCTTCATTTATGTGGTTTCAGATACAAAAATAAGGATTTAAATAAATTTTCTGTATAAAAATACAAAAAAAACCGCCGAAGCGGTTATTTGGAAAATATTTATATGTGAATTAATTACTGTCCTTGTTGGGCGTCATTAATCATTTTCTCATTTGCTGTAATGGCAAATTCAACTCTTCTGTTTTTAGCTCTTCCTGCCTCAGTATCATTGCTGGCTACAGGCATGCTTTCACCCTCACCTTTAGCAAATAACCTGGATGAAGAAATCCCTTTGCCCATCAGATATGATTTTACAGAATTCGCTCTCCTTTCAGAAAGGCTCATGTTATAGCTATCTGAACCTTTGCTGTCGGTATGTCCGTAGATATTGATATTGGTATCAGGATTATTGATCAAAACCTGAGCCAGCTTATCCAGATTGGTTTTTGCTGCTTCAGTAAGATCTGAAGAGTCAAAAGCAAAATTTACGATGCTCTCGCTTAAAGTAATTTTAATACCGTCTCCTACTCTTTCTACCTCAGCCCCAGGTAAAGTTTCCTTAATTTCTTTAGCCTGCTTGTCCATTTTGGAACCGATTACATTACCGGCTACACCACCGATGATTCCTCCAAGTACAGCACCTAAAGCCGCATTTTTCCCTCTTCCTACATTATTCCCTAATACACCCCCGATAACTGCCCCTGAAGCTACGCCTACCGCAGTACCTCTTTGCTGGTGATTAGAATTCTGGATGGTCTCACAGCTTGTTAGCAATAATGCTGAAGACATGAAAAGTGCTCCGATATATGTTTTAGTTAATTTCATCTTTATAATTTTTATTATTACTCTTTTTATTTCATTCCTGTTCTCTGGAAATGATATACGACCCTTACACTGTTTCCGTCAAATGGAACATTCTGTTCCAATGAAAACTGATCTGTGCTTTGGTCAATAATATTCAGGGAATACCCTACTGTATTTTGTTTGGCTTTGGTTCCGGCAGCAATCTTTTTAAACATAAAAGTATTGCCTCCTTTGGATTCAAATTTTATGGGCTGTGTAACAGAAGGGCATGAACCGCCTCCTCTTAAGGTATAAGCTCCCGTATAATTATTTGGAATCAATCTCCAGTGGCTGCCTACGAAGCACTGGATATCTGCTCCTTCATCAAAAGGCTTGATTTTATATTGTTTATCATAATCCACACTTACAATTTCCCAGTCTCCCTTCATATTTAAAAATTCAGCTCTCTGATTCTGAGAATTTGCAGCTCTGTTAACAGAGGAACAAGACACGGCAAAAAGTGATGTTCCCAATATTCCTGCAAGAAATAATTTTTTCATACTCTAGTTTATTATAGTTAATATACATTCACAAAAAACCGTGCCAAAATAATTTAACGAAATAAAAAAGTCCGGGTTTCCCCGGACTCTTATGTTGAAATTTCTAAAGCAGAATCAGAATTATTTTCTTACCGCCTTCCTGGCTGGTTTTGTTGCTTTTTTAGCAGATCCGGATTTACCGTTATAGAAATGTGTGTAAGCATATTCTGCAGCTTTCTCAAGGTCGATCACGCCTCCGGCCTGAGAATAGTCGTTAAACTGATTTACCGTACTAGGATTGCTTGATTTCACCAGGGCTTCAATGATCTGGTCAGGCTTCAGTTCAGGCATATAGGCCAGAAGAACTGCTGCTGCACCCGCAACTACAGGAGAAGCCATTGATGTTCCCTGAAGATATCTGTACTCATTCTTTGGGACCGTAGAATAAATCTGCTCTCCCGGCGCGAATACATTTACCATTTTTTTGTTATAATTAGAGAAGCTTGCGCGTAAAGCATCATTATTATTGGTACTTGCCCCTACAACCAAAACGTTGTTTACAAAAGGTTTTTCGTCTGTAGCATTTTTAAAATTAGTAGGATATGCAATATGTTCCGCCACATCTTCATTTTCGTTACCTGCTGCCTTTACTAAAAGGACTCCTTTATCCTGTGCATATTTAAATGCATCCCAAACGACATTTTTACCCGGAGAAAGTGGTTTTCCGAAACTCATGTTCAGCACTTTAGCGCCATTGTCCACGGCATACCTGATGGCATTCGCCACATCCTTATCTCTCTCGTCTCCGTTCGGCACTGTTCTTACAGACATGATCTTCGCTACTCTGGAGGCAACGCCATACTGTACTTCTTTCCCCTGAGGAAGCCCCGCGATAATACCTGCAACGTGAGTTCCATGCTCTGCATCCGGGCCTTCATAATGGTTGTTTCCGTATTTTCTTTCAGAGTAATCGTCATAATTATCTCCTACGATCTCTTTTCTTGGATCATAACTAAGATCGTATTGTTTGCTCTGAGGTTCATAATGATCAATAGCTTCTTTCATCTGTTCAGAGATCGATTTCTCAAATTCCGCAGATGACTTACCTTTAAAATCCGGGCTTTGGGCAACCTGCTTTAGAACATTCAATGCGATTGCATCTTTCTGATCGGTAGGAGCCGGTATAGCAGCTACGGTTTCAGGAGTTACCGCCTTACCATTCAGCAATTTCACCATATTAGGGATGAGCATATTGATCATCGTATACGTCTGAAGACTTTGCTTTGCTTCCATGCTTTTATCGGCAAAAAGCTCTTTAGCTTTCATGTACATCGCAAATTCTTCCGGCATTTTAGCCTGATTGGCTTTGTTTTTAGCAGAGTCATCACCTTCAAAAACAGGTTTGTATTTGGCAACCACTCTGGTTACTTCCATATTATCAACATCGATATCGCCGTTTTTTCCGCCGATGAAGTTCCATCCATGAACGTCATCAATGTATCCGTTGCCGTCATCATCTTTTCCGTTTCCGGGAACTTCATTAGGATTGGTCCAGATATTTTTCACCAGTCCCGGATGGTCAATTTGAACGCCACTATCTAAAACACCTACAATAACGGTTTTAGGTTTAAGACCTTTGGACTCTAAGAATTTGTATGCATTTTGGGTATTGATTCCATATACTTTTGTAGTAGCAAAATCTTTATGGTACCATGTCATCAGATCCTTGTCTTCATTAGGATCGAGTTTTTTTTCCTGTGCTTGCTGAGCAAAACCATAGCTGAAACCTGTAAGGAAAACAGCAGCCAACAAAATCTTTTTCATGTTAATAAGATTGTTTAATATTTTTAATATAAGTAACAGATTCGGGTCCTTTGTTACAGATCAGGTCTAAAATAGACAGATCTTCCAGAAACCCCAGTTTATCTGAAAACGTCTGATAATATTCTTCCATAGCAAAATCCGAGGGATTCTTCGCTGAAAAACGGTCCCTGAAATGTATTCCTTCCGGATTTTTGATGTATTCTTCATTCAAAATATATGCCTGATCTGTTTTCAGTATCTGTTGGATGATATGAAGGGCATTCAGGTTAAAACCAAGGAGTGAATTCCCCTGGTAGTCATATATTTCTTTTAGCCTGTTTTCGTAATACTCAAAGTAGGGCGAGCTCTGGTATGCCGTCTTAACGGACTTCCAGTGCAGGGACTTCCAGTCTTCAGAATCAGACATTTCAATATCCTTCAGTACTCTTTTCCCGTTATGCCTGATGGGAATGATTAAAGGCAGTTTCCCGTTAGCGCCATAGATATTGGCCCTATTCCTGTAGGTTTGTTTAGGAAAATGTTCATACTGTTCCAGCTCGATCTTATTCTCAGGATTTAAAAACACGGAGAACCACGAAATAGGCGGCAGGTAAAATACCGGTAATAATATATTCTTCATATGCATGATGCAAAAATGAAGTATTTCTTCAAATACTTCATTCTGTTATAATTTAATTAACTGATTAATCTTCTCCTGTATTTTTCTTTCTGAACAGTTTTACAAAGTATTCCCATCCGAAGAACAGGATCAGGATCATCGCTGCAATCCACCAGTAAGAGGCTTTATTGGATTCGCCGGTATTTGTTGCTTTGAACATCCTGTCCCAACGGATCTTAAACGGAGCCTGATAAGAGGAACTGTTATCTTTGAATGCTCCCTGTAAACTCATCCAGGTAAACATGGGTTTTCCTACAATATTTTCTTCCGGAACAAAACCAAAAAACCTGGCATCTAAGGAAGCATCCCTGTTATCTCCTATCATCATATAATAATCCTGTTTGATGGTATAGGTGGTTGCAGGCTGGCCATTGATAAAAATCTGGTTGCCTTTTTCTTCAAGATTATTATGTTCATATTCAGAAATAATCCAACGGTATTCAGGAAGGGTTTCTTTATTGATGGCTACCACATCTCCTTTTTTAGGAATTTTAAGGGGTCCATACCAGTCCTGGTTCCAAGGTTTATTAATCGGGAAGATAGACTGTGTGGTATCAATCTTCTTTTTAGCTTCATCTCTGTAGAATACAGCAGCAAGTCCTTTCTCCTGAATATCCTCTTTGATATCGATCACCTGCGGAAGAGCTTTGATGTCTGCTGCAACCTTGTCGGTAAGCCCCTGGAAACCGTAAATGAAACCTTTATCAGTCTGTTGTTCCTGAACCGGTAAAAAACCATAAATATTGTACAGGGAAGGAATATCCAGCTGGCTTCCTGTTGTTACTATATATCTGTGCTGCACCTCCTGATCGCCAAGCACTGTTTCCGGCTTGCCGTTCACAAACAGTCTTCCGCCTCTCATTTCAAAAGTATCACCAGCAACGGCAACACATCTTTTTACATACGGATCTTTCCTGTCTGTTGCCGTATGTACGGAATCCTGAGGATAGTTAAACACAACGATATCATTCTTTTGCGGTTTATTTAACTGGAATATTCTTTCATAAGGAAGTTTCACCGCATCTACATAAGATTTAGGGTCGTCTTTGGGATTTCCTGGCTGGCCTGTATCAAAAATAGTTCCCTGCAGGAAAGGTATTGCTACCGGACGCATCGGAAGCCTGTAGCCATAGCTCCATTTATTAACGAAAAGGAAATCCCCTACCAGCAACGTCCTTTCCATAGATCCTGTAGGAATCCCGAAAGGCTGGGTAACAAATACGTGGATGATGGTGGCAAAGACTACGGCAAAAGTAATTGATCCGATAAATGAATCTTTCTTTTTGGCATTTTTCTCCTCTTCAGTAAGAAACATATCATTCATGCTTTCATCTTCCAGCTCAGTGTCTTTGGAATAATTGACCACGGCCATATAGATAAACGGAAGGAATACCGTAAGCAGTTGTTGCTGTGTCAGGCTTTTTCCGAATTTCTTCATGAGATAAATATGGAAAACAGACATCATGATTGGTCCTACAATCGGAAGATAGGAAAGAAGAGCCCACCATTTCGGGTGTTTGGTTTCTTTCAGGATGATGAAGTAATTATAGAACGGGACAAATGCGAAAACCGGATTATAGCCCATTTTTTTGAACAGCTTCCATGTTGAAATCCCCATCAGCAGGGATAAAATAACAACATATACTGCATAAGTTAAAAAGTAATTCATAAATTTTGTGCCTGTCTGTTATAATTTGTGTTAGCAACTTTATATTAGTCCCCGGAATCAGGTGTTTGTTACAGGATTAAAGTCCTAAAACATCTTTCATTCCGAAATTTCCTTTTTTATCCCGGATCCACTCAGCAGCGATCACTGCTCCCAGAGCAAACCCATTTCTATTGAATGCTGTATGTTTGATTTCAATCTCATCCACTTCGCTCCTGTAAAACACACTGTGCGTTCCCGGAACCTCATCTTCCCTAATGGCAAAAATCCCCAACTGATTGTCCTGGGTTTCTTCCAGTTTCCAGGCATCGAATTTGGGATGATGCTGGATAATTCCTTCTGCAATGGATATAGCAGTACCACTGGGAGCGTCCTTTTTATGGATATGATGGATTTCTTCAAGCTGACAGGCGTATTCATCCCTGTTTTTCATCAGCCCGGCCAGTTTTTCATTAAGGGCAAAAAACAAATTGACACCAAGGCTGAAATTGGAACCATAAAGGAATGCGGTATCATTCTGAACGGCAAGGTCTTCTATCTCCTTTCTTTTTTCCAGCCACCCTGTAGTTCCGCAAACTACGGGAACTTTATTTTCCAGGCATGCTTTGATATTTTTGAAAGCGGCTTCCGGCAGCGAGAATTCAATCACCACATCAGGGTTGTTCAGGTTTTCAGCAGTTGGGGTTTCTTTTAACCGGGCTACGACTTCATGTCCTCTCTGTGTGGCAATCCCGTCTATGATTTTGCCCATTTTACCATATCCCACTAATGCTATTTTCATTGTCCTATTATTTTTAACAGGCCGTAATTATTACTACGGCCTTAAAATCTGTAACTTAAACTTATTCCTGTCTTTGGAGGATTTATCCCGTATTGATCCTGGATTACTGCCGGATTGAAGGTGAGGTCAGGATCATGGCGGCTTTCATATAAATGAGAATCTACCACAGCATCCACAATATTGAGAATGTAAATCAGCCCTGAAATCGCAATGGCATAATCCCGTTGTCTTTTTGCCCTGTCCTGTGCATTTCCCAAAGCCACCTTATCGAGCCAAGGATGTTCATCCACAAACTGATTAGGCGTACCATTCAGTTTTGCAATGTAATACTCCCTGTATTTGCGGTATTGCTTATCATTCCAGACTGCAATTCCTACCCCGGTTCCCACAGCACCCCATACAATAGGGATTTTCCAGTATTTTTTATTATAAAACTGGCCGAGTCCCGGCAGTACGGCAGAATACAGACCCGCTTTCGTAGGATTCAGTTTCACGGTCTTACCGGTAGGTCCGTTGGCATTTTCAAGGTCAGCCACTACAGCTGATTCTGTTTTTGTATTGTTTCTTTCAACCGATACACTGTCCTTCGGATGGTTTTCCACCCGGATCGTATCATTGGGCCTAACCTGGGCATAGCCGAAGGCAGACAGACAGAGAAAGAATATAAAGAGTGCTTTATTCATTTATTTGATATGGGACAGAATATAGTCCAGCTCTTCCTGATTTTTAAAGTCCAGGACTATTTTCCCTTTTTTACCGTTTCCGGCTGTTTTGATCTCCACTTTTACATCCAGAAGGTCGGCAATGGCTTTTTCAGCCCTTTTAAAGTGATTCGGCAATTCTGCCTTTGCCGCTTTCTTGGCAGCCGGTGACTTAGGATTCTTCAGTATGGCAGCAGCCTGTTCAGACTGGCGTACGTTTAAATGTTCTTTAATGATTTTTTCAAAAAGGATTTGCTGAAGCTCCTCATTGTCCAGACTGATGATCGCACGGCCATGTCCGGCAGAGATTTCTCCGCTTCTGATGGCGTTCTGAATATCCGGACTTAATCTTAAAAGCCTTATGGAATTGGTAATGGTGCTTCTGTCCTTGCCTACTCTCTGGCTAAGATTTTCCTGGGTGAGGCCGATCTCATCCATCAATCTCTGGTAGGTCAGGGCAATTTCTACAGCATCAAGGTCTTCCCTCTGAATATTTTCCACTAAAGCCATCTCAAGCAGCTCCTGATCGTTTACCAGACGGATGTATGCGGGAATTGTGGCAAGGCCTGCCATTTTACTGGCCCTGTACCTTCTTTCCCCGGATATGATTTCAAACTTTTCACCGTCCTTTCTCAGGGTAACTGGCTGGATCACGCCTAAATTTTTGATCGACTGTGCCAGTTCGTTCAATGCTTTCTCATCAAAATAGGTTCTTGGCTGAGTGGGATTCGGATAGATATCCTCAACAGCTACTTCTACAATATTCCCTACAAACTTATCGGCACCTTCATCGGTAGCTGAGTTGATCGTCGCTTTGGATTCGGCGCTAAGAATAGCACCCAGACCACGCCCCATCGCTCTTTTTTTGTCCTTCATAGTATATGTAAAGCGATAGCATGTGCTATCAGCTGTTTATTAATTCTTTACTAAATTTTCATTTTTCAGCAGTACTTCTTCTGCCAGCTGAATGTACTGAATGGCACCTTTGCTTTCTGCATCATAATTCAGGATGCTCTCTCCGAAACTCGGGGCTTCGCTCAGCCTTACGTTTCTGCTGATGATGGTTTCAAAAACCATTTCAGGGAAGTGGGCATTTACTTCTTCCACCACCTGGTTGGAAAGCCTTAATCTTCCGTCGTACATCGTAAGCAGCAAACCTTCAATATCCAGGTCTTTATTGTGGATTTTCTGAACGTTCTTAATGGTATTCAAAAGTTTACCCAGTCCTTCCAATGCAAAATACTCACACTGGATCGGAATGATTACGGAATCAGCCGCTGTAAGAGCATTAACGGTAATCAGACCTAAGCTCGGCGCACAGTCGATGATGATGTAGTCATAATCATCACGTACAGGCTGTAATGCTTTTTTAAGCATATATTCCCGGTCTTCTTTGTCTACCAGTTCAATCTCTGCTGCAACCAGGTCAATATGCGACGGAACGATGTCCAGGTTCGGAGTTGCGGTTCTTTTGATGCAGGTTCTGGTATCCACACTATGCTCCAGAAGGTTATAGGTTGAATACTGAACATCATCAACTCCCAGTCCGGAAGTTGCATTTGCCTGAGGATCAGCATCAATAATTAAAATTTTCTTTTCCAACACCCCTAATGCCGCAGCCAGATTAACAGCTGTGGTTGTCTTTCCGACTCCTCCTTTCTGATTAGCGATCCCTATGATTTTTGCCATTATTAGAACTTTAAGGTTCAAAAATACACTTTTTTCTTTGCTCCTCGTGAACGATGAAAACGAAAAATGAGTTAAAATATTGTTAACAAGCCTTTTAGCCCTAAAAAAAATTATCCACAAAAAAAATTCTTTGTGGATAAGTATCAAGATTGGTCTGGAGTGTTAATTTTCAAACTTCATGGAGATCGGGAATTTAAAATAGCTTCTTACCGCCTGGCCTTTTACTTTGGCCGGAATCCATTTTCCCTTGATGTTTTTGATGGTTCTTAATGCTTCACTGTTGAAATCTGCATTTTTACCGTCTGCTTTGATCGCAGAGATAGATCCGTCACGTTCCACGATGAATGTAATCATGGTCTTTACGACACCGTCTGATTCGATTCCTGAACCATCGAAGTTATTCAGTACTTTATTCCTGAAAGAATCTATGCCGCCAGGGAAACTGGCTTCCACATCAACCACAGTAGAAACCGCATTCGGGTCTACTTTTTCAGGAATGGGAGTGGTTACTGCCGGAATGGAAACAGGTCCTGTATTGATGGCCGGAGCCGGCGGTACATAGGTATTTGCCGGAGCAGTTTCACCTTCACTATTATTTCTGGTTCCTGCGACTGCCCCCTCAATTTTTTCAACCACTTTTTCTTTGGTCACCTGCGCTTTGGGGTCTGGTACGGTTTTATCAACGGTTTTAACTTTCTTTTGCTGTGCAGCCTGAGGTGTTGGTGTTATAGGCACAACAACATCTGGTATTTCCTTAATATTAAAAGGACCGACAGGACATACTGTAGTTATACTTTCTCCATCAGAACTTTTAAATGCATTAATAGCCAATGGTGTTAAAGAAATGGCAGCCAAAAGACCTGCTCCTGCAAAGAGAGCTTTAGTTAATATTCTGTCGGATTCATTTCTTAATACATATGCACCATATTCTTTGTTGCGGTGTTCAAAGAGCAGTTCATTAAAACGGAACTCTTCATTTTTAAACGGGTTTTTCATCACAATACATATTTTAGACGGGTTATACAAATTATCAACTTATCACAGGTCATTCAATAACACTATGACAGCATCAAAACATAAGCCAATATATTAATAAAAACATAACAAAACAATAGATAATCAATAATACTGAAAATTTAACTATGTGGTAAATAATATGAATATAAGCGGATATTGTAATTCGGGATAATTAAATCAGGTACCATGACAATGATAAATAAAAAAAGACTGCCTCACAGCAGTCTTTATACATATGATTAAAATATGGTATTCTGTATTAGAATAATTCTTTTCTGATGATGTTCTGGCTCCTTTCAGGGCCAACGGAAACTAAGTAAACATTAATTCCCAGATATTTTTCAATAAACTCAATGTATTTCTGAGCCGTATCCGGAAGCTCATCATAGCTTCGTACTTTCGTAATATCTTCATTCCAGCCTGGAAGATCCTGGTAAATTGGTTCGTAATTGTATAGTTTTTCAGTGGAAGAAGTAAAATAGTCTATGATTTTACCATCTTCTGTTTTGTAATGGGTAACAATCTTCAGGTTTTCAATTCCGGTAAGAACATCCAGTTTAGTGATCACCAGGTTATTGATTCCATTTATCATGCAGGCATGTTTCAGGGAAACCAGGTCTAACCATCCTGTTCTTCTCGGCCTTCCGGTTGTTGCCCCGAATTCGCCTCCGATCTGCCTGATGCTTTCCCCAAGCTCATTATCCAGTTCAGAAGGGAACGGACCATTTCCTACCCTTGTACAATAAGCTTTAGCAACCCCGATAAGGTTCTGAAGAGAAGTCGGTGGAACCCCTGCTCCCGTACATACTCCTCCGGTAGAAGGAGAAGATGACGTTACGTATGGATAAGTTCCGAAGTCGATGTCCAGCATCAGGGCCTGAGCTCCTTCAAACAGAACATTTTTACCTTCCTGGATCGCCTGGTTCAGCTCCAGTTCTGTATCTACGATCCTGTCCTGAAGCTGTTTTCCGATTTCCAGGAATTCATTGTAAATTTCTTCAACATCCAGAGCGGGCTTTCCGTAATATTTTTCAAACAGGGAATTTTTAACCTTCAGGTTTTTCTCTATTTTGTCTCTTAAAATTTCAGGGTTCAGAAGATCGATCATTCTGATGCCCACTCTCGCAATTTTATCTTCGTAGCAAGGTCCGATTCCTTTTTTGGTCGTCCCGATCTGCGTCCCTCCATGCTCTTCTTCACGGTAGGTATCCAGAAGAATATGGTATGGCATGATAACATGCGCTCTCCTGCTGATGAAAATGTGGTCTGTTTTCAGGCCTTTGCTTTCGATCTGATTTACCTCTTTAATGAAAGATTTAGGGTTCACCACTACTCCATTGGCAATGATGCATTTCCCTTTGCACTGAAGGACTCCGGACGGAAGAAGGTGCAACACAAATTTTTCATCGCCCACATATACTGTGTGACCTGCGTTGTCTCCACCCTGGAAGCGCACCACATAATCTGATTTGGCCGATAAAACATCTGTGATTTTTCCTTTCCCTTCATCTCCGTACTGAAGACCTACAACTACGTAAGTTGACATATTTTACTTTTATTTTAGATTCATGCAAAATTACTTTTAAAAAATTGTGTGGGCAAATTTGAGGGGGAATTTATTTTTGGGTGAAATGAAAATCATTATTCTGATAACTCCATGCTGTTAAATCAATTGTGGCCACCAATAGGAATTGGCATATTTAAATTTAAAAAGCAATGTTTAAAAAACATCTCTCCCTTACCAGGCGATTATTTTGATCATTCCATTGGAAATAGCATGTTAAACCTCACAGGTTTTTGAAACCTGTGAGGTTTAGATATTGCGGACATATACCCTTACTACTTCAATACAACCTCATGCCTCACTCCAATCTCCTTCACAAAAATCTCATCATGCGAAATCACCAGCAGTGTTCCCTGGTATTCTTTAATGGAATTCGTCAGGATGTCTACATTCTGAAGGTCTAAATTATTGGTAGGCTCATCGAGGATGATCATATCGGGTGCTTTCCTACTTACGGATAATGCGCACAGCAAAAGCCGCAGGCGTTCTCCCCCGCTCAGCACTCCACATCTTTTATCCCAGGTTTCCTTGCCGAACAGGAACCTCGACAGCAATGTTTTTATTTCGGATTCCTGCAAAGCAGTATCATTGAACTGTCGGGCAAAATCATAAACGGTTGCGGTTTTGTCAATCAGGGAGTATTCCTGGTCAACATATACCGTATTAAAATCTGACCTTGAAATTTTCCCGATGGATGGCTGTAGCTTTCCCAACAATAATCGGATGAGTGTGGTCTTTCCTGAACCGTTTGAGCCTTTAATCTGAATCCTGTCGCCGCTGCGGATCTCTATACTCAGGTTTTCTTTCCAAAGATTTTCCCGGTCATATGTATAATTAATTCCTTCTGCTGAAACCAGCAGTTTCCCTTCATGCAGGTCCGGATCATGGAAGCTGACTTTCATCTGTTCCACATTTTTCCTTCCAGAGCGGAGATCGCGCAGGTCTCCGGAAAGATCGCTGATTTTGTCTGCATGGATACTTTTCAGCCGGGAAGAATTTTTCTCCGCATTGTTACGCATCGTATTCATCATAATCCTGGCAACACCGGATTTCTCCTGTTTGCCTTTTGCCCTGTTATCAAGCTTTTGTTTCCTTTCCAGCGTTTCGCGTTCTTTTTCTTTGGCTTTCTTCAGAGCACGTTCTCTGGAGTGGATATCATTTTGCAACGCTTCCTCTTCAACTTCTTTTTGTGCCGCATAAAAATCATAATTCCCGCCATAGGCAGCAATCCCCTGATTACTCAGTTCAAAAACAGTGTCTGCCAGATTGAGCAAAGTACGGTCGTGGCTTACCATTACTACGGTTGCACTGGTTTTATCCAACCAGTTGTACAGGATATTCCGGGCTTCCGGGTCAAGGTGATTAGTCGGTTCATCGAGCAGGACAATATCGGGCTGGTGGATCTGTATTCCGGCCAGGAAAACTTTGGCCTTCTGACCACCACTGAGCCTTTTAAGTTTCAGATGGAGACTAATGGGGTCCATTTTCCAGTATTCCAATGCCTGTTTACAGCGTTCTTCAATATCCCAGTCATCGTTCAGGAGTTCAAAATAGAGCTCATTTATTTCACCTTCTGTAATTTTTTGAAGTGCATTAAGTTTTAAGTTTATGGTCAATTTTAAGGCATTCGGCCACTGTAAGATGATCAAAATTTCCGAACATCTGCGGAACATGGAAAAGCACTCCCTGGACATGTACACTTCCTTCCAGCGGAGCGAGTTCTCCGGACATCATTTTTAGCAAGGTAGATTTTCCCATACCATTATTGCCCACCAAAGCTGATTTAGAAGATGAAGGTATGGTTAAGTTGATGGAATCGAAAAGCAGATTTCCTGCCGGAAACCCAAAGGATATGTTATGTAGAAAAAACATGATTTCTTTCTTAATTAAAGTTGAACTTCAGCAGCCGTAATGCTGCTCCATAATTAAATCTGAAAGAAACGATATCCTACATGATTGATTTTTTGGGTTATGTATAAGACAAATATAGTGATTTTTTTCAGTATTGGCATGGGCTATGGGTTTTTACGATTACATCCTTCTTTCCCAAGTCATTAAAACTTTGATCAAAAATCCGTAACTTTGCCGCCTACTAAAATTTTTATGGAAAGTATTAAAGTTCACGACAAAACTTTTGTTCCTTATCTGGAAGATACCGAGATTCAGGAAATTGTAAAGGCAACAGCTTTAAAGATTTATGAAGATTATAAGGATGAAGTTCCTGTTTTCATAGGGGTTCTGAACGGAGTCATCATGTTTTTTTCAGACCTTCTGAAACATTATCCGGGACCATGTGAGATTGCATTTATTCAGATGAGTTCTTATGTGGGTACAGAGTCTACGGGCATCGTTTACCAGAAAATGGAATTGACGAAAGATGTAAAAGACCGCCACATCATCCTGGTAGAAGATATTGTGGACACAGGAAATACGGTGGAAAGCCTGTTTAAATATTTCAAGGAGACACAGCGCCCTAAATCTGTAAAGCTGGCTTCATTCCTATTGAAACCTGAAGTTTATAAGAAAGATTTCAAGCTGGATTACATCGGAAAAGAAATTCCGAACAAATTTGTTCTGGGTTACGGGCTGGATTATGATGAACTGGGAAGAAACCTGCCGAATCTGTACCAGTTGGAAGAAGGACAGATCAATCATTAAACAGTTACCGGCTGTTGACCCCTAAAAAGTAAATCGAAGAAAAGTAATATTAATTTAAAATGCTGAACAGCAAAAAGCAGCAAGTCAAAAGCCCGCTGCCTATTGCCAGAAGCGAAACAACATTATGATAAACATTGTTCTGTTCGGCCCTCCGGGAAGCGGTAAAGGAACCCAGGCACAAAACCTGATCGAGAAATTCAATCTGAAACAGATTTCAACAGGCGACCTTTTCAGATTCAATATGAAAAATGATACTGAGCTTGGAAAACTCGCAAAATCATATATTGACAAAGGTGAGCTGGTTCCGGATCAGGTTACCACGGATATGCTGATCGATGAGCTCAGAAAACCAACGGATACCAATGGATTTATTTTCGATGGATATCCAAGAACAGTTGCCCAGACAGAAGCTCTGGAAAAGATTGTTAAGGATGAGCTGAATGATGAGATTGATATTTGCCTCTCCCTGGTTGTGGAAGATAAGATTTTGGTTGAAAGATTACTGAAAAGAGGGGAAACCAGCGGAAGGTCAGACGACAGCAATGTAGAGATCATCCAAAACAGGATCAAAGAATATTATACCAAAACAGCGGAAGTAGCCGAGCTGTACAAACAGCAGGGGAAATATGTGGAAGTGAACGGCGTTGGTGATATCAACGAAATTTCCGAAAAGCTTTTTGCTGAAGTGGAAAAAGTAAAATAAGTAAAAGTTATGGGTGATGAGTTATAAGTTTTTTACAATTCATACCTCATGCTTCAGGACTCATAACTCATTAAGGATAAAAAATGTCAAATTTTGTAGATTACGTAAAGATTCATTGTAAAAGCGGCCACGGAGGCGCAGGTTCTGCCCATCTCCGCCGTGAAAAATACATTCCCAAGGGAGGACCGGACGGAGGTGACGGAGGCCGCGGAGGCCACATCATCATGAAGGGGAATGCCAATGAATGGACTTTACTTCCGCTCCGGTACACGCGTCACGTAAAAGCTGAACGCGGGGAAAACGGAGGAAAAAATCAGTTAACCGGCGCTTATGGCGCAGATGTATATATCGAGGTTCCTATCGGAACTATTGCCAAAAACGAAGACGGTGAGATCATCGGCGAAATCCTGGAAGACGGACAGGAAATCATCCTGATGGAAGGCGGAATGGGAGGAAAAGGAAATGAGCATTTCAAATCTTCCACCAACCAGACTCCACGGTACGCACAACCCGGTATGGAGGGACAGGAAGGATACGTGGTTTTCGAACTTAAAATTTTAGCGGATGTAGGCCTTGTAGGTTTTCCGAATGCCGGAAAATCCACGCTCCTTTCCGCAGTTTCTGCAGCTAAACCCAAGATCGCGGATTATGCATTTACGACCCTGACCCCTAACCTGGGCATTGTAGATTACAGAAATTATAAGTCTTTCGTCATGGCGGATATTCCCGGAATCATTGAAGGTGCTGCCGAAGGCAAAGGACTGGGACACCGTTTCCTGCGCCACATCGAAAGGAATTCAATCCTTTTATTCTTAATTCCGGCAGATTCCGAAGACCATTTTCAGGAGTTCAAAATCCTTGAGAATGAATTGAAAGAATACAACCCGGAACTTCTGGATAAGGATTTTATTGTTTCCGTATCCAAATCTGACCTTCTGGATGATGAGCTTAAAAAAGAAATCGCTGCGGAATTCCCGGAAAACAAACAGCCTTTGTTTTTTTCCGGTGTTACAGGTGAAGGCCTTGTAGAGCTGAAGGATGCCATCTGGAAGCAGCTGCATGGATAAAAGTCTGATAAGCAGTTAAATTTATATAACCCGGAGATTCGTCCGGGTTTTTTATTAAACCACTGTGGCATTATCACAGTCCTGTATTAGTTATTTGGAACATTTATTGAAGCAGATCATTCAAATTTAAATTATGAAATATCTGTTAAGCCTCTGTGCATTTGTACTTCTGTTTTCCTGCGGTTCACAAAAGACGACTTCAAAATATTCCACAATTGAGTATGAAGCAACACCATGTTTCGGATTCTGCCCGGTTTTCAAAATGACCATCAATGCGAACCGTACTGCGGTATTTGAAGCGGAACACTTTAATTTCAGCGACCGCCCTTCAAAAAATGACTTTTCCAAGCCGCGTGAAGGAACATTCAAAGGAACCATCAAGGAAGCTGACTATCATAAGTTGATTACTTTACTGGACGATCTGAACGTAAAATCCCTGAATGACAGGTACGGAAGCCACAATGTTACTGATTTACCCACTTCTTATCTGAGAGTCCGTTTTGCTGACGGAAGTTCCAAAAACATTGAAGATTACGGGAAAAGAGGCAGCGAAAAACTTTCTGAACTCTACACTTTTTTCGAAAATCTGAGAAAGAATCAGCAGTGGACCCGTGTGAAGTAATTCCATTTAAAAATATTAAGCTACCTTTGCAAAACCAATTCCTTCAAAATGAGGGAATTTTTTAATGATAAAACAATTCATTTGACTTTTACAGACTTACAACTCATAGAACCTATTGCTAAGGCAATTGAGGAACAAGGATACACCAACCCTACCCCTATTCAGGAAAGATCAATTCCTGAAATTCTTAAAGGAAGGGACTTTTTAGGGTGTGCCCAGACAGGGACAGGAAAAACAGCAGCATTTGCCATTCCTATCCTTCAGAATTTAACTCAGAGAAAAACTCCCGGAAAACATATTAAAGCGCTTATTCTTACCCCTACCAGGGAACTGGCTATACAGATTGAAGAAAATATACAGGCGTACGGAAAATACCTACCTTTGAAACACCTGGTTATTTTCGGTGGTGTAAAACAGGGAAACCAGGAAGCTGCCCTGAGAAAAGGAGTGGATATTTTGGTGGCAACGCCGGGAAGGCTGCTGGATTTTATTGCCCAGGGAATCATCAGCCTTAAGAATCTTGAAATTTTTGTATTGGATGAAGCGGACCGTATGCTCGATATGGGATTCGTACATGATGTGAAAAGGATCATCAAGCTGCTTCCGCAAAGAAGACAGACCTTGTTTTTCTCTGCTACCATGCCTGCAGAGATCCAGAAACTGGCAGGATCCATCTTAGATAATCCTGTGAAAGTAGAGGTAACGCCTGTCTCTTCCACAGCAGAAACCATTAAGCAATCGGTATATTTTGTTGAAAAGGAAAACAAGCTGAATCTCCTTACCCATATTTTAAAGAACGATATTTCAGATTCTGTACTGGTCTTTTCTAGGACCAAGCACGGTGCGGATAAAATTGCACGGAAGCTGCAGAAAGATAATATCACTACAGAAGCCATTCATGGGAACAAATCCCAGAATGCGCGCCAGAACGCCCTGAATAACTTTAAATCCGGTAAAACAAGGGTTCTGGTAGCCACGGATATTGCAGCCAGGGGAATTGATATCGATGAGCTTAAATATGTGGTTAATTTTGAGCTTTCTGATGTTTCGGAAACGTATGTTCACCGTATCGGAAGAACCGGGCGTGCAGGAGCAGAAGGAAGTTCTATTTCCTTCGTGGACGGGCTGGACCTGGTCAACCTTAAAAATACGGAAAAGCTGATTGGAAAAAAGATACCGGTAATTAAGGACCATCCTTTCCATACGGACGATCTTGTAGCACAGAAAAGGGACTCCAATAATAAGCCAATGGCAGCGGGAATGCAAAGGCCACCAAAGCCGGCGGTAAAGGATAAAGCTTCCGTAGGTTTTAAAAAGCCCAAGAATAAAAATTTCACGAGAAAAAAATAAACAATCAGCCTTCCGGATGGAAGGCTGATTGTTTATCTGAAGATCTATCTGTGATTAACCGAAGATTTTGACTGCATTCTCCGTCGTAATCCTGTCAATTTCCGAAAAGTCTTTTCCGTAAATATCCACCAGCTTACCGGCAATAAGATCCAGATAACTGCTTTCGTTTCTTTTACCCCTGTGCGGCACAGGAGCTAGATAAGGAGAATCCGTTTCAAGAACGATATTTTCTAAAGGGATTTCACGCAGGAACTGATCGATCTTACCATTCTTGAATGTGACCACTCCACCGATTCCAAGGATGAAATTGAGCTCTATGGCATGCTTTGCCTGCTCCAGCATTCCGGAAAAACAGTGGAAAATCCCACGCAGTTTCGGGTGCCTTTTTCTTTCCAGAACTGCAAACGTTTCATCAAAGCTTTCCCTGGTATGGATTACGATTGGAAGGTCTTTTTCTATAGCCCAGTCGATCTGTTTCTCAAAGGCCTTTATCTGGATGTCCAGCGTGGTTTTATCCCAATACAGGTCGATACCGATCTCACCCACAGCCGGAAAATTCCTGCTGTCCAGATAATTTTTAACCGTCTGCAATTCTTCCTCCCAGCTTTCAGGCTTAACATAGCAGGGATGCAATCCCATCATTGCATAAGCTTTTCCAGGATATTCCGCTTCCAGTTCCAGCATTTTGACATGAGATCCGGAATCTATTGCGGGCAGGTAAAACTTTGTAATTCCTTTGTCTACAGCCCTCTGAATAGCTTCTTTCCTGTCTTCATCGAATTCTTCTGCATATAAATGCGTATGTGTATCAATCATTTCTTTAAAATTTTAACAGGTCTTCGTAAGGATTTTCCAATTCCAGCAACAGCCCAAAAGCGGGTTCTGTTTTGATGCCCTGTTTCTTTAATTGTATTATTTCTTGTTTAAAACCGTCCCCCTTCTCTTCTAAAATACGGTACTCAGCAAGCATGTGAAGGTAAGCATTCTGCCGAATCGGCGGTATATCCTGTCCGAAAATCTCAACAGGAAAACCTTCCAGCATGCAATTTAAAACAATGGATCTCTCTCCGTTGATAACCATAGTCTCAACAGCTACTTCCACATATGGAGGGACAATCTTTTTCAACGCCAGCTCATCTAAAAAATCTTCTTCACAGGTAAGATCTACCTGACAGATAATATCCAGATCGCTTCCTTCTACATCGATCCCGATAGGAACGGTTCCGGCCAAAACAGGTGAGTACTCTTTTAATTTTTCAAAAATCCGGTGCCTGGTCAGCACTTCATATGCCCGTCTCTGAGTTTCATTTCCTTCCTTCAGGTAATCAAGGGTCGTAAAATCAATCATCACGTAAGCTTAAAATATTCCAATCCCAGAATAGTACTATAAATTAGCCTGGTTGAGTACATCCTGTGTGACATCCTTTCCTCCGGTAAAATTCGTGTATAATGCTCCAATCGTAAAGATCGGGCCGAAAGGAATTCCCCACCATCCGAAAAGGAAATTGATCAGACTGTATTTCCAGCTGTAAGATGCTGTGGATTCACCAGCTTTGATGAAATAAATATCACTTCTTTTCCTCACTGTAAGAAAGATAATGGATATCGTGTAGGAAAACATAATGAACTTTGCCCCTTTAGCCAGCTCCTGATTGACCTGGTCTATTGTTAATCCTTCTATATTTTTTATTGCCGGCATACTTGTCTACAGGAATATTTTATGTTTTACTTTTTTCTGCTGCTGATCTATCCTGAGGGTCAGCTTTTCTCTGAATTCAATATACTTCGGGTCTTTTTCATCTGCTGTTGTATGAGCCAGAGCCTTATGGATGCTGAAATTTTCCTTGATGAATGTTTTCGTGTTTTCCGCAAACCATGCGCCACCGAATTTTTCAAAGATATACATCACCGCCTGAAGGCTGGGATGGATCATGTCTTCTTTATAAAACCGGTAATCTCTCAGGTCATCCATCATGATCTCATACACAGGAAGATAATGGCAGTTGTCAAACTGCTCAATGGTTTCATGGACTGCTCCTATAAGCTTGGCTTTGCTCAGCTGGTTTTCAGCCATGCCGTCTCTGGTATGGCGTACCGGAGATACGGTAAACAGGATCTGTACATCGTCCTTACAGATATCATCAAGGTTTAGTACGGTATTGTAGATGGCATCAACAATTTCCTGGTGGGTCAGCAGCCTCTTCTCAAAGAATTTCTGCGGGATTTTGTGACAGTTGGCGACCAGCTTCTGTTTTGGCAGGAACTCATAAATAAACGATTAGTCCCATACGTAATGAGTACCCAGCGCGTTTCCTGCAGGAACTGGTTTCCATCCGTAATATGATGATTAATCTTATCCAGGGTCTGATGGACGTACCGGCTGTCGAAACCTGTATGGTGGTCCAGCGAGATGTATTCCTCGTTAAAGACAATCAGATCTTCTTCTGTATAAAATTCAGAATCGTGCAGCCGTTTTACAGCATTCGCAATAGAAAAGGGATTGAATATAGTCCCGAAAGGATTGCTAAGCGTTTGTATCTGCCCCCGGCGGAACAGGTCCGACATTTCCGAAGCAAAGCAGGAACCGATTGAAAATATTTTATCTTCAACCTGAATCTTCTTCTGGGATTCCCTAAATTCTACTTCAGTACGGAATTTCATTATTTTATTCTGTAATTTTTACCCTGTAAAAATGAGAGGCTGCTCCATTCTCAAAACAAGATTAGCTCTCTCTTCTCAAGAGATAATTCGCCAGTTCTGCAAACGGCTTTTTCTTTTCTTCCGGTATATCAATTTTTTCGAGGTAGCTCTGTCCTATTTCGTTATGCTTTTCAATCAGGCGCAGGGCCTTTTCGTCTACCTTTGCTCTCCTGAATATCTTTTCTACTCCGTAAACTTTATCTATATTGTCCGTTTTTTTGGAATACCAATAGTCAAGTTCCTTACGTTCCTCCTCTGTCGCATGTTCTTTCGCCAGAAGGTAAAGCACGGTTTTCTTGTTTTCGTAGATGTCTCCGGCATGTTTTTTACCGAACTGTGCCTGGTCTCCGAAAACATCCAGGTAATCATCCATGATCTGGAAGGCAATACCAATATGTTTCCCAAAGTTGAATATTGCTTTAGCATCCTTAAAATCTGCTTTGGCAATAAGGGCACCGATTTCAAATGACGAAGCGCTTAATACCCCCGTTTTATAGGTAATCATTCTGATGTAATCATCAAAGGTAACATCTTCCTGGGTTTCAAAGTTGATATCATACTGCTGACCTTCGCATAAAAGCAGTCCGGTATGGGTAAAGATCCTGATGCAGGCTTTAAAAATATCGGGTTCCAGGTCTTCAAAAAACTTATAGGCTTTCAGCATCAGTCCGTCTCCGGAAAGGATTCCCACATTAATCCCGTGCAGGGTATGAATGGTGGGCTTATTTCTTCTTAATGGTGCTTCGTCCATGATATCATCATGGATCAGCGTAAAATTATGGAAAAACTCAATAGCCAGTGCCGGTTTAATGGCCTGCCTAAGATCGCCGCCAAATAAATCGCATGCCATGAGCACCATAATAGGACGGAGCCGTTTACCTCCGTGTGAAATGATGTAGTTCATGGGTTCATACAGCTCTGCCGGCTTGTCTTTAAAGGTATATCTGGCAATAGCTTCAGCAACAATCTGCTGATATCGGTCTAAAAATTCCATACAATCTAATCGTTTAAGCAAAAATACGATTTTTAAAGAACCCAAAAGAAGCATTTAATAACATTTATAATCAAAAAATCTTCTGAAAATCATACTTTGATCATTTTATTATGGCAAAAAAAACATGATAGCCAACCGCTTGTCATTTCCTTTTGCATATCGGCTTAACTTTCACTTTTTAAAAGAAGTGTATATCACCAGTCAAAACTACTTATACGAAAAAACTTTGCCCAGATGGACAAAGTTTTTTGTTTGATATTTAAATTTGTGTCAAGAAAGAAATACTACCAAGAGATAAGTTATCCCGGCCACGATAGCGGAAATAGGAATGGTTAATACCCATGCCCAAAGAAGACTTACGGTAATCCCCCATCTTACGGCAGAAACCCTCTTAGTTAATCCCACCCCAATAATGGATCCGGTAATCGTATGGGTGGTAGATACCGGTATACCGAAGTGATCTGTAATAAACAATGTGATGGCTCCGGCTGTTTCGGCACTTACGCCTTCCAGCGATGTTACTTTGGTAATTTTTGTACCCATTGTTTTAATGATCTTCCAGCCTCCACTCATCGTTCCCAAGCCAATGGCAAGGAAAGAAACAAGAGGTACCCAAAGGTAATGCTCTGCAAAATAATCAAAACGCTCTGCAGAAGGGATGTTCAGGTAGATCGGATCCTGGAGCATATTCACATGGTAGTAGATCAGGGCAGCCCCGATGATCCCCATTACTTTCTGGGCATCATTAAGACCGTGCCCTAAACTGAACAGTGCTGAAGAAGCCAGCTGCAGCCTTTTGAAAGACTGGTCTGCCTTATGCGGGTTTGACCTTTTATACAGATGCACAATGATCAGCGTAATGATGATGGAAATAATCATCCCGATGATCGGTGCCATAAAGATAAACAGGAATATAGGGATTACTTTGTCAAACTTCACCACACTCTGGGTCGTTACCTGATGAGCGGCTTCTTTAAGCGTATCCCAAAATCCAAGTCCGGGCTGCGCAGCGACAACCTCATGGTAATCCATCATGAAAGCGTGCATCAGGGCTGCTCCGAGAAAACCTCCGATCAGCGTATGGGAAGAGGATGAAGGGATCCCGAACCACCATGTAAGCAGGTTCCAGGCAATAGCGGCTACCAATCCGGAAAATATCACTTCAAGGGTAATAAAATTTTCATTAACGGTTTTGGCAATCGTGTTACCGATCTTAAACTCACCGATGATGTAAGCGGCAATAAAGAAAGCGGCGAAATTCCAGAGTGCTGCCCAGAGAACAGCCTGGAAAGGCGTTAAAACTTTTGTAGAAACTATGGTTGCAATTGAATTGGCCGCATCGTGGAAACCGTTGATATAATCAAAGATCAGGGCTAAAGCAATAATAACCGTAAGTAAAATAGGAAATTCCATTTCTGTTGTATTCTTTTAAGCGTATTTAATCATGATGTTCTCAATTGTATTGGCAACATCTTCCGCTTTGTCGGTTACTACCTCAAGATAATTAAGTACGGATGAAACTTTGATGATATTGATGGCATCATTGGTTTCAAAAAGTTCTACCATAGAATTGGAAAGAAGGTCATCCGCAATATTTTCAATGGAATTTACTTTGATGCACGCTTCCTTTACCTGCTCCATATTCTTGAAGCCTTTAAGGTTCTTCATCGCAATCTGGATCTCAAGACAAGCTTTGTGGATCAGCAGCGAGAAATCTGAATAAGCCTTCATTTCCGGAGACTTGTACAGGAAAATATATTTCGTGGAAGCATAGATGTAATCGGCAATATCATCCAGTCCGGTAGCCAGCGTATGGATATCTTCTCTATCGAAAGGTGTGATGAAATTCTTCCCCAGCTCTACGAAGATCTCATGCGTAAGTTCGTCATTCTTATGCTCGTAATCACTCATTTTCTTCAACATGGTATCATCATTAAGATCAAAATCCTTGATGCCGTTGTTGAATTCTTCAGACATAGCCACCAGGTTTTCTGTTACCTTTTCAAAAAGGACGAAAAAGATTTTATCTTTGGGCTGAAAAGCGTGGAAAATATTACCAATTCCCATTGTATCGTTTTTATAATTTTGTGCAAATTTCTTAAAAAAGGACCTGACACGGAAGAATACAACATTAAGTTTTGTTAACATTACACTACCGCCTGATTATCAAAAGAAAAAACCAGCTAAAAGCTGGTTCTTATTATATTTTTTAAAGATTTAGTTGGCTACTTCAGCCCTCATTTCTTTACCTTTAAATTTCATGGAAGGAATGTTGCTGAGTACATTATCCTTAAATGTTTTCTCCACTTCGAAGAAAGAGAATTTTTCAAGGATTTCAATATCTCCGATCTCTGCTCTTTTCTTGCTTTTTCCAGAGGTAGCTTTATTGATGATATCCAGTATATCCAGTTTCTTCAGCTGGTCTTTTTTACCCAGATTGAAGAAAAAGCGCACCATGTCTTCGTTCGGTTTTCTCGGCTTTCCTCCACGGTCTCTTCTTTCTCCTCTGTCGCTGCGTTCACTTCTGTCACGGTCTCTGCCTCTCTCACGGTCTCTTCTTGAACCTCTGTCATCGTCTCTGCTGCTCAGTTTCTGTTCCATAAGATCATGTCTGTCTTTGTAGTACAGGGCAAGGTCTTTTAGCTGGAACTGAAGTAATTTATGCGCAAGCTCTTCTTTGGTGAATGCTGACAAATCAGGAATCAGGGAATCATCGAACTCGAAGAAATCCTCGTGGATTTCAAAAAGGCTTTCGAAAACACCTGCTACCTGAGCTTTGATGATCTCATCTCCGGTAGGGATTTTCCCTTCGTTGATTTCAATTTTAGTAACCGCTTTAATCTGCTTCAGCTTTCTGCTTTCTTCAGGTTTGATCAGGGAGATTGAAATCCCATCTTTTCCTGCTCTACCTGTTCTTCCGCTTCTGTGAACGAAAACTTCAGGATCATCCGGTAAAGAATAGTGGATCACGTGGGTTAGAGAGTTTACATCCAGTCCTCTTGCAGCTACATCCGTTGCAACAAGGATGTCGATGTTTTTCAGCCTGAATTTCTTCATCACTGTGTCTCTCTGCGCCTGGGAAAGGTCTCCGTGAAGCGCATCTGCTGCGTAACCGTTCTGCATTAAGAAATCGGCCACCTCCTGGGTTTCCATTCTGGTCCTGCAGAAAATAATGGAATATTGGTTTGGGTTAGAATCAATAAGACGCTTTAATGCCTCTTTTTTCTGACGGTACCCGGCAACATAATATTCGTGTTTGATGTTCTTCTTAACCTCGTTAATGGAGCCTACCGAAATTCTGTGCGGCTTTGTGAGGTAATTTTTTGAAATCCTTTCCACTTCTTTGCTCATGGTGGCAGAGAACAGGAAAGTCTGCTTGGTTTCAGGCGTTTCGCTTAAAATAGTTTCCAGTTCGTCTTTGAATCCCATGGAAAGCATTTCATCGGCCTCATCTAAAACCAGCCAGTGAATAGCAGAAAAATCAAGTGCTTTTCTGTTGATAAGGTCGATCACCCTTCCCGGAGTTCCTACAATAATCTGCGGCTTGTCCTTAAGGGATCTCATTTGGTCCATAATACTGCTTCCACCATAAACTGCTGTAGTTTTGATGTCTTTCATGTATTTGGAGTAATTTTTAATGTCTTTTGTAATCTGAAGACATAGTTCGCGTGTCGGACAAAGCACCAATAGCTGGATTTTGCGACTCGTATCGTCAATCATATCCAAAATCGGAAGCGAAAATGCTGCTGTTTTGCCTGTCCCAGTCTGCGCAAGTGCGATCAAGTCGCGGATATCTGAAAGAATAAAAGGGATAGTCTGTTTTTGGATTTCTGTCGGGCTTTCGTAACCCATTTCGCCAATTGCCTTTAGAATGTCAGGACTTAAATTGGTCTCCGTAAATAAATTCATTAAATATTTTAAAATTTTTGCAAAGATACAATTAATATTTGAATATCATTTAATTTGATGTTACATTAATGGTAATTTAACATCTCTTTCCTGAAATACTTATAAATTATCCGCAAAAAAAGATGTATTTTTTTATGTTTAATTTAATAATAACGTTATTATAAGCATCAATTAAAACATGCTTTAGTCATTCATATTCATCATCTTTTTGCTTATATTTGATATAAACACTAAAATATTATGCCAGCAAAACTTGCCCCGGATACTTTCAGCTTCCTGAAAAAATTAACCCGGAACAATAACCGTGAATGGTTTAATGACCATAAAGATCTGTATACACAGTCCAGAGAAAACATCATTGAGTTCCTGGAGGATCTGGTCATGGAAATGGCCCTTTTTGATGAAGAACAGGCTAAAACCGATGTCAAGAAGGCTCTGTTCAGAATTTACCGGGATACACGATTTTCAAAAGACAAGTCTCCGTACAAAACCAATTTCGGGGCTTCTATGGGCATGGGGAAAGGAAACCAGAAAGCCGGCTATTACCTTCATATAGCACCCGGAAAATCTTTTATGGCCGGCGGAATCTACATGCCGGACGCTGGTGTTTTGAAACTGATCCGCAAAGAAATATCTTTATACAGCGATGAATTCCTTACGATCCTCAATAACCCGGATTTCAAAAAACATTTCCCGGAACTGGATCAGGAAAGCAAACTGGTGAAGGTCCCGCAGGGTTTTGAGAAAGATGATCCGATGGCAGAATTCCTTAAGCTCAAAAACTTTATCGTCGTATATGACCTGAAAGATGAAGAACTCCTGAATGTGGAGTCCGTGAAAAACCTGGCCGGAATTTATAAAACCATGAAGCCTCTCAATGACTTTCTGAATGCTGCTTTATCCTGATGGGTCAGGCGGGAAAATACAAATTCTGATCGCATTTGAACAGCATGCAACATTGATGCAATATCAAGGATGCTTTAACAGTTCTTGGCATTTTTGTTTATCTTTGCTGCCAGTTAAAAGGCTAAATATGTCCCTATACCAAAGAATTGCGGAAAAACTCCAGTACATAAGTCCTGCTTTTTATAAAAAAAGGTTCTTTAAAAACATTTCCCAGCTCAGCCGGAACAACTTTTCAGTGCGTAATGTAGAACCGGAACTGGTATGGATTAAAGAATATCTCTCCGCAGATGCCGTAATTTTTGACATAGGAGCCAATGTAGGCACTTTTCTGTATCAGTTGGAAGATCATCTTCAGCATGAGAATATTTTCGGCTTTGAGCCTAATGAGGCTCTTCATAAAAGGCTTATGAGACTTTTCCCGAACATGAGGATTTTTCCGGTAGCACTCTCTGATGAAAATACCACGGCTACCTTTAAAGTGCCGGTCATCAACGGGCAGAAAGTTGCATCGCGCGGAACCCTGAATACATCATACAAGGAGAAGGGTGAAGAGAAAAGCCATACTGAGAATGTCACCGTAGTAAAACTGGATTACTGGACAGCTCAGCTGCCGATTCAGCGTCTTGACTTTATTAAAATTGATGTGGAAGGCAACGAAATGAAGACCTTGGCCGGGGCCAGAAATACCATTGCCCGCTTCTCTCCCACCCTTATGGTAGAAATGGAACAGAGGCATCATGATACACCGGTATGGGATGAAATTGCTCTTATTGAAAGCTGGGGATACGAAGCCTGTTACCTGGACCGTGATACATTTACGCTGAAAAAGCTCACCCAGACCATCCTGCACGATAATTCAGATGATGAAAAAAACAAAAAAGAATACATCAATAATATTATTTTCACCCCTAAAAGCCAGTAAAAATGAGTGTAGTAGCAAGACAAGGGTTTAAGTATTCTATTATTGGTTATGTCGGTTTCCTGCTAGGTACCGTCTCAATTTTTATTTTCATGAATAATCTGACGTTCTACGGTACCCTCAGATATATCATGCCTACTGCTGAAATGCTTGTTCCGTTTGTTGTTTTCGGGATTTCTTATGCCAATGTAAAATTTTTCCCAAAAACAGATAAAGACGGAAAGCGGCAAAACATGCTATCTCTTTCTCTGGCGGCAGTGTTTATCAATTTTATCATTTTTCTGGTTGTTTTTTTTCTTATTCCTTATTTTTTTCCCGGATTTAAGAATACCAAAGCCTGGAACAGCAGGGGAATCATCCTTCCTCTTACTTTAATGCTTTCATTCTGTGCTATTTTCAATAAGTATATCTCAAACTATAAAAGAATCGTTGTCTCAAATATTTTCGATAACCTTTTTCCGAAAATCGCTAATCTGGGATCTTTTCTGATCTTTATGTACTTGGCTTCGAGATATGCCGAAAATTCAACCGTCCCTGAAAACACTGCATTGATTTTCTTTTTCGGAATGTTTGTACTTATGTTTGCCGGATATGCTTTCTATACAAACAAACTTGAAAAGATCAGATTTGATTTTAGTACAGATTATTTTAAAAAAGATGATTTCTACAAGGAATTTGCAGCCTATAGTTTCTTTGGCTTTTTAGGAACTTTTGGAAATTATCTTGCCATCAATAATTTCATGATCGGAGAGTTTTTAGGTATGGAGGAAAACGGTATTTATTCAACGCTTTATGCATTGATTTCACTGATTTCCATCCCCCAGCTGGGCCTGTTTAATATTTCTGCACCGATCATCAGTAAAAACCTGATTGACGGTGACATGGAAGGACTGGACCGGTTTCATAAAAAGACATCTTTAACGCTTTACTTTTTAGGTGCTGTTTTATTTTCATGTATTATGGTCGGATTCCCTTACCTTACTCATTTCATGCCTAAAAACGGCGTATTGTTAAGAGAATACGAACCGGTGATCTGGATCTGGGGATCTGCTGTGCTTGTGGACCTGGCCACAGGGTTCAACGGAAACATTATCTCACTCTCCAAATATTATAAATTCAATATTGTGGTGATGCTTTTACTGGCGGGATTAACCATTGTCCTGAACCTCTATTTCCTGAAACACACGGACCTGAAACTAATCGGTATCGCATTATCTACCGCGATTTCCCTGACGGCTTATAACGTCATAAAAATTGTTTTCAATTACCTGATGTTTAAGGTTTCCCCATTGTCTATTGAAATGATCTTCGTTTCAATTATCTGTACTCTGGCGATTACCGTGGCGATTATTTTACCGAATGCCGACAATAATTTCATCAATCTCATTTACAAACCGGCTGTTGTTCTAATCCTGATTTTTACCGGAAACTACTTTACCAAAATATTTCCCGTAGAAGACTACATCAACGCAAAGTTCATCAAAAGCCTGCTTAAATTCAGGTAGTCAGGTTTTTCAAAAGATTTTCCAGATCGGTGCGGATCTTTTTAAGACTGTAGTACTTTTCAAAATCGAAATCATATTGTTTAAGATGATTCAGCTGCTGCAGGAGGCCCTGCTCCTCCGGCACAATAAATCCAAGTGAAGAAGGATATCCTGGAGGAAATACCGCGGGCCTGCCGTAAGTAATGGCATCGCCTATGTTTCCCGTCATCTTGGTGGTACCATACTGTTCTTCCTGACTGAAGAATTCAGTTTTTCTCTGTACAGGGCACCACAAAACGTCCGCTTTCTGCATCCAGGCTTCGAAATCAGCACGAGAGACCCTTTCCCTGAAATAACGGATGGATATATTTTCCAAAGACCTTTCAAGATCGGTAAGATCATGAAGTGAAGATCCTGGTGCCTTTCCCAGGAAAACAAATTCTATAGGCTGAGCAGGGGCACTACCGTTCCGGAAAGTATTTTCCCATTCTCTGATCATCTTAAAAACCCTGCGGTAATCCCTGCGCTGCTGTGAAACCCCTCCCGGAATTACGATCGTAAGGATTTTATCTTCCAAACGCTGAATTCCCTTTGTGTAAAACAGGGGCAGGTAAAGATACCGGCCGGATGATAAAGCCGGATCGAGTACCAGAAGTTTTTCCGCAGCCTGATACACTTTCCCTGCAAGCAACAGGCCTTCTTTAAGGAATAATTTCAGGCGGTAAATACGGTCTGCACTGAATATGCTTTTCAGCAAAACGAAAGAGGAAGCCACGGAAAAATTAAGGTTATGCACAATGATTGCTGTACGGTAGCGCTCGGTAAGGGTTTTAAAGGTATTAAAATACCGGTGGACCGTGCCTATAATGATCAGGTCATATTTTTTCGTCTTTAGCTGATCCAGGATAAGGGAACTGTCTGACAGGATCATATTCTCTGTTTCCACGGTACTGAACTGGCGGTATATTTTTTCAGAAAAATAGTAGTCAATGGTAAACTCTGTGGAACCCTGCATCACATCCGCAAAGTTTTGTGCAATTTCCGCATGGGTATCCAGTTCTATGTAGGCGAGTTTTTTCAATGTAAATTCTATTGCGGTTATTCGTAAATCCCTTTAACTTTTCAGCCACTTTTTCTTAAGGGCATTCCAGCGGTGTTCATTGATCGCCTTCTGCTCTTCAGGCGATATTTTTAGTGTTTCTCTACCGGAACGGCATCTTTCATAAGCCCTGATAATCTGTATTAAAAAAGCAGGCGACCTGCTTTTAAATGCTTCTTTCAGCGAAGCAATGTAGGCAAGGGTCCTGTTCAGGCCTAAAAAGTAAAAGTATTTACCGTAATATTCGGCAGGCCTTATGGTATAATCCGCACCTTTGGTCTTGATCAGCTTTACATGCAGTTCAGGCAGTACTATTTCTTTCCAGCCCAGATGTTCAAGCAGTATGGAATCTATATTGTCCCATCCAAGTGTTTCTCTCAGGCCTCCCATGGCCATAAAGCATTCTTTACGGTAAGCCTTTACCGGACCTCTTACATGATGCCTGTTGGAATTACCCTCGTATACCCAATTGTTTTCTTTTTCAACATACAGTAATCCGCCTACGAGACCATAATCAGGATGTCTCTCAAATGCCTCTGCAACCGTCTCAAGGTAATGCTCAGGAGGGATGATGTCTGCATCAAATTTGCAGATGATGCCATAGTCTTCCATTTTCTGTGTTTCAAGCCCTTTCTTAAATGCCCTAACCACTTTGGAACCCGGCTGATGACCGGATTTTTCAAGGCTGATGGTTCCGAAACGGCTATCAGTATCGGTAAATTGGCTGATTATATCTGAAGTACGGTCTGTGGACCCGTCATTCACCACAACAATCTTAAAATCCCCATAGCTTTGCTGCTGCAATGCTTTCAGGGTAAAGCCCAGGTTGTTCTCTTCGTTATGGGCAGGAATAATAATTAAAAACCTCACAGTAAAAGGATAAGTGTCATATTGGAGATGAATAGCTGCCGGTTTAAGTAAGAACTGACCGCCATTCAAATCCTGTTATTGTTATTTGTTATGTGGCTTCAGCATATGCGAAGGATCGAGAATTTCATCCAGCTTTTCCTGGGAAAGCATTCCTTTTTCCAGGACCAGATCGTAGACGCTTTTTCCGGTTTCCAGGGATTCTTTCGCAATCGCTGTAGATTGTTTGTATCCAATGTAAGGATTCAGTGCGGTTACAATTCCTATGCTGTGCTTAACCATATTGAGGCATACTTCTTTATTGGCCGTAATACCCACAATACATTTTTCGCGGAGGGTGTCCAATGCATTGCATAGGAAATGGATGTTCTCCATAATCGCATGGGATAATACCGGCTCCATTACGTTCAACTGCAACTGGCCTGCTTCTGCGGCAAAAGTTACCGTTAAATCGTTTCCAATCACTTTAAAGCACACCTGATTGACCACTTCCGGAATCACGGGGTTTACTTTTCCAGGCATAATGGAAGATCCGGGCTGCATTGGTGGAAGGTTGATTTCAAAAAGCCCGGCTCTCGGACCTGAAGAAAGAAGCCTTAAATCATTGCAGATTTTAGACAGCTTTACAGCAAGACGCTTCAAGGCAGAAGAATAAATCACATACGAACCGGTGTCAGGAGTGGCCTCTACCAGGTCCGGTGCTGATACTACGGGATACCCGGTAATTTCGGCCAGGTTTTTCGCACATAATGCTGCATAGCCAACCGGAGCATTAAGCCCGGTACCGATAGCAGTAGCACCCATATTGACCTCAACAAAAAGTCCGGCATTATTGTTCAGCTTGGAAATATCTTCTTCAAGCGTAGCGGCAAAAGCTTCAAACTCCTGTCCAAGGGTCATCGGAACGGCATCCTGGAGCTGCGTCCTTCCCATTTTGATGATTCCTCTGAATTCATTTCCTTTGTCGCGGAATGCCCCTACAATTTTCTGAAGTTTTTCCACCAGAACTGCATTCATCTGAAGAAGCCCCATTTTGATGGCTGTGGGATAGGCATCATTGGTAGACTGGGAAAGGTTGATATGGTCATTGGGAGAACAGAATTCATACTGTCCTTTGTCCTTGCCCATTTTTTCCAGCACCCTGTTGGCGATGACCTCATTGGCATTCATATTAATCGATGTGCCGGCGCCTCCCTGGATCATATCCACGGGAAACTGTTCATGGAAACGGCCTGCAATAATTTCGTGACAGGTTTCAACTATTTTAAAATACAGGCTTTCATCCAGCAGTCCCAGTTCATAATTGGTCTTTGCCGCTGCCATTTTTACAAAAGCCAGCCCTCTGATGAATTCCGGATATGAAGAAAGCAGCTGTCCTGAGATTTTAAAATTATCGATAGCCCTTTGGGTCTGAACTCCGTAATAAGCATCCGCAGGCACTTCAAGCACTCCCAGCAGATCGCTTTCTTTTCTGAAATCTCCCATTTTTCGCATTTAAAATTAGTATTGTAAAGATAACAAAAACGCATCGAACGATGCGCTTTGAGTACTTTATTTTCTAGGATATTTAACGTTCAGCGCCTGGAGGATAGCCCAGGTTTCCGCATCCATTATTCCATCATAATTCTGAGGCCTGAAATGATACTGGAATGCTTCTATGGTTTTCTTGGTAGCATCATCCCATTTTCCGCTCGGCTCAACGCCGTATCCGAATTTTTGTAATGCTGTCTGAATCATGAAGATGAAGGCAGGTTCATTGTAGCGTGTGGTAAATTCTACCAACGCAAGGTCATAATAGGTTTTTTTCGTAGCCTCATCATACCACATTCCGATCTGATATTCATCGTAGAGTTTTTTCCAGGGGAACATCGGGCCCGGATCCTGTTTTCTGGTCGGGGCAATATCAGAATGAGCCAGCACATTGGTTGGCGGAATCTGATACCGGGTTACAATATCTTTGGCCAGGGCTGCCACTTTTTTAATCTGATCCTCGCTAAATGGCACGAAAATCCTTCGGGCCGTACTGTCTGCCGTATATCCGTTATTAACGATCTCAATGCCTATTGAAGTATCATTAAGGTTTTTATCGTTTCTCCATGAACTGATCCCTGCGTGGTAAGCACGCTTATTTTCATCCACCAGCTGATATATCTGGTTGTCTTCTTTATCGTTGACCAGATAGTGGGCACTAACCGCCTGCTGGGTCAGCACGGTGATGGATTTATCTTCCGGCAGAGCCGTGTAATGCAGGATAAGGTATTTCTGTCTGAAATTTTGTGCTATAGCAGGAAAATAGGTTTTGGTGACCTTGTAACCTGCGGGTTTTGCAGAGACGATGGATCCGTAACTGATGGTGTTGTCATTTTTGGTAATATCAGCAATATTGGTGGTATAAAATTCCACGCCATGGTCTGTAGTTATTTGGGGCTTCGGTTTCGCCTGAGGCTGGGTTGTAACGGCTGTTTTTGCCTGTGTTACCGGTGTTTTACGCTTGTATGCAGTTTTTTTAACATTCTGCTGGGAAGTACAGGAAAAAACCACAGCACTTAATCCTATGATATATAATGTTTTACGCATCAGTCTTATTTTTGGTCGTTTATATACCTCAAAAATACACAAATTTTTCCTGAAAATTATTTGGTATGTAAGGAAAACTATTCTATATTTGCACTCGCAATAACGGAATAACGATCATTAGAAAATAAAGTTACAGGAGGGTTGCCGGAGTGGTTAACGGAGCAGTTTGCTAAACTGTCGACGCGAAAGTGTCGCAAGGGTTCGAATCCCTTACCCTCCGCTTTTCAAAGCTATATTCGGGGCGTAGCGTAGTCCGGTCATCGCGCCTGGTTTGGGACCAGGAGGTCGCAGGTTCGAATCCTGCCGCCCCGACTTTTTTCAACAACTTTTAGGGTGCGTAGCTCAGCTGGATAGAGCATCTGCCTTCTAAGCAGACGGTCAAAGGTTCGAATCCTTTCGCGCTCACTAAACCTTGCAACTTCTCGTTGTGAGGTTTTTTGTTTTTTGGTGGTTCGATGTTTACTGCATTGATTATATTATTATTGTCTTAAATATATTCACTTTTATAGTATATTTTTCATTTCTGAATCAATTTTTCTAACTCATTCTCAGTTGATAAACCAGTGAATGAGGATAATATTTTTAATTTATTATCAACTAAAACGTTATAAGGTATCGCTTGATTAAGCTTAAAACGAATTTGTAAAGCTTCCTTTTCCGATAGATTATTTATCACTAATTGTTTCCACTTCATATCTTCTTCTTTTAATGCTTTAAACCAAGACGGCTTATTTGTATCAATAGATATTGAAACGAATTCAACATCATTATGATATAAGGAATATAGTTTTTTCAAAACAGGAATCTCCTGTCGACAAGGGGCACACCAGCTAGCCCAGAAAATTATCAGATGCTTATTAAATTTTTTATTTATAATTTCTTTCCTAGAGCCGTTGTTATTTTCAAGTAAAGGAAGAGAGATTTTATTTTCGTTAAACCTTTTATTATTATAAGTATCAAGATTCTTATAAATATTACTTCCGACGATGTCTCCTTTAAAAGATTTTAGGAAATCTTCAACCTGTTCTGCTGAAAAACTATTTTTATTTTCATTAATCTTATACAGTAAATGATAAGAATCAGGGTATTGAATTATTTTTTCTTTTATAATCTGAATAGTCTTGGAATTAACATTTTCAAACAGATCTCCATCAATATTAAATAATGCATTTGTTTGCCTACCTGCTTTAATTCCAGGACTTGTAACCAGTCTGTATTTTTCTGGAAGCTTTATATCTTTTAAATTGAAATCTTTAATTGTACCATTTATTAGAATTAAAGAATCACTCATAAAAAACTGAGATTCCCATTTCCCTTTCTTGTAATTCGCATTAGTTGGAAAGTTGAATGAGCGTAAAATCCCTTTTTGATCTATATGATCAATTCCAAGATAAGTGGGAATAGATGTACTTTTCCAATGATGAATTATACCAAAAGAGCCATTGACAGTTTTAACACTATCGATTCTTTGTGATGAATCATCTTTGTACAAATATAAAATACCATCAGGCAAATTTGGAATGCAGCCCCTGATAATTGTTTGCTTATCTTTTTTTGAGCAAGAAAATACTGAGTAAAAAATCAATAGGATTAATGGTAATTTAAAATTTTTCATAAAAAATGTAATATAAAAAAGGAGGTCTTTATACCTCCTAATAAAGAATATTAAATATCCTTTTCTATTTATTTGATAATATCTAATTACAGCGAGATACTCCTCCGTTTGATGTAACAGGATGGTAGCCAAGGCCTGTATTACAATAAGCTACAGGTGAACTTGACTGCCCCATCCCAACAGGTACAAAAGAGACATCACAAGTCCCCTCTCTAGTTACCCATGTTCCATCACTACCCTGTATAGCTACAGAACAAGCACGTCCACCTTTTATATTTCTTAAATTTTCTCGCGTAAGTTTTTTTAAATTACTCATATTAATTTTATTTTAAAAGTTAATTAATCATTACAGTGTGATACACCACCATTTGAACTTAAATTGATATTCCCTAATCCAGTTTCGCAATAAGAAGAACCAACACCGGCAACAGGCCCAACAGGCTGACAAGTACCAGTACGCGTAGTCCATTGTCCATCACTACCCTGTATAGCGATAGAGCAAGCGCGTCCCCCCTTTATACCTCTTAAATTTTCTCTTGTAAGTTTTTTAAAGTTTTTCATAAATAGAACATTTTATTTGTTAACATTTCAAAGATAATTTCTTTTATAATTCAAAATAGTATGAAATAAATATTTTAACAAACTTTAACTATCCAAATTATTATTTCCCATTATAATACTCATTTACAGATATTTATATCGCAAATATTAGCTTGAAATTAACACAAATATGCACTTCCAGCAGTCTATTTACAATTTATTTATTCATTATAATGAGATATAATTGATTATTTATTGAGAATATAATTAAAAAATCAAGTTGATTAATTCTAAAACTAGATTTTTATAAATCAGATTTAAATTGATTACTGATTAATTTATATTAGCAAATGATAAGTTAAATATGTTTGATCTGGAATTAACATTATTTAAATATAAAAATGTCTTTATCCTATCCGAAAAAATTACTATCTTTGCACTCATCAGATGATATGATGATATAAATATATGCAAATCCTTAAAAAGACATTAGCACAGGAAGTAGCCGACCGTTTAACGAATGAGATTCTTAATGGTGACTATGCAGTGGGTGAGAAATTGCCTATTGAACCTGAGCTGATGAAAATCTATGGCGTCGGCCGCTCCAGCATCCGGGAAGCGATAAAAATCTTATCTATACAAGGGATTTTACAGGTGCAGCAGGGTGTTGGGACATTTATCATGTCAAGGAATGCTGAAGAATCTTTGGATTCTCAGATGCAGAAATCCAATGCTGCAGAAATCCAGGAAGTCCGTTCTATACTGGATGCAAAAATAGCAGCGAAGGCCGCTCTTTATCGCAGCGAAAAAGATCTGAAGACTATTAAACAATATTTAGATGACAGGGGCAGGCTGGCCGACGAAAATAATGCCTCGGAATGTTATCAGGCTGACATCAATTTTCATACGGCGATAGCCGAATCTTGCGGCAATAGGCTTTTAAAAGAAATTTACAGCGTAGCATGCAGGCATCTGATGAAATTTTTTGAAGTAAGCCATAAAAATGAAGTGGAATTTTTCAAGCTTTCACAGAAAATCCATACAGATCTTTACGAAGCTATTGAAAAGAAAGATTCTGAAACAGCTGCCCGCATTGCTCAATTTATTGTGGACAGAATATATTAAAAATTTTAATCAAATTCATCAGATGATATGATGAATATAAACATTTACATTATGGAAAATTCAAAATCCCATGCCGTACAGACCACAGCAATAGTCTACCCTATTCTGTTTATGATCAGTTTCTCGCATTTCCTGAATGACCTTATCCAATCTACCATCCCTTCACTGTATCCTATCCTGAAGGGTGAATTCCGTTTGTCATTTGCTCAGATTGGGATGATCACTCTGGTATTTCAGCTTACGGCATCTATCTTTCAGCCTTTCGTTGGTTATTATACAGACAAAAAGCCCAATCCGAGATCACTGGCGATTGGTATGGGTTTGTCGATGGCCGGATTGCTGCTGTTGGCGGCAGCACATCAGTATTACGTTATTCTCATTTCGGTTGCACTTATCGGGATGGGCTCATCAGTATTTCATCCGGAGGCATCCAGGGTTGCCCAGTTAGCATCAGGCGGACAGAAAGGGCTTGCTCAATCGATCTTTCAGGTAGGCGGAAATTCTGGAAGTGCAATAGGACCTCTGCTCGTTGCTCTGATTGTCCTTCCTTTAGGTCAGGGTTATGTAGGCCTGTTTGCTGTAGCTGCACTGATTGGTATTATTGTATTATGGAGGATCGGAAACTGGTATGCTGAAAGGCTATCCTTTAAGAAGAAAGTTTCACATTCAGATACTGTGATCACTGTTCAGTTGTCACGAAGAAAAATCATGTTTTCCATCAGCGTCCTTCTCGCTCTTGTATTTTCGAAATACATTTACCTGGCTTCCATGACGAATTACTTTACGTTCTTCCTCATTGATAAATTCCATGTTTCAGTGCAGGATTCCCAGCTGTACCTGTTTATGTTCCTGGCTTCGGTGGCGGTAGGCACATTATTGGGAGGAAGACTGGGCGACCGCTACGGAAGGAAGAAAATCATCTGGATTTCCATCCTGGGAGCAGCTCCTTTCACACTTTGCCTCCCTTACCTGAGTTTATTCTGGACAGTAGCTTTTGCTGTATTAATAGGACTCATCATTGCTTCCGCATTTTCGGCGATTCTGGTGTTTGCCACAGATCTGCTGCCTAACAAAATCGGATTGGTTGCAGGACTTTTCTTCGGATTCATGTTCGGTATGGGAGGTATCGGCTCTGCTGTACTGGGAGCCATTGCAGATGATACCAGCATTGAATATGTCTTTAAAATATGTGCCTTTTTACCTCTGATGGGCATCATTACGGCATTCCTGCCCAATATAAAGGGAAATAAAATAACCGCCGGAACAAATACTCAGTCGGAATAAATCTCTAATCTCCCTACCCTAACCCTTAGCCAGACAAATGATCAATTATAAAGATTTAATTAAAGACAGTTTTAAAGCCGTGGTTGAAGATTTACATTACAGCCAGGCTACGGTTGACCAGTATTTCAGCAAGAATTACAGACAGTACGTCGATGGAAAGGAACTTGATTACGAACGGTTCTGCAGGCATATGAGAATCCAGAAACAGTCCATTAAAGGCATCTCAATAGATTTCAAAACGATTGTCCAGGAAAATCATATCGTCTTTACCCGTCATATCGTCAATATAACAACTGTTGAGAACAGGACTGCGGTAATTCAGGTGATCGCTGAGTTTCATATTGAAGATAATAAGATTCAGTACTGTAACGAACTGACCCATATGATCAGCGGGGATCAGCGGGAGCGCGATATTGGCTCACGCCAGTAATATGGACCATGCAGCAGGAACATCATTTTTTAAAGTTGTACAGCAGTAATGGCTAATGAAATTTTCTTCGCAAACAACCAAAAATATTATATTTGTTATACCAAATCAAATTCAAATATGAAAGCACGGTTGTCTGATGTGATATTGTATGTACGGGATGTCGATCATTTAAAAAAATTCTATACGAATCATTTCGGCCTTGAGGTTATAGAGGAAGATCCTGTATGGGCATTGCTGAATGCCGGGAATATTTCTATCGGGCTACACAAAATGGGTGAACAATACCTGCAGCCATTACCTTCCGGTCATCAGTTTGACAACAATACCAAAATCGTTTTCGAAATCGATCAGGATATCCAGGCAGCGAGAGCCGAAATGATCTCTAATGGGATCAATATGAGGGAAATCAAGACCTTTGATTCCTATGATTTCTGGCTCTGCGACGGTAGCGATCCGGAAGGCAATGTTTTTCAGCTGAAAAGCAGGAAAAAATGAGCAGCTCCGATATCATAATCAGCCGAATCTATTCCTATAATCATTTCATGGGTACTCTATGATCTCAATAGAGTTCAAGCTTAGAATTTATCAAAAACCAATCAAAATTATACACAATGAAAAACACAGCACTTGTATTAGCCCTGGCCATCGCGGTCCTCTCCTGCAATCAGAAGTCAAAGGAAAAAACAGATGCAACCAGCCAAACAGAAATGCAGGCGTCTGAACAAAAGCCGCAAAGTGACAGCACGGCTGCATTTGACATTGAAAAAATCCCTTACTCCAATGCCGACCTGGGTACTTTTCCTTTTTTCACGCTGCCTAAAGGGCTGAAAGAAATGAACAAACCTTTACAAAAAGATTTCGATGTATGCTTTTTCCCGATCAACGGCGTGATGAAGCCTTTTGAAGGGAAGTTGTACAAAACCTTTGTGCAGGCTGATGAAGGGACTCAGTTTTCGCAGCGCTACTTTGAAAAAAGCATGGAAGATTACCTGAAGTCCATAGGAGCAGTGAAAGTTTTTGACGGAACCATTACCAAAGAAGAATATGACCGGTACCATGAACAGGATCCTAATAAAGGCGGTGAAGGAGACATTGGCTATGACGGCGAGCAGATCAAGGTGTATGTGATACGCAGCAAAGACCAGGGCAATATCTTTGTCCAATATTCTGCTACTAATGCTTCGGGAAAACTTAATATCTTACAGGAAAAAGGGTTTAAGCAGACCATGAGTAAGATTACGGCAGATGACATCGTAAAAGACCTGGCTGAAAAAGGAAAGTCCATCCTGTACATTAATTTCGATACAGATAAATCAAGCATTACAGCTGATGGCAAAGATGTCGTGAGCCAGATTGCAGAAGCCCTGAAGAAAGACAGCAATTTAAATATTTCCATCGAAGGGCATACAGACAATACCGGAGATGCGGCACATAACAAAAAGCTGTCTAATGACCGCGCTAATGCTGTTATGGCAGCCCTGATCAGTCAAGGCATATCAAAATCACGTCTATCGGCCAAAGGTTTTGGTGCTGAACGTCCGTTGGTAGCGAATGACTCCGAAGACAATAAGGCGAAAAACCGCCGTGTCGAACTGGTTAAAATTAAATAATCTAATCATTATAAAAAATAAAAAGCCGTTCCGCTTCTCAAACCGGAGCGGCTTTCATTTAAGATCATATTTTTGCGGCCAATGAAATCTTTTATTGGATGCGGGAGCCGTCTGCATGAAAAATGGTGTTGTTCATCCTTAATTCAATCCTTCTGTATTATTTACCGGAATTTATCCCTTCATAATCTGTAGTTTTGTACTATGGAAAAGGCACAAAAAGATCATTCACTTTCGGTGATAGGCTACCAGGCAGTATTCTGGACGGCTCTTTTCTTTTTCGGACTGGCCCAGGCTTACAGCCATAACGGAGATGAAAGTCTAAAGGAAATTATCCTTTATAATCTGTGTCATCTGCTGTTTGAAATCGTCACGGCCAATATGATATACTACTTTCTTGTCCGTCATTTTTTTGACCGTAAACGATACGTACTGTTTATCATCAATACACTTATCGCCGTTTACCTTTTCTCTGTCCTCAATCGCATTTTCATTGTTTATGCTGCTGAACCTTTTTTCTCGTCCGAGCCTCAGGATAGTCTGGGAGCAATCATAACCGATCTCAATTACCTGCTGACTCATTATGCCTTCCCGATAATCACAATATCGTTTATTTTCATCTGTTTCATGCATATCCTGCGATATAAAAATGAAAAACAGGACCGTATACGGTTACAGAAAGAAAAAGCAGAACTTGAGCTGAAGGTTTTGAAATCCAGCCTGAACCCTCATTTTCTGTTCAACACGCTTAATAATATCTATTCCCTTTCTCTTAACCACCCCGAAGATACTCCTGAATCAATTGCCGGTCTGGCTGACATTTTTGATTATGTGATTTACAAAGGACCGCAAAAATTAATCAGGATTACCGATGAAATGGCAGTCATTGAGCGTTACATGGAACTGGAAAAACTCCGTTATGGCAGCAATTTTCACATTGAAAAGGCTGTTAATGTGTCCACTGAAAATATGATCCCTCCTCTACTGTACCTTTCGCTGGTTGAAAATGCATTCAAACATGGCGGTAACGCAAAAGGCGGCCTTAACATCTCGCTGGAGCTGCATGCAGATGAGATGGAGTCAGTACTCAGGGTTCAAAACAGCTGCTTCGGGGAGAGACATGATACTGAAGCGGGAATAGGACTGAAAAATATTGAAGAGCAGTTGAAGCTGTATTATCAGAATAATTTTCAACTGAATATCCGTGAAGATCCAAAATACTTTAGTGTAGAAATGATAACCCCTGCCAAATTATGATTACCTGCATCATCGTCGATGACGAACCCCTGGCTATCGAACTACTGGAAAACCATATCAGAAAAATAGAAAAGCTTCAGCTTGTCGGGAAAGCCAGGAATGCAATAGAAGCACATGCAATTCTCCAGCAACAGGATGTAGACCTGATATTTTTGGACATCCAGATGCCTCACCTAAGCGGGATCGACCTGATGAAATCGCTGGCTGTGAAACCGAAGGTGATTTTCACCACCGCTTTCAGAGAATTTGCTGTTGAAGGGTTCGAGCTTGAAGCGGTTGACTATATTCTTAAACCGATCACTTTTGAACGGTTTTTCAGGGCTGTTGACAAAGTAGCAAGAAATACAGTCATTGAAAAACCTGAGAGTGCGATCATGATCAGAGCCGACGGGATCAACAGAAAGATCAGAACGGATGATATTATATTCATCGAAAGTCAGGGTAATGATGTGAAATTATGCCTGAACCATACGGTTTACCTGACTAAATATACGATTACGGATTTAACAGAACGGCTTTCAGAGAACGGTTTTATAAGGATCCACCGTTCGTTTTTGTTTAATCCGAAGTATGTTACCGGCTACACCAATTCTGAAATTGTAATGGGTAATTGTACAATTCCTGTAGGGAGGAATTATAGAGAGAAATTCAACGCATTTGTTACAACATATTCTAAAGCAAAGTAAAGCATAGCGGTCGGAAACTATAAGCCTGATGATTTTCTGATATAGGAATCTAATATCTGATGGTTATCTTTTTAATTTCCAGAAACGGTAATAGTCCTTCAGTTCCCGGAACGAATTTAAATATAGCAACCGGACGTTAGTGTTTGCTATCAGTTCTCTGTATTTCCCTCGGTTTTTAGGCGCCCTGAATATTATATACCGGATCAGCGAGAAGCTAAACTGTCGGGTTGCACCTTCAAGATTTCCCGGCCGCGAATCTGAATTTTTAAATGAACGAATAATATACCGCAATACAGAACCGGTCACTTTAAAATCCAGCCATATAACTGCTGTAGCAGCACCAAACCGCTCCTGCATTAAAAAACTGTAGTTTCCCTCAATGATCCATACATTGTTTTCTGACAGAAACCGGTCATGCTCTTTCTTGAACAGGATTCGATCCCTGGGTTCCCAATCGGTTCCCGGCAGGTGCGCCAACTGATCAAGATGGCATACCTCAGCCTGTAATTTTTCTGCCAATGCTTTTGCCAGGGTAGATTTTCCTCCTGAACTGGGACCGATGATACAGATTCTTGTTCCTAAATGCTCTAACGATATCATTTGAATAGGTTTTCAGATGGAATAAATAAGCTGATCATGAATATATCAGATGTAAAGATACTTAAGTTATGCTGTGCTGATATCGAATTTGAATCAAAATTTAAAACCAATAATATTTAATTTACTCACTACAAAAGTTTTCACTCAACTGAACTGAACTTCATTTTTTTTAGCCTCAATGTAATTATTTTATATTTTAAATCATAAAATAGAATTTGATGCTAAAAATATTTTAAATCGATATAAATCATACATTGGAATGCTGCTTGCTACTATCTTCGGATATTACTACCAACAACACCAAATTATATAGACGTATGGAAAAGCAAATTACCAGAAGAAATGCCATTGGCAAGTTAGCTACTACCCTGGCCTTTGCAGCAGTTGCTCCGGCAGCGATGGCCCAATCTAGTAAAACTACCCCTAAAAACGGTTCAGGACCCGGACTTACCGATCCTACCACTAAATATCCAAGACCGCCATTTAAGAAGCAGCCGCAGCCGTTTCCTGGCCTTGGGAGCAAAATGACTCCCGTACCCGATCATGGTGAAGAAAGCTATGTAGGATCAGGAAGGCTTATGGGAAGAAAAGCCCTGGTTACCGGAGGCGATTCGGGAATTGGAAGAGCTGCAGCTATTGCCTACGCCCGTGAAGGAGCCGATGTTGCCATCAATTACCTTCCGGAAGAAGAATCCGATGCACGTGAAGTCGTAGCATTAATCCAGAAGGCCGGCCGTAAGGCGGTCGCAATTCCGGGAGACATCCGTAATGAAGCCTTCTGTGCACAATTGATTGCCCAGACCGTACAGCAGCTCGGAGGGTTGGATATCCTGGTTAACAACGCAGGTTACCAGCAAAGCCATGATTCTATCCTTGATATCAGTACTGAGGAATTCGACAGGACCATGAAGACGAATATTTATGCTCCATTCTGGATTACCAAGGCTGCATTGCCCCATCTGAAACCGGGTTCATGCATCATCGGGACTTCATCTGTCCAGGCCTATGACCCGTCGGAAAACTTATATGATTATGCCCAAACAAAAGCGGCAACCACCAGTTATGTAAAGTCTCTGGCCAAACAGCTCGGACCAAAAGGCATCCGTGTCAACGGCGTAGCACCCGGACCAGTCTGGACTCCGCTTCAGGTCTGCGGCGGTCAAACCCAGGACAATGTACAGGTTTTCGGGAAAGACACTCCTCTGGGCAGACCCGGACAACCTGCCGAATTAGCCTCTATATTTGTCCAGCTTGCTGCTTCGGATGCAAGTTATGCTACAGGACAGGTTTATGGTGCTGCGGGAGGCGGTGGACAGCCTTAGCCTTATTGGATATTTATAAACAAACAGGCGACTCTTTAGTGGAGCCGCCTGTTTTTTGAATATAATTGCAAATGATTTACTCTTGGATAATATGTATTTTAATACAGTCCATTTGAATGTATTAGTAAAAGAATACTTTTAATTTTCCCTCGCCAACGTTTAAATATAAGTTTTTATACTTAAAACGTATGATAAACAAAACTTAGTCAATGAGTTGGTTTTATTTTTATTGTTTTAAATATTTTTAAAAATGTATTTTTATTCTCTTCATTTAAGTCATTGCTTATGATGACAAATTTGTTCTTATCAACATCCACACTGTCAAAATAAATCCCAATTAATCCTTTGTCAGATTTCTTCGGAAGCATTACTTGAGCAACATTTTTATTGATCGTATCATAATAATAATAGTTATCATTGAAAATACCGTTTTTATAATCCTGTTCTAAATATTTAGAATAATAAATTTTAGCACCCCTCGAACTAACCTTATTATAAACTTCTTTTTCTTCAGTAACTGAATAATCTTCTACAAAAGGTTTATAATAAGAACCATAATAAATAGATCCAATTTTTCTTTCATGAAAAATAATATCATAGATATCTGTATCTATACTCTTGACTTTGTTCAATACAAAATCTGCCGGGATATCAAAACTTACATTTCTAATGTTCTTTTTTTATTGAACCACTACCATCACATGAATAGAGAAAAACTAAAATAACTACGGAAAAAAATTTATATAACATAGTTTATCTGGTATTTTTCGCGTTAAAATTTCGAACAGCTTTTTTTAATTCAGATGATCTTCTGAAGTTGGGATTATACTTTGAAGCTTTATAAACTTCTCCTTCTTTAGCATTCATAGGAGCCATTGCTGCCTGTGCTTTTTGCTGTGTCGTTATATTAGGAATCGGAATTCCAATACCTCTATAAGCTCTTCCATTTGCTCTAGAAGCTGTTTGCTTACCATTTGGATCAATTAAATTGATAGGATTTTGATAAGTATAAACATAAGGATTTAAATTCCCATAGTTATAAACGCTGCCATTACGTTCACCATCACCATAGAACTGACTTTGTAGTACAGGATCATATACCGCCAGCGGATCAACCCCATACCAAATACTCAACCTAGGAGTATAATACCTCGCGCCATAGTAATAAAGAGCGGTTTCGCTGTCTAATTCTTTCGCATTAAACCTATACTGGTTGCTGTATTTTCCGGCTACCTGCTACTTAATTAAAACTGATAGCACTTGTAATTGATATTTATTGACCCCTTACAAGCCGTTTTTGAACTATCAGTAGTTAATAAATAATACCGTGATAAAAGTTAGTTCTCAATAACAGGCAAACATGGGCTTAAAATCACATCTGTAAATTCTTCAACTGTTCCCTTTGATAATCTGATTACAAAATAATTATTGCTGTGGCTCCCTTCTTGGTCTCTATAGAAAATTACTCCATACGAAGCTGGTAGAACTTTTGCAATCAGGCTTAATAAAGCTTTTATATCTTCTAAAATACCATTCTCATGATTTGTTACAGCGATTAATGACAGAACATAATTTTCGTTGCAATTTACAATTTTAGCAAACTGCGAAGAATTATTATATTTATCAATACACTCATCTAAAAAAATTATTTGTTCTTTTAATTTAAGAAAATTTTCTTCATAAGAATCAAATGATAAAGTAATCCAACCTTTATATTCAAACATATATTAATATTTTATTTCAAGTTTCACATTGTATCTCTTAGAATATTCACTTAGCTTATTTATTACTTCTTGTGCAGGTTTTGAATCAAATTTATAGTAGACCCCCCTTCCGGTAGCTTTTGCATCTTCAAACGTTGCTTTTGCTTGATTTCTAAAAGATTTGCCAAATGAGCTCGTAAGCCCAGGCTTATGCTGTCCAATCCAAGTATCGGAGATAGCATCATACTCTCTGTTTGAATATCTGAATCTAGCTTGAGCTTTTCCTCCAATTTCCTTAGCTAATTCATGAGCACCTTTGTCAAATTTCATATTCGTCGGTAAAACATCAAATAAAGATTGTGAAAAAGCTTTTCTTGCAATAGCACCAACACCTTCTAAGGCCCCCCAAATCACTAAATTCTTAGTTGCTCCAGCTCCTTCTTGCTCATATTTTTGAGCTGCAGTTTCATTTCCTCTGCTTCTCCAGTAAGATTGCATTTCCATGCTATGATAAGCACTCCCAACTTCGTATGCAAGCATAAATCTTGTTCCCAATCCACCTGTAAGGAAACCATCCGTAAGGCCTGCTGCAATCATATTAATTTCTTTAGTTAACTCCAAATATTGACCAGCAACCTGTGATCTCGTTTCAGAGTTATCTCCATATATATTATAACTTAATGACTGCTTCCCATTAGGATCAATATATTTAATGGGATTCTGATAACAATAAATATATGGATTAAGATTACCCTGATTATAAACCCCACCATTATGCTCACCATCACCGTAAAACTGACTTTGCATTACAGGATCGTATACCGCCAGCGGATCCACACCATACCAGATGCTCAGTCTAGGATTATAATACCTTGCGCCATAGTAATAAAGAGCGGTTTCGCTGTCTAATTCTTTCGCATTAAACTTATACGGGTTGCTGTAAACTGTTCGCTCCTGATGCATTACCCTGGTCTCTCCAAAAAGTAATTTTAAGAGGCTATATAATATTTATAACCAAATATTATCATAAGGTATAAGTTTCATATATGAAAAAATTATCGTACAAATACTCATCTTTTCATTCATAAATCAAACTATCTTTTGGACTTAAAACTCGTATAACTTTGTAAATTTTATAATTTCCATCAAAGAAAAAACGAATACCTGTCCCTCCGGAATTAGAAGTATATAAATATTTGTTAGGATTAATCTGTTTTATAGATACTTTTACTTTACCATCAAAAGAAGGCATAGGTACAGGGATATCATAAGTGTAATTATCATTATATAGAACTAATACTTTTTTATAATCTCTAATACTGTCATTAGTAATTAAATCAACATCTTCATAATATCCATCTTTTTTCTTAATCATATAATTTTTTGATGTATAATTTTTCCCATTTTCATAAGTCGTTAAAATCCATTGAATTCCATCAGAATTATAGGTAAAAAGGATAGTGTTTTTAGATTCAATATTATTCTTTAATAAGACCTTCTGATCCTTATTCTTTCCACAAGAAAGGATGAAGAAAAACAATCCAAAAATTAAAACTCTAATTTTTCTTATAGCTTTTATAACTTTTCTCATAATGTTTAAGTTTTGCATCAAAAATTTGTTTGTATTTAGGATTTCTTTTTATCAAGTCCTTTTTTATACTTTCAAATTTTTTATATCCAGGATGACTTACATCCTGATCCCTTAGAGAAATATGGTCATTATTACCATTAGCGGTTGTTTGTTGATATTCTTCAAAACTTTTAAGACCAACTTTTTTAGGTTTTTCCAAATATTTACCAAATGCATAATTCTTCATGACCCATTACTTCCACAAGGCCTTCTTGTATAGTGCCGTCACTGGAGCCCAAATAAATATTTAAGTTTAAATTGCGAGTCATTTTTTGCAATAGACACTGCCATAATTTATAAACATCCTTTTTTCTTCAAAAGTTTTTTTATCTCAGAATATTCTTTAACTGAATGATCAGCTTCATCATTAATCCATTCTTTCATGTAAATAGATATTTCACTATTATCATTTCCATATTTTTTATATAAAACCATTCTACAATCTGCTCCTTGTTGCAAAAGATATAGAACAATATCATAATTACGTGATAAAGTTGCTATCCCAAGTGCTGATCCAGCTTGCTTATTGTTAGTAAAGTTTATTTTTGCTCCATTCCTAATAAGGGTTTTAACTGTACGCAAATTTCCTGTGAAAGAAGCGCAAATCAATGGTGTTCTGTTTGTTTTCTGTTCCTGCTTTCCCTCGTCACATTCTATAAAATTCACTTCTGCTTTGTATCTAATCAGTTCCTCTACATACTTAGTTTTATCATCAAAACTTTCACAGGCGGTAATCAAAGGAGAGCTACAATGCATTAAATCAGCAATATTTGGATTTGCACCTAGTTTTAATAGTTCTTTGAAGCCCTTATAGTTATCATTATAAATACTAAGATTCAAAAGGGTATTTCCATATTTTTTTTCCTGATAATTGATTATTTGAGGATTTTTTTTTACTTCTTCATCTATTCTATCCACATCATCACCCCAAACAGCTTTAGCTAAATTCCAAGCAGGAGTATCCTGAAATAGTCTGTAATCTGCTCCTAAAAGGTTATTCTTATCAACTTTCTTATCTTGGTCGATTTTATTACAAGCTTCGACCATCAATAACAGTGAAAATAGTATTATGATTTTTCTCATTTTATTTTTTGTATTTATCTGGGCTAATACCAAATTCTTTTAGTATATTGTCCATACTATGACCATTGTAAAAGGACCCTTTAGTAGTCGGCAAGATATAATGTCTTTTTCCATTTACGTTTGGCATCAAATAGTTATTATCTTGTATATTATTAAGTGGATCTGTTGTCATTATATAAGCATCTATTTTTCCTTCTGTCCTGAAGGCTGCTGTAAATCCCCCAAACCAACCTTTCATATCAGAATTATTTTGCCCATTCAGATACTTTGTAGCTATTCCCACACCTGCAGCATTAAAGGTTATAGCTTCTCTTCTTGTAAGATTTGAATTAAGTGCAGCAAGACCACCTCCTAATGAATGACCAGTGTAAGAAAGCTCCATATCTCCTAACTCATTTGACAGTGTAGTAGCATTTTTAGCAGATAAAGAATATTGACTTGATGCACCTAATGGTTGCGATACATCTGCAAGACCATCTTTAGCCAAATCTTCTGTACCAGCTGTTGCGTAAGTATATTCTGTTACTTTTCCATTTACTACTCTTTCATAGACCTGAGATTTAAACCCTGACTTTTGATTTTCTAATGTAATTCCAAAATCTTTTTTAGAAACTCTCCAGCCACCAATCAGAATATTATCTTTTTTGTCACCATAAACATGTGCAGCCATTGCAGCAGCTTCCTTAGGTGTAGGCTTATAAGGCTCTCTACCATCTGGATCAGTAAAGATTATTGGATTGTTAAATGTATAAGCATACGGACTCCAACTCGGATACTTCTCCGCTAGCGGATCCACCCCATACCAGATGCTCAACCTAGGATTATAATACCTTGCGCCATAGTAATAAAGAGCGGTTTCGCTGTCTAATTCTTTTGCATTAAACTTATACGGGTTGCTGTATTTTCCGGCTACCTGCTGCTCAATCAACGTTTCCCCGAAAGGTAAATTTACAAAAAACTGCGTTGCCTCACCATTGTCATCCGTCACAAATGTCGCGGTTCCCAAATGATCCCCATGAAGGTAATACAGGCCATTCTGAGCCGCACTGGCTTTCAGTTCCGTATCAATGCTCCGCATATCCAGGCCGGCCTTTTCAGCATAATGTTTGAAATCTGCTTCAGAATCCGGCTCAGGGTCCTGGCTTTTACCGTTGGATGAAGCATCAGCCGCTTTGTTAATTTGTCCGGAATTATCGGAAAGGCGGCTGGCTATCCTCTCGCTGCCGGCATAATAATGCTTGGTGTACTTACCGTCAGATGTTACTACCATGAACGGATTCAGATAAATAGAATAGGCGTTCAGCACCATAGATCCGTCTACCAGCGCCCCGTTCTGATACAATTTGGCCTGCTCACCCAGGGTGTATTTTATAGCACGATCTCCTTTGTCATCATACGCATAATACTGGTACACCCCGGCTTCATCAGAATAAAATGCTTTCATACGGTCTTCCTCATCCCAGTACATAAACTTGTTGCTGTCCGGTAAAATATCTACCCCGGGATTGCCATTGTGATCATATTTGAACTGATTGTCTATACCGGTAGCCTGATCTGTAATCCTTCCCACCTTATGCGTACCGCTTACATAACTGTAATCGTTATCGTACGTATTTAAAGGATCCGTATTGCCCTGATTGCTTACACTCTGCCGTTTTTTAACAATCCCGCTGGTAGCATTATATTCCATTGACAGGTCAAAACTGGCATTGATGCTGTTCGGGTCCGGATGCTGGTCCTTGATGCTTTTCTGTACCATTCCCTGTGAAGAGGTTAAACGGTTCAGTGAATCATACCGGTAGGAAAAATCGTATCCTCCGCCAAGCTGATTGGGCGTTATTGTACTGCCATTGGCAATCCTTACAATATTTCCTACGAGATCATATTCATAATTGTTATCCAGAAATACGGCATAATTATCTTTCTTAAGGATGCTGTTCTGCAAAAGCCTCCTCGATGGGTTGTAGATATAGGATGAATACGTTCCGTTACCGTTCATGACTTTGGTACGCTGCCCGTACTCGTCATACTGAATAACGCTGATATAATCCCCGAACTGGTTGCTGGCCATCCTTTTAAGGTTACCGCCGAGGTCATAGGAATACTGTATCGACTCCGTATCGGCATACCTCATCGATAACAGCCTGTTCCAGCTGTCATATTCATAGCTCGTGGTAAAAGTCACCGTCGGGATATTATAACCGGAAATTGTCCTTCTTTCAGCGATTAATTCCCCCATATTCCCATAAAAGTAATCCGTATCACCCGTACCGTCTGATTTTCGGGCTACCCTTCCGGTAGAAAACCCTGAAGTCCCGTACTGATAGGTCACATTATTAGGGTTGGCACTTCCGTCAGGCAGATTAGGATAATTGATATTCATCAGCCTGTTCCCATTGTACCGGTATGTTATATAAGTCTGAGACATCCCTGAATTGGCAAGGTTGGAAGTCGTTTTTCCGGTAAGGTGGCCGGCAGCATCATACAGATAGGCATTGGTTCCATGATCCGGATGTTCTTCCCGAATCCTTCTTCCGCCCAGGTCATAAAAATAGCTGGTCGTAATGTTTTCAGGATCCACAACAGACGTGAGTTCCCCGGCACCGTTATAATTATACCTGGTGGTAAGCGCCTGGTTTCCGATGAAATTATTGGTCCTTACGGTCCTGCCTTCTGCATTGGCAAAAGTTTCGGCTCTCTGCTGTACAGACTGATTCTGCATCTGCAGGATGATATGCTTAAACATTCCGTTATCTATGGCATACTGGTTCTCAGTAAGGTTTCCGTCTTCATCAAAATCATAAATCACCCGGTCCAGAGCATCATACTGGCGTGAAGTAAAGTACTGCGCGGTGGTTAGTTTTATACTTTTATTGACTGCCGTATCCTTATTCTCAAAGGTAGGATGATACTGTTTGACAGGCCTTCCCAGCGCATCGTACAGAACAATGCCGGATACGGACATTTTTTCGTCACCAGCCATTTCTATATCCTTCTTAACCTGTACGGTTTTGCCCGTAAAGTCGGAAAGGCTTATCGTTTCAATCGGATTATTCTGATGAAGCGGATCATAGTTCTGCGTTACGGCACCGTACAGGTTAGGCTGCGTATTTCCTATCGTAATGGGAGAATTGAAGTAACTATACTGGACGGTATACTGAGACACACCTGCTTCTTTTGGTCCCAGGACAGTCGTTATACGGCCCATAGCATCATAGGAATACTTTATTTTGCTTCCGCCGGTATCTGTGGCTTCCAGCACAGCATCCCATTTAGGATCGTACGTTGCGGAAGAAACTACCTGGAAACTATCGGTCACTTTCAGCACATATTTTCCGGATGCATCGTAATCATAGGTTAAAGCATATCCGGTAGGATAGGTGATGGTTTTGATATTTCCAAAAGTGTCATACGTTAAATCAGTAGAGGCTGTTGTGCCAGAGGACGTCAGCGCAACATTCACCTGACTGATATCACCGTTGTTTTGGTTAATCTGGGTATTTCTCTGGCGGATCAGGTTGTTGGAACCATCAAATACCCTGATTTCCGCCGGTACATCTAAAATATTAGCATTTAGTAAGGTGCTATAATTATGGTATGAAATTGCCGATGAATAATTTCCTGCCGGGACATTACTGGTATATGCATAATTGATTAGCTGGCCTCTGTTATTGTATGCCATTGATGTAGACGTAGAGAGCGAAACCCCATTTTCATAGGTCGTCTGTGTACCACCAACAGGCAATATCCAGGCAAGCCTGTTACCTTCTTTGCCTCCGACATCATATGTTTCGAATTGTGAGGATGGAATTTCTGTAATCTGACTGTAATTATTACTGTAATTATACATCTTATACAGATGATCTGAACTGTTGCTGAGCACACCGGCAGGAAAGACTTCACTCCTCCTTATCAGTCCGCTATTAAAATAAGTAGTATTATAAAAGGTCTGCACTGACCGTCTGTATACACTGCTTCCGTTCATTTCCTCAGCAATTACTTTTTCAAACCCATAAACCGTTCTTTCCCTGCGGTCATACCGGGAATTTTCATAGCTGAAACGGGTCACCCTGTCCTTATCTGCTGTAGCTTGGGTATAAGTAGATGAAGTAACGTCAGGATTAAGCACCTTCACTTCGCTCATCACCCATTTTGAATGAGGGTCATTGTAGGTAGGAGCAGAAAATTTATAATCTATGGTGAACGTGCCTTTTGTACTCAACTCAGTTACCTTTGCAAGCTTGTTGGTCCTTCCTATCCTGGAATAATTAACCTGAAGTCCATTACCGTTATTGATGACCAGATCCGGATATCCATCACCATTGACATCACGCAGCCCTTTGTTGATTTCTGAGATAGAGGTTCCCAAAGTCCCGCTCATATCTGATCCTGCCCTGAAATATAAGAGCGTGATCCCGAATATCGTGATCATCGGTGCATTCACATAAAACCCTCCATTCAGGGTTAATGCACCGTTATATGTTTTACTTTCGTTCCCATAATCTATGAGTGATCCTACTTTTGAAAGAGGGGTTCCCGGTGCGAACTTATTCCCCATATTATAGTTTACCTGGGTATTGCCATTATTATCAACAGTAATAAGATCTGCCAATCCGTCGCCATTAATATCCTGGAAGGTCCTTTTCCCCGTACCGCTGGATGCTGACGCACTTACATTTCCTGACACCCCCCATCCGGAACTGAATGTCGTTCCCTGGGAAATCAATCCGGAAAGCCCGCCACCAATACTTGCAGAGACAGAACCTACCGGTTTTGAGACATTGGTATCAAGTCCCGGATAGGTTTCATAGGGGTTATTGACCAATCCTGTTCCGTAATTCAGCTTGTATTTAAAATCAGACCCGTCCTTTTCAACACGATCTACCAGTCCATCGCCATTAATATCTGCCCAAAACTTGTTTCCTTTTTCGTACGAATCCGGATAATCTGAATACCCTAATCCTCCTGACCAGGCTGTCGACTCATCACCTTTGGCATCAGAATCTTTATTACTGATCATCCTTCCAACGGTTTTTACTGCCGTGTTGGAAAAGGCAACCGTATTTGTTCTTTGAAAACTGTCATTATCTGAGATAGGAGAATCGCCATTGTTCTCAAGGTTCCTGCCTAAAGCAGGCTGAAGACCGCCCAATGCATTGGTAAGCTGTGCCTGATCACGGTAAAGGATATCAGGATACCCGTCCCCATTAACATCAAAGAAATCCTGTGTATTGATATTTCCGTACCCTCTAAGCTGGGAAACAGAGTGAGAAATTACAGTGAGACCCGCACCCCAGTTGGTAGTTTTTGCCTTGCTTTTTTGCTTTTTCTCTATGGCATACATTTCTGTATTTAAATCCCCCTGTAATTCCGTATCCGGTTCATCCGGATCGTCATTAACAAAAAACGGAGTGATGCTTTCTTCATCCCGGAAGCTGGCTGCCATTGAATATTGTTCCGTGAAAAGATTGTTCACCCATTTTTCAGTAGATGCACTTCCATTTTTTACATAATAAGTGATCAGAGGAACAATAGGATTAAATCCTGCCATGATATTGGTATTGGCTATATTCTGAAAATTATTCTGAATAATGTCGCCTACACACTCAGTATATTCATTTTGATCCGTGATACCTGAGCAAGAAGAGTAATCGTAATTAAACTGTGAGAACGGGGCATCCAGGAAATCACTGTTGATCAACGCTCCGTACTGGTCTTTCGGAGTATCCGGGTTCAAAGTATAATCCGGACCATTAGATGCTACCGGAGCTGTTGGCGGTTCATCCTTAGGGTCAGGTGGCGACATCGGATTCTGTCCTTGCTTAACATCTTTCTTTTCATTGTATACAAACTGCCCCCAGTTGTGATATACGGCACTTATTCCGTTAAACTCTCCCGTATTCACAGAAGTTTCTGAAGTCGATCCTGCAAGCTGGAAAGAGGATCCGTAGTATACGTTAAATACCTGATCCTGAAGCTGAGCGCGCAATGATTCATAAGCCGCGCGGTCCATTGGTGTATTGCAGAATACCAGTATGTTGATCTTATCCTGAAGCTGCACAGACTGATACGGATCGCCTGTAAAAAAGAGGATTGGATCAAGCCCGTTGATTGCAGATCCGCTTATAGTTGTTTCAGTAATTCCGGCATTTGTGATTCCGACTTTTCTCTTGCCCACCACAAGGCCGTTCTTTTTGATGATGTAGGTAAAATTACCGCTCAATGAAGGTGAAAAACCGATGTTCTTGTTAACCGATATTGAATAATCATTGTTTCCCTGAGGCAGATTACTGAGGTTTGACACGTGGAATTTCGGTTTAAAATCCGTAATATAATACGATGGATATTCTGCAACATCATAAGCGGATGTCTGGGTCTGACCGTTATTTACTTTAATATTTTTCCATTCCAGTTCTTTATTCATGTAAGAATCTGACAGCACGGAGAATTTGAGATGCCATCCTCCCGGAACTCCTAAAGGAGCATTGAAATTAAGACTGACATCCTGTATGGATACAGGACCTGTTGTCTGTCCGTATGTTTTGGTATACAACACCTTAATATCCGTTGCAGGGTCTACAATATCTTCTTTAGATAAAGTGATCTGATACGTTACATCATCCCTCAGCTGAGAAACTGTAAATGCGGGAACTTCTATACTATGCGTACCTGATCCTGAAAATTTAAGTGTCTTGGTAAGATTGTTCAGCAGGAATTTCTGTTGATACTCCAGTGCGTTCGGCTGGAAACCATCCTGCTCTTCTTCCATTGAATCCCCGATATTATACCCCAAATTATCAACATATTGTATTTTGGGAGTGGTGTTGACCACATAATTCGTCCCTTTCTTTTTGTGCAGCCTGAAATACACTTTATCTCCCGATTTCACTGCGATTCTGTCTGAATGGCTTATTCCAAGCGGTGTTGAAGGATAATCATTGTAGTGTTCAAGATATACTGAAACAGGTGCGCTATTACCAGTAAGCGTAGTAAGAAAAAGCCTGCCATTCTTTGGCATATTAAACGGATCTTTCATCTCTACTGAATAAACAGCGGTTGCCTCTTTTAGAGGGTCTGCCATAGAAATCTGATCCGAAATCTTAATGAATCCCGCTTTCGGAGCAATCCAGACTTTTACGACATCGTTTTTTGCTTTTACGGGTTCTTCGCCGTCATCATCATCGTCATCTTCCTCCGGCTCCGTATAAGGTACAGCAACATTTCCTTTAAGCACCATATTTTCAGTCATATCACTGGTCGTTACCATTTCAGGCTGCCCATTATCTTTAATATGGTTAAACCATACTTTGTTATCCTTAACAATATCCGGCAGGCCATCTGAATTGGCATCAATAAGATATACAGGAGTAACAGATTTACTCTTAGACCAGCTTTTGGTAAAATCAAATCCCATTTTCCACCAGTTAAACAACACGGTGCCGCCAGTAGTAAAGGTGCTTCCTGTGGTCCTGGAGAAATTACTTTTTAAGTTTAAAATATTCTGTTCGGCGGAAGTAAACTGAAGATTACCATTACCATCGAGGCTTCCCGGAATAATCTTAAGCCCATTGTCCCCGTTTCTTTTACGATAAAGAATATCTGTAATACCGTCGCCGTTGAAATCTATGAGTTCGATACCTTTTTTTACATCGGGATAAGATTCCCCAAGAAATCCGCTCACCATAAAATTCTTATCCCCGGTTTTATGCGGCCTTAAAAGACCGAATCCAATTCCTGCACGCAGGGACCAGCCCCATTCGAAATTATGGTCGGCACTGATCTTAGAAGGTGTGAGGGCACTGCTTACAGCTCCCGAAAATGCATCCGGAGTTGGTGCCTGAACATTCTGGTCAGCAGAAAAAAGAGCATTCCCTATATCATTGTGATATTCCAGCTGATAATTAACACCTGGACCCTTGATGGATTGTAATAACGTTTTGTAAAAAGCTCCGGTTTGGTAGGAAAAAGTATAGTTTTTTACTATGCCGTTAAGCGATGCCGACGTATCGTTGTAATTTACCGTAATATTATCCAGACGGGCTGTTTCTACTCTTTTCACCCCTTCTTTGGCACTGATTGAATAGTCCGGCCTGGAAGCATCCTTATAACTGAAAGATACGGAATAAGGTCCGTCATTATCATTTCTTCCGGTGTATGTAATCCGCTCTATATGGAATTGCCGCCCGTTGGCAAGGTTTAAATTATCCCCGGTTACGGGATATTGACCTGCCTGCAGTATTTTATTGTCATAATAGTATTTGATATTATTATCATGAACATCTATTTCTTTAGTAATTCCCCATTGTACAATCTGTCCCTGATCAGTTTTTACAACTGCATTGTTATTTACAGACATTCCGTCGCCGCCATAATATCTTTTGGTACCATCCGTATCGGTAATGATCCAGGTATAGGAGGTTGGTGAGCTGCCATATCTTTCAATTCTGGTAAATCCGTTATTTTTCCTCAGATAGAAATTCTTTTTACCTGAAGTATTCCTAGCCTGTCTTGTAACATCCAGCACACCATTTCCATTGATATGCCTGTGCGGAAGGTACCCCCCTTCATAAACCAACATTTCTCCATCCAGCAGATAAAGTTCGGTTTCATAATTAGGATCAAAGCCGGGAGTGCCCCAACGTGTATCTAATGTTATCCCGGAAACCCCGGAAATACTCCAACCTTCTCCCATTACGCCATTACCGTTACTGCTGTTATAAGATATTGCGAGGTTAGGCTGCATCCCATGAACACCCGAAGGCATAACAATTGGATAGCTCATAGAAGCGTCTCCTCTCTGATTGGGTGAAGGTGGTGATAATAATTGCACTCCTGCTACAGGATCAGCAGCCTTCAGCCCACTGATACTCGTAGGTGCAAATGCATTGAGCTGCGGAGATTCGGGTACAGAAATAACACCATTGATGTAATCTGTATTTCCATCACCTTCAACAGTTACGGTTTTAGTCTTACTATCAACTGCTGAGGCTTTTTCAATCACCCATTGTTTCCTGGCATAATCAAAATAAAATACTTTGATATCTTTTGGTGAAACAAGCCCTAAACGTTTCTCATCATAGGGCATGGTAAGCTTTACTTTTTTGTTTAGTTTGCCTGAGACTACGGATAGTCTGTAAGCGGAGTTCCCAAGAGTCACATTTTTCAAACCTTGTGATGTAGCCGGAAAATCTTTAGACCTTAATTTTAAAAGCTCAATGCGGGCAGCCTCGGAAGTCCCCTTTTCAATGTTCAAATTCATGCCCTCATATGCTATACTAAGCTCATCACCTTCAGAGATATTAATATCTTTCGCCTTATAGTAGTCGGCATTGAATGTTTTAAAAGATTTTGATTCAGAAGGAAATTTGTATGAAGTTTCAATACCATTCTCACCAATCAGAAATGAACCTTTGGTTTGATCTGATTCTGAAAGCTGAATTATATTTTTCAAATTCACCGTTAAGGACCGGTATCTGCTCATTATTAACACTGATATTCTTGTCGATAGCATTGTTACCTTTTATATACAATCTGCCATCGGACAAAATTGTACTGATGTTGATATCAGACCTCTTTTGACCGGTCTCAAATACTATTTTTACATTTTTTACTTTATATTTAATGCCGTCTGATGGAGAGGTAAAAAGAATGGTATTTATTCCTTTTATAATCTGCTCAGTACCGATAGCCTCTTTCTGATGACTCCACTGGGCATTCGGAACAATCATATTCCCTCCGATAGCAATATTCCTGTTGATAGACCTTGCTACCGACTGATGAGAAGCAAGTCCGAAAAGATCATATTCCAGATAAGCTTTGGTTTCCTTTCCTGTAAGCCCGGAAATATCTATGGTAAAGAAATTATCAGAAATGCGGTCTTCTTCCTTGTCCGAAAAAACCCCTATAGTTCCTTCTTTCTCCTTTGAAAAATAAGTATTGGCAGGGACTGAGATTGTATTTTGTGCATCAGATAGACCTACAGTCGTATTTTCAGATTCAGGCAGCGTGTTTTGTGAAGAAGATTTCCGAATGGTAAGATCTTTATCCTTATTCTGTGATTGACCTGAAAAGTTTTCATATCCGGCTTTTGCAGTTTCCTCCTTTTGAGGTATAAACCGGCTGATGAAATCCTTTTTGAAATTCCTGAATTTCTGTCTGTCTTCTTTAGTAAAGCCTGCAAAAGTAAGCATGCCTATAAGAAAGCAAATGAATAAACATGACTTCTTCGTGAAAGGAAGTCTGGTGCCTCTAATTTTCATGATATAGTTTTAGTCTACGATGAGTTTAAATGTTTTAAGGATTTTCCCGTTGTGGGTAAGAATAATCAGATACGATCCCTGGCTCGCCATATGATTTGCGTAAGACCGCGCATTCCTGTCCACTTTATCTAAAATGATCAGCCTTCCTCCTGCATCATATACCGATACGGAAAGGTCTTCCATAGATGGGAATGTCAGAGTGAAGTTCTGGTCTTTTTTAACCGGATTTGGATAGAGATTGATCATATTGATCATTGATGAAAAGTCGTTGTCTGAAGCTTTAACTCCGGCTAATGGTTGTATACCGTCATCTTTACCCCTATGATTTTTTAACGGGCTTGTTCCAAAAGTAAAATATACATTACTCCCGGAGTCAAAAGCATTCATAAATTCAACTTTGCTGAATGTTATATAATCGTTTTCTTCCTTTCCTGTTATCTTTAAAGTTTCCCCATTTTCTTTTTTTACAAACATCCAATATTCAACAGGTAGAGCACGCGGATTAATTTTTTCCTTATCGATCCTGACCTGGTAATTCTCTCTGGGAATTGTATTCCCTATAAAATTGATTTCCCAATTCCGCTCTAAAATATCGAAGTTTCCTTCGCTTTTTAAATAGATAGCCTTATTATCATCTGACCAGATAACAAAATTATAATTGTCTATTGGAGAACCATTTTCTACATTGATCTTTTTTATATCATTCAGTCCGATGGTCAAAAAAGAATCTTCCTGGTTAGAGGACTGCTTTTGATACAGTTCATTATTTTCATCCCTACCTAATCCGGTAACCCTGAATTGATATCCCTTGTGCATTTCCGGATCCCAGATCACTTTCCCGTCACTTGCATAGTATTTGCCTTTTTCAAGTGAGATTCCATATTTAATAGAGAGATAAGAATGTATTTTATTTAATTCCATCGCTTTAGCTTTACGGGGAATAAAGATCATTTCATATACATTATTATTGGCTAACCGTATATTCACACTATCTGATCCGGCCGCTTTTGAGTCGGCATTCGATGCAAAGGAAAAAAAGCTTGGCTTTTTCTTAAGCTCAATATTTTTATCCTTGTATGCTTTTTTAAATTGATTATTTGCTAAAGTGATTTTTTCACCGTCGTTATACCATATCACCTCATCTTCTTTAGAGGCATAGACTACAGTAAGGGTGTGACTTTTATTCCTGCTGTGCTTTATGTAGTCACTGAGCTGGTTATCCGGTAGTCCGCAATGGAAGTTCAGAATATTTCCGTCACTGCATTGTGCTGCATCGCGGGAATTTTCCTTTACTTTTTGCCATAACTGTACGCCTGAGGCAGTGAGCTGACCAGATGCTGATATAGCATGTAAAAATAATAAACCGGTAAAGAGTTTAATTTGAATACGATAATTTTTCATGGTTACTATATCTGAATTAAATTGTAGAAAAATAATTGATTCTGATTGGTATCCAGCAAGTAAAGAAAGGAATAAGAGTTTTTTCCATAGTATATCAGCCTTAGTTTTACGCTACAAATCTAGCAAAAAAACAGTTAACAAAATCAATTATTTATTAATAATACTTAACAATGTTTAAATATTTATTAATAAATTAAAATATTTAATAATCTAATCTCATTAAAAGAACTATTTTAATTTAAATACCATAAATTAAAATTATTTTCTCTGTTTATTTTTCTGCCTTTTACCCTAGCGATTAAATTTTCTAAAAAAGTTTTGCGAATTCACAAAATACTCCTATATTTGCACCCACAAAAAACAAGGTAATTCTTGTTACAATGATGACTTCAATCGGGGCGTAGCGTAGTCCGGTCATCGCGCCTGGTTTGGGACCAGGAGGTCGCAGGTTCGAATCCTGCCGCCCCGACTTTTTTCAACAACTTTTTAGGGTGCGTAGCTCAGCTGGATAGAGCATCTGCCTTCTAAGCAGACGGTCAAAGGTTCGAATCCTTTCGCGCTCACTAAACCTTGCAACTGCTCGTTGTGAGGTTTTTTGTTTGTTTATTCCGAATGTGGTACTGTTATATTCTAAATTCTTATAAAAATATTATATTGGTCACTTCTCTGAAATAATTTCGTATTTCCTGATCTTCCTGGAAAATTTGAATCATTATCGTTATGTAACTTTAGTTGGTAATACCGATTGGGATACCAGAAAGGTTTAATGATTTTCGTACCAATGAATTGCCTAAAGAAAAGGAAATTGTCGATTTTGAAAAGCCAAATAAAGCTTCTATGCTGACATTGCGTCCATTTATTCCATAAAAAATCCCCTGAAAAGCAAGCTGCCTTTCAGGGGATTTTATGTATAGTATTTATTTCAGCGTATAAGTATTGCCATCCCAAACGTAGGTCTTCAAAGATTTCTTCTTCTTTTCCCGGTCCTGGTCATCCCGCTCCATTTCATCCATTTTCAGGATAAAAGCATTGGGAACACCGCCCTTATCATTGGGGAAAATAAATTTTTCATCATGATAATATACATCGGCATCCCCTACATTCATCAGCTGAGGAAGTGCAATGAGCTTCTGATCTTTGAAGAGGATATACTGGTCATAGCCCGGAATACCGCACGCTTCCCCGGAAACGGAAGCTTTAAGTGTAAACAGTACCTCTTTGAGTTTGTGATTGCTTTCAATAGTGAAAGTAGCATAACTCAGGCTTTCAGCAGAACCGGTATCGAAGGTTACCTCGCTGACCAGGTGGTTACCCTGCATGGCTTTGACTGTAGCAATATTCTGTTTGTACACCTGATTGAATTTTTTATCCGCCTTGTCAATGGTTTTGGAAATCCCGAAGAGAAAATCATATCCGTCTTTGTTGCGGTAACCTATGGCCAGGTTTCCACCCCAAATGTATCCTTCCTTTACTACACCGTCTTTCTGATAGGATACCTTGTACCAGTAAGCTGCCCTTTCTCCCAGCTGAAGTGCAGAAGTTCCTTTTTGAAGAACTAAAACCTGCTGATTGGTTTGCAGGGAATCTGACACCTGAGCCCTGACATCCGGCGATTGACGCACACGTGCCCATTCTGTAAAGACTTTCTGGGTTTTGTTGTCTTCAAAATTAAAGACTCCGTTAGAATAGGCATATTCCTGTTCCTGAGCGGAAATTACCTGCACCAGGCCTATCAGCATAAAAGTGAATAAAGATTTCATCAGGTTATCTTTTAAGCGTTATTTTCTCAGCAGCAAACTTACCCATTCTTCCCGCTGAAGCTGTTTCATAAGTTCCAGCCCGTTTTCTTTGCAGACTTCCAGGATATCAGCCACATCAAAGAAACACAGTCCTGAAAGCAACAGCAGACCGCCTTCGTTGAGGACATTGACATAAGTAGGAATATCGGAAATCAGGATGTTCCGGTTGATATTAGCCAGAATGATATCAAAGTGCTCTTTACCCAGATTATCCGCCGTACCGAGTTCAATATCGAGTTCTACTCCATTCCGTACTGCATTTTCCTTTGAATTTTCTACCGACCATTCATCAATGTCGATAGCCTTTGTATCGCCGGCTCCGATCTGCTTGGCATAAATAGCCAGCACGGAAGTTCCGCAACCCATGTCCAATACTTTCTTTCCTTTAAAATCCATCTCCATCATCTGCTGGATCATCAGGTGGGTCGTAGGATGATGCCCTGTTCCGAAAGACATTTTCGGCTGGATGATGATTTCATGCATTCCGGGAACGGATTCATGGAATTCCGCCCGGATCAATACTTTATCATCAATATTGATGGGCTCGAAGTTCTTTTCCCATTCTTCATTCCAGTTGATATTCGGCATTTCCTGGAAAGTATATTCTATCTGTACATTTTCGTTTTCAAAAAGAGGCAGGGCCTTTAGTTCTTCTTCATTGAATATTTCTTTCTGAACATATCCCAAAATTCCGTCGATCTCTTCCGTAAAGCTGTCAAAGCCTATTTCGATAAGTTCTGCCATAAGGATTTCATTCCAGGGCTGAAGCGGGGAAATTTTGAAACTGAATTCTAAGTAATTTTGCATGTGAGTAATTTACTGCAAAAATAAAACTACTTTTTTGATTTATAGTTTTAAATCCAAATAACGCCTGGATTTTGTTTTGAATATAGGCAGGGGACAATTTAATAGGTGATGAATGATGATTGATAATTTTTTTTATACAGGGTAAAAAAAACCAGCGAACTTCGTTTCGCTGGTTTTTTATTCTGAGAATTGTTTTATGGATTGGTTGAGAAAATGGAACCATTGGCAATCAGAGCCCTCCTGTTCATTTTCAGAATATCCCTCACCCATTCTGCAAAGTCTTCCGGCTGGAGCACTTTTTCCGGATTTCCGTCCGTAAGGCCTCCCTGGATGCTCATATCCGATGCAATGGTACTCGGCGTAAGAGTGATGACACGGATGTTCTGTTTTCTCCATTCTGCCATCATCGACTGAGACAGTGATACTACTGCAGCTTTGGAAGCAGCATATGCAGACATATTCGGTCCACCTTTAAGTCCGGCCGTTGAAGCTACGTTCACAATGTCTCCCTGTCCTTTTTCCTTCATGAAAGGATAGACAGCTTTCGCAGCATAATATACTCCGAAAAGATTGGTTTTGATCACCTGTCCCCAGGTTTCGGAAGGCATTTCCTCTATACTGCCGAAATCTCCGATCCCCGCATTATTTACCAGAATATCGATGCTTCCAAGGGTTTCAGCCAGACTAGCAATTCCTTTATGGACAGCCTGCTCATCATCGATGCTGAAAACAGCATAGGTAGCATTTACACCCAACTTGGCAATCTCCTCCACCGTATTTTTAAGATTATCTTCATTTCTTCCGGTAATCCCTATATTCACTCCTTCATGAGCCAGTGCAACCGCAACCGCTTTTCCAAGCCCTCTTCCGCCACCGGTAACAATGGCATTTTTACCTTTTAAGTTCATTGTATTCCTAATTTTTACATGTTTACACAAATTTACGAAAGGATTTTTTTAAAATAGATTAACAATGATGTTTTTTACATAACCTCATAATCTATAGATTCAATTGATCATTGATAAAACCGGAATTATACTAACTTCGGAATCTATAGATCTTCATTTTTGGGTCTTTCGAAAGTACCGACAACAAAACCGGCCCTTTTCAGGACCGGTTTCACTTGAAAGTATAGTAAAAAATGAAAAACTTAAGGAATGAGAATCGGGTTCTGAACCTCGAATTCTTCTGAAGCAGTAAACGGGTTGCCGAACATATCTGTTGCCCTTACCTCAACTTTATGTTTCCCTAAAGAGAGTTTCTTAGGGAAGTCCCCTGTCCAGATATGTTTTGACATTTCCGGATTGGAGGGCCTTCTTCCCGGGAAAATATTCGGTGTAACATCCCATTTGAAAACTGACATGGCAAAGCTTGGGTCCACGGTTTCATCATACTGCATTACTTCCCATTGATTTCCGTCTATCCTGTATTCTACTTTGTCCTTTCTGCTTCCCATGAAGAAATTCGCCAGGATTTTTGCCGATGTTCTCGAAGGAAACGGAATCACTTTAGGAACATACAGATTAACCTGGTAATCTTCCGGTTTTCCTGCCGTTTTATATTTGATCTTATATTCGTTATCGTTAAAGCTGATGAAAGAATAGCCCTTCGCTGTACCATCCCTCATGGTTGCTGTCGGCAACCCAAGGTCATCAGAAGTTCCGGACCACCAGTCGCCACAGGTAGTTCCTGCATTGTATTCATGAAGGTCTCTGGACCCGTTCCACCCGGTTTCCTTTCCATAAAAAAGTTGCTGCTGAATATGGGTATGTGCAGAAAGCAATAAGGCATTTTTAAACGGAGCCAGGTAATCGAATAGTTTCTGCCGGTCAGAATTCCTGAAATTCTCTTCTCTGGTCTTTTCCAAAGGAATATGGAAAGAAACAACGATCAGTTTGTTCTTATCCACCAGTTTCAGATCGTTCTCAACAAATTTCAGTTGGTCTTCGCGAAAGCCTCCCCAATATCCTTTCCCATCTCTCGGGTCCGGGTACAGGATGTTATCCAGGACAATGAAGTGGACGTTTCCGTAATTGAAAGAATAGTTGGCCGGACCGAAGTTAGATTCAAACGTTTCATCCGAAAGCGAATCTTCCTTGGCCTCGTAATTCATATCGTGGTTCCCTATCACATTATACCACGGAAGGCCCACTTCTTTCATCACATCCGCATAAGGCTTCTGCAGCCCTAGATTGTCCCACACCAAATCTCCCAGGCTGATTCCGAACACCGCATTTTTCCTGGTACCTTTAACTTCGTTTACAATGGCTCTCCTGAAATAATCCAGCTCTTTCTCACTGTGCGGTTGAGGATCCCCGAATACGAGGATATCGAAATTTTTGCTTTCGTTCTGTCTGTAGAGGCCGAAGTTCAGCTCCTTAGGAAGCTCCCCTGTTGGTGCGGAACCTTTATATTTAAAGTCGGCCGGTGAACCTTTCGGCTTATACTGGTAGTAATATTGAGGAAGATTATTGATATTGACAGGCGTCATATATCCGGAAGGTTTAATGACAAAGATGGTCTGTCCATCCTGAACCGGTAAGCTATACCTTCCGTTTTTATCGGTTAATATGACCTGAACCCCATTGGAAACGGCTACTCCTTCAATTCCTCTTTCACGGTTTTCTTTCTTCTGGTTTTTGTTCCCGTCCTCATATACATATCCTGAAACGGAAGCCTGTGAGAATGCCAGCGCAGAGATCAGCAGACAAGGCATTAAAAATCGTTTATTCATGTTGCTTGTTTAAATTAATTGTTTGTGACTTATTTGTTCCACCACACTTTGATGTTGATATCATCTCCTCCCATCTGCTGTACAGCATTCTGGTAGCTGTCCGTATTCAGGATTTTAGGATTCGGAGGATACATGAGCCTTTGCGGAAGGTTTCCGTTGTTCAGTAAACCTCCGTTATTAGGCAATACCGGAAATCCCGTCCTTCTTTTCTCAAACCACTGCTGCTGGTCTACAAAAAACAGCGCCACATATTTCTGGAGCATGATTCTTTGCAGGGTACCATTGTAAGCAACATTGGTATTGGAAAAATAATTGGCAGGAACGGTTGCTCCCCACTGTTCAATGATCGCTTTCACTCCGTTTTCATAATACGTCTGTGCGCTTCCCTGAATAATTCCTTTGAAGGCAAGCTCTGAAAGGATAAACTGGAGTTCCGCATACGGATAGATCAGGATTTTGAGCGATGCTTTGGCTAAATTCTGGTTCATGTTTGAAGGCTGGTAATTGAATACCGTCCCGAACTGATAGCCGGAAGGAGCTCCTTTATAACCGATATTGACATTACTCAGGTTTTTGGCCTGAGAGAAAAACATAGACATACGAGGGTCATTGTTTGACTTCAGCGTCTCTACAAAGAATTCTGAAGCTGCTCTTCCGGTCGTAAAATCCTGCGGCCTGGTGATAGGCGGAAGCAAGGGGGAAACTCCCGAAATATCCAGTTTTGCCGTATCATTATTGCTTTGGAACAAAGGATAAGTGGTAGGATCGCTTACAATTTCCTGAATCCTCTGATATACGTTGACCTCCCCATTTTTACTGAGGATCCTTGTCAGCAATCTTAATGAAAGAGAGTTGCAGAATTTTTTCCAGTTCAGGATTCCGTTGGCATCCGTTTCAGCTTTATAGAAAAGGTCGCTGCCGTTCAATGGTTTTGTGGTCACAAAAAGTGCATTGGCTACTTTAAGGTCATCCAGCAGTTTTATATAAATATCCTTCTGGCGGTCAAATTTAGGCTGCGATATGCCGTCATCCAGCTTTGACGCTTCAGAAAAAGGTACATCTCCATACGTATCTGTAAGGTTGGAATAAATCCACGCATTGAGCACCATAGAAATAGCCAGGTAATTAGGATCATTATCCCTTTCAGCCGCGCGTTTCATATCCTGGATCTGCATCAGCCATTTGTAGCTGTTGTTCCAGAATCCTGCACCGGTATTCTCAGTGATATAATAACGGCTTAAAGAGTTCCCTTCATTGGGGAAGTCAAGGGAAACCTGCATGATATCAAAAGTAAAATCATTGGCTCTCATATAATTGAGTGAAGCCAGGTTATACTGTATCGGAACCAGTAATTTAGCCGCAATCGGATCACTGATCCTGCTGGAATCCACATTTACCTCATCCAGGCTTCTGTCACAGGAAACTGAAGTGAATGCGATACCTGCGATCAAAACTATATTGAATAATAACTTTTTCATGATTTTAAAATTTAGAATTTAACATTTAACTGAATACCTACCGTTCTTGCTGTTGGCAGCTGCCCAATTTCCACTCCCGGTGTAATCTGGCTGTCATTAAGCGTGGCGACTTCCGGATCGAAGAGAGGGAATTTCGTCCACATCCATAAGTTTCTTCCGAACAATGCCAGCGTAAGGTCTGTGATTTTCAGCTGTTCGGTAACGCTCTTGGGGAAAGAATAGGAAATCCGTGCATCCCTCAGCTTCACAAAAGAAGTATCGAAAGAGTTGGTTTCAACGTTGGCTCTCCTGTAGTAATCCGCGTAATAGGTGGACACAGGAATCCCTTTGGTATTCGGGGAATAAGATCCGTCTGCATTCTGCACAACGCCTTCACCCACGATCAGGCCACCAGGATTATCCCTTCCGATCAGCGTATGGGTAAGCTTACCCTGTTCGGTCATCTTGTGGTGGGACTGTGAATAGCCAATACCTTTGTACTGTCCGTCAAATGAAAAACTCAAGGTAAAGTTTTTGTACCTGAATTCGTTCTGGATACCCGCTCTCCATTTCGGATATGCATTACCGATCTTTTTCGTTTTGGTAGGCTTTGCAGTAAGGCCGTCGCTGCCAAAAACTACCTGCCCGTCCGGCGAATACATGAGCCCGTAACCGTACATATCGCCCAGTGATCCGCCGACTACCGCATTATAGTACACCACACCTCCTACGCTTCCCATGATGTAAGGCTCGCCCTGAAACTCTTCTGGAAGCGACAGGATCTTATTTCTGTTCATGGACCAGTTGGCATTAACGCTCCACGAGAAATTTTTATTTTTAACCGGATAGGTGTTCAAAGTCATTTCAAGTCCGCGGTTCCTGATTTCCCCAGCATTGATCACTCTGCTGCTGTATCCTGTTTCCCATAAGGCCGGAATCCTGATGATCTGGTTTTTATTATTATTCTGGTATGCCGTGATGCTATAATTGATCCTGTTTTTAACAAGGCTGAAATCCATCCCTGCTTCCATATTCGTGAGCATTTCCGGTTTCAGATTCGGATTCGGATATAAGGAGGGAGATTCCACAGAGCCGTTGAAATTACTGTTGTTGTAGTATTTCACCAACATATAAGGATTGGTATCGTTTCCTACCCTGGACCATGATGCCCTCAGTTTCCAGTAGTTGAAGTTGTTGGATGCCAAATTGAAAATATCGGAAAGGATAACGGATGTTGCCGCCGAAGGATAGAAATAAGACCTATTTTCCTTAGGAAGCGTACTGCTCCAGTCGTTTCTGGCAGTTAAGTCCAGGAATACTCTGTTTTTATAGCTGATGTTAACCAATCCGTAAGTACTGTTCACCTGCCGGTCTCCGGGAGCGGCAATTTTATTGATATTTGCAATTCCGTTCGGAAGGGTATAAACTCCGGGTCTCAGCAATCCGTCTGCCATATAATCGCCCATGGTATATTCAAGGTAACGGATGTTTCCCCCTGCGGAAGCACTGAAATCAAAATCTTTGAACTTATTTTTATAGGTAAACAGGATGTCATTGTTCATATCCATCTGTTTGATATGTTGCTCCCGGTACATTCCCTGAAGATAGTTTGCAGAGCTCCACGGCCTTCTCTGGGTACGTTCTTCGTTTGTCAGCTCAAGCCCTGACCTCAGCATTACCTCGAAGTTCTTCGTGAATTTATAATTAAGGTTTACATTGCCGGTGATGAAGTGCTTATCTACGCCATTCAGCATTTCATAGGCGATGAGGTAAGGATTATCGATATAGGAACTGAACGGGTGGATCTGATCGATCTGGTATTTATCTTTTTTCCAGATCGGCGAGTACCAGGCCAGGTCTACGTTCGGGTTCTGGAAAATCATGAAGTAAGAGATGGACTGGTTGCTGTACCCCGTAGCCGGAAGGTTATCGCTGGATGTTTTGCTGTAGTTGAATTTCACCCCTACTTTTAGTTTTTCATTCAGCTTATGATCAAAGGAAAGCGCGGCATTTAGCCTGTCGAATCCGGTGTTGGGCATCATCCATTCATTTTTCAGATAGGTGAGTGAAGTTCTGAATGAAGTATTTTCATTGGAACTTTCCAGCGCAACGTTATTGGAAAAGGTAGTTCCGGTCTGCCAGAAGCCTTTAATGTTATCTTTATACGGCCTCCACAGCTGACGTTGAAGGCTCTGACCTTCCACGGTAGGATCATATTGAAAGTAAGATTGCCCGGCGAATTTTGGCCCGAATGCACTGCTGGTAGAACCGGTATTGACACCGTCTGCTGAAGCGCCGTATGAGTAGTAATAGTTTCCGGAGGCATCTTTCTGCATGGTTCCCTGGCCATATTCATACTGATAGTCCGGCCATTTCAGTACCGTATCATAGCTTGAATAAGAATTCAATGTAATCTGAATCTTTCCTTTTTTGGTTTTCCCGGATTTCGTAGTGATCATGATAGCTCCGCCAGCTCCCCGGGATCCGTATAATGCGGCAGCTGTAGAACCTTTCAGTACGGTAACGGATTCTATATCATCAGGGTTGATGGTATTAAGGCCATTTCCATAGTCGATCGGCAAGTCTGCCTTAGAGCCTGCTCCATAAGCAGAGAAACCGGTCCCGGTAGTGGTTCCGTTCAGCGGAACTCCGTCTACGACAATCAGGGCGTTGTTCTGGTCCATATTCATGGAAATATCTCCACGCAGCTTAATCAGCGCACTTCCCAGCGGACCGGCTCCGGCTGTCTGTATTTTCAGTCCGGCCACTTTTCCTTCCAGGGACTGTGCCCAGTTGTTGTTCTGGGTCCTCAGGATTTCTTCAGAGTTGATCTTTTCAGCTACATATCCCAAAGACTTATCATTCCTTTTGATTCCCAAAGCAGTCACTACTACTTCATCAATGTTTTTGATGGTGTCTTTTTTAATTTTTTGCTGAGCCGAAAGATTGACGCTGACCAATCCTAACAGCGATAAAACCAACAGCTTGTGTGTCTCTTTACGCATATTATTTTTGTTTGCGCAAAATTAGAATGACATTATGAGTATGGCTTTAACAGTGTTTTAACATTTATTAAATAATTATTAAACGAAATATGAATTTATCTTTAACATATATGTATACTGCTTTGATTGACTTCATGTTAAAATAATTAAGTATTTTTAATATAAAATATTTAAAATTTTAATTTACATCACATACACCTGACATTTCATTAAGCATTAATCTTCTATAATCATGGTATGCAATACATTACCGATCATAAAAAAATCCTGTTTCTTTTCAGAAACAGGATAGATACAATATGAACTTAATTTTATTTATTCTTTAGTTGATCAGGAATGTTGGTCGTCACAAATTTAATTCCCTGACTTTTAAGCTGCTGGTAAATTGCTGGGTCATTAACAGTCCATGCATTGGTAATCAGTCCCAGCGCATTAGCCTCAGCAATCCAGGTTGGATTTTTTGCAAAAACGCTGTAGTGGTAATCTAAACCATCCAGTCCTTCCTCTTTGATCTGTTTAGGAGAAAGCTCACCGTTCAGATACTGAACTTTAAATTTCGGTTCGATTTTCTTGATTTCCTTACAGATATTCAGGCTGAATGAAATAAACTGACTCTGATTTTCCAGCTTCATATCCTTCACCATTTCGATGGTTTTTCTTACCAGTTCATCTTCCAGTGCCTTAGTCTTCGCAGGTTTGATTTCAATGATCAGCTGCAAGGCTTTATCCTTCTTTCCTTGTTTAAGGTAGCTTTTTAAGGTAGGAAACTTTTCACCATTGGACAGGTTCTGTTCTTCAAGCTGTTTGAAGTCTGTTTCTGAAATTTCCATTTTCCCGTGATGATCATCATGGTTTATTACCAGCACACCGTCTTTGGTCATGTGCACATCGAATTCAGAGCCGTAAATCTTTAACTGCTGTGCATTCTGCAGTGACTTCAATGAGTTTTCCGTTGTAGGGGGCTGGGTCTGCCAATACCCTCTGTGGGCAATAATCTGAGTCTGTGCGTTCATTAGGACTGTACTTAACAGGGTGATACCTAAAATAAAATTCTTCATAATACAAAATTAAACAATTAAAAACCGTAAGCCATTGGAGGCATTGTGAAAATTACATTAAATTTTAAAAGGTATATTTGGCTCCCAGCTGGATCTGGTATGGGTTTCCGCTTAAAGGAGCCAGACCACTGGTATTCAGATTATACTTAAATTGTTTCGCCGAAGCATCAAATCCTGCAATTCTGTACAGCGACATATTTCCGTATGATTTATTGACTCCCCATTCTTTATTCAGAAGGTTGGCTACGTTGAAAATATCTACAGAAAGCTCAAAGCCGCCGATTTTCTCAAACTTGATTTTTTTAGCGATACGAACATCCCAAACTCCGTAGAATCCGTTCTTCCCTCCGTTACGCTCAGCAATTTTATTGTTATAATCGGTAATGTAATTCTTTAAGGCTTTGCCTACCTCAGGATTATCCAGCAAGGTCTGGGTAAGGTTAGGGAAAATGTAAGCCAGGTCGTTTGAATCCACGAAATCCCCGTTAACGTTTCCTCCTGCAGTAAGAGAAAAACGCGTGCCTCCGATTCCTGAATACCGTACTCCTATCGTGAAGCCTGCAAAAGTCGGTGAGTTCCCGTATAACACTACTTTATTACGGAACTGATTGTCCGAATAGGTCATTTTCAGGTTTCTAGGATCGCTTTCTATCATGGTAAACAAAGTGGCGGAATTGGCTACGTTTCCGTTATAGGATGTATTGTCCCTGATATCGGACCAGGTATAACTCATCGTTATTTCACCATCTTTGAAGTAGCGGTAACTTGTATCCAGCACAAAGGAGAACTGATTCACTTTACCGTCGCTTACCAGCTCAAGTACACGTCCGAAGTTTTGGTTGATCCTGCCCGCCTTCCAGTTCACGGTACCGTTGGCATTAACGGTGCTTAAAGGAACAAATACCCCTCTTCCTCCTTCATTATCCAGGGTAAAGTATGGGTTGGCCACCATATTCCTGTCATAATAGAAATAGTTGTTTCTTCCCAATGCCGCATACCCTGCAATTCCGGCCCTCCATCTTTCGTTAAAGAAATGCGTATAAGAAATGTTGGCTTTATAAACCAATGGGATCTTAGCGTCTTTTCCGGTATAGTTAATCGTCGGTAACTGATATTGCGATAGTGAAGGAACCGTACTGTAATCATTCCTGTAACTTACAAAATCGGGAGTGAGGCCTATGGCGGTTGGATTAACATCTACCGTGGCCAAATGCCTGCCATCGAAAACCAGGTTGTTGATAATCATATAATTGTTGATATCCGAAGAGAATATCCCTGCTCCGAACCTCAGGAAATCTTTATTGCCTTCGTTGATGTTCCAGTCAAACTGAAATCTAGGCTGGATAATGAATGAACGGATCTGGTTGTCTGTACGTATTCCCATTTCATCATAGAGCTTTTGGTTGAATTCCGCTTTAGGATAACCTCCGTAATCGAATCTCAGACCGGCCATTAAATCAAGCCCTCTCGCTATTTTTGTCTGAATCTGTCCGTAAACACCCAGGTTCCAAATCCCTGATTTTACTGACGGATCTTCTACCAGAGGAACTTCACGGTAAAACCTGTATGGAGTAAGATTGTTAAAATTATCTGTTCCTAAAAACTGGAACCTTCCGTTCACCTCACTTCCGTAAACCGATTTTGCATGTGTATACATCATGTCTACACCAAAGGTGTATTTGATCTTGTCTGTGTTATAATAAAGGTTATCTACAATCTGGAATACGTTGTTCCTGAAATTTTCCTGGCCAAAGCGGTGTCCTCCGATCTGAATATTGGTCGTAAGATTAGTTCCGTCAATCGTAGAAGGTACCCTTTCAACAATGGCCCTGGGAACAGGATGACCAAGCTGGTCATTTTGGTAGCTGTCCTGGAACGTATACAGGTACTGACCTTTCAGTTCGTTGGTCAGGTTAGGCTTCAGATTAGAACGTAAGGTCAAGAGCAAACTGTTATCGAGGTTCCTGTCGTTTCCATAGGATTCAAAAAAGTTAATGGCTGTATTGTCCACAAGGCCATTCTTATTCAGGTCATATGTAAAGTTATCTCTCAGGGTAAGCAAATGTTTTGGGCTGATCTGCCAGTCAAGGCGTAAAAATCCGGCATCGGAATTCCTTACTTTATCAAAAGTCCCGAACTGCGGAGAACTTCCCACACCATATTTGGCTCTTGCTATATTCAGGATATTGTTCAGGGTTTCATTGGTTACATTAAACCTTAAAGCATCCTCTTTTGTCTGTACATCCGCAATGATCAGCGGTCTGGAGTCCAGTTGATGATCCCAGGCAGCGAAAAAATGCAGTTTATTTTTAATGATCGGGCCACCGAGTGAAAACCCGAACTGAGAAGTGGAAAAGTCATTGGTCCTTACGTTCCCTCTGATGTCATATTTGCTGGACAGCCATCCTGTCCTCAGGTATTCCCAGGCACTTCCTGAAAACGTATTGGTTCCGGATTTCGTTACCGCACTGATCGTTCCTCCTCCGCTTCTTCCTAATGTTACATCATATTGGTTGGTCACAATTTTAAATTCCCTTACAGCTTCTATGGAAATTGAATAGGGTGCACCGCTACGGCTTGTAGTGGAACCTGCAGAAGTTGGATTCTTGGCAGTCATCCCATCGATGGTAAAGTTGGTGGAAGAGCCCAGCTGACCGGATAAATTCCCGCCTTTTCCGCTTAAAGGTGACAGTTCGGTAAGGCTGGTAAAGTTTCTTCCGTTAACCGGCAGGATCGCTATATTCTTAGCAGTAACCGCCGTAGCCGCTCCGAGGTTGCCTATTTTATTTTTGAGGTTACCGGAAATAACCACTTCTTCAATGGCTTTTTCATTTCCAAGGTTCATATCCACGGTTACCTGGTCGCCTAAGTTAAGCATGTAGCCTTCTTTCTTGTCATCGTTAACTATAACCGTATAAGGCCCTCCCAAAGGAATTTCTTTAAATATATACTCCCCTTTTGAATTGGTTTCGGTCTCTGTCCGGAAACCGGTAGATTCATTGATGATAGTAACCTTAACTTTATCCTGCGCTTTATTATTGACGCCGGTGACCTTCCCAACGATAGCCGCCTGGGTAGTCTGTGCATAACTCAGTGTGCCCAGGCCCAAAAACAACAATCCCAATACAATCTTTACTTTTCTCATATTCAAAAATTAACTGAGTGCAAAGCTATGACAGTATTCAAGGCTCCTGTTTAAGGGAATTTTAACATTTCTTCAATTAAATTATAACAGGATGTTAAATAATTTTGAACACCTATTTTTATTCTGAACAAAATCAAATCATTAGTCAATGTTACAAGATTTTAATTTTATGAGATTATTTAATTCCCTTATTTTTTAAATGGAATTACTTTAATTATTTTTGCTCAAAAGATAGAACGTAATGTCCGAAAACATTCAGCAAAAAATAGAACGGCTCCCGCCAGGAACTTGATCAGCATAACCAGAATTATTATGATCTGGACGCTCCTACCATTTCAGATTATGATTTTGATATGCTCCTTCAGGAACTTCAGGACCTGGAGGCCAAGCATCCGGAATATTATGATGAAAATTCCCCTACGGTACGGGTAGGCGGAGGAATTACGAAAGTATTCCCTACCATCCGCCATAAATTCAGGATGTATTCTCTGGATAATTCCTACGATTTTGATGATCTCGAAGATTGGGAAAAAAGAATCATTAAAACCATTGATGATCCTGTGGAGTTTGTTGCCGAGCTTAAATATGATGGTGCTTCTATTTCCATCCTGTATGAAAACGGAAAACTTACCCAGGCCGTTACACGGGGAGACGGTTTCCAGGGAGATGAGATCACCCCGAATGTAAAAACCATTTCAGATATCCCGCTGAAGCTGAAAGGTGATTTTCCCGATCAGTTCTTCATGCGCGGTGAAATCTACCTGACCCGGAAGAATTTCGACAAAATCAACAAACAGCGCGAAGAAGACGGGCTGGATCCGTTCATGAATCCAAGGAATACCGCCAGCGGAAGCCTGAAGATGCAGGACAGCGCAGAAGTACGGAAACGCGGGCTGTCGTCTGTGCTCTACCAGTTTGTTTCGGAAGAATTTCCGGCGGAAACCCATTGGGAACTGCTGGAAAAAGCACAGTCCTGGGGCTTTAAAACTTCTCAGCAGGCAAAGTTGTGTACAACGCTTGATGAGGTAAAAGAATTCATCACCTATTGGGACAATGAGCGCCACAACCTTCCTTTCGAGATCGACGGCATCGTACTAAAAGTCAACTCACTTAAACAGCAGAGACAGTTGGGTTATACTGCCAAATCCCCACGCTGGGCCATGGCTTATAAATTTAAAGCAGAAAAAGTGGAAACCGAACTGCTAAGTGTTTCCTACCAGGTAGGGCGTACCGGAGCTATTACACCGGTTGCCAATCTGAGGCCGGTTTTACTGGCCGGAACCGTTGTAAAGAGAGCATCCCTTCACAATGAGGACATCATCAAAAAACTGGACCTCCACGAACATGATTTTGTTTATGTGGAAAAGGGCGGTGAGATTATCCCTAAAATCATTGAAGTCAACCCGGACAAGAGAAGTCCGGACAGCAAGGAGATCGAATATATCAAACATTGCCCTGAATGCGGAACAGAACTGGTAAAAGTAGAGGACCAGGCCATCCATTTCTGTCCGAATGAGCTTCACTGTCCGCCTCAGGTAATCGGTAGGATGATCCATTACGTTTCCCGCAAGGCACTGAATATTGAAAACCTGGGCAGCGAAACCATTGAACAGTTTTATAATGCCAAGCTGATTGAAAATCCGGCGGATTTTTATGCGTTAACCAAGGAGCAGCTCATGCCGCTGGAAAGGCTGGCGGAAAAATCTGTCCAGAACATCCTGAACGGTATTGAACAGTCTAAAAATGTACCTTTTGAAAAGGTACTGTATGGCATCGGGATTAAGCATGTAGGGGAAACCGTTGCCAAAAAGCTGGTGAAAAATTTCGGAACCATTGATGAACTGAAAAATGCCACTCTGGAAGAACTTTGCCAGGTGGAGGATATCGGGACCAAGATTGCTGTAAGTATTGCTGATTTTTTCAGCAACCCGGAAAATATCCTGATGATTGAACGCCTGAAGTCCTATGGCGTGCAGCTGGAACGCGGAGAAAGCACGAATGAAGTCATATCCGATATCCTAGATGGAAAAACCTTCCTGTTTACCGGTAAACTTTCCCTGTTTACCCGTGAACAGGCCGAAGAAATGGTGGAAAAACACGGCGGGAAAAATATTTCTGCGGTATCCAAAAACCTAAATTTCCTGGTGGTGGGTGAAAAAGCCGGCAGCAAGCTTAAAAAAGCACAGGGCATTGGAACAATAGAAATCCTTGATGAACAGCAGTTTCTTGACCTGATTGAGAAACAGCAGTAAACTGTACTGAAAATAAGCATTAAAATATATATCTATGAAGACTGTCCTTTACCGGACAGTCTTTTTTCAATATAACTGTAATCATATTTACAAGGTAAAATTTTATTGTATCTTGAAGAAGCTTAATGAAGTTATGTTATGAAAATCTTACCGGAACATTCTGTTGAAAATGAACTGCTGCTGATCTTTATTTCTGTTTTATTGGGCCTGCTGATTGGTGCAGAGCGCGAGTACCGCAATAAATCGGCCGGGCTGCGTACTTTTATCCTGGTTTGCTTCGGTGCCTGTCTGTTTACCATTCTTTCCGTAGTGATCGGTGTGGATGATCCGGACCGGATTGCCGCCAATATCATCACCGGAATCGGATTCCTGGGCGCGGGTGTTATTTTCAAAGGGGACAATAAAATAGACGGCATTACAACCGCAACCACGATCTGGGCGACCGCTTCCATTGGTATGGCTGTAGGTGCAGGTCATATTTACATTGCGCTGTTAGGGACTTTACTGGTCCTTTTGGTATTGAGCATGCTGACCTACATGGAGAAGCTCATCGATAAAAACCATAAGATTACTGAATACAGGATCACCGTATCGCATCCGGAAGACCTTCGGTATTGTGAACAGGTTTTTGAACATCATCATCTAAAGGCCAGCATTTCAAAACAAAAATACTCACATGGAACGTTCAGTATAACATGGATCATTACCGGCAAAAAGAGAAGCCATGAGTTGTTGATAAAAGTACTGAAGAACAACAGCAGAATCATCAGTTATGAATTCTAAAAAAAAGCAGAATCCTCGGCTTCTGTTTGCTATATGACTATTGTTTTTTCTTGAATATATAGAGATCTTTATTGGGTCCCTCGATCGGTTGTCCGTTCATATCCAGCTGGGTAAGGGTATTATTACCGACTTTATATTTGTAATGGGCAGTATTTCCTTTCAGCTCAAGGACGCCGGTTGCTGCATTCAACATATATTTTCCCTGATCTTCATTTTTGGATTTTCTTTCCAGGTATTCTTCCTGAAGGTGGAAACTGTTATCTTTTTTAAGAGTAAGAGTAGTCTGAATCCCCGGGCAATCAGCACAAGGTACAACCGCTTCGTAGGTGCCATACCAGTCGGCATTGACTTTTTCAGCCTGTGAATGAACAGGTGTAGTGGCAGAGGAGGAATCTACAGGACTCTGGATCGCCATCGGATCTGTTTTCAGGTTTGTGGAAGATACTTCCTGCTGTTTTTCTTTGGAACATGAACCAAGAGCAACCAGTGCTGCGATCGCCATGACCTGAATCTGATGTTTCATAACAATAATTTTAGGTGGTGCTTGTAATAATGAACAAAAATTAAGCCGCTGTGAGGTTCAATTGCTTCTAGGAAAATTGACCATTTGGAAATTCGAAAATCTATCACACCAATACCCATCGCTATCAATCATCAATCATCAATCATCAATCATCAATCATAATTCATCACCCATTCCCATAACTTTCCCCTCTCCTGCCCCCAATTCACCTTTTCTTTGTAAATTAGGGCAAAATTTTGATTATGACCAAAAAGATACTTCTATCTGTATTCCTTGTTCCGGCTGCCATGGCTTTTGCACAACAGTACGGAGGAATGTGGATCCCGACAGAGCTGAATGAAAAAGAAATGAAAGAGCTGGGCATGAAAATCTCTGCCAAAGATATCTTCAACCCTCAGAAACCCAGCATTAAAGATGCAGTAGTACAGTTCAACGGAGGGTGTACGGCAGAAATTATTTCCCCGAAAGGGCTTCTGCTGACCAACCACCACTGCGGATACGGGCAGATCCAGAATCATTCCACTGTTCAGAATGACCTGCTCACCAATGGTTTCTGGGCTAAAAATATGACCGGAGAACTGCCTAACCCGGGCGTAACGGTTGATTTCATTGTCGATATCAAAGAAGTAACGCCTCAGATCCTTGAAGGCACGGAACGACTTACAGAACCCGAACTTTCAAAGAAAATCGCTGCGAACATCGAAGCATATAAAAACAGCCAGAAAATAGAGCCATACCAGTCGGTTTCTGTAAAACCCATGTATTATGGCAATAAATTCTATGCTTTTACCATTGAGACGTATAAAGACATCCGTCTGGTAGGCGCACCGCCGCAAAGCATCGGGAAATTCGGTTCCGATACGGATAACTGGGTATGGCCAAGGCATACCGGAGACTTTTCTATGTTCAGGATCTATGCGGATAAGAACAATAAACCCGCAGAATATTCCACAGATAATGTTCCGTATGTTCCGAAGCACTATCTTCCGGTATCCATTAAAGATAAAAACGAAAACGATTTCACTTTTGTATTCGGCTTCCCGGGAAGGACTACTGAATACCTGCCTGCTATTGCGGTTGAAAAGATCATGACAGAAATTGATCCGGCAAAAATTGCTGTAAGAGATGTCGCCCTGAAAACGCTTGACGAGAAAATGCGCACCGATGCTGCAACAAGGATCCAGTATGCATCCAAATATGCATCTGTAGCCAACTACTGGAAAAAATGGATCGGTGAGGTAGAAGGACTGAAAAAATCTAATGCCGTAGCCAAAAAGAAAGCGTATGAAAATACGCTGGCCGGTAAAAATGAGCAAATCAAAATCACGCTGGACCAGCTGAATAAGCTGTACAGCGACCAGGCTCCTTTTGCACTGAACAATGCCTACTATTCTGAAGTAATCAGGAATGCTGAAACCCTGATGCTGGCTAATCTATACTACAATTACATCACTGCAGCCGAAGCCGGAAAGACAGATGAAAAAAGTACGGCATCATTTAAATCCAGGCTGAAGTCGTTCTATAAAGATTACAATCCTGAACTGGATGCCAAAGTAACAGCCAAGCTCCTTGCTTTGTACGCCAATAAGACTGCACCCCAGTTTTTACCGGCAGGCTTTGACCAGTACAAAAACGAAGCGCAGAACCTTCAGACCATTGAAAATATATCTAAAAACTCCATCATAAGCGGCCGGTCTGAAGTAAACGGGGCTACTTTAAGGCGGAGACATTGACAAAGCATTCTCCAACCCGGACAAGCTGATCAAAACATTAAAGAAAGATCCTGTATACGAGCTGTTTTTAACCATGAGAGATGCGTATACCACAAAAGCTGATCCTCAGTTCGCCAGCTTGCAGACCAAAATCGATGCCCTGCAAAAAACCTATATGGCGCAGCAGATGGCTACGGATAAGAACCGCAAATTCTTCCCGGATGCCAATTCCACCCTTAGGGTAACTTATGGAAAGGTAAAAGGCTCTACGCCGAGAGATGCAGTTTCCTACAACTACCAGACCCATCTGGCAGGAGTAATGGAAAAATACGTTCCAGGAGATTATGAATTTGATGTTCCGAAAAAGCTGATCGACCTGTATGATAAAAAAGATTTTGGGAACTATAAAGATAAAACCGGCGATGTTCCGGTAGGATTCACCGCGACCAACCATACTACGGGAGGAAACTCCGGAAGCCCGGCGCTGGACGCCAACGGAAATCTTGTGGGACTGAACTTCGACCGACAGTGGGAAGGCACAATGAGCGACATCAATTATGATCCGCGTTTCAGCCGCAACATCATGGTGGATACCAAATACATCCTTTTCATCATCGACAAATTTGCCGATTCCAAATGGCTGATCGATGAAATGAAAGTAGTTAAATAACCTGTCATTTTGCTGTAAAAATAGTTTCGGCCGCTCCTCTGGAGCGGCCGAAACATTGTATATTTCAATTACATCAGTGTCCGAAAATATCTTTCAGGCTGACTTCCGTAAAGGTTCCCATCTGATCCACAGCTTCCCTGTTCAGGTTATCCTTTTTACCGATAATGGCCGTATTGAACCGTATAGGTTTAATCGTCGTATCATAAAATGCTCTGAGATCCTCAAATTTCAGATCCTGGATCTGGCTGTAGATATCTTTCCTGAAATCATGGCTGATCCCCAGCTTTTTCAGCCGCAAGGTATTGAAAAATATATTGGTACGGTTAATCCGTGTGGAGGCAATTTGTTTCAGAGCTGCGTTTCGTGCATTTTCAAACTGGATCGGCACTTCCGGAAGTTCATTCATCAGTTCATCCATGGTATCAACAGCAATCTGGAGCTTGTCCGGCTGCGTCCCGATGTAGGTGGTAATATAATCGTGGTGTCCGAGTTCAGCATTCGCAGCATAAGAAACGTAGGCGGAATAAGCTAAACTTTTACTTTCCCTGATCTCCTGGAAAACGATGGATGACAATCCTCTTCCGAAATATTCGTTGAACACATTGATTTTTCCGAAATCACGGATGTCGACTTCCTTCCCTCGACCCGCCTTACTCATTTCCATCTGCACCATGTCATAATCCGTAAAATAGACATTTCCGGTGGTTTCCGGCTCAGGATAGAACTTCGGTTCAGGAATCTGAAGGCTTTGAGGCTGGATATAATTTTCAATGTATCCCTTGAAACGTTCAAAATCTTTTCCATAGAAAAACAGCTGATACGGGTAGCTGAACAGGTTTTTCATCCGGTCGGTGAAGACTTCTACGCTGCTGTTTTCCAGTTCTTCCCTGGAAATAACATCCGTAAACCTGGAAAATGCACCTATCTTAGTGTATGTCGTCAATGCCGTCATGATGCGGTTTTTATCTTTCTTCATGGCAGCACGGTTTTCCAGAAGCGTTTGTACAAACTGCTGATAAATTTCCTGGTCCGGTTTTACATTCTGTATCCAGTGTTGGAGCAGGGCAATTCCCTGTTCTATATTTTCTTCCAGTCCGTTTAAGGAAATAAGCAGTTGGTCATGCGTGGTTTTAAAATCATTGGTCACCCCGATCTTGAAAAATTCCATTTTCAGTTCTTCCGGGGAATAACGGTCGGTACCAAGGTACTGTAATACCTGCGTTGCGACACCCAGATCACGATCGTGGTCACTTCCCATAGGAAATATAAAGTGCGCCTGTGCAAGGTCGTTGTATTTATTTCTGACAAAACTTACCGGCTTGCCTTTTATCTCATCCTTGCGGATCTCTTTATCATAATCAATAAATTCAGGCTGTATGTCCTGTGTTCTTTCTGCCAGGAGCTCTTTCAGAAAGTCAGATTGTGCATCACGGTTGATTTTCACCGGCGTGATGCCTGGATTTTCAACGCGGATCAGCTGATCATTGATGCCTTTCTCTTTGTATACGGCAACATAATTTTCCTTAAAAAATCCCTGTGCAAAAGCTACAACATCTTCCTTCGTCAGTGATGCATACTCCTCCATTTCATTCAGCTCCTGTTCCCATGTCCTGCCTTTAATGTAAGTATCGTAAAGGTTGGTGGCCAGTCCGTCTGCGGTTTCGAGGGTTTTCAGCCTTTGAAGTTTAAAATCATTAATGATGGCCGGGAGCATCCAGTCCGGAAATTCTCCTTTCTTCAGCAGCTCGATCTCCTGCAGCACCATATCTTTGGCTTCATCCAGCGTCTGGTTTTCTTTGGGCACCGCTACCACGGAGAAATAACCGTATTGCTTCAGACCTACGGAAAAAGCCTGTGCCCAGAGCATTTTCTGGGTCTGGTTGATGTGCAGGTCAAGAAGTCCTGCCTCTCCCCTGTTGCTTAAGATGTTGGCTGCAATATCTGCCAGCATGGCTTCGCGTGTGCCGTAGCTTTCCGTTCTCCACGCCAGCTGTATCCTTGGCGTAGTCGGACTTTTCACGGTCCTCTGAACAATCTGAGTCATCGGCTGCTCTGTCACCTGGCTTTTCTCGGGAAGTTCCCGGTAAGGAATGCTCCCGAAATATTGGTCGATCAACTGGATGGTTTCCTCGAAATCAAGGTCTCCTACCAATACCATAGCGTAATTGTTGGGAACATAATATGAGTCAAAATACTGGTGGATGGCTTTCATGGAAGGATTTTTCAGATGTTCCGCCTTGCCCAGTGTAGTCTGCTGTCCGTTCGGGTGGTTCGGGAACAGGGCATCCATGAGTTCGTACTGCACCAGCCTGGAATCATTATCCTGCGCGCGGTTGAACTCTTCGTACACAGACTCCAGTTCGGTATGGAAAAGCCGTAACGTAAGTTCAGAAAACCTTTCCAGTTCTATTTTCAGCCATTTTTCAAGCTCATTGTTCGGGATGTTGTTTTTGTAGACCGTTTCATCAAACCAGGTATGGGCATTGGTCCCTGTGGCACCCAGGGAAGAAATAGCTTTGTCATATTCGTTGGCAATAGCGTATTGGCTGGCTACCTGGGAAACTTCGTCTATTTTGGTATAGATTTCTTTTTTCTTTTCTGCATCCGGCTCTGCCTTATGCTGTTCGTACAGCTCAGAAATTTCATCCAGCAGTACCTTTTCCTTTTCCCAGTCCAGGCTCCCGATTTTAGAAGTCCCTTTAAACATCATATGCTCAAGGTAATGCGCCAGTCCTGTATTATCCGCAGGGTCATTATTGCTTCCCGTTCTCACAGGGATATACGTCTGGATCCGCGGAGCATCGGTATTCCTGGCAAGAAATACTTTCAGTCCGTTCTTCAGGGTATAAATCCTTACATTATTTTCGTCATGGGTAATGGTGATGTATTCGTAGTTATTGTGATCGGTATGAATCGTTTCCTTATATTTTTTATCCTTCATAAACTCTTTTCATTTTTTTCTCAATCCTGAGGCATTACAAATGTAAGCAATCGTAAGGGAAAGGTCCCTGTTTTTCTTGTTATTGCATCTATGATCATCATAATGAAAACCAAATCCGGAACCAGCTGAATCTAACGGCTGATATATGGGAGCTTTTCCGGCTATCCGCTCATACTCCTCGCGCCGCAGCCAGGCCCAAGCTGCTGCGGGGTAACCGCTGCTATCCGGGCTAGTAAGTGGAAATCCTGTCAGGTAAATACGGTTTACCCATCATTCAGCTTTGTCAAGGTTTTAAACCTTGACAAGGCTTCCAGGTATCAACATCAATCTCAACCTTTAGCTTATTTACTTTAATCCAAAATAAATTCAATAAGTTTGCATCAGTTTTTCCAAATCAACACACCATGTCCGGAAACATCCTCATCATTGATGACGAGATCAAGCTCCTTAAACTTTTAGGAATGATCCTCTCCCAGGAAGATTTTAACGTCAAACAGGCTTCAACGGCACGTTCGGCCATGACCATGCTCGAACAGGCTGAATATGATGTCGTATTAAGCGATGTCCGCCTGCCGGATGCATTTGGTGTTGAGCTTGTGAAATCCATCAAGGCAAAATACCCTCACCTGGAAATTATATTGATGACCGCCTTCGGGAATATTACCGATGCCGTTCAGGCGATGAAAAACGGGGCTTACGACTATCTGGTAAAGGGGGACGACAATGAAAAAATCATTCCGCTGGTATACAAAGCCATGGAAAAAGCACAAGATAATGCTGCCAAAAAAGCTCAGAAAACAACTGCTCAGAAAGGTTTTGAAGCCATCATCGGAATCTCACCGCTTATTGTTCAGGCCAAAAAGCTGGCAGAGAAAGTAGCTGTAACTGATGCTACAGTCTTGCTGACCGGCGAAACCGGGACCGGCAAAGAAGTTTTTGCCAACGCCATCCACCAGGGCAGCGAAAGAAAAAAAAATAATTTTGTCGCCATCAATTGTTCCGCATTCAGCAGGGAAATTCTGGAGAGCGAGCTCTTCGGGCACAAGGCAGGGGCCTTTACCGGAGCGGTGAAAGACAAAAAAGGACTTATAGAAGAAGCCAATGGCGGCACGTTATTCCTGGACGAGATCGGGGAAATGCCTGTGGAACTCCAGGCTAAATTATTACGTGTCCTGGAAACCAGGGAATTCATCAAAATGGGGGAAACCAAAGTGTCAAAATCAGACTTCCGCCTTGTTGCTGCCACCAACCGGGACCTTGAAGAGGAAATCAGGCAGGGAAATTTCAGGGAAGACCTGTATTTCCGGCTGAATATTTTCGAGATCCGTCTTCCTGCACTCCGCGAAAGGAAAGAAGACCTGAAGGCCCTCGCTAAAAACTTCATTGACCTCTTCTCCCAAAAACTGCATATTTCCGGCCTCCAGGTAGATCCGGAATACTTTAGAATATTAGGGAAGAATGACTGGAAAGGCAATATCCGGGAACTGCGGAATACTGTTGAAAGAAGTCTTATTCTGATGAACGATCATCGGCTGGATGCAGAAAGCCTGCCTGACTATTCTGAAAAAAATTCCCCCGGAAACGACTCCCTAAGCATGAAGTCCCTGGAAAAAGAACACATCCAGAAAGTCCTGCAATATACGAAGGGCAACAAAGCGGAAGCTTCACGTTTGCTGGAAATAGGTATCGCTACGCTGTACCGAAAGCTGGAAGAGTACGGACTTCGGTAAGAGTTATGAGTTTAAAGTTAAGAGTTATAAATTTGTTTCTTTAGGATAGAAACAATGATCATTTTAATAACAGGCCTATCATTTTGATAGGCTTTTTTGTCTCCTGACGCCTCCCAAATTTCACATAAAGTATTATTAATCAATTATTTATTAAGATAATTAATGAAATGGAATCCCTTTTGGCATTAAGGATACAGAATAAATAATATACAATGACAATTTCAAGAAAAACATTCCAGAAACGGAACCATGCCGTACTCAGTATGCTGATGGTTTCGTACGTAGTATTCACCGTATTAACCTTGATCGTTTCGATATGATGCTGCTGTGCCTTATTATCCTGTGTGTATTCCTGTTCTGGATGATCTACAGGTCCGTTGAATTTTTTGATCAAATATAAATCAGATAGAAAATTATGTGGAGTTTATTTTTCCTTTCCATCCTGGCTTTCGTGTACATCTGCTACGTACTCATAAAACCTGAAAAATTTTAGCCTGAAAACATGAATACACAAATCTTAGGCATTATTGTCATGTTCGCCATAACTACCGTAATCGGTGTATTTTTAGGAAAATACATCGCTGATGTGTATGGCTATAAAAAAACGTTTTTAAACAAGCTTTTCCAGCCGGTTGAAAACCTGATCTACAGAATTTCAGGGATCAATCCGGATAAACAGATGACCTGGAAACAGAATATGTTTGCCATGCTCACCATCAATGTGGTCTGGTTCGTCATCGGATTTTTAATCCTATTGAATCAGTCGTGGCTTCCGATGAATCCGGATGGCAACCCGGATATGTCGCCCGATCTCGCCTTTAACACGGCCATATCCTTCCTTGTCAACTGTAATTTGCAGCACTATTCCGGTGAAACCGGAGTCAGCTACCTTAGCCAGCTTTACCTGATGTTCCTGCAGTTTGTCACTGCGGCTACAGGAATGGCTGCCATGGCGGTACTGTTCAAGGCATTCAAGGATAAAACCACCACGGAACTGGGCAACTTCTACGATTTTTTCGTCAGATCGATGACCAGGATCCTGGTTCCTTTAAGTATTGTTGTCGCCTTCATCCTTTCTGCTAACGGAAGTCCGATGACTTTTGAGGGTAAAGACCATATCACCACTCTGGAGGGACAGAAAGTGGACGTTTCGCGGGGTCCTGCGGCCGCCTTTATCGCCATTAAGCATTTAGGGACTAATGGTGGCGGATTTTTCGGAGCCAATTCCGCGCATCCGCTGGAAAATCCCAATTACCTGACGAATATGACTGAAATGGTTACCCAGATGATCATCCCTTTTGCATTGGTATTTGCACTGGGCTTCTATTTGAAAAAGAAGAAATTATCTCTGACCATTTTCGCTGTCATGACCATAGGTTTTGTAGCACTCACCGTGCCCAATATCATCAATGAAACCCAGGGAAATCCGCTGATCACCCAAATGGGCACCGATCCTCATCTCGGAGCGATGGAAGGTAAGGAAATCCGTTTCGGAAGTGCTGCTTCGGCCTACTGGAGTATTGCAACAACTGTTATATCTACCGGTTCGGTAAATGCCATGCACGACAGCACCATGCCGCTTTCCGGTATGAACCAGCTTCTGGCCATGATGATTAACTGTTTCTACGGAGGCTGCGGTGTGGGCATCCTGAATTACTTCATTTTCATCATCCTCGCGGTATTCATCAGTGGCCTTATGGTAGGACGTACCCCTGAATTCTTAGGAAAGAAAATTGAAGCCAAGGAGATGAAAATCGCAATGATCGTCGCCCTATTCCACCCGTTTCTTATTCTCGTGGGTACTGCTTTAACCGCCTATCTGCCGGAATTTGGGACCAAGACACTCAATAATCCGGGATTCCATGGCTTTAGTGAAATGCTGTATGAATTTACGTCTTCTTCCGCCAATAACGGATCCGGATTTGAAGGGCTGGGCGATAATACGCCATGGTGGAATATCTCAACGGGCATAGTATTGCTGCTGTCGAGATTCATCCCGATTATCGGTCCGATAGCCATTGCAGGATTGCTTGCACAGAAAAAATACATCCCTGAAAGTGCTGGAACCTTGAAAACGGATACTGCAACCTTCGGATTCATGACCTTAGCCGTCATTCTTCTGATCGCCGCGCTATCCTTCTTCCCTGCCTTGACGCTGGGCCCGATAGCAGAACAGCTTCAATATTTTAGTAAATAGAAATTAAAGCATTGAAATATTAAAAAGATTAAAGGATTTAAAGATTAGTTATTACATAATAAAAATTTAAAAATCTCATTTCGCCAATTTCAAATTTTTAAATCTTTCAATTTTTAAATCTTTCACCCCACTCACTACAAATAACATCTATTCAAAGCAATGAAAAATCAGTCACAGACACTGTTTCAGAAAGATCTGGTTAACGAAGCAATACATCAGTCATTCGTTAAGCTGAATCCTAAAATCATGTTTAAAAATCCGGTCATGTTCCTGGTGGAAATAGGAACCGTGGTCATGCTCATCGTAAGCCTGTTCAGTCTGACAGGCGACCGTTCACAGGGCAGTTTTGCCTATAATTTCCTGGTATTCATCATTCTGTTTTTTACGGTTTTGTTCGCCAACTTCGCGGAAGCGATTGCGGAAGCCCGGGGAAAAGCCCAGGCAGATACGCTAAGGAAAACCCGGGAGGAAACTCCGGCCAGAGTGATCATGGAAAACCATCCCGGATTCCAGGTGGAAACGGTCCTTAAAAAATCAGCCGACATGAAACTGGGCGATGTATTTCTCTGTGAAGCCGGCGACCAGATCCCTATGGACGGGGAAATCATCGAAGGACTGGCCACGATAGATGAATCTGCCATCACCGGGGAAAGTGCTCCTGTGATCCGCGAAGCCGGAGGCGATAAAAGTTCTGTCACAGGCGGTACAAAAGTACTTTCCGACAGGATCAAAGTAAAAGTAACCACACGTCCCGGAGAATCTTTTTTAGATAAGATGATTGCCCTGGTGGAAGGCGCATCAAGACAGAAAACACCGAACGAAATCGCACTTACTATATTGTTAGCCGGGTTTACGCTGACCTTCATCATCGTTACCGTAACCCTGAAACCTTTTGCAGACTATGCGCAGACGCCGATTACCATCGCAGCATTCATTTCACTTTTCGTTTGTCTGATCCCGACAACCATCGGCGGACTGCTCTCTGCAATCGGGATTGCAGGAATGGACCGGGCGTTACGAGCCAATGTAATCACCAAAAGCGGTAAAGCTGTGGAGACAGCCGGAGATATTGATGTCTTGCTTCTGGATAAAACAGGAACCATTACCATCGGGAACCGGAAGGCCACCCAATTTCACCCTTCTCATACGATCGAAATGGAGGAATTCATTAAAGCCGCTGCCCTGAGCTCTGTCGCGGATGAAACCCCGGAAGGGAAATCCATCATCGAACTAAGCCAGCTGAAACCTGAACAATTACTGGTCCCGAATCCGGTGTATATTGATTTTACGGCTGAAACGAGGACATCCGGTATCGATTTTGAAAACACAAGAATCCGTAAAGGGGCCTATGACACCATCAAGAAACTGACAGAAAAAGCAGGGAACCTATTCCCGCAGGAAACGCAGGAAGCCGTAACCCGGATTGCTGAAAACGGAGGAACCCCTCTGGTCGTTTCGGTGAATGAACAGGTATGGGGCGTTATAGAACTTCAGGATATCATTAAAACCGGGATCCAGGAACGCTTTCAGAGGCTCAGGAAAATGGGGGTAAAAACCGTTATGGTAACAGGTGACAATCCCCTGACTGCAAAGTTTATTGCCGAAAAAGCCGGTGTAGACGATTTTATAGCCGAAGCCAAACCGGAAGATAAGATGAACTACATCAAAAAAGAACAGCAGGAAGGAAAGCTGGTGGCCATGATGGGAGACGGAACGAATGATGCACCTGCCCTTGCACAGGCCGATGTAGGTGTAGCGATGAACAGCGGTACCCAGGCGGCCAAGGAAGCAGGAAACATGGTGGACCTTGATAACGACCCCACAAAACTGATCGAGATCGTAGAAATCGGGAAACAATTGCTGATGACCCGCGGAACGCTTACAACATTCAGCATTGCCAATGACGTAGCGAAATATTTTGCCATCGTTCCCGCCCTGTTCATCACCTTTATTCCGGCCCTCCAAAAGCTGAACATCATGAACCTGCACAGTCCCGAATCCGCGATCCTGTCAGCCATCATTTTCAACGCGATCATCATCCCGATTCTGATTCCGCTTGCCCTGAAAGGCGTTGCCTACAAACCGATCGGTGCAAGTGCCCTGCTGAGAAGGAATCTGTTGATCTACGGCCTGGGAGGGATTATTGCCCCGTTCATTGGAATAAAACTGATCGACCTGGTTATCAGCCTGTTCTTTTAAAATATAAAGATGCAACTGATTCATGGATGAATTTTATCCTGATCATGTTTTTATCCCCATATCATTACTCTAAATTTTTATCAAAATGAAAAATCATATCATATCCGCACTACGCCTTACTCTTGTCATGCTTGTGATTGTAGGAATTTACCTGGGCATTGTATATGCCGGTGCTAAAATATTACCTACTCAGGGCAATGCAGAAACTATTCAGTACAAAGGCCGGAAGTTTTATGCTAATATCGGTCAGGAATTTAAATCTCCGAGCTATTTCCATGGCCGTCCTTCCGCCGTCAATTACAACGCAGCAGGAAGTGCAGGAAGCAACAAAGGCCCTAGCAATGAAGAATACCTAGAAACTGTCCGTAAAAGGATTGATACCCTTACAATGCAGAATCCCGGAATGAAGGATATAAGAGTTCCTGTAGAACTGGTTACAGCCAGCGGAAGCGGATTAGATCCGGATATCTCGCCGGAAGGTGCGCTTTACCAGGTAAAAAGGATTGCAAAAGAAAGAAACCTCCCTGCAGAACAAGTTGAAGCCCTTATCCGGAAGCAGACTGAACAATCAGTTTTCGGACCTTCCAAAATCAATGTCCTGAAACTAAATATTGCGCTGGACGAAATGCAGCACCATTAATCTGACCGTCTCCTATTTAGCGGTTATTTTTAATCGCATCCAACCTCATTTAAACCCATCACTTCTTTAATATATCTGTACAGTATTTGCTGTACTCTATCAACCCATGAAAAAATTCATCACCACCACATTTTTACTAGGTTTATTTTTATCTAAAGCCCAAACCACAGATTCAGCAGCCGTTCAGCCTAAACTAACTTTTTCCGGCTATGCGGAGCTCTTCTATACCTATGATTTCAATGAACCGGCCAACCACATCCGGCAGAACTTTCTGTATTCGTATAACCGACACAATGAAGTTAACCTGAACCTCGGATTTGTTAAAGCCGCCTATCAGACCGAAAACATGCGTGCTAACCTGGCTCTGATGGCCGGGACTTATGCCCAGGACAACCTGGCGGCTGAGCAGAATGCATTGCGCTATGTGAATGAAGCAAATATTGGAATCAGGATTTCTAAAACAAAAAATCTTTGGATTGATGCCGGTATTATGCCTTCGCATATCGGCTGGGAAAGTGCCATCGGGAAGGACAACGTCAACCTCACCAGGAGCTTTGCTGCGGAAAACAGCCCCTATTTTGAGACCGGAGCTAAAGTTTCTTATACCACAGACAACGGAAAATGGTTCATCAGCGGGTTGGTCCTGAACGGATGGCAGCGGATTGCCAAGCCGGAAGGCAACCAAACAGTTTCTTTCGGACATCAGGTAACCTATAAACCTAATGAAAAGATTACGCTGAACAGCAGCTCTTTTATAGGAAACGATAAAGCTAAAGCAGAAAAGAAGATGCGGTATTTCCATGATCTCTTCGGAAGTTTTCAGCTGACGGACCAGTTTTCCACAACGCTCGGTTTTGATATCGGAGCCGAACAAAAGGAAAAAGGCAGCAACCAGTACAACCTTTGGTACAGCCCGAATATCCTGATGAAATATCAGCTGAATGACCAATGGGCTGTAGCCGGGCGCTTGGAATATTACAGTGACAGAAACGGAGTAATTATCAGTACCGGGACGCCCAACGGATTTCAGACCTACGGTTATTCCCTGAATGTGGATTATGCTATTTTTAAAAATGTGGTATTCCGTACAGAGGCCAGGGGATTCACTTCTAAGGATGCCATATTCATGAAAAATGACGAACTATTGAAAGGAAACTTTTTCCTTACCACCAGTTTAGCAGCCTGGTTTTGATCAGTGAGTAGATTTAAAGCCTAACAGGTTTGGTAAACCTGTTAGGTTTATATCCATTAAGATAAGACTGCTCCTTATTAAGAAAACTAATAGGCCAAATTAAAGAAATTATTCCCGCGATTTTATGAAGGATGCACGAAAGATGACATGATATTACCTATGAAAATCTTTGATTTCATCTTAAGCGTTCTTTTATTTTAAAAGTAATATCTTAATAATTTATGTGTAAAAAAGGCTTTTGTGACTTTTGTGGTTAAATTGAAAGGCATCTTCAACAAGCAGCCATGCAGAAAATACAATTAAAAAAAATTAAATTCATGTCTTCAGCAAAAGATTTTTCAGAACTGATCCAGAAATCCCGGAAAGGAAAATTCAAGATCTACATCGGGATGAGTGCCGGCGTGGGCAAGACATTCCGGATGCTTCAGGAGGCCCATTCCATGATACGGAACGGCATCGATGTTAAAATCGGTTATATAGAAACGCATGGACGTGAAGAAACCCAGGCTCTGGCAGAAGGAATTCCTAAAATTCCGAGAAGGTCATCCTTCTATAAGGGAAAAAACCTGGAGGAAATGGACCTTCAGGCGATCATCAACCTTCATCCGGAAGTGGTTCTCGTGGACGAACTGGCACATACCAATATCGAAGGATCAAAGAACAAAAAAAGATGGCAGGATGTCCTGGAAATCCTGGACAACGGAATTAACGTCATCAGTGCCATGAACATCCAGCATATCGAAAGCCTGAATGAGGAAGTCCGCAAAATTACCGGAATTGAAGTTGCGGAACGGGTACCGGACAAGATTCTGGCATTGGCAGATGAGGTAGTGAATATAGACCTTACGGCTGATGAACTGCTGACCAGGCTTAAAGAGGGCAAGATTTATAAAAAAGAAAAAATACAGACGGCTTTACAGAATTTCTTCCAGAGCGGACATATCCTGCAGCTGCGCGAGCTTGCGCTGAAAGAAGTGGCAACCCACGTGGAAAAGAAAGTGGAAACGGAAATCAGGACTGAAAATTTCAAGCCGGTCAAGTTTCTGGCCTGCATCAGCAGCAATGGAAAAATAGCTAAAAACATCATCCGGAAGACCGCCCGGCTGGCCAGCTATTATAACAGTCCGTGGACCGTTCTCTATATTCAGAAGCCTTCGGAAAGCCTTGAAAAAATCGCCCTGGATAAACAGCGTTATTTGATTAATAATTTTAATTTAGCACAGGAATTGGGCGCGAAAGTCGTCCGTGTTAAGAACAGCAGTGTGTACAGCGGTATTCTGGAGTATGTTGTTGAACACAATATCACCACGGTATGTATGGGAAAGCCTCATGCAAGATTATGGCAGAGGATTTTCGGTTACAGCTGGATCTATGCACTGATGAACCGCCTGAATGAACGGCAGACCGATATTATTATTTTATCCTGAATCAAACTGATGAAACTCAAAACAAAACTTACCTTAGGCGTCGGCCTTCTTTTTTTACTGATCGTTTTGCTTTCAGTGATGGGATCTGTCTACATCAATAAATTGAAATCTGACACAGAGAAAATCCTTAATGCCAATTACAACAGTATTGAATTCTCCAAAAACATGCTGCTCGCACTGGACAGGATTGAAACCGACCGGGAAGCTGCCGTACAGGCTTTCCGGAAAAACAATGAACTCCAGGAAAAAAACCTGACGGAATCCGGCGAAAAGGAAGCCACCCAAAGCCTGAACCTGCACTTCAACAGCTACCTGCAACATCCGGATGATGAAAAGGAAAAACTGATCCGCGAAGACCTGGTCAGGATCATGACACTCAATATGAAAGGAATTGAGCGAAAAAGTGACATGGCCATTATCACCGCAGAAAATGCCACGTTCTGGATTGTCAGCCTGGGAACCGTGTGTTTCCTGATCGCTTTTGTGCTGCTTTTTAACCTGCCGCAGACGATTGCAGAACCTATCAGCCAGCTCACGTCGAGCATCCGGCAGATTGCCAATAAGAATTACAGTGAAAGGGTACATTTTAAGGGCAGCGAAGAATTCAACGACCTGGCCCGGTCATTCAATGTCATGGCTGAAAAGCTTCAGGAATATGAAAGCAGTACCCTGTCTAAACAGCTGATGGATAAAAAACGGATTGAGACCCTGGTCAACAATATGCATGATGCAGTCATCGGCCTGGATGAAAACCATTTCATCTATATGATCAATAACGAAGCATTGAAAATCACGAATTTAAATAAAGAAGAAATCATCGGGAAAACGGTCCATGAAGTTGCCGTTAATAATGATCTGGTCCGGGAACTGCTGAAGAACATGGATCATCCCCAGAAAGACCCGATCAAAATCGTTGCGGATCACAAAGAAAATTATTTTGAGCAGGAAGTCGTTCCGATCAACATTATAAAAACGGGCGAGAAAGAAAAAAAATATATCGGGAGGGTAATTCTATTGAGAAATATTACGCCGTTCAAAGAGCTTGATTTTGCCAAGACCAATTTTATCGCAACCATTTCCCATGAACTGAAAACGCCTATTTCAGCGATCAAAATGGGTGTGCAGTTGCTGGAAAACCAGAAATTCGGGGAACTTAACGAGCAACAGAAGGAACTGCTGAAAAGCATCAATGAAGACGGGCAGCGCCTGCTTGATATTACCGGAGAACTGCTAAATCTGTCACAGGTTGAAACCGGAAATATCCGATTGAATATTGAACCGTGTGCTCCAAAAGAAATGGTTCAGGCTGCCATTAAGAATGTGGAAAAACTTGCAGAGCAGAAGAATATTTCGATGATCACCCATTATGAAATTGAAGACGGAGATACCGTAGCCGCCGATTTTGACAAAACCGTCTGGGTGATGAACAATTTTCTGAGCAATGCTATCAAACATTCTTTTCAGGATGAAAGCATTTCCATCCGTGTAGAGAGAAAAGAATCCACTGTGTCTTTCAGCATTACAGATACCGGAAAAGGGATTGATGAAAAATACCACCGCCAGATTTTCGACCGCTATTTCCAAGTTCCGGGGGAACATCAGAACGGCACCGGACTAGGGCTGGCCATTTCCAAGAATTTCATTGAGAAGCAGCATGGGGAAATCGGGGTTAAAAGCTCGCTGAATCAGGGCAGTACTTTTTATTTTGAGCTGCCGGTGGTTTAGATAAAATTTTCTACATTTGATACAAATTCCCATGCATTATGAACGTATCAGATTTGAAAATTGATTTGATTCATAGAATCACTCAGTTACAGCAACCCAGAATTATTGATGAGCTTAAAAGAATTCTGGATTTTGAACTGGATACCGCTGAATAAACTCTAACCGATACTCAAAAAGAAAAGATTGCGGAAGCCCGGGAAGAATATAAAAAAGTCTGCATTTCTTACTGATGAGCAGGCCAGTCATAATATAGAACAATGGCTAAAAGAAAAATAATCTGGACGCGAAAAAGCTCAGGCTGAAAGGATAGAAATGGTAGAAGTAAAGAACCTGAAATTTAAATCCTGATTATTACAAAAGCACTCTATACAAGCAATATTAACCATGCCTTTCGATATATTCCCATATTTGTTATTAGGATGTCTAATCTTTACTGTACTTTCTCCTCTGTTCTTTTTCTTCCAGAAAAGACATATCCTTTCCAACTATAAGCATGCAGATTCCAGAGAATTTAAAAATATTTCAGGAAAAATGATCCGTGAAAGCAGACCATTTAAAAAGAGTATTCAATGGTGCAGTTTTACCCTATTGATCAACAGAAATTCGATATTCCTTTTTCCGAAAAAGCTTTATTTCATTCCTGATCGTGCCGTCAATCTCTTTTATTCAAATTACGATAAAAAATATACTCGACACCCTATGATGCTTAGAAAACTGACTCTGAGTAAAAATAACGTTGAATTGGTTTATTATGCTGATTCAATTACTGGTCCACGAAAAATCCAGCTTTATAATTTAACTGAAGAACAGCTTTCTATATTTCAGGAAATTAAAAAGAGAAAAAACTATTATTAAGTATATTACTTTGTAAGTTTCTGGCGAGAGCAAAGCTCCCGCCAGAAACTTCTTAGCAAAAAATTCTGCTTTAAGTATATGATGCCTATTCAATAGAACTAACGCAGTTCAAAAAATATTATCATAGATTAAAGATCATGTATCAGGAAGATATGAAGAAATGCCTGTTTCAGAAATAATCTGTAAATTTTATCATAACTTTGACTCTTTAAAACAAATTTAAATAAGAAAGAATTAAGTCATGCAGACAGAAACATTAGATTTTTGGGTAGGAAATTTCAACAATGAGGAGGATTTTTATGAATTCGTAGAGGAAGATGAGAACTATTATCTTCTTGAAGAATCTGATGACATTCATATTTCACAGTTTGCAGCTTCACAGGATACAGTTTGGTTTGATCATGACCTGATAGAATACGGTTTTGAAGACGGAAACAGGGCGATCTATGAAAAATTCGCCGGATATTCTTTTGCTGAGCAATGGCTTCCGATCCTCGTCAACAGGCTCAATGAGATCAACCTGAAATTTGATATCAATGCCATTATTTTTGTGAGTCAGGGACAGGTTACTAAACCTGTTTCGGTTGAAAATGATTATTTCTCCCTGTCGTATGTTGGAGGAATTGAATATAGCTTTTAATATTAAATTATTACTTTACGATTCCGTAGTTAGATACATAATCCACTATATTAAAAATAAAACTTTCACTTGCAGTGAAAGTTTTATTTTTGCTTTAAATTTTTAAATATTATCAATGCGCTTCCAGCCAGTTATCGCCTACGCCCACTTCAACCAATAGCGGAACCTGTGTTTCAATCGCGTTTTCCATTTCCATCTTGATGATATTGGTAGCTACTTCCACTTCATCAAGTGGAGACTCAAACACCAATTCGTCATGAACCTGGAGCAGCATGCGGGTCTTTAACTTTTCTTTTTCCAGTTCTTTCTGGATTTTGATCATAGCCATTTTCACTACGTCGGCTGCACTTCCCTGGATCGGGGCATTAACGGCATTTCTTTCAGCGTGGGCACGCACCACGAAATTGTTGGAAGTGATGTCTTTCAGATGGCGTTTTCTTCCCAAAATGGTTTCCACATAGCCGATTTCCCGGGCTTTTTTAACCTGTTCAGCCATATAGGCTTTCAACTTTGAATACGTCTCAAAATAGGCTTCGATCATCTGCTTGGCCTCGCTCCTGGACAATCCGGTTTGCTCCGCTAAGGCAAAGGCGCCCTGGCCATATAAGATCCCGAAGTTGACGGTTTTGGCCTGACTCCTCTGGATTTTGGATACTTCCTCCAATGGGATATTAAATAGTTTTGCAGCGGTGGAAGCGTGGATATCTTCTCCATTCTGAAAAGCTTTGATCATGTTATCCTCGCCGGAAATCTCAGCAATCAGCCTCAGCTCGATCTGGGAGTAGTCGGCAGAGATAATTTTTTTACCTTCTCCTGCTACGAAAGCCCCTCTGATCTGCTGCCCTCTCAAAGTGCGGATCGGAATATTCTGCAGGTTCGGGTTGACACTCGCCAGACGGCCGGTAGCCGCTGTAGTCTGTGAAAAGTTGGTATGGACGCGGTTATCGGATTTCTCAATCTGCGACGGCAGCGCATCCACATATGTGGATTTTAATTTTTGGTAGGTCCTGTATTCCAGGATATGCTGGATGATTTCATGTTTGGCAGCCAGCTTCTGAAGGATATCTTCTGAAGTGGCATACTGCCCGGTTTTGGTCTTCTTAGCCTTAGGATCCAGCTGCAGTTTTTCGAACAGGATTTCACCGAGCTGTTTCGGGGAATTCACATTGAATTCTTCCCCGGAAAGTTCAAAGATCTTTTGTTCCAGCTGCTTGAGGTCATTTTCCAGGTCTATGCTTTCCTGTGCCAGCCATTTTTCATCCAGGGAAATTCCGGCAAGCTCCATTTTTGCCAATACTTCCATCAGGGGCATTTCAATATTGAAGAACAGGTCTTCCAGATTTTCTTTTTTCAGTTGTGGCGCAAAAAGCTCATACAACTGGAACGTCACGTCGGCATCTTCTGCGGCATAATCCGTCTGCGTCCTCAGGTCTGCATCCCGGAAATTTCCCTGGTTCTTCCCTTTTTTACCAATGATGGTTTCAATGGAGACAGGTTTGTAGCCCAGATAAATTTCAGAAAGGTAGTCCATCCCGTGTCTGCCATCCGGATTCAGGAGGTAATGCGCAATCATGGTGTCGAACATGGCTCCTTTTACAGTAATATTATACCTTCTGAGGATTTTATAATCGAATTTTAAATTGTGAGCAACTTTGACAAGGTCTTCCTTTTCAAAGAAAGGCCTGAAAATTTCTAAGGTCTGGAGTGCTTCTCCCTGATCTTCAGAAACCGGGACATAATAAGCAAGTCCTTTTTTGTATGAGAAGCTCATACCTACCAGTTCGGCTTCCAGCTCATTGAGTGAGGTTGTTTCGGTATCGAAACATACCACCCGCTGCTGCAAGAGGTTTCTGACCAGCATTTTTTGTGCTTTCGGATTGTCGACGAACTGATACAGGTGGTCGTTATGCTCAATGGTTGATTTATTTCCCGCAGCCTGATCAAGCTCTTCATAAGTTGCAAAAAGGTCCAGCTGCCCTACGGCCTGCGCTACTTTCTGTTGAGGAGTTATTTCGGTTACCGTAATTTCAACGTTTGTAACAGTGGTGTTTCCGCTCACAATCGGTGCGAAAGCTCTGTAAAGGTTATCGTATAGCCTTCTGAACTCGATTTCGTCAAAGACTTCTTTTACTTTTTCAAAATCAGGCGTTTCCAGATCGTATTGCTCCTGATGGAATTCTACCGGAGCGTCACAGATTATGGTAGCCAACTTTTTGGACAAAATTCCGCGCTCGGCAGAAGCTTCTACTTTTTCTTTTAGTTTTCCTTTCAGTTCATGGGTATTGGCCAGCAGGTTTTCAATGCTTCCGTATTCTTTCAGGAATTTCATGGCGGTTTTTTCTCCCACACCCTCCAGTCCCGGAATGTTATCGACAGAGTCACCCATCATCGCCAGGAAATCAATGACCTGTTTAGGATCTTCGATCTGGTATTTGGCTTTTACTTCTTCAACACCTAAAATTTCCACCTCGCTTCCTTTAAGACCAGGTTTATAGATTTTGATTTTATCGGTTACCAGCTGGGCAAAATCTTTGTCGGGTGTTACCATAAATGTAGTGTACCCTTCCTTTTCTGCTTTGCAGGCGATTGTCCCTATGACGTCATCGGCTTCATAGCCTGCTACCCCTAAAATCGGGATATGCATGGCCTGCAGGATGCGGTGGATGTATGGAATAGCAGCCGTGATGGCCTCGGGTGTTTCACTTCTGTTTGCTTTATATTCAAGGAAATCCGTTGTTCTGATGCTGGCTTCTCCCACATCAAATACAACGGCAAGATGGGTAGGCCTTTCCCTCCTGATGAGTTCGATCAGAGAATTGGTAAACCCGAAAATAGCAGAAGTATCCAGCCCTGCACTGGTAAGCCGTGGATTCCTGATCAATGCATAATATCCTCTGAAAATCATTGCATAGGCATCGATAAGAAAGAGCCTTTTATCCTGTGTTGCGTCCATATTGTCCATAAACAACAAAGATAAGAAATTAGTTTTCTTTTCTTAGTCCGAAAGCCAAGATTCGGAGGAGATCATTTGTGAAATAATGCTCCGTTTTGTAAACAGATGGAATAGTTTAAGAAATCCAGTAAACCCCTCTCCGATATCATTTGATATTGCATTTTGACCATAAAAAAAGCCCCCGGATGAGGGCCTTATCGTATCGTATTAATCTATTTCCGCTTTCAGGAAGAGGTCCTGGATCTGGACTTCATCTTCACAGGTTTTTTTAAATCCGGTAATAAATTCTTTTAAACGTTCAGGATTATGAGAATAGGCACAGAACATATCGGCTTCCGGATCAAACTTGATGTCTCCTGCCAGGTCGGGCCTTTTTTCTTCCACGAAAACTTTTGCCAGTGATGCCCAGTCGTATCCATTTCCCTCGAAACCTTCATCCTTTCTCCATTCAAAAATCTCAGGTTTATACGTTCCTGCATTTAAACATACTGAAAATGTCTTTTCTGAGGCTACCCAAAAAAAGGGCTTGATTGCCGTTTCAAAATTGTACGCTTCCATACTTTAAGTGAATTTAGTTTGCAGTATTAAAGTTAGGAAATTCTTTTTTTTGCGTGAACGTTTATAACATTTATTAACGTTTCCCGAACTAATATCAATTACAGTTAATTATTTAATTTGCTTAGCCTTTGGATGATATTAAACTAGAATATTATTTGCTTCTAAAGCTATTTTGCTTAACGGAGTCTAAAATTTTAAAATTGACAGATGTATCATATCCTAATGATCTTGCTTTTTCCAAATAAAATTTTGCTTTCTCCGGATCTCCAGCATACAGATAGCTCATTCCTAATGAAACAAGAAGTTTACTGTAATCTTCGGTTCCTTTTTTATAGTTAAGACTATATGCCTTTTGTAAATGCTGAATTGCATTGTTATAATCCCCTGTCTTTAAATATGCAGAACCTAAGCCCACCCACACATCGGGATGTTTATTTTTATCAACATGATTAAAATTAAAAATCGCCATTTCAAACTGATTTTTTTCATAAGCATCCCATCCTTCTTCATATGATTTTGTATCAGCAGAGATAAAAAAATTGTTTTTAATAATAACTATCAAAAATCCTAATGCAATAAGGCCAATTATAATTTGTATCACTTTTTTCATTTCTATACAAGTAAATTAATAACAAGAAGAATAAAAAAGAGAATCTGATATCCTCCAATTTTTTTTTCAATCTCTTTATTCTGATTCTTTTCTATTACTATTTTAAAAATTTTTTTTAGAATAAAAAATATAAAATAGGGTAAGATAAGTAAAACAAATGCGACTAAAATAGAATAATTATATTTCCATATATCTAATACTAATAAAAAGGCATTTGCTTTAGAATTTATTGTTCTTAAGCCAAAAAATGGGATTGGTTCAATTTCATCAAGTTTATTTCCAAAAATGTCTTTTTGATGGTGTATCCGATTATATTTAATTTTCTGTTCATCCTTTTTACGAATATAAAAAGATATATTTTGTATCAGCGCTTTCTTATCTATGCCCCATATCCAAGTATTTATTCCTTCTAGAATCCCTGGATATGTACGACTGATCTTAACATTATCTTTTATGAAATTATAAGTAACAGTAGTGCTTCTGCGGCTTGAATATACTGTACTTTGATTTTCTGCATTCACCCAGTTTTTATGTTTAATATTAATAAAATCATAGGTGCTTATAATGATAGAATATAGAAAATAAAGCGCGCCAAGAAACAATGTAATTAGATATATTTTAGACTCTGTAGATACTTTCATGAAAATTAATCTTTACCTGCCAATACATTTATCTTTGCCCTTGCCATTGCTTCCTCATTTTGCAGCGCCTGTATTAAATCCTCTGCCTCTCCTTTTAAAATAAAATTAGTTACTCCTTTATAAGCATCTTGAATTAATCCCATAACAATTCCCCCTCCTTTAGGTCCTTCGTTTTTTGAAAATGAAGGAAGTCCTTTTTGGTCCAAGTAAGTATTTTTCACAGCACCCCCCATTTTGGAAGGGATTTCCGATTTAGAAAGTGGTGAATATTGTGAATTCGTTGTGACAGAAATTCTTTCAACTTCCTGATATCGACCGCCAAAATCCTGATTTATTACATTTATACCTTGGGTATTGGTGGGATTTCTGCCTTCAATAGCAGCTTGAATTCTTCCTGACTGATCAAAAGCTGTTGGACCATGTTCTTCTATATCATCTAATCTGACTGATGTAGACCTTTCCGTCACACTATATTGTGAAGTTCTATCACCTATCGTCTCTCTTCCCGGTCCATTGGCTCCTCCGATATCATTGACATTTTCATAAAAAGCTTTTTCTCCATCGCTATTCTTTAATTTTTGATTCTCAACAAGTTTCTCCGGGTCAGATTCAAATCCGTCTACATAATTTTTTAGTGTTGTTCCATCTCCCATGGGAATTTGCGAGTATCCCCATCCTTTTCCCTGATCTATTCCATATCCTATTCCATAAGATATTCCAGTTGTAAATACAACCCCTCCAACATAGTTTATTCCAGCTGACCAACCAAAGGTGGCTACGGTAGCTTTAGCTGTAGCTGCTGTTGTTCCTATTGCTGATAATGCGGGGTACATTAAATAAGAAAGGGCAATAACCCCTATAGTATTAATGGCAGTTCTGCCAATAGTTATATCAGTAAACTCATCCGCTGCTTTTTCAGAATAAAGGATTATCACATTTCCTCCTAACCTACAGGGAATTTGTGAATTCTCTAGCAAAGGATGTCTTCCAACAGTAAGAACATTATTATCATAAGGAGTCCATTCGTTCAATAGCATTCCACAAATAGAAGGAATCATGGAAACACCAGCTCCTAATGCAGCTCCTGCTGCGGCTACAGCCGCAACAGCTAATGCACCTCCCGTTAAAATTGATCCTGCAACAAGTGCCAAGCCCAAAGCGGCACCTGCTATTGCGCCAATCAGCATCATTTTTCCGCATATAAAATTTCCGCCTGGTCTATCATCAACTGTAGCTTTCAGGTAGCCACCTGCAATAGTTACCTTTCCTTGACTTGTTACTTTTATCTGCTGTTTTTGCATTCCCTCGGAGCAGACAAGCCACGCTCCATCAGGCACATGTAGTTTAGGCATTATTATTACTTTTTATAAGTTCTATTTTATGTTCCGTTAGATGACTATATTTTCTATTGGCCTGTTCTTTAATTTTTGAATGGCATAGAAACATCTTTCCATTATAGGCATCAAAATGATACTCTACGGACCAAGAAAGTGCATAATCATAATTTTCCTTTAAAAAATCTTTTAGCTTTGTGTTATAAATATGTTTCAAATGCCCATTTTTAGCCGGATCGGATTCAGAATAAAATTTTATCTTTACAATATTCCCTTCTTTTTCAATCTTCCTTTTTCTACAGAGAGTGACTTTTTCGTTGGCAAAAATCTGTGATGTGTACTCATGTTTTTCCAATTCAATAAAAGTATCAAGTTCAGAATACTCATGAAACACATCATTGAAAAATAAATTGTAAAGAATACTGTTTTTAATAAGTGGCAATGTATTACTAAAATCTTTATCCCCACCTTCAATCATATTTTTTTCTTCAAGTGTGTTACCCAACTCAGGCTTTAATTCTTTTTTTAAAGCGTTCCACACATTCCATATTTCTTCTTGATTTACCAATGTTTTCACATTTCCTTCCTGAAAAAGTTCAACAACCAAATGTTCCAGAGGTTTATTAAATTTCTGCATATATTCTGCAAGTTGTCGGTAAATAGATTTAATATACTTTATCTGATGTGATTTTTGCTGAATATCAACCTGAAATAAGTTTTCTTTTTTAACTTTTTTAAATTTCCAGATAATTTCAGTCTCTGAATCTATCATACTGTTTCCAGAAACCTGCATGTCTATTTTCTGTCGGATAATATACTGATCACACTCTGTTTCTTCCTGGACAAGCCTAACTTTTTTGGTAGATGTTAAATCTTCCCGTCTTTTTTTTAGAGTTTCTATAGAGTCTGGAATGATAATGTACTTTGACCAAGTAGGCAAAGAATAATCTTCCTTTATCCATTCATGAGGTCTTGAAAATTCATTATGATATTTTTTTATTTCAGAAATAGCTAGCCCAATCTCATCAGCTATGGAACTAAGAGTATCTCCATTTTTAAAATAATATTTGTGAGGTTCCACTGTTTATCTAATTTTCTATAATTTGACTTCCTTCAATAGTAGTATTATCATTAAATAGAGCCCTAGAACTTCCGCTCCCTTTGATTTCTACTTCAGTACTTTTAACTGTAATCTTAGTTCCTGTTATAATAATTTCACTACTGCCTACTTTAAGGGTTATTTTTTTAACTCCGGTTAAATCAATTACTCCATTATTATCCATTTTAAACACACTGTTCTCACCTCCTACTGAAACCTTATGTGTATTTCCCACATCTGCAATATGATCACAACCTACTTCGAGCTTTTTATTATTACCTACTTTATCAGTTTTATTATTACCTATGGTTTTAGTGCTGTCATTATTAGCATTATAAATAACGTTTCCTGCACCATCAAACTTCATGTGCGCACCGCCCTGATCTGTTAAGAATACTGACCCTTCGCCATCATTCAGCTCCAGTTTATTTCCGCTGCGGGTGCTGAGGCTTTTGATGTTGTTTCCGGTACCGCCGCCAGCGCCGACCTGCCCATGGAACATTCCTCCCATCACAAAAGGACGGTCCGGATGCTGATGGACGAAATTGACGATAACCTGGTCCCCGACTTCAGGAATGGCCATAAAACCCCGGTTTTTGCTCACTTTTTCACTGCTTCCCCCATCAGGAGTCATTACCCTGATAAATTCTGTGGCCGAAGATCCATTCTGCCAGTCAAACTGTACCTGCACACGGCCCTGATTTAAGGGATCCGTATTGGAAATAACTTTTGCAAACTGTGGCTCAGCTCTGGGCACCTCGAATTCCGGGCGGGGAATGTATCCGGTATCTGACGCTATGGCTTCAAAAGTTCCGGTGTAATATCCTCGGGAATCCACTTCATGCTCTGTGGCAATAATCATGAGTTTGGTAAAATAAGCTGTTTCATTGCTACCTGTTTTACGCATTTCTACATCGGCAATGCATCCCGGATACAGGAAAGGCACCGTAGTACTCCCTGTGGTTACAAATACATCTGAAGCTTTGCTCCCGGCAGTCCCTTTCTGGGAAGCATCAATATCCATAAAGGATACAGCTTTTATCGGAGCCACCCTCAGGGATGGCGTGGTAAATATCTTTTCGGAAATTTCGTATGCTCGTTTGGCAATATCTGAAGTATGATTGATTTTTGAACTTCCGGTAGTCAGCTTCTCATTTTTGCTGCTGTTGTAGCCGTAAAATGTAGGGTTTACGTGCTGTGCCTTCATTTTTATTTTGATGTCGGCCACACTGCTTCCATATACCAGCTTAACGGGCTTTTCCTGCGGAGGCAACTTCCCGAAATGAAGCACTTCACCGTCATAGTAAAACTGTTCCCCGTATGCTTCTGCAATTCTTGCTAAATAGTTATAGTGCGTTTCTTCATATTGGGAGCTGTAGGGCACATTTCCATGCTGTGCATCTACCCGGTAATCGAATTTACTCTGTCCAAGTCCTTCTTTGATGACCTGGTCTGCAATGCTGTTCAGGCTGACTTCATGTTTCCCTCCAAAACTCTGGATGTGGGGTGCTGCATCCAGAAGAACCGTAGGACTGAATCCACTGAGAACGATATTTCCCAGGCTGCCTTTTTCCTGACTGAAACCCACTTCGGTAATTACACCTACAAAACTTCTTTCAGGACTGCTTTCAAGGTCTTTATACCTAAAGATAACGGTGATCCTTTTGCCTAAAAAATTCTGAGCTTCTTCCAGATTATGGTTTTCAGGCTTACCAAGGCTGTCATAAGCAAGCATCAGATCAAATTCATGATGTTTTACAGCACTCTGCCTGAGTTTGAAGTGTTTAAAATGACTGATTATTTTACCTTCAATAACAATTTCCAGCCTGACTACACGGTTGATTCCCAATATCTGGCTTTCTGCGATGGCAACGGCATTATGAATTTTGGAGGTGGGCTGCTGAGACCAGATCCTGTCTTCTGTCAGTATAGGATCTGTCATCTTTGAAGCCTCATTCATAAACATTCCCGGATCATTCTGGGCAGCTGCATCCGGATAGCCATTATGAGATGATGGTGACGAAACTGGTTCCTGAAACTTCTCTGAATGTAATTGATCAGCTTTTTGCACTGGCTTTAAAACAGGATTTTCCGGTACCTGATCCGGTCCGGAATTTATTTTTGGTTCATCATTCTTAATCATAATTTTTCGTTTTGAGTAATTAGACAGTATATGGTTTCCATGTCACTGTTTATGAATTCTTCAAATAAAAAATACAATATATAACGCTGGTATGTTCAGGCCGTTATGGAATAAACAGGACAGAACAGATCATTTTTACATGTTTACTGTTCTGCCTGCTGTGTTTAATTTAGTAAGATGATTAATTGATTGTTTAGTTGGGTCCTGATCCTGGCCATACTCCATTGTAATCAGAATTTCCATATGTGATTTTCTCTGCGCTTACTACGAAGCTAATCAGCATATTGTTGGTATCAATAGCGTCGAAGTCCACTTCGTGCTGGATCACATATCCGTTTTCCCAGTTCAGGGTGATCAGGGTGCCTTCTTCATGGGATTTGTTGAATGTGATTTCCCCGGAAGTAGGTTTGTATTTTCCGTTCAGCAAGCTTTCCAGAATATCTGACTGCTCTGTAGCCTCTACGGATAATTTAATGATTGCATTGGAAGGATCTGATGCTACTCGTCCGGATACATCCGTTGATCTGGAAACACTGTAGTTCAGTTTTAATAATTTCTGCCCTTCTCCTCCGTTGAATTTTAAGATTCCTCTTGAATTGCTTGCCATGAGTTGTAAATTTTAATCGTTAATATTTTGTGACTTGGTGTCTGATTGTGTTAACAAATATAGAGGTCCTGTTCCTACGACAAAAGTTTTTTATGCTTAATTTCATTTATTGTAGTAATACTACGATTGGATGTCGTAATTCTACTACTATTGAAAATGCAGTCAATAAAAAACTGATTATCATCCATTTGAATTATTCAGAACGGTAATTTATTACAAAATATCCTCTTTCCGGAGAAATATCTGTGTCTGAAAGAAACGGATTTAATTATACATATGAATCTAAAAAAAATATACCCGGCATTATTGGGGCCGGTTATGTTTAGTGTTGTATTATTGCGGTTAACGGTAGGATTCCTTAAAAGTAAAATCGCTTTGGTAAATCCTTGTACTGTCTGTCTGAACAGGCTGCTGATTAATCATTACCTGAAAACTGCTGTTATCCGGTGCTATCCTGATATCCATTTTAAAATCTTTACCTGCTTTGCTGAACTGTTCGTTTACCTTCTCCCAACTGAAAAAAGCACGTCCTTCAAATGCCTGCCCTTTTCCGGTTTCCCAGAAAAAAGCAATTTCTTTTGGAACAGCCCGCTCTTTAAGTGCAGGCTTTGTTACCCAGGGACGAAGCATAATTTCTTTTTCCCCATTATAGTATTCGGACTGCAACCTGAAAACTCTTAGCCCTTTATTTTCCGAACTGATGTAAGGGGCCCACGAATATTTTTTCTGATAGTTTTTCCATTCTGCCGGTGAGGCATCAGGAATAAACATTTTTGCTTTGATTTCCTGCCTGGTCTGAGATATTTTAGAAAACATCAGGTCTGCATATTTCCGGTCATCCTTTACCACCTCAGCCTGAAACTCTCCTAACTGTATTTCAACATACCCGAAACGGAACCACACCACAACCATTCCTTTCGGAGCAAAACCGAAAACGAGGGTCCCGAATTTATAATAAGACATTCCGAACTTGTTGTATTGTTCATTATAATCAGGCTCATCTCTTATGTTGATAAATTCCTTTAAAGGCTTATCAGAGGATTTTGATTCGTCATTGGCGTAAGCTCTCTGAACAAGATCCTGAATCTTCTCTTCAGGAAAATCTGCCTTAAGATGATAGAACGTATCCTCATAATTAGAGAAATAAACGATATCAGCCCCAATCGGTGTTCCGCCCTGCTCGGTAAATCCTTTCCCGGAATCGCCCCATGTTCCCGATGAGCTGCCATACGGCAAATGGGCAGGAATACCCTCCAGCGTAATGATCTCATCTTGCACCGGAGTCACCAGATAATTATTCCATGGATGCGAAATCTGCACGTTATAACTCGGCAAAGGCATATCTTTCTTATTCATATCCTGACAGTTAATGAGCTGGAGCATACCCAGCAAAAAAATAAAAATTTTATATTTATCCATTGAGTATATATCTTTTGCGTTCTGCCAGAGGCCGTGCTCCGGATATCCTCGGGCCCATTCCAATGGCATCCAGATTGGCAGACCAATGGAGATAATGGTTCCTGAGTTTTTTCAGATCCTGAACGTCAATGTTTGAATTGAGGTAAGAATACCGCCCGGATTCAGCAATGTACTGCCCTGCTGAAGGATTTTTATTAGCGTTGTAATCACTGACATATCGGTTTCTCAGGTTATTACACTCAACAATATATCCACTGGTTAGTTTGTTGCTTATTCCTTGTATAAAAGGATCATTGATTTTCTGACGGGATACAAGATTTTCGTCATACTGAACATCAAAATTCTTGGAATAATGGAACATATGATGAAGCGAAACTTTCCCGTACTCATTGGATACATTTCGTTTCCCCCAAAGTTTATACTTGATGATGGTGGCCTTGCCAGGAACAATACCGGATTCGACGGATATTTCGGAAGGTTGAAACCAGCCCTCCTCAATCAGAATATCCCTGAAACGGTCACATTCCGTCCTGTTGTTAATTTCTTCGTACAACAAAACCTTTTCTTCTGCATTATCCACATAACCGCCGCCAATATCTGAATGCACGCCGGGTAAAGTGAGCTGCAAGCCCCTGATCCCGGCACTATCTATATTCGTGAGGCTGAAATTATCCCTGTATTCTTCCGCTGAAGCCAGCTGCAGGACAAAAGAAGCATTCCTTACGGCATTCAACCCCAATTGCTTAGAGTCATCATCCACAATGCTGAAACCGAATATTGAAGTTCCTTTATGGTTGACCCCATAAGAAGCTACCGTATCGTATAATCCGACGAAATTAAATCTGATATTTTTAATTTTCAGGTTTTTACTGAGCAGGCAGGCCCCGAAATACCCATATTTAAGCAGCGGCGAATCTGGTTCATTGATGATCAGATATTGCGAAGGCATGGGCTCTGCATCTGATTTCTCGTAATAGGTAGGCGGGTATACTATAATCTGCTTATCTGTGAGGGCTTCAGATTTTGCCGTACTGCTCGCGATATGCAGAAAATTACGTGCTGCTGCTGCTCCCCTGCTGAAGCCGTATACATTAACCGTAAGGACATCAATCGTTTTTCCTGAAAATTTTAGCTGAATGGCCTCCGCTCCCTTTACACAACCTTTGGTGGCTTTTGCTTTCACGCCCCTTTCATACATACCCATCCCTGCACCACGGATCGGATATCCGAATGTATCGCCATCAGACTTCATATCTACCGTTCCGATTCCTTCAATATAATAAGATACCTGGTTCTGTGCGTTGGGATCAATTGCATCATAACCTTTGGCCACATTGCTGAAATCATTGGCATAACTTCCTTCGGGAGCAGCCTGACGGCTTCCTGCCTGGGTATTGGTTTTATTATTAAGGGTTCCGTCAAAAAACAGGTTCAGACTGACATCTATAGTGTTCACAGGCTTATCCGCTGGGTTAATCCGCTGGGCTTTATTATAGCTGACCCCTGATTCCGTCCCTTTCTGTTCCACAGTTTCAGCACTGTTATGACTAATGCCTTCTTTAGCGTACGTACGGTAATCGCCTCCTGTCTGTGTGGTGACTTTACCTTCTACAATATACTCGATGCTCATAACTAGTGATTTTTAGATTTCTCTCCACTGTTATTCTGAACTTCCTTTTCTGCATGGTGCTCCACTTTTCCCTGGCTGCTTACTTCCACCCCCTTCATGCTGGTCACTTTATGTTCTTTTTCGCCATAAACTTCCATGTCCCCTTTCACATAGTGACTCATCTTACCTACAACATTGGTCATAAAATCAGCACCGGTGGAGAGGTATTTCATAGAGCCTACACTCTCGGTATAATTAACCATGATGGTATCTGATTTATTCATCCCGACATTGGTAATCATATTCATCCCGACGTTGATGTTCATGTTTTTACAGTTGAACGTCATGGTTTCGGGTGCGGTAATCGTAATATTGCTTCCCGTAGTATCCAGCTGGATCTCGTTACCCGATTTATCTGTAATAATGATGCTTTCATCTTCCGTGAACACGATCCTGTGCCCGCTTCTGGTCTGGATGGATTTCACGCGGTTATCGGCACCGCCCCCCAATCCTACGCCGCCGTGGAACATTCCGCCCATCACAAATGGCCGGTCCGGGTGGCTGTGGACAAAGTTTACCATCACCTGGTCTCCTACTTCCGGAATGGCTACATATCCCCTGTTCTGGGTAATCTGATCTGTTCCGCCCGCATCAGGGCTCATCATTCTGATGAAGTGGGTAGTATCATTGGTCTGCCAGTCAAATCGTACCTGAACCCTGCCCTGTCCTTCCGGATCTGCATTGGAAATAACGGTGGCAATCTGCGGTTCGGCTTTAGGAACTGTATAATCGGGTTTCGGTAAGAATCCTGTATCTGAAGCAATGCTTTCGAAGCTGCCTTTATAATGACCGATCGTATCTATTTCATGAGACACTTCTGTAACCATTACCCTTGTAAAGTAGGATGTCTCATTGGAATCAGGCTTCCTCATCTGCACATCCACGACACATCCCGGGTGCAGGAAAGGCACGGTGGTATTGCCCGAGATTGAAAATACATTCACGGCTTCACTTCCTGCCGCACTTCGCTGGGAATGTTCCACATCCACATGGGTAGACGCTTTAATAGGAGCCACTTTCAGCGCAGGTGTTTTATAAATCCTGCTGTTATTCTGATAGGCGGTTTTGGCCAGATCACTTACATGCTGTACAGGCGTCTCGCCCGAGGTAAGCTTTTCATTCCTGCTGCTGTTATATCCGTAAAACTTAGGTTTGGTATGAACCGCCTTCAGCTCAACTTTGACGTCACTGGCACTACTGCCATAAGTAAGTTTGATAGGTTTATTCTGAGAAGGAAGTTTCCCGAAATGAAGCACTTCACCGTCATAGTAAAACTGCTCACCATAGGCTTCCGCCATTCTTGCCAGATAATTGTAGTGCGTTTCGTCATACTGGCTGCTATAGATAATCTGTGAATAGTCATTAGCATCAATGCTTACATCAAACCGTTCCATATCAATCCCCTGCTTGATTACTTCATTGGCAATAATGCTCATATTGACCGGCTGTGCCCCTCCAAAGCTCTGAATATGGGGAGCACCGTCCAGTAAAATGGTCGGGCTGTAACCTGAAAGCACAATATTGCCCAGGCTCATGTTTTCCTGGCTGTAGGCCACTCCGGTAATCACGCCAACGAACGTTCTTTCAGGGCTGTTTTCAATGTCTTTATAGGAAATGACTGCTGTAAGTCGCTTTCCAAGGAATTTATTTGCTTCTTCCAGGGTATGTGTCTGGCGGTTTCCCAGCGCATCATATGCTAGTGTAAGGGTAAATTCATGGTGCCTCCTGGTGCTTTGCTTCAGTCTGAAATGCTTGTAATATCTGATGACCTGTCCCTCAACCACTAAGGAGAGCTTTACCAGCCTGTTGATTCCGTTGTGATGGTTTTCCGAAATGCCGTCAGCATTCTGTGACGGACGGAAAGAAGGATTTTTTACTGTATCTTGTGATTCTGTTTTCATATGAAGTAGTGTTTGGATCGGTTGATGTGATTATTGGGATACCGGACTGCTTTCCTTTATAGACCTGGAAAGGATCTTGTTTTTTCTCATCAGGAAATCAGGCATGAGATCCATAGGCAGGTAAAAGGAGCTTTCTCCTTTACGCTGAAGGGTTTCGTTGATTCCCGGATTCCAGGCGAGCAGCTGGTCTACATTAACGTGCAGTTCATCTGCAATGACTTTCAGGTTAAATCCTGCATTGATATCTGTTTCCGCAAGTTCTGGACGGCTGATTTTACTTCCGCCGTTCACGAGAAATACGGTATTCATTCTAGAAGAATTGTAATTTGCCAGCACACTCTGCAGCTCACCGGTCGCATAGCATGCATTAAGATATTTATTGACGTGATTAATGGTTTCAGCAGGAAGGTATTTATAGAAAATATGGTATTGTGATGACCCCGCTGCCTGCATAGCTTTGGAAATATTGCCTTCACCACAGTTGTATGCCGCAACCACCGTTACCCAGTTATTGTATTTTTTGTACAGATTGGATAGGGAGACAACCGCTGTTTTCGTGCTTTTATACAAATCATTCCGGTTCTGTTCCGAGAGTCCATATTGGTTGGCGTGAGAGGTCATAAACTGCCATACGCCAACTGCACCGGCTCCGGAAATAACATTCGTATTGAAACTGGATTCAATGAGCGCCAGATTTCTCAGGTGACGCGGAAGGCCTTTTTGAACAAGAGAATACTCTATAAATTTCACGATATCCTTGTTGGCATTGATGATGGTCTTGTAACGCCGCACGCTGTTCTCTGACGTATCTGTAGCAGAAAGGAACTGCCCAAAGACAGACCCTGAGCCTATCCAAAGCAGCATGATTGTGAAAACTACTCTTAAACTGTTCATTGTAAGCTATTTAACGAATTAAAATGATCATTTTTTAGAAGCTTTGCATTTCCGATGTACGCTTCTTCGGTAATCTTACGCTTCTTCTACTTTCCAGCTTAACTTGTCTTCTTCGTTATCCCAGTCTGCAAAGATGGTCTGCCCGGATTTCACTTCTTCCCTTACGATCATCTTTGATATCGGCCTGGCAAGCTGTGCCCTGATCACTCCGGAGATCTGCCGTGCACCGTATTTGCTGCTAAAGCCTCCCAGTGCAAGGTTTTTCACCGCTTCATCAGAAATTTTCAAGGTAATACCCAGGCGGTTTAATGAGTTATGCAGAGACTTCAGCTGGATATTGAAAATCCTTTCCGCAATGGATTCCGTGATCGGCGCAAACGGAATGATCTCTGTAATCCTCGCCAGAAACTCAGGCCTGAATTTACCGGAACCTGACATAATCTGCATCAGTGCTGAAGATTCCGGAATTTTGCCTTCCTCAAACTGACGTACAATTTCCTCACTCCCGATATTGGATGTAAACAGGATCAGCGCATTGCTGAAATCCCCCTCCTTACCGAGCTTATCATGTACTTTTCCTTCATCCATGATCTGTAAAAACACATCAAAAACAGAATGGTGTGCTTTTTCAATTTCGTCAAACAGCACTACCGTATAAGGCTGCTGCCTTATTTTATTGACCAGCATTCCTCCTTCCTCATATCCTACATATCCCGGAGGCGCCCCGTAAAGCAATGCTGCTGAATGTTCTTCTTTAAATTCAGACATATCAAAACGGATCATCGCTTTCTCATCATTGAAAAGCAGTTCTGCCATCGACTTTGCCAGCTCTGTTTTTCCGGTTCCCGTAGGTCCGAGAAGAAAAAATGAACCAATGGGCTGTCCGGGTTTATTGAGGCCGCTCCGGTTTTCAACTATCGCATCGGAAAGGATTTTCAGGGCATGATCCTGGCCCACGACTCTTTTCAGGAGCATGGACTCCATATTGAGGAGCTTTTCCTTTTCCTGGGCCTGTATTTTTCCGATCGGGATATTGGTTTTGGCCGCCATAACGGCAGCCAGTTCCAGCCGGTCTACTTTTTCTCTCTTTTTTGAAGCATGCTGAATGAGCTCTTCGTATGTGCTGTCAATAATTTTCCTGATCTGATCCACCGGCATTGAATTGTCCAGTGCAGGCTGTTCACTTAAAGATCCCCAAAGGATCGGGCTGATCTTGTCTCTCAACAGGTTGTACGTCCAGATCAGTTCATCTGCCTGATCCTTCTCATCGGGATACGTTTCCAGAAGAAGACTGTCATAATGGTTCTTCCAGCTGTCCAGTTCTTTTTCAGAAAGCTCGTCAAGCATCATTATGGCTGCCATAGTTCTGTCGAGCAGGTCAATGGCTGCATCCGGAAGCTTTTTACCTTTAGCATATCTTTTTGCCAGGCGAACACATTCTGGAAGGGCTGTTTTTTCCACTTCTATTCCGTGGTGCTTTTTATATCCGTCCAGCAGAACGTCAATCATCTTAACACAGGTTTTTTCATCCGGTTCATGAACGGTAAGGACTTCAAAACGCCTGTTAAATGCCTGTTCCGGCTCAATGATTTTCCTGTATTCTTCCTGGGTGGTGGCTCCGATAACGGTGATCTCACCTCTTGCCAGTTCAGGCTTCAGAAGGTTGGCTACATTGCCTATGCTGCCTTTAGGATCCAGAAGCGTATGGATCTCATCGATGAAAAGGATGGCCTTTTCTATTTTTTTACATTCATTAATGATTTTTTTCAGGCGGTCTTCAATTTCGCCCTTATAGGAGGTGCCTGCCAGCAATGCACCTGTATCCAGTTCAAGCAGGGTTGCATTCTTGAGCATCTCCGGAACATTACCTTTATTGATTTCTATCGCAAACCCTTCCACCAATGCCGTTTTCCCCACTCCGGGTTCCCCGATGATGATGACATTAGGCTTTGTTCTGCGGCAAAGGATTTCCACAAGCATTCTCAATTCCTTATCGCGTCCGATGATGTTTTCCAGTTCTCCTCTTTTAGCCTGAGCTGTCCTGTCTACACAATAATTTTTAATGGAAGGAAAAGATGCTTCGGAAAAATCTGAACCGTTAGAGAAAATAGAAGAAAATTCACCGTTTTCTCCGGCAGCGAAAGGTGTATCTTTCCGGTACAGGTTGAATATTTCATGTTCCCGCAGCGGAAGTGATTTGAGCTGCTGAAGGGTAAAAGCCACCTGAGGCTTTACAATGGCCGTAAGGATACATACGGGTGTGATTTCATCCAGACCCAGTTTCAGGCGGATATCGTCTGCTTCTTCCACGATATGGTCAACCGTCTCATCCTGGCCAGCTTCATCGGGAAGATGTGTAGTTTTAGGATAGTCTTCAATACGCACATCCGCCCATTCGTAAAAATAGCCCGGATCCTTATCTATGCTTTTTAAAAACTCATTTAAACCGATATCCTTGTGCATCAAAGCCTGAAGGATATGCGGAGCGCCGTACGTGGCATTATAATTTTCTCTGGCAATAGACTGCGCAATATGAAAAAGCTGTTTTACCGTTTCGTTGGTGACCAGTACTCCCATGTTGTATTTTTTTCAATTAATGTTATATGATGTGGTGATGGTTTAGAATTATTTTAATGTTTGCAGCAGCATAAAACTTAATCATTTAAAAAATTAATTCTTTTACTAAGATATTAGTTTTTTTCAAAACATAAAAATTTATGTCTTAGGGATATGACGTAACATTAAGATGCTGGGACAGGAACGAAAGAGAAAAGACTGCCGTGAGACAGTCTTTGTATCGTTGCTATAATTTCCGAATTATCCCATCGGCCAGATACCGTCGTAAGAGGAATTACCATAATTGATTTTTTCTGCGCTTACTACGAAGCTGATCAGCATATTGTTACTATCTATCGCATCGAAGTCCACTTCATGCTGGATCACATATCCGTTTTCCCAGTTCAGGGTGATCAGGGTGCCTTCTTCATGGGATTTGTTGAATGTGATTTCCCCTGAAGTAGGTTTGTATTTTCCGTTCAGTAAGCTTTCCAGGATGTCTGATTTTTCAGTAGCTTCCACAGTTAACTTAATGATTGCGTTGGAAGGATCTGAGGCTACTCGTCCTGATACATCCGTTGATCTGGAAACACTGTAGTTCAGTTTTAATAATTTCTGACCTTCCCCTCCGTTGAATTTTAAGATTCCTCTTGAATTGTTTGCCATAATTGTAAATTTTAATCGTTAATACTGTTTATTCGATGATTCTTATACAAAGATAAATCAGCGGATTTTTTTCTGAAAATTTTTAAATTTATTTTTTAAAATTTGTCGTATTTCTACGATTGCATGTCGTAATTCTACGATCCGCTTACGGCTTTTCGTCAATGATCAGTTGGGTTGTATTTCTGAAACCGTATTCGTCATATCCATAATCTATACGGATGCCGGAGACCAGTCCGCTTTCCTTGCGGATGGTATACTGCCCGCTATATACGGCACCAGGAAATCCAGCCTCAGATTCAGCTTTCTGACTTAACATTATTTCAGAAGGTTGCCTGGAAAGTTCTGCAGCCTGGATTACCGTTAAAGAAATTCCGGAATCTGATAAAGAAAACGGATAACTGGATGTCCCGTTCCTGAATGGAGTACGTACGGGAGCAAAATAAGTCTTAATGAAGATGTCATCCTGCATTCTCTCGCTGAAAAATTTGGGGTTCTGAACAGCATAAGCAAACTCTTCAATGTAGGTTTTAGCATATGGCCCAGGATACAGGTTCAGAAGCCTGTCTTTGATCTCCCTGAAACGGTCGGCCACCTCCTGACTCATCCGTATGTCTGCAATCTTTCCATTGAGATCCGTTTTTATTTCTATGGGATTCAGCGATTTTATGCAGTCTTCGGCAAGATCTCCGAGGATACCGTCTTTCCTGTTGTAAAAATTGAGCTTGGAATAATGGAAAAGGTGATGTCCATCTTCAAAATCAATCCATTCCAGGAGTGCATCATAAAATACAGCCTGTTGGGAAATTTCCTGTTCGCGGTAAGTCTTTTCTACGATACCAACGGAATATTTCTGATTAAGCTGATGAGGCTGAAAAGGGATTTCAGGATTTCTGTCCGGGCTTTTAAACGGGGCATCATTCCTGAGGTTATACCGGGCAATATCTGAACTTGCCGGAATGAGGAGCCTTTTCCCGGGAATCAACCTGTCAACGATAACATCTTCCCTGGCACACCGGTGGTTGTGGTATTCTTTAAGATAAAGCGGATTTTCCAATTTTATGTCTTCAGCGATACTTTCAAGCGTTTCTCCGTGAAGGATAAAATGAACAATCATAGAACTATCTTTTAATATAGACCAATTTAGATAAAAATTTTTAACATCCCAAGAATACAACAGGAATATAACGGGTAATTTTGATGTAAATTAATCTTGATATTTTTATTTCTGACTGGTAAATTCAAGGTATTTATCGCTATCTGTGAAATGGTCAAACGTACCGTGAGATTACTTCATACTTAATATCTGGATGCACATGAATCAAATAAATCCTTCCATTTGGTATCGTATTTTAATTCAGCCGGCTGTTCAAGATTGGCTGACGTATTCATCAGCCTGCCGTCTTTTTTACGGTATTCTATCCAACCTATGGTCCCGCTGCCTTCGGTATCAATAATAAGCTGACACGAGATCACCTCTTCATTATCGTCATCAATCAGGAGATTTACTTTCTTTTTATCGATCTTCCATTCTGAAAAAGGAAAATTGCTGCTCCTTACCAGTTCAGTGAGGTAATCATAACAGTTTTCCACCGTCTGATCTGCTGGTGTTTTAACAACAGCCTTGCGAGCATCAATACTATCATTTGATTCTTCTTTTTTAGCAGGCTCTCCTTTGCAGGAAAAAAGAAGCATAACAAAGAACAGTTTCAGCGTTTTTTTTAAACAGATAGACAATCTTTTAAGTTTTAAATTTGAAAATCAATTACAGTGTGGTTCTCATAATACTCACTCTTACCAAGTTACACCATAAAAGTCAGAGTTTTACTTTCCAGAAGTACAGTGCGCTTTTTTTTCGCTTTCTATAAGTTCACTGAAAATTTCATCAGTAGGTTTCGGCAGAACAATTTTCGGGTTGAACGTGCAGATCTGCACTTTTTTATCCTGCCATGAATCAATCTCATGCACCACTTTATCAATTACAAAGTTTTTATTATACCTGATGAAATAAGTATACCGGTCAATTCCTTTCGGAAAATCTGTAGTCACTGAGAAACCATTGCCCTCTTTTTTGATTCCGGACACCTGGTTTCCGCCATCCTGGGAAAAATTGGTTGACTGTAACTCTAAAGTATAGCCGCCATCCTGGTTCAGAAAAACAAAGAGCCCATCTCCCGTACCCGGTTTATTGCTGAAAATCTTATCTTCTTTACCGTCACCATTGATATCCATAGTAGTCATGGATAATTGGTCATTTTTCATATAGGCATCTATAGCAGATAAATGAGAGGACTTTTTCTTATTTCCATCCAATCTGTTATAGTAATCTACCAATGAAAAAACCAATGGCTGGTTCCCTTCGCGATATTCTATGACAATCCAGTTATTTTTATGGTCTTTCTTGTTGAAGATAAACTTCTCTTTCGGAAAGCGGATTGTTTTGAGGTTGGTATAAACAGCTTTCTCTTTTAACCGGCCTGAAATTTCAGACATATAGTAGTTGCTGTCATCAGCCACTGTATAAAATTGTTCTTCTCCCATGGCTTTCTTAAGGGAATCCGCTTCTTTTTCACCTGGATACAAAATATATATCCCGCTGTTATTAACAAGCGTATCCTGAACACTGCCCATTACTTTCTGAACCGTTTCGGGTGTTGCGGCTGATGCGGCAGATACCGTATTTTTTTTACAGGATACCGTCAGTATAAAGAGAGAAAAAATTCCCAGTGTGGTAATAGGATATATTGGTTTGATCATTGGTTTATTTCTATATGGTAAGCTCCGTTTTCATCTAACAGCTGATGGAGTTCCGTTCTTTTCTGCATCTCGCTTTTAAAATCTGTAGGGTTAGAGAGCCTTCTTATGGATACGTCAAAGGTGTTCATCACTTCCGGGTTGGCCAGGTGTTTTGATACAGTTGAGGGTCCCAGATCATTGATCTTAGCTTCCATCTCAGAGATGATGTCAGCTTCTGACTTGCCTGCTTTTTTTCCTGCTGCATAGACATCAATAACCTGATCTCCTGCATTTGCATAAATTCCTTTTTGCGTGGCCACGCTGGTTCTGCTTATATTTCCATACATAATCCTTGCCTGGTCTCCGGGCGTTCTTGCGGTACTGGTAATATAAATATCATTGTTTTTGGACGCAGTACCCACTTCTTCCAGGATGGTTCTTGTCCTTTGCGAAATTCCGTCTGCCGACGCCGTTTCACCTTCAAAATGAATATTTACAGCACCTCCGCCTGATGCAGGTGTGGTCTTCAATCCATGAATACATTCTTCCGGGTATTTAAATATCTTTTTTAATTCCTTCAGGTATTTTTTTCTTTCTGCCCTTCCGTTTCCTCCACCATTCACCAGCCAGCTAATCGTGTCAATATAATCGGCATCTGCCAGGAGATTAAAATTTACGGCTCCATATTTCTTACTTACTCCATCCACTTCATACGTATACTCCTGCTTAGGAAATTCCTTCCCGGTTGATCCGTCATATTCACTGAAAGAGGTTTTTGGCACTGTCCAGGTACTTCCCTTGCTCAGCTGCTTTCCCTGCTGCCAGAACCATCCTGCTGTGTCTACGGTAAGGTTCAGCTCTTCTGCTACTTTTTCGTAATTGGTAACGACATCTACTCCAGAATAGGATTTGTATCCAGCATAGCCGTCTTTCCATGTCAGCTGCATGAGTCCTCTTCCCACATAAGGTTTGTAGCTGTCTTTACCGTTATATTCTTTCGTGGTCTGTAGCCGGTCTGTTTCGTAATACACCTGTGCCAGGAAATGTATTTTCCTGATGCAGGTATTGATTTCATATTTGGTAAAAGCCTCATTCAGTTTTTTCACAAAACTTTCATTGGTCTTATCATCCAGTTTACAGTTATTGGCTGTAAACATGGAGGACGTATTGGCTATGCCTTCACTTTCCCTGAGTTTTTTAAGAATTTCTTCAAACTCCTGAAGCGTAATGTCACGGTTACAGAAACATCTTTTGCCGACAACAAAATAGGCAACTTCTTTTTTAAGGAATTCCCCTTCATGCTTTTTAAGGTTGCCCTGGCATTCTGCTTTAAGCCAAAGGTATTCCGTTACCGTTTTGTACACATCAAAAGTCACTGTATCACCTTTACGGTATGCATCATTGGTTAAAGCCTTTACAATAGTTTCTGTTTTGACAAACTTCTTTTGGGTGGAAAGCTGGGATTTGATTTTATCGGCAATGGTTTTAGCCACATTGTTTTTCTGTTCTTCAGTGGATGTGGCATTGTTGCCTCCGAAAGTATAGGTATGAGTACCGTCTTTGATGCCGCTTAATTTCCCTTTCCATTCAGTAAGTTTTTCATCAGCTTTAGGGCGAAGCTTAATTTTGACTTTAGCCAGATTGTTCTTGACCACTGCTTTGAGAACCGTTATTTCATTACCGTTTTCCTTGCCCTCAAGTACAGGAAGATCGGCATCTTTTGCTATAAAAACTGATTCTTTTTCTCTGATCCTGATGCTCACTTCTTTCCCCTCCAGCAGAAATCCTTTGGCAACCACATAAACTTCCTCTTCCAGAGGGGCGCTATTGATACGGATAAATTCAGGGCCAAGCTTAAACAAATTAATTGAAATGACTTCATCTTTTTTATACGAAGTTTTAGCCAGCGACTGTTTAATATTTTCCAGCTTGGTATATTTCTTCTCAGCCTTTACAATAGGATCTATTTTAGACTTAATGATTCCGGCGACTTTATCTTTATCAATATTATTGTTATTATTGCTGAATTTATATTGATACTGCCCGGCAGCTTCATCTGTTTCCTTGATAAACTCCTCTTTAGCAAAGTAAGCATCCAGCAGACTTTCTGTTTTTGGTTCCTGTACAATGCTGGTTGTTTTACCCTGTGGATTAGCCTGTGCCGGCTTCTGATCCGGCTTTACAATCCCATTAGATTCTGCCCAGTCCCAGAGTTCTCCCAATTTCTTTTTTACAGATTCGGTCATAGAATCTACGATCCCCTTTTCTTCTTTTTGAGGCGCAGACTTGGAAGCTGCGGGGGAACCGGCTGCCTTAGGTGTAGCGGAAGTTTTGGCCGGGGAAGAACTGCCCTTTGGAGCAGCTGCTGGTGAGGGCGTTGCAGAAGGAGCTTTGTAATCGGGATTTTTCACATCTACATTGGTGGTAGCATGCTTTTTATTTTTGTAATATTCTACAGTTACATAAAACTGGAGTTCTTTAGGATTTCTTTCTCCTTTGGCCGCCTGTTGCATCAGCGCTTTGGTGAGGACAAACTCAGCAGTAGCTGCCCCGGTTTTGTCTACAACGGCTTCCTTGCTTTCTACAAAAAGATTGTTGGCATTATGTCCATCTCCCTTAGCATCATCTTCCCATAGGGTGAAGAGCAGTTTTTCACCTGTAAGGTTAACACATTTGGCTTTGGCCACCAGTTTGTCCTGATAACTGAAGACGGTTCCCGGCACATCATCAACGTAACGGAGCTCAACCTTACTTATTTTTGGGACTTCCGCCGGCTGTGGCGTAATATCAATTGTTGTTGGACCTTTGCCTTCCGGCTCATGGAGATAAGCCTCCAGGCGATAAGTATGCTTTGCGGCCACCTGTCCGAATGTAAAACTGCCGTTTCCGGTTTTTTTGATATTGGTAGTGGTAAAACTGCCATCGGGCCGCTTTTTAAATAACTCCCAGGTAACCAGTGCCGGATTGCGTTTTTCGCTTGGTGTGGCAGGATACCAGTCTGAAACGATATAAGTAGTCTGCTCCCCGATTACAGGAGCAGGATTACCCGATATTTTTGAAACACCCTGTTTAGACATGAAAGAGAATTTTAAAGGTTAATAAGCATCAAGATCGCTTTCCTGTACTGTTTCCCCATAATCGTCCATTTTAACGAGGGGGTTGATGTGCTGAACGGTTTTGTTGTCAGCATTCTGCACATTTTTTTTGCTCACTACCCCGCGCTGTCCGTGATCTTTTATGGTAATCTTCCCTCCTACCACGCACTGGAGCTCAGAAGCTTCCGTCACAATACTTTTACCCATGACTTTCACTTTGTCATAGGTTTTCTGCCATTTTCCGGCGGGAGCATAAGAGCATGGAAGGTTGCCTCCTGAACTGGGTTTGAGTTTGCATTTTCCGAAACTTGGTCCGGAAGGGTTGAACTGGAGGTCATCTTCTGTAACGGCAAGATAATCTGCATCTCCATCAGAATCATTCCAGTAATGCTGCTGATGGGCCGTCACTTTGTATTGCGGGAACTGGTCACCCTGGTCGCATTGTGCCTGTCCTTTCTGTACGACAAAGTGTTTGCCGTCATGAAGTGATGATTGATCTGACATATCAATAGGATTTGGAGTATGATCAAAGATAAAAATTTTAGCCTTAAAAAATTAAAAAAAGCAGAAATAATTTCTGCTTTTTACTATTTATAACCTATTAGTGTTTAGTATATTCGGGTTGTTCCACCGGCATCATCGTGGGCATAAAATACTCGTTAAGCCAATAGAAGGTCTGCCCGTTCTGCTGTATTTTAACCGCAGGATCCTTCCTGTGGGCAAGCAGCCGGTCTGCAAGGGTTTTATAATTTTTGAAATAATTCCTTACCGTTTCATTGGTTACGATTTTTGATTTCCTCCAGCCTTTCAGCTTGTATTTCGACATCAATTCTTCTTCTGAATTGTCAAAGCCCGTCACAACTCCTACAGCAACTGACATCGGCTGATCAGATAAGTTGGCTTTATTCAGCATTGTAAGTGTAGGATTATACTTCCGGATAAGACTGATGTATTCTTTAACAGCCTTTGACTGGTTAAAATCGGCACGTTCGGCTCCCGTGTTTCTGTATACTTCTGTATAGAAGGCCTTCAGCTGGTCGTATTCATCTTCAGAAACCAGAATCCCCTTTTCAAGGCCTGGTTTAAAGTCTTTAAGATCCTTGGGAATGTATCCTTTCACCAGGAAAGGGTTTCCATAATTGATCAGCTGTGCTGCAATACCTGCAGGAACCGGATTCGTAAGTCCCGGATACAGATATTTGTATTTGAGGTCCACATCTGTTTTTCCTGCCCCTACCGAAGAATGGAAATAATCATTAAGTGATTTATCCAGCGTTTCATTATCCAGAGTCACCTGTGCAATAAGGCTATCCACAGATTTTTTAAGGTATCCAGGTGTGGCGATATCCCCTTTTTTAGGGAAGATCACAAAGCCCTGGGACATGCTCTGCTTAGGGTAATTCAGCGAAAAGAATCCTTCATCACCCTCTACGAGGTTAAAGTTATTTTTGGTCAGTACATCATTCTGATTGATGATCTTCTGTTTTTTAAGCTCGGCAACATTTTTAGCCGTGTTGGTCACTACATTTTCTGAAAGCAGCACGAAATCGTTGTACGTATCTGATGACCTTGCACTGGTCTGGAACATGATGAGCCTTGCCTGTGCCTGTGTAAGGGCATTGATAACGCCGTACATGTTCCCGCTCTGGCTGTCAGAGGAAGTTCCTACAGTAATAATAATGTTGGTTTCATCCGGGAAGTTGGAAAGAAGGTTTCCGGCTGCCATCAGACCTTCGCTCACCGGCTGGTAATCGCTGTTGCTCGGGCAGTTCATTTCATTACTCTTCTCGTCGATGAAAGCGGTTATTTTGCTGTAATCGGTATTCAAGGGTGAAACAGCCACATTATCGCCGCAGGAATTGCTTTTGTAAAGAACAACCCCATACCTCACAGCGCTGAAATAAGATGGTTTTTCAAATCTCAGCTGAAGGTCCTGAAGCAATGATTTTACAATAGGCGCATAGGGTGCGTTGGGTGCACTGATATCAAGGTTGAAAACAATATTGATCCTTTTGTCTTTTTCAGTAATTTCCCGGTAGCGGTCAAACTTGATAGGCTCTCCCAATACATTGAACACATAGTTTTTGCTGTAATCCAGGATATTGGTGAAATATTTTGTCTTGGAATCCGGCGCAGGAACCTCATAGATAGGCAGGCTTACGGGAAAAATATTCTCCAGCGGCGTTCTTTTATTCACATCCGTAAGCAGAACTGCCGTTCTATCTTCTGTAGTGGAACTTCCGGGGTTTCCTTCATGAATTCCCAGGGTAGTTTCTGTAATTCCTGTGTTGTTTTTCATTTTTACAGCGGAACGTTCTCCCCATGCTGTAATGACATTGGAGCTTACCCAGCCGTACAGGTTTTTCCCTATGCTGTCGATATCAATAGTAGGATTTTTACCCACCAGGAACCTTTTGTTGTTTTCCGCCTGCTTGTATACATACACGATCTGTCCGTTCGGGATTTTCACATTGGCCTGCTCAATAAGGCTCGGTGAATTGAACACCATGATGGAGTCATTTTTATAATAGCGTTCAGAGTTTTTGATGACATCACTGTTGCTCGGCACCACAGCGACGCGCACCGGAAAGCCGGTCTTTTCGCTTTTAAGGGCGTTGTTCCACAAAAGCAGGTCAGATTCAGGCATCCATCCGTAAGTCTTTACGGATTTCGGAGATACTTTTTTCATGAGCGCATCCGGAATGTATTCTGCCACCTTTACCATTCCGTCTTTATGCTTCAGGACCAGCAAAGGCTCCATAAAGCTGACTTCCTTATACGATTTCTCATCGCTTTTGTCTAGGTAAGCCGTATTTTTTGCACGGTCGGAAATGGCAATCCACGGAACGGATTTATTAGGGAATCCATTGATCACAGTAGCATTGTCAATCTGACCGTACTGCGAAGGTTCAGGCGTTTTCTTCGCCGGCAGCGTTACCTGGCAACTGGTTACCAGTGCTGCTGCGCCTATATAATATGCTGCTAAAGGAAGTTTATTTTTCATCCTGATTTTATTTTATGATGGTGAGGTCCGGAGAGTGCCGGAAGTTTATTATTTGCTTTGGTTAATATCTACTTTGGTTACACAGTTCTGTGCATCATCAAAATTTACCTTTACGGTCTGAATGACGTTGTTTTTATCAAACTGCAGGCCTGCACAGTACATGTAGAAATTATTTACCTTACTGTCATTGACTTTCACTACAGTGTTTTCATTGTTGCACAGATAGGTTCTTAACAGGTAATTGTAATGCATATTGAAACTGTTACCATTGGCAATCTGCTGAAGATGGTATTTAAAATCATTATCAATCTTTGCATAAGCATCTTCCACGCTTACTTCCTCGTCCATGGAATCGTAGCCGGCAATAATCTTGATGTGATGCAGGATAGGTTCGATATTTTCATCGGTATAGAGTGTAACTACATAGTCACCGGGCTTTTTGTACGAATAAATAGCCAGCTTGTCCTTGGAATCTATTTTCCCTGTTTCCCCGAATTTCCAGGTAAACTGCTTCGCTTCCGAGATAGCCCGGAACTGCACATTTTCATACTGCATAGCCTGAGATGGTGCATCAATGGTTGTAGGAGCTACTATGGTATCTTTAGGCTTAGGAATGCTTCGTGCTGAAACCATAACAGGAAAAGACTTGGTGTATTCATTATCAATAATCAGCGTCACCTGATAATAGCCCGGTTTGGAATAGAAATGTATGCCGCTGCTTTTGTCCGAAGTGGTCCCGTCACCGAAATTCCATCGTTTTGTTTTGGCAAACTGGGTTTTGTCTTCAAACATCAGCGTATCGCCTACCTTTACAGATGATGGGTATACAACTCCTACAATATCATCGGCAGAATGAATGACCTTCTTCTGCAGCCATAAAGCAACCAGCGCTGCAATCAGCAGGACGGCGATGACACCGATAATGATGTTTTTTTTGTTCTTTTGGAAGTAATTCATAATATAAGTGTGATGTGTTTTATTACATATTCTTAGTAAAGTAGACTATTGGGTCCTGCCTTTCAACGCATTTTCTCTCTGGAACAGCTGGTTTTTCTTTTCCCTGAAGCCTATGGAGCATTCTTCAAACTGTTTTTCAAAACTCTTGATGTTTTCAGTTTTGCTGGCAATGATTTTCTTATCATTAAAATACATTTTGTAGAATTTGGCAATCTGCGGATAAGCGTCTTTCCTGATATCGGCAATACCATTATTATTCTCATAATAATTGGCGATATCGTTAATACCGTACATAATATTATTTTCCTCAAAAGGCTGTGGTGTTTCGTCGCTGAGTCTGTTGATCTGCGAGAAAGTACTATCCATCAGCTTATAGGTAAATTTTTGCTGCTGATCGAACTTGGCTTTTTCTTCAAGGTTCCTTACGGAAATCATGTCCTCGTCTGAAAAAGGCGATTCAAACCCATTCAGGAAAATGATGCCTAAGAATAGTAAGGCTGCAATAAGCATCAGGATGAGATACACAAACTGATACTGTTTTTCTTTTCTGGATAATGTGATGTGTCCCTGCATAATATCAGATTTTATCTTCTTCTTCGGTTTCCGGTAAATTTTCTGGTAGGATCAACTTTAAGTTCCCTGTTGGCAATGCCAACTTTGCCCCTGCACTCACTCAGGTCCCTGAGTGCGGTCTGTTCCTTATTTGAAACATTGATGATCTGGTTCTTGAGCGCAAGCATAGGCACGATCTGCTTCATCAGGATGGCATAATGCTTAAAGTTATCTGCACTGTCTTTCCCCATGATGTTCCGGGCATCCCGTATGTTGTCACTGATATAATTCCTGAGAAAAATATCATTATCCACTTTGTTGATGTCCAGCTGATCCATACGGTACATGATGCTGTCTACATGAGTTCTGAGAAGATCGCTGCGGGTAAGCAGTTCGCGGTAGTCGTCCGCCTGCTTCTTGATACCCTGCCTCTGCACATCATAGCTTTTGAAAAAGAAAAAGACGCTGATGAAGGCAACAACAGCTAATACAGTGAAGGACAAGATGAACTTCAGAATCCCCGTCCTGACGTCTGACTGATTTAATTTTTTCTCCCTATTCGAAGACATATTTTGTAGTTTATTTGGCATGGTGAAAATAAAAAAAAAATTTTTGTTGTACAACATCTGATTTGTAGTAAAATGCCCTATCTCTAATTATCCGAATAATAATTTTCATTTTGACAAGTTTTTCTTAAATTAGACCTCAGTTTTAATCACCCACACCAAATCGATTATTAACGTGAATAAATTATTAAGTAATTCTGTGCGGTTTTCTATTGCGGACAGTGATTTTTATTTTAAAAAAATAATGATCAGGACTCTTACGGAAAATCCTTTTTACATGCTTCTGAACGACTGCAACAATGGGCATGAGCTTATCACCAGGAACTACAGAAGACAGGAAGATGTATTCATTATTGATCTCTTCATGCCGGTACTCAGCGGTATTGAAGCCATTAAATACATCAGGAAAAGCAATGTAGAAACCCCTATTATTACTTATTCAGGAACCTACCAGGAAGACATGGCCGATATCCTGTCCAAGCTTCCGAACATTTATTACTGTCAGAAAAAAAGCAATCTGATCAAGGAAATTGTCAAAGGCAGGATCGCCTCAGAAAACTTCGATTATGAAGCCTATTCCAGGGAATGGGAACAGCAGCCACTGGCCGTTCAGGAATACATGGAGCGGCAGAGAAAGAGCCAGGAAGAACTTTCCCCAACTGAGATACAGCTGATGAAATTCTGCTATGAAGGCTTCAGCAACAAGGAAATAGGGGAAAAACTAAACCTCAGTACCCGTACTATAGACACGTACATCAACCGGCTTACAGAAAAGCTGGGTTTAAAAACCAAACTTCACCTGATCCGTTTTTGCGTAGAAAACGGCTACTATAATTCCAGCATGTAAAAAGTAGAGTAACCCTCTTTTCACACTGAGTAAACCATAAGCGCTCAACTCTTTACCGGAAAAATATTTTCCCACTAATTTGCTAATATTCAATTTTTTTAACTAAATTTGCACACCTAAAATTTAAAATTAAAAAAGGAAATGACAAAGGCAGAATTGGTAAACACCATCTCAAATAAGTTGGGAACAGAAAAGAATGAAACACAGAAAGTTGTAGAAGCTTTTATGCAAGAGATCAGGACTTCTATGTATAATGGGGATAACGTTTACCTAAGAGGCTTCGGTTCTTTTATTATTAAGACGAGAGCTGCTAAAACAGGAAGAAATATTTCTAAGAATACTGCAATCGAGATTCCTGCTCACAATATTCCTGCTTTCAAACCTTCAAAGTCTTTTGTAGAGAAAGTAAAAAACAAAGTTGCAGTAAAATAACAACATTAACTGAATATTAACTAGTTACTAAAAAATTTAACATTATGCCAAGCGGAAAGAAAAGAAAAAGACACAAGGTTGCAACCCACAAGAGAAAGAAAAGAAGAAGAGCAAACAGACATAAGAAGAAATAATCTTTCCTCTTTCTCAAGATTACAATATAATAATATAGTTGGTGGTTTTATTTTTTTAAAGGTTCACCGACTATATTTTTATTTGCAACCATAAGATGGCGCCGGAAAATTAAATTTCAACCTTCATTCCAGGGAAAGTATTGGTGATTTTAAATTAATTGCTATATTTATTACCCTATATGAAAATAATGAAAGTCATACCTTTTTCCCGTAATCTTATATAATTTATCTTATAAAAATGAAGAAAGAACTAATAGTTTCGCATGAGGATGATCTTACGAAGATTGCACTGCTGGAAGACGGAAGACTATGTGAACTTCATGAGCAAGAAGACAAAAGCGATTTTGTTGTTGGGGATTTGTTTATAGGAAAGGTAAAGAAGCTTGCGCCCAATCTTAATGCAGCGTTTGTAAACATCGGTTACAATAAAGACGCATTCCTGCATTACCAGGACCTGGGGCCGCAATATCTTACTTACCGTAAGTTTCTGAGAGATACTATTTCTAAAAAACAAAGCACTTCAGGCTTAAAAAATTTCGAGATACAGCCCGAAATTGACAAAAACGGAACCGTAGACAAAGTCATTGCCAAAGATGATCTTGTTCTGCTTCAGATTACCAAAGAGCCTATTTCTACCAAGGGCCCCAGAATTTCCACACAGATTTCCCTTACAGGACGTTTTCTGGTTCTGATCCCTTTTGACAATAAAGTTTCCATTTCAAAAAAAATCAGTACATCTGAAGAAAAGGAAAGACTCAGGACGCTCATCGAGAGCATCAAGCCGGAAGGCTTCGGAGTCATTATCAGAACGGTAGCTGAAGGAAAAAAAGTAGCAGACCTGCACAATGATATGAATCACCTGATTCAAAAGTGGGAAAGCACATTTAAAAACATTCAGAAAAACAAAGTTCCGTCTAAAGTTTTAAGCGAAGAAGACAAAGCCTCAGCCATTATAAGGGATAATTTCAACCAGGATTTCGTGAGCATTATCTGTGATGACGAACAGATGGTGGACGAAATGAAAAACTATCTGGAGGTTATTGCTCCGGAAAGAAAGAATATCGTCCAGTTCTACGATTCCCATATTCCCCTTCTGGAATATTACAATGTAGAAAAGCAGCTTAAACAAAGCTTCGGGAAGCATGTAAACATTCCCGGCTCAAAAGGAGCTTACCTTGTGATAGAACACACGGAAGCCTTACACGTAGTAGACGTTAACTCCGGAAACAACATTACCACCGGAGCAGCAGTTAATAAAGAACACGCTCTCAGGGTCAATAAAATGGCTTCCACTGAAATCGCCAGACAGCTTAGGCTCAGGGATATGGGAGGGATTATTGTCATTGATTTTATTGACATGACTAACCCGGAGCACCGGAAAGATCTTTATGAGCACCTCAAGCAGGAGATGACGCGCGATAAAGCCCGTCACAAAATTTTACCCCCGAGTAAATTCGGGCTGATCCAGATTACCAGGCAGAGAAACCGTCCGGAAAAACAGATCGAAACCAAGGAAGAAAATCCTAACAAAGACGGAGAAATCGTGGCTCCGATCGTCATTGTGGAACGTATGGAAGAAACCCTGAGAACCATTATGCAGAAAGAAAAAGGAAAAATTTTCCTCCATGTGCATCCTTTTGTGGAAGCTTACCTTACCAAAGGAATTAAAAGCATCCAGATGAAATGGTTTGTAAAGTATAAAAAATGGGTTACCATAGTCCCGCGCGACTCTTTTAAATATTTAGAATACAAAGTATACAATGCCAAAAAAGAAGAGCTGATAGGGTATTCTAATTAAAAAACAGATCAAACCTCCGCATGCGGAGGTTTTTTTATACCCGTTTGAAAGACTGTTGTATGATAACTACCGGAAATCCTATTTTCAAGATCGTATGGTTCCTGTATAAAAATGGTGTAATTATTGTGTCTATCTGTTTTTTCCAGAATATATATTATTAAATTTGAGGTATGAGTTTCGGAAAAGATTTATTAAGGAAAATTAAAAGCGCTGAACTGCCCGGCGAAAATGCCCACGGCGTATTTTCACCGCCCTACCGTCCGGTATTTACCTATGACGAAGTGATTGCCAAAAACCCGAAATTTGCTGCGGTAAACATTGTTTTGTACCTTAAAAACGATGAATGGCATTTCCCCCTGATCCAGAGAACCGTTAATGTGCACGACCGCCACAGCGGTCAGATCTCCCTTCCCGGCGGAAAACGTGAAGAAATGGACCGCGACTTTGCCCATACGGCGATCCGGGAAACTTCGGAAGAAATCGGGATTGAACAGCATTATGTGCGGATTATAAGGGAAATGTCGCCCATCTACATCCCGCCAAGCAATTTTTATGTCTATCCCTATATTTCCTATACCAAAAAAAATCCGGTGTTTATTCTGCAGGAATCTGAAGCACAGGAAGTAATCGAGTTTCCGGTCACTTCATTCTTAAGCCTCCCGGATACCCCTGAAATCATGCCTTTGCCGGGTGCGGGAGGACATGAGGTACCGGTCATTAATTTCAACGGGTACATTATCTGGGGAGCTACTGCGATGATCCTGAGCGAATTCAGCCAGTTGCTGAAAAAAATGTAACTTTGTATCATTGTGTTTAATTGAAAGATGGCGAAGAAAAATATTTTTACCGATGCATTCGGGACCCCTTACTTTTTAAAGAGGCTGATTATTTTTATTCTGGGATTTGTTTCCTACCGCAGGTTTAACGGCTTCAACAAGCTGAAAATAACCGGCACCGAGCATCTGGTAGACCTTCCGGACTCCAATGTCCTGTTCGTTTCCAACCATCAGACGTATTTTGCAGACGTCGCCGCCATGTACCATGCGTTCTGTGCCGTAAACAACGGGTATCTGAACACCATCAAAAATCCTATCTACCTCCTGAATCCTAAAATTGACTTTTATTACGTAGCCGCTGAAGAAACCATGAATAAAGGAATTCTTCCCAAAATCTTCAAAATAGCGGGTGCTGTAACCGTAAAACGGACGTGGAGGGCGGAAGGAAAGAACGTTAACAGAATGGTGGATATGAGCGAAGTGGATAATATTATGAAAGCCCTCGATAACGGATGGGTAGCCACTTTCCCACAGGGGACCACCTCAGCTTTTGCCCAGGGAAGGCGCGGAACGGCGAAACTGGTGAAAAACCAGCGGCCTATTGTCATCCCAATTAAAATAAACGGCTTCAGAAGAGCGTTTGATAAAAAAGGACTGAGGGTAAAAGTAACAGGGGTAAAACCGACCATGGAGTTCAAGCGCCCGCTTGAAATAGATTATGACAAAGAAAATGCTCATGAGATTCTTCTTAAGATCATGACAGCCATTGAACAGACAGAAGACTTCAATGTGCTGCACCAGTATGATGAAGAACTTAAAGCTAAAAAAACAGAACAAAAGGATTCAGACCAATAAAGGATATTACTTATGAAAAGAATTACAGGAATCTTGTTTGCCGCTATTACATTGGCTTCCTGCAACAGTCAGAAGGTTTATTCAGATTTTGACATCAGCTTTTCGCGGAGCGGAGGATTTGCGCCGGTGTACGAAAACCTGCTTATTAAAGGTAATGAAGCGCACTACTCTTTTGAGGGACAGGGAAAAAAATACAAACAGGACTTTAAGGTTTCTAATGATGACCTGAATAAACTTAACCACACGCTTTCCCAAAACAATTTCAGGAGAATACAGGAAGACCACAAAAAGCTGTATGATAATATCACCACTACAGTGAATGTGAAAAAAGGCCCTAATGAAGGCAGTAAAACAGATGCCAGCCTGGTAATGCCGAACTATAAAACCAATTGGAACAACATCATGAATGCCTTCCAGGAAATGATCAATAACAACGTAAAAAAACAGTAATTTCATTGAGAACCCATTTTATTGCCATTGGCGGGAGCGCCATGCATAACCTTGCCATTGCGTTAAAAGATAAAGGATATCAGGTTACCGGTTCAGACGATATCATTTTTGAACCTTCGATGTCCAGGCTTCAGCAAAAAGGAATCCTTCCCGAAGAAATGGGCTGGTTTCCGGAAAAAATCACTCCCGATATCGATGCGGTGATTCTGGGCATGCACGCCCACCAGGATAATCCCGAACTTGCGAGAGCCAAAGAACTGGGACTTAAAATATATTCTTACCCCGAATTCCTCTACGAACAGTCAAAAGACAAAACCAGGGTAGTCATTGCAGGCTCGCACGGGAAAACAACCATTACTTCCATGATTCTCCACGTCCTGAACTTTCATCAGAAAGATGTGGATTTTATGGTAGGTGCGCAACTGGAAGGGTTTGATTGTATGGTCAAGATTACCAAAGACAACGATTTCATGGTACTGGAAGGTGATGAATACCTCTCCTCTCCTATCGACCTCCGTTCCAAATTCCTGCTCTACCAGCCAAATATAGCATTGATGAGCGGCATTGCCTGGGACCACATCAATGTTTTTACCACTTTTGATGATTATATTGAACAGTTCCGGAAATTTGTGGCTACGATTACGCCAGGTGGTGTACTCGTATATAACGAAGAAGATCCGGAGGTAGTAAAGGTGGTTGACCAGGCCGAAAACTATTTCCGTAAAATACCGTATCATACGCCTGAATATGAAATCAGCAACGGGAAAGTATTCCTGAAGACCGAAATCGGTGATATTCCATTGTCTGTTTTTGGAGCCCATAACCTGCTGAACATGGAGGGCGCAAGGCTTATCTGCCGTCAGCTGGGGGTAATGGATGAAGATTTTTACGAAGCTATCATGAGCTTCAAGGGTGCTTCAAAACGCCTGGAAAAAGTAGAAAGATCCGACAATGGGATCCTATATAAAGATTTTGCCCATGCACCTAGCAAGGTAAAAGCAGCCGTAAAAGCCTTCACGGAACAGTTTAAGAAAGAAAAAACCTACGGATTTCTGGAACTCCATACGTATTCCAGCCTAAACCCTGCTTTTCTGGAGCAGTATGACCATGCCATGGATGGCCTGGATGAAGCTGTTGTTTTTTATTCTGAAGATGCCCTGAAGATCAAAAGGATGGAGCCTATCTCTCCGGAGCTGATCAGGGAAAAATTCAAAAACGAGTCCTTAAAGGTATTTACCCGTGCAGAAGACCTTCACGCTTACTGGAATACCCTCGATAAAACACAAGGCGTATACCTGATGATGAGTTCAGGGAATTTCGGAGGACTGGACCTGACAAAGTAAGTACATTAGCATCAACCATTTTATTGAATAAGATGACTGATTTAATCTGTTTAATGATGTACTCTAAATATAAAAAATCCTTTCAGTATGATCGCTGAAAGGATTTTTATTTATGGTAATCTGCTGTAATCGTCAATAAGTTTTCCAAGGATATCCTTAACGGATTGTCTACTGTAATCGTGAATGGACTGTCCCAACCAAATGCTCACAAAATCCGTATCCTGCCGGAGCTTTGCCGCATTTCTTAAAGCGCCTGTCAGTTTATTCTGATACGGGTATGGCAGAATAAAGCCTGAGCCTTCGAGCTTACGGATATACTTATTGCTGATGCCCCGGGCATAACGTCCGGAAAAGGTCCTCGTCAGCACTATGTCATTTTCACTTACCATCTTCAGCCGGTCCTTTTCAAAGGGCTGCAGCGCGCTTTCCTGAGAGGCCAGCAACATACTTCCTAACTGGAAGCCTTCTGCTCCAAGAGCCTTTGCTGCCTGCATCGTCTGTGCATTGTAAATACCGCCGGAATAAATCAGCGCCGTATCAACATGGTCCGCAATCTGTGGCAATAATGACATCCCTCCGATCTGGGGCAGGCTTTCTGTGGCAAAAGTTCCCCGGTGACCGCCCGCTTCAATACCCTGCACCACAATAAGGTCAATTCCGGCCTTTTCCAGCATCTGAGCTTCCGTTACACTTGTACAGGTCCCGATGAGCAGTACATTTTTTTCCTTTAATCTGACAATGCTTTTCTCATCCGGAATCCCAAACGTAAAACTGAGAATCTCACAACCTTCATCAATGATAGCTTCAATCTGTTCATGATATGAATTGGTGGTAAGATCTTCAAGGGCCGTCAGGCTCACGCTTAATCCGTTGTCTTCTGCAAAAGCTTCAATGTATGCTTTCGCTTTAGCATATTTCTCCCGCAATTCTGCTGTTATTTCAGGAATCTCATGCACGAAAATATTAACGGCGAAGAGCCTTCCTGTGAGACTGCGGGTTTTACGGATTAAAGAAATACATTGCTCTGCCGGCAAATCGCCCAGCGCCAGAGAACCTAAACATCCTGCATCAGCAGACGCTGCCACCATCTCGGGGGTGCTTACCCCAAACATAGGTGCCTGGATAACCGGATAAGATATGCCGAGCTTTTTACTGATGGTTTCCGGGAAAAGCATAGTACTATTTTAAATAAAACGTATAAAAGTTTACAAAAATATCTATCGTAAATCGTCAGATCAGATATCTGCCACCGCATTCAGCATTTTTTTCTCCCATTCAGGATCTTTCGGGTCAAAGAACAATCTTTTCCCGGTATCCCGTGAACGCACGGTATTCATTTCATCTTCACTCAGCTCAAAATCAAAAACATTGAAGTTTTCTTCGATCCTGGACGGCGTTACTGATTTCGGGATCACACAGAAGCCCTCCTGGAGATGCCATCTTAAGATCACCTGGGCAACGGTTTTATGATGTTTTTCTGCAATGGACTTCAGGGAACTGTTGTTAAGCAGTTCTGAATTCCCGTTGCCTAAAGGGCTCCAAGGCTGGGTAATAATGTTATTCTCCCTGTTATATACCTGGAGTTCTTTCTGCTGGAAAACCGGATGAAGCTCGATCTGGTTAATCACCGGACTTACCTTAGCGGTTGTTTTCAGCTCTTCAAGCTTTTCAACGGTAAAGTTACAGACCCCAATGGCTTTGATTTTCCCTTCATCATACAGCTCCTCCATCGCTTTCCATGCTCCTTTAAAGTCTGCATACGGCCAGTGGATGAGGTACATGTCCAGATAATCCAGCTGCAAACGATCCAGTGTCTGCTGAAATGCACTTTTCGCTTTCTCATAAGAAGTGTCCTGGACCCAAAGTTTTGAGGTAATAAATAGCTGCTCCCTATCTATTCCGCTGTTTTTGACGGCATTCCCGACAGCTGTTTCATTTTGGTAGATTGCAGCGGTATCAATCATCCTGTAGCCAGTTTCAATAGCTTTAACGACCGCATTTTCGCATTGCTTAAGATCATCTATCTGCCATACCCCGAAACCCAGTGCAGGAATATCCACTCCATTGTTTAATGTAATCACAGGCTGCCCTGCATATGTTTTCTTGTGCATAATATTTTGTTTAATTGTATATCTAACAAATTTCCGATAAAAAATTTATATGGTGGTTACCATTTTTACTGATTCAGTTTATTTCCGGTGCTTTTATCCATTGTACTTTTTTAATTGCTGCGAGGCATCATGCGATTCAACTCATTACCTGCCTGAATAGTTTTTTGATGTGCGCAATTTCATCCGGATAGCTATTTTTTTTGCGGCATCCGAAGTACAGAGTGTTTTGCAGTTTCTTTTCGCCCTCCCACACCAGCTTTATTTCCCCGTTTTCAAGTTCATTTTTGCACAGGAAATCCGGCACCACAGATAATCCGGCACCGCTTTTCAGGCAACGGATGATGGAATTGAGGTTCGGGACAATATAATTAGGCCGGAAATCCGGTTTGTGTCCGAAATTGAGGATCCAGAACTGAAAAAGATGTTCCATGTCCCCGGTAGTACCATACCACTTCTGTTCCTTCAGCCATTCTTCCGCATATTCGATACCTTTTGATTCCAAAACATCATAAAAGCCCTCTGCATCAGTCTCTTTACCCCCTACCAGAATCATCTGCTCCGAAGAGAAAGCTTCATGTTCGATGTTAAGAGAAACGCCCCTTTTGGGTGTAATGATTAGGTCGAGAATACCTTTATCCAGCTGATCCAGCATTTCCGGATATTCCCCGAACCTGATGATCAGATTGAACGGCAGACTGGAAACGTATTGCTCCAGTGTCGTCTGAAAGGTTTCAAAACACATTCCGACACTGATAGTCGGTGTATGCTTTTCCGTAGACTTCTGGAAGTTCTTTTCCACTTCCTCAAGCTTACATATAGGCTCAGCTACAGCATTAAAAAGCACTTTCCCTTTTTCAGTAGGAATCATCTTCCTGCCTGTTCTGTCAAACAGCTTATATCCCACATAAGCTTCAAGCGAGCTGAGATGAAGACTTACGCCCGGCTGCGAAATAAACAGGAGATCCGCAGCACCGGTCATCGTTCCTGTTTTATAAACAGCTTTAAATGTTCTATACCATTCCAGATTAACCATCGTTAAATATTATAATTATAATATAAAGGTATAAATTATATTATTTTTATAATACTATTAATGAACTTAACTTTGCACCATATTAAAACAACAGCAATGAAAAAAGTACTTATTATTAACGGTGCACAGCATTTCGGGCACTCAGGAGGCCTTTATAATAAAACCATCACAGAAAATACCATACAAGTATTGAAGGACTTGGGTAATATTGAGGTTAAAGTGACCCATGTAGATGAAGGATATGACAAAGATGAAGAAGTACAGAAATTTGTCTGGGCAGATTATATTATCTATCATACTCCCATCTGGTGGTTCCAGCTTCCTAACGGCCTGAAAAAATATATTGATGAGGTATTTACGGCAGGGCATGCCAAAGGAATCTATCTGAGTGACGGGAGGTCTTCCGCAGAACCAGAGATCAATTACGGCACCGGCGGCATGCTTGGCGGAAGAAAATATATGGTGACTACCAGCTGGAATGCTCCGTCTACAGCCTTCACCTTACCGGGAGAGTTTTTCAATGAAACGCATGTGGATGACGGGCCTTTATTTGGGTTCCACAGGATGAATGCTTTTGTTTCCATGGAAAAACTGGAAAGTTTCCATTTTTATGATGTGGAAAAAAATGCGGCAGTTGAGAGGGATATGAAACTTTACAGAGATCATTTAAGATCAGTTTTTGAAAAAGAACTGGGCCATGCTGCAAGTTTATCTTCCTATATCACAGAAAAGAATGATTGTATGTAGAAGAACTGGAATACAACAGATGGTCGGGAATACCTGATCATGCCTAAAAGTTAGAGAGTATTATTTTCACTAGGGCTTAACGACCCTTTAAAGTGATCTTAATACTCTTGCTGTTTATGCCTGTATGAAGCATATAAGGAACATGATGATGGTAAGAAAATTAAAAAAACGTTACCGCTATTTAGGAAGCGTAAACCAAAAGCGGCTGCCTATTCCCAAAGTACTTTCAACCCCGATATTGCCTTGGTGCAGTTCAACGATTTCTTTACAGATATACAATCCTATACCAAAGCCTGCGATCTGTTTTGTATCAGCGTTCTGTACACGGTAAAACCGGTCAAAGATTTTTAACGCATCCTGATCGGCAATTCCGGGCCCCTGATCAATGATCTCAAATTTCACCTCATGATGGTCGGAAGAAATTCTTACCTGAATTGGAGTGCCGGAAGGAGCGTATTTAATGGCATTCTCCATAAGATTCGTAATAACGAGCTGGATTTTATTCTTATCCGCAGACAAAACGGTTTCTGCATCAGTGATCAGTTCAAAGTTATGATTATTCTTATTCAGCGTATAGTGATCCGCGATAATTTCCGAGACAAAGTTTTTAAAATCAAATGGTGCTTTATTCAGCGTAAGGAGGCCATTGTCCAGCTTTGAAAAATTTAAAAAGCCGTCCACAAGGTTTTCCATTCTTCTTACCTGGCTTTCGCTTCTGCGGATGAGATGGCTGATATTACTGTCTTCACAATCTTTAAGTTTCCTCTGAAGGAGCTGGGTAAATGCTTTGATGGAAGTGAGAGGAGATTTTAGCTCATGGCTGGCCAGGTTGATAAAATCGCCTTTTTTACGTTCGATTTTTTTCCATTCTGTAATATCGGATACGGTACCACAAAACGTGTTTCCTTTCGCGGTTTCTTTATGGAAAACTTTTCCGGCTACCTTAATCCAGCGAATTTTATGATCTGCCCTGTTGACAATGCGGAACTCTTCATCAAAAATGCGCCCTGAAGAAATAGACTCTGTTAATGCTTTCTGAATTCGTCCCCGGTCTTCTTCGAGCATATCCAATAATTGAGTGATGGTAATGCATACATTTTCACCCAGTCCGAAAATATCGTTGCAGTAAGCACTCGTTTCAAGATGGCCGGTATTGATATTAAGCATAAAGGTTCCAAGATTAGCCGCCTCTACGGCAAGGCGAAGGTGCTGCTCATTCTGGATGATCAGCGCATTAGCATCATTCATCTGCTCAATGGCCCTTTGCGTAAGCCGGCTTTGATTAAAAGCAGTGTAGGTATGTTGAGAATAGACTGGATTAGATTTCCTGGTTTCCTTTTCCTCAGACATTGTGGCCAGTTGCCTGCGGAGCTCTAGTTTTTCTATCACGGTTTTGGAAAGTATTTTCAGGCTTTTGATCTGGCTTTCGTTAAGTTGCCTTTGCTGATGATCAATCACGCATAAAGTACCCAATGCATTTCCCTGGCTGTCTATGAGGGGCATTCCCGCATAAAATACAATATTGGTTTTCCCGGTAACAAGCACATTATCTTTAAAACGTTGGTCTGTACGGGCATCCTCAACTACCATAATATTTTCCGGTTGAAGGATAGCATGAGCACAAAAAGAATATGCCCGGTCTGTTTCCCTGACTTCCAATCCTTTGTTTGACTTAAACCATTGGCGTTTTTCATCTACGAGGCTGATCAATGCCACCGGTGTCTGACAAATAACAGATGCCAGTTCAGTGAGATCATCAAAATCGTTTTCATAAGGTGTATCTAAAATACCATAGGAATGAAGAGCCTGAATACGTTGCAACTCATCAGGTGCCATTAGGTTTCTGTCCATTTCGTGTTTTTGTATTTATTAAGCTAACCTCCCTAGTACAATAACCATGCTACATATGTCATGCCGAGAAGCAACAGGAACCTGGTAAGGAAGAAACTCTTTGAAACAGCAAAGCCTAGATTCAAAATCAATTTAACACAAAATCACAAAAAAAAGATTTATTTTTAACATACTAAAAATTAAATAATACTAAATACTATAAAACAGTATACTTATTGTAAAAAATTTAATTGTATTTAGCATAATACATGATGATTATATCCATCAAATAATAAATGATAAAATTTAAACGATTTGCTGATTTCCCGTGAATCAATAATATATTACACAGTATCGTCTCAGTTAAACACTAATTTCATGAAAAATTTTAAAATAATATTGTTCACATTCCTATTTGGATCATCCGGCATGGGTGTACAGGAAAAAGAGAGTTGCCGTTACATCAAAACACCAACAGGATATCTGATGGTATTAAGGCAGAATGATGATGTCATTGGCCAAATTGAGCATCTTGCCAGAACTGAGCATATTCCTTCAGCAAGTTTTAGCGGAATCGGTTTTGCCAGAGAAGTAGAATTCGGATTCTATGATTTCAAAGCTAAAAAATTCAATCCTAAGACCTTCAGAAAAGTGGAAATGGGAAGTCTTACCGGTTCCATTGCATGGAATGATAAAGGCCCGTCTATTCATATTCATGGGGTAGCTACCGACGACCGGTTCAATGCATATGGCGGACATATATTGTCTCTTCACGTTGGGACAGGGTCTATGGAAATTTATGTCCATGTCAACGATCAGAAGCTGGAGCGGAAAATTGAGCAACCTCTGAATGCCAATGTTCTGCAATTGAACTGTAATCTGTAAACGGATAATTCTAAGAAAAAAGAGCTTCAAAGGAAGCTCTTTTCAATCTATACTAATCTTTAGGCACCCGAAGATGCGTGCTTATCGCAATCCTGTTCCAGGCATTGATGGTAATCACGGCCATGATGATTTCTGCAATCTGTTTTCCACTGAAGATTTCCTCAGCTTTAGCATAAGTATCTTCTGTTAATCCCTGCTTACTGATCAGAGTAATTTCTTCGGTCATGGCCAGAAGCACCTGCTCTTCGGCAGTATAAAATTCAGCAGCTTCCCTCCAGGCGTTCAGCAGGTAAATCCGTTGCGGTGTTTCGCCATACTGTACTGCATCCCTGGTATGCATGTCCAGGCAGAAAGCACATCCGTTGATCTGGGATGCCCTTATTTTAATCAGTTCTTTCTGAATGTTGTTCAGCGATGTGGTCTGCAGGTATTCCTCCAGGCCTCTCATGGCTTTGTAGGCCTCGGCGTCTGTAGCAATCATATTGATTCTTGTACTCATTATTATAATTTTAGGTTAAACATGATGGCAAAGTTCAGGCTTAACAGATGAAAAATACTTAAACTGGTTTAAGAACGTAATTTTGCCCTGATCTCACTGAGATATTCCGGGGTAAAGCCTAAAAAAGAAGCAATGAGGTATTGCGGAACCCGCTGGACGAACCCGGGATATTGAGTACTGAAATGGATGTACATTTCCTCCCTTGAATATTCGTACAGGTAGCGGATACGGCGTTCTGCAGCCGCGCAAGCCCGCTGGTAAACCATTCTGAAATAATGTTCCATGGCGGGATGCTGGGCAATCAGCAGCTTCTGCTGCTCATAATCCAGCACCAATATCACAGAAGGCTCTACAGCCTGAATGGTAAAATCTGTTTTCTGCTGCCGCTCATATGCAAAGGTATCGCTCATCCACCAATGCTCTAATGCGAATTCCGTAGTCTGCTCCACACCTTTATCATTGACAAAAAACTTCCTGATGCAGCCTTTTTCCACAAAATACAGGGATTTGCACAACTCACCCTGTTTCATAATGTCCCGCTTCTTCCCTACTTCCATAACCCTGAAAAAAGAAAATACAGACGTATAATCTTCTTCGCTTAGGCTGATAAAATGCTTCAGATGTTGCTTTAAAGTTTCCATTACAAATAATACCCAAACTTAAGTTTATTTTTTTAGCTTTACAATTCAAACTTAGCATCATGGAAATTGTCACCAAAATACTTACCGCCCTGGTTGCCATTGAACACCTATACATTCTGTGGATGGAAATGTTTGCGTGGGAAACCAAAGGAAAGCAAGTTTTTAAATCTGCTTTACCACCTGAACTGTTTAAGCCCACAAAAGGATTGGCCGCCAACCAGGGATTATACAACGGGTTCCTGGCAGCCGGGCTGATCTGGTCTTTCCTGATCAAAGATCCCGAATGGCAGACCAATGTCGCTTTGTTTTTCTTAGGATGTGTTGCTGTAGCAGGAATTTATGGGGCTATATCTTCAACGAAAAAGATCTTTTTTGTTCAGGCACTTCCCGCAATCCTCGCCATTATAGCTGTGCTGCTGAAATGACGGAACCCTTCATCAGGGCTTTGCCTCTGAACCTGAATAAGCTTCAGGAATTTCCTTTAACTTATTCCTGAGCCCGGAAGGACTTAAAAACCCTTCATGATAGTCCAGCAGATTGAAATCCTGATCCAGAAATACCCATAACGGATAAACCGGCTGACTTTTGTTTCTTGACAAAGCCAAAGCAAATTCATGAATGCCCGATTTTCCGTTAGCAATATAATGAAAGTCTTTTCCCTGGAAACGGATTGTTTCTTTTGTTTTTTCCGCTTCAAAGCTCATGAAATAAAAGCCTTCGTTAAGTGCTTTTACCAGCTTTTCATCCTTAGTCAACTCAAAGCATTCCATTGTACAGACAGTACACCAGTCGGTATACAGATGGATAATGACCGGCTTTGGGTGTTCCTTCCGCAACCTTTCCAGGTCTGAAAAAGAAATCGTCCGGATCTGCGAAAAAACCCAACACGGAATTATGAGTAAAACGATCAGGACAGTTTTCATTTCAAGGTATATTTAATTCCCAGAAATCCCCGGATCCCCTGCATCGGAGCATACCCATAAGCTGTATCGAAAGTATACCCTTTAGGATTGTTTACCGGGTCATTCACGTACCGGTCAAACGGGTCGAACGGCCTCATCAGCGGATCTTTGGGAGTAAAATTCAGCAGGTTCTTGATTCCGCAATAGACTTCGAATCCTGAGCCAAAACTTTTGGACACCTGGATATTGGCCAATGTATACCAGGGTGAATATTCGGGACGGTAGTCATCAGGCAGCACCGGAAGACGCATGGGTCCGTATACCTGCCCTGTAAAATCTAAGGTTAAAGCATTGGGAAACTTATATGTGAATGCATAGGTTCCACTCCAGTTCGGAGCATGCAACTGCTGTACTTTATTGCGTTCGTTGTCAAATTTCTGGTATACATCCAGATATGTAATGCCTATATTGAAACTCAAGGGGATACTGAAGCTGTATTCTGCATTTACCGAAGCTCCACGGGAAATTCCATATCCATGCAGGTTATCATAAAATAATTTTATCCGGCTCCGAATCGAAATCCCCTACAATCTTATTGCTGAAATACGTATAGAAAACCGAGGCATCCAGGTTCAGCATACGATTTCCGGCAGGTATTTTCCAGATATAATTGATATTTCCATTTACAGAGCGCTCCGGCTTAAGGTCCGAACGTATTACCACTTCCCTGGAACCTGTAAGTGCGGCATGGTCTTCCGTAAACAGGTTGACAACTCTGAAACCTGTACCGAAGTTGAACCTCAGCGCATGATAAGGATTCGGAGAAAACTTCCAGGCCAGCCGCGGAGAATGTACGGAATGATGGATCCGGTCGTAATCGTACCGGTAGCCTAGCAGCAAAGTGTGTTTCCCTGTTATTTCCCACTGGTCCTGCACAAAAGCTCCAAGTATTGGCGAATTCATCGGCTGATTGGTTAGTCCGTCCGCTGAAAGTGTCCCCGGTGTGTTATCATCGTAAAAAGTCTTTTTGAAAGTCAGTCCTGCCATGAGATCATGCTTTCTGAAAGATTTGTTCCAGTAAGTCTGGATGAAAGCCACCTTCTGGATTGCTTCGTAAGGGTTGGCCCCGTAAAATGAATTCTGGGTATGGTAGTTATAGGAAAACTGGGTAATCACCTGTTCCCTTACCGGCCATTGATAAAGCCCGAATGCTTCCACCCTGTTGGTGTAGATACTTTCCCCGTATACCTCACTGCTGCCACGATATTGCCTGTTCCATTGCATCTCACCTCCGTAGCGGTCCTCATACAGGTAGCGAAGTGCAAAGCTGGCCATCCGGTTTTCCTGCCTCCTGAAATTCCATTTATTGAATACGGAAATCCTGTTTTGCAATGCAGCGTCGGTAAAATTGTCTTTGTTGTCATCGATCTTCCGGCTGAAATTAAAATAATTCAGGCTTAGTAAAGAAGCGGCATTTTTTCCCAGTCTGAATTTTGTGGAAACATCAATATTGTTTTCACTCCACGTGCTGGTCATGATATCTGTGCTGAATTTGGGTGCCGTCAGGGCATTTTTGGTAATGATATTGATGACTCCGCCCATAGCCTCGGAACCATACAGGGAAGAAGCAGGGCCTTTCACAACCTCAATCCGGTCTACCAGGCTGTTCGGAATTCCGCTAAGACCATACACCGTAGACAGTGAACTTACAATGGGCATGCCGTCGATCAGGATCATGGTATACGGACCTTCGAGCCCGTTGATGTGGATATCGCCGGTATTACAGACCGAACAGTTCAGCTGTGGCTTGATCCCGTTTACCATGGATATCGCCTCAAAAATATTGGGGGTTGGGTTTTTCTGAAAAAATTTCTGGCTGTATATTTCTACCGGAACCGGGCTTTTGGACCTGCTTACCGCCTTTATGGTACCGGTCATCACAACATCATCTATCTGCCCGGTCTTTATTTTTTTTCCGGAACTCACAGAGTCCTTCTTTTGGGAATACATTGAAGTAATACTGTCATTGTTCTGAGAAAAGGAATATGATGAAAAATCAACAACATCAAAAATAATATTCTAACCATAAAATATAATTTGTTAGACAAAACTAACAAATATTTTCATATATACAAACTTTATATCGGATGCGGCTTATCCCAATTCATAAAAAATGATTACTTTTGGTACATTCCATATACAAATACAATGAGATATCATCAGTCGGGAAATATCCCTCAGAAAAGGCATACCATTTTCAAATCTCCTGAAGACAAATTCTATTATGAACAGCTTTTCGGAACTGAGGGCTTCCATGGAATTTCTTCTTTGCTGTACCACATCCACCGCCCCACCCAGATCAAATCGATCAGTGAACCCAGAGACGTAGCACCGAAAATTGCCATTGACAAGAATGTAACTCCCAGAATGTTTAAAGGGATGAATGTAACTCCCGAAGATGATGTTCTGGACAGCCGTAAGTTTCTGATGGTGAATAATGACCTGAAAATGGGATTGTCCAAACCGAGGAAATCCATGGAATATTTTTATAAAAATGCAGAATGCGATGAACTCCTGTTTGTACATAACGGAAAGGGGATCCTCAAAACATTTGTCGGCCACCTTGAATTTTCTACAGGCGATTACCTGATCATTCCAAGAGGTACCATTTACCAGATTGAACTGCATTCTGATGATACCGTATTTTTTATCCTGGAAAGCCATTCACCGATCTACACACCCAAAAGGTACCGGAATGAATTCGGCCAGCTCCTTGAACATTCCCCGTTTTGCGAAAGGGATATCATTGCCCCTGTTTTCGTGGAACCTAAAGATGAAAAAGGAGAATTCCTGATCAAAGTAAAAAAAGAAAACCAGATTACAGATTTTATCTACGCTACCCATCCTTTTGATGTCGTAGGCTGGGACGGCTATTTCTATCCTTACAAGTTTAATATCAAAAATTTTGAGCCTATTACCGGAAGAATCCATCAGCCGCCTCCGGTACACCAGAATTTTGAAGGCCATAATTTTGTGGTATGTTCATTCTGTGCCCGGATGTACGATTATCATCCGCAGTCAATCCCGGCTCCTTACAACCATTCCAATATTGATTCCGATGAAGTCCTGTTTTATACCGAAGGCGACTTTATGAGCCGCAACCACATCGACCTGATGGACTTTACGCTTCACCCGGGCGGAATTGTGCACGGCCCGCATCCTGGAGCCATGGAACGCAGCATCGGGAAAAAATTCACGGAGGAATATGCCGTTATGGTAGATCCGTTCCGTCCACTTAAAATTACAGAAGAAGCTTTGAAAGTAGAAGATCCTTCTTATAAAACCTCATGGCTGGACGAGGAAGACCCTACGCTGAAAGACCGTTTACAGGAATAAATTATCAGGAGCCTATATATTTTAAAGTTTTTAAAAATAGATAAGATTTAACGATCAGTTGCCGTACAGCTGATCGTTTTTTATTCACTTAAATTTTCTTAAACATGACAAAAATCTCTGCTTATTTATAATGGATACAAATAATATAAGCTATCTTTAAATGAATAAAAAAACATCTGACATACTTATTAAAGTTTTACTATGGATCAATATATAAGCGCAGAAGAAGCTATTTATACCGTAAAAAGCGGTAACCGTGTATTTTTTCACGGAAGTGCATGCACACCCAATTATTTAATCGATGAACTCGCCAGGCAGGCCCACCGGCTCGACAATGTGGAAATGGTTTCCATCACCCAGCAGGGGAATGTGGAAATTGCCAAACCTGAATATGCCGGGAAATTTTTTGTCAATTCCTTATTCGTTTCTTCTCCGGTAAGGGATGCCGTCAATTCAGACCGGGGAGATTTTGTCCCTGTTTTTCTAAGTGAAATCCCAATCTTATTCAGAAAAAATATCCTGCCCCTGGACGTGGCACTCGTTACCGTTTCCCCACCGGACAAACATGGGTTCTGCACTCTGGGGACTTCTGTGGATGTGGCAAGGGCTGCTGTAGATACGGCTAAAATTATTGTAGCCATTGTGAACCCTCTGATGCCGAGAACCCACGGTGACGGTATGATCCACATCAGCAGGATCAATAAACTGGTATGGCATGAAGAAGAACTTCCTACAGTAGACTACGGATCCAAGGTAGGCCCGGAAGAGATGGAAGTCGGTAAAAACGTGGCTGAGCTTATAGATGACCGTTCAACCCTTCAGATGGGAATCGGAACTATCCCGGATGCGGTCCTGAAATGCCTGCACAACCATAAAGACCTGGGCATCCATACTGAAATGCTGAGCGACGGAGTGATCGACCTGATTCAAAATGACATTATCAACAACAAGTATAAAGGCTATAACGACAATAAAACAATTACCAGCTTCTGCTTCGGTACCAGAAGGCTGTACGACTACGTAGATGATAATACCATTTTTGCATTTAAAGATGTAAGTGATGTGAACTTCCCCATCAACATCATGAGGAACAAGAAGATGGTGGCCATCAACTCTGCTATTGAAATTGACCTTACCGGACAGGTCTGCGCAGATTCTATCGGGACCATGCAGTACAGCGGTATCGGTGGCCAGATGGATTTTATGCGGGGTGCTGCGCTGAGTGAAGACGGGAAGCCGATCATTGCCATTACATCCAGAACCAAAAAAGGGGTTTCCCGAATTGTCCCGTATTTAAAACCGGGAGCCGGAGTAGTTACCACCAGAGGGCATATTCACTGGGTAGTCACCGAATACGGAACAGCCTACCTCTATGGAAAGAACCTGAAGCAGAGAGCGCAGGAGCTGATCAGCATCGCCCATCCGGATGACCGGGAAATGCTGGAGAAAGCAGCCTTTGAAAGATTTAAGCATTAAATCTCTTTGTAAGAGGTGATGTTTATAACGCCAAGGCTTACCTGATGCTTTCATATTTATGAGATTCAAAATTTTGGTGAATGCAACATCCGCAATCTTTTCGGACCGGGAATCATGAAAGAGCTGTGTCAACGATGATTATCGGGATATTTTTTACGCTCCAATCGCTTTATCAAGCCTCCGTTATACTTACCTAACGTTTGTTTGTTTATATTTTTCGTATTAGTCAGAAATTCGTAATTTGCATTCCAATAAATAAAAGTAAAATAGAAATATGTCAACACTTACATTTGCCGAAAAAATTGCTCAGGCCGAGAATTTTCTGCCGATCAATGGTACAGATTACATTGAGTTTTATGTAGGAAATGCCAAGCAGGCTGCTCATTATTACAAAACCGCTTTCGGTTTTCAGTCAGTGGCCTATGCCGGTCCTGAAACAGGCGTAAGAGACCGTGCTTCCTATGTACTCCAGCAGGGCAAAATCAGACTGGTTCTAACCACAGGACTGAAGTCTGACTCTCTGATCAATGAGCATGTAAAAAAACACGGTGACGGAGTAAAAATCCTGGCACTTTGGGTAGACGACGCTTACCAGGCTTTCGAGGAAACAACCAAGAGAGGCGGGAAACCATACCTGGAACCGGTTACCCTGAAGGATGAAAACGGCGAGGTAAGAATGTCCGGCATTTATACTTACGGAGAAACCATGCATATGTTTGTGGAGAGAAAGAACTATTCAGGTGCTTTCATGCCGGGCTATGAGCCATGGGTAAGCGACTATAATCCTGAAGAGGCCGGTTTATTATATGTAGACCACTGTGTGGGAAATGTAGGCTGGGACAGAATGGTTCCTACCGTAGAATGGTACGAAAAAGTAATGGGATTTGTGAACATCCTTTCTTTTGATGATAAGCAGATCAACACAGAATATTCTGCTCTAATGTCTAAAGTAATGTCCAACGGAAACGGATATGCCAAATTCCCGATCAATGAGCCGGCAGAAGGTAAGAAGAAGTCGCAGGTGGAAGAATACCTGGATTTTTATGAAGGCGAGGGCGTTCAGCATATTGCTGTCGCTACCAGGGACATTATCCACACGGTAACTGAACTGAAGAAGCGTGGTGTTGAGTTCCTTTCTGCCCCGCCGGAGGCTTATTATGAGATGGTTCCGGAACGTGTAGGCCATATTGATGAAGATATCAAGAAACTTCAGGATCTTGGCATCCTTATTGACCATGATGAAGAAGGCTACTTACTTCAGATCTTCACGAAGCCTGTGGAAGACCGACCTACCCTTTTCTTTGAAATCATTGAAAGGCATGGTGCACAGAGTTTTGGTGCAGGGAACTTCAAGGCATTGTTTGAAGCACTGGAGAAGGAACAAGCCAGAAGAGGGAACCTTTAATTAAATAACAATATAAGTTTTGTCAGGATGCAGAATCTTGGCAAAACTTTTTTATAGACACACGATTATGAGAAAAATATGCATCGGAATCCTGCTTTTCGGGACAACATTAGGCTTGAAAGCCCAATACGGAACCCTGAACCAGATCCTTACCAGACTTGAAGAAAGAAAAGGAATCAACCAGCATCTTGAACACGAGAATATCGATAATAAAAAGTTTATATTCATCAAAGATGCTGAAGACCATACGGAAAGAGACTTTATTGTCATCAAAGGTAACCAGGCAACGTATGTGGAGGTATTCGACGATAAATCTACGGGACAAAGCAGCTCCAATGTTTTTACCGGTGATATCGTCAGAAAGAATAACATTGTTTCGCTGAGGGCAGACAAGCTGGAGAACAAGAAAATTCCGATGCCCGTCACCAAAACCCTCCTGCTGACCAAACAGGACAATATCCTGTACCTCATCGATGTCAACACCAGAGACCGCTGGATTGATGAAGCATCCTACTCGGGCTCAAAAAATAAGTAACAACCATCCGGTTCGGAATCAGATCAACCCATGCTGGCCAACAAATCCAGGCCATACATTGTCATGCTGAATGATTACCAGCCAGAATTATAACGGATACAGATCCAACAAAAATTAAATTTATGAAATCATTTGTAGAGTATTCCTCCCAATCAGATTTTTCCATCCATAACATCCCTTTCGGGGTAGCCGTATTCAATAAAGAATACATCAGCTGCTGTACCAGGATCGGGGATCAGGTTATTGACCTTGCCACTTTATATGACTTTGCCTATTTTGAAGAGGTTGAGGGGCTTGATGACAACGTCTTTGAAGCCTATACCCTGAATGAGTTCATAGAACTTGGAAAACCCGTTACCAATGCAGTACGTACTAAAATCCAGGAACTGCTTCAGGAAGGATCTATTTTATCCAAAGACCAGAAAACGATTGAAGCAGCATTCTACGATCTTGATAAGGTAAAAATGATGATGCCTGTCCATGTGCCCAATTATACCGATTTTTACAGCAGCATTGAGCATGCGACCAATGTAGGGAAAATGTTCCGTGATCCTGCCAATGCCCTGCTCCCGAACTGGAAGCACCTGCCGGTTGGATACCACGGAAGGGCATCCTCCATTGTAGTTTCCGGAACTGAAATTATACGCCCGAAAGGCCAGACGAAACCTGCCGATGCAGACCAGCCTGTGTTCGGGCCTTGCAAACAGCTGGATTTTGAGCTGGAAATGGCCTTCATTCTCAACAAAAATACCGAAATGGGTGAAAGCATTTCTACAAAAGATGCTGAAGAGGCTATTTTCGGAATGGTTATTTTCAACGACTGGTCTGCAAGGGACATTCAGTCATGGGAATATGTACCTTTAGGCCCCTTCCTTGCTAAAAACTTCGGTTCGTCCGTATCGCCTTGGGTAGTAACCCTCGAAGCCCTGGAACCATTCAGAACCACCTCTCCTAAGCAGGACCCTGAAGTACTGGATTACCTGAAATTTGAAGGCGATAAAAATTACGACATTAACCTTGAAGTGTACATCCAACCTGAAAACGGAGACCAAAACCGCATCAGCGAAAGCAATTACAAACATATGTACTGGAACATGGCCCAACAGCTGGCTCACCACACCGTAAACGGCTGTAACGTAGAAGTGGGCGATATGTATGCAAGCGGAACCATTTCCGGCAGCGATCCCAAATCATTCGGCTCTATGCTGGAACTTACCTGGAGAGGTCAGAATCCTATCATCCTGAGCAATGGCGAAGAAAGAAAATTCATCAACGATAACGATACCGTTACGATGAAAGCCTGGGCAGAAAAAGACGGTGTTCGTGTAGGCTTCGGTGAAGTAAGCGGTAAAATTATCCCTGCAGTTTAATTTATTTAAACACTTAAGTAAATTTAAGTTCAAAGCTTAATATTTTAAGTTCACTTTAGTTTTGAAAATCTCCGATTTTCGTATTCATTTTATGATGATAACTCAAAAATTCATTAACGATCTTTCTTATAAAATTATAGGAGCATGTATTGAGGTTCACAAACAGGTTGGACCAGGATTATATGAAGATGTTTATCATCAATGCCTTAAAAAAGAATTTGACCTGTTGGAGCTACAGTACAAAAGTGAACTTGAAATTCCTTTACATTATAAAGGACAAGAAATAAACTGTAAATTAAAATGCGATTTTCTTATAGAGGATTTAATTGTTCTTGAAATCAAGTCTGTATCTGAGATTCATCGGATTCATAAAGCTCAAACAATAAATTATATGAATCTCTTGAAAGTCCCACGCTCTATCCTGATAAATTTCAATGTTATTAATGTATATTATGAAGGGTGTCAATCATTTGCTTCTCAATCTTTTCAAACTTTACCAAAAGAATGAAAATCTTCGATTTTCAAAACTTAAGTGTACTCATTACTAATGCAATTTTAAACTTAAAAAACTTAAGTGTTAAAAAACTATGAAAACAGTAATTCCATCCGAACTATCCCCAGTGCAGCTGCAGACGATCATGCAGACTGCTGTTTCTCCGCGTCCGATAGCTTTGGCTTCTACGGTGGACAGGAATGGGAACAGCAATTTATCCCCGTTCAGCTTTTTCAATATGTTCAGTACGGTTCCGCCGGTTCTGATTTTTTCACCATCAAGAAGAGTACGCGATAATACCACCAAACATACACTGGAAAATATCCTGGAAGTGGCTGAAGTGGTGATCGGAACAGTAAATTTCCCGATTGTACAGCAAATTTCATTGGCTTCGACAGAATATGAAACGGGTGTCAATGAATTCGTAAAGTCCGGACTCACGATGAAGGATGCAGATCTGGTACAGCCGAAACTCATTGAAGAATGCCCGGTGAATTTTGAATGTACAGTCCTGGAGGTGAAATCCCTCGGAGAACAGGGAGGGGCCGGTAACCTGGTGATCTGTGAAGTGCAGAAAATACATATCCGTGAAGAATACCTTAATGCGGAAGGCAATCTGGATCAGAAAAGACTGGATATGGTTGCCCGTCTTGGCGGAAACTGGTATTCCAGGAATAATGAGAATAACCTGTTTGAAGTTCCAAAACCTCTGGTAACAAAAGGGATTGGTTTCGACCTGCTTCCCGATGACATTAAATACAGCAGAGTATTCACCGGAAATGACCTGGGCATGCTGGCCAATATAGAACAGCTTCCGGGAGTAAGTTTTTATGCAGATGAAGACATCCACAGGGAAGCCAAAAACCTGCTCCTTAAAAACAATATTGAGGAAGCTTGGAAACTGCTCACACAGGAAGAATAAGATGAATCTTGAAGCATAGCTTGGCAGCGTTCGGCAATATTAAAAAGGAGTGAAAATTTTCACTCCTTTTTTATTTGTTATTTTAGAAACAGCATTGACATATTTGAATGTATAAAGTTACATCTTGTCCCGGATGAACTCAATACATTTCTTCGTAACGGTATCAAGATCTTCGGGTAATGCATGGTTTTCCCATGGTTCCCTGGCTCCAAAAGTATGTCCTGCATTTTCTATCAGGAAGAGTTCTGAATTAGGATGCAGAAGATATAAATGCTCTGCATTTTTTACATCCACACTTTCATCGTTCGTACCGTGGATGATCAGGAAATGTGCTTTGGCCATTTCCGTAGCCCTTTCCACATCAAAACGGTGGTAATTCTGCTGGAAATCTTCATAAAACTGGTAATAGTGCGGCATCTGCTGATGGGTTCGTCCGTTCAGCACATGAAAGACGCCTTTTTCTTTCCAGTGTTCAAGCTGATTGTCTTTAGGAAATCGCTCCAGGGTATCAACACTGGCCAGAGTGATCAATCCGTTGATGCGTTCATCTTCAAATGTCTTGATGATGGAGATACCGCCTCCCCTGCTGTGGCCTATCAGAATGATCTTATGGCGGTCTACCCTCGGGTCTGCGGAGAAATGATCAATCACCACCCCTAAATCTGAAAGTTCTTTGGAATAATTATTTTGCCCGAATGCTTGCAGGTCTGCAAAATTGTTGGGATCCTGAATCGTGGTTCCGTTATGGGAAAAATTGAATTTGACAAAGAAGAAACCTGCTTCAGCCAGCTTTTCTGCCATCAGGTTCCAGGCACCCCAGTCTTTGTAACCTTTGTAGCCATGCACAAAGATCACCAGCGGGAGCTGATTTCCGGATTCGGGATACAGCGCATCGGCGAGGAAATCCCTGGTTTCAGGATTCTTCAGGATGATATTCTGTTGTTTTACTATATTCATACGGTATCTTATTTTGAAGTGCTTTTGAAGAAGCAGCTACCTGCCATCAATCCGGAAAATGCCTCAGGCTTAAAAAAGTTTCCATTCTGGTGCACCACTAATTTCATCTAAAATATTAAAAATAGGAATATACACAAAGGAAAACCTTATTTTTGCGTTATGTTGGACCTTAGAACCGTAACCGTCATGCGCTATATTCTTCCGCTTAGAGAAGGAGGTTCTCTGCCTGCTCTGGCAGAAGCGGATGATGATTTTAAATATGTACTGAAATTCCGCGGGGCCGGACACGGTGTGAAAATGCTGATCTCCGAACTCCTTGGTGGAAAAATAACCGAGGCACTGGGGCTGAATATACCCGAACTTGTCTTTGCCCATCTGGATGTTGATTTCGGAAGGACTGAGGCCGATGAGGAAATACAGGACCTGCTGAAGTTTTCGGAAGGGCTGAATCTCGGGCTGCATTATCTTTCCGGAGCCATTGCGTATGATCCGGGAATTGTTATCGACCCGCTCCTTGCCTCTAAGATCGTATGGCTGGATGCGTTTATCACCAATATAGACCGCACCTACAAAAATACCAACATGCTGATGTGGCATAAGGAACTTTGGGTGATTGATAACGGAGCATCATTCTACTTCCATCATTCCTGGCAGAATTTTGATACCGCTGCAAAAACACCGTTCAAATATGTAAAAGACCATGTGTTACTGCCCAAAGCCTCCAGATTGAATGAGGCGGATCAGTTTGCCCATTCTGTGTTGAATGAAAACCTGTTCCGTGATATCGTTAATCTTATTCCTGAAGAATGGCTGCACTGGAACGATGCGGAAGAGTCTCCGGAAGAAATCCGTGACATATATTTCCGGTTTATGAAAACCCGTCTGGAACATTCTCAAATCTTTGTAAATGAAGCTCAGCATGCAAGAGGATAATATTTACGAATATGCCGTAATCCGCCTGGTACCCAAAGTGGAACGGGAGGAATTTTTCAACATCGGACTGATCATGTTCTCAAAGAAGAAAAAATACATCCGGGTTGAATTCTACCTGTGTCCCGATAAATTCAGGCTGATGCACAGTAAGCTGGATTATGAGGATATCATCCGGAATTTGGTCAGCTTTCAGAAAGTCGCCCATGGAGACCGGGACGGAGGCCCTATTGCCGCATTGGATATCCCGGAACGCTTTCGATGGCTGACTGCCGTAAGAAGTGCGGTCATACAGACTTCTCGGCCACATCCCGGAAAATCTAAAGACCTTGATCAGACTTTTGGTAGACTTTTTGAGGAGTTAGTACGATAACACGCTTCAAAGAGTACTCTATGAATTCATCAGCCTTCGCTACTTCTTTACGCAGATTTGCCATAAACCTGCTTTTTATTGTTTTAACAGCATTCTTTCATTTTTTCCATGCTCAAAGTCCGGATAAGGCTCCAGCACCGGTGAGCACTCTTCTGCCTTCGAGGACCACAATGTCTGAAAATATCGTTTATAAAACCAGTGAAACCGGCAAATCCATTGCCATGGACATTTACAGGCCAAAAACAGCGGCAGATGAGAAGCTTCCTGTACTGATTTATGTTCACGGAGGAGGATGGGTACAAGGGAATAAATCCATCCCTGCGGATACTTATATTGAGGATATGATCCTGAAACTGGTTGAAAGGCATTACGCGGTTATCAGCATTGATTATACGCTGGTAAGCCCGGATGTCCATTTCCCTGCGCCGGTACAGGACTGTAAAGATGCTATACGCTGGGTGAGAAAAAATGCAGAGAAATACCATTTTGATACCGAAAATATAGGGCTCTTCGGTGCTTCAGCAGGAGCACACCTTTCCCTACTGGCCGCCTATACTGATGATACCCAATTCAAAGGTGCACCGGAACTGGCACCTTATTCTGCCAAAGTGAATTATGTTGTTGATAATTTCGGACCGGCAGACCTCAATAAATTACTTCACACAAGGGTGGGAAGGTTTCCGGCTTTCCTGATCGGATTATTTTCAAAACAAATTGTTAAGCTCAGGGAAAACCTGATCCGCGGAATTTCAGGGTACGAGATCAAAACAGACAAAAGGAAAGTGATCGAATACTTCAAAACCATCTCTCCGGTGACGTATTCCTCCCACGGAATTCCTACGCTGATCCTGCAGGGCAATAAAGATAAAATCGTTCCGCTTCAGCAGTCAGAAAAACTTAGCCATCAGTTAAATGATAACGGGGTCAAAAATATACTTGTAGTGGTAGAAGAAGGCGTACATGGCTTCTGGACTACGGATAAAGCCTACCTTAAGCGCCTTACAGACCAGATGGTTGACTTTGTTGTTTCACAGAAAAAAAATACTGCACAGCCGGAATCAGCAGAAACAAAAGCTGCTGCAAAATAATTTAACCTGATCAATACGACTTCTACACCATTTTTTACTATGTTGAATCGATGGCTACAGCATTACCACTTTAGCAATGGATAATTTTTTTTGCTTTAAATTCTGTAAACAACTATACATAACAATATTAAATCAAATAATAAATACTAATAATCAAGCATATACCTTGATATAGATTTAGCAATTTGCTAATTTGATATACATATCGGTGTTTTTATACTTAAAATAGTTAACTTGGCCGGATGCCTACAGCATTCACATTAAACTGAATCATACGTTACATTATTTTATCAAATAAAAGATACATGATATGGAATCTCTAAACAATATCAATGCCCTGACACTGGTTTTTACATCCTTACTTATTTTCGCCATTGCTTATCGTTTCTACGGTATATTCATGGCTAATAAAGTGCTCAGGCTGAATGACAATAATACCACCCCTGCCATAGAATTTGCTGATGGTAAAGATTATGTGGCTACCAATAAAAATGTGCTTTTCGGGCATCATTTTGCTGCGATTGCAGCTGCGGGCCCTCTGGTAGGTCCTGTGCTGGCTGCGCAGTTCGGTTATCTCCCGGGTACTTTATGGATCCTGATCGGCTGTGTTCTCGGTGGTGGCGTTCATGATATGGTTGTCTTGTTTGCTTCCGTGAGGCACAAAGGCCAGAGTCTGGCCACAATTGCTTCCAAAGAAATCGGAAAAACAACAGGAACAGTGGCCGGATTTGCCATTTTATTTATTCTGATCCTGACGCTTGCCGGTCTTTCACTTGCATGCATCAATGCAATGCATGAAGCTTCCTGGTCGCTCTTTACAGTGGTAATTACCATGCCTATCGCCATTATTATGGGGCTGATTATGCGGTACAGGAAAAATTCGGTTACGTTCGCAAGTATTCTGGGCGGAGTTTTATTGATTGCAGGAATCATCGGCGGCCATAACCTGATGCAGAATGAAACGATGAATAATCTTTTCTCATGGGACATCAGCACGATTTCCATTGCGATCCCGCTGTACGGCTTCCTGGCGTCCGTACTTCCGGTGTGGCTTCTTCTTGTTCCAAGGGATTATCTTTCCACTTACCTGAAGATAGGAACCATCATTATGCTGGCTATTGGAGTCATCGTCATTCATCCGACCATTCAGATGCCTGCCTTAACGCAATTCATCCATGGGGGCGGACCGGTCATCGGCGGGCCTGTATTGCCGTTTATTTTTATCGTGATCGCGTGTGGTGCCATATCCGGTTTCCATGCCGTTATTGCAACCGGTACAACGCCTAAAATGCTGAACAGGGAAAGAGAAATCCTTTTTGTAGGTTACGGCGCGATGCTGGTGGAAGGTTTTGTGGCTTTAATGGCCCTGATTGCTGCATGTACCTTGATGCCAGGAGATTATTTTGCCATCAACACCCCAAAAGAGTCCTATGACGCTTTCCTGGCAGCTCACCCATCGCTTCATGGTGTTGATATCGATTATTTTTCTGAAAGGATAGGCATTGATCTTCACGGACGGACCGGCGGTGCAGTTTCACTGGCTGTAGGAATGGCCCATATCTTCAATAAAATCCCGTATATGGATCAGCTGATGGCTTATTGGTACAACTTTGCCATCATGTTTGAAGCCGTTTTCATCCTCACAGCGATCGATGCAGGTACTAGGGTAGGAAGATTTTTCTTACAGGAAATGCTGGGCTCAGTGGTACCTAAGTTCAATGATAAAAACTGGGTGCCCGGAATCATTATCAGCAGCCTCATCTTTACTTTTGCCTGGGGATATTTGGTCTATACGGGAAATGTAAGCAGCATCTGGCCTTTATTCGGGATCAGCAACCAGCTTCTCGCTGCCTGTGGGCTGATTGTCTGTACTACCATGCTCATCCGCATGAACAGGGGAAAATATGCCCTCTGCTCCGCCCTCCCAGGAATATTCATGGCGATCATAACCTTTTGGGCCGGATATGTACAGGTAACAGAAATTTATATTCCCAAACAACAGTATCTTCTGGCTGTATTAGCTGCTATAGCTATGGTCCTGATGCTGGTTGTATTTGTGGGTGCCTTCAGGAAATGGTATGAGCTTTTGAAAATCAAAACTACCGTAACCGATTTTTATGGGGAAGAAGTTAAGGAGCTGGTGGAGAGGTAATTTATTGTGAATGAGTCAATGGTCAATTCGCTGCGCTTGTCAATTTTTGAGGCAGGTTTACGATTCACTATTGACTGCGAAGCAGATTCACTATTGATCAATTGATCGGTTCTGAATACAGCTGGCTTCCCCAGTACTGTACATCTCTTTCCGCTAATTCCGAATCGGATAACAACCGGTTTACTTCCTCTACAATTTTGTGTACAGCATTGGGGTCGGTTGTCCTTATCCTGGTCTCATAATTTTCTTTCACGCCTTTCGCGGTAAAGTTCAGGGAACCCATATACGCAATTTCGTCATCAATAAGGTAAATTTTGCTGTGAATGAATGTCTTGTTGATAGAACCACTTCCCTGGCCGGGTGAAACAAATACTTTAAATGGAAACAGTTGCCTGTAGGTATAATGATAGATTTTCTTATTCCTGATCTCCCCTACAATATAATTCCTGATCAGAAATAAGAGGACAACCGCAATAAAACCAAAACCGAATTTGGGCTGTTGCAGAAAAAAAATCAGCGGAATCAATACTATAGCCAGACCAATCATTACAAAAAGGAGTATACCCGAAAGGTTTTTAAGGCTGTCGTAGGATTGTTTGGCATCCTCATCTACCTGCTGCTCCTGGATGATCAGCTTATTGATGTTCTTTTCGTTACCGTAAAAGTCTTCAATTTCATCTGTCGTGATCAGGCTGATTTCAATGCCTTTGTTATGAAGGAATATCAGTTCCTTAATCAAAGACGGAGACAGGTAAGGAGAGACGATCTTCACATTCTTTTTTGCATTCCTGATATCCTGGATTAATTTGGCACCGGCACTCCTGCCAATATAAATATCGCAGACGGCATTATTGTAAAATGTTCCCATGTTAAAATGAAGAATTAAGGAAGTTGGAGGCCATGTTTAAACCTAAAATTCATGTATAACGGTTGAGTTTTTATTTCTAAAGGTATTGGCCTTTTAAAAGCAAAAACTTTGCAAAAGTACATTCTGCAAAGCTTTCTCTATAATACAAAGGTTATTTTTTTAGCTTTTCAACCCTTTTGATTTCATTGAGCAGCAGAGGGAATGCAGGCTGAGCCATTCCAACATGATCAAAACCCTGAAGTTCATATAAAGTAGTTTCTTTATGTCCTTTCAGCTTCATCATCCTGTTCATATAAGCATTTTCTTCATACCTTCCCAAGAGTTCCTTTTCCCGGTCGCCGGTGATCAGCAGCAAAGGCGGAGCGTCGGCCCGGATAAAGTGAAGTGGAGCCATATCATCAATTCTGGCATCCAATTCATCAATACCTCTTTCTTTTCTGATGGTAAAATGAGAGATCATCTGTCCACTGAACGGGATAATCCCAGCCAGTGCATTGGCATCAAGGCCATATTTCTGAAGGTATTTTTTATCCAGCCCTACCATAGCAGCAAGATATCCTCCGGCAGAATGGCCGGAAATGAAAACCAGATCTTCCCGGCCTCCATATTTCTTTATATTTTTAAATACCCATGCTGTGGCAGCCGCCGCATCTTCAATATATTTCGGGGCTTTTACTTTGGGCGACAGACGGTAATTAACCCCTACCACAGCTATTCCTTTATTCTTAAGGGCTTCGGGAATTTCTTTTTCACCACCGGTAAGTCCGCCACCGTGAAACCAGATCACCGTAGGAAAATTGTTAATATTTTTCGGGATATAGACATCCAATACGCACCGCTCACTGATGTAGGCATCCGAAGCGCTGATTTTCTGATCGTAATAGCTGATGTTATTTAATGTCTGATATTCCTGAGCCAGAAGCGGCATAGTAATCAGGAACATAAACAGCATGGTAAGTATCCTTCGCATAATCAATTCTTTTAACACGAAGATAAACAATATTGCGGTATGATCCTGACAAAGGAGCATGAAAAAGCGGGCTCAGGAGATGAGCCCGCTAACCAAAAAAATGAATATACACTAAAAATTAAAATTGAGTCTGGTAAATACATACCTCCCATTCTGGCCGAACTGTGATGTTGACCTCGAATAAATAAACTGGTCATTGTTGGTGGAAGCCGGAAGGTTTTTAGTAGGATAAATATCAAATATATTGTTGACCCCTACGGTCAGTCCAATATTTTTGGTAAACCGGTAAGCTGCGGAAATATCCGTAATGATTTTGTCTCCTATTTTCTGGTGTTCATTAAATTCGATAATGCCGTCACCATTGACATCAACGGGGTCTGCTGCCGTTACGGCTCCGAAGTAAGTATTTCTCAGGTAAAACTCAGCGCCTTTCCATGACAGGTTGTGGGATAAACTCGCTTTCACCCTTGGAACCGCTTCCTCAAGGTAAACCCTTGATCTTTCAGAAAAATAAATATTCTCAAGGTTTGCAGATTGCAGCAATCCGCTAGAATGGATATTTCCTACCCTCCTTGTCTGGTTCAGGTTAATCGCAAAATTGTTATCCAGCCTCAGGTCCGAAAATCTTTTCTGGTGCGAAATAACCACATCTACACCGCGGGTTTCCGTATCTATCGCATTGGCGAAAAACTGCCCTGCATTAACACCCGCCTGGTCAAAGGCATCTTTTGCTTTCTGAGGAACTATAGCCTTAGTGAATTGATCGGTAAGGACGATCCTGTTATTAATCCTGGTAAAATATCCGTCTGCCGTAAAGCTCAGATTAACGGAAGGAATCCTGTAGGTAAACCCTACACTCGCCGATTTGGATGTTTCCTGCTTCAGTTTAGGAATTCCGAGAAGTCCTGCAATGGCGGAATCATTACTGAATGTCCCCACTTCCAGCAGTTGACTGTTGGTAAATAAGGTAGAAGTTACATTATAATAAATCTGATGAATGGAAGGTGCCCTGAATCCTGTAGAGCCGGCAAACCTGAAATTAAAATTGTCATCCAGCTTAATCCTGGAAGCAAGTTTATAATTAAAGGTAGACCCGAAATCCGAGTAATTCTCGTAACGGGCTGCCGCATCTACCAAAAGCCATCTGTTAAAATTCATCTCAACATCTGCATAAGCAGCAACCGATTGCCTGTTCTTGTCTACTGCATTTGCCGGCCTGAAGCCGCTGAATACCTGAGAGCCTCCTGTAAGAGGGTTTCCAAAGAAATCTGTCGGGCGCTGGCTATTGCCCGTCCATACATTTCCGTTGACATCATAAGTAGCGTAGGAAGCTTCCTCCCCTGCTGTAATAGTAAAGTTTTCATATCGGTGTTCACCTCCGAATGCCACATTGATCCCGTTCCAGACATCATATTTCTTTGAAAAATCCAGGTTGATCGTATTTTGTGAAAACTTTAATCCTCCAGCCCTGAATTCATTCGGGGAGGCAAACCTCATGGAGGTATTACCGGTATTTTTAATGGTATAATCAAATGAATTCTGGCCGAATGTATTACTCAGGTCGATATTCCATCCCCTCCAGTTTCCTTTCACTCCTGCTGCTAAGGAGATATCCTGAATATCAGTACCAATCTGCGGAAGGTATCCGTTAGGATACAGCCCGGTAAAGGTCCTGCTCTGGTTAGGCCTTCTGTAAAAACCGCCTGATGTTCCGTGCCTCAAACTGTAACCGCCGAAAGTATATACTTTCCACTGATCGTTCAATGGGACTTCCATATTGAGGAACAGCTGATGGTTATTGAGCTTCGACTGTCCCACCTGCATATTGAAATCTTTACGCGATTGTCCTCTGTATGCCAGTTCCTGATTGGTGAAATCCTGCCCTAACAATCCCTGAAGTGCACTGATGGAATTGGCAGCCTGTATCTGTGACTGGAAAGCGGCAGAAAAATAGTCCACCTGCTGGGCATATTGGTGGATGGAATTAATGATCTGCTGGGTATTCGGAGTCGTATTGATATTGCTGAACAGAGATGAAAGGTTTACTCCGTTATTCAGGGCCCGCTGTTCAACAGCATTGTATGCATTATATAAGCTTCCGCTCTCGGTTCCGGCACGATAGGTTGGATCACGGAACTGGGATGTCCATGTAATATTGTAAAACCCTCCTCTCTTTCCTATTTTGTTCCCGTAATTCAGGTCAACCTGAATATTCTGCCCATCAAAATCTCCGGTGTGGTCGTTCGCAGCAGGCGTCAGGTTTCCGCCATAGCTTACCTGGCCGGTAAGTTTCCCGGTATCTCTTTTCAGGCTTAAATTGATGACTCCCGCAATGGCATCTGAACCATACTGAGCAGAAGCACCATCTCGTAATACTTCTATTCTGCTCACTGCAAATGAAGGAATAGCATTAAGGTCTGTCCCTACAGTTCCCCTTCCTGGTGTACCGTTAACGTTCACCAATGCAGAGGTATGCCTTCTTTTTTCATTGACGAGCACCAATACCTGATCCGGCCCCAATCCTCTGAGCTGCGCAGGATCAAGGTGATCTGTACCATCCGAGTTGGTCTGGATTGTTGATGTGAATGAGGGAGCAACAGCATTAAGGATCTGTGCGATATTAGTCTGCGGTAAAGTAACAGAAGCTTCCTTAAGATTAAAAACATCCACCGGAACCGGACTGTCTGCTTTTGACCTGGCCCCACCCCTGGATCCTAAAATTACAACTTCTTCCACATTTCCCGTTTTCACGCTGTCATTTTTCTGGGCATATGCAAATGTGCCCAGAAAAAACACCACAGACGCTGATAAAATAGTCTTTCTATTTGTCATACATTTCTGATTTTATGAATTAATCTGCTCTTTCGCGGCAACAAAAATAATTCATATTTATTAGTCTACAAAATTAATAGACTTATAAATGACAGAAAATGTTTTTTATCAGTTTTTTAATTTTTAAATTTTGGTCAGTTTGGCAAATTTAAGGATCAGATTTTTCTCTCCCTCGTGCTGGAAAATGACTTTGGCTTTGATATTCTGCGGATCTGTACCATCCAGGAACGTCACTTCCCCGATGCCGAAACGGTCATGCCTCACCTTATCGCCCACTTCTATATCCTGGGAAGAGGCTCCGCTCGGGTTGACGATCTTAGCTGTGCTTATCGGCCTCAGCTTTTTCGCTTCAGCAACCGGTTTAGATGTTTCGCCGCGTTCAATGGTCTTTTTCTCAATTCTTTTGAAACTCTTCAGTTCAGATGGATGCTCATCAAAGATATTGGACTTAATCCCGGAATTGTTGATGAATCTTTTTTCAATCGCCGGATTTACGAATTCTATATACTCATCATCGATTTCGCTCAGAAAACGTGAAGGTTCTGCATCTGTAATTTTTCCCCACTGGAATCTTGATACCGCATAAGAGAAGAACACCTGCTTTTCGGCACGGGTAAGCGCTACATAAAACAGTCTGCGTTCTTCTTCAAGGTCTTCACGGGTAGATGAGCTCATAAAGCTCGGGAAAAGATTTTCTTCCAATCCTACCAGATGTACTACCGGGAACTCAAGGCCTTTGGAAAGGTGGATGGTCATCAGTGAAACCATGTCCTCTTCTGCCGTCTTATCCTGCGTGTCGGCAGACAGGGCTATATTTTCAAGAAAGTTAGACAAGCTCGGATCACCGTCTTCCAGCTGCATCTGTTCTTCAATGAATCCCTGCATGGAGTTCATTAATTCCTGTACGTTTTCTACACGGGAGATCCCTTCCGGGGTCTGGTCGTCTTTCAGGAACTTGATCAGCCCGCTACGCTTTGCAACCTCCATGGCAACATTGTACGCAGTTTCTGTTTTCAGAAGTACCTGGAAAGCTTTGATCATGGACCAGAAGTCATTCAGTTTGGTAAGTACACCATTGTTCAGGCCTAACTGAGGCGCATACATCGGAAGGTTATTCAGTACGGCAGAAACGGAAACATTCTGTGCATCCGCAAAAACGATCAGCTTATTCTGGGTAGTTTCCCCGATTCCTCTGGCAGGATAATTAATGATTCTCATCAACGCCTCCGAATCATTTTCATTGATCAGCAGACGAAGGTACCCTAAAAGATCTTTTACTTCTTTTCTCTGGTAGAACGATAAACCTCCATATACTTTATAGGGAATATTTTTACGCCTCAATGCATCTTCAAACGCCCGGGTCTGGGAATTTGTACGGTACAGGATAGCAAAGTCATCATACTTTCTCTGGTCGCGGTTCCTGAGCTCCCAGATATTTCCGGCTACGAAATTGGCTTCATCAGCATCGGAAAGCGAACGGTACACTTTGATCTTGTCCCCTTCTTCATTTTCGCTGAATACGTTTTTCTTGAACTGCTGCAGGTTTTTGGCAATAACTACATTCGCAGCATTTACGATGTTCTGGGTCGAACGGTAGTTCTGTTCGAGAGAGACGGTTACGGCATCCGGATAATCTTTTTTAAAGTTCAGGATGTTATAAATGTTCGCGCCACGGAAAGAATAGATGGACTGTGCATCGTCCCCTACCACACAGATATTTTCAAATTTGGAAGCTAAAGCTTTTACGATGAGGTACTGGGAATGATTGGTATCCTGATACTCATCTACGAGAATATACCTGAACCGGTCCTGATACTTGGCGAGCACTTCAGGAAAACGGGTAAGAAGTTCATTGGTTTTCAACAATAAATCATCAAAATCCATAGCTCCATTCCTGAAGCATGCTTCAACATACCGCTGATAGATCTGTCCGATGAATCTCATGTTGGCCTTTTCATCGGCTTCGATCAGTTCAGGATTATTAAAATAGGCCTTAACGGTAATCAGGTTATTTTTATAGGTAGAAATCCTGGCCTGGACCTTTTTCGGCTTGTACAGATCCGCATCAATATTCATGTCTTTAAGGACTTTCTTGATGACGTTCAGGGCATCCTGCTGATCATAAATGGTAAAATTAGAAGGATATCCTAGATAGTGGGCCTCATTTCTGAGGATCCTTGCAAAAACCGAGTGAAAGGTACCCATCCATAAACTTTTGGCATTGCTGGTCCCTACCACTTTGGCAATACGCTCTTTCATTTCTTTTGCGGCCTTATTGGTAAAGGTAAGAGCAAGGATATTGAAAGGATCGACACCATTGGTAATCAGGTGGGCAATACGCATGGTAAGCACACGTGTTTTACCGGAACCCGCGCCAGCAAGCACCATCAGCGGGCCCTGCAATGTGGTAACGGCTTCATATTGAGATTCGTTGAGTCCTTTCAGATAATCCATACAGCAAAAAAATTTTGGAATACAAAATTAATGTATTATAAGCAGAATTCAAATTTTAAACCCGCCTCTGAATTTCTTTTGTGATTCCTGAAAAGAATTTTCAACACTTTTTACAAGTAACCCAATACATACAGCTCAACACAGGAGAAGGCATTGGCAAAAAAATAAGCCGGCAGTGTTAGCCGGCTTATGATGTTATATTTTGATAAGCAGATTCTTAATTATTCATATAAGACCTGATGCGCTCTATCATCTCTCCCAGGTCAAACGGCTTAGCTATGAATTCGTTAGCCCCTGCGTCCAGTGCAGATTGCTCTAAACCTCTGCTGGCAGACATAATCAGTACGGGAATATCACGGAGCTTTTCATCTGCCTTTATAATCCTGCATATATCCCTGCCGTCTTCACCGGAAAGCCACATATCCATTAAGATGACATTAGGTTTTTCTGATGCTTCCAAAGCATTCAGCATATCTGAACCCCTATAAAATTTCTCAATTTCAAAACCTTCAAAATCCAGCATCATTTCAATAGAATCAACAATTGCGGGACTGTCATCCACCACCATTATTTTTGAAGCACTAGGCATGATCGTCTATATTTTTATTCTTGGGGATTTCGAAGCAAAAATCGGACCCTTTTCCTTCTGTTGAATGCACATAAATCCTGCCGCCTGTCCTTTTTATAATCTCAGATGAAATATACAGTCCTAACCCAAGGCCCGGGAAGGTATGTTCCTTTGATCCGCTAACGCGGTAATATTGCTCAAAAACCTTCGTCTGCTTGTCTGAAGGAATTCCTATCCCGAAATCCTTTACACTAAAGCTGATGAGATCATTTTCTTCCTTTGCAGAAACAAGCACCTCATCTGCATCAGGAGAATATTTTATGGCATTGCTGATGAGATTGCTCATGACCTGGGAAATACGGTGACGGTCTGCATATACTTCGCCTATAAAAGACCTGTTTGCAATAATTTTATGCCGTGAAGTCATCTGCTGTTCTTTTATTACTTCGTCGATCAGCTGGTCAAAATCGAAATAAGATTCATTAAGCTGGATTTTACCGTTCTGGATTTTGGTAACATCCAGCAGGTCATTCACCAGTTCTGTAAGACGGTCGATCTGAACGTCCATACGCTTAGCCACTTCGGCATTCCTCAGGTCTCCCTGTTTCTGAAGATTCATTTCTATGAACTGGGTATACAATTTAAGGCTGGTAAGAGGCGTTTTCAGTTCATGGCTGGCAATACCCAGAAAGTGGTCCTTCTGCGCCTGAAGCTGCTTGAAATCATCAATATCCGTGAAAGTACCAATCCACTGCTTTATATTTTTTATTTTCATCGTAAGCGGGAATTGCCCTTCCCAAGAACCAGCGGTATGCTCCGGGATTACCGGGGTCAGAGAATTCGTATTCTACCTCAAAAGGTTTTCCTGTTTTAACGCTTTCCTGCCAGATTTCCCTTACTTTATCATAATTTTCCGGCTTGACTATTTTTTTTAAGGATTCAGAAAGATTTTCATTCTTATCGAAACCGGTGTATTTATACCAGCTGTCATTCATATAGCTGATGCTGCCATCTTTATCACTGGTCCACACGAACTGAGGCATGGAATCGGCAAGATCCTTATATTTTTTTTCACTTTCCTGGATTTCTGTCCGGGCCCGGACCAGATCCGTTACGTCAACAGCCACATTATGTATGGCATAGACTTCCCCGTCTGAGTTTTTCAGTGGCTTATAGGAGAAATTATAATAAAAGGTCTGCAGTTTCCCGTCTACCACAAGGTCTGCACGGTCCTCAGTAGCCGTATAGGTTTTCCCTGTTTTGAATATATCCTTTAAAAGGCCAATGAACGGCTGGCCTTCAAGCTCGGGGAGGGCATCTTCCAGTTTCATACCGATAACTGAAGCGTCCTTACCCCATGTTTTAAGCATCGGTTCGTTAGCCAGTTCTATATAAAGTTCTTCTGAACGGTAAATAGCGATGGAATATTCAGATTTCTGAATCAGGTCTTCAAAGCGGTATTCGCTTTCTTTGAGTTTACGTTCAGAAATTACCTGGTCTGTTATTTCGGTAGCAACGATGCTTACTCCGATAATCTGTTGCTGATTGTTATAAATCGGCGCATAGATAAAATTGAAGAAATGTTCTGCACATTCTCCATACTTTTCTAAGAAAACCGGCCATTTATTGCCTTTAAATACCTCACCTTTATGATATACATTATGCAAGATTTCAACAAATCCCTGAGATTGTATTTCCGGAAGAGCATCGAATATTGACTGTCCAATTACGGTAACATCCCTTCCCCAAAGTTCCAGCATCTGCGGATTGGCATTTTGAATGATAAAATCATCACCTATCAAAAGAGACATGGCCACAGGAGCCTGGCTGAACAACGTGACCAGAGAATCCTGAGATATATTTTCTCCCAAGAAGCTTTTCATCGGAATATTTTTTTTAAAATCACAAAATTAACTATGTTCAAGATAAGCAAAATTGATGCTTATTCTGAAATCATTTTCTTAGCATGCAAACTTTGCTCCATTTTAACAAAAATTTGTAACATTTAATGTATTTTTGAAACTCATTGACAAACAATTTCTAATTTATGAAAAAACGACTTCTTTCTGTTGCTGCTGCAGCCTTCTTCGGAATGATGCTTAATGCACAGCAAATCAAATTCGAAGAGTATGATCTGCCTAACGGTCTTCATGTAATTCTTCATCAGGACAATTCTGCTCCGGTAGTGACTACAGGAGTAATGTACCACGTGGGAGCAAAAGACGAGTTAAAGGGAAGAACAGGATTTGCCCATTTCTTTGAGCACCTTCTGTTTGAAGGAACTCCGAACATCAAACGAGGAGAATGGTTCAAAATTGTTTCCTCTAACGGAGGACAGAATAATGCCAATACAACCAACGACAGAACCTACTATTATGAGACTTTCCCATCCAATAACGAACAGCTGGGTCTTTGGATGGAAGCTGAAAGGATGCGTCATGCCGTCATTAACCAAGTTGGAGTAGATACGCAGCGAGAAGTAGTTAAGGAAGAGAAAAGATTAAATATGGATAACAGACCGTATGGAAATCTTTTTACAACCATTCAGAAAAACCTTTTTACCAATCACCCATACAACTGGCCAACGATTGGCTCTATGGAAGACCTGAATGCGGCAAAGCTGGATGAGTTCCAGGCTTTCTATAAAAAATACTATGTTCCTAACAACGCTACATTGGTTGTGGCCGGAGACATTAAGCCTGAAGAGACTAAAAAATGGATCCAAGAATATTACGGTGGTATTCCGAAAGGAACACTGTATCCTAAGAATTTCCCGAAGGATGCTCCGATAACCCAGGAAAAAGAAGTAACAGCATATGATGCAAATATTCAGCTTCCGGCATATGTTTTTGCATACAGAACACCTGCCAATAAAGAAAAGGATGCTTATGTTTTAGATATGCTTTCCTCATATCTTAGCAACGGTAAATCTTCTGTTTTATATAAAAAACTGGTAGACCAGGATAAAAAGGCCCTTCAAGTAGCCGCGTTCAATCAGGGCCTTGAAGACTACAGCATTTTTGCGTTCTTTGCGATTCCTATGGGACAGACTACAAAACAGGTTCTTCAATCTGATATTGATGCTGAAATCAAAAAGCTGCAGACTACGCTTATTTCCCAGGATGACTATCAGAAACTTCAGAACCAGTACGAGAACCAGTTTGTCAATCAGAATTCAAGTATTCAGGGTATTGCGGCTTCACTGGCCACCAATCATGTGCTGATGGGGGACACGAACCTGATCAATAAGGAAATTGATATCTACAGATCCATCACCAGACAGGATCTTCAGAATGCTGCCAAGAAGTATCTTAATCCTAACCAGAGAATAATCATTAATTACCTTCCAGAAAAAAAGTAATCTCACGGAGAATACCTATTCAATAGTGATTATTAAAACAATTTTTTACAAATGAAAAAGCAATTAACCTATATAGCGGTAGCATTTTTATTCACAGGAATGCTTTCTGCACAGAAAATAGATATCAATGCAATGCCGAAGCCGGGACCAACTCCTGCCATCAATATTGCCAAGCCAAAAACCTTCCAGCTTAAAAACGGACTTACCGTAATGGTAGTGGAAAACAACAAGCTTCCAAGGGTGAGCGTAAATCTTACCATGGACAGGCCTCCGTACTATGAAGGGAACATCACCGGTGTAAGCGAAATTATGGCTGAGCAGCTGGAAAACGGTACGATGAACATCAGCAAGGATGAGTTCAACAAAAAGATTGATTATCTGGGAGCCCGACTGAATTTCTCTTCCGGAGGTGCTTCTGCTAATACCCTTTCTAAATATTTCCCTGAAGTAATGGGACTAATGGCTGATGCCATCGTGAATCCTAAATTTTCTACTGAAGAAATTCAGAATTCCAAAGATAGGACTATCGAAGCGCTGAAGTCCGATGAAAAAAATGCTTCTTCTATTGCCTCAAGAGTTTCCAATGCGCTTACGTATGGAAAAAATACAGCAAGAGGAGAATTTGAAACCGTGGAAAGCATCAACAGGATCCAGCTTGCAGATGTTCAGAATATTTATAAAAAATACTATGCTCCGGACAATGCGTACCTGGTGATTGTAGGAGATGTAAAATATGACAAGGTAAAACCGATGGTGGAGAAGGCATTCAGTGGCTGGAAAAAAGCCAATACGCCTGTTACCCCTCTTGAGCCGGCTGAAAACCTGCCTAAAACCGAGATTGATATAGTGGATGTTCCTTCTGCAGTACAGTCTGTAGTATCTGTAGGGAATATTACTACTCTGAAAATGAAAAATCCGGATTATTTCCCTGCCACTATTGCCAACTACATTTTAGGCGGCGGCGGCGAAGCAAGGCTTTTCATGAATCTGCGTGAAAAGAACGGATTCACTTACGGGGCCTATTCCAGCATGAGCACCAGCAAATACTCACCTGAGTTTTCTGCAGAAGCCAGCGTAAGAAATGAAGTAACCGACAAAGCCGTGAAAGAATTCATGAATGAGCTGAACGCGATCTCTACTGTAAAACCGGATGAGTTGGAAAACGCAAAAGCAAAGCTAAAGGGTAACTTCATCATGTCCCTGGAAAGACCTGAAACCATTGCAAGGTTTGCCCTGAATCAGAAAATCTATGATTTACCGGCTGATTTCTACACCAATTACCTGAAATCCATTGATAAAGTAACCGCTGCCGATGTAACCAATGCAGTAAAAACCAATATCCTGCCGAACCAGAGCAGAATTTTCGTAGCAGGTAAAGCTTCAGATATTTCAGAAAACCTGGAGAAACTGGGTTATCCTGTAAAATATTTTGACAAGGATGCCAATCCCGTAGGGAAACCTTCTGCCCAAAAAGTGGATGCCGGAGTAACGACTGCGTCTGTAGCGGATAAATACATCAATGCTATCGGAGGGATAGCTGCTGTTCAGAAAATCAACTCCATTACGATGGATGCTAACGCCAAAGTACAGGGAATGGACATGAGCATAAAAATGACCGAGGCTAAAGGCGGAAAAAAGGCAATGAACGTCAGCATGATGGGGAATACTGTACAAAAAATGGTTTTCGACGGAAAGGAGGGATACATGGAGGCACAAGGTAATAAAGCCCCTTTAAACGACAAGCAGAAAGCTGAAATGATCAAGGATCAGGAGCTTTTCCCTGAACTGATGTTTGCAAAATCTCCTGAATATAAGCTGACCGGTATTGAAAAATACAATAACGAAGACTCTTACGTAATCAAAGGAGGTAAAGGAACTTATTATTACAGCGTAAAAACAGGTCTGAAAACCGGAGAAATAGAATCCGGGGAAGGCGGTTCTATGCCAACCAGCTATTCTGATTATAAGGAAGTAGCAGGAGTAAAGCTTCCTTACACCATGGTACAGAATATGGGCGGAATGGACATCAATATGACAGTAAAGTCATACCAGGTGAACCAGGCTAAAGATGCTGATTTCAAATAAGAAGCTCAATCATACAGGCAAAGCGGCGCCCTGGGGCGCCGCTTTCTATTTTTACAAATCTTATTTTGTGATTCGGTAAAAAAAGATTAAATTTGCCCATTCAAAAAGATATCAGAATTAATGGATACTATATTTACACTATTAATGGTTCTTATCATGATTGCTAGTATTTTGCTGGTTATCATCATTATGGCTCAGAATCCTAAAGGAGGAGGCCTTTCCAGTACTTTCGGAGGTGCATCTTCCGCACAGTTCGGAGTACAAAGAACCAATGACTTTATGGAAAAAGCTACCTGGACGCTGGGTGCGGTGATCATCGTTCTCATCCTGATCAGCGTGGTGATTACAGGTAAGCCGACACAGGCACTGCCCAATACAAGCCAGCCGGTGAAAAAAGAAGCCCCTGCACAAACGGCCCCTGCTTCACAGAATATGCCGGCGAAAACTCCTGCGGCACCTACCAAATAATAAGAAATTATTTCCTATACATAAAAGCAGCTCAATTGAATTGGGCTGCTTTCTTATTTTAACTTTATTTTTTCAATGGTATGCCGCAGCCGGAGCCCGGCTTTTAGGAATGAGTACTGCATGGGCTTTGAAGTCTTATAGTATTTATGGATGAAAATCTGCATGGCACCGTAAAACCTGTTGAGATATACTTCATCTTTTACCGTGCTTTCTCCTTTATGATGAAGAATGGATGCCTGACCGTAATAGTAATTCCTGTATCCTTTCTGTAGCAGCGTATAGCACAAATCAATGTCCTCTCCGTACATAAAATAAGCTTCATCCAGACCTCCCACTTGTTCATATACTTCTTTCCTGATGAGCATAAATGCACCGGTTATCACTTCCACTTCGGCATTTTCATATTCACCGATGTCGTTGCGGTAATACGATTTGGTTTCATTCTTCCTAAAGCCTACAAACAATTTCTCAAAAGAATTAATCATGTCGGGTACCGAACGCTTGCTTTCCGGGAGAAAATTCCCGGCTGCGTCGTGCATACGCACACCAAGACATCCGAAATCCGCTTTTGAGTCCGCAAAGTCAAGGATATCCTGCATATAAAATCCTTCAAGTTCCGTATCAGGATTCAGGATCAGCAGGTATTCTCCGTCTGCTTTCCTGATGGCCTTATTGTTAGCTCGGGCAAAACCTTCATTGCTTTCTGAAGCTATAAACCGGAAGCGCGTAAATTCATCCATCAGCTGCCTCCATGAAGAATCTGTTGATGCATTATCCACAACAATTACTTCATAGGGAGTATCGATAAGGTATTTCTGAATAGACTGAAGACAGTTTTTCAGGAGTCGGGTAACGTTGTAATTGACAATAACTATGCTGAGCTTCATCTCCGTTAGTCCTTTTCGTTGTAAGGCAACCTATTGACTATGGACCTTCCTAAAGAAATCTCATCGGCATATTCAAGCTCATCCCCTACTGCGATTCCCCTGGCAATACTGGAAAATGTAACCCCGGAATTTTTGAATTTCTTATAGATGTAATAGGCTGTGGTATCTCCTTCCATAGTGGCACTAAGGGCAAAGATAAATTCCCTTACTTTTCCATCGTTCAGTTTTTTCTCAATGCTGGAGATATTCAGCTGGTTGGGCCCAACTCCTTCCATCGGAGAAATCTTACCGCCAAGAATCAAATATTTGCCTTTATACTTGCCTGTATTTTCAATGGCTATCACATCGCGTACGTCTTCTACGATACAGATCAGCTCATCGCTTCTTTTGCTGTTGCTGCAGATGTCACAGATTTCGAAATCGGAAAAGTTATGGCATTCCTTGCAGTATTTGATATCATTCACAAGGCTGATCAGAGAGTTCCCAAGACCCATTGCCCTGGAGTTCGGCTGCTTCAGTAAATGCAGTGCAAGACGCAAAGCAGTCTTTCTGCCGATACCGGGTAATCCGGAAATTTCATCCACGGCTTTTGCCAAAACTTTACTTGGATAATCCATCTTACAAAAATAAGAATTATAGTTGAATTTTATGGATGTCCATTACTGCCGGGAGCATGATTTTAATGCTTTAACAGAAAGATTTTTCAGCACCATCCGATAACCTGTCACTAAAGAATAAGCTCTTCTTCATCATAAATCAAAACTTATAAATTGGCACCAATTACTTATTACCCGTTACCCATTGCTCATTACCTATTACCCATCACTTATTCTACCTTCCTCTCCTTTCCTTTTTAATTCAAAAACCTTTATCTTTGGTAACCAATATTAATCTGAAAATAGTAAACGCAATGGTACTTAACAACCTAAATTATCCGCTTGATTTCACATTCAAGATCACCACTCTGGCCAGTGACTTCAATATCACGGACAGAAACGGCAATTATGTCGCTTATATAAGGCAGAAAATGTTCAAACTTAAAGAAGATGTGATTATCTTTAATGACGAAAACAAATCAAAGGAACTTTTCAGAATCCAGGCCAACAAGTGGATTGACTTCAATGCTTCGTATTCATTAAAAGACCTGGTGAACAACAAAAACTTCGGGAGATTGGCCAGAAAAGGAATGCGCTCCATCTGGAAATCTACCTATAATATCCTGGATGAAAACGACCAGCAGAAATTTACCGTCACCGAGGATAATGCCTGGGTAAAATTTTTCGACGGCATGGTAGGTGAAATACCTCTGATCGGGGCTTTCACCGGATATTTTCTGAATCCTTCCTACACGGTAAAAGGTATGGACGGCAAAGAATATTTCAGGCTGAAGAAGATGCCTTCTTTTTTCGGAAGAAGGTTTCAGCTGGACCGGCTGATCGATATAGATGATGAAGATGAGAGCCTTGTTGTGCTTTCTTTACTGATGATGGTACTCCTGGAACGTGCAAGAGGATAAATAAAACATTATAAATAGTATGATGAAATATGCAATGGTTTTCGCCGCAGCACTGGCGTTAACTTCCTGTAAAAAAGATCAGCCGGCTCATACAACCGGTTCTGTGCAGGATTCTTTAAATATAGTACAGGACAGCACCTCAATATCTAAGCCTTCTGCGGGTACTATCGAAATAGGCACTTTCCCTTTCCCGAAGGAAATCAAGGAATGCTCCTGTTACTTTGCCAAAAATAAAGCTGATTTTGAGGCTGAACGGTACATTTATGCGGATGACGCAGGCAAAACCGCTTATGTAAAACTCAACGGCAGCAGGCTCGTGATGAACCTGATCTCTTCCAGCGATATGGAAGTGGATGAAGAACTCAGCAAGGAAATAGAAAGCGATGACTATAAAATCTCAATAAAAGGTAAAAAAATTAAAGGAGAGGAAGCGTTGCTGTTTGAAGGCACCATGCGGATTGAAAAGCCGGATGGAACAGTAGTAACCACTCCTATTTACGGGGAATGCGGTTGCTAAAACAACAGCAGATAATAAAGGTAGTTGTGCAGGACAAGAATGCATCATGACTCAATCAATGTATTTATGAGCCTTTACCGGAATCAAGATAGCGGGCAGGACTTTTGTCCACTATTTTTGTGCCTTTTTATTATTTCGTAATTTTGAAGAAAATAAATGTTATGGAACTAACGAATATAGAACCGCAGATCATCTGGAAGAACTTTTCCAGGCTGAATGCTGTTCCGCGACCATCGAAAAAAGAGGAAAAGGTAATTGCCTTCATCAGAGAATTCGGTGAAAACCTGGGATTGGACACTACTGTGGATGAGGTGGGGAATGTCATCATCAGAAAGCCGGCGACTCCGGGAATGGAAAACCGAAAATCTGTTGTCCTACAGTCTCACCTGGACATGGTCTGCCAGAAAAACAATGATGTTAACTTCGATTTTGAAACGGAAGGGATCAGAATGGAAATAGAAGGCGACTGGGTAAAAGCAAAAGGGACAACACTGGGCGCTGATAACGGGCTTGGTGTAGCGACCATCATGTCTATCCTTGAAAGCAATGACATTCCACATCCTGCCCTGGAAGCTCTTTTCACTATTGATGAAGAGACGGGAATGACCGGAGCATTAGGGTTAAAACCGGGACAACTCACAGGTGATATTCTTCTGAACCTTGATACTGAAGAAGATGATGAAATTGACATCGGCTGCGCAGGCGGAATGGATGTCACAATCACCCAAAACTATCAAACCGAAGCTGCAAAAGGACAAATTATACGATTTGAAGTAAAAGGGTTGCAGGGCGGCCATTCCGGAATGGATATCCACAAGGGACTTGGAAATGCCAATATTATCCTGGGACGCCTTTTATATAAAGCCCTGGAAAAACAGAACATCCAACTGATCTCTGTAGACGGAGGCGGGCTTAGAAATGCCATCCCGAGAGAAGCCGTAGCTTTGGCATCAGTAAGAAACGCCGGTGAATTTATTGAAGAAATAACAGCAGGCCTTAAAAAAGAAATCCTGGAAGAATTTGCCGGTATAGAACCAGGCCTTCAGATTAATATCGAAAATGCCACTACTTCTGATAAAGCGGTTTCAGAGGAAGATTCAAGAAAAATCATCCTGACTTTAAAATCCCTGCATAATGGAGTATACCGAATGAGCCCTGATGTACAGGACCTCGTAGAATCTTCAAACAATGTGGCCAGAGTTGAGCTCAAAGAAGGGGCTTTAAAAATTTTAAACCTTTCCAGGTCATCGGTTGAATCATCTAAAGATTCTGTAGCGGAACAGCTGAAGTCTGTAGCAGACCTGGCAGGCATGAATACGGAATTCAGCGGTTCTTATCCCGGATGGAAGCCAAAGCCGGGCTCTGAGATCGTTCAGCTGATGGAAAAAATTTATACGGAAAAATTTACTGAGAAGCCCCATGTGGTAGCCTGCCATGCAGGCCTGGAATGTGGAATCATAGGAGCGAATTATCCGGACATGGAAATGGTGAGCTTCGGGCCTACGATCCGCGGTGCCCACTCCCCGGATGAAAGGGCCAATATCCCTTCTACCCAGAAATTCTGGGCATTCACCAAAGAGATTCTGGCGAATATTCCTCAAAAGTAACATGTTGCAATTGCTATATTGAATATCCAAAATCGATTGATTTTGGATATTTTCCTTTATTGATTACGTATGCAAGTCGATATAACTAATAATGAAAGATTGCATAAAGAATCATACAATTTTAAAAATGTAAAAAATTATGAAAAGCATCACAGTATTTTGCGGATCGAGTTTCGGTTCAGAGGATATTTATAGAGCGAAGGCTGCTATGCTTGGGCAGACATTGGCCCAACACCAGATACAATTGGTATACGGCGGCGCCAATGTAGGGTTGATGGGTGCTGTGGCAGACGGTGCACTGAATGCCGGCGGAAAAGTCATTGGCGTTTTACCTCATTTTTTACAGACCAAAGAAATTGCCCACAAGCGGTTGACAGACCTCATTCTGGTGGAAAGCATGCACGAAAGAAAGACCAGGATGAATGAACTCTGCGATGGCGTGATCGTTCTTCCCGGTGGTTACGGAACTCTGGAGGAATTTTTTGAAATGATTACCTGGGCACAGCTCGGCCTTCACAAAAAACCTATAGGAATTCTGAACATTGATGGGTTTTACGATGATCTCATCAGGATGGTTGAAACTATGGTGGCTAAAGGCTTTTTAAAGCAGATTAATCATGACATGCTGCTGATCAGCGATTCGATAGACGGGCTGTTGGAAATGATGCAGAATTATCAGGCTCCGACGGTTGGAAAATGGATTTCAAAAGATGAAATGTAGCAAATTCTATCCAATGTATCATCCTTTCAGACTGAAGCTCTGAAAGGGTTTCTATTTTCTGCCATACCACACTGATTTGGAGAATAATTTCGTCTAAAAATCCTTGAAATAGTTGTAAAGGATAAGTTTAGTATATTTGCAAAACACACCTAAAAGAGAAATATATATCCATGAAAAATATCTTCCTGTCCGCAGTTTTATTCCTGAGTCAAATCATTACAGCACAATACAACTATCCTAAAACACTTGAAAAACCAGTAGTTGATGATTATTTCGGCATCCAGGTGACCGATAATTACAGATGGCTGGAAGACCTCACTAATCCTGAAACCGACCAATGGTTCAGAGCGCGGTCGGAGTTCAGCCACAGCATTATTGACAAAATCCCGCACCGGGAAGATCTGTACAAACGCATGAAAGAAATGCAGCAGATGAACGGGGATTCCTTTCATGTTGTCCTGCAAAGACAAAATTTCTATTTCTATACAAAAACGAAAAAAAGCGAAAACCTGTCTAAACTGTATTCAAGAAATCTTTCTACAGGAGAGGAAAAACTGATTTTTGATCCTGAAATACTCGGTAAAAATACCCAGATTGTAAATTTTAATCTTGATTCCAAAGCAAAAAGAGCTGCCATCCTACTGTCTAAATCAGGAGGTGAAATTTGTATGCTCAGGATCCTGGACCTTAGTTCACTAAAGTTAATGAATGATGAAATCGGTCCCATCTGGAGTGAATTTCCTTTTGAGTTTACGCCCGATGACAAGGCCATTATATATACCCGGATGAGCACGGCAGACCCGAACAGCAATATGCTTTTAAAAAACATGAAATCCATGCTGCATGTCTTAGGAACGGATGTAAAAAACGATAAATTACTGGCCTCCAGGGATGAATATCCGGAACTGAACGCCTTAACAGAACAGTTTACAAGAGTGTATATTACAGATGACAATCAATATCTTGTGCTTACGCTAAGTTCTGTAAAATCTGAAATGCCGATTTTTGTTGCACCGTATTCAGAATTGAAAAAATAAAAAAATCAGCTGGAGGCAAATAGTCAAACCATCAGATGACATTACGGATATTTTTATTTCCGGCGACCAGCTTTTCCTGCTCACCCATAAAGATGCGCCCAATTATAAAATTACGCTCACCAGCCTTTCCAAACCTGATTTGAATAATGCAAAAGTAATTGTTCCTGAGAGTAAGGACGGAGTAATCATCAGCATCCACAACTCCAAAAATTACCTTTATTATTCACTCGGCAATGGGATTACCAGAGATAAATACCAGGTCAGCCTGAAGACACTGGCAGGGAAAAAAATTGATTTTCCGACCGGGGTGAACTCTTCACTATCCCTTAATCCCAAGGAGAACGACAATATCTACTGTAACAACGTGAATTGGCTGGCTCCCCTTACTGTCTATGAATATAACCCCGATCAGGGTGTCCCGGTAAAAAGCAGGTTCCTCAACTCAGAAACAAAGTATCCTGACTACAGTGCCAGATATGCTGTACAAGAGGTTGAAGTAAAAAGCCATGACGGCACTCTGGTTCCGCTCTCTGTTATTTATCCGAAAAATATGCCTATGGACGGCAGCAGCCCTGCTTATATCACAGGATACGGAGGGTACGGGTTTTCTTATGAACCTCGTTTTTCCGCCAGATTATCTGCACTGCTGGAACAAGGTGTTGTGATTGCGGTAGCCCATGTAAGAGGCGGCGGAGAAAAAGGTGAGGAATGGCATAAGGCAGGAATGAAGGCAACGAAGCCCAACACCTGGAAAGATTTTATTGCCTGCTCGGAATATCTCGTACAGCAGAAATATACATCGCCTTCCAGATTAATCGGTAACGGAGTAAGTATGGGTGGTGTACTGATCGGAAGGGCGATCACTGAAAGGCCCGACCTCTTTGCCGTTGCCATTGCTGAGGTAGGCATGACCAATACTTTACGATCTGAAACGACTGCCAACGGACCTAACCAAATCCCCGAAATCGGATCCATAAAAAATGAGGAAGATGCTAAAAACCTTATTGAAATGGACGCACAAAGTAAAGTGAAGAAAGGAGTATCCTATCCTGCCGTAATCATACGGGTAGGAATGAACGATTCCAGAGTGGTCCCGTGGATGCCCGGAAAGTTTGCTGCGGTATTGCAAAACAGCTCCTCTTCCGGAAAACCGGTTTTACTATATGCCAATTATGATAACGGCCACTTCACCAATGACCTGAATGTCGTTTTCAAAGAGTATGCAGATATATATGCTTTTGCTTTATGGCAGGCAGGACATCCTGATTTTCAGCCTGCAAATTGATAAAGTGCCCATTTATGAATGCATGAATTTTTAATGAAATATACCTGCCCTTTCAGGCCTTAATTCTGAAAGGGTTTTTATTTTTTAACAGAAAATTGTACATTTTGGAGAAATCTGATTCCTCAAAAGTTTGTACATTTAAATGATAAGTTTAGTATTATGACAGATGATTATCTGAATAAAATTCTGGCAGAATATAAAGAATGCTATGCCGCATATTCCGCTTTAGGTTCTAAAGTGGAACATACGGTAAGGAGATTATGCAAAAATATCCCTATCCATCAAATCACCAGCAGGGTTAAGACCAGGGCAAGCCTGGCCCAGAAAATCATCAAGAAAGATAAATACAGGAATCTGGATGATATCACCGATATTCTGGGGCTGAGAATCATCACGTATTTTGAAGATGACATTTCAAAAATTGAGGAAATTCTTAACCGGGAATTCACTGTTGACTGGAGCAATTCCGTTGATAAAGGGAACATAGAGATTGATAAGTTCGGATACAGAAGCATCCACTTTATTCTGCAAATCAGTGAACGTAAAGCACAGACGAAAGAATATGCAGACTATAAAAATATCCGGTTCGAGATTCAGATCAGGAGCATTCTTCAGCATTCGTGGGCAGAGATTGAACATGATCTGGGCTATAAATCTTTTGTTGATATTCCTCAAAAGGCCCAACGTACATTCTATCGGGTTGCCGCTTTGCTGGAACAGGCGGATATTGAATTTACCAAACTGAAAAAAGAGATCCATGAGTTTGAGAATTCGGTGAATAAGAACCTTAAGAATAAGCGGGAGCTGATTAACATTAATGAATCAACTATTATTGCGTTTGTAAAAAAGAACCCGCTGCTCCGGGAGATTGAAAGCGCCGTAAGAAAAGCACTGAAAACGCCCGGCAACTCTAAGTTTGATTCAGCCTATATCTCTGCCAATCATTTTCCGGCACAGCTGAAGGATCTTGGCATCCTGAACCTTATCCAGCTTGAGGAACAGCTTTTGCGCCACAAGGACGAAATCATCATCAGTGAAATCAGTTATTTAAGATCTGTCAATCAAAACCTTACGGACCGAAGCATTAAATTTGCCATCCCACAGGGAGCTCCCATACTCTGGCTGATCCATTACCTTCAAAGCAATGATAATCTGATATAATAACAAAAACTCCCGGAAATATTTCCCGGGAGTGATGTATTTTAAAGAAACCCTTTTTAAGGATAAGGAGCGATTTCCACTTCCAGCCCTTCCATAGCATCTGCTATATGAAGCTGACAGCCCAAACGGCTGTTGTCTTTCACATGGAAAGCCTCAGCCAGCATGGCATCTTCCTCATCACCCATAGGTTCCAGTCCCGGGTCGCTGATCACGTAAACCTGACAGGATGCACACATAGCCATCCCTCCGCATACGCCGATAGTACCCTCTTCAGCCAGTTCGTATGAACGGATGATTTCCATAAGGTTCATGGACATATCCGTAGGAGCAACTACATCATGTGTAACGCCTTCCCTATCGGTAATTTTTATATTGATATCACTCATTGATTACAGTATTGATTAATAACATCTCACCAGATGCTCATTTTAATCTATTTTTTTCACCACTGCCTTTTCAGCTTCTTTACGGGTTCCGTCGAATCCGTCCACACCACTTACAGTTGTATATTTCAGTACATATTTTTTACCCGGGTTCAGGCGGTTGTAAACGCTCTGGCACATGAGGGTAGCCTCATGGAATCCGCAAAGGATCAGTTTCAGTTTTCCCGGATAGGTATTGATGTCCCCGATAGCATATATACCGTCAATATTGGTCTGGTAATCCAATGCATTGTTTACGACAATAGCATTTTTTTCTATATTCAGTCCCCAGTTTCCGATCTCTCCCAATTTCGGAGTTAACCCGAACAAAGGGATGAAATAATCCGTATCAATATCATAGGCTTCTTCGCCATCCAGTTGTACGGTGATGGCTTCTACTTTGCCGGATCCTTTGATAGCTGTAACTTCAGCCGGGGTAATCAGCTTGATTTTACCCTGATTTTTAAGTTCCTGTACCTTTTCCACTGAATCAAGGGCTCCTCTGAACTCATTTCTTCTGTGAATAAGGGTTACTTCGCTGGCCACGTTGGAAAGGAAAATGCTCCAGTCCAGGGCAGAGTCTCCTCCACCGGCAATCACTACCTTTTTATTCCTGAAATGTTCAGGTTCTTTTACAAAGTACTCAAGTCCTTTTTCTTCATAATCTGCTATATTCTCCAATGCAGGCTTTCTCGGCTCAAAAGTACCCAGTCCTCCGGCAATAGCTACGGCTTTTGCACGGTGAACCGTACCTTTATTGGTTACTACTTCAAACCATTCGTCATCTATTTTATTGAGGGTAACGGCCGTTTCCCCCAGTGTAAAGCCAGGCTGGAACTGTCTGATCTGTTCCATTAAATTATCTACTAGATCCCCTGCATTGACTGACGGATACCCCGGAATATCGAAAATAGGTTTCTTAGGATAAAGTTCTGCCAGCTGACCTCCAGGTTGAGGAAGTGCATCGATGATATGGCATTTCATTTTCAGCAGGCCTGCTTCAAATACGGCAAAAAGGCCGGTTGGGCCGGCTCCTATGATCAATATATCGGTTGTTATCATAACAATAGGATAATTTAATTATACGTTAGCTGCAAATTTACTAATTTTAATGCGAAGCTGATTTAACTCAGTCTAAATAAATAAATGAGATTTGTCAAATAAAAGGGCTTACAGCAGCACCAGGATTTGGCAGTGTTTTTGTAAAATTCTAATTATGAAGAAATTATTAATATGCTTTGCATTATTTGCATGGTTTCTGGGATCTGGCCAGATAACCAATATTGCAGATGGCGAATCATTAACGTACAGAATCCATTATGGTATTCTGAATGCCGGAACGGCTAACCTCACCACCCAAAAAACCATGTACAGGGGTATACCTCATCTATATGTAAAAGGTACCGGACAAACCACAGGAGCCGTGAAAGCCTTTTTTAAAGTGGAAGATCTATATGAAAGCTTCATTAATACCAGCACGGAACTGCCGAGTTTTTACGTAAGGAATGTACGCGAGGGCGGTTATACGCAACACTTTGAAACGGCTTTCAACCACGACAACCAGACGCTGATCCTCACCGATAAAAAGAATCCCGCCAACGGCTCACGAGTCATTAAATCCGTAAAAGGCGTACAGGACATGCTTTCCTGCTTCTACTACCTCAGAAGTAAAACGCCTGCCCAGCTGAAAGTAGGAACCGTAATTAATATGAATGTATGGATTGATGACGAAATGTTTCCTTTCCAGTTAAAAGTGACAGGAACGGAAAACCTGAAGACCAAATTCGGTACGATCAACTGCCTGAAAATTATTCCTTCAGTTAAAAGCGGAAGGGTGTTTAAAGAGGAAGAAGGTGTAACCATGTGGGTATCCAATGATGCCAATCATGTTCCTATGCTGCTGAAAGCCGAGCTGGCTGTAGGGTCTCTCAAAGCAAGCATTGACGATTATAAAAATGTAAAATATCCGTTGAGGTTTTCGAACTGAAACAACGTTAGCTTATTATAATGATGCCTGTTCTAATGACAGGCATTTTTATTGGTTTCAATCGTAAACGACGTTTCATGTCATGACAGGCCTAAGTTTTAAATGAAATTTAAACATCTGCACACATCTTTCTTTTAGCATTCATGATAAATTCTATTGGATTAATCTGCTACAGATATCCTTTCCCAGGTGCCAAAAAACAAACCTCCGGGGAATCCCCGGAGGTTGAAGTCAAGATTACTCTTTTAATAGTTACTATTGTGATTTGTGACAACAAAGTTAAATTCGTTTTAAAAGTACCATTTACAGAGCTTTTCAGCTCTGTAAAGATACCTAAGGATTGGATTGATATTGGCTTTTTTTTCCGTGATAGATGTGTTTTTTTAGAAAAATCCCTACAGGGTTTTTACACCCTGTAAGAATACAATTGCACCACTTGTGTTTTTACCACCAAATTTCTACTACCTTTATGTTTAAATCAAAATTTCTCTTTCAAACATCATTGTCCTCTTCATCTATTCGTCTGCTCTTTTGATAATTCAAAGATAGGAACATATCAGGTGAAAAAACTACAAAAAGGCTTAGATACATATCGCTGAGGTTGTAGATATAATTCTACAGAACTACTCTTTTATTAAGTTTACTAAAGCTATCAGTGATGCCTGACCATTTCAATCAGTTCGACCAGATTGTCGATCTTCAGCTTATCAAATATTCTTTTCTTCATCGTGCTAACAGTATTTTGCTTGACATCGAGCAGATTTGCGATTTCCAGATTGCCATATCCTGAAGCATACATCTCGGCAATTTCTTTTTCCCTTTCGGTAAGGCATAACAGGGGATCGATCAGATCAGGATGGCGCAGCGAGTTCATCAGCAGCCTTTGTGTATCCTGAGAAATATATTCTCCGCAGGTAATCATTTTGAGGACTGCTTCTTTTACTTCTTCCTCTTCACTCATTTTGCTGAGGAAGCCGTCTGCTCCGGCATTGATGAATTTAAGCGACTGCCTATGCTCATCGGTACCTGTATAAATCAGAATTTTGATGTCCGGTCTTATCTTTTTCACTTCCGGTAATACAGGCAGAAAATTCCCGTCGGGGAAGCATACATCTATGACGGCAATATCAATAGGATGGTTCTTAACGGTTTCTGTGATTTGCTGCAATGTGGAAGCCTGGTGCACGTTAAAATCAGAGGCGATTTCTTCCAGTATAAATAGAATTCCCTGCCGGATAAGACTGTGATCGTCCGCAAGCAGAAAAGTAATGGGCTTATGATTTTGGTGATTCATGATGTAAGGTTAAGTGGATATAGAAAGACACGGTGGTTCCTTTATTACGTTCGCTGGTTACCGATATGCTGCCGGGGTATAATGCAATAAGCTGCTTACAGAGGCTCAGCCCAAGACCGGCTCCCAGGTTTTCCACCTCATCAGAAAGTATTCCCTGATAATAAGGCTCGAAAATCTTCTCAAGATCCGATTCTGAGATGCCGACTCCTGTATCACTGATTATGGTATGCATAGATATGGTTGCTTCATCTACAGGCTCTGTATATACCGTAACTTTAATCTCACCATTCTCCGTAAATTTATTGGCATTTCCGAGGATATTCATGTAGATCTGGTTGATTTTGGTATTATCTGAAAAAACAACAAGATCCGGAGCGATCCTCTCATCAATGATAAACCGGTTATTTCTGGTTTCAATATAAGGTTCTATGGAATTCAGGATGGAGGTAACCTCATTTTTAAGGTTAAAAACAACAGGGATCAACTTATTTTCCACCTGATGGTTTTTGGTATATTCCAGGATCTGGTTAGCCTGCATCAGCAGGGTATTATTGGTAAAACTCACGGATTTGAGATACTCCTTGATGCTGTCATCATTGGTTTTTTTGTGAATCCTGTTGATAAAAATCCCGATGATTTTCAGAGGCGACCTCAGTTCATGGCTCAGCATGCCCAGAATCCTGTTCTTAAAGTTCAGGTGTTCCTGAATCTGGTTATTTGCGGCATTCAGACGGTGTTCGTAAATAAAGGCAATCCTGGTAAGGTACATAATAAGTATGGAAACGATGAACATCAGCACCATTAATCCCAATACCAGATAATTCCTGATCCGGTTGCTGGAAGAATTCTGTCTTTCATATTCCTTCTGCAGCTCTGATTTAGAATTTTTAACAGCTTTATCATACATATTCATAAGGCCGCTGGCGCTAACAAAAAGATGGTCGAATACTTTAAAGAATTTCCCGTTATCCTGCCTGCTGGTATTTAGGTTAACCTGAATTTTCCTCACCTGTTCGGTATAATGGTTATTAACCAGATTCAGGATGCTGTCAAAATCCGCTTTTATATTGGCTGCATTCTGCATTTTACGCTGTTTTACCATCACGACGGTACTATCTTTCCGTACATTGACTTTTCCGGATATGGCATCTCCCAGACGCCCGAAAAACCCCTTCTTCTTAATGGTATCGGAATACGTTTTGGTTTGCACGTCAAATTTATCAAAATTATAATCCAGTTTATATTTCTGGATTTCGGGCAGCTTAGTCTGTAATTTTAACCCGGATCCCGCTGAATACTGATAGGCAGAATCGCTCAGCACTTTGAATTGGTGAACCTGCGCAGAATCTTTACGCTGCTTCGTCACAATATCTTTGATTTCCGGGAACTGATTGCCATACCGGTTGATGCGGTCTACATTGTTGCCGAGCCGGCTTACCGCACCGAAATAAGACTGCAGGTATTTTTCATCCTGGCTTACGAGATATTTCTGGAAATAATCCTGCGCGGTTAAAAGTTCTTTTTTGGAAGTATCTGTTAAATTCCCCAATGACTCAACAATCTTCAGCTGCTTTTCAATCAGGGCAAGGTTTTTCCTGTTGACCATTTCATTATAGAAAAATCCCGCAATGGTAAGTTGGATCAGCAAAATACAGAAGATCAGCGAATAATGCACTATTTTACGCCATCTGAAACTCAATGTTTTGGAATGATTATATCTTTGTTCCATAATTTGTGTAGTTTTTTTATCCGGACAACCCTGTCTACAATCCGGCTATCCATTCAATCCTTATTAATCATCACTTCCCAAAGTCCCGAAAAAGCCAGATAAAAACAGCAAATCGGATATCAACTGTTGCTGATATGAAGACTTATCATATAATTTTTAAATTTAAATAATTATTGGATAGTATTTCACAATATTCAGATAATAATTTTCTTTAGGCTATCAAAAAAAGCTCCACAGATCAGTAGGAAGGCCTTTAGCACGGGTTTACCATGAAAATTATTCTATGAAAATAAAAATCCCGTGATGGATTTCACAGGATTTTATATAGTGTCTAAATAAATTACAAAGTTTTAAACTGTTCCAGGGTTCGGATATCATTTTCAAAGAACATTCTGATATCGCTCATCTGGTACAGCAGCATGACAATCCTTTCAATTCCCATCCCGAAAGCATAACCGGAATACTTTTCAGCGTCTATATTCACATTCTTAAGAACGGCAGGATCCACCATTCCGCAGCCCATGATTTCCAGCCAGCCTGTTCCCTTGGTAATACGGTAGTCCGTTTCAGAATTCAGCCCCCAGTACACATCAATCTCGGCACTTGGCTCGGTAAAAGGGAAATAGGACGGCCTCATCCTGATCTTTGATTTTCCGAATAATTCGGTGGTAAAGAACTGGATAGTCTGCTTAAGATCGGCAAAGCTTACATTCTCATCTATGTATAAACCTTCGATCTGATGGAAAATACAGTGGGAACGCGATGATACGGCCTCATTTCTGAATACCCTTCCCGGAGATAAGATCCTGATTGGGGGCTGGTTCTGCTCCATATAACGGATCTGTACTGATGATGTATGTGTCCGCAGAAGGATATCAGGATTCTGCTCGATAAAGAAAGTATCCTGCATGTCTCTAGCCGGATGGTATTCAGGAAGGTTCAGGGCGGTAAAGTTATGCCAGTCGTCCTCAATCTCAGGGCCATCTGCTACAGCAAAGCCTATAGATTTGAAAATTTCGATGATCCTGTTTTTCACCAGGTTGATAGGATGCCTTGATCCCAGTTCTAACGGGAAAGCAGGCCTGGTAAGGTCTTCTTTCTCTGCAACTACGGAAGAAGCCGTAGCGTTTTTAAGGTCTTCAAGCTTTATTTTAACAGCATCTTTCAGGGAATTCAGTTTAAGCCCGAACTCTTTCTTCTGGTCATTCGGAACTTCCTTGAACTTTTCAAAAAAATCGTTCAGTATCCCCTTTTTACCATTATATTTAATCCGGAAGTTTTCAATTTCCTCTTTAGAAGCGGAATTAAAGCTGTTTACCTCAAGAAGCAGTTCTTCTATCTTTTCTATCATTATCTTGCCCTTTCAAAATGTTTTGCAAAAATACGTTTTTCCGTTGAATAAGTTTCCCAATCAACATAAAAAATCTGCCTCTTTTGCGGAGAGGCAGACTTCAATCACTTATTTATTTCACTTAAATAAAAAAATTATTTTTTTTCTAAAGCCTTAACATTGATCTGTAACGTCACCTCATTTTTAATCACTCCATTCTGTACAGGTGCCTGGAATTTTACCCCGAACTCTTCCCTGCTGATATCCTTAGGCTCCGTGGCAATGCTTACTTCCCCTCCCTGCTTTACGGATACATTGGCTTTGAACTGAACCGGCCTGGTAATGCCTTTAATCGTAAGGTTACCGTCTAAAAGCGTATTATAATCCCCTTCTGAAACAGAGGTTACTTTGGTAATTTCGTAAGAAGCGGTAGGGAATTTATCAACTTCAAAAAAGTCTCCGCTTTTCAGATGTGAATTAAGTTTCCCCATCTGCTCCTGGTCATCCTTGAGGTCTACGGAGGTAAGCGAATTCATATCGGCCACGAACTTTCCGCTTTCCAGCTTGCCATCCTTTACCGTAACGTCACCGCTTTCAAACCTGATCGTCCCGAAATGGCTGGTACTTTCAGACTTAAAAATCTTATATCCTTTCCATTCTACCCTGCTGTTCAGGGTATCCAGGGTATACTGGCTGCCATTTTTAGTGGTGGTTACTTCACTGCTTTCGCTGGTAACGGGTTTTTCTTTTTTACACGAAACTACTGCTGTAGCCGCAAAAAAAACAGGAATAACCCATGTAAGCAGTTTTTTTCTCATTTTTGTCATGATTTTATTATCCCTGCTAAGATAATAAAAAAAATAATTCTTTCCTAAAAACCTTACCTTTGCAGTATGTTACTAGAGATCAGCCACCTTAATTTTTCTTACTCTAAAGAGAGACCTCTTTTCCGGAACCTCAACCTGAAACTGGAAGAGGGAAAGATTGTTGCGCTTGCCGGGGAAAGCGGCTGCGGAAAGTCCACTTTATTAAATTTAATCTACGGGAAACTGGACTGGGAAAGCGGTGATATTATTTTTGACGGCCGGAAGCTCCTTGGCCCGAAAGGGAATCTGGTTCCCGGTGAAGCGGAAATGAAGCTGGTGGCCCAGAACTTTGACCTGATGCCTTATGCTACTGTAGCTGAAAATGTCGGCAAATTTATCTCTAACATCAATCTGGCCAGAAAAAAAGCCACCGTTAGCGAACTGCTTGAAGTGGTAGGTCTTGAAGACTATGCAGCAACTCTTCCGAAATACCTGAGTGGAGGACAGCAGCAAAGAGTAGCTATTGCAAGGGCACTTTCTGTGCTTCCCAAGCTCCTTATCCTGGATGAACCGTTCAGCAACCTTGATTTTCCCCGGAAGATTGAACTTCGTGAACGGCTGTTCAGATATGTGAAGCAGCATGGCATTTCATTGGTGATCTCCACGCATGAACTTCAGGATGTCATGCCTTGGCTGGACCGCATTATTATCCTTCAGGAAGGAAGGCTTATACAGAATGACCACCCTGAAGAGATCTACAGACACCCTTACAATCCCTATGTAGCAAGGCTCTTTGGTGAGGTCAATATATTTAGCGAACAGGAGAAAGAAACTTTAGGGATTCCTGAGTTTTTTTATTATCCCCATGAAATCGTTATCTCAAATGAAGGACAGGAAGCAGAAGTACTGGAAAGCAGGTTTGCCGGAAACCATTACCGCACTATTATAAGGATCAACGATAAAGAAATGATAGTGGAAACAGAAGGTAAAGTTCAGGAAAGCCATATATCAGTATCGTTCCAAAAATAAATGCAGCAGGCTTAAAAACTGCATGAGCAGGGAAATACAGAATATTTCTTCAGGTTTCCTGATTCAGCAGATAATTTTTTTGTACTGATGTTATTTCTTTTAAAAAAATATCTTACATTTGCTTCTCACAGCATAAGGAAATTTTTGGTTAATTCTCTTTCTGCCCCTGAAGACGAACATTAGCAGCACGCAATCTAGTCTTTTGAAAGATAACACTGTCCAATTCTTTCCTTTTTTTATGCTCAAAAATTAAAAAACCGCTGGCTTTGAGATTCTCAGGCAGCGGTTTTTTTATTGGATATCTTTATTCAGTTGAGACATTTTAACGGTATCTTTCATTCTGAAATATACGATGAGTGAAAAGAAAATACACAGAGTGATATACCAGTAAAAGTAGTGCTCTACTCCTGCCTTTTTGAACCATAAGGCAATATATTCCGCTGTGCCTCCAAAAACAGCAACGGTAAGTGCATAAGGCAAACCAACTCCCAATGCCCTAACCTCAGAAGGAAACAGTTCTGCTTTCACGACAGCATTGATAGAAGTATATCCACTGACGATAACCAATGAAATCATGATCCAGAGGAAAGACATTCCCATAGAAGTGGTATGACTGAGGGCTGTAAGCAGCGGAACCGTACAAACGGTGCCCAATATACCGAATGCCAGCAACAGAGGACGTCTTCCGATCTTATCAGAAAGTGCACCGAAAACCGGCTGTAAGCATGCAAACAGAAACAGGGATACAAAAGAAACAAGTGTGGATTCCTCCTTGCTTAAGTGGACCGTATTCACCAGGAATTTCTGCATGTAGGTCGTATAGGTATAGAACGCAAGTGTACCGCCCAGAGTTAATCCAACAACAGTCAGAAGTTCCTGAGGGTGCTTAAGAAGTTCCTTTACAGTGCCCTTTTTATCCTGGATCTGATCTTTTTTCTTTTCAAAAGCTTCCGTTTCATGAAGATTTGATCTTAAGTATAAGGCTACCACAGACAAAACAGCACCAATGACAAAAGGAATCCTCCAGCCCCAGGTTTCAAGCTGTGCCTCGCTGAGCAGAAGTTTCTGCAGGATCAGCTGGATTCCCAAGGCAATCAGCTGACCTCCGATGAGGGTCACATACTGGAAACTGGAATAGAATCCTCTCCGGTCTTCCGTAGCCATTTCACTGAGATAAGTCGCTGAGACACCATATTCTCCACCCACGCTCAATCCCTGCAACAACCGTGCAAGCAGCAGCAGCGCCGGCGCCAGAATACCTATCGTCTTATAAGCAGGTGTCAGGGCAATCAGCAGGGACCCGAAAGACATAAGCAATACGGAAAGCGTCATTGCCCTTTTCCGGCCTACTTTATCGGCAATGCTTCCGAACATCCATCCTCCCACAGGTCGCATCAGAAAACCGACAGCAAATATTCCTGCGGTGTTCAGGAGCTGGGCTGTCATATCGGAATCCGGAAAAAACGATTTTGAAAAATAGATGGCAAATGCCGCATAGGCATACCAGTCATACCATTCCACCAGATTCCCTATTGAGCCGCCTATAATAGCTTTTATCCTCTCGCCGGTTGTAATCTGTGGGCTGTTTTGAATACTCATCATTCTTGATACCTTATAATAAAGACGAAAATGTTCTTTATTATGCTTTCTTTACAAATTCAGATTTCAGGGCCATGGATCCGAATCCGTCGATCTTGCAGTCGATATTATGGTCGCTGTCCGGTCTCAATCTGATATTTTTAACTTTAGTACCTGCTTTTACAGGTTTCGGAGCACCTTTAACAGGCAAGTCCTTGATCACCACTACAGAGTCCCCATCCTGAAGCTCATTTCCGTTGGAATCGAATATTTTGCCGGCATCCGAAGCTTCAGAAGCAGCCTCTTCAGGATTCCACTCATAAAAACATTGGGAACATACCATCATAGTATCGCTTGGATAGGTAAATTCAGAGCCACATTTCGGGCAAAGTACAGGATTACTCATATTTTTCAGTTTTTGCAAAGATAAGGTTTTGAATCCAGGTTTTCCTGCTGTATAAAAGCCCGTTGCCTAAAATCACATCATCATTACGGTCTAAAATTCCCCCGGCAACCTTTCAGGACCTCAATACCAAAACTTTATACTGTCCGTGTTCAAATAAAAAACCGTATTTTTGCAGGACTTTAGCTTTTTACAGTCTAAAGCTCAATTTTAAAATGTCCCAAATGGAACTTATTCACAGAAACTTAGCAATCGGAATTCACGATGCTTTACAGGAAACTTTTTTCGAAAAAAATAAATATGCCGATAAAGTGATCGAAAGGCTGTTAAAAGCCAACAGGAAATGGGGAAGCCAGGACAGGGCTGTTGTTTCTGAAATTTTTTACAATATCATCCGCTGGAAAAAACGCCTGGAATACTATATGGGAGAAGGCGTAAAACCCAATAATATTTATAAACTGATCCTTGCTTACCTGTTGTGGAGCAAAACCAACTATAAAAAATTTGAGGAATTCGACGGTATAAAAATCGCCGATATCATTACCAAACTGAAAAAAGGAACCGTTCCTACCAAAGCCATTGAATACTCTATCCCGGAGTGGCTGGCAGAAACGTTGGAAAAGGAACTTGGCCCTAAATGGGAAAAAGAAATGCAGGCACTGAATGAACAGGCGCCTACGGTACTGAGAACGAATTCCCTGAAAACGTCCACTAAGGAACTCATCTCCGACCTTTCGGATGAAAATGTGGTTTCCTTTCCTATAAAAAACTTTCCTGACGCAGTACAGCTGGAAGAAAAGAAAAATGTATTCCTGACAACCGCCTTTAAAGACGGGCTGTTTGAAGTTCAGGATGCTTCTTCACAGAAAATTGGGTATTTCCTGGATGTACAGGAAGGACATCGTGTGGTAGACGCATGTGCCGGTGCCGGTGGAAAGACACTCCACCTTGCTGCTTTAATGAAAAACAAAGGCCAGATCATCGCGCTTGATATTTTTGAATGGAAACTGGCAGAGCTGAAGCGCCGTGCCAAGAGAGCCGGAGCACATAATATAGAAACGCGGCTGATCTCTGACAATAAAGTCATCAAGAGGCTCCACGAAAAAGCAGATAGGCTCCTGATCGATGCACCATGTTCCGGGCTGGGCGTTTTAAAAAGAAACCCTGACAGCAAATGGAAAATTGACCAGGAATTTATAGACCGTATAAAAGCAGAACAACAGCAGATTCTTCAGGACTATTCCAAAATCCTGAAAAAGGGAGGAAAAATGGTCTATGCTACCTGTTCTATCCTTCCATCTGAAAATAATGAGCAGGTGGAGGAATTCCTCAAAAACAATCCGGACTACAAAATGATTAAAGACGAAAAAGTAATGCCAAGTCAGGGATATGACGGGTTTTACATGGCTTTAATCGAGCGTATTGCTTAAATAAACCGCCTATAATATACAGCTACTCTGAACGGGTAGCTTTTAATTTGCCCGGTCATTCTAAAGAATTATTTTTAACTTTAATTTTTACGGTTCATTTGAAATCTATTTTTATGCTGACAAGATTCTTATTTTTCTTCCTTTTTACTGCCCTGTTCAGTACGAGCTATGCGCAGACATACGAAATACAGTACATCAGTTCTTACAACGGCAAGGTATCTCCCGGCCAGTCTCCTACATTAGTATGGGTCAGTGACAAGGAGAATCTCATACTCAGCAATACCATCCGGGAGCAGAAAAGCGAATACCCTTTCGAAATCACCAAAGTTGAAAAGCCTTCCAATACGGTAGTATCTTATGCTTTTTTAAAGCCCGGGGAAATCATTTCCGCTTCAGATACCGAATCTGTGGGGAAACAGACTTTTGAAATCACTTCAGAAACAAAAAAAATTCTGGGCTATACCTGTAAGAAGGCAGTCACCAAAATCAACTCCAATACCATAGAAGTGTGGTACACCAATGATCTGAAGATGAACGGCGGACCTTCAGTACTTGGGCAGAACCTCGGTCTGGTACTGGAAATCGAACGCAATAAAAACAGCCTGCTTACAGCCCAATCCATTAAAAAGGTTAAAAAGACATCTATGGAAAGCCTCATGAAAGGAACGGTAACACCAACCGATCAGTTGGGATACAGGGACCTGCTCTGGAAAAGCCGCTTTACCACTTTAAAAGTTTTTGACAATGAAACCATTAATTTCTCCGATGCTTCTCAATCGGATGCTCTGGTAAAAAGATTTGCTAATGGAACGGTTATCCTTAAAAAAATAAAGTTCCCGGCCATAAGTGAAGGCGAAAATATTTTTGTAGACCTCAAGCAGCAGTCGAACGGTGACGCCTATGACAGAACCGGAACTGTATTCTTCATTCCTCAGGATCGGCCTTTGTCTTTCCTGGACGGCCTTGAAAAAGGAGTAAAGACGCTTCCGGCATATGAAAACGGGAACGGAAAGCAATATTTCGGGGTTGTATCCGATGAAAAATATCTGGCTCCTGTAGAGATGATGCGATTTTTCACCGCTTTCGGCATACAGAAATTCAACCACATCCAGCTGAAAGGAAAAGACTGGCAGACGGTAAGCCCTTACCGTGAAGATATTACAGATCTTAAACCGGCTCTATCGGGAAAGGAATTATGGATCGGCACTTTCATCGGGAATTATGACAAAGGCGGCCATAAGGTAAGCCTGGAAATCACCATTCATAAAAGCGACCAGAATATCTACAAAAACAATACAGTAATTCCTCTTTTCAATACCCTGAACATTATGGAAATGGCAGGCCAGGAATATTCCACCATGTTTGACCAGGACAAAGGCCTGCTGGTAGAATTCAATTTAAAGAAAGACCTTAATAATGCACAGCTGAAATACGTAACCACCGGACATGGCGGATGGGAAAACGGAGATGAGTTCATCCCGAAGACCAACACCATACTCCTTGACGGTAAAATGGTATTTTCCTTTATTCCGTGGAGAACCGACTGTGGTTCATACCGCCTGTATAACCCGGCTTCAGGAAATTTTCCGGACGGGCTATCGTCTTCAGACCTCAGCAGATCCAACTGGTGTCCCGGAACAGTAACTAATCCAGACTTTATTTCACTGGGAAACCTTAAAGCAGGAAAGCATGTTATACAGATAAAAATTCCTCAGGGACCTCGTGAAGGAAACAGTTTCAGCTCATGGAACGTATCAGGAGCATTGCTCGGAAATGAATAAAAAAAACCTTCTCGTAATAGAATTACAAGAAGGTAAAAACACAAATGATGAAAAAAAATTATTTCGAGTCACAAAATAACGATTAAAATTCTTATAAAAAATTACCATTTAGCAACGTTTTTTTAATTTTTATTTCGTATGAACCATAAGCAGTTCGATTGTAAAGAAAAAAATCAATTTGTACGCCCCATTTTAATTCAAAAAATTAAATAAATTCTACAAAATAAATTTTTTAATTAAAATTTTAAACTTTATGAAAAATTATATTGTTATTTTTAAATTGTAATTCTAATTTTGATTTATAAATAACAATAAAATGTGTGGAATTGTATGCCTGTTTGATGCCAAACAGAAAACTGAAATATTGAGACCTCAGGTACTGGAAATGTCTAAAAAGATCCGGCACAGAGGTCCGGACTGGAGCGGAGTCTTCCAGGATGATAAAGTAGTTTTTTCCCATGAACGCCTGGCTATTGTGGATCCTACATCAGGAAAACAGCCGCTGTTCAGCAAAGATGGCCGTATTGTTTTGGCCGTTAATGGTGAAATCTACAATCACCGGGAACTGAAAGAAGAATTTCCCGAATATGAATTCCAAACCCAGTCGGATTGCGAGGTCATTCTGGCCTTATATGAAAAATACGGAAAAAACTTCCTTGAAAAACTGAACGGGATCTTTGCTTTTTCCCTGTATGATATGGATAAAGGCGCGTATTTGATCGCACGCGACCATATGGGCATCTGCCCCCTCTATCACGGATGGGACAGAAGCGGAAATTATTATGTAGCCTCTGAACTGAAAGCCCTGGAAGGCATCTGCAAAACCATTGAAACCTTTTTACCGGGACATTTAGTATACAGTGCAGACGGGAGTGCCCTTCAACAATGGTACAAAAGGGACTGGGAATCCTTCGACAAGGTTAAAGACAACGAGACAGATATAGATTTGCTGAGAAAAGGCTTGGAAGAAGCTGTTCACCGCCAGCTGATGAGCGATGTACCATACGGAGTCCTTCTTTCAGGCGGCCTTGATTCTTCCGTGATCTCTGCAGTTACGGCAAAATTTGCCCGCCAGAGAATAGAAAGCGGCGATACCCAGGAAGCCTGGTACCCGAGACTGCATAGTTTTGCCGTAGGCCTCGTGGGTTCTCCTGATCTTGAGGCCGCCAGGAAAGCGGCAGACCATATCGGATCAGTACATCATGAAGTGAATTTCACCGTTCAGGAAGGACTGGATGCTATACGGGATGTCATTTACCACCTGGAAACGTATGATGTAACCACGGTAAGGGCTTCTACACCGATGTACCTTCTGGCCCGCGTCATTAAATCCATGGGAATCAAAATGGTTCTTTCCGGTGAGGGTTCAGACGAACTCTTCGGAGGTTACCTGTATTTCCACAAAGCACCCAATGCCAAGGAATTCCATGATGAAACGGTAAGAAAACTTGGAAAACTGCATTTGTATGACTGCCTCAGAGCCAATAAAGCGCTCATGAGCTGGGGAATTGAAGGCAGGGTGCCGTTTTTGGATAAAGAATTTATGGATATTGCCATGAACATTAATCCTAAAGACAAGATGATCAGCACTGCTGAGGGTAAAATTGAAAAATGGGTTTTAAGGAACGCCTTTGAAGACATCCTTCCGGAATCCATCGTATGGAGACAGAAAGAACAGTTTTCGGACGGTGTAGGTTATTCCTGGATCGACAGCCTAAAGGAAGTCGCAGAAAAGGAAGTCACCGATGAAATGATGGCCAATGCACGCTTCAGGTTCCCGCTGAATACGCCTCAAAACAAGGAAGAGTACAGATACAGAACAATCTTCGAAGAGCATTTCCCAAGTGAAACCGCTGCAGCCACCGTACCTTCCGTACCTTCGGTTGCCTGCTCCACTCCTATCGCCCTGGAATGGGATGAGGCTTTCAAAAAAATGAATGACCCAAGCGGAAGAGCCGTGAATATCCATCAGACTTCTTATTAATGCCATCCTGTGTAAAAGACGTTAATGCTATATATTTAAACCCTGCATCTGCCGGCTTTTATCGAGATATAAACATTTAATTTATTAATCCTGTAGTCATACAGGATTTTCTTTTGCATTAACGTTAATAATATTGTCAGAATTTAACCGTTAATAAAAAATAATATCTAATAAATAATTATATTTGGAAAACGAAAATATCAATTATAAAAAATGAGAAGAAACATTACCGTCTTGTTTGCTTTATTATCAATGAGCTTTGCTTTTGCACAGGGAAAATACGGCAGATACCTTAACTCAAAAAAGCTTGCTTTAACCTATAAAAGTGTGAAGGATAATGACAAAGAGGATTATTACCAGCAGTACTACTGGCTCGTTAAAGCTGAACAGCTGAAAACATATCCGCATTTAAAAGATATAAAACCGGTAGTTCTTTACGAATTCGTAAAAAAAGTAAACCCACAGAATCCTACTAAAAAACTGGATGCAAGAGGAAAAGAACTCAGAGAAACGGCAGAACTTTCCCTGAACCAGTATTTCAAAAATAAAAATTTCGAGAACAACAGTGTGCTGATGCACAATCTGGAAACCTATGTAGATCCTTCCCAGGGAGAATATTTTACTAAAGTAGATCCCGAAAGAATCAAGGAGCTGGTTCCCAAAGAACTGTTTGCCTTCAATTCACTCAACAGAAAAACACAGGAAGAAAAAACCTACTACCTGTGGATCGATAAGAAAAAGGATGATTTCAATATTGTAGACATTATCCCAGAAGAGAAAGAAAACAAAGCTTTCTACGCGAGGCTGAAACAATACCTTCCGAATTACAAGTTCTCAAAATACGTACCTACTGTAAAAAAAGGGAATAAAACGGATAAAACTGATGCAGACTATTACTACATCATGCCGTTTGAACAGAATACAGACAACATTGAGTACAAAACGAAAGACTTTAAAACTTTTTTCCTTAGCCAGTACAGAAAAGCCGGCGAAGAATGGAAAGGAGTTGAAAAGCCAAGAAAATAAATTGAGGTCCTGCGGAAATTCCGCAGGATTTTTTTTAACGTATTTTAATATGTTTCAGATCAAGTATGGTATCATTCTTGAAGCGTTATGAGCAATCAATCTGTAACCAGATTTCCAAGCCGGTTAACAATGTCAGAGGTAATACAACAACCCAATTCCGTAAAAAAAATTCTTCCCCTTATTCTGGCCACTGCCATATTCATGCAGATGCTGGATTCTACTATCCTCAATACATCCCTGCCTTCTATTGCCAAGGATTTACATGAGTCACCGCTCAATATGCAGAATGCCATCATCAGTTATGTACTGACGCTGGCTGTATTCATGCCTGCCAGCGGATTCCTAGCAGACCGCTTCGGAACGAGGAAAGTGTTTATCGTATCATTGGTACTGTTCAGTCTGGGCTCATTATTCTGTGCCCTTTCCCAGAATCTTACCCACCTGGTAATTTCCCGTGTCCTTCAGGGTGTGGGAGGCAGCCTTATGACACCTGTAGGTAAGCTGGCCCTTATTAAAACTTTTGATAAAAATGAATTGCTGAAAGCCATGAATTTTGCCATTATCCCTGCACTGATCGGTCCTGTTCTGGGTCCTTTGGTAGGCGGTTATATGGTAGATTACCTTTCATGGCACTGGATATTCCTGATCAACATTCCTATCGGTGCCATCGGAATGATCCTCGGGGCGAAATACATGCCGGATTACAGATCAAAAGATGTTGATTTTGACCTGAAAGGCTTCCTTATCTTTGCTGCGGCTTCCCTCCTGCTTTCGGTTTCACTGGAACTTTTCGGGGACATCCAGAATATTACTCCGGTCCTGTTGATCTTTATTCTTGGATTCCTGTTCCTTTACTACTATTATAAACATGCTAAAAAGGATGAAAGCCCTATTTTCCCACTGAACCTATTTCAGGTACGTACGTTTCGTGTAGGCGTAGTAGGAAATCTCGCCACAAGGTTGGGAATCAGTTCCGTGCCGTTACTCTTACCGCTGATGATACAGATTGCTTACGGGCAGTCTGCTGTAACTTCAGGGTGGATTGTTGCCCCGATGGCATTAACGGCTATTTTCGGAAAATCTTCTGTCATTAAAATCCTTCAAAAATATGGGTACCGGCAAACCTTGATGGTTAATACATTCATTATTGGGACTCTGATATGCCTGCTTGCCATTCCGAACATCCACAGTTCACTGTACTGGTTTATACCGATTATTGCTGTTTTAGGATTTTTCAATTCCATTCAGTTTACTTCTATGAACACCATTTCCATTGCTGACCTGAGAAATTTCCAGACCAGCAGCGGGAACTCACTCCTTTCAGTCAACCAGCAGCTCGCCATTGGATTCGGGATTGCATTCGGGTTGATTGTCCTGAAGATCTTCCAGAGTTCAGACCTCATTGGCGGAGAGATCCACAATGCATTCCGGTATACTTTTCTTACGATAGGTATCCTGACGATCTTATCCGGACTTGTATTCAGGAGGCTTCATATCTCAGACGGTAAAAACATGCAATCAAAATAAAAAGCTGCCGTTTTCTTTTTTCATTCCCGAAATTCCGTTCAGAAATTTCATGACTTACCATTTAAGCAGAAAATCCTACTTAACACACATCAATGTATAGGATGATATTCCGTTATATATTTGCTGTATAACAGACATCAAAACAATTGTTAACCGGAATTGTAACAGTTGTTACAGTATTGGTGACAAACCCGGACGAATTGACTGATGCTGGAAAAATATTCACTCTTTAAATAATCATAGGGTATGGATTTACTAAATTCACTTCCGGATGATTCATTTCAAAAAGAATGATTAAATTAACAGAACCAAGAAAAATATAAATTATTATGTCAAATATCGGACTTATCATTGAAGAAAAAGCGGCAGATATAGGAAACTTTCTGGTTGGAAGACTTCTTCCTTTCCGCGAAAAGAGAGCTGTAGGACCTTTTGTGTTTATTGACCATATGGGCCCTGCTGAACTGAAAGACTACCAGAACCTGGATGTCCCGCCCCATCCGCATATCGGACTATCAACGCTGACGTACCTTTTGGAAGGGTCTATTTTTCACCGGGACAGCATCGGCAATGCCATTGAAATCCAGCCTGGGGCAGTCAACTGGATGACCGCAGGAAAAGGGGTTGTGCATTCTGAAAGGACCCCTGAGTATTTAAGAGAAACCGATAAGAAACTCCACGGGTTCCAGATTTGGGTAGGACTGCCGAAGCACCTTGAACAAAGTGAGCCTACTTTTCATCATACCGAAGCTGAGGACCTGCCGGAATGGGAAGAAAACGGGGTGCATTATAAACTGATCGCGGGTGAAGCTTTCGGAAAAAAATCTCCGGTTCCCGTACACAGTAAATTATTCTTTATCGAAATTAAAACCAAGGATGCGCAAAACATCAGTATCGGAAAAGACCTTTACGGTGAAGCTGCCATGTATGTCCTTGACGGGACGGTAGATATTGAAGGCAACCATTATGGTTCAAGACAGCTTCTCATTGCTAAAGACACAAAATTATGCGAGTTCGGGATGAGCGAAAATGCAACAGTGTACTTATTCGGCGGAGAGCCTTTTGAGGAAGAACGTTTTATATTCTGGAATTTTGTGAATTCAGACAAAGAACGCCTTGAAGAAGCTAAAGTGAACTGGCACGACCAGAACCACGATGCTTTCCCTTTGGTACCCGGCGACGAAGAGGAATATGTACCGCTCCCGAAATCTATTTTAAACAGAAAGTAATTTACGCTTTACTACATGAAAATACTGGCCTTTGCAGGAAGTACGTCTTCCACTTCCATTAACCGAGAACTGGTAAAATTCGTACTAAAGGATTTCCGGGATGAAGAAACAGATCTTATAGACCTGAATGATTTTGCCATGCCTGTTTTTTCCGTGGACCTCGAAAAGAAAGGATTTCCGGATGAAGCCCACCTTTTCCTCAGTGCAATAGGAGCATGTGATGCAATCATCTGTTCCCTGGCAGAGCATAACCGATCTTACAGTGCTGCCTTCAAAAATATTTTCGACTGGGCTTCAAGAATCAATGTAAAAGTTTTCCAGAACAAACCAATGCTGCTGATGAGTACGTCTCCGGGCGGCTACGGCGGAGGGAATGTGATGAATACTGCCAAAACGTTTTTTCCTCAATTCGGGGCAGACATCAGACAGACGTTTTCATTACCGAAATTCTACGAAAATTTTGATGCAGAAAACGGAATTATCAATCCGGACCTGCTGAAAGAACTCAAAGATAAGACAGAAGCATTTAGAAAAGAAATTCACCAGCCATCATAAGGCCTATTTATCCTGAACAATTATGAATGTAACCGTAACGGCAAGCCTTGGAACAACACAATATTATACGGAAGTAACTGCCGGTGACAATAAGTTCATCACCGATGAACCTGTAGATAAGGGCGGGCAGAACAAAGGACCAAACCCCTTTGAAATCCTGGCCGCATCTCTGGCCAGCTGTACCGCCGCTACCCTGAGAATGTACCTTGACAGGAAAGGCTGGCAGGCGGAAAAAATTAATGTCACCGTAGATCTTGAACATTTTCCTCTCACCAAAAGAACGATCTTCAAGCGCGGGATCAGTTTTGATGGCTCGGAACTTGATACAGATCAGGTGAAAAGGCTGCGGACCATTGCCGAGGCCTGTCCCGTTCATAAGATCCTGACAAATGATATCGAAATATTAACTCAATTCTCATAATATGATTGAAATACAACACAACAACGACGAAAAACGAGGAAGCTTTGCAGCCTATGTAGATGGTGAGCAGGCCGGACTTATGACCTATACCTGGGCAGGAGATACACGCTTTATTATTGACCATACCGAAGTGGAGAAAGCCTATAACGGAAAAGGAGTAGGAAAAGAAATGCTGTATGCAGCCGTAAGCTATGCCCGCGAAAACGGAAAAAAAATCATTCCGCTCTGTCCTTTTGCCAAAGCCAACTTCCAGAAACATGAAGAACTCCAGGATGTCATGGCCAGCCAGGCCTGATCCGGCAGCTCTATACTATATTAACCTTTCAGAACAAAGTACTGAAAGGTTTTTTCTTTTTCAGCAGAAAAGAAAAAAACTATATTTGCTGAAATTATTTTTTCAGCATGAATCCAGGAACTACTCTCTTGCTATTTGTTTTTATTTATTTCATCGGATTGTTGGTGATTTCTTATTTTACAAGCCGGAATTCCGATAACCAATCGTTTTTCATTGGAAACAAAAAAAGCAAGTGGTGGCTCGTTGCCTTCGGGATGATCGGTACCAGCCTCAGCGGGGTGACCTTCATTTCAGTTCCGGGAACCGTAGGGAAAATCACAGGGACCGAATATATCTTCGGGGGCTTTGAATACTATATGATGGTGATCGGTTTCTTTATCGGGTATTTTATCGTGGCTGCCATCCTCCTTCCGCTGTATTACAAAATGAATCTCACCTCCATTTACACTTATCTGGGAAGAAGGTTCAATGTGGAAGCCCATAAAATAGGTTCCATATTCTTTATTATTTCGAGAGCGATCGGTGCAACAGCCAGATTGTACCTGGTAGTAAACGTGCTGCAGATCTTCCTCCTGGAAGGCTTAGGCGTACCGTTCTGGGTTACGGCTATGGTTTTGCTGCTGATGGTTTTACTGTATACTTTTGAAGGTGGCGTTAAAACGATTGTCATTACGGATACACTGCAAACCTCATTTATGATCATCAGCCTTGTAGCCTGTATCGTTTATATCCTTTCCAATCTGAATTTATCATTCGGGGAAGCTTACACGATCCTGGAACAGAAAAATTACACCCATTTTATCAATTCTGATCCCAACTCCAAAACGTTCTTCCTTAAAACCATTCTGGGCGGTATCTTCATCACGATAGCCATGACGGGACTGGATCAGGAAATGATGCAGAAAAATATTTCCGTGGACAACCTCCACAATTCCAAAAAAAATATGCTGACGTTTGCAGGAACATTACTTGTGGTAAACCTTGCTTTCCTGTTTTTAGGAGGGCTGTTGTACCTTTTTGCACTGCAGAACGGGGCAGACTATTCAAAGGTTCCCACTCTGGTTGAAGGCAAGCAGGTTTTTTCTGATGTTTTCGGATTCAGGGATGCTTCAGGGAATGTCAAAAACATTATGGGGGACGACCTCTTCCCTGCACTTTCGCTTCAGGGTTATTTCCCGATGGCCCTTTCGGTCATTTTTATCATCGGACTGATCTCGGCACTTTTTCCTTCTGCGGACGGAGCCTTAACTGCTGTCACCAGTTCTTATTGTGTTGACCTCCTGAACCTTAATGAAGATAAAACCAAGACCGAAAAAGAAAAGAAACATCTCCGCATGAAAGTACATCTTACATTCACGGTGGTTTTCTTTATCCTTATCATGGTTTTTAAAGCGATGAATGACAAATCCATCGTTTATCTTATCATGGAAATTGCAGGCTACACATATGGTCCGTTATTGGGTCTTTTCGCATTCGGTATCTTTACCAGATTCCAGATTTCAAGAAAATATGCTATTCTTGCCGTAACCATTGCAGCTCCTATAGTTACGTATCTGATCAATACTACAGTAACCGCATATACCGATTACCGTATCGGTGTGGAACTGATCATCCTGAACGGGTTGCTGACCTTCATTGGATTATGGATGGTTAAAAGCAGGTCATATCTGAGAGTGGTTGACTAAGGCAAATCAGAAAAAAGCTTATCATATTCCGGACAGAAACTATGCTGGATAACACGATCAGTTTAAAGGATAATAAGATGATAATCAGACACAATAAAGACGGCAGAACTTACGGATATCACTTTAAAATTTCGTTAAGCCACTAAAAAATTGTAAATTCGCAAGGCAAATAAATCATATATATGAGTAAAAGTATCGAAGAGTTAAAATCTCTTACTACACAAATCAGAAGGGACATTTTAAGAATGGTTCACGCTGTGAATTCCGGGCACCCTGGGGGAAGCTTAGGCTGTACGGAATATTTTACGGCACTTTACGGAAAAGTAATGCAGTACAACCTTCCTTTTACGATGGAAGGCAAAAATGAAGACCATTTTTATCTTTCCAACGGTCACATTTCACCGGTATTCTATTCTACTCTGGCAAGATTCGGCTTTTTTCCGGTAGATGAACTGAGAACATTCAGGAAGCTGGACTCAAGGCTTCAGGGCCACCCGACTACTCATGAAGGTTTACCAGGCGTAAGGATTGCTTCAGGATCTTTAGGTCAGGGGCTTTCTGTTGCTCTGGGTGTGGCGTTAGGCAAAAAACTGGACGGAGATGATTCTTTGGTATACACACTTCACGGTGACGGTGAACTTCAGGAAGGCCAGATCTGGGAAGCCCTGATGTTTGCAGCAGCCAAAAAAGTAGACAACGTTATTGCTACGATCGATTATAATGGACGCCAGATTGACGGGGATACAGATGATGTATTGAGCCTGGGTAACCTTCATGCCAAGCTGGAAGCTTTCGGATGGACTGTTCTGGAAGAGAAAAACGGTAACGATCTGGAAGCGGTAATCGGAATCCTTGAAAAAGCGAAAACCGAAACCGGAAAAGACAAGCCTGTAGCCATCATCCTTCATACTGAAATGGGATTTGGTGTAGACTATATGATGGGAAGCCACTCATGGCACGGAAAAGCGCCTAATGATGAGCAGCTGGATACTGCCTTCAAACAGCTATATTTAGAAGCTCCGGCAGATTACTAATCCACAGAACGACCCCAAAGTAATCGGCAATTAATAAATCAAGAAAAAAATGAAATATACATATACAGAAAAAAAGGATACCCGTTCAGGCTTCGGAGCCGGATTGGCGGAGCTTGCAGACAAGAACCCTAATGTGGTTGCGCTTTGTGCAGACCTCATCGGTTCCCTGAAAATGGAGAAATTTATTGAAAAAGCTCCTGAGCGTTTTTTCCAGATCGGGATTGCAGAAGCGAACATGATGGGCATTGCTGCAGGGCTTAGCATTACAGGTAAAATTCCTTTTACCGGAACCTTTGCCAATTTCTCCACATCAAGAGTATATGACCAGATCCGTCAGTCGATCGCCTATTCAGATAAGAACGTTAAGATCTGTGCTTCGCATGCAGGCCTTACATTAGGGGAAGACGGTGCTACTCACCAGGTACTGGAAGATATCGGGATGATGAAGATGCTTCCGGGCATGACGGTGATCAATCCTTGCGACTATAACCAGACTAAAGCAGCTACCCTGGCTATTGCAGACCATGAAGGACCAGTATATTTAAGATTCGGAAGGCCTACAGTTCCGGTTTTCATTCCGGAAGACATGCCTTTTGAGATCGGGAAAGGAATTCTATTGCAGGAAGGAACGGATGTAACGATTGTTGCTACAGGACACCTGGTTTGGGAATCCCTGGTAGCGGCAGACGAGCTGGAAAAAGAAGGAATTTCATGTGAGGTGATCAACATCCACACCATCAAACCGCTTGATGAGGAAATCATCCTTAAATCAGTTGAAAAAACAGGTAAGATCGTAACGGCAGAAGAGCACAACTACCTTGGTGGACTTGGTGAATCTGTTGCCGGAATGCTGGCCAGAAAAAGACCTACAAGACAGGAATTTGTTGCAGTGAACGATACCTTCGGAGAATCCGCCACACCGGCAGAGCTGATGAAGAAGTATAAAATTGATGCTGAAGCGGTAAAAGAAGCCGTGAAGAGAATTTTAGCCTAACAAAAAGTTTTTATATACAAGAAAGTCCTCAGAATTGAGGACTTTTTTATTGTTAATGATTATTTGCTATATCGAAGACGAACCGATTGTTGGCATGATTCATACCTCCGGACGGATTACCATCTGAAAAATTTCCATTTAGGGATAATGGCCAGCATTCCGAACCCAGTAAACAGAAAAAGGTTCGTAACATCCGTATATAGAAAGGTAGACAGATAATAATTATGCATAAAGAAATGGAGTACCAGGAGCGCGGGAAATGAAAAGATCCCGATTTTACGGTAAAAAAACATCAGAACCAGACTGATGACCATGAGCGCATCAATGGTAAAAATAATGTAAAAATAAGCTCCTGGAATATTCAGGTATTCATGCTGAAGATATTCATCAAGATCGATCCCAAATCCCATCACCGTAAACAGCAGCAGCGCAGCAAAAGCTAAAATAAATCCCCAGCCTTTCTTCGGGTCTTCGTCAAAGTAACTGTATTCTTCCATAGGTACAAAAATAAAGAACTTATGATCATGTTCATAAGTTCCTCATTAAAATTTATTTGTTTATCATTTGATTATACGGAGATCGCATCAATCAGTCTGTTTTTGTCGCTTAAGTATTCTTCCATTGAAATCATACTTTCCGTCCTCATCACATCCTGAATATCATCGATCTGATAAATGATTCTCTTGGCATCCTCTGTATTCTTGGCTCTCACCTTGCAGAAAATATTGTATTTTCCTGAGATTACGCTAGCCTCGATAACGTTAGGAATGGTGGAAAGTTCTTTTAAAACTTCCTGTGTACGGTTGGATTTAGTAAGGAGAATTCCTATAAAAGCGGTAAAATGATAGTCTAATTTACCGTAATCAATATTAAGAGATGATCCCAAAATAATGCCTGCATCTTCCATCTTTTTTACTCTTACGTGAATAGTACCTGCAGAAACATCCATCTGCTTGGCAATTTCAGTAAAGGGCATTCTTGTGTTTTCTACTAAGAAATCAAGAATTTTCTTGTCTATTTCGTCCAGTTGATAGTTCATATTAGTTAAATTACAATTTTCTTAAAAAATCAATGTATTTTTTGCAAATTTAGAATAAATAATTAAACTAAAAAAATTATATCAAACATTAACAATAATTAACACATATGATAAAAATCATTAAATATATATAACTATTTAGTACCTGATTTTACAGAATCTGTTTTTATCCCTGCTTTTGCATCTGGTGTTTTTTTATCTTTTTTCTTCTTTTTAAACAAAGAATTGAAGCTTTTACTCCATACAATACCGCCGCCATAGGCCTGATTAGCAGAACCGTTGGTCCCTGCACCGGCCACCATACCGATGTTGGATGGCTTGGAGTACCCTCTCAGGATTAAGCTACCGTCATTTTTCTTGGACAGGTCATATTCAATGGTTCCTTCACCGGAAAGGTAATTAACCTCCGTATTTCCGGTATTGGTTAACGGAATACCCAATCCCGTCTTCACATTGATCCTTGGGGACAATGCAAAGCTTACCCCTGCATTGGCGCGGTCTCCGGTATTGGAGTACTGATCTCCCTTTACATAATTCAGGTCAATCTGAAACTCATTACTCATGGTATTCAGCACAGATCCAAGCTGTTTTAAAAGGATATTGTATCCTGATGATTCGGCGACACCGGCAACGTCTACTTCTACTCCTCCGCTATTGGAAACGTTAAAACTATTTAACAATAATACGGATCCGAACTGCAAGACTTTTTCTCCTTCCTGGCTCATTTTGGCTGCAAGGGTCTCTTTTACCTGGCTGGAAACATCCATTGCGGAAACATTCAGATCAATTTTAGGCTCGGTAAGCGTTTGGGTAATATTAGCCTGCAACAATATACTGATCGGCTGCAGCCTTCCCAGGTTGAGGTATTCCCCTGCATTGGAAACCATTCTTACGTAATTAGCGGTAATATCGAGCGCCGGTTTCATTGCATCTCCGTCCCAGCGTATGCTGCTGCCTTTTTCAATCTGGAAGGTTTTATTCAGGATCGCACGCGAAACAAAAGTACCATTATCTACTCTGTAGGTACCATTCATTGCAATGCTGCCCTGCCTGCTCATTTGGAATCTAAGGTTATTGGCAGCACCTTTTACCGTGATATTTCCTACATCATCTCCTATCAGCACATTTACCGTTGTACCTTTATCAACATCAAGATTGAAGTCGATATTCATATTGCCGCCGGTTTTTTTCTTTTCTTCAAGTGTGACCAGCCCGTTCTTGCCTTCTTTTAAGAACCGCAACATTTTAAATTCTTCAACATTTGAGGTAGATCCGGAGTTAAAAGTAAAGGTACTTCCGTTCAGCGCTTTCATATTAGGAGTAGAGAGGCTGAGACCGGAAACCGGGCCGTCTACGTATAAATCCCCCTGTCCGTACACCCTTCCCCAGAAAAGGTCATAATCTTTCTGAGTAGTGTTCAGCACCATCAGATTGTCAGCTCTCATGACCAGGTTGACCCCCATCGATGAAAGCGTTTCAAACTGGATCGCCCCAGAAATTGTTCCTTTGGAATTGGTTCTTCCGTCACGGACTTCAATATTATTGAGGATAGCAAGTCCTTTCGATAAAGGAATTACGGTATCCTGGAATGAATAATCCACCCCAGTGAACAGCAGCTTAAGACCAAAGCCTTTCAGGGCAATATCCCCGCTGTAATCCAAATTGCTGAGCGTTCCTGCAATTTTGAGGTCACCGGTAGCTTTCCCGCGCAGGTTGCCGAAAATGGTCTGAACGAACTGTTGGGCAAAAGCCACGTCGAAGTCACGCATTTCAGCCGTAAAATCAAGGGTTGGTGAAGGTGTATTGTTGTTAACGGTACCTGTTACATGCAGGTTATTATTTCCGATTACACCTGCAGAAGCCACTTTGATATCAACATCATATACATTCAGGGAGAATCCGTTGGTCGCAGTAATCGTTATATCGCCCATATCATTGCCGTTCATCATGATATCGTCAATAGTGACATCTACCAGGGGCTGTATGGTACTTTTATCCATTTTGATCTTAACCGTTCCGTTGGCAAGTCCTTTAATATCCATTGTATTACCTCCGGACTGCATTTCCAGGAGTTTTTCAATAGCAAAGTCGTCGATGTCTGCATCAACATAAAAATCTTTGGCGGATTTAAACTGCGCTTCCCTGATGAACAATGCACTTTTATCGGAATAAATCCTTAGGTTCCGGATATCAAAATCACCGTCTTTTTTCCTGTAGGTTATGGAATGGTTCAGTTCCGGACTCGTATCAATAGCCCAGACGACAGCATTGAATTTGACTTCAGTAGGTTCAAACCTGAATACAAAATCTCCGGCTTCATTCGCTGACTGGTTAACATTTACCGCATACTCCTTCAGGTTATCATCCTGTTCGTCTTCGGGGCTTCCATGTTTAAATTTCGCAGCCAGATGCAGCACGGTATTATTGTCATTCCTTCCACTGAGCGTAAGGTCTTTGATAACATTTTTGTTATACAGTACCCTGCTGACCTTGGCATAAATCTGTTCGTCAAGGTTTGCGGTATTGATCCTTACCATAACACTGTCTATCATCGCACTATCCCTGGTCACTTCCCTGCTGTTGATCTTGTAATCGGGATTTGCCGCTGCCAGTGCTTTGTCAGCTTCCGTAATCTCTTCTTTTTTAGTCATGATATACTGCAAGGCTGCAGCGTCCAGATTCAGGATCAGGTTATTGGAATTACCGTCATACTGGCCTTCCACTTTGGCTCCCTGAGGCAGCTTAAGATCCGGAAGGAAATAGCTGACCAATCCCTGCTGGACATTAAAATCCATGGCAAAACTCTGGCCCCGGTATAATTTTCTCGGCGGCGGACCGACCAGGATTTTCCCCAATCCGTTTTCCACCATTCCGGCAAGATCTGCCAGGTTGTATCTTCCTGAAATTTTACCGTTCACCGCTCCCGGCGCATCTACATCAATCACCCTGCTTCCGCCTTCCAAAAAGGTTTTGATTTTTGCATTCGGAATGCTGTACTTTTGGGCGGCTGTTGCAAAATTGATATTATTGGCTTCCACATCCAGGGTAAGGTCATTCAGCGAAGACATTGCCATTTTACCATTCACCTGTCCGCTTACGACCTGATTTCCAGCTTTGCCAGTAAAATAATTCATATTCAAATAATCAACATCGGCATTAACATCCATATTGATCCTCTTTGTGCTGAAATCAATCAGGCCTTTTACGGTAGCTTTAGCCTGTTCATCATTAACGGTAATAAGACCATTGTATTTTTTATGGTCCAGCAGACCATCAAGATAAAGGTTATTGATCACCTTATCCATAATTTCTATACTTGAAATCTGGGATTTTGTAGTCAGTCGCATGGTATTGACATCGAAACTCTGTCCATTGAGATCAAATTTTCCTGAAATAAGCCCTACGGCTTTGCTTTTGGTAATCACTGAAGTATTAAGATCTTTTACTTCAGCATAGCCAGAATATTTAGGCACCGGCGTACTGTAACCGGTCAGAGAAAACCGGCTGATTTTGGCCTGCCCGATTCCGGTAATAAGATTTCCGTTGGGAATATATACCTGCTCGGGTGTTACCCTCGCCGCTCCATTGTATTTAAGCCTTCCGAAATCATCCGCAAAATTTTTCATTTTTGTAGAGATAAAGGTAGGCAACATGGCTTTAAGATCTTTATAGGTAAGATCAGTGGAAAGATTATTGGTTTCGATCAGGAAATTTCCTTTGAGAATATTATTGACCTTCATGGTACGTGTCGCAATATTCACGTTTGAATTGGAAATAACAAAATTATCCAGATGGAACCTGTTCAGCGGACCGGTCATTGATCCTGCAAGATTTACGGGCTTTGCATTATCCCAGTTGGTTACAAAATAACTGATATCGTACCCACTGATCTGGCTTCCCTGCTTGATATTCATATCCCATCGCACCTTATCTGCAAAATCTGCCCATGAACCGTCATGGAGATTGAATTTTATACTGCCCTGCAAAAGCGAATGATCGGTATTCAGGGTCAGGTCTTTCAGCAGGAGATAGTCTTTTGTCATGGAAAATTCCGTGGAAAAAGTATCAACGAGATGGGATTTCCCCCATCGTGTAGTGACAAAAGAAAAGTTATTGATCAGCGCAGACACATCGCCTCCATTTACTTTAACGTTGGGTGCTTTAAGATTAACATGCTGAGCGGTAAGCCATCTGCCTTTTTCACCCGGTGAATTAAGATTGACGATAGAAACTTTGGAATCAATCATCTGAACCCTAGAATTCAATTGGAAAGGTGGCTTATTAGGATCTCTTTTTTTATCGCCGCTGTCGAACAGTTTCGTGAACCGGATGAAATTGGAAATGCTGTCTCCTTTATAGGTAATCACTTTTACATCTGCATTCACAAGAGTAAGTGAATTGAAGCTCAGTGAATTGTTCTTTCCGATATTGGTCGCCAGTGAAAACCAGTCGGAGTTGGCCCGGAATTCCCTTGCCTTAATGAAGTCATATCCTTTGTAGTCCTTGATCTTTAGTCCTTTGATGGTAACATCACCGAAATAATCCACTTCTACGCTTTCCGTGGACATTTCTGCCTTAAAATCCCTGTTAACGATCTGTAATGCCTGGTTTGCTGCCCAGCGTTTCGTGACCGGAAGGTTGATCCCAATAAGTACGGTAGCCACAATACCGAGAATAAGCCAGAACAGAATGAGGAGAAGTTTTGCCCACCAGGAATAGCTGGTGACATCCTTTGCCGCCTGCTTCCCGAACTCCTGGGCAGTTTCCACAGGGTGATGAATGGCGTCTGAAGCCAACTCAGAAGCTTCTTTTACTGTCTCTTTTACTTTATCCTCTACATTTTCGACAGTCTTTTGCACCTGGTCGCCCAGGTTTTCAGCTACTGATTTTTTATTCTCATTCTCGTTATTATTCTCTAAATTTGCCATTATTATGAGCGACTCTATAATTTTAGGTATTGAATCGTCTTGTGACGACACATCAGCAGCCATCATCAGGGGAAATTCAATTTTGTCCAATATCGCTGCAAATCAGGAAATCCATAAAGAATATGGAGGTGTTGTTCCGGAACTGGCATCACGCGCGCATCAGCAAAATATCATCCCCGTTGTTGAAAAATCTCTGACCAAAGCAAATATACAACAAAATGCAATTTCTGCGATAGGATTTACACGCGGACCGGGACTTTTAGGTTCACTCCTTGTAGGAACCTCTTTTGCTAAGTCTCTGGCAATGAGCCTGGATGTTCCGCTTATTGAGGTTAACCATCTTCAGGCACATATTTTAGCGCATTTCATTGAAGATGCAAATCCCATGCCGCCCAAATTTCCGTTTTTATGCCTTACAGTAAGCGGCGGGCACACTATGATTGTCCTGGTAAAAGACTATTTCGACATGGAGATCATCGGTAAAACCACAGATGATGCCGCAGGGGAAGCCTTTGATAAAATCGGTAAAATTTTTGATCTTGATTATCCCGCTGGGCCTATCATTGACCGGCTGGCCAAAGAGGGCAACCCGGATGCCTTTACATTCAATAAACCGAAGCTGGACCAGTATGACTATTCTTTCAGCGGTATCAAAACTTCCGTATTATACTTCATACAGAAAGAAGTAAGGAAAAATCCTGATTTCATCAAAGAAAATCTCAATGATCTCTGTGCCTCCGTACAGAAATCCATTATCGAGATCCTGATGAACAAACTTGAAAAAGCAGCCAAAGACCTTAACGTCAACGAAGTGGCTATTGCCGGCGGAGTATCGGCCAATTCCGCTTTACGAAAGGCAATGGAAAATAACCGGGAAAGGCTGGGCTGGAATATTTACATCCCAAAATTTGAGTATACCACGGATAATGCCGCCATGATTGCCATGGTTGCGCAACTAAAATTTGAACGCGGTGAATTCACAGATTTGAGGACAACGGCAACAGCGAAATACGATTTATGAAACTATTATTGGAAGAAAAAGTACTTGGAACTCATTCTAAGAAAAGCTCAAAATATTATTGGGTATTAGAAACCATTACAGGAAAAGTAGAATTAACAGAAAAATCCGAAGATGGAGATTATGCAATGGTAAGCTCAGAAACCGGATACATTCAAAATATAAAGGAAGAGATCCTGGAAAAAATCAATTCAGAAAATGTATTTAGTTTTACTTACGAACCGAAAGAAGGAGATTATTTATCCATCAAAAATAATTTAAGAAAAAACGAATACCTGAATTTAATTTTCATGAATAATAAGTGGATTGAAGAAATTTACGCATGTTCGTACAGAGACTGCGAAGGTGATATCTATACAACAATAAAAACCGGAGTTGCCTTTCTGAGCGAGAACGAGGTTACATTTTAAAACGAATACATTTTTCTATGAAACTTTTTTACGGAGAGATCAATGGAAATCAGGCATTGATCAACGAGGAAGAACAGCAGCATATCGTAAAGGTTCTCCGGATGAAGGACGGAGAAGAAATCCATATCACGGATGGAAAAGGAAACCTTGCTTCGGGAAGGCTGCTGATTGAAGGAAAGAAGGCCTCTTTGGAAGTAGATCAGCTTTCTACTGATCTTCCTGGGTTCAGTCCGCGGCTGCATATCGCTATTGCACCAACTAAAAATATAGACCGCATTGAATTCTTTGTTGAAAAATCCGTGGAAATGGGAATTTCCGAAATTACTTTACTACAAACGGAAAAAACCGAACGGAAAAATGTGAATATTGATAAGCTCAGGAAACAGGCTGTAGCCGCTTCCAAGCAGAGCCTGAGGTTTCACTTTCCTGTAATTAATGACCTGACTAAAATTCAGGATTTTCTAAAGCATACCCATCCTGAAACTACCTTTGTGGCGCATTGCCATGAAAACCTTGAGCGGCAGGAACTCAAAGCCATTCCTGTCATGGAAAGCATCACTTTCCTGATTGGTCCTGAAGGAGATTTTTCAGAAAAGGAGATTGCTTTTTTATCCCAGCATAACATCCGGGCAGTTTCTCTGGGGAACCAGAGGCTCAGGACGGAAACGGCAGGCGTTTTCATAGCAGCCTGGAACTATTTCAGAGGGATTTAGCTGGTTCCAGGATTCAGCATCTTAATTTTTCTGTTTCTTAGCAGAGGATAAAAAACATGGTAAGGAAATAAGGCGATCAGCACGAAATTTTTGGCATCCTTAAAATCTGCCAGGACGAAAAAATCGGTGTACCAGTGAAAGGTATACAGGAAAACCATGATCACAGTAAGGAATGTCCTGTTGAAAGCCCCTAGAAAGCTGATTGCCTGAAAAATAATTGCCATTACGGTCACTATTACCCAGAGGTTTTCATATGCGTAAAGGTGCAGCATCCATTCAGGAACGTTTACATCTGCCATCCAATAATTATCAAGGCTGTTGATTTTCGCGGCATTCCGTTCAATCCAGGTAATTTTTCCCGAATGAAGGGCTATATTTTTGGTAATTCCCAGGAATTTGAACATCCCTGCCAGGCTGTAGGTCGTCAGAAGCCCAAGGTAAAAGTACTGCACCCATTGATAATCATTCTCACTCTTCATCTTCGCAGGCAGTAAAAATATCGCCATAAAATAACCTAAAATAACCAGGTGGTTGTTGTGCCCTACGCTGAAGTTGAGCGATATTGGGAAATTGATCACCGCCATCAGCAGAAAAATACAGAGATTCAGCATCCAGCTCTGCCTGAATATGGTAATCACCAGAAGCACGGCGCAGAGTATTAAAATGGATGCATACAGGAAATGGCTCGGGTACTCTGAAAAAATCATCCTTTGGACCTCCAGGAATGGCTCATAAATTTCTTTAGGCCACCTGCTGATCCTGAGGTAATCCAGATATTGCCTGAACAGCCAGTATAACCCGAAAACACGCATGGCATAATAGGCGATTTTATAATTAAACACTGTAAGCTGTTTGTAATTCATAATGTACTGATGAATGTTTTTTGAATGGAAAAACTAGGCTGCCCTAAATCCCAGGGCCTGTAACTTTCTTTATATAAAATTAGATGGCGGTCTGCAGGCCTGTAACTTCTCATGAAGGTATTCAGTTTTCTGATGCTGGCTTCGCGGTCTTCATTTTTATCGATTTTCCTTCCATAGAATCCAATGATCAGCGCAACATTGTTTTCGTCATATATTGGGGTGGGCTGGCAGGGAATTCTTATTGTATCCTTGCCTTTTACCGTATAAACCCTGTACTGCTCTTCAAAATTTTCACTTCCGCTGGGATTCGTAAAAAGCTTCCAGCTGAAAAAAGGATAGATTTCCTTACCTCCTTTTTCAAGGATATACAGGGAGGTCAGGGATAGAACCAATGATAAAAAGTACAATATCCGGGTATATTTCTGCATGTTTTATTCGGTTTTGGTCAGGTAATGATTCAGGATCTCTTCTCCGCTCCGGATTGAGTTTACCGCCCATCGGATCTTCATTCTCAGCCTTTTTTCTTCGCTCAGTTTATAATCGATGTCCGATTTTATAAGCTTCTGTTTCAGCTCATACATGCAGATCGAGGCCGCTACAGAAACGTTGAAGCTTCTGGTAAAACCGTACATGGGAATAGCCAGTGTCTCATCGGCAAAATCCAGGATTTCCTGGGAAACACCTTCCATTTCAGTCCCAAACACGAGGGCCATGGGTTCTGTAACTTCATACTCGGGAAGCATCTTTGCATTATTTTCCAGAGAGACCGCAACGATTTTATAGCCTCTGTTTTTAATTTCCTGCAAAGAATCGATGGTCCTAGGAAGCTTTTCCACCTCCACCCAGGTATCCGCTCCTTTGGTTACCCGCAGGTTGGGCTCAAAATTATTTTCCTCCTGTAAAGCCACCACCTTATGAAATCCGCAGGCTTCCACGGACCGCACAATTGCTGCTGCATTTCTGAACTGATACACATCTTCCAGTACAGGAAGCACAAAATCTGAACTTTCCGGTGAAAAATGTTCAATTTTAGCCAGACGCTCTTCTGTTAAAAAACGTTTTAAATATTCGAAAGTTTGTGCCAGGTCCTTCATCGTGAACTATATATCATTTTCTAAGTTATGAATAATGTTTAGGGCGGAAACTTTACCTGAGAAAATTTGCCATAAACGTTTCATTCATTTTCAAATTTTTGCAAATTAACGTATTTTTGAGCGTACGAACCTGAAGCAGGTCAAAATTCTCATAAAAATTACCGTATGAAACGAAAAGTGCTGCTGATCTATACCGGAGGAACGATTGGTATGGAAAAAGATTATGAAACCGGAAGCCTCAGAGCATTTGATTTCGGGAATATCTTTGAAAAGATGCCCGAGATGAAGCTTATGGAGTGTAAAGTTTTCGTCCATCCTTTTGCCAAACCACTGGATTCTTCAGATATGGGTCCGGAAGAGTGGAAAATCATTGCCCGTTATATCCATAAAAATTACCATGAATACGACGGATTCCTGATCCTTCACGGCACCGACACGATGTCCTATACAGCTTCTGCTTTAAGCTTCATGCTGAAAGGCCTTAAAAAACCAGTAATCATGACGGGTTCCCAGTTGCCGATTGGCGACCTCCGTACGGATGCCAAAGAAAACCTGCTCACCAGCCTCTATTATGCCAGCCTCTATGAAGGCGATGAAGCCGTAATCCAGGAAGTAGCCATTTATTTTGAATACAAATTGCTGAGGGGCAACAGGACGCTGAAATATTCAGCAGAATATTTTGATGCCTATGCCAGCCCGAACTACCCTATACTGGGCCAGTCCGGCGTACATCTGAATATCATCAAGGAAAACCTGTTCCGCTGTAAAATGCAGGAAGATTTCCATATTGATGAACATATTTCCGGTGATGTACTGTTCTGGCGGATCTTTCCGGGCATGAACTTCAATCACTTCCGGGATATCCCTAAAATGAAAGTATTGATCCTGCAGGTGTTCGGCTCAGGAACGATATTCAGCAGCGAAGGCACCCAGGAGATTCTTCAGGAGATCCGGAACAACGGCACTGAAATCATTGTGGTAAGCCAATGCATATCCGGAGGCATCTCATTCGGCAAATATGAAAACAGCAATGTCTTTGCAAAAATCGGAGCCATCAGCGGAAAAGACATGACTGCAGAGAGTGCTATCACCAAAGCCATGCACCTGATTGATAATCCGAGGTACCCGGGAAAGTTCTCAGATTACTTCTCTAAAAGTCTTTGCGGAGAAATCACAAATTAATTGCAGGAAAAGTTTGCCAGTTCGGGAATTTATGCTATTTTTGCCATCTCAATAGAAAGGTGTCCGAGTGGTTGAAGGAGCTACCCTGGAAAGGTAGTATACGGGTAACTGTATCGAGGGTTCGAATCCCTTCCTTTCTGCAAAAAGTCTTAAGTGTATTACTTAAGACTTTTTTTGTTTTCTGTTATCTGAGCACCAGTATTTTACATTATTATTTTACAGAAATACCACAAAATGAAAAATTATAATTTAAATAATCCCCTGTTTGCTATATGATAACAAATACCTAATTGTGATGATTCTCTATAAATAATATAATACGTCAAGTTTTGGGCGCAGCCTTAATTTAGCTTTGTTTTAGAAATATTAAATAAAATTTTAATTGCTAAAACAAAGCTCATGGAAGAATTTGATGACAAATTGGGTGACCTATCCCAGTTCAAAACACTGTCTTTTGAAGAGGTCAATCAAGGATTTAAACAATACAGTGCTTTTGCCAATACAATAGTCGATAAGGATAATTCCCCTGATTACAGGAGCCCGTTTCATGATTACAGAAATACACCCTTGGGACATTCTTATCTTACGGATAATCCGGTATCATCAATTTTTCCTTCTACAGGATCAGATGAAAAAGGAGAAAAGGGATATGAATATTATGCACAAGTTCTGCCTTGTGAAACAGGCTCACAGGTATATGGAAGCTATCAGGCTAATGCAAGAAAGAAACAGGCTTTATTCCTGTTTTATGAGAAACCCAATCCCAACAAATCAAATTTCTCTGGTGACTTTTATATTGCCAAAATGGGAGATTATTTTGTACAGCTCTTTAAAAGGTTTCCAGAACCATTATCGTCCAGTATCAATGGTCAGTCCTTCAGGAATATTACCTCTATGGAAGATGAAGCTGCTTATCTCTCACAGTTGGCTTATACCTTTGAAAATGATAAAATTAATGCAACTTTAGTACGTGATGCATTAATGAGGGAGTATCAGTTTTATACAGGAGACAGGAGATTTGAAGAGATTATTGGCAACATTTCTTCTATTCCTGCTGATGCCATTGGCTGGTGTGCTGAAAAGTTAGAAGATTTTAAACCCACAGAAAAGAATTACAATCCTAAGGCTAAAGATTATTCTCCATTAATTCCTATCATAGGAGCTGTTAACCTAAATAAGGCTGCACAATTTTTTGAGGACCTAGGAGAAAACCCTTTTGTTCAGGGGACAGAAGCTGCTTTTTCAAAAGTATGGTCATTGGTAAAACAGGCTGCAAGCAGAGTTAAAGATGCTTCTATAGATCACCTTCCTGATGCTTTTAGGAAGCTAATTAATAAAATTACAGGTGTTATTAATGCTATTAAGTCTTTTCTTAACAGTGTAATGGATGACATCGGTGAAATGGCTAAGCAAGGAATAGAAATCCTTAAGCTGGCCAATGCATTTTATTGCGGTATTAACAGTGGATTTATCAGTCTTATACAGTGCTTGCTTTATATCTTAGAATTCCTTTTACAACCGACAAATACTTTTTCTTATAAACAGTATCTTGAAAGAAGAGACTTAATGGAAAAAGCAGAAGATGTAGTTGACTGGGTAACAGCGAATGTCCCTAAATTCTTACAGGGAGTTAAAGACCTTTTCAAAGCAAGTGGAAGTATTTCTCAGTCTGATATGCAAGGAATATTTGATAAGATGAAAGAGTACTTTGGGGATATTTCAAGGTATACAGTGGCTTTCTATGTAGGTATTTTTGCCTTTGAACTATTAATTAATATTCTGTTGCTTATTTTTACAGAGGGTGCAGGTAATGTTGTAAAAGGAACTACTTATGTACAAAAAGCAGCAAGTTTACTAAAGGTTTTGGCAAGAGAAACTGTTTCTGTAGCCACATTAGGAATTACAGATTTACTGGCTTTTCTTTCAAGATTTATTGTTAGATTTGGGAAAGCTTGTGCTAAGGGATTTGCTGGCTTTGCCAGATTCATAGAAGAATTATTACAGGGAGCTAAGAATGGTGCTAAAGCTGAAGACTTAGCTGATGAAATCCATGATTTAGAAGAAATAATAATAAAAGGAAGAAAGCTTCAAAAAGGTGGTGGTGATGCGACAAAATCATTTGCTGAAAATGCCGGCATTAAGATCGACAAGTGGATAACAACAGCAAAGATTTTTGGACAATCCACAGATTATACTTGTGCTGCTACTTCTTTGAGAATGGTGTTGGATGACAAAGGTATTTTACTTTTAGAAGATGAATTGGCAAGGACATTAAAAACTGATACTAATGGGGCTTCAATTTTAGATATCCCTGAGGTTCTATATTTCAAAAGATTGGAAGATCAGGTCACAGCTATTGCTGAAGAAGATATTAGGTTATCAAAGTTATTAGAAAAATTAGAAGATGGAGATAAAGCAATTGTAAGTATTGGTACAGAGCATTTTAAAGGGCATGCAGTAGTACTGGAGAAAGTGGAAAATGGTGAAGTATTTTTACGGGATCCATTACCCATGAATCATGGAGCTTCATATAAAATGAATATTGAAGATTTTAAAAGAATATTTAAAGAAAGGGCAGTAATTATTAAAAAATAAAAGTAATGACAGAATCAGGAAACATAAAATACAATATAAGAGGAGAAAAACCTTTAAAGGGCTATCAGATAGTTAGAGTGAGAAATGTGGCCCACTCAAAAGAAGTATTAGACAATTTTAAGAATGCAGTCCTAACAATCTTAAAAAATAAGGCCTTAAGTGATGAGGATCCTAAATGGGAGAAATTATTACCACAAGGAATTGTTAATAAGATCAAGCAATTAGATAATGATGATTTTTAAATATGATGAGCTTTTATACAGATTAAGTACTAGTGTATACAAATTTCAAGATATAAAAGATTGGGAATGGTATAGTTCCTTAGAAATAGAGAAAGGATTTGATATTATTGTAAAAGGTTGGTTCAATGCTCATCAATTTATCAATTTCATCCACTGTCAAAACGTTCCTTTAGACAACATTAGAATTATAGATGCCGACAAACAGGAATTTTATGAACTGAAAACTATCAAGGATTATACTTCTTACAAAATTCTAAAATAAATCGATAATTCAGACATTTTTTATTAACAACATATTCGTCATCTGAATGGATTGTAAAAAGGATAAACGAGTACTTTACTGATTTTGTTACTCATGGTGTTTTCGGGATTAATAGTGAAAGAATTAAATCGACTGACGTCTATTTATATGATTATAGTACTTATACTTAAATAGTAATTGGTACTTTATACGCTAGCCTGCACCTTTTTTTCTCCGTTACTTTGAAGTACAAAATAACCCAAAAAACAATCTATCATGAATGAATCCAATCAAAATTACAACGCCAATTCATCAGGCCAATTGGTAGTAGGAGGAGGAGCCCAGTTCTGGGCATATCTTTCACCGGAAAATGACACTTCAAAAATGATCACCCAGTGGAAAGTAACATTCTCACAGGGAAACTGGAGCGACAGTATCTCCAATGAAAATCCGACAAAACAGCTCAAAACTCCTGGCCTTTCCGGTATCTTTGACATCAAAATAGAAACACTGAGCGGGTCCACAGGAACATGGCGCGCCATTCCGCCTAAAGACGGAAGCAAAAATCAGATCGGATGCAATTCCAACTGTGCGGCTATGGTAGGTATTGTTGCTGACAGTACCAGTCCGGCCCCAGGAGCTATTAACGCTCATTTCTGGACGGTATGGGATGCGTTCTGCAAATCCGGTGCAGAGTAAATAAGCTTAATCAATCATAAAAAACTGATTTCAATCTAATCCCTCTGAAGCTATGCTTCAGGGGGATTATTTATACTGTTCATGCGCTACTTATCCAATTTTAATGTAATACTTATTTTCTCCGGATTGTCTAAATATAAAACGACAATTATTATGAGGAAGATATTTCTTTCTGTATGTACTTTATCCGTAGTCATCATTTCTGCACAAGACAAAAGCACTGATACTGCCGGAATAAAAACAAAAGATATCGAACAGGTGATTATTAAATCACAGCATAAAAAGCAATATGCAGATAAAGCCGTCTATACATTCGATCAGGAGGCCCTTAAAAAGGCACGGTATGCAAAAGACCTTTTGAAAACGCTTCCTGAACTGCAATTGGATCCGGTGTCCAACACCATCATCAGCACCAAAGGAGGCGCAACACTATTTCTCATCAACGGAATCGAGGCTACCGACATGCAGATACGCAGCATACAGCCCGCAGAGGTTCTTAAAGTGGAATATTATGATAATCCGCCTGCCCGATGGGCCACTCGGGCAGATATCGTCGTCAATATCCTGACGAGGAATCCCGAAACAGGATTGGTTTTCGGGACAGATCTCACCTCTGCGCTCAATACCGGATTCATCAACGGTTCGGCATACGCAGGCTACACTAAAGGAAAGAATGACTTCGGACTGGAATATTCAATCAACCTCCGGGATTACCATAAAAGGAATGTAGAAAGCATTTATGATTATACCCTGAACAACTCCCACTACCGTTCCGAAGAAAACCGGAAAGAACATTTTGGCTATACGGATCAGCATATCGCTCTCCGGTATACCCGGTCGTTGCCTGATAATTATATATTTCAGGCCAAACTGGAGGCACAGCTTTTAAGCAACTTCGCGAAAGGCAACGGATACAGCACTTTTTTGAAGGACGGCAGTCCGGAAGACCATGCGATGTTCAAAAATACCTCCTCAGGGTATACCGCACCTACCATTGACCTCTATTTTTCTAAAAAACTCAATAAGAAAAATGAATTAAGCGTTAACCTGGTAGGTTCCCACTATACCACTGAATCATCGGAACTGGCACGCGAATGGGTCATCGCTTCAGGGAATTCTGTCTACGACAACGATATGCAGCTTGATGCACGGCAAACGGGTATTGTAGGCGAGCTTGCCCATGTATATGAATTCGGAAAGGGTAAACTGTCTTCGGGATACAGGATTTCCAATACTTCCATTTCCAATGACCTGGAAAACCTTGCAGGCTTTTCCGAATACAGCGTGAATTACCTGGAGCAGTATTTCTACACCGAATACTCCGGAAAGAAAGATAAATTCTCCTATCGATTGGGTGCAGGGCTCACCAATATCCATAATAAAAGTGCAGAAAATACTTTTGACGAGTGGACATTCACCCCCAAAGTCATCCTCAGCTATCAGTTTACAAATAATCAGACCTTACGCTTTACGAGCAGCTACAGGCCTCAAAGCCCGGGCAGCAATGCACTGAGCAGTAATATTGTTCAGATGGCCCCGAATATTGTCCAGCGTGGAAAACCCGTATTTAAAGGCTTCCCAAAGATTCGGAAATAACCTGATCTATTCCTACAACAACAAATACTTCGACTTCAATACCAATCTTTTCTATTGGTATAACAATCACGCCGTAAATCAGTATTATGTTCTGGACGGTACATTCGGGGGATATGCCCTAACCTATGAAAATGCCAGGAATGCCCAGCAGTATGGCATTCAGCTTTCGGGCTCCTATAAACCATTCGGCAACAGCCTGCTGGTGATTAAAGCTTCCCTGACCCCTACCGCTGAAACGGTAAAAACCGGAAGCGGAATACTGATCAGAAACAGCTATCTGGGAAATAATATTGTTGTTTCATCAGAATACAAATCATTCAGTATACAGTACATGCTCAATATCCCGGTATACAGCCTGGACGGCGCCTTCCTGAAAACCAATGAGAACCAGAACCATGTTTTTGCAAACTATAAACAGAAAGACTGGACGTTTACTGCCGGCATGTACTGGATCGGCACTCCTTCAGATTATAAAACGAAAAGCCTCCCTGAAAGCCTGGTTAATTATTCCCGGCATAATCAGATCTGGGACAATAAATCTATGCTGGTTCTCGGCATAAGCTATGATTTTTCCAAAGGGAAAAAGAATGAAATCAACCGTAATCTCAACAACAGTACCGCTCCGGCAGCTACTTTCTAGCTGATGCAAAAAAATCCCTGCTCAAAGCAGGGATTTACTATCTATGTATATTCTTTATTAAAGTTCTTTTCTAAGGCGCGCTACCGGAATATTAAGCTGTTCACGGTATTTGGCGATAGTTCTGCGGGCAATATTGTATCCCTGCTGTTTCAGGATAACCACAAGCGCATCATCGGTAAGCGGTTTCCTTTTATTCTCTTTGCTGATGACTTCCTGAAGATGGGTCTTGATTTCTTTGGTAGAAACCTCTTCACCGTCATCATTGGTAAGACTGTCAGAGAACAGGTCTTTAAGATAGATGATCCCGTTCGGGGTATCTGCATATTTGCTTTTTACTACCCTTGAAATGGTAGAAATGTCGAATCCTGTGATATCAGCAATATCCTTAAGAATCATTGGCCTCAGAGACTTCTCGTCACCGGTAATGAAATAGTCCTTTTGGAATTTCACAATTGCCGTGATGGTCTGAAGCAAGGTATTCTGGCGCTGGTTAATCGCATCAATATACCATTTGGCTGCATCCAGTTTCTGTTTGATGAACAATGCCGCCTGTTTGTGTTCGGCAGAATTCTTATCGTGTGAATAGGTCGTTAAAATATCCTTGTATTCTTCTGAAACCCTCAGTGTAGGTGCATTTTTACTGTTGAGCATCGGGATTACCTGCCCATCCTTTACCTGGATCACAAAATCCGGGATGATCTCCTGGTTGATGGTAATCGTCTGGGTATCGAAGTTCCCTCCTACTTTAGGGGACAGCTTTGAGATCTCCTCCAGGGCATCTTTAAGGTCTTCCTCTTCGATATCATACTTCTGGATGATTTTGTTGTAATGCTTATTCGTTAAGGCATCGAACTGATACCTCAATATATTGGCAGCCAGCGAAACGGCTTTATCAGAGCTTACCTTTTTCTCTATCTGCAACAGGAGGCATTCCTGAAGCCCACGGGCACCCACTCCAGGCGGATCCAGCTTCTGAATATAATTTTCCAGGATATCTTCCACTCTTTCCTTAGTGGTATATACCCCCTGGGAAAATGCCAGGTCATCCACAAGGGATTTGATTTCCCTTCTCAGGTATCCGTCTGTATCCAGGTTTCCTATGATGTATTCTGCAATTTTAAGGTCCTCATCCCCGATATTGATCAGGTGGATCTGCTCCATGAGATAATCGTACAGGGACTGTCCTTCCGTCAGAAGGCTTTCATTGTCAAATTCTTCATCATCCGGGGAGTAGTTGCTGGAAGCTGTTTTATAGCTGGGCTCATCATCATATAGGTATTGGTCTACATCAAAATCAGTTTCAATGCTTTCCGTGCCTTCGTCCTGATAAGCATCTTCCAGCGATGAAAATTCATCTTCCTTACCTTCTTCCTTTACAATTTCCAAAGCAGGGTTTTCTTCCAGCTCCCGTTCCAGCTCTTCTTCAAACTCCAGGGTATGAAGCTGGATCAGCTTCATCAGCTGAATCTGCTGTGGGGCTAATTTTTGTCCTAACTTAAGTTGTAAATGTTGTTTGAGCATACTAATATTTGGTTTTTGTATAACGTACCGTACGAAATTAATACTTTTTTTTCACACATACTATATTTTAGCACGATTTTTGCTGTATAGACCGCATATAATAAGGTATTAAAAAATAAAAAGCCTTGAAGATGTAACTTCAAGGCTTTTTTATGGTTAAAACTCTGCATTTTTCGGTGTTCTCGGAAAAGGAATCACATCCCGGATGTTGGTCATTCCTGTAATGAACAATACTAATCTTTCCAGGCCGAGTCCAAATCCTGCGTGCGGAACGGAACCGAATTTCCTGGTGTCCATATACCCACCACAGCTCATGTTCATCCACATGCATTTCTGTCATTTTCTGTTTCAGGACATCCAGCCTGGCTTCCCGTTCTGATCCGCCGATGATTTCACCGATTCCCGGGAACAGGACGTCCATCGCCGCAACGGTCTTATTATCATCATTCAGCTTCATGTAGAACGCCTTGATTTCTTTCGGATAATCAAACAATACCACCGGGCTTTCAAAATGTTTTTCCACCAGGTATCTTTCGTGTTCAGACTGAAGGTCTGCACCCCAGCTTTCTACCGGGTATTGGAATTTGCCTTTCTTATTTTCTTTCGAGTTCAATAAAATCTCAATCGCTTCTGTATAAGAAACCCTTTTGAATCTCTTGGATACTACATTTTCCAGCTTTTCAATAAGCCCTTCCTTAGCTCTTTCCTTTTCCGGTTTAGACTTCTGTTCTTCGGCAAAACGCTTATCCAGGAATTCCAGGTCATCTTTGCAATGGTCTAAGGCATACTGGATTACATATTTCAGAAAATCCTCCGCGAGGTCGATATTATCTTCAAGGTTGTTAAAGGCTACTTCCGGCTCAATCATCCAGAATTCAGCAAGATGCCTCGTTGTATTGGAATTCTCGGCACGGAATGTAGGACCGAATGTATAAATCCTTCCCAGTCCCATAGCTGCGGTTTCTCCTTCAAGCTGTCCGGAAACGGTAAGATTCGTTTTTTTTCCGAAGAAATCCTGAGCGAAATCAATGTCTCCCTGTTCGTCTCTCGGGATGTTATTCAGGTCAAAATTGGTCACCCCGAACATTTCTCCTGCTCCTTCCGCATCTGCTCCGGTAATGACCGGTGTATTGATGTAAAAGAACTGGTTCTGATTGAAGAATGAATGAATGGCGAAGCTGATGGCGTGACGCACTCTGAAAACAGCACCGAATAGATTCGTCCTGAACCTCAGGTGTGCCTGCTCCCTCAGAACTTCCAGGGAATGTTTTTTCGGCTGAAGAATCGTTTTATCTCTTTCTTCGGTAAAATTATCACCTAAAACAATAATTTTCTTGGCAATGATCTCCACGCTCTGTCCGGCACCCTGGCTTTCCACCACTTCTCCCACTACTTTTAAAGAAGCAGCAGTACTTATTTTACTGATTACCTCTTCATCAAAATTTTCAAAATCAACAACAATTTGCAAATTATTGATTGTAGAACCATCATTAAGGGCAATAAATCGGTTAGAGCGGAATGCTCTTACCCATCCGTAAACCGTAATGTCATGATGTAATACTTTCCTGTAATCCTGTAGGATTTCTTTAATCGTTTGCTTTTTCATGTGTTGATGATAAATTTTTGTATCAAAATTAATGAGTGCAAAGGTACAAAAAACGTTTCAAGACTTGAATACTTCCATTCGTTTAATTTTTTCTTCCACAGAATATTATTGCCAGTAAACCGGGTACTCCATATAATCCAAGAATCCGTTGGTCTCATACAGTATATCGTATCCCTGTGCCGTTAAATAATAATGACAGACTTTAACTTCATTATTCCGTTTTGGAAATGTAAGTACTGCGGGGCACAGCTTTGCTTTATCCACCATTGCCGCAAAAACTTCGTAATCGCTTATTTTCTTCCGGCTGAAGATCCCTAAAGACCTATCATTTATAAATCTTGCTGTCCGGATGTCTTTTAAGGAATAGGTAAAAAATTCATAGGGTATACCTTCGTATTTCGCGCAGTTTTCATTCATGGTAGAGGAAATGGTGAGAGAATCTTTCGTGATGTTCTTAATAACTCCAGATCGGTACCGCTTTCCATTACTAAATTCCAGATCATATATGCCTTCCATCCTTATTACGAAACCTTCTTTTGACGGCTTCCAACTCTTTGCCGGATCAATGGATGTTCCCTTCTTCCGGATTATCAGGACATATCCTGGTTCGTATTTGCAATCATAATATTTCTTGTAATGCATGTCATAATCCAAGCTGTCCTCAACAGTTTTAAACTGCCCATTAATATGCACAGCGGAGATAATACATAATAAAAAAATACTCACTTTTAGTTTAAGAGTTTCCATGCTTATTTTATTTTTAAATGGTGTACTTATTATTTCAATTGAATAAAACCGTTTTTCTAATATGCTTGCCTTTCCTGATTTTCCAGGCATGATAGGCGCTGGGAACATCATACTGCCATTTGGGGAGCAATAGTATGATCAGAATAACATCAACATGCGAAATAAGGCCCAGGATGACAGTAAGATCAAATGCCCAGCCTGTTTTCTGAAAACCTATTACATAGGTTAATGCCAGAAGAAGGCTTAGCCCCCATAATTTTGAAAGCCATGCATGCGTACAGGTTTCTTTTCCGAATCTGAGCCAACTGATGATATAACACAATGCTTCCATAGCAAAGAGCAGGATTATTCCTTTCCATTCGTTTTTTATTAATTCAGGGTTTAAAAGATAAGCCGCCCCTCCCAGGGAAAGCCAGAAAATCAAATCGGTCTGACTGTCCAGTCTCCGCAATTTTTCTGAAGAAACACCCACTTTACGGGCAATGATCCCATCGAAAATATCTGTTAACAACCCGAAGTACATCAGGATTACTAATAAAAGCCGGGAGTCATTAGCTTTAAAACAGGCTAAAAAAAGAAAGACGGGTGCAAGAATAAACCGTGTAGCAATTAAGAGATAAGGTATTGTTTTCATGGATTTAATTTTTCAAATTTAAAATCGTAATGGAATGTCTTCCAGTCGCTCATCACGATAAATGCTCCGTTGCAGAAAAAATAATTGGTTTGCACCCGAAGATGGTTATCTTGATCAACAGTAAAACGGGATTTTTGAATATTCCATCCCCCTAAGACTAATGGAATACCTTGCATCATAAACCTTTTTTCTTTCAAATACAGATAACCGTCATCTTTTAATTCGACTTTCAGATCTTTATCAAATAAGAGTTCTGTTTGTTTAAAGATTTTTACATTTATTTTTCTTTCATTGATCATGGTCAGGTTCAGATGTACTGCTCTTCCGTCATACTTGTGTTTGAAAATAAACATATTGGTATTTCTGTCAAAAATATCAGCAAGACCGTCGATGTAACCCAATTGTCCTCCAGCGGGATAATTCTTATAAGATCCGTTTATCCTATCCAGATTGTCGGTATGAAATCCTCCACTGTTGCTGTTAACATTTTTAAATCCTGCACAGCTCATTAATGTCAAAACCAGAAAGGGATACAGTAATTTCCTCATGATTCATAATTTTAAAGGTATAATCAAAGGTATCTGCAAAAGCTCCTATTTAAAATGTGGAAAAAAATTAAATTAATTATCTACATTTGTGAAAATCGCAAAAATATGTACCAGGAGCTTTTACTGAAACAGATCAGAAATAAAATCGGCAATAAATCATTGAATGATGAGGTAGCGAATATCCTCAACATCAGTTACGATGCAGCCCACCGAAGAACTTCTCTCAAGGCGAAATTCAGTTTTGAAGAGGCCCTGGAACTGGCCCAATACTATCAGATCTCACTAGACGGTTTCCTGACTTCAGATCACCAGATTTTAGTGCGGAAAACAAAAGCGGTTACCGAAACAGGAGATTTACAATCATTTTTTAAACACAACCTCCATGTTTTTGAAAACCTGCCTCTTTCAGAAGCGATGACGATTTATTATTCGGCGAAAGACATTCCTTTTTTTTACACGCTGTCTGATACACTGCTTTCGCGTTTTAAAATTTATGTCTGGATGAATCTGCTGAATGCAAAACAGGTTTTCATTCCGTTCATGCAGTTTTCACCGCCGGATTTCGCACCGGATACTAAAGAATTAAGAAAGAAATATGAGGAACAGCAGGTTATTGAACTATGGAATGACATGACGGCTTCCAGCATCCTGCAACAGATTTCATATTATCATGATACCGGACTTTTACAGAAACAGGAAGCTTATATCATCCTGGATGAATTAAAGGAGCTGATTATATATATTGAGCAGAAAACAGAAAACAATCCCAGGTTTCACCTGTATGAAAATGAACTGATGCATCTTTCCAATGACATCTTCTTCCACCATCCTCAGCAGTCCCTTTTTGCCATTCCAACCAATATGTTTGGCTATATATTGATCAACGATGCCAAAACCTGCCATGAAACACAGAATTATTTTGAACATCAGATCAAAAACTCAAAGTCGCTGAATACTTCCGGAAACCGCGACCGTAAAATATTCTTCAACAGAATATATCAGCAGATTGCAGCTTTAAAGCGGAACATATCCGGCGAAAAATAACCGGTAATGGTATGGATGAAAATTATTCGTCTTTCTTGGAAGGGACCAGGAAAACATCAATCAGCCCTTCAGGAAGCTGCATTTTGATGAATCGTTCTTCGCGGTTTACTTCCACGATCCAGTCTTTGATCATAGGAATAACCACTTCTTTTCCATCTAAATTGGTAATAAAGTAGGTCTGGGCAGTCTGGTCATTGACGGATCGGATGACCCCGCAATCGTTGTTGTTCTCATCAAGGATGGTATAACCGATGATCTCATGGTAATAGAACTGCTTCCCGGTAAGTTTAGGCAGGGTAGATAAAGGCAGGTATACATTTTTGCCCAAAGACTGGTCTACTAATGCTTCGGTAGAATTTTTAAAGGCAATATTCAGTGAATCAGACTTGCTCCACGCGGTTTTGGCAACAAAAAAAGGCACGAGCAAACCATTGATTTCAACAAAGATGGAATCCAGTTTGGTATACAGCTCCGGCTGGTCGGTATCCAGTTTAAGGATCACATTTCCGGCAAGGCCATGTCTCCGTGTGATTTTACCCAATAAATAACAGTCTTCTTTTTTCATATTCCGAACATATTAATCCTAAATATTGATGATGTTGTAGAAAGCCACCATAAAGCTTTTAAACAATAAAGACACGAAATAATCGTGCCTTTATATTGTATTTTCTTAAAGGAATTAAGCCTGAGTTTCTTCAGTACCTTCTGCTTCAGCAGCAGGTGCTTCATCTTCAGCAACTTCCTCAGCAGGAGCATTAGCCGCTTCTTCTGCCGCTTTTGCTTCAGCTTCAGCTTTTGCAGCTGCAGCAATTCTTGCTTCGTTTACTTTAGCTTCAGCGTCAAAAGCAGCTTTCTTGGCATCAGCCTTAGACTGAGCAAGACCTTCTACTTTTCCTTGTACTTTAGATTCTTTAGCCTCTAACCATGCATTGAATCTCTTCTCTGCTTCAGCTTCATCAAAAGCACCTTTTGCTACTCCACCCTGCAGGTGTTTTTTGTAAAGGGCACCTTTGTAAGAAAGGATAGCTCTGGCCGTATCAGTTGGCTGAGCACCGTTGTTTAACCACTGTACAGCAGAATCAACGTTCAACTCAATCGTTGCCGGGTTAGTGATTGGATTGTAAGTTCCCAGTTTCTCGATGAATCTACCGTCTCTTCTAGCTCTGGAATCTGCAACCACGATGTGGAAGAAAGGCTTTCCTTTTTTACCGTGTCTCTGTAATCTGATTTTTACTGACATAATGTTTGAATTTTACGGGAACTCGTCCCAGTTAAATATTTAAGAGTGCAAAGATAAATAAAATTTTCAATCTATAAATACAAAATATAATATATTTCTTGTATTAAAGCATGTATCAATGCTTTAAACATTTCAGTAAAGGTATGCAATCTCATTTTTACAATTATTCTTATATTTATATTTAAGAAATCAGTGGCTAATGAAACGCATTTATATAACAGGAATGTCTGGAACAGGAAAATCCTCAGTCATCAATAATCTTCAGAATAAGGGTTTTACAGCTATCGATACCGATTATGGAGGCTGGACAGAGATTTTATCTCATGAAGGCGCTCCAGAATGGATATTAAAAACAGATCAACTGAAGCAACTGCTTACCGGGCCTCTTGCCACTCCCATTTTTATATCAGGTTGCTATTCTAATCAAACCTATGTATATCCTCTTTTTGATCACGTTGTTTTGCTTTCTGCATCTCTTGAAAAAATCCTTAGAAGAGTTACCGGCCGAACTTCAAATCCTTATGGGAAAACTGTCCATGAACGCAATGAGATTAGCTGGAATTTTGAAAACATCCAACCGCTACTCAAAAAGAACATCTCTGTTGAATTAAATACCGAAATGATAACTGTTGAAGAAATAGCAACAATATTGAAAGTATTGGCAGGAAATTAATCACAGCCAAAAATCATGATTCAATTCACCCATGTAGAATAATCCCAGGCATTTCTGGTTTTCCTCAATGGTGAGAGACTCTTTCAGATGGTCCACTATTTTAGGCGAGCTCCAGTAACAGCCGATCCCGTTGGCCGTACAGGTAAGGTACATATTCTGGACCGCCATGGAAACCGCAGCGATTTCTTCCCATTCCGGTACCATACCGCTGAAGTTGACTACAATGGAAACCACAACGTCCGCCTTATTGATCTTAAAGCCTATATCATTATATTTCTTTTCCAAAAACTGATGTTCGGGCTGACTGGATTTGTAGATGGCCTGCATTTCCGAAGCCAGCTTAGCCTTTTCTTCTCCCCTGAAAGTTTTAAAACGCCACGGTTTTGTACGTTTATGGTTGGGAGCCAATGTTGCTGAATTCAGGATTTCATCAAGTATTCCCTTAGGAATTTCTGTATCTGTATAGTCTTTTGGAAAAATGCTTCTACGCTGTTCTATTATTTCTTTTAAAATTTCTGCTTTGTTCATATACGTAATGTACTGTTTATATTGGTGAAAGTTTGACCGCACAGACTGCTTTTCGATTGAGCCTGGTGGGTATGATTTCATTGACAGATACAAATGTAAGCAGAATAATCATACAAATAAAAAACTCCGGGAAAGTCCGGAGTTCAGATTGAAATCTTTGTTACGGATGCTATTACAGCACTTCCATAATTTTCTGGTGGATGTTATTGAGGGTAAAGGCGTCCCCGGGAACCATGCCCATCATCTTCCTGGCCATAGGGCTTTCGGGTGATATGGCATAGAAACGGTCGCCTTCAAAAAAGAATTCGCCCAGAGAAACCGAAATATAGAACCTTGCTTTATTGGTGATCACAAGGGAACCCAGCTGTACCCGTCCGTGGGCATTAGTCAGGACTTTGGCCATATTCCTCTTCAGGTCGTTTAAAGCTCCCAGCTGCTTCTGCATCTGGTAAATTTCTTCCTGCATCTCTTCCCGCATACTGTCGTATTTAGGTGTCTTCTTTATATCGCGGCTTGCTTCCAGCGTGAATTCTATAAAATTTTTCAGCTTTTCTATTTTCTCTGCTATTACTTTTTTCACATAATCCCTTATGTCATTTTTTTCATACACTATCTTCTCCATATTTCTATTCTTGATTATAAAGATAAAATAAAATTCATCATGGTCTAGGCAGTACCTGAATGCTTTTTAGAATAAAGATAATAAAAACTTTATATTATAAATGTATTTTCTGGGCATTCGGAAAAAGTACCGGCAATGAGATCCTGCTGCCTGTAAAAGATGATGTTACCGTCTTCTGTAGTGAATGAAATCAAACCCGTTACTCCTGGAATATCCTGCTACCAATAACCTGCCAGAAATGCATCAAAAACGAATCATTGTCCTCACTAATTAGTCGGTTTCTGTCAAAAGATATTTATATTTGTCAGTCTTCGGATAAAAAAGGAGTAAGGCATTATTTTTGCGCAAGTCCTCCTTTATTATGACTATAAAAGCTAAACAATGAATATCTTAACTGAAAAATTTAACACTCCATACCATTCAGCACCGTTCAACAGTATTAAAAACGAAGATTACCTTCCGGCATTCCGGGAACTGATCCGCAAATCGGAAGAGGAAATCGACCGTATTGTGAGCAATCCGGAAGCCCCGTCCTTTGAAAATGTCATTGAAGCTTTAGCCTATTCCGGTGAACAGCTGGATACCGCTTCGCACATATTTTTTAATCTCAATTCTGCAGAAACCAGTGATGAACTCCAGCAACTGGCTCAGGAGATTTCTCCCATCTTAACGGAATATTCGTCCAGAATCTCTCAGAATGAAGCGCTATTCGATAAGATTAAAAAAGTATATGATGACAGGGAAATATATCCGCTCAATGATGAAAAGAATATGCTTCTGGAAGAGACCTATAAAGGTTTTGTACGGAGCGGCGCACTTCTGAATGAGAAAGATAAGGAACAGCTGAAGCAAATCAATATGGACCTTTCTTTAAAGTCCCTTCAGTTCGGGCAGAATGTACTGGCTTCTACCAATGCCTATTATAAGCAGGTTACCCGTAAAGAAGACCTTGCCGGTATTCCGGATGCAATTCTGGAACAGTACGCGGAAGAAGCAAAGGAAAGAGGCCTGGAAGGATGGGTAATTACACTCCAGTATCCAAGCTATATTCCCCTCATGACGTATGCTGAAAACCGGGAACTGAGACGGGAACTGGCTTTGGCCAATGGAAAAAAATCATTTGATGGGGGTGAATTTGACAATCAGGGACTTATTAAAGAACTCCTTCAGCTGAAACAGAAAAAAGCAGAGCTTCTGGGATATAAGAATTATGCAGAATACGTCCTGGAAGAAAGGATGGCTAAATCTCCGGATTCTGTCCTGAATTTTCTGAATGAGCTTTTAACCAAAGCAAGACCATATGCTGAACAGGAAATCAAAGAACTGGAAAACCTTGCCCAGGCAGATGGAATTGAAGCTATACAAAGCTATGACCATGCCTATTACGCTGAGAAACTCCGCAAGCAGAGGTTTGACCTTAATGATGAAGAGCTGAAGCCTTACTTCCCTCTTGAACAGGTGCAGGAAGCTGTTTTCAGGTTATCGGAAAGACTTTTCGGGCTGACTTTCACGGAACGGACGGATATTCCGAAATACCACGAAGATGTAAAAACATACGAAGTACAGGAAAACGGGGTGTATAAAGCGCTGTTGTACGTCGACTATTTCCCGAGAAAAGGCAAAAGAGCCGGAGCCTGGATGACCAGCTACAAAAACCAATACAGGAAAAACGGGGAAAATTCAAGACCTCATATTTCAATCGTGTGCAATTTTACAAAGCCGACGAAGGATACGCCAAGTCTGCTGACTTTCCAGGAGGTAACTACGCTCTTCCATGAATTCGGCCACGCCCTGCACGGGATGCTGGCTGATACCCAATATCCAAACCTATCCGGAACTTCGGTAAAATGGGATTTTGTGGAACTTCCTTCGCAGTTTCTGGAAAATTTCTGTTACGAACCTGAATTCCTGAAAACTTTTGCCCGCCATTACCAGACAGGATCTGTGCTTCCGGATGACAAGATCAAGAAAATAGAACAGTCCAAGAATTTTATGGAAGGCTACCAGACTTTAAGACAGATCGGATTCGGGATGCTGGATATGAATTACCATACAAGGCCCAAGGAGCTGGAAAATAAAAGTGTAAAGGAATTTGAAGATGAATACACCCAGGCAACACAATTGTATCCTTCCAATCCTGACACTGCTATGAGCCCTAGTTTCTCCCATATTTTCCAGGGCGGATATTCTGCCGGGTATTATTCCTATAAATGGGCGGAAGTGCTTGATGCAGATGCTTTCCAGTACTTTAAGGAAAATGGCATCTTCAATCCTGAGGTTGCGGCAAGATATAAAATACTGCTCTCTTCGGGCGGCACCAAAGATCCGATGGAATTATATAAAGCCTTCAGAGGAAGCGAGCCTAAAGTAGAAAGCCTCCTGAAAAGGGCCTTCGGATCATAAAACAGATTCAACGCAAAAAAGGACAGCCCGGTGCTGTTCTTTTTTGTATTTTTAGCTTATAATAACCATTAAATACGTATTCCCTATGCTATTAGCTATACTACTACCGTTTCTTTCTTTTATGATCCGAGGAAAAATCATCACTGGAATCATATGCCTGATTCTTCAGTTTACATTGATAGGCTGGCTGCCGGCCGCAATCTGGGCTGCTTTATCGCTACAGAATGCAAGAGCTGAAAAACGGAACGAGAAACTGATCCGGGCGATAAAGGAAAATAGTAAATAAAGAGCTTAAACACTATCGCTTAGTAGATTTCCTTTCATCGCATACCGTTCATACCTAGTTTTCAGGCGAAACATGCAAAGGTTTCATACATGGAAAAACCTGGGATCCGGGAAAATAAACTGGTAGTTAAGATCTTCAATTAGTCTGGAAGAAGAAATTGTCCGGCCTTTAGGTTCATGAAGTTCCTGATCAGGACCGTTTTGCTGCGCAGAAATTACCGCAGCTTTTGAGGGATGCAGCGGCGCCACTACATTATATAATTTCCCCTCCGAATGCAGGCTGATCATCTTTTCGACCACGGCTGCAATATCAGCGTAATGGATATGGTTCACCGGCAATTCCGTAGCGGAAATGCGGTAACGGCTTAAAAGCCTGCTATCGCCCATCAATCCCCCCAGCCTGAGAACATTCGCTTTGGGATACCTTGCCCGGATCATGTTTTCTCCCGGCACCTGTTCCGGCTGGAGATCATCTTCAGTAAACACCTCAGAAAGGTCGGGATAAACCCCTGTAGAGCTCATAAAAAACAGCTGTCCTTTAAAATCGCCGATAAAAGAGGAAAGGTTCCGGAACCTTTTTTCAAGAATAGCATCATCCATTCTTTTTCCGGATAATGTTACCGTAACAATAAGGATCTCCAGGCTATCGGGAGCATTCCATACAGACTGATCCTGAGTTTTATCTTCTTTGTCGAAATCTATGATTGCTGGATGATAGCCTTTAGCATTAAACCCTTCCACTTTATCCGGAGAAGTCGTTGTACAGTAAAGAGTATGCCCGTCTGAAAGTTTTTCAGCAATTCTGCTCCCGAGCCAGCCACAGCCTATAATTCCAATATTGCTCATAATCCGGATTTAATACACAAAAATACTTATTTTGAGATGATATTTTAAACAATAAAGCTACAATTAAATGATTTCCCGGAAGCTTATTACCCTAAAGTTAAAAATATAAATACTAAAACGGATATTTTTGTCCAGAACGTCAATTTTAGCAATGTAACATGAAATGCATATTAAAATCCCATGTAAGACTATGTAAAATGTACATATAATCAAGTTTTTTTCTTTATCTTAGTTTACGAAACTTATTTATCATCAATTTTATAAGTGAATTCAGATTATGGCAGAACTTTATTTTATCAAACTTAATCCTGTTATTGCCAGAATCAATCTATATAATGCGATCTGCCGCAATCCGGAAACGATGCTTCCGTTTCTTCCCAAAGATCAGAATGCCAATCTGGAACATATCAAACTTAAAGTAAAAGAAAATATAGACGATTTACGTGCTGAGGAGCTGTCATGGATTTTTGCATGGGCCAGGGCTTTATCCAATGCAAATAAGGAAGATTTGCAAACCCGTCTATTTATTAACGGAATCGATATTTTTTATGAAATAACCGATCACACTGCAGCGGATCAATTGATAAATATGTTTTCAGAATATCAGGAAATTTCCGGTGTACATATTTTGACGTTCACATGAAGCCGGATCAGTTCAGCCACTTCCTGATTTACGGGATTTTTTTCACCGGCATGGTCCAGCATGATGAACACAACGAGGTATTTCATTATCTGAAAAAGGAATTCGAAAACCTGTATACTATAGCTGAAAAGCAATATCACCTGCACCAGCAAACAGAGCCCGGGAAAGATTTTTCGGCACTCAAAGCTCACCTGATGGCCCTGTATGATTACATCAGGTTTTCTAAGGATAATATAATCCTTCTGAAATATTCTGACAGTTCAATAAAATAATTTAGTCTTTGGTTTCTGAAAAAACCATCCTGTTCCTGGCTTTGGCAAGCATTGGGATGGAAATAAGCCCCATTACAAGCATAATGGCAATCTGCAAAGGCAATGAAATGAAAGAATACGTAAGACCCATTTCTCCGCCCCATTCCGCACTTCTGCCCATCGCTATAAACAGAGCCATAAAGCCGTATTTCATGGCCAGGTTAAAAGCCCCGATGCCACCGCTGGCAGGAACAATCATCCCCAATGTGCCGACCACAATAATGAAGAATCCGTCTGCAAAAGTAAAATCTGAAGTTTCAGGCAGGGCAAAGCATACCAAATAGGCTGCAAAGTAATAAGAGATCCAGATGCCAGCCGTATACAGAATAAATTTTCCTTTTTGCCTCAGTCTGAAGATGGATGTGAGGCCCTGAAAAATCCCGTTAATGAAATTGATGATTTTATCCAAAACAGGAACGGTAGCCAGCCTTTTCCTGAAAGCAAAAAAAAGTATGGTCCCGATAACCAGTATGATCAGTCCGATCATAATTTTACTGGGTTCTATCTTAATGCCTGACTGATGATAGAAAGACAGGATAGCATCATATTTAAAAATAAAAGTAAGCCCAAGAAACCCCATCATACAGATAAGATCCACCACCCTTTCCAGGATAATGGTACCGAATGACTGGTCCACAGGAACTTTTTCCACACTATACAAGGCTGTTGCCCGGGCAACTTCGCCGCTTCTTGGAATGGTAAGATTCATCAGATAGCCGAAAGAAATGGACCATAGCGAATTGGAGTTGGAAATTCTATGCCCCATAGGCTCCAGGAGGAGGTTCCACCGTATGGCACGCAGCCAGTAGGCCGCAATCCCGAAGCATGCAGCAAACAGCACCCAAAGATAATTGGCTTTGGCCAGCGATTTCTGAATCACTTTAAAATCAAGCCCCCTGAGCGCAAGCCATAAAAAAAAGCCTGCAAAAGCAAGCGAAATAACTACCGTAAGTACGGATTTTAAAGGTTTTGCAAAGCTTTTTTCCATAGATCAGGTTAGAAGGTTGGTTTTTTCATCCGGGAAAACAATTTTCGGCTGAAAGGCCTGTGCTTCTTCCGGAGTCATCTGAGCGTAGGCAATAATAATGATGATATCATCTCTCTGTACCTTTCTTGCAGCAGGGCCATTAAGACAAACTTCTCCTGACTTCCTTTTACCTTTGATCACATACGTGTCAAACCGTTCTCCGTTGTTTACATTAACAATATAAACCCTCTCTCCCACTACCAGACCCGCCGCCTCTATCAGCTCTTCGTCTATGGTAATACTTCCTATATAATTCAGGTCTGAAGCCGTAACCCTTACCCTGTGAATTTTAGACTTGAAAACTTCGATTAACATGCTGCAAATTTATTAATAATAATTTACAAATAGGAATTTCATCATAAATTTAAAACTGCCAGATTTCCAGCTTCTTAATTTTAATAAATGTAAATGTTTGTGATTTTATTTACTTAATTCTCATCAATAAACAATAAACCATTAATACTTGATATAAATATTTAGGATTTCATAAAATTAAAAAACAAAATGAATAATTACCTAAAGTCAATACAGATAAGCATTTGGCATAATTTTAGCAACGTATAATGCAGGTTTTCTGTAAAATTTAAAATTATGATATTTTAATTAATTTCAGTTAAATACAAAAAAATTATATAAATTTTATTTGAAAAATTGCACATATGAAAAATTGTTTTATATTTGCTTTAACTACGAATTAACATTAATATTAAAAAATTATGAACAAGTCTGAATTAATCGACGCTATCGCTAAGGATGCGGGTATTACTAAAGTAGCTGCAAAAGCAGCTTTGGAATCTTTCATTACTAATGTAACTTCTACTTTAAAGAAAAAAGACGGAAAAGTTTCTTTGGTAGGATTCGGTACTTTCTCAGTATCTGAGCGTGCAGCTAGACAAGGAATTAACCCAGCTACTAAAAAGCCGATTAAAATTGCCGCTAAAAAAGTAGCAAAATTCAAAGCAGGAGCCGATCTTTCACATGCGGTTTCAGGAGCTAAGAAAAAATAATGCATGTTAGCCAATACAAATAAAGGCTGCTTCTTAAGAAGCAGCCTTTATTTTTGATATTATTTACCGGCATAGTTTTGAACACCATTATGGTGCGAGGCGTGCAATTTTCCAGTCGAGCCCCTCTAAAGTATACAGGATACGGTCATGAAGACGGTTTGGTCTTCCCTGCCAGAATTCTATTTCATAGGGCCTTGCAAGGTAACCGCCCCAATTTTCCGGCCTCGGAACTTCAGTATTTTCATACTTTTCTTCAAGATCCTTAAGTTTTTGTTCAAGAAAAGCGCGATCCGGAATGACTTCGCTTTGCGGTGAAACCACTGCACCCAGCTGGCTGCCTTTTGGCCTGGAATGAAAATAGCCGTCACTCAGATTCTCAGCGATTTTCTCCAGATGGGCTTTAATAATGACCTGCCTCTCCAGGCCGGGCCAGAAAAAATGCAGGCACGCTTTATGATTCTTTTCTATGGACCTTCCTTTTCTGCTGCTGTAGTTCGTATAAAAAATAAATCCTTCGTAAGTATAGGATTTCAGTAGGACCATCCTCGTTCGGGGACATCCGTCGTCTTCCAGGGTAGAAACAGCCATGGCATTGGCCTCGGAAATACCCGGATTTGCACCTGCTTCAGAATACCAGTCCCTGAACTGCTCAATGGGATTCTGTTTTATCTCACTTTCAATAAGTTGGGACTTATCATACACTTTTCTTTTATCGTGCAGGTTTTCCATAAATATTTTTTATTAAATTTGAGTATGAATTACTCATACAAAGGTAAAATATTAATTTCCACACCTGATATTTCCGGAGATATTTTTTCAAGATCCGTAATATTGGTCATCGAACATAATGACCAGGGTGCATTTGGCTTAATATTAAATAAGAAGAACGGCCAGATGAGTAACAGGTTCAAAGAATACTTCGATTTTAAAATTGAGGTATATGACGGCGGCCCTGTAGAGAATGACAAAATCCTTTTTATTGTAAAAGGTAAAAAGGTTACCGAAATATATACAGAAATTACCCATGAATTTTATCTGACCGAAGATATCGAAAATATCATCAGTGCCGTGCTGAACGGTGAGCTGAGCATTCATGACGTAAAGATCTTTTCAGGCTATTCCGGCTGGTCACCGATGCAGCTGGATAATGAGATCCAGAAGAAAGTCTGGACTGTTGTAGATGTCTATAATCTTGATTATACCTTACCGAACGACCAGACGCTTTGGAAATCCATCATGCAAAACCTTGGCGGTGAATTCCTGTTATGGGCCAATTCACCGGAAGACATTTCCCTGAATTAATCCTCAGATTTTCACCGACTTATATTAACATAACTTTAAGAGTATGTTATATAATAATTTCGCAATAAATGCCGTTATTTGTTTAACTAAAATTTCAACATTATGAGAGGATTGATAAGACTTATCCTGAAGCGTTTCCAATATTCATCTTTAGAGCTAAAACCTGTTGTTATAAAGACTAATATTAGAAAATAAAAATTGCAGGATGAATATCCTGCATTTAATTATCATATTTCTGATTTATCAGAATAAAACCCGGTAAAGGACAATTTGAAAATTTTGTTGTTTACCGGGTTTGCCAATTTAAAAGTTAAAAGTGGTTTTTCCAACGTTCTACCATATCGGTAAACCGCTCGTTCCCGAAGGTTTTATTCCTGATCTTTCCTACGGAAAACAGGCCTTTTTCGTCTGACACCAAAAGGATTTCTTCCGCCTTCTGGGATTCAAATGCAATGATCTCATGCTCCTGGATATCCGCCAGGTTATTCTTATGTAAAAAGGTAACCAGATTTTCCAGCAGAGGAGAAATATAAGCTCCTTCCGAGTGTTTCGGTATTTTTATGCTATCACCTTCCAGAAAGAGCAGGTTTCCGGAAGTGGTGCGTGCGATTCTTTTATTAGGATTGAGCAGGATAACGTCATCAAGGTCATTTTCCTGCGCGTAAATCTCACCGTAAATATTTTCGGGGCAGTGAACCCGGATATTGCTCAACAGGTTGTTATTGACATTAATTTCCTTGATCAGGTCCAGTTCCAGCAATCTCGGCTGGATAGAAACTGCATCTTTCTGTTCTGCTTCATAGAAATAGGATACGGATGCGTTCGCCAGCATCGTTTCATCCTGGTTCCTGAATACCTGGAAATTAATAATTCCGTTATGAATTCCTTTTCCTTCAATCACCTCGTTTCGGAAAAGGTTCTGAAAGAATTCCAGCGTATAGGTTAACGGAATATTCATCCGCATTTTTCTCATGGAAGCCATCAGGAAGAAATAGCACTCTTCATCCATAATGAGCTGTGCATTTCGGATAAAAAATGAAACCTTAACGGCATCCCCCATCAGAAAGGCCCTGTTTCTGGTTTTCAACTCTCCGGATGTAAAATATTGATTGTCCAATTTTGCTGATTTATTGATAAAAAAATAATGAACGATAAATCGTTCATCAGTAATCAGAGCGCATTCAATCGTCTTAAGCCGCTCCTAATTTTATTCTAAGGTTTTCTATAAGGTTTTCCCAGTACATGGCATTTTCCTCCTCATCTCCTTCTTCGCAGAAATCAGTAATATTCAGTGCCAGATCCTCTGTAATATCATCTACCGTAATCGTCATTTCAAAAAAGTTCTTGGTGCCCTCATCCTCTTCCCATCTGAAACGAACAAAACCTTCAGGCTTATATCTTATCAATGTTGCTTTCTCGGCAGGACCTCCGCCCCAGCTAAAAAAGAAATCATCACCTTTTTCCGTAACTTCATCCGCAAACCATTCAGATAACCCTTCAGCAGTCGCCAGATATTCATATAAAATCTCTGATAGACAGTGCATTGGGAATTCGTAATGGACTTTATGTTTCGACATATAATCTTTGTTTTATCGTCCCGCAATATATAAATTAATTTTTTTATTACGCAAGCTTGTATTTATTTTTTTATACAATCGATATGATATTTATCAGAGATTTTTAAATAGGTGTTTAATCCTATTTTTAAAAGAAAACCCTTCAAAAAATGAAGGGTTATATCGTTTAGTTTTCATTTAAAACATCAAGGATTACCGTACATCCTTCACGGATCTCATCCATTGAGATGGTCAGCGGCGGGGAAATCCTCATGTATTCATTCCTGTAGAGCTGCCAGAAAACAATCAGGCCTTTTTCCATGCATTTTTTAGCCACTTCAAGGGTATATTCCGGAGAGCCTAGGTTCACTGCCAGCATCAGACCTTTACCATTGATATTTTTAATTTTCGGATGCACCAGCAATTCCCTGAATAATGCTTCTTTTTCGTCTACTTCATTCATGAGCCCGCTTTCCAGCACCTCCTTTAAAGTAGCATGGCTTGCGGCGGCAATCAGCGGGTTTCCGCCGAAGGTGGTGATGTGGCCAAGTTTCGGGGAATGAGATAAAGTCTCCATGATTTTACGGGAGCTCATAAAAGCACCTACTGGCACTCCGCCTCCCATTCCTTTTCCCATGACCAGAATATCAGGAACAATCCCGAAATGCTCAAATGAGAACAGTTTGCCGGTCCTCCCGAAACCCGGCTGGATTTCATCCAGGATCAGAAGTGCCCCCACCTCTTCGCATCTTCTTTTGAGCTTCTTAAGGTAATCCCCATCCGGCACAAGGAAACCTGCAGCTCCCTGTATGGTTTCCATGATCACGCAGGCTGTTTTTTCAGTAATCCTTTCCAGGTCCCGTTCTTCATTGAAACCGATAAAGGTTACCATAGGCAGCAATGGCCTGAATTCGCGCTTATGGACCTCATTTCCGGAAACACTCAGTGCTCCGTGGGTATTGCCGTGATAGGAATTTTTAAAGGATATAATCTCTTCTCTTCCGGTATATCGTTTGGCCAGTTTCAGGCTTCCGTCGATGGCCTCTGCACCACTGTTGACCAGATAGGTAATTTCCAAAGGATCCGGCGTAGCTTCTGCAAGCAGCCTGCACAGCGCTACGGGTTGCTCCTGTGCATATTCACCATATACCATTACATGCAGGTATTTGTCTGCCTGGTTTTTAATAGCCTGAACAACCTTAGGATGCGAATGCCCTAATGTATTTGCAGAAACACCTGCTACAAAGTCAAGGTATTTTTTCCCGTCCTTTCCGTAAATATAACTTCCTTCAGCCTTTTCCACTTCAAAACCTGCTGCATATGGGGTTGTCTGTGCCTGGTAGGCAAAGAAATCTTTTTGCATTTCCATTCGTTAAAATTTAAGCAAAGCTAGTAAAGATTTTTGAAAGTCTGCCCCCTGAAATAAACAGTCCATGAAGACATTCTTTGCATATACCAAAGATAAAACCAGCTCAGGGACCAATTATTTCCAATGACGGTTAATACTACTCGATTTTGTATGGATGCCCCCATAAAAAATCACCCTTACGAATAAGGGTGATACACCAAATCACAAAATATTAATATAAATTCACCTCATGTTTTCACCCCTTCATGATTCAAATATAAACAAATTCCTGAATAAAAATATGACTCTGATAAAAATTTAACAATTTTTCTGAAATTATTTTTTGAAGATCAAATCATATCATCATGATAAGCCAATCAAATTTAAATTTTAAAATATTTTTCGGATTTATCGTTAAAATATAATTAATATATAAAAGACTGATTAACAATAAATAAAAAATCCGTCACTAAAAAGTAACGGATTAATCATATGGTACAGCAGCTTATTATCACCTGCGGGTTCGCTTAGGTTTCTTAGCTTCTTCTTTGGCTTTTTCTTTTTCAATATTTTCCTGAACCTGGTCGTAGAGGGAAGTATCCGCCTGATATTTTATCTCTTCATAGTTCGGCGAATCGACCAGGATATCCTGCCATTTCCTGATCCGGTCTTTTGTATTCCAGTTAAAATCGGGAAATTTCCTCTTAGCCGGTTCTATCATGCTCATCGGATAAGTATCTGAATTGGCGCCAACGCTACAAGAGATAATCTGAAGGGCCTTTTCTTCAAACAAAGCCCCGATAATGCCACAAGTTGACAGGGTTATACCCACCCGTTCCGGCTTTTTTGTCTGCTGATTTTCGTCGTCTACATATACGATGGACTGGGCATTCCCGATAACTTTGGCTTCTTTGATATTATTGTTCTGGTAATAGACAGTCATGAGCTTACCTTTTACCTGGTTAAATTCGTCCTTAAGGCTTAAGGAGTCTACTTTGCTGATGGCAAATGCATTCCCCAGAACTTTCAGGGAATCTATATTCTCGGTCTTGGTATTGAAATAGGCTTCTACCTTATCTCCGGTCACCTGCTTTTCGCCACTCCATAAATATGGCTCCCTGTACATATGCATTACACCGTCAGTTTCGTTAAAAGCAATAGAATCTGCCCTACCCTGAGCATTGGACTTATAAAAACGTGCTTTCCTGAATGCTCTCAGAAAGCTTTTCTTCACTGTAGCATCCAGGGAATCCGGTCTTTGAAATGAAATAATTTTCTCCGATGCAAAGTACAGTGAATCTTTCTCAAATATTTTTACCGCATATGGGTTTTTGGTCATCATCGCGGAATCCTTAACCTCGAAGATTTCACCGTAGCCTCCTTTGATATACCGTTTTTCATTCGGATCATCCAGGGTTACGTTTCCGGTAGCCGTTCCGAAACCGGTAATCTGATTATAGTACATATCATCCCCGGTAAGGATCTTATCATTGTAAAAAATCTTTGAATTCTTTTTCAGAAAAGCTTCCTTGGTATTCATCCGGTAGGTTCCCCTTTCTGTATAAACCCGGTTCCTGGGATTCTTACGGCTTGTAATGGTGGTAGGACCAAAAAATTCGGCAATTTTAGTATTCTGGTCCTGTTTGATATTCGGTCCCTCAATAATATAATCGGGGCTGTCGATCTTTACATTGCCGACAAAATCAATCATTTTGGTATTCAGGAAATACGTGGCCGATTTCGTGTACATCACATTCTGCCCGTCAGTAATCGTACCTCCGGTATTGAAATATGCCTGGCTGGACAGACGGTCATAATACAGGATGTCTGTTTTGATGGTCTGTTTAGGGTCGGTAAGAACCACATTTTTACGGGCTACCCCTTTCTGGGTATTGGCATCATATTCCATTTCACCGGCTGTAATTACAGACCCGTCGGTATTCTGAAGCCTGGTATTCCCGATGGCTTTAACGAAGTTTTCTTCATCATAAATCACCACCTCATCTGCCGTAAGTATCGAACCCTGATGTTCTATTTTCACATTCCCGGTGAGATACCTGTTGCCATCATATTTGGCTGGATCTTTAATGATCTTATCAGCGTTGATGATATGAACCCGGTCCTGAGGATTCAGTTGTGGCGGGGGAGCATTCTTTACGGGATTCTGGAGATAAGGATCTCTCTGCGCAGGTTTTAATTGATCCTGTGCAAAGACTGACATTGATATAAAAAATAACAGAACAAATAAAAATCTCATTGATCAGTCATTCTTAGTACCGTAAAAATACAGCGAATGGGAATCGATTTTGACGCCGAAAGCATCTTCTATGGCTTCTTTTATTCCCTGGATCCTTGGATCACAGAATTCTATGATTTCTTCGATCTCCTTATCAGAATCTTTTTTATAGATCACCAGGTGGTCGTGCTGTTTATCGAAATAAGACTTTTCATAAGATGAAGAAGTCAGGGTTTTTTCTCCGAACTGGTGTTTCCTGATCAGCCCGGCATCCAGGAAAATTTCAATCGTGTTGTAAATCGTTGCCTTGGAAACATGGTATTTCTTCTGCATCATTAACAGATACAGGTCATCCACATTGAAGTGGTGATCCATATTATAGATCTCCTCCAGTATCGTATATCGTTCGGGGGTGTTTCTGAAACCTTTCTCCAATAAATAGTTTCGTAAAACATCTTTGATTAAAGCAATATTTTTCTCTTTTTGTAAAGTATCCATCAAAAAAATTATCTACAAATTTATTGAAATTTATTGAATTAGACGAAGATGTATTGTGTTAAAGAATTTAACTATTGTGCCTTAAAAACTCTGCCTGTTCTATTCTTGAGCCTGCAACACACTCTTCTGTCATAGGTGCGGATTCTACGACAACATTGTGCGAAGTTACGCCCCAGGCCTTAAAATCGTCACTTCCGATATACTTTACGAAATTGTAAATATTGAGGATAATCTTTTCCTTTACCGTTAATAAAATATCATTGATATAGGTATTATCTATGATAACATATTTTAAATCCGGCGGAACGTTATGAGCTCTGAGGGAGGGATGGCTGCTTCTGGAAGGAATAGTTCCGTCCGCCATCAGGTCCCTTAATACCATATCGAAATAGTCATTGATCCTTCTGTCGATCTTGAACCCTAAAAGGAAATTAATCTTATAAATAGTCCCCGGGAGAACTTCATCAACAATATATTTAAAAGTATACGGATCTTCCTGGTTGACAATATTCAGGATAAAGTAATGGTCTGCTCTTTTAGGCTGTTTTTTGATGATGGAATAGATAATTTTAGACTCTACTTCCCCGTAGCGTTTTGCGCGGCTCAGATAAGCAAGGTTAGTCGCGTATTTAGGAATGGTTTCATCCAGCTTCATATCCTTAATGATCGGGATGTAATTATCCAGCTTAACAAATTTGATGAATTTGGTCTTGATCTGACGGCCGTTATACCATGCATACATGCATACACCGATGGAACCGGCCAGGACTACCGTAATCCAGCCTCCTTCCATGAATTTAATGACATTCGCACTGAAGAATCCCAGCTCAATCGCCATATACATCAGGGCAAAAACCAGGACGAATACTTTATTGATGCGTTTTTTAAGCAACCAGAATACAAGGAGTATGGTCGTCATGAGCATGGTTACCGTAATGGAAAGACCGTATGCTGCTTCCATTTTTCCGGATTCCCTGAAGTGGAGTACCACAATAATGCAGAAGAACAGAAGACCCCAGTTGATCCTTGGGATATACATCTGCCCTTTAACCCCTGAAGGGTAATCGATCTTCTGGTTAGGCCATAAATTAAGTGACATGGCCTCGGAGAAAATAGTGAATGACCCTGTAATCAAAGCCTGGCTCGCAATGATAGCCGCAGCCGTCGCCAGGATAACTCCCGGTACGATCATCCATTCATGCATGATCCCGAAAAACGGGTTCATCACTGAAAATCCTGCCTTGCCGTAGTTGCTCAGCAGCCATGCGCCCTGCCCAAGGTAGTTCAGAATCAGCATGATTTTTACAAATCCCCAGCTAACGCGGATATTTTTCGCCCCACAGTGCCCAAGATCGGAATACAATGCTTCAGCTCCGGTAGTACACAGGAAAACTGCACCTAAAATAATAATTGCGCTAGGTGAATCAACGATAAGCTTATATGCATAATACGGATTGAAAGACCGCAGTATCTCGAAATTTTCGCTCAGATGGGACAGTCCCAAGCCACCCAGTACAAGAAACCAGATCACCATTACGGGTCCGAAGAATTTCCCGATGAAGCTGGTCCCGAATTGCTGCACTACAAATATGACGATAAGAATCCCAATGGTTATAGGTACTACAGGTGTATCAGGATTATAGATCTGGAGACCTTCTATCGCTGACATCACTGTTAAAGAAGGTGTAATAACGCCGTCTGCAATAAGCGCTGCCGCTCCTACGATGGCAATAAGGTACAGCCAGCCTTTTTTGAGGTTTTTCACCAGTGAGAAAAGAGCCAGGATGCCTCCCTCGCCTTTATTATCGGCTCTTAAGGCAATGACTACATATTTGATGGTGGTTTGGAGCGTCAGCGTCCAGATGATGCAGGAGAGTGCTCCTTCGATGTATTCGTTGAAAGGCATGGTATTACCCGCTCCTCTTGCGTTTACGATCGCTTTCATTACGTAAAGCGGTGAAGTACCAATATCTCCGAAAACAATTCCTAAAGAAACCAGTACCCCAATGAAAGAAAGCTTCTTAATGTCAAAATGATGACCGCTTTCTGTAAGTTCTGCCATATCAGCCAATTTATTTAAAAGCGCAAATTTAAATGAAATTTACAACCCCATGAATTTTTCTTCATGAATATAATAAATGAAAAAACTTCCTTTCGGAAGTTTTTTTCTATTATTTAACGTACATCGCTTTTTTAATTTCCTCTTTCACTTTATCCAGTTTCGGGAACCATTCTGCGAACAATGCTGATGAATACGGTGCAGGAGCATCCGGAGTTGTAATTCTCTTAATAGGTGCATCCAGGTAATCAAATGCTTTCTGCTGTACCATATAGGTAATTTCTGAAGCTACGGAACCAAACGGCCAGGCTTCTTCAAGCACGACTAAACGGTTGGTTTTTTTCACAGATCCTAAAACAGTATCATAATCCAGAGGACGTACGGTTCTCAGGTCAATTACCTCAACAGAGATCCCTTCTTTAGCGAGATCTTCAGCAGCCTGTATGGCCAGCTTCATGATTTTACCGAAAGAAACCAGCGTAACATCGGTACCTTCTCTCTTGATATCAGCTTTCCCGATCGGGATGTAATATTCTTCTTCAGGAATTTCCATTTTGTCTCCGTACATCTGTTCAGATTCCATGAAAATTACCGGGTCATTATCCTGAATAGCTGTTTTCAGCAATCCTTTTGCATCGTAAGGATTGGAAGGAACCACTACTTTAAGGCCCGGACAATTGGCAAACCAGTTTTCAAAAGCCTGTGAGTGGGTTGCTCCCAATTGCCCTGCAGAAGCTGTAGGCCCACGGAAAACGATCGGGCAGTTCCACTGACCACCGCTCATCTGGCGGATCTTCGCAGCGTTGTTGATGATCTGGTCTATTCCTACCAAAGAGAAATTGAACGTCATGAACTCCACGATCGGCCTGTTGCCGTTCATTGCAGCACCTACGGAAATACCGGTAAAGCCAAGCTCCGCAATAGGGGTATCGATTATTCTTTTAGGGCCGAACTCGTCCAGCATCCCTTTTGAAGCCTTGTATGCACCATTATATTCTGCAACCTCCTCACCCATAAGATAAATGGATTCGTCTTTACGCATTTCCTCGCTCATTGCCTGTGCAATTACCTCACGAAAAGTATATTCTGCCATATGTTTTAGAAAAATTAAAGTACAAAAATAGTGTTTTTTTGTTAACACATCACAAACGGCATCTCAATTTAATGAAATGCCGTCTGCGATACGTATTTTAACAAAGATTAATTCACTTTTGTCCAGGTCTGGGTCCGCCCGATAATGGAAAGCCCGAAATATCCTCTTACATTCAGCTGGTCTCCGCTTCTTGTAATAGTACATTTATAGGTTTTTCCGGTTTTAGGATCTGTAATGGATCCCCCGGTAAATTCATTACCGTCCTTTTTAAGGCCGCGGATAATTTCCATCCCGAGAATCGGTTTGTTTTTACGGTCATCTTTACATTCCACACAGTTCGCATTGGCCGGCTTAATCAAAAGCTGGGAAACTTTCCCGTAATATTTACCGTCTGATTTCTTATAGATCTCTACAATAGACTTGGCCTGTTTGGTTTCATCGTCTATCGTTTTCCATTTTCCTTCGATCTGTGCAAAAGACATCACACTGAACAAAGAAAAGATAAAGGCTGCTAATAATTTTTTCATATAATGGCTGATTTAATTATCAATTATTTAATTTAATCGTATCGTTAAAAATATAAATTAATTTCATATAAACAAAACATTTGTTATCCGGCACATATTAATACTCTTGTACATAGCAGTACAGTCAATTCAGTTATTCTGCAATCTCTAGTAAAGACATCTTTTCATACTGCTGTTCCCGGGTCTTGGGATTCAGAAATTTCAAAGACAATCTGGTGATCCGGTAATGGTTTTCCTGATCAACAACTTTATATTTTCTGCCAACCTGGTTCAGATGCTCGTCATACACAACAAGATAATCTCCTTTTTTTAAAGTACCCGCATCTACCCTGGGTGTATTTCTTTTGGTATAGAAATCAAATGCCCAGGGTTCATAGCCTTTAAGCATGAAGATTCTGTCTTTTTTAATATGATTTTTGTTGACAAACTGAGCCAGCTTCAGGCTTCCCTGATATTGGGTGAGGACAGGATAAAACTGGGTATTCAGGTATATGTTGACTGCAATGGCAAATATCAACGATGCAGAAACATACTTTCTGAAATAGTCTGTTTTTGAAAAAATAACCTTGATCAGGCATCCATAAACTGCTGCTGCAACAAGATACATGATGATATGGGGAATTCCCGTAAAATACACCGTAAGAAGAACGATACCGATAAGCACGGCAAAGATCACAAACAGCTGGATACCATATAGGATCTTTATTTTTTTAATACTGTTTTTCCTGTACATTTCAAAGAGATATGCCGCTGTTAAGACAGATAAGACCGCTATAAGACCATTGAGATAATGCGGCAGCTTGAATTTTGAGGCCGAGAAAACCAGCATAACCAACCAGAATCCTCCTAATGTGAGGAATTCGTAACCTTCAGTTTTCCTGAACCTGGTTTTAATGAAAAACGCCGTCTTTTCAAACACGCCGAAATAAAAAGCCAGGGAAAACGGAAGGAATGCCCATAGCAGGGTATGGAAAAAGAACAAATAATCGGGGCTGGTCTCTTCAAAACCGCTTGCAGTCAACCTGTTGACACTTTGATTGAATAGAATGAACCGTATTCCCTCTTCCCCGAACTGAACATGGTAGGCGTACAGGACCGGTACAATTCCGGTAGCAAAACTCAATGCCGCAATCACGATTTTAAAGTTAAAAAACTTTTTCCACTCCCTTGAATACAGCAGATAAGCAAAAATACAGAAGCCGATGATCACAATGGCCATAAGCCCTTTTGAGGAAAAAGCAAGGGCTGTTCCCAGTCCTGCAAGAACCGCACTAAAAATATTCTGCGTTTTAATAAAGCGCACAAACTGCCAGATTGAAAAGATAATAAAGCCTGTCAGTACAGCGTCGGTCCTTACATCATGGGCAGAAAGGATGATTGTTTGTGCCGAAAGGAAAATCAGTGAAGCCAAGTACCCCGTATTTTTATTGTCGTACAGGATTTCAGCAAGCTTCTTAGTGGAAAATACTCCCAGGGCAAGGCACAGGAGTGCCGGAATCCTGTAGGCAATGTGGTTGATACCAAAAATTTTCATGGACAGCGCAGCCAGCCAGAAGTGCATATGCGGTTTATCCAGGTAAGGGTTTTCTCCTTTAAAGATATGGAGGAAATCATTATTCAGGGCCATCCTCATGGCCATGGAAGCATGCTGCGCAGAATCATTTTCCATCAGCGGGATAAAAAGCCCTGAAATATAGACGATTGAAAAGCCTATATAGAGCATGATGATCTGGCGGGACGTCAGCAGTTGATTTTGATTCATCCGGAAGAATAGTTTTTTAGTATTTTTGCAAAAGTTTGCCATGCAAATGTAATAAATCAGGATCAACAAATGAATCATAATCAGTTTTACTCTCTGGTCATCCCCATGTATAATGAACAGGGCAACGCAGGACTTCTCATAGACCGTATCCGGGAGGCTATGGCAGGATACCGCTACGAGCTTATCCTTATCGACGACCATTCGAAAGACGGAACGGTAAAAGAAATCATCGAAAAAAACGATCCTAATGTCGTGCTGATCCAGCTGAAAAAGAATTACGGGCAAAGCTCTGCCATGATGGCGGGCTTTGATTATGCTTCCGGGGATTACATCATTACCCTTGACGGAGACCTTCAGAATGATCCCAGCGATATTCCGGCTATGGTAAACCTCCTTGAAAGCGGAGATTATGACCTTGTGGTAGGAAAGCGCCAGAAAAGGAAAGATTCTTCAGTACGCACCATTCCTTCCAGGATTGCCAACTTCATCATCAAGAGAACAACAAAGCTTAACATCTCCGACCAGGGCTGTGCCCTGAAAGTATTCACCAAGGACACGGCAAAAGACCTGAACCTGTATGGTGAGAACCATCGGTTCATCAGCTTAATGGCCCACCTGAACGGCGCCAGGATTGCAGAAATGCCTGTCAAGCATCACGCACGACAGTTTGGAGTGAGCAAGTATGGGATGAACAGGACTTTTAAGGTCATCAATGACCTTCTGCTGGTGCTATTCAACCAAAAATACCTTTCCAAGCCTATTTACCTTTTCGGAAATATCGGTCTTGTGGCATTTATTCTTGGAATGCTGATCAATGTGTATCTGCTGATCGTCAAATTAATGGGGCATGATATCGGAGGACGGCCTTTGCTTATTTTAGGGGTATTGCTTGTTTTCATCGGAATCCAGTTTTTCACAACGGGGATCATTATCGATATGCTGATGAAGACGTACTATGAATCTCAGAGCAAGCGTCCTTTCAACATCAGAAAAATAACCAGTTTTGGAGAGAACCAATCTTAAAAAAGTACTGATCAATGCAGTAAAAATTATTATCAGCATTGGATTACTGTATTTTGTCTTTAAAAAAATTCCCTTCCGGGAGGTGGCCGGGCTCTGGTCTACCGTCAGCATACCCTATGTCCTGGCGGCAGCGGTTTTCTTTCTGGCTTCGCAGGTCCTTTCGACAAAACGACTGGAATTTTACCTGGAAGCCAACCACTTCCGATTAAGCTTCAGGAGCAATCTGGAACTGTACTTCCTGGGAATGTTCTATAATTTTTTTATTCCCGGCGGTATTGGAGGGGATGCTTATAAGGTATACCTGCTAAACAAGAAATTCGGATGGAGCGTCAAAAAGATCACTTCTGCCCTTTTTAACGACAGGCTGAGCGGCTTACTGGCGATCTGTGTGCTGATCCTGTTATCGTCCGGCTTTTTGTTTGACCTGAAATGGCTTCCAGTGATTGTTATTGCGATTATTTCAGGAGTCTTCCTAACGCTGATGATTACCAAAAAGTGGTTTCCTGCCTACCAATCTGTATTTTATACTACCCTTGCCTGTTCCATAGCGATTCAGGGGCTTCAGGTGATCTGTTTTGTACTGTTGCTGAAAAGCCTGGGAGTAGACGGACATTTTGCCATCTATACCGTGACGTTTCTGGGAAGCTCCATATTAAGCCTGATTTCCTTTGCGGGAATCGGGGTGCGGGAAGTCCTGTTCCTGCAGGCGTCGAAGTATTTTGATTTCGATCCGGCGGTATCTGTATCTGCTTCACTGCTTTTTACGGTTATTACCGCATTTTTCTCATTCTTCGGAGTCTTCTTCCAGCTGAGAAAGCTTCATTTACACCTTAAAGAAAACTGATATGAATTTTATAAAAAATAACCTGGCCAATGTTTTGACGCTCGGAAACCTGTTTTCCGGATGTGTGGGAGCCATCCATCTTATTACAGGGGATTATGCCGTTACAGCGCTGTGCCTCATATTTTCACTGGTCCTCGATTTTTTCGACGGATTCGTTGCCCGCGCCCTGAAGGCCAACTCCAGCCTGGGTGTCCAGCTGGATTCGCTTGCTGATATGGTGAGCTTTGGGCTGCTTCCCGGACTGACGATGTTCAAAGCACTGGAACCGTTCGGAAATATACTGGCAGGCATTCATTTTCCTTTTGAGATAAAATACATCGGACTGATTATCACTCTTTTTTCCTGTCTGCGCCTGGCTATTTTTAATATTGATGAGGAACAGAAATATTACTTCAAAGGATTAAATACACCATCCAATACGGTCCTTGTTTTCGGGTTGTACTACGCAGATCAGGAGCATCAGAGCTTTGGGTTTTTATTCGGCAATGCCGGTATTTTAATCCTCCTTACGTTCATTTTGTCCTGGCTGCTGATCAGTCCTGTCAAGATGATCGCCATGAAGTTCAAATCGATGAAGCTAAAAGACAACTATCCGAAGCTGGTTCTGGTGATCGGTGCACTGATTATTGTAGCCATCTTCAGAGTCGCAGGCATACCGATGGTGGTGATCTATTATATGCTGGTTTCTGTTATATTCCGGAAACAGCTTACATCCTGACCTTCAGCAGAAGCAGAGAACATCTATTCAAATAAATCTATTGTTAAATTATCAACCTAAAATAATGAATTTAAAACTCCATAAACCGCTTTGTGTCTTCGATCTAGAAACTACGGGAACCAATATTGGCAAAGACCGCATAGTAGAGATCTGCATCCTTAAGGTATATCCGGATGCTTCCCGTGAAAGCCGGACCTGGCGTGTCAATCCTGAAATGCCAATACCAAAGGAATGCAGTGAAATCCACGGCATCTATGACGAGGACATTAAAGACAGCCCTACCTTTAAAGAAATTGCTCCGAAAGTAATGGAAATGCTTTCAGGCTCTGATCTCGGCGGCTTCAACTCCAACCGTTTCGATGTTCCGCTTTTGGCAGAGGAACTGCTGAGGGTAGGTATGGATTTTGATCTAAGCAAATTCAAACTCGTGGATGCCCAAACGATTTACCATAAAAAGGAACCCAGGAACCTGAGTGCAGCCTATCAGTTTTATTGTGGTAAGACCCTTGAAAATGCCCATTCTGCAGAGGCCGATGTGATGGCTACTTTTGAGGTATTGGATGCGCAGGTGGGAAAATATGAAGATATTCCTAATGAGATTGCTCCTTTAAGTGAGTTCACCTTCCATAACAGGCATGCTGATCTGGCCGGATTTATCGGATATAATGAAAAGCTGGAAGAGGTCTTCAATTTCGGAAAATATAAAGGACAGTGTGTAAAAGTAATTTTCCAGAAGGATCTCGGTTATTTCGGGTGGCTTCAGAATGCAGATTTTCCGTTGTACACGAAAAAGGTATTTACCAAAATACAGTTATCAAGTAAATTTTAATATATGTCAGAATTAGTTCGTTTTAAGTTTTATGAAAATGCCCTTGCTGCCAACAGGGACAAGCAAATCCTTGCCGATGCAGGCATTAACAGCTTTATTGCGAACGAACAGCTTATCCAGTCGGACTGGCTGCTGTCGCAGGCCGTTGGAGGCATTCAGTTGCAGGTCTTTGATGAAGATCTTGAAAAAGCGCAGAAGGCCTTACAGGATTATCAGGAAAACGAACAGTTTTCCCTGGAGGTAGAACATACCATTGAGAATCCGGATTATGATTTTACCTGTCCGAAATGCGGCTCTAACCATATCTACCGGGACGACAGCGCAACCAGCTTTTTCGGCATCTCTATCCTGACCAGCCATACATTCATCTGCTATTATTGCGGCAATGAGTTTTCTCATGCCTGACTAAACCATTTTACGCAACCCATCATTAATCCAATATAAAACCACTGATATGAAGATCATCTGTATAGGAAGAAACTACAGTGAACACGCCAAAGAACTGGGCAACGACATTCCCGAGAAGCCGGTCATCTTTATGAAACCGGATACTGCCGTCCTAAAGGGAAATGACTTTTACATCCCTGAATTTTCAGATGATGTGCATTACGAACTGGAAGTTGTGCTTAAGATTTCGAAAGGCGGAAAGTACATCCAGAAGGAAGCAGCACACAAGCATTATGAAGAAATCGGGCTGGGTATTGATTTTACGGCACGAGATCTCCAGAGCGAACTAAAATCCAAGGGGCTTCCATGGGAACTGGCCAAAGGATTTGACGGTTCTGCCGTAGTTGGAAGCTTTTTTAAGAAAGCATCCTATGACCTGAATACCCTTCAGTTTTCATTGCTTAAAAACAAAGAAAAGGTACAGGATGGGAATACGAAAGATATGATGTTCACTTTCGATGACATTATCGCTTTCGTATCCCAGTATTTCACATTACGGGTAGGCGACCTCATCTTTACCGGAACTCCTAAAGGCGTTGGCAAAGTGGAGGAAAATGATGTTTTGGAAGCATTTCTGGAAGACCAGAAGGTGATTGATATACGTGTGTTGTGATGAGATTTATATAATTTCATCATTTTTTCTTATCTTTAATAGCAAAACCAAGGTTATGATTAATATTGTAGTGCCCGTAGATTTTGGTGATAAAACAGAACAGCTCATTAATGGTGCTGTAAAATTTGCCAAAGATGTTAACGGAAAGATTTACCTGATCCATGTTGCACCTTCAGATATCGGTTTTGCGATCGGTGATATGGGTTTTCAGTATTTTCCGGAAGTAGAAGAAAATGAAATCAGGGAAGAACTGGTTCAGCTGAATAAGATCCAGCAGAAAATTATTGCCCAGGGAGTTGAAAGCGAGCATCTCCTGAAACAGGGAATCGCTAAGGATCTGATTCTGGAGTATGCGCATGATAAAAACGCAGACTACATCGTGGTAGGCTCGCACGGAAGAAGCGAACTGTATGATGTTTTTGTAGGAAGCCTTACCAAAGGCCTGACGAAAAGTTCAGATATCCCTCTGCTGGTACTGCCTATCCAGGAATAAACAGCTGATTCAATACCTGAAAACAGTAGTTTTAGCTGTCCCGTAAAGGTTACGGATTTTCACAAATTGCGTTGATTAATATTTGAGTTTTGTTTTAATGGCCTGCCTGATTTATTGATTATTTCCCTGCAAGCACAGATAAACATCAGTTTCTCAACCATCAAACATAAAAAAACCGATCACACATTGCTGTACTGATCGGTTTTTTATTATATAACCAATTAATTAACCTTCTTTTTTATAGATCTCAGGATCATAATAAGGGTGTTTCCCTTCAGTAGGAGAATGGTAGTCTTTGTCTTTGTTGTTCCCCAGTCTCGATACCAATACATAGCACCAGTATGTGAACAATGTGCAGCAAACAATAAAAAGAATCCAGTTTAAAACATTGCCAAACGCATCAAAGAAACCGAATGTCCATTTGAAAACTTTGCTTAAGAATAGAAAGAAAGACGTCATTATTTTCCTTTTTTAAATTAACTTTGTACAAATTTATAAAAAATGTTTAAATTACTTTCAAAAGAAAGCAATATTTTTTCAATCCCTGTTTATATTGGTTTTCTTCTTTTGGTAGTTATTATATTTAACATCCTGAATTTCAACACTTACGAAGCAATTATTGAAGCAATTACCTTTCTCGGGATTGCCTTGGCATATTTTTGCTTCCATACCATTGCCCTGAATTACCAGACGCATCTGCCGCTGTTTCTTTATACATTTTTTATCTTCAGCCTTTATCCCGGTAGCCTGGATATAGGGATTGCCGTAGCACTGCTCACGAACTCCTTCCTCCTGCTTTTGCTTACGAGTACCGATGAGGACATCAGGAAGAAATCCTATGTTCTGGTAGGGTCTATTATCGCCCTTAATTTTATATTTTTACCTACTACCTGGCCTATGGCGTTTTTTGTCATTATCCACCTCATAGCCACCTCGGAAAGGATCGGACTGAACCTTTTCAGGTTTCTGCTGGGAATCATGCTGATTGCCTTCAGTTATTTTTCTGTGATGTTCTTCTTCAATTTCAGGTCATGGAACCTGGATTATTTCCCCTTCGGAGCGATGAAGATCGTTACAGATTATACCGAGCTGTTCCCATTGATTCCTATTGCTTTGCTGCTGATCTACGCTGTTTATGACCACTTCAGAAACTACAACAAAAAAAGCCCGGTAAGCCGGTATAAATATACTTTCCTGCTGGTGTTTTCACTGGCACAGCTGATCTCCATTGTTCTGTATATGAACAAAAGTTATGAGTATTTACTGCTCCTGGCCTTCCCGTCCAGCATTATCCTGAGCCGCATGCTGAGGTTCATGCCTAAATACTGGATGCAGGAAATAAGCCTGTGGGCTATTATTATCAGCCTGGTGACTTTCAAAGCCGGCAATTATTTCCAATTATTTTAAAAGATTATGATTCAGATTGACGATAAATTGATTTCAGAGGATATATTTTCCGAAGAATTTGTCTGTAACCTTACGAAATGTAAAGGTGCATGTTGCGTAGAAGGTGATGTAGGAGCCCCGCTCGACAAAGATGAGCTGGAAATCCTCAACAATATTTTTGACAAGATCAAACCTTACCTTACCCAAGAAGGCATCAAGGCCCTGGAAGAACAGGGAACATGGACCACAGACCCAATGGATGGCATGTATGTAACCCCAATGGTGGAAGACCGTGAATGTGCCTATGTTACTTTTGATGCGAACGGTATTACAAAATGCGGTATTGAAAAAGCCTATGAAGACGGAGCCATAGACTGGCAGAAGCCGATTTCCTGCCACCTGTACCCTATCCGGATTACAGAATACTCTACATTTACAGCCCTAAATTATCATGAATGGAGCGTATGCAGTGATGCATGCACCCTGGGAAGAGAACTTCAGGTGCCTGTTTACAAATTCCTTAAGACCCCGCTGACCCGTAAGTACGGTGAAGAATTTTATACGGTGTTAAGCGAAGCTGCTGAAGAATGGAAAAAAGAATACGGTTCCTGATGAAAACTTGTATTTAGATCAAAGAATAAAGCCGGACAATGTCCGGCTTTATTATATACTTGATCAGAATATCTTATTTGAAATCTGCATCGGTAACTCCTGAATTGACCGTTACTTTAGTCGTTTTAATCATCACCTGTTGGCCTCTGCCTTCGGCTTCGATCACTTCGGGAAATTTAATGCCGTCTACTGTCATATAGCTTTTCATTACAGCACTACCTTCAGCTGTGCCGGATTTGTAAAGCAGGCCGGTAGCAGCATCGAAATAGAATTTACCTTTATTGGAAGTCAGGACATTATAATCTTTTCCATCAATCTTTTCTACTGTTACCTCTTTAAAGCTGGAAGCATCATATCCTAGAGCATCGATAACTTTGCTTTTTTTAAGTTCTGCAATTTTATCAGCAGGAATATCGGTTTTCTGCCCCATCTGGTCAATGTAACCTTTCTCACCGTCAAACACCTGAACTATTTTCTGTCCCATTACAGACTGCTCAGACCTGAATTTATTGCCCATCTTCTTAGTGACCATGGAAATTTCCATTCCCTGTACACTCAGTGTATTATCCATAATCACAGATTTTACGGATTCAAGCTTCTCTTTTCCGCCCAGAGCCTTCAGATAATTATCAATAACTTCTTTAGGGGTTAATTTAGATACTTTCGCCTCCGTTTTTACTGAAGCTGCAGCAGTTGTTTGCTGTGCGGCTAAAGGAGTAGCAAAAAGTGCGGCACATACAAACGGAATGATCATCTTTTTCATAAAGTTAGTTTAGGACGTAAATATAGCAATATTGTGTGAATTAAGGACATCTTACCTACAAATAAAAAGCCACCGGAATTCCGGTGGCTCTTCTCCTCTGTAAGGATGATTATTTTTTAAGTTCTTCCAAGAATTCATCGTGAGAGATCACAGTTTCTTTCTTGTCTGCTTTCTCAAGGATTACATCTTTAAGTTTAGCCATGGCTACTTCAGAAGAAATCTGTCTTACCTGTTCCTGGTCTTTCAGCATTTCAACAGCATAGCTCTGGATCTCTTCATCCCCTAAGTGGTGGATTCCGTAGATAGCCAACTGGTTTCTTACCAATTGTTCAGCCTGAGCCAATACATCAGCGTAGTCAATTTTCACATCGTTATCCGTCATCAGTTTACCTTCGATGATCTGATATTTCAACTGGTTTTTCTCTGCTTCAAGGATTTCTTTAGCCTGCTCTTCAGACTGGATGTTCTGGTTAGAGAATACCAACCATTTTACCAGGAACGCTTCCGGAAGTTTTACTTCTTCTTTCTCCGTTACCTGCTCCAATACTTTGTTTACGAAATGAACGTCAGCATTCTGCTGGAAATATTCGTCCAGTTCAGACTTTACTTTTTCTTTAAGAGCTTCTTCGGAAGTGATGTTTCCTTCTCCGTATACTTTATCAAAAAGTTCCTGGTTCAGTTCGGCTAATTTAAGGCTGTAGAAGTCTTTTACTTTTACTTCAACTTCGTCATGGTGCAGGTGCTCCACTTCGTCTTTGCTGAATCCTAATTCTTTAGCCAGCTCTTCATTACCCGCAAGAGTTTCTTTGGAAACTTTTACGGTTCCGTCCATTTTAAGGGACTTTACCAATTTGAAAGCCTCCTTGTTTTCTGCGGTAATCACAGTACTTTTCGGCTGGTGGTGGTGTTCACCTTCCGCACCCTCCTCAACTACCTGAGAGATTTCCAGTGCGATATAGGAATCTTTATTGATTTTTTCCTGAGGCTCCTGCTCTGCGAAACGCTTCTGCATGTTCTCAATGCTCTTGTTGATCTCTTTTTCAGAAGCTTCCACTTTGTAGTGAGGCGCTTCATATTTAGAAAGATCTATGGTGAATTCAGGCTCATACCCTACTTCAAAAGCTACTTCCAGCTGATCTGCATTGTAATCGAATTCATTGACTGGCTGAGGAACCGGCTGCCCTACAAGTCTCAGTTTGTTTTCGTTTACATAGCCATTCAGGGCATCGGAAACCTGCTTGTTGATTTCTTCGAATGCAATCCCTGCTTCATATTGTCTTCTAACCATACTTAAAGGCACTTTCCCTTTTCTGAAACCAGGAACTTGCGCATTTTTAGCATAATTAATCAACTGCTTTTCTACTTTTTCTTTGTAGTCAGATTTTTCCAATGTTACGGTAAGCAATGCACTTACGTCATCATGGTTTTGTGCGGTAACCTTCATTATTGATTAAAATTTTAGGTTGCAAAAATATGAATTTTTTATCAAAATAACTCATTTCAAATAAATTCTTAAGCATCAAATATTTATCAGCAAAAAACCACCGGGAGTTCCGGTGGTTTTTATCATCATCATTTGTGCATTAGTTAATGATATTGTAAGTAGCCTGAGCATCTGTTTCACCTCCTGTATGACTTCCGTATACCACTCCGTTTCCGCTTACAGATGAAGCTTCGGAAACTGTAACCGGCTCATGGAATAAGGTTAGAATAAGCTGGCTTTGAGCAGACGCATTTTTTATGGCTTTATTAACCACCCATTTTGTTTTTAACCCTACATGTTTACCGTCTGCTCTGGTAGAAGAAGCATCATCGGTACGGGTAAGTGTAATATCAGAATTCGGGAAGTTGTACACCAGGAAGTGTTCGTCTTTTGCATCCCGGATTTCCTGTGTGGCATCTTCATCCCCGTTTTTAAAGATCACTTCTACACTATAAGTATGTCCATCTGTAAGTTTTACATTAGGATTAGATGTGCTGTTCACCTGATAATCATATACTACCGATGCTCCTGTACCATCGTCGGTTACTTTAAGAAGGACATCAGAAAGTTCTTCCTGTGGAAGGTCATCCGCTTCATCATCGCTTCGGTTACACGAAACCAATCCTAAGGAAAAAACGATGGCTAAAAGGCCTAAAATGAATGCTGTATTTTTAAATGTATTTTTCATAACTGAGATTTAAATTTGTTAAAATTGATATTTAAGCGTTAAAATAAAATTTCTCCCCATTTCGTCGGAGAAGAACCGTAACCTATTGAGATAGTCTCTATAGGTTTTGTTGAAAACATTGCGGACTGAAAAATCAATCCCGAAATTTTTAGACAGATTGACCCCTGTCTGGAGGTTCCAGAGCGAATATCCGTCCGGAGGAGTGGAAATATCCACACTCTGCTTGAACGAGTTCCCGTCTGAATCATACCTTGTGATCAGGATGTTGTAGACCGGAAACCTGGTCTGTTTCAGGAGCGTATTGTTGCTCACATTGAAATAAAAGTTCTTCCATTTTTCGTTATGATACTCCAGGGTATTGTTAATGTTGGGAGGCATCATAAGAATAAGAGGAACCTGATGGGTAAGGTCCTGTCCGTATACATACGAGGCATTTCCTTTATAAGTAAGATGATCCGAGATCTTCAGCTGTGCATCCACATCAATCCCGTACATCTTCGCGTCGATCTGCTGATATGAGTAAACGACAAAATCCCCTCCCCATTGGGTATTCTGGTACCCCGTAGGAATCTGATTGATGAAGTTTTTAGTATGAAAGAAATAAGGGTTTACGGAGATATTCAGCCCCTGCAGAAGATTGATCCTTGCATCTGCAATAAGGTTGAACTGATCTCCCATCTCATTTTTCATCCGCATATCCCCTTTCTCTATGATTGCTGCGGAATGGTGAAGCCCGTCTGCAAAAAGTTCTGCAATATTCGGAGACCTTGCCACTCTTGCATAATTGAATTTAAGGCTGAAGTTATCTGCCGGGCGGTAAACGATCCCTGCATTCGCTGAAATATTGTTATAATTCAGCTGCGGCCTGGTCAGAATCCTGTTCTGGTTGATCCGCACTACAAAATCCTTGTAATCATTCGCATACAGCTTATTCCAGTCTGACAGGTCATACCATTTGGTCACATCGTAACGGTCGAAATCATATCTTCCGCCAACTTCTACCTCCAGTTTAGGCAATATCTTGTACTTGTAGACAGAATAAATGCCTGCATAATACCTGTCGTAATTAGGAATTAGCCTTCGTGCTTCAGTCTGCGGATTGGAGTAATTATTCTGGTACCCTGCATCAATTCCTGTTTCAAGGCTCCATTTTTCTCTTTCTATAAGGTGGTTGATGTTAAGGTCATTTGTAATCAGCTCCAGGTCCAGGCCAGGTTTTTTGCTTAAGGCTTCCGTACGACGGATATCATATTCTTTCCTGTGGTTGTACTGGAAACTATAGGTAGCGGTCAGTTTTCCGAAATCCCCGAATCTCTGATACACGGAAATCTTAGCGATATGATGTTCGATCTCCTGTCTTGGATTATCGATATCATAGGAAAATTTCCTTTTGTAAATAGGCTGCTGCGAAGATAAGGCTTCATACAGGTCTTCTGCAGACCCTACATGTGAGCTCCTTAAAATCCCGATGGAATTATCTGTGAGGTAATAGTCGAAAGAAAATCCTCTATCAAAGTTCATCTTCTGTACCCCAAAATTAAACCCATAGTTCTGTACTCCCGTATTCATCAGGCCGTAATCGGCCGTCTGGAGGTCGCCCAGTTTTTTAAAGCTTCCGTTGGTTTTCACTGCCCAGCCATCTTTCCATGTTTTAGCCAGTTTCACATTAAGACTGGCACCGCGCCCATTGCTGATTCCCGATAACGAGACCGCACCCATAATGGTATCTTTACGGGGAAGGATCTGAGGCTGAAGTACGACTACTCCACCCACAGCACCGCTGCCGTATTTAAGTGCAGATGCCCCTTTGATCACATCAATATGCTCAAAGTTGTTGACGTCTACATTGGGAGCATGCTCCACACCCCATTCCTGCTCAGCAAGCCTTACGCCATCATTAATGATGGATACCCTACTGCCATAAAGGCCATGGATAATGGGCTTGGAAATATTATTCCCTGTTTTAAGGGCATTGACGCCGGATATATTGGTAAGCATATTACCGAGGTTTTCCGTAATATTCCTGGATATATCCGTTTTGTCGAGCGTTTTCACTACCATGCTGCCATTATTCTTATGGCTGCCATGCACGGTCACCGTTTCGATTTCCTCAATATGATGTTCAAGTGTTATGGCAAGCTGGAGGTTTCCGTTTACATTTACATTTTCAGTGTAATCATGGCAGTCCGGATGTTTCGCCAGCAAAGTATAGGTCCCGGCAGGAATTGCACCGAACGAAAACCTTCCTTTAGCATCGGTTTTCGAACTGTATTTGCCAAGAATGATTTCAGCATTAACAAGGGGGGTCTTATCGTGCATATCTTTGACCGTCCCTTCCACACTGTATGTTTTTTGTGCGTTTATGAATACCAATCCGAAGCAGACCAGCAATAAACCGTATATCAGTTTCATTATACAATAAATTGATTGTGTACTGTTTACAGTACATTGACGTAAAAATTTTGAGATTAATGGTTGACCGTCGTTCAGAAAAACATCAGATATTCTGATTCACAGCAGTCGCGGGATCATGTGCATCTATCAGATAGGTGTACATACGGACATTGAAAGTCAAATCCATTAAAACCGTTAAAAATAAAATGTAGTTTAAGAAACTGAGGGCGGGCCGCGTAGCCTGAAATTAAATTTGATCTGATCCCATAATTTTTCCTGAACAGCTATCATCTGTTCCGCTTCATGAGAAGCGTGCTCAAAAGTTAAACTGAATTCTTCAGGGATAAGGGTATTTCCGGTAGCAAGGAAATGACACGCAAGACAGTCGCCGGATTTAGCTTTAGCACCAGTCTTCGCCATGGTGTTCTCCTTATTTTTAAGATTGAATCCCTTAAAAATATCAGACCGATCATGATGATGAAAGCTTTGGGAAAACAGCGCAAGAAAATAGATCCCAAATAGCAATTTGGAAATAAAATTCTTCAGATTTCTGTTTTCTCTAAAAATCATGCCTCAAAAGTATAAAAATAAATCAGAAAACCCTATTAAAGTTTCCTTAAAATGCTTTGCAGACAGGTAACGTATATAAATATTGATGCTCAAAAGAAAATAAATGGCCGTACTAACACAATCATAACGCTTCAGAATTTTGAAGATATGTAACCTTTATTACTCATTTATTCCGACCTTAAAATTTTGACTGATCAGCCTTGCCAGGGTTTCACCCTGACAACGTTATTGATTATATCTTTAAAACCGGGTCAATGCGAACAAGAAAGTTTAATCCAGCTGCGAGCCGAGGTATTCCCACTCCTGTAAAGCCAGTTCAAGCTCTTCTTTTGTCTTATTATATTTTTCCAGCGTATCTTCAGAAGGGTTTTCTTTGGTAAAAGACGCTTCAAACTCTTCCACTTTTGTTTCAAGTTCAGAAATTTTCTCTTCTACTTTTTTAATTTTATTCTGAATGTTCTTCTGTTCTTTACTGACTATAGCTGATTGCTGACCGGAAACCGGTTCAGGCTTCTCTTCCGCTTTTTTAGCCTCCGGTTTAGCAACTTCATTGTGAAGCTTTGCTTTTTCCGCCGAAATTTCGCGGATCGATTCCTTCTGCCTGAATTCAAGGTATTCATTGATATCCCCTAAGAATTCCTTCATCTTTCCGTCACGGAACTCATAAATCTTGTCACAAAGCCCTTGCAGGAATTCCCTGTCGTGAGAAATCACGATGAGTGTCCCTTCAAATTTCTGTAAAGCCAGCTTGATGATTTCTTTGGACTGGATATCCAGGTGGTTGGTAGGTTCGTCCATGATCAACGTATTGAAAGGACGCAACAGCAGTTTACAAAGTGCCAGACGGTTTCTTTCTCCTCCGGAAAGCACTTTCGTCTTTTTATTGACCGCTTCACCCTGGAACAGGAAAGATCCTAATAAATCCCGTACTCTAGGCCTTGTTTCTTCCGTTGCAGCATCTTCCGCTTCTTCCTGAACGGTTTTATTCGGAGTTAAAACTTCTTCCTGGTTCTGGGCAAAATACCCGATATTTACATTATGGCCAAGGTTCCATGAACCTGAATAATCTTTAATGTCTCCTGCAAGGATTTTAGCCAGCGTTGTTTTCCCCTGCCCGTTCTGTCCCAGGAGTGCAATCCTGTCTCCTCGCTGGACCATAAAATCCACATTATCAAAAATCTGTTTTTCACCATAGGCCTTCCCTAAGTTTTCAGCTTCAAAGATGACCTTCCCCGGAACTACCGACTGTACAAAACGGATGTTGAATTTGGAAACGTCTTCGTTATCCACCTCGATACGCTCGATCTTATCCAGCTTCTTGATCAATGACTGAGCGAATGAAGCTTTGGTTGCGCTTGCACGGAATTTATTGATGTTGTCCTCCATCTGCTTGATTTCCGCATCCTGATTCTTTTTGGCCTGAATCAGCTTTTCACGGCGGTCCTCACGCATGATGAGATATTTGGAATAATTAGCCTTATAATCATCCACCTTTTTATTGTTGATATCAAAGGTACGGTTGCATACGGCCGTCATGAACTGCTTATCGTGACTTACCAGTACGATGGCACCGGGATAATCTTTCAGGAAGTTTTCAAGCCAGATGATAGATTCCATATCAAGGTGGTTGGTAGGCTCATCGAGAAGCATGATATCATTTTTCTGAAGCAGCAGCTTGGCCAGCTCGATCCTCATCCTCCAGCCTCCGGAAAATTCATCTGTGATTTTCTGGAAATCATCTGCTTTGAAACCAAGACCGAAGAGTACTTTTTCCATATCGCCCTCCAGGTTGTAAGCATCATGGTTCATCAGAAGATCATTCAGTTCTGTCATCCTGTTGATCAGGTCCGTATAGGAATCGCTTTCGTAATCGGTCCTGGTCACCATCTGGTGGTTCACTTCTTCCAATTCGTTCTTCCAGGCATTGATCTGCTCAAAAGCCTGCATGGTTTCAGCCCAAACCGTTCTTCCTTTCACAAAATCAAGGTCCTGCTTCAGGAAACCGATGGTAACATTCCCTTCCGGAACAACATTCCCTTCGTAAAAGCTGATTTCTCCGGAGAGCATTTTGAGCAATGTGGATTTACCGGCCCCGTTTTTACCGACCAATCCTACTTTATCATCTTTTTTGATGGTGAAATTCACATTTTGAAACAGATAGTTTCCCGAATGATGTAATCCTAAACCTTGAACCGAAAGCATTGTAAATAATGATTAAAATTTCCGGGGGCAAAAATACGGAAAAAGAAACGAATTACAGAGAAATAAAAAAGAGCTGCCCGCTAAGGGCAGCTCACACCTAAATTAAAACTGAAAAGGACTAACATTTGTTATAGAAATTTTCCTTTATCAATATCGTACGGTTCCAATCGCTGTTGTTCGGGATATTGGTACCTAATGCATAATCTATGACAGAATCTTCCGATAGCAGGAGATCTGAATGTATTACCGAATCTACCGAATCCACATGGTAGCCTTTGGCATTGCTCGGCATGTTGAGCCCATTGTTGATGAGTTCTGCATCCACTTCTGTATTTTCTGCTGACATGCTTTTGTAAAGGCCAAAGTTGGCAGAAACATGCAGGTAACCGGTTAATTTCTGAAAGTCATATACTGGTTTAGGACCGGAAGGAAAAAGCTTCATGTACCGGCGCAATTCTTCGGACAGTTCAGACAAGTAAGGGTGCCTCATGCCATCAATGGCAAAATCGGAATCGCTGAAACCGGTGCTGAAAACCGCAGTAATATTATTGGTCTCTTCCAGCATCAGCAGACCGTATATTTTTGAGAGGTCGTTATATACCTTGTTTTTAATGATGTAAGCCTGTGAAAAAAAGGTACCTTCATCAATTTCATAATTTTTCAGCGAATAGTTCCATAATTTATTCCCGGATGAGTCTTTAGCGGTATTCCTGATGTTTTCCACGTAATACACCACATCATTACTGGTGATATGTTCTCCTGAAATATAAACGGACTGCGACCCCTCAAGATAGCCTCCTCCAATATCGGCATGTACGCCTGGAACAAAAATCTCCCTGAGAACACCCTGCGTGGCACGGAATTCAGAATCTGCTTTATCTTTTGAATCTTCAAAAAAGCCTGTAAGTGGGAAAAAGTATCTGCATTCGTTTACTGCACAGATGTGCAATCCGGCCTCAACAGCTTCATTTACCGTGACATCATAAGTATTGAACGGAGCTGATTCCACCGTATCGAAAACTCCTAAAAATTTAGTCCGGATTGTTTTTCCATACTGTGGAGCCGACTGCATCAATTGGTTACAGAAAGTCCTGGCAAGCATGGCACCTCGGCTGAATCCGTAAATGTAAAAATGGTATTCCTGAGAAAGTCCATGGAGTTTTTCTGTTACAAAAGCCGAGGCTGCCGCGAGTTTGTCATCGCAGGAATAGCCCTGGAAACCTTTCGGGTTTTTACAGATGGCCATGGCAAAATCACTGTCTTCAGCACCGGTTACGGTTCCGATTCCTTCAACATATATTTTTTCATCACCCTGGAACAGCCCGAAAAGTTTGTAAATATTTGTAGGACAGCCGTAATAGCTTTCATTGTTTTTAGCCGGCTTTACCGGGGAGCCGGCATTGATTCCGTTGTTTCCTGTCCCGTCGAAAAAAATACCGATAGAAATAATATTGTTCTTCATTCTTATAACTCTACCCTTTTAAGTCGGGACAATTGTTGCCTGAACTTTATGGGAATGAACAAAATAACAATGAAAAAAAACGGATTGATACCGTAAAAAATACCAAATAAAAAAATCCGTACTTCTACGGAATTATATTCTTTCTAGCGGGTGAATGTTGTTGATGATGGCATAGATAACAATACCTACCGTATTTTTAGCACCTATTTTTTCAACAATCCTTTGGCGGTGGCTTTCTACAGTCCGGGGACTGATGAAAAGCTTGTCAGCAATTTCATGGTTGGTAAATTCCTGGCAGATCAGCTTAACTACATCTTTTTCACGTTCGGAGAGTTCGTCATCCATTTCAAAAAGGCTTTTCTTTTTGGTCGTGCTGTTCATGTAGGAAAGCAGCATCTGATGGTCTCCTGGTGTAAAAAACACTCCGTTTTTATGCACCATGGTGATGGCTTCTATAAAGGTTTTCCGGTCTGAATTCTTAGGCAGGAATGCAGATACGCCCAATTTAACCATATACCCCAGGATTGAGGTTTTGTAATGTGAAGAAAGAATAATAATCTTCAGGTCAGGATAGTTTTCTTTGAGGAGGGCTACCAGCTCAAACCCGTTCATCGGCTTCATCTGGACATCCACCAGGGCTATATCCGGAAAGTCGCCGGCTTCCAGGCCTGCAAGGCGCTCGATAAAATCGGGTCCGCTGTTGGAGGTAAGGCATACTGAGATATTTTGTTCCGTAGACAGCAACATTTTTACGCCTTCAAGGATCAGTTGTTCGTCATCAATCAGGGCTATCTTGATAGGAGGATTCATTAGCATATGGAATTTTAATGATTAAACGGCTTCCTTTATTCATAATATTTTTCCATTTGTGTAATGCATTCATAGACTTGATGCGGGATTCGATATTTTTGATACCCATGCCTTTTTTTACGGCTTCGTATTCAAAACTCTGTCCGTTATCCGAAATCACCACAGATAGGTTACCGGGGTTATCCTTGATGTAGATCCAGACTCTTGTCGCTTCGGAATGTTTCAGGACATTTGTGGTAAACTCCTGAATAATCCGGTATAATTGCACCTCTATAAAGATATTCTTTTTTTTGTATTTAGGCCCAACATTGAGTGAAATATTAATCCTGTTGGACAAATTGGCTATAAGTTCCTCTATATACAGGACCAGGCCAACAGAATCCAGGTTCACCGGATATAATGAATGGGAAATGGTCCTGGCTGCATCGATGAGGGAAGACATCTGCGCGGCTATATTTTTCCTGATCAGTTCATCTCCTTTGGTATCCAGGTTATTGAGCCACAGGGAAAGGATGTTGAGCCGGTTTCCAATATCATCATGAATCATGACCGCAATTCTTTTACGTTCTTCTTCCTGTGCCCTTATATTTTCCAGCACCAGATTTTTTTGATGCTGAACTTCCGCCTCATACTGGGTATTCTTTTCTTCGATAATCCTGTTGATGAAAGCACGGTAGGCCAGCAAGCCAAAAACGATTATAACTGTTACGGCAACAATTATAAGCAGGAGGGAGCTGATATTTAAGGTTACTTCTTTAATTTTAAAAAGGTATAAATTAATGATCCGTACATCACACTGGACAGGAGGTTATTCGCTCCCCAGATTAGGCTGGCATTAAGCTGTGAAATAGAGCTTAACTGCTGCTGTATGATAAATGTGAATACAGATACGGAATAATACAGGAATATACAGGCATCTGCAAACAGGAAACGGTTCTCAAAATGCTTTTCCTTTATTTCCCGGATCAAAGTATATCCGGCAAGGCAGATGATGATGATATTGGAAATAACCTTTACATCATCATTATCAACCATCGGCCGTAAGTATCCGTTGACTAAAATAAAGGTAAGTACCGATACCAATATGAGTAAAACAGGAACGGATGTAAGACTGTTTTTCCTCAAAAAAAGGTAATTCAGGATAAAAAAATCTCCCGCGATATAAAGGGGGTACAGAAAATTGGCATCAGGTAACCTGAAATAATAGAGAATAACCTTGGTTGATGCCTCAATGAAAAAAAGAAAAATGATATAGAAAACATACCATTTTTCTTTATTATTTAATAGTCTGAGCCTGCTTATACCCAATATAAAGCACAGCAATAACAGACTGTTATTTAAGTAGAGTATTATTTTAAATCCCAGTAGCATCAGATATGGCTATTAGGAACGGAGGGCTCGGTTGTGACCAGTCATAGGTATTGGAAATGGTAGTGATGCTTCCATTATCCTGCCTGTCTCCATAAAATGAAATAAAAATAAGTGTTACCATCATTCTCTGGTAAATATCGGAATATTTAAGCCCGAATGCACATACAATACTGGTAGGAGATTTGTCGTGTTCAGGTGGGTTAATGTTGCTGGAAGGTACATAAAACTTGTTGAAGATCCGGCTTCCTCCCTGCTCGGTGCATTCATAATAGAACCAGTTGGATCCTTGATCCCTCCACTTTTCTATAGCATCCACCGCTTTATCCTGAGCCATCATAGGCATACTGTATACGGGAAAAGATGTATCTGCGGTATTATCTATCCTGCGCAGGTCAGTAGAAATAACGGCATTGTTCACTACCACGTACTGCTGGGTCTGTGTGAGTGTAATATCCTGACTTAGCGCAGACAAAACGCTATACGGATAATCACTGGTGAATACTTTCTGTCCTCTTTGGTCCAGAGGGCAGAGGATCATAATCAGTTGATTGTTGTATACTCCGATTTCAACGGAAAATTGACTATTGGCATTATTTTGTCTCAGCCATTCAATCTGCTCCGCAGAAAGGTTGAAAACATAATTTGTAGGGATGAGTCTCTGAAGCGATGAAAAATCTTTGCAGCTGGTAATCCAGGCTTCTAAGGCGAGTTCGTACTGTCTGTTGTCTAAAGTTGTCATAAGCTCATGGTTAAATTGATTCCTACAAAATTATGTAAAGTAAATTACCCCTGCAAATATTCATACTGTATTGAAAAAACAATTAATAATTTCTTATTGTAATATGGTAGCAGCTTTGCTGCTTTTCCTTGATGTACAGGATCATCCCTTTTTTGAGGTAATATTGAAGAACTTTTTCCAGGGCAATTTCCATTTTGGGATTGTACTTCAGCACATCATTGAACCGTATATAGGAAATATCAAATGAGTTTCCGTAGTTGTGCGAACTGATGCCGATAGCTGCATTGGCATTAACCCGCCTCAGCCGGCACTGGTCTTCCAGTGTCCGTGTCAGGGAAGAAACGGTAAAAGTATGGCCACCGGTTTCTTTACTGAACCTGGCTCCCATCTTTTCCAGCATGCTTTTAGCCTTGCTCACCATGTAGGGCCTGCTGTAATCCAGTTTCTGTATCCTGTACCCCTTCCCCGTTTTCTTTATCTTCTTCAGCTTTCCGTTGGCAATATATTTCTGAACCATGGATGCATCTTCCAGCAGCTTGACGCCAAAACTTCTTGCCGCATCCAGATGCGGTTTGTACAGCGGAGTAACTTCCACTTTCATTATTTGCTTCAGATCGTAACATGGGAGCTTTTTTTTAGATACCTGAGCATCTGAAAGGCTGCCAAAACCGGATAACAGGACAGCAAACAAGACTTTTTTCATGAATTACCCTTTAATTTTAAAATAAAAATAAACATTTATGCCATACGAGTCAAAAACAAAACTGAAATCAATATAACATTAAATATAAAAATAGGCAACAAAAATTATCAATGAACTAATTCTAAACTCATTTAACATAATAAATTTCCAACAAATAAGCTGTTTAAATCTGAATATAAAATTTTAAATTTATCCTAATTAAAAAAGCACATTAAATGACAAAAAAATTATTTGCCGAATTCTTCGGCACGTTCTGGCTGGTATTCGGAGGTTGTGGCAGCGCCGTTTTTGCTGCCGGTGTTCCTGATCTGGGAATCGGCCTTTTGGGTGTTGCTCTTGCTTTCGGGCTTAGTGTACTTACAATGGCTTATGCCGTTGGGCATATCTCCGGCGGACATTTCAATCCTGCAGTTTCTTTTGGTTTACTCTTCGGAGGAAGGTTTCCGGCTAAGGAGCTCATTCCTTACATTATTGCGCAGTGTATCGGTGCTATTGCCGCTGCAGGATGCCTGTACATCATCCTGAACGGAGCAGGTCCCACCCATTTTACCAAACCGGGCGATTTTGCTACTAATTTTTATGGCGAAGCTGTTTACAATGGTAAGGCGTTTAGTATGGGAGCCGCCTTTCTGGCTGAATTCCTTCTGACTGCTTTCTTCCTTATCATTATCATGGGATCTACGGACCGCTGGGCCAACGGAAAATTTGCCGGAATAGCCATAGGGCTGGCATTAACCCTGATCCATCTGATTTCTATTCCGATTACCAATACATCGGTGAATCCGGCACGGTCCCTTTCGCAGGCAATATTTGTGGGCGGAGAGGCCATTTCCCAGTTATGGCTGTTCTGGGTAGCTCCGATTGCAGGAGGAATTACAGGAGGACTTGTTTACAGGTACCTGATTCAGAACCATGCCGAAGAAAAAGTTTAGTCCGAAAAAAATCCTGCTTTATGCAGGATTTATTTTGTTTTTCTGATTTCAAAAGGGTTTCTGAAGATAAGCTCTTCATGCTTACCTTTGATCTCCATTTTCCTGTACAGCAGGCTCTGGGCCATTTTACGGAGGAAAAGATCTTTATCATTCAGCTTCCAGTATGAGTCCTCATGCACCTTTTTAGGCTGACGGATCATATAGAATTCTGTGTCCCAGCTGTCCACATTATGATAAAATTCAATGATCCCACAATGGGCAGGGATCAGCGCATGGTCTACCATTCCCATGGGAAGCAAGAAACTGAATGCATTACAGACATAGTCCCCGCAGGAAATCTTATCGTGCTTCAGAAATTTTTCTCCGGTAACCGCATGGGTATAGGATTTTTTAAAATCATTTTTAAAATCGCTTTTTGACAGCTTGATCTCAATTTCATGGCTGTAGCCTTCCTTATCAATAATCAGTATATCCGCTTCCCAGTCTGCCTGAAAATGATTCGTCAGCACGATTTCCTTTTCAAAATTGCAATGGCTGTGGATAAAAGCATGTACAAGCTCTTCAATCTTCAACATAATAATCTCTAACCTAAATAATAATAACTAAACATTTCATCCCAACACTCACTATCCTCTCACATACACCAACTCTCTTACTCTCTCACTCTCTACTCTCCTACTCTCCTACTCTCCCACTTACTGCCCGCTCACCAGCAAACTACACCCTCTGATATCAGAATGGTCTATCCTTCCCAATACCTGAAAACGGTCTTCTTCGGCCTTTCCAAGATCCTGGGTGGCAATAAAAGCACAGGAGTGGATATTAGCCAGGTCAATGATGTTAATAGCCCCTGTCCTCCCCTCCTTTTCGTAAGCGAAAGGGTCTTCGGCATTCCGGATCAGGATTTTCATCCAATTGGGGCAGCGGTATTCATTCTTTCCCAGTGAATAGGCTTGGGAAAGCAGTTCCGTCATGGAATATTCAGAATAAATCCTATCTGTTTTAAAGCCCTGCTGCAATATGCTGAGGAGCTCATCCTTGGTCATTTCTTCTTTTCTGCCCTTCATACCTCCGGTTTCGATCACGATCAGCTGTTCGGATGGCTTTAAGATCTTGTCTTCCGGATGAGCAGCACAATAATCCAGAAAATCGAGCAGCGCAAAGGAAACTCCAAAAAGAATGACCTTCCTATCAGTGAGTGTATTCAGCAGATCCAGAAGTTCGGAATGGTTGTATAGAAAATACCCGTTTTCAGGCTTGTCTGACTTTGTCATCAGATAATCCACCATATAGATCAGCGACGAGTTTTGCCGTTCGAGATAGCTGGGAAGCAATCCGAGGAAAATGTAGTCTTCGGGCGGCCCTATGAATTGCCCAAAACTTTTCTCAATGCTTTCCCGGTACAGGTTTTCATCTGCAATATAATGTTTAGAAAGATTCATCCGGGTTGTACCAGAACTCTGGAAATACAGTTCCGGCAATACCTGCTGGTCTGAAACAAAATGATTCTTGAACATTTCTATCGGCAGAAAAGGTATTTTTGACAGCTCTGTTACGTCATCCGGGTTGATCTTCAGGTAGTCCACAAATTTCCTGTATACATCAACATGGTCATATTGATAACGAAAAATTTCCAGTGCGGCATTTAAAAATTCCTGTTCTGTTCTGATATCGAATATCTGGTTCATCAACATAGAAATATGATATTTAATACTCAGTATGAATAAGTTATCATAAAGGTATTGTTTTTTATTGATTTTTTACTTCAGAATTTAGTTTTTGGTAAGCTTCTTGCAACAATCAATGCGGAATATGGATTAAAAACAAGGGTAATTTTTTTTTATCCGAAGATTACCCCGAAAGGGGTAATTTTTTTTATGCTTCATCAAAAGTTTTCAGCTCAAACTCCTGTTCAAAAACCCCATACGTATAGTATGAGATCCAATCGCCCAGATTAATGTATTTTGCTTTATCCTGCAGGGTAAGGACCATAGGAAGATGCCGGTGCCCATAGATAAAATAATCAATCTGCATTGTTTTCAGCTTTTCCTTGGAATATATGACCAGGAATTCTTTATCCTCACCCAGAAACTCTTTATCCTCTTCCCCTGAAATCATTTTATTCTTCTGGGACATATACAATGCAATCTTCATGGCAATATCCGGGTGCAGCCATTTGAATGCCCACTGGGCCAGGGGATTCGTGAATAATTTCTTCATCCGCTTATACCCTTTATCACCGGGACCGAGCCCGTCACCATGCGCCAGCAGGAACTGCTTCCCGCTGATTTCAAAATACTGTTTCTGATAGAATACGGTACATCCGATCTCTTCTTCCAGGTAATCCTTCATCCACAGGTCATGGTTGCCAACAAAAAAGTAAATCTGTACGCCGCTGTCCTTCAGTTCCGCGATTTTTCCCAGGACCCTTACATATCCTTTCGGAATTACGTACGTCCATTCATGCCAGAAATCAAACAGATCACCCATAAGGAAAAGAATCTGCGCATCCTTCTTGATCCCATCCATCCACCGGATGAACTTCTCTTCCCGTACCTTGCTTGATTTAGGATCCGGAGCTCCGAAATGCTGGTCTGATGCAAAATAAACCTTTTTCCCGGGTTCTAAATTGATGATGGTCTTTAACACCGATTGACGTTTTGAATAAATTACTGATTATCCTCTGCAAACCACTCGCCGTAGGAGTTTTCCGTTTCGTGAAGCTTAAGGTATGCCAGGCTGATACCGGCCGGAAGTTTTGATTTTATCTTGGCTGCAATGGCATACAGCATATTTTCACAGGTAGGCTGGAAGGTGCAGTAGATCACTTTATGCCCCTGTTCTTCAAGGTTGTTCCCGAGTTCTTTGTGAGGGGAAAGCGCATTGACAAGAACCGCATGATCCCACACATCCACTATTTCAGATTTTACGATGCTTTTAATATCACCGAAATCCACTACCATCCCGTTTTTGGGGTTCTCCAGATCATTGATAGGCCTTCCCTTCACCGTTACGAACAGTTTATAGGAGTGCCCGTGCATATTTTTACATTTACCGTCGTAATTGTACAATACATGGGCGGTTTCAAATGTAAAAATTTTTGTAATACGTATCATGGTGCAAAGATATGACAAAACAACAAATGTATTACAGCTTTTCGAGCCAGTCATTTTCCAGCCTCCTGATTCTCTGGGTCTCCTTATTGATGAGAACCCACCACGTTTCAGAATCAACAACAAGCTGATCATTGCAGTAAAATTCCACTTTCCTGGGCTGCCTGACTCCTTCCGGAGGCTTGGGATAGGTTCTCACGGTAATCACATCACCATGATACACCTGCTTTTTGTAACTTATATGATGATCGAGAAGCATCCAGACGTCATCAGGATATGCTGTTGCATGTTTGACCAAGTCCCAGTGCTCCCCGGCAATTTCTGCTACCCAATGTACATACTGAACGTTGTTAACATGATTATTTCCATCGATATGGGCTTGCGTTACTGTGATCTGCTTTTCAAAAATGAGGCTCATCTTCTCAAATATTTATACAAAAGTAAGTTATAAGAATAAAAAACCTTCCCAAAACCAGGAAGGTTATAACAATATAATTAACTTACAATGGATTCTGCTAATGAAATTGCGCCGTCTCTGTAGAATCTTTCATCGCGACGGTTGCTGAAGAACCGCTCGTAACGATATTCTGGATCTCATCAAAATATCCTGTACCCACGAAAGACTGATGCTTCACCGCCCTGAATCCTCTCTGCTGCAAAGCAAACTCACGTTCCTGCAGTTCAGAATAACCGGCCATTCCTTTTTCTTTGTATGCCAGAGCAAGCTCAAACATAGCCGTATTCAGAGCATGGAAACCGGCCAGGGTTATAAACTGGAATTTATACCCCATTTTTGCCAGCTCTTCACGGAAATTGAGCATCTCCTCTTCAGAAAGCCTTGCCGCCCAGTTAAAAGAAGGCGAACAGTTATATGCCAGCATTTTTCCGGGAAATTTCGCATGAATTCCTTCTGCAAATCTTCTGGCCTGTTCCAGATCCGGGTTTGAGGTTTCCATCCAGATCAGGTCTGCGTACGGAGCGTAAGACAGGCCCCGGTCAATTCCCTGCTCCAATCCGTTTCTCACTACAAAAAAGCCTTCGAAAGTTCTTTCCCCTGTCAGAAATTTCTTATCCCTTTCATCAATATCAGACGTTAACAAATCTGCGGCATCCGCATCCGTTCGTGCGATAATCAGGGTCGGCACGCCCAGGACATCCGCCGCTAAACGGGCAGAAATCAGCTTATTGACCGCTTCCTGAGTCGGTACCAGCACTTTCCCTCCCAGATGGCCGCATTTTTTGGCAGAAGACAGCTGGTCTTCAAAATGCACGGCCGCAGCTCCGGCTTCAATCATCTGTTTCATTAATTCATACGCATTGAGGTTTCCGCCAAATCCGGCTTCTGCATCTGCCACGATCGGAACCAGATATTCTTTCTCTCCTCCCCCATTTACGGATTGGATCTGGTCTGCCCTCAATAAAGCATTATTAATTTTCTTGACCACAGAAGGCACTGAGTTGGCAGGATACAGAGACTGGTCGGGATACATCTCACCGGATAAATTGGCATCCGCAGCCACCTGCCATCCCGAAAGGTAAATGGCTTCCAGGCCGGCATCTACCTCCTGAACAGCCTGATTTCCTGTTAGAGCTCCCAATCCTGCCACATACTCCTGTTGATTCAGTTGGTTCCAAAATTTCCCGGCCATTTCAGTCGCAATGGTATAATCTAATTTATAGGACCCCCGAAGTTTCAGAACATCTTCAGCTGTATACGGCCTTTTTATCCCGCTCCAGCGAGGATTTTCAAGCCAGTCCTTTTCTATTTCCAGGATTTGATCTTGTCTTGTTTTCATACTATTTTTGTTTAGGTTATTTTGATTTGTGATTATTTTTATCTGCTTTACTACATTTCTCTTATCTCCTCTGACACTATTACTTCGGCTTAAATAAACGGATAAGCCTTCAATGTTAAAAACTCCTCAAATTTTTCGCAGAAGATCAGTTCATTGAAGAGCTCTTTGGCGAGGTTGAATTTTCCGTTTCTGAAACGTTCCTCCCCCACATACTTTTCGATTCGTTCCAGCTCCTCGAATTCCCACTGAAGGACCATTGCCCTGGTCAGCTTGCGGTCATCATCCAAAATCGCATCGTTTTTCAGCCATTGCCATAGCTGTGTTCTTGAAATTTCAGCGGTTGCCGCATCTTCCATCAAATTATAAATTGCCGCAGCCCCCACTCCCATCAACCAGGATTCCAGATAAAGAATTCCTACATTAATGTTCTTACGAACTCCTTTTTCCGTGATTTCACCTTTAGGGACCTCAAGCAGGTCTTTTTCGATGATCTGATAATCAAATTTGTTATGGATCTGGTTTTTCAACGGCATGAATTGGTCGAAAATATCTTTGGCCACAGATACCAAAGCCGGATGGGCTACCCAGGTTCCGTCATGCCCGTTCTTCACTTCCCGCTCCTTGTCTGCGCGCACCTTCCCAAAAGCAATGCTGTTCGCTTCGTAATCATTTTTAATAGGAATCTGTGCTGCCATTCCGCCGATAGCATGAACATTCCTCTTATGGCAGATCTCAATCACCCTTTTTGAATAAGCACTCATAAAAGGTGAAGCCATGGTTACCTGATCTCGGTCCGGCACCATATATCCGGGAAGATTCCTGAATTTTTTAATGAATGAAAAAATGTAATCCCATCGCCCGCAATTCAGGCCGGCACTGTGGTCTTTCAATTCAAACAGAATTTCGTCGATCTGAAAAGAAGCGGTTATGGTTTCAATCAAAACCGTCGCTTTTACAGTTCCCTTCGGAATCCCGAGGTAATCCTGGGCAAAGACGAAAACATCATTCCACCACCGGGCTTCTTTATAATGCTCCAGTTTTGGAAGATAAAAATAGGGACCGCTTCCGTTCTTCAGCAACTGCTCAGCATTCCTGAAAAAATAAATTCCGAAATCAATTAAAGAGGCTGAAGCCTGCTCACCATTAATCTCAATATGCTTTTCATTTAAATGCAGGCCCCGCGGACGGACCATTAAGACAGCGGTGTTTTTACCAAGCTGATAAGATTTACCCTGTTCGTTATTAAAATCAATGCATCGGTTAACCGCATCGGAGAGATTAAGCTGCCCTTCCATGCAGTTTTTCCAGGTAGGAGAATTGCTGTCTTCAAAATCTGCCATAAAGGTCAGCGCACCCGAGTTAAGGGCATTGATAATCATTTTGCGGTCAACAGGCCCGGTAATTTCCACTCTCCTGTCCAAAAGATCTTCGGGAAGAGGTGCACAGATCCAGCTTCCGTCTCGGATTTCTTCGGTTTCGGGCAAAAATCCGGGAAGGACGCCGGCATCAAACTCATTTTGAGCTTTTTCTCTATATTTTAAGAGTTCCAGTCTTTTCTGATTGAAATTTCGATGGAGTTCTACCAGAAAATCTGTCAAATCATTTGTAAATACCTCCTCAAACTTTTCCTGAGCTTTTATTTTTAACTGAGTCTTGGTTTCCATAAGCATTGATTTTGTAATTGCACCTGACAAACATAAATAAAAATTTTCACATACAGCGAACGTTCGCTAAAATATTTAAAAAATTATTATGCGAAAAATCGCAGTTAATTTCTATCTTTGATTCATGAATCATGAAAGTGACTATATCAAGACGGTTTTCGGGCTTAAACTAAAGCAGCAGAGGCAAAAGAAAAACTGGTCTCTCCAGGATCTTGCCGTGAAGACCGGTATGTCAAAATCCTATCTTAATGAAATTGAGAATGGTAAAAAATATCCTAAGCATGACAAAATCATTCAGATTTCGGAAGCGCTGAACTGCACCTTCGATGATCTGGTCTCTACGAAGCTCGACAAAAGCCTGATGCCGTTCAATGAAATCCTGCAATCAGATTTTTTTAAGGAAATTCCTCTTGAACTTTTCGGAATCAACAAAAACAACCTCATCAGCATCATCAGTGATGCCCCGAAAAAAGTAACGGCATTCATCAATGCCCTGATTGAAATTTCTCAGAATTACAACCTGGGGAAAGAACGGTTTTATTTTGCAGTTCTACGTTCGTTTCAGGAACTTTATGATAATTATTTCCCTGAAATCGAAGAAAAAGCAATACAGTTTGCACAGGAAAACCAGATGGAAATCAGTAAAAACCTGCAATCTGAAGTTTTAGAAAACATTTTGACCGGAAAGTTTAATTATACCATCCGGTCTGAAGATTTTGAACGATACGGAACACTGGATCATCTCCGGTCCCTGTTTATTCCTGAAAAAATGCTGTTGCTCCTGAACCGAAAATTGGAAAAAGACCAGAAGACCTTCATCCTCGCTAAGGAAGTCGGATTTAATGTCCTGGAACTAAAAAATCGTCCCAATACCTATTCATGGCTGGATTTTGGAAGTTTTGAGGAAATTTTAAACAATTTTTATGCATCTTACTTTGCCGGTGCTTTATTAATATCCAAAGAAAAAATTAAGGAAAGGACGGCAGAATTTTTTCTGCAAAACATATGGAATCCGTCTGGTTTTGAACGGTTAACCGAACATTTCACCCAATCTCCCGAAACCTTTTATTACCGCCTTACCAATATACTTTCTTCCGAATTGGGAATTAAGGATTTGTTTTACCTGTGCCTGGTTAAAAAGAACCATTCAGATAAAATCCAGATCCTAAAGGAGCTGCATCTGAACCATCAGCAAGCTCCGCATGCCAATGCCACCAACGAACATTACTGCCGAAGATGGATTGCCGTTAAAAACCTGCACCACCTGAAAGAAAATGAAACGCTGACAGACGCGCAGATTTCCCATTACAAAGACCAGGGCACAAGCTACCTGGTGATTTCGACATCTCAAAAGAATCCGTTCTCCGATGGAAGCAACAGAAGTTATTGCCTGGGGATTTTATTGAATACACAAACGATCAGAAAGATTAACTTCATCAAATCGCCCACCTTGAAAACCATTAATGTGGGCGTAACCTGTGAATCCTGCAGCGTCGCAGATTGCCAAGTGAGACAGGCCCCTCCCATCCGGCTTGAAAAGGAATACTTCAACTCTAATATGAAAAATGCAATTGAAAAAATCCGAAAAGATTTCTAGTTTAACATGAACATCCTGGTAGAATGACTGATCGTCGTTTTTTGATAAAGATTCCCGAATCATAATCGGGTAATCAACCACAAAAGCATTGATTACGAATTCCTTATTTCGATCCAATTTAGTATTTTAGCATCTAAATATATCACACACAAATGATGCTAGACCTCTTATTTCCTAACCGCTGCCTGGAATGCAACAGGATTATCGAAGCCGATCTTCTGGTATGCAATCTATGTTTCAGCCAGATTCACTTTACCCATTTCGACTATTTTGGGCATAATCTCCTCAAGGAAAGGTGCCGGCTGCTTTTTCCGGTTGAGCACGCCTTTGCCCTTATGCAATTTGAAAAAGAAAATCTAAGCCGTAAAATCGTTCACGAGCTCAAATACAGGAACCGGGAAAAGACAGGGAAAATCATTGCAGGATGGATCCCACAACACCTCGACTTTAAAAACAAAAAGCCCGACCTGCTGGTAAGCGTGCCGCTCCATCCCAGGAAACAGAGGGAAAGAGGCTACAACCAGCTCCATACATTTACTGATGCTTTGTCTAAATTCTACGGTATCCCCGCCGATCACAGCCTTATTAAAAGGAACCATTATTCAAAGGCACAGGCCCTGAAAGACAAACAGCACCGCCTGCAGGCAGAAAATACTTTTTCTTTGACCCGGAACATTACCGGGCAACACATCCTTCTTATTGATGATGTATTCACCACCGGAAATACGCTGGCCACTATTGCCTGGGAAATCTTAAACAGGCCCGGCAATACGGTGAGTGTGCTGGTGATGGCGATGGATGAATGAGGGTTTTGGGTTGGAGGGTTTTTAGAGTGGGAGAGTGAGAGTGTTGGGGAGGACGAGATAGATTTTTCGAAATAGTAAAGGCTGTATCCTTGAAAATGCAGCCTTGATGATATTACAGATCTTTACTTAGAGTTTAGCGCTGAAGTTTTTCGCCGTAGCTCAAGTCTCCGGCATCGCCCAATCCAGGAGTAATATATCCTTTGGAAGTCAGGTTTTCATCAATGGCACCTATCCATATTTTAGCTTGCGGATATTGCTTTTCTATGGTTTCAACGCCCTGCCTGGATGCAATTGCTGCAACGATATGCAGTTCTGTAGGCGTGCCATGGGTTAGAAGGTCTTTTATGGCTTCAATAAGAGAAGCACCGGTCGCCAGCATAGGATCTGCCACAATAAGCGGCCTTCCTTCAATGCTCGGGCACGTCAGATAATCCTGCTTGATGGAAAAATAATCATTGGCGTCATGCTTACGGTATGCAGCTACAAAACCACAGTCTGCCTGGTCAAAATAACTAAGAAGGCCCTGGAACAAAGGAACACCTGCCCGCAGGATCGTTGTAATAACAGGCTGTACAGCAATTTCTTTTACGGTAACAGTATCAAGAGGCGTCTGAATTTCCACTTCCCTGTATTCAAGTGTCCTGCTGATTTCAAAAGCGGCAATCTCCCCGATGCGCTCCATGTTTCTCCTGAAACGCAGCCGGTCATGCTGTATTTTAACGTTCCTGAGTTCATTGATCCACTGATTTACTAATGAAAATTCTTGTGATAAAATCGTACGCATGAATATCTCTGTTTGATTCTGCAAAACTACAAAATTTACTTACGGAATGTAAACACAAATGCAGTATATTTAGCAATCGATTAAACATTAAAAAGACTCAAACAGAGACCCACAAATAATGAACAGTTTAATTTTAGGAAAAATCTGTCCGGAATTTATTAAAGACGAAACCCTCCCTCATCTATTAAGCCCTGTATTTGAACGGTACAGGCATAAAACTGCTTTTATTTACAAGGATAAAAAGCTTACTTACGGCGAGCTTGACAGCTGGAGCAATGCTATTGCCCGGCAGCTCCATCAGGAAGGTGTGGTGCCCGGCGACCGTGTTGGCGTCTGGTATCCCAGGAGCCTTGAACTCCCCGTTTGCATTCTGGGGATTTTGAAAGCAGGTGCCACTTACGTTCCTCTTGACCGGGAAATGCCGGAAGACCGCATCAAAAAAGTTTTTACGGACATTGATGTCAAGGCCTATTTTTCTGATACAGATGCCGACATCCATTGCCAACCGATACCCATTGCTCCACAGCCACAGGAAGACGTTCCTCCTTTACCGGTGGATAGCGATCCGGATCGCTGGGCGTATGTCCTATTTACTTCAGGGAGTACCGGAAACCCAAAAGGGATCCCCATTTCCCACCGTAATATCTGCCACCTCATCCGTTCCGAAGAGGATTTCATCGGGATCAAAGATACGGATGTGGTATACCAGGGATTTTCGGTTTCCTTTGACATGTGGTGCGAAGAAGTATGGATCAGTCTTTTTTCCGGAGCAACCATCTGGGTGGCCGATGCCACAACAGTAAAGGCCATTGATGAATTAAGCAAGGTGCTAACCGAAAATAAAATCACGGTTCTTCATGCTGTACCGAGTATCTTGGCCATCATTGATGAAGTGCCTTCCATCCGTCTTATCAATACCGGGGGTGAAGCCTGCACTAAGCAGGTACAGGAAAAATGGGCACAACCCTACCGGATATTCATCAACAGTTATGGACCTACGGAAACTACGGTTTCTTCCAATATGGCGATTCTGAACCGTGACCAGGAACTGACTATCGGAGGCCCTTTACCGAATTACCATATCGCGATCGTTGATGAACAGCTTAATATTGTTCCCCGTGGAGAGCGCGGAGAAATGATCATTTCCGGCCCGGGCGTAAGCAAGGGATATTTTAACCTTCCTGAGCTTACCGAACAGAAATTCCTCCCCAATCCTTTTCCCGAAATGCCGGGTGATACGATTTATAAAACCGGGGACGCTGTTATCTTCCGTGAAGATGGATTCATCGATTTCCAGGGAAGGATCGATGATCAGATCAAACTCCGCGGCTACAGGATCGAGCTGGGCGAAATAGAATCCAGGCTGAACCAGCTTCCCGGAGTTTCCTCTGCCGCCGTGGCCGTAAAGGAAGACGCCAACGGGCAGGGGCAGCTTGTAGGCTATACGGTAATGAATCATAATGCCGCATTTGATGAACACGAAATGCGGAAGGAAATTGCAAAATTCCTGGCCCCCTATATGGTGCCGATTGCCATCATCAGCATGAAAGAAATGCCGAGGATGCCGAGCGGAAAAATAGACCGCAAGAAACTTCCGCTTCCCGAAAGTTTTACCGTCCATGAAAAAAGTGAAGAGATTTCCATTGATCCCGGAGCTTCCCTGGAAGATAAACTGATCCAGACCCTGCAATGGGTATTTCCGGGTAAGCCGATCAGCCTGGGACAGGATTTCTTTACAGATCTGGGCGGACATTCCCTGCTGGCAGCGACACTGGTATCCCATCTCAGGCAAAAAGCAGGCATACCTTACGCTTCTCTTAAAGATATTTATGAAAACCGGCCTCTTTCTGCCTTCGCAGAGTGCCTCAGCCACAAACAGCCCGCTGAAAATCAGCACCAGGAGCCTTTTACGAGGGTTTCCACGCTACAATATTACCTATGCAATGCTGCGCAGACGGTTTGCCTGTTCGCGATATTTTCTTTGCTGAGCTTCCAGATATTTTTCCCTTACCTAAGTTATTATTATTTTCAGCTGAATGACTATGGGACCGGTTTTGCACTGCTCAGCGCCATATTGCTGTACACGCTTATTCCGCCCGTATATTCTTTGGTGATCATCATTGTTAAATGGCTGGTCATAGGAAAAATTAAAGAAGGTGACTATCCGCTTTGGGGCTGGTATTATTTCAGGTGGTGGCTGTGGAAAACCGTTAAAAGGCTGATGCCTTCGGAATTCATTGTTGAAACACCTTTATACCCTAAATACCTGAGATTGCTGGGCGTAAAAGTACATCCCAGCGCACAGCTGAGCTTGCTTCCGATAGCGGCGGAAGACCTGGTAACGATTGATGCCAACGTCAACACCAGTTCCGGATGCAGTATAGACAATGCTTCTGTGGAAAACGGAATATTAAGGATCAGGAAAGTGCATATCAAAGCCCACGCATACCTTGGTTCCTCAGCCATCCTATGCGGAGATACGGTTATTGAAGAGTTTGGAGAGCTCCAGGACCTGAGCTGCCTTAATGAAGGGCAAAAAATCGGTTACGGTGAAATCTGGAACGGAAGCCCGGCTGAAAAGCTGAGAATAAAATCGGGTGAAGAGCTGGATATTCCAAAACTTTCCTCAGCAGGAAAAAGAAACAGGTTTGCTTTTTTATATGCATGCTCATTATTTTTCTTCCCGCTGCTCATCGTTTTACCGCTGGCCCCTACCCTGTATACATTGTACTATCTTGACGAACAGTCACCGGATTACAGCTTTTACTATCTCTGGCAGGCCCCGCTGCTGTCAGCCGTGTATATCCTGCTCTTCATTCTGATCGTAAGCCTGGTGACCAGGGTACTTCAATATAAGATGGAGCCGGGGATTTATCCTGTATATAGTTTTACGTATTACAGAAAGTGGGTGAAAGACCAGATTTTCAATCTCTCCCTAATTGTCATCCATCCTCTTTTCGCTTCGGTATACATCAGCAAATTCTACAGGATGATGGGAGCAAAAGTAGGCCGGAATTCAGAAATTTCTACCGCCAGCGATGTTTCCCATAACCTGCTGGAAATCGGTGAAGGTTCATTCATTGCCGATGCAGTGATCCTTGGCGAACATGATGTGCGGAATGAGAAACTGATCCTGGAAAAAACAAAAATTGGCAACAACAGTTTTGTGGGCAATAGCGGACTGATTCCCCAAGGTTATGAGTTGGGAGACAACATGCTGATCGGCGTGCTGAGCAAAGCTCCCACAGAAGAACAGCTTCAAAACTCCCAGGAAAAAGACTGGTTCGGCTCTCCTCCGATCGGACTGCCCTCCAGGCAGAAATCGGATGTATTCCAGGACAACCTTACCTATAATCCGCCTGTACGATTGAAAATCGCAAGAGCTTTGGTAGAAGGCATCAGAATCATCCTGCCACAAACCGTGGTGATCATCTGCAGCGTACTGTTCGTGGCATATACCAGTACATATATGGAAGGAAGGATCCATCACCTGCTGCTGTTTTCTCCTTTTTATTATCTGGGAATCGTTGCACTTCCGTGTTTCTTCTTCACTGCTTTGCTGAAGTGGATTTTCGTAGGGAAATATAAAAAATCGGAAATGCCTATGTACAGTCTTAAAGTATGGCTTAGCGAGGGAATTACCACCTTATACGAGGCGCTTCCCGTTCAGTTTTTCCTTGATTTCCTCCGCGGAACTTTATGGCTGCCGTTCTTTATGAGATTCCTGGGTGTGAAGATCGGTAAAAGAGTATGGCTGAACACCACCGATATTACAGAATATGATATGGTTTCCATTGGCGACGAAGCCATGCTGAATGAAGACTGCGGCCCGCAAACGCACCTTTTTGAAGACCGGATCATGAAAGTAGGTCCCGTTAAGATCGGAAAGCAGACCACCATCAATACAAGAACGATCATCCTGTATGATACTGAAATCGGTGACCATGTTACCGTGGATGCCTTATCCCTGGTGATGAAGGGAGAGGTATTGTCCGATAATACTTCCTGGTATGGAAGCCCGGTGCGGGGGAAGTGAGGTATGGGCAGTGAGTAATGGATGATGATTGATGATTGATTTTATTCTTATTTATCGATTAAATAATGGAGTTAACTGAGTGCGGGTTAGTTTAAAATGTCAATTGGTGAACTATTTAAAATTTAAATAATGGAGTACACGATCCGGAAAATACTTATTAATGAAAACCTCCAGGTTGTAGATGAACTGGTAGGCGAACTGCATCTTTCTGAAAAGGAAATGAATCCCAATACAGCTGACTGGCCGTTGATCCGGAAGAATTATCTCCGGTTTATGGCTGAATGTGAGGAAGAAAATAACGGAACATTCATGATTGCCGAAACTGAAGGCAAAGCTATCGGATTTATATTCGGATATATGGAGGAAAAGGATGACAGCAATTTCGAACTGGGCGATCAGGATGACCTTTATGTTTCGGATGGTTATGTAAAACCGGAATATCGTAAACAGGGAATTTACTCTGCGCTGAACGCAGCCTTTGAAGAAGCTTATAAAGAATATTCTATCAGAAGGATTTACCGTTTCACCTCATGCAGCAACCATATCATGCAGAGCTGGCTCTCGAAACAGGGTTACAGTCCGGTAAGGTTGCTGTATGAAAAGTGGCTCTGAATCTCAGAAGGATATTTCCTCGAGATGTAGTGTACTGATGGCTTCAGGTGTAGCCAGATGAGTTACTATGCTTGCAGATAAAAATAAGGGTGTGGTAACATATGAATGATTTCCTGCCATAACAATATCCTTGTGTGCATCTATGGAATTCATTTCATACGATATCCCAACACCTAAAGCTTTCAGAATTGCTTCTTTCCGGGTCCAGATCTTATAAAAAGATGTTGCCTGATCTGTATTGCTTGCGATAAGATCTTTTTCATGAGGATGGAGAAAATCATGGTAAAGCTCAGGGTCTACAGGTCTCGCGAGTTCTGAATCCACTCCGCATGCTTTTCCTGAGGTTATGCATACAATACTTAGCGCATCATGATGGGAAGTACTGAAACAGATGTCTAATCCTTGCATATAAGGTTTTGATAAGGCATCTTTCCGGTAACGGTCCCATGAAAAACCCTGGTGAGGAAAATGTTTCCTTACCAGGGTTTCTAATAATAATTTTGAGATTATCCTGCCTTTCCTGTCAGCAGGATTTCTATATCTGTTCACCGGCTCCGTAATAGGAGCAGGAAGTTGGGCGAAAAGCGCTTCCAGCCGTTCTTCATCATTTCGATCAGGAAAACTGTATGCGACCCAAATTTCCATAACCGGCTTTTTACTTTTGCCTGAAATACACTTCAATCGGAACTCCGGTAAACCCGAATTCTTTTCTCAGCTGGTTTTCTGTAAACCTTTTATAAGGCTCTTTCACATACTGCGGAAGGTTGCAGAAAAACACAAACTGCGGAGAAGGCGTAGGCAGCTGTACACAATATTTGATCTTGATGTATTTCCCTTTGTTGGCCGGCGGCGGTGTCCCTTCAAAAATAGGAAGCATCACTTCGTTTAATTTTGAAGTTTTAATTTTCTTCTTGCGGTCTTCATAAACCGTCATTGCAGTTTCCACCACTTTCAGGATTCTCTGTTTCGTTAACGCTGAAACAAAAAGGATCGGAATATCGCTGAACTGGCCGATCTTATCTCTGATGGATTTTTCGAAATCCCTTACGGTATTGGTATGCTTATCTTCAATAAGGTCCCATTTATTCACCACAATCACGATTCCTTTCCTGTTTTTCTGAGCGAGCCCGAAAATATTCATATCCTGGGATTCCCAGCCCAGAGTGGCATCCACCATGATGATCACCACATCAGAAAACTCAATGGAACGGATGGAACGCATCACGGAATAAAACTCCAGGTCTTCAGAAACCTTTGATTTTCGTCTCATCCCTGCCGTATCCACCAGTACAAATTCATGTCCGAATTTGTTATATAAGGTCTGAATACTGTCCCGAGTAGTTCCTGCAACATCGGTTACAATATTCCGGTCTGTATCCAGCAAAGCATTGGTAAGCGTGGATTTTCCCACATTCGGCCGGCCGGCAATGGTGATTTTAGGCAGTCCTTCAAACGGATCCTTATATTCTGTAGTTGGGAAATCATTAACGATATCATCCAGCAAATCCCCTGTTCCTGAACCTGTTGCAGAAGACAGCGTATAATATTTTTCGATACCCAGCTGGTAAAATTCTGTTGCGGCCAATTCTTCTTTCGCCGAATCTACTTTGTTCACGACAATATACACCGGCTTATTCGATCTTCTGAGCATCTCATAGATTTCATAATCGGTATCAGTAAGGCCTTCTTCCACATTCAGCATGAAAATGATTGAAGTAGCCTCATCTACAGCAAGCTGAACCTGCTTTGATATTTCTCCCTGGAAAACATCATCGTTATTCACGTCATACCCTCCGGTATCAATCACCGTGAAATCTACGCCGTTCCAGTCAGACTTTCCGTAATGACGGTCACGGGTTACCCCGGCAGTAGCATCTACGATGGCCTCCCTTCTTTCCAGTAAACGATTAAAAAGTGTTGATTTTCCTACGTTGGGACGCCCAACGATTGCGACAATATTCGACATAAAAAATGTTTAATAATCCTTCGACAAAGCTCAGGATAAGATTATTAATGGGTTTCTCCAACTTTTGGAGCCCAATTTTTTTGCAAAGATAGTTTTTTTATTTCACTTGATTACTGTGGCAATAGAAAGCTTCAGGTCTAAACGCTTTACATTTTAATCCGTTGATCTTTAGATTATTTAAAAATAATGTATTGCAGATGAAGTACCAATGATTAATACCTGGATATAAGTACCCAGGCAGCCCCGGTGCTTTGCACAACGACTCCTCTTCCTGAATCACTGGCAGTCAGTCCGTAGTTGGAAAAATTTCCGCCATTAATCCTGAATGTTCCGCTTACAGTAACATTTCCGGTTGTATCATTGATCAGGTTGTACACTTTACCTAAATTAGAGCTATTTGCAGCGGGAAGCATTATGTTTCCCGTTACAAGAATAGTAAAATCATCGGCAGCAACAGTTCCGGAAGCCAGAGTCCTTATTTTTTGAGTAATCGATGAAACACTTTTCCAGGCCAGGTTGGCACTTCCTGACCCACCGTTAGTCACTAACACCTGATCTGCAGAACCGTTTGTTCTCGGAAAAGTATAAGCTCCCTGAGCATTGCCTGCAGAATTTGAAAAGTTAAAAGTAACGCCATTAGTTTTATCGATGGTCATACTGGCAGATTCACCATTTGTCCTGCTGTGACTTAAATATAAATTGCTTTCATTAGCATCATTATGCCCCCAAATTGATGATGATATACTTTGATTCTGATTATTGGCAACCAATGCGAAATTGCTTCCTGTAGAACTGGAAAAAACACCTGCAGTTACTGCTCCGGAACCGCTAGATGATTGCAAAGCACTTGTTCCGGAATATACCAAAACAGAGCTGCTTTCTGTAGCAGAGTTCAAATCTGCATTATTGGAGTAATACATCATATTAACAGGAATTCCAACATCTGAAGAGTTGGTCTCAAGACCATAATAATTTGTTCCGTCTGAATATTTTGCCCTGAAATCACCGGCAACATCCAACTGTTTTGTACTGACTGCTGATGAAGAATTTGTGCCAACCGCTACTTTCCCCTGTTGATAGATGTTCTCCGTATTCTGAGTGGAAACCGCATTGGATCCCTGAACTTTCCAGGGCTCCGACAAATTTCCGGACGAGATTTTTATCCATTTACTTAAATCTCCGTTAAAATAATAATATCCTACAGAAGTTACATCAATAGTCTGACCGGCAGGAGCAGAATCGGCAGTTGTTACATACACCAAAGCCCCAGTCTGAAGATCTGTATAAGTTTTGGATCTTAATTGATTTCCGGTAATTCTCGGAGCAATAATTCCGTCAAACTTGTTTGTGTCAGATGGATTTCCTAATACTTCTAATGTTGCCTTTGGATTTTGGGTGTTTATTCCTACTTGTGCAAATGTAAAAGATCCTAACACTAAAAAAGGTAATAGTTTTTTTGTCATAAAATTGTTTTTATGCACAAAACTATTTCATATTTAAATAGATTCCAATTTTTAACTGTTAAAATTAAAAATACCATAAAAAAAAGACAGTTGTTTAAACTGCCTTTCATTGATTATGTTAAATAATTAAAATTTTATCAAATCAGATTAAATCAAATCGGTCTAGATTCATCACTTTAACCCATGCCGAAACGAAGTCTTTTATGAATTTTTCCTGGGCGTCTGAAGCGGCATACACTTCTGCTACAGCCCTTAGTTCCGCATTGGAACCGAATACCAGATCTGCACGCGTAGCGGTCCATTTCAGTTCACCGGTTTTGCGGTCTCTTCCTTCATAGACTTCATTGTCCTGCGAAGCGGATTTCCATTGGGTATTCATATCCAGCAGGTTGATAAAGAAATCATTGGTTAATACTTCTTTCTTCTGTGTGAAAATACCATGTGAAGAACCGTCGTAATTAGCACCCAATGCACGCATTCCACCAATCAGCACGGTTAATTCCGGTGCGGTAAGGGTTAAAAGCTGCGCTTTATCAATGAGAAGGGATTCCGTAGATACGGAATATTTCTTTTTCAGATAATTCCTGAATCCGTCTGCAACAGGCTCAAGGTATCCCATAGATTCTACATCCGTCTGTTCCTGGGAAGCATCGGTACGCCCTGCCGTGAAAGGAACTTCTACAGAATGACCCGCTTCGGCGGCGGCCTTTTCAACAGCTGCACTTCCTGCCAGCACGATCAGGTCGGCAATGGATATTTTTTTGTTTCCGCTTTGTGCACCATTAAATTCTTTCCTGATATATTCCAGCACGCCCAATACTTTCTGCAGCTGTGCCGGATTATTCACTTGCCAGTTTTTCTGAGGTTCAAGACGGATTCTTGCCCCGTTGGCGCCACCGCGCTTATCGCTTCCCCTGAATGTTGAAGCGGAGGCCCATGCTACAGAAACCAGTTCTGAAATACTCAATCCGGAATTAAGGATTTTTTCTTTCAGGGTTTTTACATCAGATTCATCCACCAACTCATGATCTACAGCCGGAACAGGGTCCTGCCAGATCAATTCTTCCTGAGGAACATCCGGTCCTAAATATCTTGCCTTGGGTCCCATATCCCTGTGGGTAAGCTTGAACCATGCTCTCGCAAAGGCATCAGCAAAAGCATCCGGATTTTCATAAAAACGTCTTGAAATCTTTTCGTACTCAGGGTCCATCCTTAGCGAAAGGTCTGTCGTAAGCATCGTTGGCCTGTGTTTTTTAGAAGGGTCGAAGGCATCGGGGATAATTTCTTCTGCATTTTTTGCTACCCACTGATGGGCTCCTGCAGGGCTCTTCGTAAGTTCCCATTCATTCTCAAAAAGGTTTTTGAAGAAATAATTGCTCCATTGGGTAGGGGTTTCCGTCCAGATCACTTCCAGTCCACTGGTAATCGTATCCGGGCCTTTTCCAGATTTATAGGTATTTTCCCATCCAAGCCCCTGTGATTCTATACCAGCTGCTTCAGGTTCCTTTCCTACATGATCTGCCGGTCCGGCACCGTGTGTTTTCCCGAATGTATGGCCTCCTGCAATCAGCGCTACGGTTTCTTCATCATTCATAGCCATGCGGCCGAACGTATCGCGGATGTCTTTTGCCGCGGCGATAGGATCCGGATTTCCGTCCGGTCCTTCCGGATTTACATAGATAAGTCCCATTTGCACCGCCGCCAATGGCTTTTCAAGGTCTCTGGAGTGGATCTTTCCGTCCGCATCATCATCTGCTGACAATACGCCGTGGCCCTCTACTCCTTCCGATCCGTGAGAATACCTTAAATCACCGCCCAGCCAGGTTTTTTCTGCTCTCCCAGTATACATCCTGATCCGGCTCCCACACATCTGCACGGCCTCCTGCAAACCCGAAAGTTTTAAAGCCCATCGATTCCAGTGCAATATTTCCGGTAAGGATAAGAAGATCAGCCCATGATATTTTTTTGCCGTATTTCTGCTTGATCGGCCACAACAGACGCCTTGCCTTATCAAGGCTTACGTTGTCCGGCCAGCTGTTCAGCGGGGCAAACCTCTGCTGGCCTGCTCCGGCTCCTCCCCTTCCGTCGCCTACACGGTAGGTTCCTGCACTATGCCAAGCCATACGGATGAACAAAGGACCATAATGCCCGAAATCTGCCGGCCACCAGTCCTGTGAATCTGTCATGAGTTCGTGAAGATCCTTTTTAACAGCTTCGAGATCAAGGCTTTTAAATGCTTCCGCATAATCGAAATCCTCATCCATCGGATTGGATTTTGATGAGTGCTGCCTCAGGATATCCACCCTAAGCTGATCCGGCCACCAGTCTTTGTTCTGGGTACCGCCGCCGGCTACGTTCTCTTTTTTCATGGTCCCGTTATGAAACGGGCATTTGCTGATGTCATTCAAATCTTTTCCTTCCATTATAGTTCTTGTTTATATTGTTCAGATATCATTATTGATGTCGCAAACATACATCAGTTTAATCATAAATACAATCTATTAATTTTAATATCAACAATAGCCAAAAACTATAATTAAACTCCTTCATTCTGTCGGTATAAGGATTGTATAGTGACCTAAAAGTATAAATTCAATTCAATATTTTTCCGTACAAATAAATTTAAGTATTTTTATATCATGTCAAAACATTAAGTATGAAAAAAATATTAACTATTATTTTGGTTGCCTTTATCATGATGCAGTTTTTCCCGATTGATAAAACAAATCCGCCGATCAATAAGGGAATGGATTTTATCAACATCAAAAAAACACCGGCTGAAACGGCAAAAATGATCAAAACAACATGTTATGACTGTCATTCCAATGAAACACGTTACCCTTGGTATGCAAATATAGCTCCTGCTTCATGGTTCCTTAAAAACCATATTGATGAAGGCCGTAAAGAACTTAATTTTTCAACCTTTTCATCATATCCGGCTAAGGTGCAGGCACACAAATTGCAGGAATGCATAGAGGTGGTAACCAACAAAGAGATGCCTTTGGAAAGTTATATCGTTGGTCATCAGGAAGCCAAACTCACGGATGAGCAGCGCAACAGACTTGCGGCATACTTCAGAAAAATGAAGGATGATACCGAAAGGAAAATAATGCTTTTAAAATAATGGCCATGCAGGAGGAATTCACCAATACATATATTGTCTTTTTCGACGGCGAATGCGGAGTATGCAATTTCTGGGTGCAATGGATCCTGGAAAGGGATACTAAAGATCAATTTATGTTTGCTTCCCTGCAATCTGATTTCGGGCAGAAATTCTTATCTGAAAGAGGTCTTGACACCCAGGTTTTCAATACGATGTATCTTTGGAAACCGAATTCATATTATCTGATCAAGTCTTCTGCTGTCCTGGAGATTGCCCGATTGTTGGGTGGGATTTATCAGCTTTCAGCCATCGGAAAAATTATTCCTCAGTTTTTAAGAGACAAACTGTATGATGTGGTTTCTAAAAACCGGATGAAACTGGCCAACCAGAAGTGCTACCTTCCTACTCCTCATCAGAGGAAAAAATTTATCGAAGTTTAAATAAAATTAACATCAAAATAAAGGCTGCTTCCTAAAAAGCAGCCTTTGGTTTATTGATTCAGGGACCATACGGAATAACTGTTGGGAGGGCTCTGGATTTTCACCCACTGATCTCCCTGTGTGGTAGGATACCAACTCGAGTTTCCTGTAAAATCCTTGATCTGCTTCCCGGCCCAGTTGGTCTGGATCCATCGTTCCTGCCAGGATGAGGAATTATTGATGTATACTACAAGTCCCGGATTTCCGTTATACCCGTTCCGTCTGGCAATATATTCATCATTATCCGTATACAGGATGGAAGTGGTTCCCGTTGCTTTGTTATTATGAATCCAGATCAGGTTGTTCATGCGTTCTTTATTCAGCCACTCTTCATAATCACGGTAGAAAATGGTAGGATACCCTTCATGGGTCAGGATATATGCATAAGCGAGCATTTTATTGTAGATGATGTCCGTATCATGGTTAGTCACAAAGGTCACTGCCTTGTAGGGATTCCTTTTCCACATCATATCATCATTCAGTGCATTCAGGTTATTATTGTCAAAAGCTTCATCCATTTTATAGTAGGCCGCAAAATCAAATACAGAACTGTTGGCATTATTCGCCCATGATTCAAGGGTATTGACATTGGAGTCCCATAACTCACCAACAGAAAATCCGCCAACGCTGGAATTCCAGTTGTTAACTACCCAAGGTCCGAAACCTTTTACATAATCAAACCTCCATCCGTCAAACTTCATGACATTCTTATAGTATTTTGCCACCGAATCATCCCTTCCCCAAAGCCAGTCCTGTACGTAAGGATTGGCATGGCACAGATCCGGAAAATCTCCAAAGGAGCCTTCATCATTGTTGCCATAAGAATTTTTGTAAAAATCGTTATAATTCCTGGTGAATTTTCCGGAGGCTACGCCTGAAAAATTAGTCCATGTATTGCTTCCGGTGTACGGATTGTATTCAGACTGCCCGCCGCTGTTGTGGTTGATGACAATATCTGCATACACCTGCATATTTTCCTCGTGGGCTTTGGTAATAAGTGCTTCCAGTTCGGTCCTAGACCCGAAACGGGTTTCCACAGTTCCGTTCTGGTTAAAGTTTCCGAAATCGTAATAATCTGTAGGATCATATCCCATGGAATAAGGCCCGTTCTGAGCTTTTGAGGCCGGTGGCAGCCATACGGCACCGATTCCGGCATTGGACCAGTCGGTTAATTTACCTCTCACCGTGTCCCACCAGGTTCCGCCTGCAGGCACATCCCAATAGAAGCCCTGCATCAGTACTCCGCCGCCAGGTCCGGCAACAAATTTTGCTGTTGAAGATCCATTTCCCGTACTGAAAGGCCGCCCGTCATGATGGGTGACATCCACGGTCTTATTGTGCACCTCTGCCTGTGAAGCAGGTAATATTTCATCGTTGCTCCGGCAGGAAATCACGGATCCAAAGGCCAGGCAGTAATACAGTAAAGTTGATTTTTTCATAAGCTGATTTAATTATTAAGCCTATACCTAAATTACAATTTTATTGAAACAAATGCTGACCGGAATGAAAAAAAACAACTTTTATTCAATCATAATAGAATGATCCGGTCTGTTTTCTTATTAAGAAATGATAAACTTTTAAGATTTTCAGGATAGGTTTTCTTTTAATCCATATATTTGCACATTATGGAATATAACACCCAAAAAACTCAGCTTTACATGCCGGAATACGGCAGGATTATACAACAGTTGGTTGAGCGCTGCAAAGAAGTTTCCGACAAAACGGAAAGGAATGAAATGGCGGCGGCTATCATCGATTTTATGGGTCAGAGAAACCCTCAGCTCCGTGACGAAGAAAACTACAATCATAAACTTTGGGACCATCTTTTCATCCTGTCTGATTATGACCTGGATGTAGACTCCCCTTACCCTTTCCCTACGCGTGAACAATTGGCCGAAAAACCTAAGCGCATGGAATATCCCAAGCTTCAGGGAGAGTTCAAATTCTACGGGAAAAGTATCCTACAGTTGATCGATAAGGCTATAGAGCTGGAACCCGGCGATGAGAAGGAAGCCCTGATTGAAGTGATCGCCAACAATATGAAGAAGTCCTATAATGTTTACAATAAAGAACATGTAACGGATGACGTCATTTTCCGTCACCTGAAAGAACTCTCTGAAAACAGGCTGGACCTGACCGGAATAGAATCGCTGGAAAAGAGCAAGATCTATTACACCAGCAATAACAACAGGAACAACAATAACAACAACAAAAACAACAACAATAATAAAAATCAGCCCAATAAAAAAAGACACAATTATAAAAACAGAAAATAAGATGAGTGGGACATTTCAAATACGGGGAGGAAAAAGACTGCAAGGTGAAATCACTCCACAGGGGGCCAAAAATGAGGCCCTGCAGATTTTATGTGCAGTATTGCTGACCGATGATGAAGTAAGAATCAATAATATCCCGGACATCCATGATGTCAACAGGCTGATTGAAATCCTGGGAGACTTCGGTGTTCGCGTTACCCAGAACGGAAAAGGCGATTACACCTTCAAATCAGATAAAGTAGACTTCAATTATATCAAGTCCGATGAGTTCAAAAAGGACGGTGCCAAACTGCGCGGTTCCATTATGCTGATGGGTCCCATGCTTGCCCGTTACGGAGAGGCGTATATGCCGACTCCGGGTGGAGACAAAATCGGACGAAGAAGGCTGGACACCCATTTCCAGGGCCTTGTGGAACTTGGTGCTGAATTTCATTATGATGAGGAAGAATACTATTATTCCCTGAAAGCCAAAGAGCTGAGAGGAAAGTTCATCCTTCTGGAAGAAGCTTCAGTAACCGGAACAGCCAATATTGTAATGGCTGCCGTCCTGGCGAAAGGGAAAACCAGAATCTACAATGCTGCCTGCGAGCCTTACCTTCAGCAGCTTTGCAAAATGCTCAACCGAATGGGCGCCAATATTTCCGGTATCGGTTCTAACCTCCTTACAATTGAAGGTGTTGAATACCTTCACGGAACTGAGCACACCATGCTTCCGGATATGGTGGAAATCGGTTCGTGGATCGGACTTGCTGCCATGACGAAATCTCAAATCACGATTAAAAACGTCAACTGGAATCAGCTGGGCGTGATCCCGAATACATTCCGTAAACTCGGCATCGAGCTTGAACAGAGCAATGACGACATTTATATCCCTGCTCAGGAAAACTATAAAATCCAGAAATTCATTGACGGATCCATCCTTACGGTTTCGGATGCTCCATGGCCGGGCTTCACACCGGATCTATTATCTATTGTGCTTGTAGTGGCCACACAGGCCAAAGGAAGCCTTCTTATCCACCAGAAAATGTTTGAATCTAGGCTATTTTTCGTGGATAAACTGATCGATATGGGCGCACAGATCATTTTATGCGATCCGCACCGGGCAACGGTAATCGGACTCAACCAGGAGGCTCCGCTCAGAGGTACCACCATGGTTTCCCCTGACATCCGTGCCGGAAATGCTCTTCTTATTGCTGCCCTTTCTGCAGAAGGCAAATCCATCATCCACAATATCGAACAGATCGACCGCGGCTATGAAAATATCGACGGCAGATTGAAAGCCATCGGTGCAGATATTGAGCGGATTTAATTGATTGGTATTTACATTTTATAAATAGAGGCTGCTTCATGAGCAGCCTTTTTTGTTATACTATACCGAGAAGTTCATTTTCTTCTGATACATAATTCCTAATAAAAAAATCAGAGCACACTAATGCTCTGATTTGAAGTTTTAACGTATTAATTACTGAATAGTTTTTCTATTTTATATCCAAATGATCTACTAATTCCTTAGTCTTTCGTACTATTTCCTGCCAATTAGGATCATCAAGAATAACAGTATCATCATATTTATTTTTATATAGCTCGGGCTCCTGATAAGTATCCAGCATTGTCTTCAATTGAGATAATCCTTCTTTTAACTCACTGACTTCAGCTTCTTGAATTTCACAATCCAATTCATTATATAATGAGTCGTACAAATCTGAATATGATGAAATCAGACCTGAATCATTATTGATATTGAGCCACAACTTTTTCTGCATGTCAATATCTGATAGTTCTAATACTCTTTCTTTGAATTCTGGGTGCATAATACTGTAAAACCTGATTGATATTTAGATAACTTTATTTTCTATTGATGTCTTTACTCTCAAAAATATTTTGTTTATTTTAAATTCTGGTTATTCATGTTCGTCTAATAATAGCATTACCGTGCTTCCAATCTTCATTGCATTGAGCATTAAACCATTTTTCAATCCAGTATAATACAATTATTTGGTCAGAGCTAGTATACATTTCTCTAACAAAGGCTTAAATATAAACTTACTTATTTAATTAAATCAATTTCAGTACTTATTCATGACTAAAATATCGTAATAAAAAAGCCGCCCCACACAATGTTGGGACGGCTATTATAATCAAAACCAATATGAATCTCAGGTATATTTCCGGCAGGTATATTCTACTGAAGTACTCAGCAACCTGTTCTGTACCAGATAATGCTCCAGCCGACGATGATCTTCCGGACTTACATCGATGTACAGCTGCACATATCCGAAATCACGGCCATCCATATACTCTATCTGCGCAGATAAGACCCTGTGGCAGATTCCGAACTTACGGTACATAGCATTCATCAGATGCTCCAGCTTCATTTTACCGTTCAGCTCGATTTCGAGTATCAATTCTTTGGTTTCCTGTAGAGGCGGATTTTGCAGCACATGCAGTTCGCGGTCAGATCTTATCATAGTAAAAGCATTATTAGGTCATTATTTTTCTGTCATAAATCTGTAACAAAAATATAAAAAATTATTACTCTACAAAAATAGTAGACTAATAATTTTCAATTTTAACATTTTTATTCCTGATTTTTTAAAAAAAGTCTTCTACAATTCCCGGATTCTTTCCAATTTTTCCGAACCCGCCAACCCGTTTGGATTACAGCCAGGCTGGCCCTCAGGAACTTTCACACCCCGCTGTTGATAGAATTTATGCCAGAATTCATTGGTCTTTCCGGTTTTTGGATCGATAAAAGTCATTGGCTCCAGTTTGAAGATATGATCCTTCCTGAATGCCCGTTCAACAAAATCTGAACAGTAGTAGGAATTTTCATTAAGAATATAGTTGAAATTATAAGGCTTGCCTGTCATTGAAACTGCTCTTTCCAGTGCAGCAGGTATGGCTTTACGATATGGAGGTTTTAATCGGTACAACACCACTTTTTGCCCTTCATCAGACTGGTCCTTCAGGAAATCTTCCAGGGGCTGTTTTTGGGAACCGCCTTCTGGTGCCGCATGCAGTACATAAGGGTGGCGACCGTACCAGGCAAGAATCCCGATATGGTCAAAGGAAGCCTGTTCCTGCTTTTGGGTTACATTATTGATGGCACCGGAAAGTCCGGTCGGCTTTGCCGTTACAAACAGCAAGTCACCGTTTTTCAGGTCCGTAACCCGCGAATTCCTGCAGCTGTACAAAGCCGCTGTCATACAGACAGTCAGGAAGAATCTCAGCAGGCTATTTTTTCTTAAAGTTCTTCTCATAATATTCAATCCAGTCCTGGACGGTGACTTTCTTACAGAGTTCGGCAATCAGTTCCATGGGAATATCATCCATCTTTTTAAACCTGACGCAGGACTTCCCCATATCAAGCTTCCGTTTTGAATATTTAGGATATTCGTTGGTGAACCATTCCAGGAGCTCGGGCTGGGCATACATTCCCATATGATACAGTGCAATGAAATTTTTCTGTGAAGCAATACTGATAAACGGCAATGGCGTACCGGGACTACAATGGTAACCCGCAGGATATAGCTCCAGCTGGACACCCCAACCCGGCATTCCATAACCCATCCCGAACTTGAATCCTTCAGGAAGGTGGGTATGGATCGTATCAAAAAGTTTTTTGAAGATGTCCTGCCGTTCTTCAGGGATCTGTGACAGGTATTCTTCTGCCGATAAAGCTGTAGTCTGCATGTATTGCCGTTTTTAAAAGGCTAAAATTATTAAAATTTACAGATAGTTCATTTCAAAACAGGATTATTTTCTTATTGGAAAATTAAATCTTATTTTTGTCATACAAATTTTAAACAATGCCGAACATTTCAAACAGAGCACTGCACATGCCACCTTCACCGGTAAGAAAACTGGTTCCCTTCGCTTTACAGGCCAAGCAAAAAGGAATAAAAGTATATCACCTCAACATCGGTCAGCCCGATATTGAAACTCCGGAAACGGCTTTGAATGCTTTAAAGAACATTGATTTAAAAGTATTGGAATATGCATTGTCCGAAGGAAATCTGGAATACAGGAAAGCTCTTACCGAATATTATCATTCATTGAGTTTTACAGATTTGACGCCAGACAATTTCATCGTGACCAATGGTGGATCTGAGGCCCTGAATTTTGCGATCTCAACGTTATGCGATGACGGGGATGAAGTGATTATTCCTGAACCCTATTACGCCAATTACAACGGATTTACCAGCACATTCAATGTAAATGTGGTAGCTGTACCTTCAAGCATCGACACAGGTTTTGCCCTTCCTCCGATTGAAGATTTCGAGAAAAAGATCACCGCAAGAACAAGAGCCATCGTGATCTGTAACCCAGGGAATCCTACCGGTTACCTGTACACCCGTGAAGAACTTCAGAAACTGGCAGAAATTGCCTTGAAGTATGACATTGTTGTGATTTCGGATGAAGTATACAGGGAATATGTATATGACGGCAAGCAGCAGATTTCCATGCTGGCTTTCCCTGAACTGAGCGAAAACTGCATCATTATTGACTCTGAATCCAAGCGATACTCCATGTGTGGAGTAAGGATCGGAAGTATGATTACCCGATCTAAAAAAATACGTGATGCTGCGATGCTGTTTGCCCAAGCCAGATTAAGCCCTGTACTCTTAGGTCAGATTGCAGCGACAGCCGCCCATCAGAATGACGGAGCTTACATCAGAGCCGTAAGAGAAGAATATACCCATAGAAGAAATGTACTTGTAGACCTTCTTAATGCTATCCCTGGTGTCATCTGCCCGAAACCGAAAGGTGCTTTCTACTGCGTGGCAGAACTTCCGGTAGATGATACAGAAAAATTTGCCCAGTGGCTTTTGGAAAGTTATTCCAACACCAACCGAGACACCATTATGGTTGCTCCGGCGGGTGGATTCTACAGCGATCCTGAACTTGGCAAGAAACAGGTAAGAATTGCCTACGTTTTAAAAGAAGAAGATCTGAGGAGAAGTGTAGAGATCCTAAAGGATGCACTTGAGAAATACAAGGTAAAATTCAGTCTTTAATTGATATAAATTAAGATGTCAGCAATACAGGCTATAAGGACGAAGCATATCTTCCCCATCATTGTATTGCTGATGTTTTTCTCCTGCAGAAAAGAACCTGAAAAATCCAGGCACATCTCCTCCGGCCAAATCACCCAGATCGTACTGTCTTATATCGGCGGGAACCGGGGATTTTATACCATCATTAAGGTAAGTCCTGACTCTCTTCATGTGGAAAAAGGCAATACCATTAACAAAAAGCATGCGGAGAAAAATGTAGCCATCAGTAAAGCAACGTGGCAACGCCTCATCAAACCTATCGACATCCGTACGCTCAATAGGATCCGGAGTTCCCCAAGCAAACAATCTGTAGACCGCACCGATGAAACATTTCAGGTCAGGACTCCCGCCGAAGTCCATGTATATGTAAACGCTTATGCCGATACAATTCATTACAGACAGTTGGAAAAATTTAAAATTGAGTTAAAAAAGATTCTTCCGAAAGACCATTATTAAACCATGCAAGAAAACGTTTCCTTACAGCCGTTCAATACCTTCGGTGTTGAAGCTAAAGCCAGATATTTCACTGAGGTCCATACACCAGAAGAATTAAAGGCAGCCGTTAACTTCTCTTCTTCCCATTCCCTGAAAACCTTATTGCTGGGAGGAGGCAGCAACATCCTGTTGACCGGGGATTTTAACGGACTGGCGATCAGGCTGGACCTGAAAGGAATTTCTGAACAGCCGGATGGTGACAACCACATCCTGGTTACTGCACAGGCAGGGGAAAACTGGCATCAATTTGTCATGTACTGCCTGGAAAAAAATTACGGCGGACTGGAAAACCTTGCCCTGATCCCCGGCAATGTTGGGACGTGCCCGATCCAGAATATAGGAGCCTACGGAACTGAAATCAAAGATGTTTTTGTACGATGCCGTGTTTTGAACCTCAGCAGCATGGAAACGGAAAATTTTGATCTTGAAAAATGCCGTTTCGGATACCGTGATTCGATATTCAAGCAGGAAGGAAAAGAAAAATACATTATTCTGAACGTAACCTTCAGGCTGACAACTAAGCATCACAGCATCAAAACAGAATATGGCGCCATCCGCAGTGAGTTGAACAGTGCTGGTATAGCAGACCCTACCATCCGTGATGTTGCCCAGGCTGTGATCACCATAAGAAAAAGCAAGTTGCCGGATCCGAAAGAGACGGGAAATGCAGGAAGTTTCTTCAAAAATCCTACGATTCCTCTTCCGCAGTTTGAGGAACTGCAGATGCGCTTTCCCAATATTCAGGGGTATCCCAATGGAGATAGCGTAAAAGTTCCTGCCGGATGGCTGATTGAGCAATGCGGATGGAAAGGCAAACAGATCGGCAATGTAGCTTCACATCCTTTACAGGCCCTGGTCATCATCAACGCAACCGGAAAAGCAACAGGCAGGGAAATTTTTGATTTTTCCACCCTGATCATTGATTCTGTACGGGAAAAGTTCGGTATTGAGCTGGAACGGGAAGTCAATATTATCTGAAACAGCCATACACTGCCGATTATAAGGCTGGCTAATCTCTGACCGAATTTATTCTATCTGCACTAGCACCTGACAAACGGGTTACACCATTAAAACAACAAATATGAAAATCGCGATTCTCGGAGCCGGAAATATGGGCCTATCATTTTCAAAATCGTTCCTGAAATATGAACTCATAAAACCGGAAAATCTTCATTTAATCACCAGGAACGTATCTAAGCTTCCTAAAATAGCCGAAGAATTTCCAAAATCGGAAATTTCTACCTTCGACCAGGTTACAGAACTGGATGCTGACATTATCATTATTGCAGTAAAGCCTCAGGACTTTCTTCACGTTGCTGAAAACTTTCGGTTTACACTGAAGAAACACCAGATGGTATTATCCATTATGGCAGGAATTAAAATTGAAAAAATCCAGAATCTGCTGAACCATCCAATGGTGGTCAGAGCCATGCCCAACTCTCCCACCCTTCTTGGCATGGGAATTACGGGTTATACTGCCGCAGCAGGAATTTCCTTCAGTCAGCTGATGAATATTGAGCGATTGCTGAATTCAACCGGAAGATCAGTGTATCTGGAAGATGAAGGACTGCTGGATGGAGTGACGGCGCTTTCCGGAAGCGGGCCCGCCTATTTTTACTACATCATCGATGCCATGATAAAGGCGGGCGTTGAAATGGGAATCCAGGAAAACCTGTCCAGGCTTTTTGTGAAACAGACCATGCTGGGTGCTTATCATCTGATTAACAATTCTGACAAAAATCTGGAAGAACTCATTAGTGATGTTGCATCAAAAGGCGGAACCACTGAAGCTGCCCTAAGCACTTTTAATGAGAACAACCTGAAAGATATCCTGAAAAGCGGAATCCTGAATGCGGAAAAACGCGCCAAAGAGCTGAATGGCTGATTAAAGCCTCCGGAGGTCAATAAGTAGGTAAGAAAATCCAAATATTAATAAAGAAGGTCAGTATATGGTCTAAAGATTCATATCTAAAAAATCTGACATTTATCATTTATTTTAATTTATTCTAAATAAGATTTACTCAGTGCAAATTAAATTAATAGATTTGCGCTCTGCTTATTTTAAATACAGTAAATAAATGATGATCAGGCTTTTAACATTATTGATCCTACTTTTATCCAGTTCTCAGCTTTTATTAGCCCAAAGTGATCCATTAGAACTCATTGTGTATACTACAGGGAAAGCAGGTGAAAAAACATCCGGTGTAACGGTTAATTCTGCAGAACATTCTGCTATCACAGATAAAAACGGCCGTGCTGTTTTGTATTTAAAAGCAGGCAGACATCATTTACAGTTGAGCCACTCCGGCTATCAGGAAAAAGAATCTGATATCGAGTTAAAAACTTCCACAACACTTACGATTCAGCTGCAGCCGGTGGATAAGCTGGAAGAGGTGGTCATGTTTTCCAAAGAAGGTAAAGGGTTGACCACGAAAACCGTTATTGACCGAAAGGCTATGGAGCACTTGCAGCCGTCAAGCTTTACAGACCTGATGGAACTCTTACCGGGAGGATTGGCCAAAGTCCCTGACCTGAATGCCAATAACCGGCCGCTGCTCCGTGAAAACAGAGGAAATTTCTCTGCAGCCACCACGGCATATAATACCACCTCTCTTGGAGTGCAGTTTATCGTAGATGAAAATGTACTGAATACCAATGCAGACATGCAGGTCTCACTCGACAATAAACAATTTGCAGAAGGACCCAGAGACCGCGAGACCGCAACAACGGGTGTGGATATGCGGACCATTTCCACCAATGATATCGAAAAAGTGGAAATCATCCGAGGAATTCCCTCTGCCTCCTACGGAGACCTGACTTCGGGAGTGATCAAAATTGAGCGCAAGATTGGCCAGTCGCCTTTGCAGGCAAGGTTTAAAGCAGACGGTTTCAGTAAACAGTACTATGTAGGAAAAGGCTTTAAAATCAATAATAACTGGCAGATTAGTGCCGGGGCAGATTTCCTTGATTCCAAGGCTACCCCCACAGACGACTTTGAAAATTACCAAAGGATAACGGCATCAGTCCGATCGAGAAAAAAAGGCACACTTTGGTCCAATCCTCTGGAATGGCGTTCCAGTATTGATTTTTCTACCAATATTGATTCAAAGAAAAACGACCCCGACAATGGAGCACCTGAAATTGACCGTTATAGGCAGACCCGGACCAGGATCAGCCTGACCAATAACTTCATCTATACCCTGGATAAAGCCTATTTCTTTAATAATGTCATACTCAATACTGCTATCAGGCAGGGGTTTGAAAAAATCGACCAGACCAAGCTTGTCCAGCTATCCGGCCCGAGGTCGTTCTCGCTGGCTACTGAACAGGGCGAAAATATCGGTGTATTTCCTGTCCTTAGATACATAAGTGATTTCTCTACAGACGGAAAACCACTGGATATTACCGCGCTTTTACAGACCACAGGAAACAAGAAATACCTGGGGTATCAGGCATCAGTACGAAGCCGGACTGGATTGGAGATATTCAAAAAATAACGGAAAAGGGCTGGTTTATGATATGAATTCACCTTATTCAGCAGCATTAAGCAACACAAGGCCAAGACCTTTTAATGATATTCCGGCATCTAATCTTATGGCAGCTTTTATGGGCGACCGGATGAGCTATGCAGTGGACCGCCATATCTTCACATTATATGCAGGTGTAAGATTTTCCAAACAATTGGGGATGGACCGTTCGTACGCAATCAGCAAAAAAGTATTTGCAGAACCGAGGATCAACCTTCAGTACAATCTTCCGCATATTATGATCCATGATGCCCCGCTAAAAGCAGACATTACTTTGGGATACGGGCAGTTTTATAAGCAGCCTACGCTTTTAATGCTGTATCCGAACAGGAAATTCTGGGATTATACCCAGCTCAATTACTACCATAATGACGAACGGTACCGGTATGTGAATTTCATGACTTATGTGCAGGACCTGGAAAACAAAGAGCTCACTGCGGCCAAAAGCATCAAGAAAGAAATAAGGCTGGATCTCTCCTATCGCAACCATAATGTATTCGTTACCTATTTCAAGGAAGATATGGCCAACGGTTTCCGTCAGATGCTCCATACCGTGCTGCACACTTACAAACAATATGATGCCTCACAGGTAGATCTTTCCCAATGGAATAACGGTCCTAACCTCGCAAATACCTCTTATGTGGAAAAAAAGACCAATGCAGGCTATTATCTTACCGAAAACGGTAGCAGCACCATAAAAAGCGGTGTTGAATTCGGATATACTTCACCACGTTTCAAAGCGATCAATACAAGATTTACCCTGAGCGGGGCTTACTTCAAAACCCAGTACAGGAACTCCATGCCTGTGACCGAAAGCCCTGCTCTGTCCGTTGGTCCGGACGGATATCCTTATTACGGAATTTATCAGAATGATGAAGGATATGTAAACTCCAATATGAATTACAATCTTTTTGTTGATACTTATATTCCGAAAATGGACCTTACGATCTCTGCTTCATTCCAGGGCAGTTTTTTCGACTATATGAGAAAAGACCAGCGTATTGCAGAACCGATGTATTATTATGGCATTGATGGTGTATTGCATCCTTTTACCGATGCCGACAGAACCGACATTTATAAGCAATGGCTGGTAAGAAATGTTTCTGTAACAGATAATATGCCCACTGAGCTCACTTTCACTTTTGCAGCTAATTTAAAAGTAACCAAAAGCATTTACAGGGATATTAAAACCTCCATGTTCGTCACCAGGATTTTTAATTACAGTGCGCCTTATTATTTCAATAATCTTTTGATAGAAAGAAAAGCAGCCAACAGACCCTATTTCGGAATGGAACTTACCTATAATTTCTAACATAATCCATATAAATACAACCCACATGAAGAAAACTGTTTTATTATTAAGCCTTGCGGTCGCTCTGGCCACGGGATTTACAGTAACCTCCTGCTCAAGCGATGATGATTTCGGCTCTTCCGTTTCGCAGACAGGTGTGTTAACCATGAATTTCACCGGAGACCAGATTGCAACCTATCAGACTCTGGACATTTCAATTAAAGAGATCAACACCGGAACGGTTACCCAGCTCACGATCAAAAACACCAATGCCCATTCCGTTGAGCTTCCTTTCGGATCTTATATTATTACAGTAAACGGATCTGTTATCAAAACAGATTCAGAAGAGGTAAATGTTGGAGCTTCTGCCAATACGGATATCAAAATAAATGTTACCAACATCACCATCCCTCTCTTGGTAAAACAGTTTGGCCATGACTTTATTATTGAGGAGGTATTTTTTACCGGCGTAAGGACACCGGATAACAAGAACTATAACTCAGGAAGGTATTTTAAAATCACCAACAACACAGATAAGGTGCTGGATGCAGCCAACCTGATCATTGGCCAGTCTAACTTCCTTACGACTTCCAACGATAATCCTACTCCTTATGACACCAATACCTATTTCCCTGTGAAAGGCGTGATGATCCTTACCAGCACAACCCCCAAACTTGTGGAACCGGGAGACTTCATCGTGGTTGCTGATAACGCGATCAATCACTCACAGAATACTTCAACCGCTTACAACCTGCAAAATGCGGACTGGGAATTCCCTTCCAACAATCCTGCTCTGGGACAGGTAGACAACCCGAGTGTGCCGAATGCGGAAGTCATTTATACTCAGATGACCTACAATATGTTCTTCCTGCACAACAGAGGGTTTGAAAGCTATGTTATTGCCCGCTTTCCAGCAGGAGAAGATAAGAATACATTCCTGCAGAACCAGAAATACAATTATACATTCGTGAACAGCGCAGGAAATACGGTATCAAGAAGTGCTTATAAGATCCCGAATTCTTGGATCGTAGACGGAGTGAACAACAGTATCCCGACAGATTTCGTACAAACGCTTACGTCAGCCAGCATTGACGCAGGCTGGACTTCGGTAGGTTCCATGAACAACGATGCCACCCGCTATGGAAAATCAGTAAGGCGTAAAGTGATCGGGCAGACTTCAAAGGGGAAAAATGTGTATAAAGACACCAACAATTCTACCCTGGATTTTGTAAAGGACTCCCAGCCGAGCCTTAAAAACGGAATTACCCATTAATTCTGACCTAAAATTATTAAAACCTTCCTATGTTCAGTAATAAAACTTCTTTCACAGTACTTTTTATCATCGCCTGTTCTTTGGTGAAGGCCCAGGACAGCCTTGATTTTTTTAATCAATACCGAAATCAGTACAGCACAGAAAGAACTTTAAAATCCCAGTTGTACTATAATCCGGCCTCAATGTCGGATTATAGTACAGCCTCTTTTTCAGAATTCGGAACAGGATATCGGAGTGAACATAAAGACATCTACCGGCAGCAAATGGGCGCGGGAGAGCGGGGATTGGAAATTGATGCCCGCTCTTTCCAGAAGCTGAACAGCAGAAGAGCCGTCTGGGGCAGGGCCAGCTATGAAAGCCTTAAGCAACTGAAGCCCAAATGGAATGAAAACCTTGATTTCAACCGGGTGGCTCCCTATGTTTTAGCAGATTCCGTAGGCGGAGACCTGAAACTTGAACGGTATTCCTTTGCAGGAGGTTATTCTGAAGAAATGAATCGCTTTACCCTTGGGCTTGAAGCCAGCTACACTGCACAGCTTGGTTACCGGTCTCGGGATCCCAGGATCAATAATTCCGCATCTGACCTCTGGGTGAATGCAGGTGTGAACTACAAAGCATTCAGGGAATACAAAATCGGTATTTTTACCCGCCTCAATAAATATACCCAAAACAGCACCATATCATTTGTGAGCCTGTTGGGAAATCCTTACGTATACCAGATGTCAGGACTTGGATATTCCAACAATTTCTTCAATGGAGGAAAAAATGCCGTTGCCTTTGAGGAACTGGGCTATCAGGTTGGTGTGCAGATCATGAATAAAGACGGAAGGGATTTTTTACCTTCATGCCATAGCAGGAAACTCCAAAAACACCAAAAATATCCAGATCAGCAATCCTTATTATGAAGCATCATACCTCACCAATGAACAGTTTATTTTTGAAGGCGCCAAATTCTTCAATCTGAATGCCCATCACAGATTTGGTATCTTTGCCAATTATACCGCTTCTGTAAAAACAGGTACAGAATTCGGATATTCTGTCAACACCCAATTTACGGAGCAGGTTTTCAGGCGGAAAGCTTACCGTAAAGAAGATTACACCTCTATGGTAAAGCTGATGTATCAATACTCCACAGACCGTTTAACGCTGAATGCAACTCCGTTTTTTGGACACCAGGACATCAAGGAAAGAAAATTATATCCGGTATCCGGGCAGAAATTCGTGTATAATTATTTTGGAATCAGTGCAGATTTACAGCAAAGACTTAATGAAAACCAGGTTTTGAGCTTTAGCCCTTATTTCATTAAGCGGATGGTTAACCGTTCCATATCGGCACTATCTTACACAGCTAATGCAGCCATCAATGACTGGATACTTCAGGACTATTATTTTCAGGCAGCTGGTATTTCTACTTTCGGAGCGTCTTTAAGATATGATGTCAAACTAGAAAAGCTTCCGGCCTTCTTTGTCAGCACCCAGTATCAGTCCCAAAAGATGCTGCAAAAAAACAATCACCTGATCAGCATTCGATTAGGAATAACATTTTAGCATATGAAGCGAGGTATATATTGGGGTTTAGGTTGTATTCTGATCATACTATGGAGTTTTGCGCCTAAAGTAAGCCGGGATCTTTCAGCGATTCAGGACCCGACTATTGAAGATATTGTGAAAAGCTATAAAAAAGCTATTTCAGAATGGCCGAAACCTACCATTGACAAAGGTGTGGAATGGAAAGAATTCATGCCCATCAAGTCAGACTCCGCCTATTTCACCACTCAAGATAAGCCGAACATATTGTTGGGCAAAATGCTGTTCTTTGATCCTAAATTATCAAAATCCAACCAGATATCCTGCAGCAGCTGCCATGATCCTGAAATCGGATGGTCAGACAAAAGAAGGGTAGCTCTGGGCAATGATCATTTGCAGGGAGGCAGGAATACCCTTTCACTGTTCAATGTTTCGGAAAGGAAATCTTTTTTTTGGGACGGCAGGGCAAAATCCCTTGAAGAACAGGCAGCCGGTCCGCTGGGAGCGCATCATGAAATGGCTATGGATATCAAAACCTTACCGGCAAAGATCCAGGCGATCAAAGGCTATGCCCCCCTTTTTAAAAATGCATATGGAAGTGAAAAAGTAACTTATGAAAGAATTGTAAAAGCCATTGCCGATTTCCAGAAGACCATTAAAAGCCAGCCAAGCCGCTTCGACAGATTCCTGGAAGGAAAGTATAATGCCCTGTCGGATGAGGAAATTTACGGCATGCATATCTTCAGAACAAAAGCCCGATGCATGAACTGCCATTATGGGCAGTATCTCACCGATGAATCTTTTCACAATATCGGCTTAACCTATTACAAAAGGAAATATGAAGACCTGGGACTTTACAACATCACTAAAAAACCGGAAGATGCGGGGAAATTTAAAACGCCCCAGCTCAGGGACCTTATGCTCACCCAGCCCTGGATGCACAACGGCCTGTTTAATGAGCTTGAAGGCGTCATTAATATCTATAACAGCGGAATGCATCAGATAGACCCTGCTCCGGAAGTAAAACGGAATGATCCTCTTCACCCTGTAACGGATTCTCTTCTGAAACCGCTGCATCTTACTCCGGATGAAAAGAAAGCTTTGGCTGCCTTTTTAAAGTCCATGTCAGGAACCCGATACAAAATGAGGAGACCTGAAATCCCGGTAGAATAGTTTTAATAGTCTATATCAAAGCTATAGCATCATAAATTATTCTGATTATTTAGTAACGAACCGGCCGTAATGTGTTTCGATGTACCGGTATATTTTCCATCCCAGAAAAACACCGAAGGTGTTCAGAATAATATCATCAACCTCAAAAATCCCAAGCCGTGTAAAATACTGAAGAGCCTCCACGATAATAATGGCCGACAGAAAATTAAACATAAGATTTTTAAGCGTTCTGAGCTTTGGAAATGACCATCCTAAAAATCCAAATGGAATAAACATAATGATATTTCCCAAGACAATCTTAACAATATAGATCCAGGGAAGCCCGGACTTTGTGAACTGAACCGTTGAGATAACAGGTTCAAGCCTCAGCGTAGGATCAGGATACCTGGCATCGATCCTACCAAAACCGAAAAGCATAAGGTACAGCAGCAACAGCGTATACGGATAAATAATAAACTGATAAAATTTCTTTAACATCAACGGACAAGGGTATTCGCTTCAAAAATAGTAAATTTGTATCTTAAATCATATTCATGAAATACGTTTTACTCACCCTTATTTCAGCCATGCTCTTATCTATTTCATGGCCGACGTATGGAGTTCCGTTCTTTATATTCTTTGCACTGGTGCCTCTTCTGATGATGGAGCATGGTGTTTCCAAATTTTCAGGTTACGACAGGAAGAGCTGGGTAGTCTTCGGGCTGTCCTACTTATGCTTTGTGATCTGGAACGCAGTAACGACTGGATGGCTTTACGGGTCTAAAAACCCTGACGGCAGCCATTCGCTGATGGCAGTCCTGTTTCCGGTGCTTGTTAATTCTTTCTTATATGCATTGGTATTCCAGTGTTATCACTGGTATAAAAATGCCCAGGGGACCTATTGGGGACTGGCTTTTTTCATCGCTATCTGGATGGGCTTTGAAAAATTCCATCTCAGCTGGGAGCTCACCTGGCCTTGGCTGAACCTCGGCAATGCATTTTCGGAATACCCGAAACTGATCCAGTGGTATGATACTCTGGGAGCTACAGGCGGAAGCTTCTGGATCCTTGCCGTAAACATCATGATTTTTTACACGGTAAGGATATGGGAAGCCGGAAGAAAAAGGAAAAGACTGATCATCAATACCCTTGTGGTAACCGCCCTTATCGCTTTACCTATGATCATTTCCGCTATCAGATACAATACCTTTGATGAAAAACCTGTGGGACAGGTGAATGTGCTGATGCTCCAGCCCGACCTTGATCCATACGCAGAAAAATACTCCAAAGACAGCATAGCTATAGAAAATGACCTCCTAAATCTGGCCGGAAAAAATTCCACCGGAAAAATTGATTATTATATCGCTCCTGAAACCGCCATTCCGGGCAGAGGCTCTATTTCAGAAACAGCTTTTGATAAAAGCCTGATGCTGAACAATATTAAAGATTTCCTCATCAAGCATCCGGGTTCCGTATTTGCAACAGGAATTTCTTCCCACCGTTTTTATTCGAATACGGATCTTCTGCCAAAGGATGCCTACCAGCTTAACCCAAGGCTTTGGGTAGAAAGTTATAATTCCGCTGTCCAGGTAGTTCCCGGCCGGAAAGTAGAGGTATATCACAAAGGCAAGCTGGTTCCGGGTGTTGAGATTTTCCCGTATATGAATGTCCTCAAACCATTGTTAGGCAATGCCATGCTCAACCTCGGCGGTACCGTAGCTTCACTGGGAACAGACAAAGAAAGGGTTGCTTTTTCAAACCCATACAACAAAGGCAAACTGGCTCCGATCATCTGCTATGAAAGCATTTATGGCGAATTTGTAGGCGACTATGTAAAAAAGGGCGCCAATTTCTTAGCGATTATGACCAACGATTCCTGGTGGGGCGTTACGGAAGGCCACAAGCAACTGCTATCCTACGCAAGATTAAGAGCTATTGAAACCAGAAGGGAAATTGCCCGGGCCGCCAATAGCGGGATATCCGCCCATATCAATGCCAAAGGAGAAATTACCGCCGATACTTTTTACGGCGACCAGACGGCTCTGTTTGCGAAAGTAAACCTGTATGAAGGAGAAACATTCTATGTAAGATCCGGAGATTTTCTTTCAAGACTGTGTATTTTCGCCTTAGGCTTTTTACTGTTTTACCATCTGATCAAACGCTTTCAGAAAAGGTTCATGAAGTAAATATTGCTTTCAATATTATTTAATCATAAACAAAAACCAGCCTTCCGGCTGGTTTTCTCAGTTTAATGAGTTTTAAAAATCAAATTCAAACTATTTTCGGTTATTTGATCATTAGTTTTTTGCTCACCCAATTATTCTTAAGTTTGATCTTCAGAATATACATGCCTCTTGAAAGACCCGAAACATTGACTGACTGATCATGGTTAAGGGTAACATTCAGCTTTTTACCATCCATCGAATACAGCTCCAGATCATATACTTTTTCACCTATGATGAATACGCTTTCAGATGCCGGGTTTGGGTATACAGACAGCTGCGTCATCACAAGGGAATCATTAACACTTAGTGTACTTTCAGCCGACGGATCAGAATAAACTTTTGAGGCATCAATTGCCCGCACACTCCAGTACACATTCTGAATTGCAGGATCTAATGTTAGAAACCATGCAGGGGTCGTAACGACATATTTTGCCACATCCTGTGCTCCGGGCGTTGTCCCGACTTTAATTTGATATTGTAATGCATTTGCCGGAGTTTTGTCATCCGACGCAGCACTCCATGTAAAATTAAATGTATTTCCGGTTTTAATCACCTGTAAACCGGTCGGGGCATTGGGTTTTGCATTTGTAGCTCCGGAGGTATTGTGATAGAGTTTGGTGAATGATTTTAAATCCGGGTCCTCCCAATCAAAACCAGTCATCAGGACATCCAGCTGATGGTCGCCATCATAATCAAAAAGCCTGATATTACCAGCTCCGCCCAGATGATACAGAGATGTATTGCCTGCTTTTGTAAAAGACTGCAATGCAGGATTGTATAAAAATACATTGACTGTGCCTTCATAACCTGCCGTATTGCCAATGACGATAAAATCATAATATCCGTCATTATTAAGATCTCCTGCATCAATACTGGAATCGGAAAGGCCTTCTCCCGGAATTTCCTGAGCAGTGAATTGTCCGGTTCCGTCATTCATAAAAACACCGAGGTATTCTTCATCATTTTCATTGCGGCCGATGGCTGCAAAATCAAGGAAACCGTCACCGTTAAAATCCGCGCATGCTAATTTCCCGTTGGCTAAAGGCAGAAGGGACTGAGATACCTGAAGTCCGTTAGCTGAATTCAGATATACTTTAAAAAACGGAGCCGTATTTTCATCATAACCGAAGATAACAACATCTAAAAGCTGGTCGTTATTCAGGTCTGCTACCTTAAAGCTGCCATTTTGAGTTCCTTCAAGCCAGGATTGGGTCAGCTGAAAACCATTGCCCGTATTCTGATAAAGGCTCAGATCATTGACAAAACCCGTTCCGTTGATGTATTGTGTGCCGTTAATCGCATAATCCTGCTTTCCATCGTGATTAAGGTCAAAAACTTCTATGGAGCCGTATACTTTCCCGGCCGTATCCTCTACTTTTGAAAATCCTGTTCCGTTATTTAGAAAGCGGTAGTGTTTATAGTTGACAATATCCTGATAGCTCAGCCCTGTGGAAACAATATCCAGCAAACCGTCATTATTACAGTCTATAAATCTGATATCCCCTAAATGTGTCGCCTCTGTCCCTAAATTTCCGTACGCTGAAAAACTGCCGTTATTGTTGATGTAAATTTCATTGAAGGTGGCATCGGCAGTACCATCATTATCATAGTCTATGGCACCGTTGTGGATCACATCCGGTTTTCCGTCATTATCAAAATCCCCTATATCGTTTGATCCGTAATAGAAATTTTTAATGCTGGTCTGAACTTCAGAAAAAGTCTGGGATGAGAAGATCATAGGAACGAAAAGAATCGGAATATAAAATTTTTTCACTTTGTTTTTATTTAGATTAATTAAAAACAAAGATAATATCAAATAATATATGCCTGACTAACTTTAGACTGATATTTATCATCTGGCCAATTATAAAGGACATTCAGGGTTGTTAATTCATTTTCAGTCTGTAAATCTGTTGAATAATTATAAGAAAAAAATATTCAAAACTTGTCTAACTAAAAAAAACTTCGTAATTTTGCACTCTCAAATATTATAGTACAAATAAGAACATCGAGATATGTCAAGAATTTGCCAAATAACAGGAAAGCGTGCAATGGTTGGTAACAACGTTTCTCACGCTAATAACAAAACGAAGCGTCGTTTTGAAATTAACTTATTAGAGAAGAAATTTTACCTTCCGGAGCAAGATAAGCACGTAACACTGAAAGTATCAGCTCATGGATTGAGAGTGATTAACAAGATTGGAATCGAAGAAGCTATTGAAAGAGCTACTAGAAACGGATTGATTAAAAAGAACTAAATCATGGCAAAAAAAGGAAACAGAGTTCAAGTAATCCTTGAATGTACAGAGCACAAAGAAAGCGGAATGGCGGGAATGTCAAGATACATTTCTACAAAAAATAAAAAGAACACAACAGAGAGATTAGAGCTTAAAAAGTACAATCCGGTTCTTAAGAAATATACGCTTCACAAAGAAATCAAGTAATTTATAAATATAATTTACCATGGCAAAAAAAGTAGTAGCAACCCTACAGAGCGGTCAGTCTAAGAAAATGACCAAAGTGGTGAAAATGGTGAAGTCTTCCAAATCCGGAGCTTACGTTTTCGAAGAAAAAGTAATGAATGCAGACGAAGTTGACGGTTATTTAAAAAAATAATCTACGCTTTATTTACAATATAAAAACTACTCAGCTTTTGGGTAGTTTTTTTGTTATCTTTGTTAAGACAACACGTCTTATAAAATCAGAATTCGGATATGAGTTGGTTTAAAAACATTTTTAAAAAAGAAGAAAAAGAAACTTTAGACAAAGGCCTTGAAAAATCCAGTCAGGGTTTCTTTGAAAAAATGACTAAAGCGGTAGTCGGGAAAAGCAAGGTAGATGATGAAGTTCTGGACGATCTGGAAGAGATTCTTATTGCATCCGATGTAGGCGCATCTACTACCATCAAAATTATCCAGAGAATAGAAGAACGTGTTGCCAAAGATAAATATGTAAGTGTAAGTGAGCTTGACAGAATCCTTCGTGAAGAAATTTCAGGACTGCTTCTGGAAAATCCTCACGCCACAACAGGAAATATAGATTCCTCCAAGAAACCATATGTCATTATGGTGGTTGGGGTGAATGGTGTGGGAAAAACCACTACCATTGGTAAGCTCGCACACCAGTTCAAATCTGAAGGCAAGAAAGTAGTACTTGGTGCTGCGGATACCTTCAGAGCCGCTGCTGTAGACCAGCTAACGATATGGAGTGAAAGAGTTGGTGTTCCTATTGTAAAGCAGAATATGGGTTCCGACCCTGCTTCGGTAGCTTTTGATACTGTACAAAGTGCCGTAGCGCAGGATGCTGATGTTGTTATTATTGATACGGCAGGGAGGCTCCATAATAAAGTCAACCTGATGAACGAGCTTTCCAAGATCAAACGTGTGATGCAGAAAGTCATTCCCGACGCTCCTCATGAAATCCTCCTGGTACTTGACGGTTCTACCGGCCAGAATGCTTTTGAGCAGGCAAAACAGTTTACCGCGGCTACGGAAGTTAATGCGCTGGCCGTAACCAAACTGGACGGAACTGCTAAAGGAGGTGTAGTCATAGGTATCTCCGACCAGTTCCAGATCCCTGTTAAGTACATCGGCGTCGGTGAAAAGATGCAGGACCTGCAGTTGTTTAATGGTATAGAATTTGTTGACTCTTTTTTCAAAAAGCGGTAATACTATTATCCGCTTGAGTAACAACCAATTCAAATATTAACAATTAAAAAAGTTTACAACTATGGGATTTTTAACATGGATTTTATTCGGTCTTATTGCAGGAGCAATTGCAAAAATGATTATGCCGGGCAACCAGGGAGGTGGCTGGCTTTTAACCATTATTCTGGGAATTGTAGGAGCATTTGTAGGAGGAGCCATCGGAGTATACGTCCTTCATTGGGGTGATGTAGAAAGTTTCTGGAATCCAAGAAGCTGGATTCTGGCCATCGGAGGTGCATTGATTGTCCTCTGGATTTACGGAATGGCTACGAGAAAAAGTTAGGATAAAAAAGAATACAAATTAAAACCCCGGATCTGCAATCAGATCCGGGGTTTTGTTTACAATATAATTTAGTTTAGTTGATTTTAATCTGATATGGCATCTGCATCTTTACCTCAGACTGCAGCTTCTCCGAAGTAATCTGCTGAAGGATTTCATAGTTAGCTTTACCTATTTTGCTTTTAACAACCCTTGCTTCGATATCCTCACCATTAAGGTTCTGGAAAATCTGTTCAAAGGTGCTCATCTTCTTAGGGTAAGAAGTTACATCATAAGATTTCAGCCCAGCTTTCTGTGCAGCAAAACGTATGGCATCTTTAAGGGTACCCAGGTCATCAACCAGTCCGATTTGCTTAGCCCTTACTCCGCTCCATACTCTTCCGCCCCCTATCTGATCAATCTGCTCAAAAGTCTGCTTTCTGTTTTGGGTTACGAAATGCACAAATCTTTTATAGGTGCCCTCCACACTTCTGGTAATCATATTTACTCCATACGGGCTTACCCCATGCAGGGTGGAAAAATACTGCGAATTGGCATTGGTAGCTACAATATCTGAACGTACTCCGTTTTTATTGGCCAGTTCCTTAAAATAAGGGATGACGCCGAAAACACCAATAGATCCGGTCAGCGTATTAGGCTCTGAATAAATTTTATCTGCTGCCATAGCAATATAATACCCGCCGGAGGCTGCATAATCCCCAAAGGAAACAATAAGCGGCTTTTTCTTCTTCAACTGTTGGAGTTCAAACAGGATTTCATCAGATGCATTGGCACTTCCTCCCGGAGAATTGATTCTGAAAACCACTGCTTTGACTTTATCGTTCTCTTGGAGATCTTTTATATACTTAATGTATTTTTCAGAATAAATTTCATTGTATTCATCACCACTGTTGATAGAACCTGAGGCGTACAGTACCGCAACCTTGTCACCAGACTTTTCGTCATCAGAATAGGAATCAATGTACTTTGCCAAAGAAACTTTATTCAGCTTATCATCCTCTTTCAGATGAAGCTTGGATTTGATGATCTGGTCGTACTCCCCTTTCTGAATCAGCTGATCAGCCAGTTTGTATTTAAGCCCCAGTTCAGGAATCATCCCATAAAGGCTATCCACAACCGTTCTGAACTGCGCCGTATCCATTTTTCTCGACACAGCTATTTTTGAAGAAGTGTTTCTCCAGATATCATTTAACAATGTACTTAACTGTTCCCTGTTCTCAGGCGAAATATCATTCCTTATAAAAGGTTCAACAGCAGATTTAAATTTCCCGTGTCGGATCACCTGGATGCCAATACCATATTTATCTGCAAAATCCTTGAAGAAGGCCACTTCTGTAGCCAACCCTTTCAGTTCGATCATTCCGGCAGGATTTAGGTAATATTTATCCGCAACTGAACCCAAATAATAAGATGCCTGCGATACGGTATTTCCATAAGCATAAACAAATTTTCCGCTCTTTTTGAAATCTTCCAGAGCACTTCTGAGGTCATCAATCTGAGTAATACCTGCATTCAGGTTATCTACCTCGATACTAATTCCTCTGATCTTATCATCTGTCTTCGCCTTGTCAATAGCTTCAAGTGCTTCGTAGATTAAAACATTTTTATTCTTTTTATCCATATTGAAAAGCCCTGTACGCTCTTCAGTAGGACTGTCTATAATATTGGTTTTAAGGTTAATGGTAAGTACAGAATTGTTTTTCACCACCACAGATTTATCACCGCTCGTTGAGCTGACCACCAGTATAATAATGAAAAAGAAAAAAAACACGACACATAAGAGCACAATTGCCACTATATTTGCCAGTACATTCTTTAAGAAGCTTTTCATAAATATCAATCATTTTTCAATATGTCGCAACATAAGGTCATTTTGTTACTCGGAAGTAACCTGGGGGATCAAAAAAAAAATTTAGAAACCGCCATCGAAAAAATTAAAGGACGATGTGAAATATTAAATATAAGTGAATTTCTTACATCTGAACCTGTAGAATTTGTTAGTTCCAATATTTTTTGTAATATTGCACTAATAATATCTACAGCCCTTTCACCGATTCAACTGCTTGATTTTGTTAAAAATATTGAAGTGGAGATGGGCAGAACTAACGATTCTAAAGCGTCCGGAGCATATTGCGACAGGATTATAGACATTGATATCGTTAAGTTCAATGGATTAAAATTTTTATCAGAAAGGCTGGAAATCCCTCATCAGAAAAACCTTTATGAAAGAGATTTTTCCAAGATATTATTAAATGCATTTATCTAACACATAAAACATATTGTATGAAATTAGGTTTATTAATTTTGGCAGCCTTGCCAATAGCTACTTATGCTCAAGACAGTATTGCAGTACATTCAACTGAATACCCTAATACCTTTTCGTCAGGCTCAGCCAATGTTCAACCATTTACCAACAGTTCCAGAAGATTCAATGACTGGTCTATTTCCATTGGTGGTGGTGCGGCTTTTATGGCACATGCAGATCTTGTTTCAATTTATGACAAGAAAGTCAACTGGGGGTATAATGCTTATGCAAGTATTGATAAGCAAATCACCCATACTTTTGGATTAAGTATTGCGTACCAGAGAGGTGAAACCAATCAGAGAGCACAATTAGCCGGAGTACCAGGTCAGCTGGCTGGTGTGGCAGAAGCCAACACAAAATACAATCAGGTAGTATTGCTTGGAGATATTAATTTCTCAAACCTTTTAAGAAGGGTTGACAACCACTCTCCTTATCGATGGGCATTCCACGGATACGGAGGTGTAGGTCTTATGAGCTATAAAACTTCTTTACACGATAATAATGAATTCAGATGGAGTAGCAATCCTCCAAGAATCCCATTGTTCATCAAGCAGGATTTTGATATCAGCTCGCTCTATTATCAAGTCGGTGTCGGTCTTAAATACAATGTTTCAAAACTTATTGACATTGAGGCAAGGACAATGTATATCATAAGCGGTGACGATGAATTTGATGGCGGCGGATGGGCAGGTCCTGCTGATTACGACGTGAATTCTAAAGTTTCCAAATACAATATGATCAGTGCGAGAAGATCTGACAATATGTGGACGGTGAATCTTGGACTTTCATTCAAACTTGGTAAGCATGAAACTCATTTGGCATGGCATGATCCTTTACAGGAAGCATATTACAGAGCCCAGGTTCTCGATGAAAAATCTACTGATCTTGTTGTGTGCGAAAAAGGAGATAATGATAATGACGGTGTTTGCGATGATTGGGACAGAGAGCTTAATACGCCTGCCGGAGCACGAGTGGATGGTGCAGGGGTAGCTTTGGATATGGACCTCGACGGAGTAATAGACTTATATGATAAGTGTGTTACTGTACCAGGTCCTGTGGAAAATAACGGATGTCCTACAAGCAAATAACTGTTTAATTCTACATTTGGCCCGGTTATTGTAATTACACACAGAACATGTAAAATTGAATTTTACTATTACTAGGATCAAATAATAAAATAATTAACTAAATAAAAAAATACACTATGAAATTAAGTTTAGCAATTGTTGCTTTGGCAATGGCTGTACCTACAGCAAGCTTCGCACAAGACTCAACAGCAGTTTCAAATGGACAGTACCCTAACACTTTTACATCCGGTTCTGCCAATGTTTCGCCATTTACCAATCAATCGAAAAGATTCAATGACTGGTCAATTTCAATTGGTGCTGGTGTACCTTTAGTACAGGGTGCAGATTTAACATCTATCAAAAACGGTAACGGTAAAAATGTATTCGGTTATTCTGCGTATGTTAGTATTGACAAAGCTATCACTCATGCTTTTGGTCTAAAGTTACAGTATGACAGAGGTGAGACAAGACAAGGATGGTTCAATACAAAAGATCCTGTACCAACCAATGTTTCTCCTTATGAGCAAGTTGCTGCCAGAACACAGTATGATGCGATTTCTATTTTGGGAGACATCAACTTTTCCAATCTCTTAAGAAGAGTTGATAATCATTCTCCGTATAGATGGGCTTTACACGGATATGCTGGTGTAGGAACACTTGCTTATAGAGCATACCAGAAGGATATCAACGGACAAAGACTTGCTACAGAAGTAAAACCATTTAAATTTGGTTCGATGTTTGGACAAGCAGGTGCCGGTCTGAAGTTTAAAGTAAACAGAAGATTAGACATCGAAGGTAGAGTAATGTACGTGGTAACCGGTGATGATGAATTTGACGGTGGAGGTGCTAACTACAGTGCCATCAACCAACGTGAAGAGCAGACTTCTGACAACTTCATCAATGCTACTTTAGGTATTTCTTTGAAGCTAGGGAAGCATGAATCTCACCTGATGTGGCATGACCCATTGCAGGAAATCTATTACAAACTGGATGTGTTGGCTAATAAAAACCAGGATATTGAAGTTTGCAAGAAAGGAGATGCTGATAATGACGGAGTTTGTGATGATTGGGACAGACAGCTTGATACTCCTGCAGGAGCAAGAGTTGACGGTGCCGGTGTTGCACTAGACACTGACTTAGATGGAGTAATTGACCTTTACGATAAGTGTGTAACCGTTCCAGGACCTGTTGAAAATAACGGATGTCCTACTACAGCTGCCAACAATGGTCCTGTAGTTGAAACTGAAACAAAATTAGAAGGAATTGAATTTGATCTGAACTCAGACAGAATCTTACCTTCAAATACACCGATCCTGAACAATGCTGTAAGTTACATCAATTCTTCAAACGGATCTTACAATGTAATTGGTGCTACAGATACAAGAGCTTCACAAGCTTACAACCAAAAACTTTCTGAAAGAAGAGCAAACAACGTAAAAGATTATCTAATCAAAAACGGAGTTGAATCTTCTAAATTAAACGCTATAGGTAGAGGTAAAAAAGACCTTAAATATCCTGAGTGTGATCCGGCTACTAAATGTCCTGAATGGAAAAACAGAGCTAACAGAAGAGTTTATTTTGAAGCAAAATAATTTAAATTTGTTAATAAATTGAAGCCACGCCTTGCGTGGCTTTTTTTGTTGTGATACTTTGCTTATTTTTACCCTATGATTTCTCAGCAAGACTTTCAAAAATTAAAATCGGAAACCCTGAAGTATTTTTGGGGGCATGATGGTTTCAGAGATTCACAGGAAGAAATCATAGATTCTATTATCAACGAAAAAGATACCCTGGTCCTGCTCCCTACAGGGGCCGGAAAATCACTGTGTTACCAGTTGCCTGCCCTTTTGAAAGAAGGGACCTGCCTGGTGGTTTCTCCGCTTCTTGCCCTGATGAAAGATCAGGTCAGCCAATTGAAATCCCGTGGAATAGAGGCCGAATATTTATCTTCGGAATTGGATGAATATGACGCTGAAGCAATTTATAACCGGTGTAAGGAAGGATTAACGAAACTGCTGTATATTTCTCCCGAAAGATTAACCAATACACAGTTTTTACGGAATATAGAAATTATAAGCCTGTCATTTATCGCCGTAGATGAAGCCCACTGTATCTCAGAATGGGGGCAGGACTTCAGACCCAGCTACCAGAATATAAAAAATTTCAGGAAAAACAATCCGGAAATTCCATGTATTGCACTAACGGCAACAGCTACGCCTAAAGTTTTAGAAGAAATTAAGATCAAGCTTGAACTTAGAAACCCACAGGTATTTCAGAAAAGTTTCAGACGAGACAACATAAAAATCTTTACCGAAGAAGTTTCAGATAAGTTTCAGAGGATTTTTGACATCCTGAAATACACACAGGAATCAGGGATAATCTATGTTCGTACCAGAAAGGAAGCAGAACTGCTGACAGAATTCCTCCACAAAAACCAGATGACCCATGTTGATTTCTTTCATGCTGGTCTTACCGCAAAAGAAAAAAACAGGAAGCAGAGTGAATGGAATACCAGCAACCGCAATGTCCTGATTTCAACCAATGCGTTCGGAATGGGAATCGATAAAGATAATGTACGTTTTGTGATCCATTATTCGCCATCGCCATCCCTTGAAAATTATTACCAGGAAATCGGGAGATCCGGAAGGGACGGGAAAAACAGCTTTGCATTTCTGTTGTGGAATCAACAGGAACTTTCCAACTTTGATCAGATCCTGAAAAATCAGATCCCGGGAAAAGATGAATTTATAACGATTGTTACCTACCTCTACTCTATTTTTCAGGTCGCAGAATATGAATTACCCGAAAAATCTTTTCAGCTCAATATGCGGGGCATTCAGAATTTCACACGGCTATCTTCAGCAAAAATCAAAAATGTATTGAATTTCCTGCACAATCAGGAACTGATTTATCATAATGACCACAAAAGCCTGTCTTCGCTTCAATTGCTCATAAAACCTGAAGAAATTGAGCTTTTGCCAAGAAAGGATGCTTACTTTATTGAACTGATGTTGCGTACTGTATCCGGAATTACTACCCATAAAGTACTGTTCAGTGAGCAGCAGGTCAGCAATAAAATCGGAGTGGGCATTCCGCTGATCAAGGATAGGCTGAAAGAGCTCCAGCAAAAAAACTACCTGGAATATGTAGATGGAGCCTTGTCCAGCATCAAATTCCTTAAAGCGCGTGATGAAAGGGCTATCAGAAGTATGTATTGGAATCTTTTTCAGCACATTCAGAAAAATAAAGTGCAGAAATGGGAAGAGATGAAATTCTACCTTGAAAACAAAAAGCACTGTAAGATGAAGCTTATCCTGGCTTATTTTGGTGAAAAAGACTCAAAAAGCTGCGGCCGGTGCTCGGTATGCGAAAAAAACAAACAATCGGTTTTCGGCAAAGATATTTCTGCACAGATCGTTGACATCCTTACCAAACAGCCTTGTACCATAGAAGAGCTTTCAGTAAGGTTAAGTTTCCATCCGAAAGAAAATATCCTGGAAAACCTGATTTTCTTGCTTGACTCCGGTAAAATCAAAATGCTGAACTTCAGAACCTATACAATTGCCTAGTACTGATTGATGCTATAAGATTTGTTATGCCTGATCTTTTCTCACGATCCAACATGAATCATAATAAAGTATCTTTCCTAACTCATCATCCTTAACTCATAACTGAAAACCTCTTATCTTTGCACCATGAAATCATTAAAAGTAGTTTTCCTGGGCACTCCGGAGTTTGCCAAAACTTCTTTGGAAGCCATTCATCAATCCCGTCATGAAGTAGTAGGCGTAGTTACAGTAGCTGATAAAGCAAGCGGAAGGGGCCAAAAGGTTAACCAATCACCTGTAAAAATATTTGCTGTGGAGCATAACATCCCTGTGTTTCAGCCTGAAAAACTGAGAAATCCGGAATTCCTGGAAGAGCTCAGAATGCTTAATGCCGACATTTTTGTGGTAGTAGCATTCAGAATGATGCCTAAGATTCTATTTGAAATGCCAAGAATGGGCACCTTCAATCTCCATGCTTCCCTGCTTCCCGATTACAGAGGAGCCGCCCCGATCAATTATGCAGTTATTAACGGAGAGGAGAAGACCGGTGCAACCACATTCTTTATCAATGAGAAAATTGATGAGGGAAATATTCTGCTGCAGGAAGAGCTTGATATCTTACCCGATGAAAATGCAGGCAGCCTCCATGACAGACTGATGGAAATGGGAGCCGGACTTGTAGTTAAGACCCTGGACGGGCTGGCAGATGGTTCTATTAAAGAGAAACCTCAGCCACAGGTTGAGCATCCTAAGAATGCCTATAAGATTTTCAAGGAAGATACAAGAATCAACTGGGCCAAAAATTCAAAAGAGGTTCATCAGTTTATCCTGGGAATGTCGCCCTACCCGGCAGCTTTTACGACCCTGAAGATTGGGGAAGAAGAAAAAGGATTAAAAATTTTTGGCGGCAAATTTGAGATTTCAGAACATGGAAAACCAACCGGAAGCCTGGACATTTCTAAAAATGAATTTAAAATCTATACCGGAGACGGAATTTACTTTCCTTTAGAACTGCAACTGGAAGGAAAGAAAAGAATGAACATCAAAGATTTTCTGAATGGATTCAAAAGCTTTGAACACATAACAATGGCTTGAGAAATTCTCAAGCCATTGTTATGTGTTGTCAATAGTGAATTTGCTTTGCAAGTGAATGGTGAATCTTAAAGATAGACCGGCAATTTTTAGTGTAATGGAAAATTCACAAACAAAGTGAATTGACCATTCACCATCCATTTCTAAAGCTGCACCATTTCTGTAACCTCCACATCATATCCTCCTACCTGAGGTCTGATATTCGGATTTTGTGTAATCACCTTAAATTTATTGATCCCAAGATTTTTCAGGATCTGTGTCCCTATCCCGTAGTCCCTGTAATTGAACGCCAGGGTCGGATGCTGCTGCTGTCCATCCTGATAATTCAGGAACTGCTGTAATTTTTTCAGCGTATTTTCAGAATTTGAAACATTATTGATGAAGATAATAGCCCCTTTTCCGGCTTCATTTACCATATTGGTTACTTTCTCAAGCAAAGGCTTTTCACCATTATTCAGCCGGGTCAGTACATCAAAATACGAATCGGAAGACTGTACCCTTACCAATACCGGTTCATTTACCGTCCAGCTTCCTTTTGTTAAAGCAAAATGGATCTGATCATTGGAAGTTTCACGAAAGGCATAGAAATCGAAATCGCCGTAAGCGGTCTTCACCTTTCTTTCTTCAATTCTTTCAATCAGGTTGCCTTTTTTAAGCTGATAATGGATCAGGTCTTCGATAGAAACGATTTTCATATCATGTTTCTGGGCAAAAGCATATAGCTCCGGAAGACGTGACATGGATCCGTCTTCATTCATGATCTCACAGATTACTCCTCCTTCCTTCAAACCTGCCAGACAAGTTAAATCGATCGCTGCTTCCGTATGTCCTGCTCTTTTAAGGACACCCCCTTTTCTGGCACGAAGCGGAAAAATATGTCCCGGCCTCATAAAATCGGTCGGTTTGGACTTTTCATCCATCAGTGCAAGAATGGTTTTAGCCCTGTCGCTGGCAGAAATTCCTGTTGATGTTCCGTTACCCAGAAGGTCTACAGACACCGTGAAAGCGGTTTCTTTCGGGTCGCTGCTTCTGCTTACCATTACTTCAAGGCCCAGCTCATCGCATCGTTTTTCAGGAAGCGGCATACAGATCAGCCCTCTTCCGTGAAGTGCCATAAAGTTGATGATTTCGGGTGTTGTAAGTTCAGCCGCACAAAGAAAATCACCTTCGTTCTCTCTGTCCTCATCATCCACTACAATGATTATTTTGCCGTTTCTAAGATCTTCTATAGCCTCCGGAATCGTATTCAATTTGATATCTGACATTTTTACTTTTAATTTTCGCAAAGATACTTATAAAAAAATGCATCTCCCAATTAATATAAACGGTTTATTATACGCCCAATACAGAGTTTTTTGCCTCACTGAAAATATGATAAGACTCCAGTCTTTTCTGATGGTCGTAAATATGGGCATTCACCATCAGTTCATCCACTTCAAACTTTTCCTGAAAGCTCTGAAGCTGTTCCTCAATTTCAGCCTGATCACCGATCAGTGTATATTTCAGCTTCTGCAGAACCATAGATTTCTCCATAGGCGACCAGATATCATCCATATCCTTTACCGGTGGCGCAAACGGCTTTCTGTCATTTCTGATGATATTGATGAATGCCTGATACAATGTCGTTGAAATGGCTCTGGCTTCTTCTGACGTAGATGCCGCAATTCCGTTTACACAGGCAATTACATACGGCTGTTTAAGCTGACGGGATGGCCGGAATTGCTGCCTGTAAATTTTAAAGGCCATTTCCATCTGCTCCGGGGCAAAATGTCCTGCGAAAGCATAAGGAAGTCCTAGTTCAGCCGCAAGCCATGCACTGTCTGTGCTGGAACCTAAAATATACAGCGGGATATCGAGGCCTTCGCCGGGAATAGCCCGGACCATCGCATCTGAATTTTCCTTTGAAAAGTACGTCTGCAATTCCAGGATCTGCCTGGGAAACTGTTCATTGATCGTCATAGGATTTCTTCCCAGAGCCTGAGCTGTTAATCCGTCTGTCCCCGGAGCACGTCCCAATCCCAGGTCAATTCTTCCCGGGAAAAGCGATTCCAAAGTACCGAATTGTTCAGCAATAACCAGCGAACTGTGGTTCGGAAGCATAATACCTCCTGAACCAACCCTTATCTTCTTCGTTCCATTAGCAATAAAGCCGATAAGGACTGATGTAGCAGAGCTGGCAATGCTTTCCATATTATGGTGTTCTGCAAGCCAGAATCTTTTATAGTTAAGGTTTTCCGCAAAGTTGGCCAGCGATAAACTGTCCTGAAAAGTATCATGGATGGTTTTTCCCTGTTTTACAGGAGCAAGGTCCAGCACGGATAATTCAAAATTTTTCATGTTACACTCAATTTTCTTTTAGAGAAAATACAATGCAAAGCTAAAGCTTATAATCTGCATTAGTTACTTTTTGTAATTGATAGGATTAATGGAGTGTTTTAGCGAAAAACTATTGAATTTATAATTGATTATTCCTGCCTGCTCTTTTCTCTGAAATAATTAAAATGATTGATCAGTATCCTTATTTCGTTAAATTCAAAATGGCTCGGAAGCGCATTCTTCCATTCCGTTAAGGTTTCTTTAGGATCTTTCTTAAACAGTTCTTCAAAAGTTTTAATCTTATCCGAAGTAATTACCCTCGAAATATCCAGCAATCCCTGTTCTGCAAACTTAGCCAGGTGCCCGATAACTGTTTCCTTTACCAATCCCCTTTCCAGCGCAATTTCAGAAATGGTTTTCCCTTGCTCAAATAACTGGAATGTAAGGACCTGTGACGGGACTTTTGCGATTTTCATACTGACTTCCTTATCATTTTTCTCGTCGAGAAGCTTGGTTTCCAGCAGATGAATATCTTTAAGGCTGTTCAGGTATTCCTCGGTGTCTTCCAGCCAGCTTTTAAAATCTTCATTGTATTGCTTAAGGCCCTTCACGCCTTTGATTTCTGCATAAAAATCTTTTAAGGGGCTGAATATTTTATCCCTGATTTCGGTAAAAAAGAAATTTACGGCGCCTTTGGCCTTGCTTTCAATTTCTGTCCATTCTTCCTGTTGGCTGATGAAGTGGTCTACTTTTTTGAAAATAACCCTTTCAAGCTTCTCAAAAACCTTTCCGAGGGCTACGATTTCATGTTTTATCTGCGTGTACAACTGATTGGCTTTGCCATGGTCAATGCTTTTGGCCGCTATGGAACGTTTGTTCCATTCCTCCGCTTCCTGTAAGAACCACAGGCAATCCAGTGTGCGTAACACTTTCCTGATGCTGTAATCGTATTTTTCTTTATTCAGAATTGATTCTACATGATCATTGGCGTGGGTATCCCCCTGGAACTGCAGAATCCTGTTGTCTTTAAAAATCACTTCAGGGGTAATTTCAGATTTCAGTACAATACCTTCCAGCGTCCTGCAACGGGATAATGCCACATATACCTGGCCGGCTGTAAAGCTTTTTCCGGCATCTATGATCACCCTGTCGAATGTAAGTCCCTGACTTTTATGGATGGTTACCGCCCATGCCAGCTTAACCGGAAACTGTTCAAAGCTTCCCAGAACTTCTTCCTTAATGCTTTTATCGGTATCCAGGAAGTATTTTTTCTGTTCCCAGACTTCCCTTTTTACGGTAATTTCGCGTTCGCTGCCTTCCAGGATTATTTTAATTTCATTCTCATCCAGTGAGGAAATTTCACCAAGCTTACCATTGAAATACCTTTTATCCGGAGAAACATCATTACGGATGAACATGATCTGTGCACCGGGCTTCAGTTCTAAAAACTGATCATTCGGGAACTGGTTCTCCTTAAATTCACCAAACAGCTTAGCCTCATAGGTAGTAGCTTCCACTTTGATTTCTGCAAGCTTTTCCTGATTGATTTCATCGGCCATTTTATTGTGTGAGCAAAGGTATACATATGAATCCTCTCCTGCTTTGAAATCAGGATCGTACCTTTGGTTCAGGAGGCTGAAATCGATGTTGGCAACATCTCCGTCCCGGATGGCATTCAGGATATCCAGGAACTGTTCATCAGACTGTCTGTAGACTTTTGTCAGCTCTATCGTAATCAGTGGGATTTCCTTAATAGCATGACTGTCGAAAAAGAAAGGAGACTGATAGTATTGCCTGAGGAGATGCTCATCCCTCACTACAGGCGGCAACTGATACAGGTCACCTATAAACAACATCTGAACGCCACCGAAGCGTTGGTTATTCCTCCTGATGAAGCGCAGTGAAAAATCCATCATGTCAAGCACATCCGCACGCAACATCGATACTTCATCAATAATGATCACCTCTACTTCTCTCAGCAGCTTCAGCTTATCTTTCCGATACTTAAAATGAGGCATAAGATCCGCAATATTGTTGGCCATGCTGCCATCGATACGATCTGTGGTCGGCAGAAATGTCCTTAGCGGAAGGCCGAACATGGAATGGATGGTGACTCCGCCCGCATTAATGGCTGCGATACCTGTGGGCGCCACAACGATATGCTTTTTCCGTGTCTTTTTCACAAAATCATTCAGGAAAGTGGTTTTCCCTGTCCCCGCTTTTCCTGTAAGAAAGACACTTCTGTTGGTATGCTCTATTAAGTCGAAAAAATAATTGTTCATTGCCTGCCAAATTTACGGAAATGAATTGGATTTTTTGTCTTGGCATATGTTTTGAAAAATATCCCGTGGATAAAAAATATGAATATGAAAAATCAGTTAACCTATCTTAAAACCTGTATCCTTTGTGCTGCACTAGCCTTAACAGCATGCACCACAACAAAGAATACAGATGCAAACCTGCCTAAAGATATTTCTGAGCGCCCTGTTGATGAGAACAGCCAGAAGTATGACCAGGCTCAACTGGACAAACTTAAGGCGTCTATTCAGAATGAAATCAATAAAGTGGATTGCACAGGAAGCAATGAATGGACCTTCAGCCCTATAGGTGCAAAAGCATGCGGCGGTCCCCAGTCTTATATTGCTTATCCTAAAAAAATAGAGGATGAAATTTTACCTAAGATTAATGATTACACGGAAAAGGTGAAAGCATTCAACGAAAAATACAAACTGATATCAGACTGCATGATGGTGATGCCTCCGAAATCAGTAAAATGTGTTGACGGAAAGCCGGAATTGGTTCCATCCACTTAAGATTGGTCTTACAAACACACGAATTCTTATAAATGGACAGGCTGTTTCCAATGGAAACAGCCTGTTTATTTGTATCATTTACAATCGAAATCCGTTGTCCAGAAGTCTTCAGAACCCTTAAAACATTTAAAAGACTGACATCTCAGATCTGACATCTGGTATCTACGCTCTAAACATCACTCCTTATACCAGGAAGAATACAGCACATAATTATCGGCAATCCTGTTCACTTCCCCCTCCAGCAATGCAGCAGAAAGATCTTTGATTTTCCTGGCCGGAACACCGCCCCAGACTTCTCCGGATTTGATATGGGTTCCCTGGGTAACAACCGAACCGGCTCCAACAATGGAATTTTCTTCCACCAGGCATTCATCCATCACAATAGCACCCATACCAATCAGTACATTATCTTGTATAGTACAGCCGTGTACAATCGCATTATGGCCTATGGAAACATTATTGCCGATTTTCAGGGGATGTTTTTCATAGGTACAGTGCAGCATGGCATTGTCCTGCACATTGACTTTATCACCCATCCTGATGTAGTTTACATCGCCCCGTATCACGGCATTGTACCAGATGCTGCATTCCTTGCCCATTGTAACATCTCCGATCACCGTTGCTGTTTCTGCCAGAAAAGTATCTTCCCCTATCTGAGGAGTTTTGCCTAAAAGTTCTCTTATAATTGCCATAGTTCAGTTGAAGTTTAATAATGAGCAGATTATGAAACAAGATTCCGTATTTGTGCATTTTAAATGGCAGCGATAGCAAAAATCTAATTTCGAATCTCTGACTCCTAGTTCTAATTGCGTATTTTTGTATTCAAATTTAACGAAAAAATGCGTACAATAATTATAGAGCCCACCGAAAACCCGAAAGTGATGAAATTCGTTGCGGATTACACTTTAATCCCGGGATCTCTTGAGCTCGACAGGAATTCAGATATATCAGAAATACCGCTGGCACAGGAATTATTCAACTATCCCTTTGTGGAAAGGATTTTTATAACGGCGAATTTTGTAGCTGTAGCCAAACAGGATACGATAGAATGGGAACATGTGGCGGAAAGCCTTAAAAATGTTATCGAGGATGAGTTGCTGGCCAATCCGAGGGTATACCTCCAGAAGAAAAAGGAAATGTACCAGATTTATGCGGAGATGACGCCCAATCCTAATGTGATGAAATTTGTCTCCAACAAGCTTTTGCTGGACGGCTTTGCAGAAGTGAAATCCAGAGAAGAAGCGGAGGGAGTTCCTTTAGCCCAGGCGATATATAAAGAATTTGATTTTGTTTCCGAAGTTTTTATCTCTGATAATTTCGTTGCGGTAACCCGAGACAATTCCGTGGAATGGCATGAGGTAATGATGGCTGTCCGCGCCCTGATTGCCGAATACCTTCAGAACGGGGGTGAAATTTCCCGTCTTGAGCCACAGAAGCACGAAAATCCTGTAGAAAAAATCATTAACAGGGATTATACTGATAACGAGCAGAAAATATCCGATATCCTGAATGAATATGTTGCTCCTGCAGTGGAAAACGACGGCGGAAAAATTTCGCTGATGGAATACGACCAGGACAGCAAAACAGCCAAAATGCTTTTACAGGGCGCATGTTCCGGATGTCCAAGCTCTACAGCAACACTCAAAAACGGAATTGAAAATATCCTGAAACAATTCGTACCGGATCTGGTAGAAAAAGTGGAAGCGGTTAACGGATAATATATCTGCAAATGTCTTCCGGAACTAAAATCCTGATTGTTATTGGAAGTGCTTCTAGGAATTCCAGCAATCTGAAACTGATGGAGCAGATTCTGGAAAAAACTGGCAATACAGATTTCCTGATGTACAGTGACCTTTCTGTCCTTCCTCATTTTGATACGGCATTAACGGATGACCATACTCCTGAAGAAGTTCTGACAATCAGGGAGGATATCAACAGATCAGCAGGGATAATATTTTCCACACCGGAATATATTTTCAGTATCCCGGCAGGATTAAAAAATCTATTGGAGTGGTGTGTTTCCACAACGGTTTTTTCCGAAAAACCGGTTGCTGTGATTACCGCTTCTGCTAACGGAGAAAAAGGACATGAAGAGTTATTGTTGATTTTAAAAACTCTTGGTGCTATAACAGATAATAAACATCAGGCATTAATAAAAGGCATAAAAGGCAAATTTGACATCAATGGTTCACTGGAAACTGATACCTTTGCCAAAGTGTCAAAATTAGTAACAGATTTTATAGCTTCTGTTTCATAATTAAAATTTAAAATGTTGAATAATAAAGGAATTTTACTGGTCAACCTTGGTTCACCGAAATCTACAGCTGTTAATGATGTAAGGGAATATCTTGATGAATTCCTCATGGATGAAAAGGTTATTGATTACCGCTGGATATTCCGCGCCCTTCTGGTAAGAGGAATTATCCTAAATACAAGGCCGGCCAAATCTGCTGCGGCATATAAAACGGTTTGGACTGATCAGGGATCGCCACTGATCGTTATTACAGAAAAAATTCAGAAAAAACTTCAGGAACGCTATGATATCCCGGTAGAAATCGGGATGAGGTATGCACAGCCAAGCATTGAAGCCGGAATCCGCAAGCTTGTGGAACAGGGGGTTTCGGAAATTGTTCTTTTCCCGTTATATCCTCAGTATGCCATGAGTACTACGGAAACGGTGATTGAAAAAGCGGAGGAAGTAAGAAAAAAGAATTTTCCGACAGTGAAGATCAGCTATATCCAGCCGTTTTACAACAGGGATATTTACATCAGCTGCCTTGCGGAAAGCATCCGCGAAAAACTGCCGGAACATTTTGATGCGCTGCAGTTTTCTTATCATGGCGTTCCCGAACGGCATATTTACAAAACTGACCCTACCAAGACCTGTAACCTTAACGACTGCTGTTCAAGAGATAGCAATCCGAGCCACCAGTTTTGCTATCGCCATCAGTGCTACAAAACAACCAATGACGTTATTGAAAAGCTGGGACTTCCTAAAGAGAAAACCATCGTCTCCTTTCAGTCAAGACTCGGGAAAGACAAATGGATCGAGCCCTACACAGATGAGACTCTTGAAACCATTCCTAAAAAAGGCGTGAAAACCTTAGCAGTGGTTTGTCCAGCATTTGTATCCGACTGTCTTGAAACCCTGGAGGAGATTTCCGTTGAGGGTAAGGAACAGTTCCTTCATGCGGGTGGAGAGCATTTCCATTATATCCCCTGTCTCAACGATGAAGACCGGTGGATTGATGTGATTCAGACTCTTTGTGACGAAAAACTAAACGAATTTTACCTGGTATAATGTATAACCTCCGGATCCGGAGGTTATTTCTTTAAAATTACTATTACCCCCCCATTAAAAAACATATAAATCATAAAAAATTATAAAAATTAAGATTACACCCCCTTTTATTTTAGTACTACTTGTTTAAAATTAAATATTTTCCCTACCTTTACCCCATCAAAATACATGTTTATCATAAAATATTAGGAAATGATGAATACAACTGTTGAAATGCTTAAAAAGAAAATAGACAGTTTCCATCCGGACATGCTGGAAACTTTAGCAAAGGTTGTGGAAAAGCTTGAAGCCAAGAACAGGCCCGCCATTCCATCTTTTCACCGGGACGAAATTTTATACAGGATTCAGTTTCATAACGAACACCCTCATACGAAGCTGGATTTCTACGAAAACATTTCTGAACTCAAAAAGTACTATGCCTGAATGAAAGTACTGCTTTCTTCTATTGCAAAAAACGACATAAGGCTCCTTATGCGGGTCTTTAATGCAGAAAAAGAACATCATGGTTCAGATTTTTTAGAAGAGCTGAAAGAATCGATCAGCTGTCTTGTGCAGAACGCTTCAAGCCATACCCAGAATTATCAGGAAATTTCTACAGTCAGCATGCAGAGATTCCCTGTAAAAGTTCATTATATTGTGGAAGATGAAAACCATATGCTGATCACGGCCATTTTTAAAATATAAAGCTTTATAAAATCATGCTATCGGAGCTTCAGTAGCATTAGTGCCCTGATTTGGATTAGAGTTAATTACATCCATCCATCTGATAGTGATTTATATTCAATTAGACTCTCATACTCTCCAACGTCTCACCCATAAAAACTCCAGATCCACTATCTCACCGGTGTCCTAAATTCTCCATAACCCATTAAACCGTCATAGTTCCTGCCGAAAGGAGTATAATATAAGAACGCCTGATACAGATTCTCGGTCTGCCAGAAATTACCGTTGATTTCGCCAAAATTCAGAGGTCCGCCTGCAGACCTGGTTGCCAAGATATAATTATAAAACCCCTGTTTGAGATAAATTCTGGCAACGTATTTTTTGGTTGCCGCATCATACTGCATCATATTTTCTTTACCGGGCTTAAAATTGTTGAAACCGCCCAACACATAAATTTCCTTATCTACAGGATCTGAATCAAGGGAAAAATATACCCACGAATAATCTGCCTCACGCTCAGCATTCCTTTCAATGCCCAGGTCATTCCTCCTGTAGTACCATGCACCATTAACATCAGGCTGATACTGATAATTCAGCGGAAATGCCCAAACCGGATGAAGATAAGTCTGATTGACGCCGTCTTTAATTTCTGTAGCACGGACCATATCGGCCGCCATATCTATATTTTTATTATCAAAATAATAAAACTCATTATTTCCCGGGAAAACCAGATTCATCTGCTGGAAAAGCAGTTTATTGCCTAAAGTCGAGCTTGGTCTGAGGTTTCCGATCATCATATTCGGGTTATTGTTTTGCATAACACTCAGGCTTATGGAATTCACATTGGAATTCAGGTCTCCACCCTGTGATACAGCCTGCACTTCTACTCTCTGGTTAACATCCGGGTTTTTGGCATCTGCAATACGCGAAACATTCACGCCAATTACGGCAGCATTTTCCACAACATAGAACCTCCTTGTAAAGAGCGGCCTGTCCGCAGAATCTTTATAGACTACCAACTCAAAATTCCCGGAAATCTTGGGCTGCATTTTATCATTGGGTATGGTAAGCGTATAATGAGTGTAAGACTGCAGGGTATTGAAAGAATATTGAAACTTATCCAGCAACCCGTTTAAGCTCCCGTTGGCAAATTCTGTAAAAAAGAGATTATCCTCATTCCAGTTACGGTCATAATGTTTAAGCGTATATCGGTAAATTTCACTGGCATTGGTCAGGTCATCAAAGCTCAGCACCAATTGCTGTCCAAGATTTACGACCGGTGTCTCATCATTGGTCTGCGGATTAAAAAGCTGGATGCTTTGGATATTCTGCCCGAAGACCAACCCACTGAAAGAAAGTAAAAGTAATCGCAAAGTTTTCATTATGACGAAGATAACGAAAAATCAGCATTTTCTTAATAATATCGTATTTTTATCAAAAATTTTAGATCATGCTTCAGATTCAGGGCTTCGTATTTAATTTCGCAGGTGAAAACACCTATATCCTTTATAACGAACATAAGAATGCTTGGCTGATTGACCCTGGAAACAGCAACGAGCAGGAGACAAAAGCCATAGAAAACTTCATCAGTGAAAACGGATTAACAATCAGGAAAATCCTGCTTACCCATGCCCATATTGATCATGTACTCGGGCTGCAATGGGCTTTTGATACGTTTAAAGTTCCCGTAGTCATCCATCAGCAAGATAAAGAAATTCTTGATATGTTCCAGATCAGCGGGATGAGGTTCGGAATGAATCTTAACCATATTAAGGTAGACCTTGAATACATTAATGAAGGTGACGAACTCGACCTGGACGGTGAGGCATTTATAGTCTATCATGTTCCGGGACATTCACCCGGTAGCATCGTCTACCATAATAAAAATCAGAAATTCATGATTTCCGGTGACGTACTTTTTGAGGGCAGCATAGGAAGGACCGATCTGTACAAAGGAAATTACGAACAACTGATCAGCGGGATCAAAAATAAACTTTTTATTCTCGATGATGAAACACAGGTTTTCTCAGGGCACGGAAATCCCACAACCATTGGTTTTGAAAAGCAGTACAATCCATTTCTACAATAAATACAGAAACTCCATCATGGTTACCATAAACAAACCGCCGGGATATTTCCGGCGGTTTGTTTATGGTATTGATGATTATATTAGAAATCCATGGTAATGGAGGCCCGTACGGCAGCACCCATGATCGGCCTTGCCATACGGATATCTCCTGCTCCGGTCAGCGGTGACCTCGGATCGCCCTCCGTAATTCCGATTGTATTGAAGATGTTCGTGCCATCAACTGCAAAACGGATTTTACCTAACTGATAGGATGTCCCTGCCCCAAATTCTGAAAAAGAAGGAAGGGTATTATTATCCGAGTTAGCCTCGTCCTGAAAGCGCTTCCCATAATAATTCATACTCACATAGGCTCTCCAGGATTTGGTAATATTCACAGCCGGAGCAATATTGAAGTAGATCTTCGGTATTCTCCGTACAGTGTTTCCGTCATAATTAAAAGCCGTTCCATCAGCATTTCTTCCTGTAAAATCTTTGTATTTCGGATTCTGCACGGTTCCGTTGAATGTTACCTCAAGAACATTGCTGAACAACCTTGCATACCCTTCCAGCTCCACTCCTATATTGGTGGTGTTGGCAAACTTATTTTCAGAAGTCCCGTCAGAGTAGACATCAGTAAATGATAGGTTCTTCAGGGCAGAATAAAACGGAATCACGGCAATATCAAAAGTCCTGGAATAATATTTATACCCCACTTCCACCTGATTGGTCGTTACAGGTTTGATAGCAGACAAGCTGTTCATATTATTATAATACGCTTCTTCATTCGGGGACCTGAAGCCATTGGAAAACCTCGCATAAACCGCATTTTCAGTATTGATCTTATAATTCAGGGCTGTAGTAAAAGAGATCTTATCGACATCATAATTCCAGTACGTGTATTTATTCCCCAGTACCGACATATTATCATCCGCTGTAGTGGTAGCAAAGCTGTGTGTTCCATCGGTAGTCAGTCCTGAATTATTCAGATTCCCGGTGGTTGTATTGACGCCATAGCCTTTATAAAAATCACGGCTGTAGCGGATTCCCCCGTTAAAACTTAAATCATCGGTGATGTTATAGTCCAGGTTCAGGTACAGGTCATTCAGACTTCCCTGGATCTGGGAATCCCTGAGTAAAAATGACATATTAGCCACGCCATTGTATGTTTTTGAATATCCTGTACTGTTCGGAGTTAATGAGGTATCTACAAGATTCAGGAGTTCAGGTCTGTCGGAGGCAGTCGTCAGAATATTGCTCCAGTTCCAGTATTGGTGCGATCTCCAGTTAGATTTATAAAATCCTGCCGTCACATTTCCCTGGTCAAATTTATAGTTAAACTGCACATCGTTGACAAAATTATTCATCTGCTTGTCTATGGCCCAGAATCCCAGTTTCTGAACATAAGTGGGGTTTACAATTGCTGCATTGCTTACCAGGGAATACTGAAATGTATTTCCGCTGATCCCATTTGCCTGTGCATAATCAGCAGCGCTCTGTGGCCCGCCAGCAGGGAAAATCCCGGTATAATTCATATTAATATTGGTATACCTGGTTTTATTCACCACAGAGAAATTATTCCCAAGATCGTATTTGAATTCCGCTCCCAGAACATCTACTTTAGGATGGATTCCGTCCTCCAGGTTCCTGCTGAAAAAACCGCCGCCTGCCTGAGGGATGTTCAGCTGGCTGATATTCCTGTAGCTGTAGGTGCCGTAATTCGCATCGAAGCCGGGAAACTCTTTCAGATTATTCCCGTCCTGCATCAGAGGAATCGGAAGGAAGAAAGTATTTCGGTCATCCAGCTTTTTATAGTAAATCTTAGCATATCCTTTATCGAAAACATATTTCAGGTTCATTCTGATCTGACCTCCGTTGTTGGCTTTAAACCCTGTTTTCCGGATTCCGTCATCGGTCCTGTAAAAACCTCCGACATTGAAAAACAGTCTGTCTTTAACCAAAGCTCCGCCTACATTAATATCCGTACGCATCAGTCCGTAGGTACTGGTTTCCAGCTTTGCGGTCCCTCTGAAGTCATTACTCCCTTCCTTCGTAATGAAATTGATAAGCCCACCCGGAGAATTGTTGGCAAAAATAGATCCTGAACCTCCTCTCAGGGCTTCAAGCCTGCTCACCGAATTATCTACCCGGAAAAAGTTATCGGCATTAGCAAACTGCAGAGCGCCATCTTCAAAAACCGGAAGGCCGTCTTCCTGTACCTGTACAAATTCATAAGCACCGGCAGATGGAATCCCTCTGGCAAAAAGGTTGTTTCCTACTTCACCTCCTGATGTCTCCACAGCAAACCCCGGGACCCGCTGCAACAGAGCGGCTGCACTGATCGGGTTCTGTTTCTGGATTTCTTTTGCGGTAAATGTGGAAATCGCGGTACTGGATTCTATTTTCTTTTTGGGATTTGAATTTCCCGTGATCACCACCTGTTCAATGGATGCAGATCGTGTAGAATCCTTAGGGACTTCCTGAGCGTAAGCATTATTAAAATAAAGCGTAGCAGTCCCTGCAATCAATAGGATTGATTTTTTTCTCATAGCTATATTATATATTTGTTATTTGATCAGCTGTTTTTTAATTTGAGGTAAACGCCATTAGTCCACCCGAAACCGTCCTGGTTAGGATACTCCCCTCCTCCGGCAATGCTTTCCATGTCCATAGCGTTATATTTTTCCATCAGTTTTCCTGTATTCCGGTAGATTCTCTCTACATTTCCGCACCAATGATTTTTGATCTGTTCTGCCAGTTCATCAAACCCATAATTTTTCATTGATTTGAAACCCAGCCACTGATACGGTGCCCATGCATTCGGAAGGTCCCACTGCTGCCCACTGTTTTTAGTGGTAGTTACAAGCCCGCCATGGTAAAGAAAATTCTTCCTGATATGTTCAGCAACCGATTCTGCCTGTTCTTCGCTGGCCAGACCCAGAAAAAGAGGATAGAGTGCAGCAATATGCTCGGACGGCGTTACTGTGTTTTTTTCTGTGTGATAATCTTTATAAGTCCCTGAATTCCCGTCCCAGAAATAAACATCGATCAGCTTTTTCCTTAAAGCTGCTTTTTCATTAAATACTTTTTCTTTCTCAGTCCATTGCTGAAGCGCAGAAGACCTGGCCAGCGTTTTTTCCAGATGCCACAAAAGACAGTTGAGATCAACCTCCGCCAGATTCAGCGTTTCAATTGTCCGGATGTGTTCTCCGTCTGCAAACCATCTGCTGGAAAAGTCCCAGCCTGATTCGCAGGCACTCCTGATATTCCGGTAAAATTCTTTTCCTGCATGTTCGCTGTCTTTGATATCGATAAGATAACTTTCAGGCCTTGGTTCGTTCTCAGCGTCATAATACCTGTTCAGGATATCACCAGCTTCCGTTTTCACCACCCGTTTTATTGCCGAACCGTTTTTCAGCTTTACCGCTCCATCCATCCAGAAAGCATATTCTTTTTCCAGCGTATCGGAATATTTGATGTATACTGATTCATCTTCTGTAGTCTCAAAAAGCAGATCCAACATGAGCGAGAAATAAGGCGGCTGAGAGCGGGTCAGGAAATGCGTGCGGCTTCCGTTCGGCACAAAACCATACGTCTGAATGAGATAAGCACAGTTTTCAATAATATGCTCCATCATTTCCACCCGTCCTGAAATCTGCAGGCCCAGCATAATAAAGTAACTGTCCCAGTAAAAAAATTCGTTGAAGCGTCCTCCGGGCACAATATAGGGCTTGGGAAGCTTAAGCAGAGTTCCTTTTTCTTCATATGAAGTCCTGGTGAGTTCATCCCAAAGCCTTTCGATATGGTCTTTAATAGGTAAGTGATCCTCTTTCTGGAGGGAAACTTTTGCCCCCAGGAATTCAAAATGTGAAAGGACAAACTTTTTCAGGTTGAAATCTTTCAGCTGCTTTTCCATAAGGTATTTCTTATTGATCTCAGCAATCGGAAACAGCGGAACAGCATCGGTCATCATTTTCTGGTCTTCAAAAATCTCAGATCTCTGGACATCATCAAAAAGGTCCTGAATTTCGTGTATATATAGCGGTTGATACATTATTAATTTTTAGGTTGTATTTTTAATTTGTTCATGATCACGGCAGAAAAAATGAGAAGGGAAAGCGGGATTAGCGAAAGGTAAAAAGCCTGCTGTCCGCTGAATTCCTGAAATACAAATCCGGTGATCATAGATCCTATCGTTCCTCCTATGGCAGAAAAAACCACGATCAGCCCGGACATTGAACTATGCAGGTATTTAGGAATGGAAGCCAATATCACAGAGTTGATGCTCGGATAAATAGGTGCCAGCAAACCTCCCATCAAAGGAAAAAGGTACACAACCACAGGAGCATTGAACCATGTTGTCCCGGCATCGATATGCACATGATGCGTTAAAGGCAATACCAGCAGGATGCTTACCGCAAACCCTACCACACAGAAAGAAACTACATAGATCCAGCTGAATCTTTTAGAGAAAAATCCCGAGAGAAACCTCCCCAATGCAAAGGCTCCTGCCAGAACCGCTCCTGCCTGGATACTCATGGAGGTCGGTACCTTTAAAATCTCTTTGTAAAAAGTCGGTGTCCAGGTCTGGAAGCTTTGTTCCACCAAAACAAAAAGGAATGCACAAAGCAGGAAAAACAGTACTTTTTTATAACTGAACAAGCTTACACTGTTCCTTAAATCTCCGATAAGATCGGTTTTCTCACTTTTTGCTTCATGCTCATCCAGTTTTGAGAAAAACAGGAATATGAATGATAAAGCGGAAAGCCCTCCCAGAACCCAGTATACATTCAGCCAATGGGTTGATCCGGGATCATGGTCATCCGTAAACAGACTAAATACCACATTTCCCATCAATACGCCAATCATGAAAAACCCTTCCAGATATCCCATGAAACTGGCATGTTCTTTATCATTAGTGGTTACCAGTCCGATAGATGTGAAAACTGAAATCTTGATCAACGCGAAAGATACTCCTACCACAGCAAATAAAAGTTTAAAAAACCAGAAGGCATTGGCAAAAGGCATGATGAAGCACATGCATGTGACCATCAGCAAAGCAGCCAGCATGGAATTCCGGATTCCTATCTTCGGAAGAAAAGACGCCAGGATGAATGAGCAGATAGCGATCGGCAGGTCTTTGAAACCCTCCAGCACACTTGCATGGGACTTAGAAATTCCAAAGTTCTGCTGCACCTGCAAAATCACAGTTCCCACCGAATTCAGAAGGATGGCAAAGACAAAATAATTTAAAAATAAGACGGCTTTGATGTTGAAATTTTTCATTCACGTACTTTCTTGCCGACTAAGATAGAAGCATTTGACTTAACATTAATTTAACACAGTAAATCAATATTTGAACTATATTAATATAATTATTATTTTAGCCACTCAAATAAGATTAAAATAATGAAAGTTGCTTTTGAGCGAATTATTCCCGATGAAAAGAACTCTTTCCGCACGCTGCACAATACTGTTCCTATTTCAGGATTCCGTTGGGAATACCATTACCATCCTGAAATCGAACTGGTCTATGTAGTTGCCGGAAGCGGAACCCGGCATGTAGGATACCATAAAAGCAATTATACAGACGGAGATCTGGTTTTAATCGGTTCTAATATCCCGCATTCCGGATTCGGACTGAATTCGATTGATCCGCACGAGGAAATTGTGCTTCAGTTCAAGGAAGAGATCCTCCAGTTTCCCCCGCAGGAAGTTGAATCCAGATCCATCAAAGACCTTCTGGAACTGTCCAAATACGGCATTCTTTTTCATCAGAATATCAAAAATGACATCCTTCCCAAACTGAAGCTGATGGTGGAAACAGAAGGCTACAAAAGATATCTGATGCTGCTGGAAATTCTGTTTGAGCTTTCACAGTGTACTGATTATGATCTCCTAAACAAAGAAATCATGCCCTACACGATCATTTCCAAAAACAAAACCCGACTGGAAAATATTTTCACCTTCGTTGAACATCATTATGACCAGGAAATCAATATCGAAGAAGTAGCTATGCTGGCGAACCTTACCCTGCCGGCTTTTTGTAATTTTTTCAAAAAAGCCACACAGATCACATTTACGGAATTCGTAAACCGTTACCGCATCAATAAGGCATGCCTGATGATGGCCCAGGATAAGACGATTTCAGAATGCAGCTACAGCTGCGGTTTTAATAATGTCACCTATTTCAACAGGATGTTCAAAAAGTATACTGAGAAAACCCCTTCAGAGTTCATGAAAAACTTTTCGCATAACAAAATAAATATGGACTTAAATCCTGAAAAAGAAGCGAAAGCCAGAGTTGGTTTCTGAAGAAATTATTTTGTGAACAATTGTGGATAACTCTGAATGAGGCTTATAGGCATATTTATACGAAAAACGATTAAAAAACAGCAATAATCAACTGACTATCAAATCATTTAAATATTGTAGAGCAAGAATATTTTTTCCAATATTTATCCACAATCCGGTGTGGATAAGGGTGTGGATAAGTGTTGGCAACGTGCCGGTAAATTATGGATTAAAAAAAGGCTGCTCAGAAAACTGAACAGCCTGTAAGCTTAAAAGTGAGAATCATTACCTCCACTTGATATTGCATCCCATGCTTGGCCTTTGGATTTCTTCCTGCGGTTCTCCGGACAGCAGGTTTTCAAAAGCGATAATCAGGTCTTCGCCGGTTACTTCTTTATGGTTCCCCGGTCTGGAATCATCCATCTGGCCTCTGTAGATCAGGTCCAGTTTATCATCAAAGAAATAGAAATCAGGAGTGCAGGCAGCATCATATGCTTTGGCCACAGCCTGGCTTTCATCATACAGGTATGGGAAATCAAATCTTCTTTCGATCTGGAACTCAATCATTTTTTCAGGGGAATCAGCAGGATATTTTTCTGCGTCGTTCGCATTGATGGCAATGAATTCGATTCCTCTTTCATGGTAATCTTCATACAGTTCATTAAGTTTGTCGATCACATGAAGAACAAACGGGCAGTGGTTACACATGAAGATCACCAAAGTCCCTTTTTCTCCTTTCAGATCATCCAGAGACTGTATTTCATTGGTTGCAGATGGGTTGGGAAGTTCAAAAAAAGGTGCTTTTGTACCTAATTCCACCATATTTGAGGGCGTGTCCATATCTTAATTTATTTTATCAGCAAAGATAAAGATTTCTTTCAGTAATTGCATTTGCAGGAGTTTACAACTTATCCCGGATTGTTAAAATTTAAAATTTATTTGGAGGCTATGGTAAAAAGTCCGTAGTTTTGCTAACACTGTTAGTAAAATTATTATGGGCTTACACGAACGTCGTCAGCGGGAAAAAGAATCTATACGCGCCAATATTCTGGATGCGGCTTTTTCTTTAGCTAAAACGGAAGGCTGGGGCGCTTTATCCATCAGGAAGATTGCTGATGCTATTGAATACAGTGCACCTGTAGTCTATGATTATTTTGAAAATAAAGAAGCGATTTTATTTGACATCTCACTGAAAGGGTTCAATCTGTTGCATAAGGAACTGGTGCATGCTAGAGACCAATTTGAAACTCCGGAAGATCAGCTGACTGCCATTGTAGACGCTTACTGGAATTTTGCCTTTAAAAATAAGGAATATTACCAGCTGATGTTTGGTGTAGGCATGCAATGCTGTGGTAAAGGCCAGATGAAGGAGGAATTTTCCTCTTTCCAGGATATGCTGTACGACTGTACTTTTGAGATCGTGAAGAAAAAAGGTTCCAATCCCGAAAGTGCCTGCCATTCTTCCCATGCCTTATTTTCAGCAGTACATGGTCTGATATCCATTATGATGATGCGTAACAGCGATATTCCGTCTACTATGAATAAAACCACTCTTGATGAAACCGTTTCGGCTTTCATTAAGTCATTATAAAATTTTTTTGACGTTTAAATTAACACTGTTAGAAATATTAACACGCAATTTATATATTAAACCATATTATTTATAATTATTACTTATTTACCACTTAACCATGAAAAGTCATTGATATCATCTTCTTAATTATTATTTTTTTAGTTATTAATTAACACTGTTAGATAAATTAACATTAGATTAATACAGTACACTATTATAATCCATAACATACATTAAAAACCTGAACTTATTATGAAACAATCTGTAAAAACCAGGATCATCCTTCTCTTATCCGGTATCATTCTTTTGCAGAGCTGCACCAAAGCAGCAGAGAATACTGCTGTTGCGCCTCCTCCGCCTGAATTGCCCGTATATACTGTCATTACCTCTCCCGCTACTGTTTACCAGGAGTTTCCAACTGCGCTTGAAGGAAAGAACAATGTTGAAATCAGGTCTCAGGTAGACGGTTACCTTGACAAAATTTACGTGGAAGAGGGCGCATACGTGAGAGCCGGACAGCCCCTGTTTAAAATAGATTCCAGAGCTTACGGAGAACAGATGCATATGGCACAGGCTAACCTTCAGGTTGCCAATGCCAACATCCAGAAAGCTAAAGTGGAAGTCGATCGCCTGGAACCTTTGGTTGCCGCCAAAGTGGTTTCTGATGTCCAACTGAGGACGGCTAAAGCCAATTACGCTGCTGCTGTTGCCGCTGCCTCCCAGGCCAAAGCATCAGTGGGCGGAGCGAGGATCAATGTAGGATTCACCACCATTACCGCTCCGGTAAGTGGATACATCGGAAGAATCCAGTACAAAAAAGGAAGCCTGATTTCCAGAACTGATGCTAACCCGCTAACACTCCTTTCGGACATCAGTGAAATTTACGCGTATTTCTCACTGAGCGAGCTGGACTTCATTGGTTTTCAGAAAACTTATGAAGGAGCAACCCTGGAGGAAAAGTTGAAAAAAATGCCTATGGTAGATCTTGTTATTGCTGACAATAGCATATATCCTCATCGAGGCGTGATGAAGATTGTGGACGGGCAGTTTGATAAATCTACGGGAGCAATCAGCGTAAGAGCTGTTTTCCCTAATCCAAACGGGGTTCTCAGGACAGGAAATACCGGAAGAATCCGAATGCCTCAGCTGTTTTCCAACACTATGGTGATTCCTCAGGAATCTACATTTGAAATCCAGGATAAAACCTATGTCTACGTTGTAGGAAAAGACGGGAAAGTGACCGGGAAGCCTGTGAAAATTTCCGGCAAAACGGAAAGCTATTATTTCATTTCAGAAGGACTGGCCAAAGGGGATAAAATAGTATTCACCGGCATCGGCAACCTGAAAGACGGCGTTTTGATCAAGCAAAAACCTATTTCTTCAGACAGCCTGCTGAAAGCTAAACCTTTGTAAGCATTCCTAAGCTTTAACAACATTAAAAATTAAACCATCCCATGTTAAAACAATTTATAGAAAGGCCGGTACTTTCAACCGTCATCTCCATTATCCTGCTGCTGCTTGGAGCCTTGTCGGTATTCAATCTTCCGATTACCCTGTTTCCGGATATTGCCCCGCCAAGCGTGCAGGTAACTGCCTTCTACCCCGGTGCCAATGCCGAAGTTGTGGCCCGTTCTGTGGCTACGCCTATTGAAGAAGCGGTAAACGGTGTGGAGAACATGACATATATGACCTCCAATTCCAGCAACGACGGTACCATGACCCTCAGCGTATTCTTTAAGCAGGGTTCAGACGCAGACAATGCTGCCGTAAATGTGCAGAACCGGGTATCGAAAGCCATGAGCCAACTCCCGCAGGAAGTGGTGCAGGCCGGAATTTCAACCCAGAAGGTACAGAACAGTATGATCATGTTTATGGGTTTAACCAGCGATGACCCTAAACAGTATGATGAGCTCTTCCTTCAGAACTATATGAAGATCAACATTATTCCTCAGATACAGCGTATCCCCGGTGTAGCCCAGGCCCAGGTATTCGGAACGAGGGATTATTCCATGAGGATCTGGCTGAAGCCGGACCGACTGGCTGCCAACAACTTATCGCCTCAGGAAGTCCTTGCTGCGGTAAAAGATCATAACCTGGAAGCTGCACCCGGCCGCCTCGGGCAGGGAAGTAAGGAAACGTATGAATACATCCTTAAATACAAGGGAAAACTGAATAAAAACGAAGATTATGAAAATATAGCCGTTAAGGCGAATAATGACGGATCTTTTCTGAGGCTGAAAGATGTAGCCAGGGTGGAATTCGGTTCCTACACTTATACTGCTGCCAACAGAGTAGACGGGAAGCCTGTATCCGGTTTTGCCATACTGCAGACGGCAGGATCCAATGCCAATGATATCCTGACTGAAATTGAAAAGCAGGTGGACCAGTTTTCTACCACGCTGCCCAAAGGGGTAAAACCGATCATCATGTATAATTCCAAAGACTTCCTGGATGCTTCCATCCATCAGGTTGTGGAAACACTTGTGATTGCCTTCATCCTGGTATTTATTGTGGTGTATATCTTCCTGCAGGATTTCAGATCCACTTTAATCCCGGCGATTGCGGTTCCGGTAGCGATTATCGGTACTTTCTTCTTCCTTCAGCTGTTTGGGTTCAGCATTAATATGTTAACCCTGTTTGCACTGGTTCTGGCGATCGGTATCGTTGTAGATGATGCCATCGTTGTGGTAGAGGCTGTCCATTCAAAAATGGAACATACAGGAATGGCAGTAGACCATGCAACCACGCATTCCATGAGCGAAATTTCAGGGGCTATTATTTCAATCACCCTAGTGATGTGTGCCGTATTTATTCCTGTAGGATTCATGCAGGGCCCGGCAGGGGTTTTCTACAGGCAGTTTGCTTTCACCCTGGTTATTGCGATTATGATTTCAGCGGTTAACGCTTTGACCTTAAGCCCGGCTTTATGTGCACTGATTCTAAATGATCCACAGGACGGCCATGAAGGACATGGAAATAAAAAAGGTTTCGGAGCCAGGTTTTTCAGGGCATTCAATACCAGCTTTAATAAGATGACCGGCAAATACATCTACAGCCTCAAATTCCTGATCAAAAACAAATGGATAGCTGTCGGAGGCCTTGCAGTTATTACCTTAGCCAGTATATTCCTGATCAGGAAGGCACCTTCAGGATTTATTCCTACGGAAGACCAGGGATTTGTACTGTATGCGGTGAATACACCTCCAGGAAGCTCACTGGAAAGGACCCACAGGGCAACGGAGCAGATCGACGCCATTGTAAAAGGGGAAAAGGCTACAAACCACCTCTGGGTTGCCGACGGCCTCAACTTTATCAGCAATGCCAACGCATCTCCGTATTCTGCAGGTTTCATAAAACTTAAAGATTACAAAGACCGTGGCGAGATGAAAGATCCGGACCAGATTGCCGCTGCATTGACAGGTAAGGTAGGCCAGGTAAAAGATGCCAGCGCATTCTTCTTCAACTTCCCTACAGTGCAGGGATTCGGGAATGTTTCCGGTTTTGAGTTCATGCTTCAGGATAAAACAAACGGATCTTTTGAACAACTGGGAAAAACCACGCAGGCTTTCATCGGCGAGCTGATGAAACGTCCGGAAATTGCATTTGCCTTCACAACATATGCCGCAGGAAATCCTCAGTATACCATTGATGTAGATGCGGACAAAGCCAACCAGCTGGGTGTTTCGGTAACTGAACTGATGCAGACCATGCAGATCTATTACGGAAGCAGCTTTGTGTCAGACTTCAACCGGTTCGGTAAATATTACCGCGTGATGGCTCAGGCGGATATTGCTTACCGTACGGATGCGAATTCGCTGGAAGGCATTTATGTAAAAAACAATTTAGGAGAAATGGTACCGGTAAAAACGCTTGTCACCCTGAAAAGGACTTTCGGGCCGGAAACCGTTACCAGGAACAACTTGTTCAATGCGGTAACCATCAACGGAACCCCTAAACCTGGTTACAGTACCGGGGATGCCATTAAAGCCGTAGAAGAAGTGGCCCAGCAATCTTTGCCAAGAGGTTACGGTTACGAATGGACAGGTATTACGCGCGAAGAAATCAAGACCGGAGGCCAGACAGCCTTTGTATTTCTGCTGAGCATCATGTTCGTCTATTTCCTGCTGGCTGCACAATACGAAAGCTATATCCTTCCGTTTGCTGTGATCCTTACCGTTCCGACAGGGATTTTCGGAGTTTTCGCCTTTACAGGCTTAGCAGGAATTGATAATAATATTTACGTTCAGGTCGGACTGATCATGCTTGTAGGATTACTGGCTAAAAATGCCATCCTGATCGTAGAATTTGCCGTCCAGAGGAGAAAGGCTGGCAAAACGTTGATTGAATCTGCTTTACAGGCTTCCAGGCTTCGTCTGAGACCGATCCTGATGACGTCATTCGCCTTTATTATCGGTATGCTTCCGCTCGTATGGACGCAGGGAGCTGCTGCCAAGGGAAATCATTCCATCGGGATCAGTACGGTAGGCGGAATGTTTACCGGAGTAGTCCTGGGAATTTTCATTATTCCTGTTATGTACGTGATTTTTCAGTACCTGCACGAGAAAATGCCGAGCAGAAAAAAGAAAAGGCTGCATAGAGAGAAATTATTGGCTGCAGCCCACTGAGATTGATTATGGCTGATCAAAAAGTTATTTATAAACATACTAAACCTTCGGCCATCATCAGAGTATTTCGGAATTAAACCAATACTAAACTATTTAACATTATGAAAAGAGTAAAAAATATCATCATAACATTTGCGCTGGCATTGGGGTCTGTTTCATGTGTGTCTAAACTGGCCTTTAAAGAGCCGGAAACCAATCTACCGGAACAATTCCAGTATACGGCAACAGCGGATACCGCAAGTATTGCCAACCTCCAATGGAGAGAGTTTTTCAGTGATCCGGTCCTCCAGAAACTTATTGAAAAGGGTATTCAGCACAATTACGACCTGCAGATTGCCTTACAGCAGGTTGCTTCTTCACAGGAGCGGCTGATGCAGGCCAAATACCTCCAGTATCCGGACATCGGGTTCGGTGTTGCCGCACAGATTTCAAAGCCTTCAAAGAACAGCATGAACGGGCAGAGCCTGAATCTGTTCCTCGGTCAGAACCATGTGGAAGATTATAACGCAGCCTTTAACCTTTCCTGGGAAGCGGACATATGGGGAAAGATCAAAAACCAGCAGGAAGTATCCAGGATGCAGTACCTTCAGACATATGAAGCGACCAAGGCCATCCAGACGCAGGTGGTTGCGGCCATTGCCCAAGGCTATTACAATCTGCTGATGCTGGATAAACAGCTTCAGATCGCACAATCGAATCTGGAACTGAGCCGGAATACCTTATCTATTACGGAGAAAATGTGGCAGAGCGGCGACACTACCTCTCTGGGTGTTCAGCAGGCTACTGCACAGAAGCAATCTACGGAACTCCTGATTACCCAGCTGGAGCAGAATATTGCCATCCAGGAAAATGCACTGAGCATCCTGGTAGGGGAAAATCCTGGTAAGGTAAACAGGACGCTTGAAATGTCTGATACTTCCCTGCCCCAGCATATTTCTGCAGGGCTACCTGCTGCAATGGTGAGCCGCCGCCCGGATGTCCGCCGTCAGGAACTGGCCGTTCTGGAATCCAACGCTATGATAGGCATTGCCCAGGCCAATATGTATCCTGCACTGAGGATTACTGCCAATGGTGGCGTCAATTCATTTAAATTTGATAATTGGTTCCAGATGCCTGCATCCTTATTCGGCTCCGTTCTGGGAGGGCTTACCCAGCCCATTTTCCAAAAGAGGCAGTTGAAAACAGACCTGAATGTCGCTAAGATCCAAAGGGAGAAAAATGTACTGGCCTTCCGGCAGTCGGTTTTAAATGCTGTGGGTGAAGTTTCTGATGCCCTGGTTTCCAATGAAAGCCTGAAAGTCCAGGAACAGAAAGCATCTGAACAGGTGAATACCCTCAAAGATGGGATCAAAAGCGCCGAAATGCTTTATAAAGGCGGAATGGCCAATTACCTGGAGGTCATTACGGCACAGGGAAATTCGCTACAGGCCGAACTGAATCTGGCATCCGTAAAAAGACAGCGTCTGAGCAGCATCGTAGATCTCTACCGAGCCTTAGGCGGAGGCTGGAAGTAGTGCACGAACGCATCCAAACTATTGATTATATTGTTAGAAAGTGTGGCCCTCCGGGGCCGCATTTTTATTTTTAGAATACTATTTCAGTTGATTCCTGCCGTTGAATTCCAGATTAATAATCTGTATCAATCTTTCTGCTTTAATGATGATGTCACTTCATCAGGCTTTTGATATGCAAAATCAGGCTTTCAAAATCATTGGGCCCATATCCTAAAGGCAGGTAATAGATATCATCTGCTTTCCGGTACCAGGTTAGCTGGCGTTTGGCATACCTCCGACTGTTTTTCTTGATTTCAGAAACAGCAAAATCCAGGTCCCATTCACCGTCAAAGTATTTAAAGAGTTCGGAATAGCCTACAGTATTCAATGCGGTCAGATGCCTGAAGTCTTCCAGCCCCTTTGCTTCTTCCAGCAGTCCGTTTTCCATCATGATATCCACTCTTTTGTTGATCCTCTCATATAATGCTTCCCTGGGAGCTTCAATACCGATCCGAATTACATTAAAATCCCTGGAGCCCTGAGAAACGGAAATAAGATCAGAGTATTTGGTTTGGGTTTGCCAGATGACATCAATGGCCCGCAAAAGCCTCCTGTGGTTATGGATGTCTACCACTTCAAAATATACAGGATCCAGATCTTTCAGTATTTCCTGCAGTTTTATGATACCCTCGTTTTCAAGAATAGCCTGGAGCTTTTTCTGGTTTTCATCATTAGCTTCCGGAAGGTCATTCAGCCCTTCCAGTACGGCTTTTTCATACATCATGCTGCCGCCGACCAGGATAACGGTATCTTGAGAGAGAAAAAGTTCCTGAAGTTTCTGTACAGCATCATGCTCATACTGCCCGATGGAATAGTACTCCTGAATGGAAAGATTGCCTATAAAATGATGCACTGCCTCTGCCAATTCCTGCTCAGAAGGAGCTGCCGTACCGATTTTCATTTCCCTGAAAAACTGCCTGGAGTCACAGGAAACAATCTCAGTCCCTAAATATTTTGCCAGATCAATAGCCAGTCTTGTCTTACCACTTCCCGTGGGGCCTACTACAGAAATCAAATTTTTCATCTGTTCACGCTCATTATTATATCTGTCAGATAGAATCTTTACAGATTTCACAGTGCTAATTTAAATGTTTATCTTTGTACAACAATAGAAAAGTATGATTTTATCCATGACCGGCTTTGGTAGAGCCGAAGGTGTTTTTGAAGGAAAAAAAATCTCCGTAGATATCAAATCCCTGAACAGCAAAAGTTTTGACCTGAATATTAAAGTTCCGTTACGCTATAAGGAAAAGGAATTTGAAATCAGGAAAATCCTTAACGACAGGATCATCCGCGGAAAGGTAGACTGCTATGTTACCGTAGAAAACCTTCAGGAAACCACGGATGTGAAAATCAATAAGACACTTATTGACTCTTACATTACGGAACTGCGTGCCATTGCTTCGGACGGACCCGATTTCGAATACCTGAAAATGGCAGTGCGTTTTCCCGATGCCATTACCTCAAGACCTGATGAACTTACTGAAGGTGAATGGGAAAATCTGGCCGGTATTGTTCATAATGCAGTTGATAAATTCGAAGAATTCCGGAAAGCAGAAGGTAAAATCCTGCATGAGGAACTGGAAAGGAATTTGCAGAATATTGACCGGTACCTTTCTGAGGTGATTCCTTTTGAGGAAGAGCGTATCGCGAGCGTGAAAGACCGATACCAGAAGTCCCTCAAAGAATTTGAAAATGTAGACGAGACCCGTTTTTATCAGGAGATGGCCTATTTTACTGAAAAACTGGACATTTCCGAAGAGAAAGTGCGCCTTGCACAACATCTTAAATACTATCAGGAGGTGATGGACAAAGAAGATTTTAACGGTAAAAAGCTGGGATTCATTTCACAGGAAATCGGCAGGGAGATCAACACCCTGGGATCAAAGGCTAATCACGCGGCGATCCAGAAACTGGTGGTGATGATGAAAGATGATCTTGAAAAAATTAAAGAGCAGACCCTGAACGTTTTATAAGACACGTATCAGCGAATAAGTGAAACTTTATGTAAATCAATTATCTCTTATCATTCATGAATAAGGTTATTATATTTTCAGCCCCCTCCGGAAGCGGTAAAACCACACTGGTAAAACATGCCCTGGAAACCATTTCCGAACTTCAGTTTTCCATCTCATGCACAACACGCCAGCCGAGAGGCAGCGAGGTACATGCCGTAGATTATCATTTTCTTTCGCCGGATGAATTCAGGCAGAAGATCGCAGAAGATGCTTTCGTAGAATATGAGGAGGTATACACCGATAAGTATTATGGAACTCTGAAATCTGAAGTCGAAAAAATCTGGAACTTGGGCAAAGTGGTTATTTTCGATGTAGATGTAAAAGGCGGAGTTTCCCTGAAAAAATATTTCGGTGAACAGGCATTGTCCATTTTCATCAAGCCTCCAAGCATTGAAGAACTTGAGAGAAGGCTGGTTTCAAGAGATACCGATGATGCGGAAACCATAAGGATCCGGATTGAAAAATCCGAGGAGGAAATGTCCTACGCCGATCAGTTTGATACCATTGTGGTCAATGATGATCTGGAGAAAGCAAAAAAAGAAATAGAACTTTTAATAAGGAATTTTATAGCATAGTCAGAAAGCAAGCTTCAAAAAGAATCCGAGAGGCAAAATTTAACCTGGTAAAATACCATTTCTCAATTCAAATTGCTAACTTCTGATCAACAAAACATTAAGTGGATATGAGTACCGAAACATTAGAAAAAGCCAAATCTGCCATTCCTGTAAAGGGATTTTTAGATATAAAAGATTTTGTCATTCCGGAAGGAGACGAGCTGGTCAAAGCTATTCTGGAACTTAAGAAGGAAAAGAACGCTGTGATCCTCGCCCATTATTATCAGCCGGGAGATATTCAGGATATCGCTGACTTCCTTGGCGATTCCTTACAGCTGGCCAGACAGGCCAAAGACACGGATGCCGACATGATTGTATTCTGTGGGGTCCATTTTATGGCCGAAGCCGCTAAAATCCTCAACCCCACCAAAAAAGTGGTGCTTCCCGATACCATGGCCGGATGTTCACTGGCAGACGGATGTTCGGGAGAAGGATTAAGGAAAATGCGTGAACAGTATCCAGATGCCCTGGTAGCCACTTACATCAACTGTAATGCGGAAACCAAAGCTGAGAGCGATATTATAGTAACCAGCTCCAACGCAGAAACTGTTATTGAAGCCCTGCCGAAGGATCGTCCGATCATTTTTGCCCCGGATAAAAACCTGGGTAGATACCTTTCCCAGAAAACCGGCCGTGACATGATCCTTTGGGACGGAAGCTGCATTGTTCACGAAGCATTTTCAATGGAAAGGATTGCAAAGCAGTTAGCAGACAACCCGGATGCCAAGCTGATTGCCCACCCGGAAAGTGAAGAAGCCGTATTAAAGCTGGCTCATTTCATCGGTTCCACCTCTGCCCTGCTGAATTATGTGGAAAAAGAAGACTGCCAGAAATTTATCATTGCTACTGAAGAAGGCATCCTTCACGAAATGAAAAAGCGCGCGCCGCATAAAACCTTGATTCCTGCGCTGGTATTTGACGAAAGCTGCAACTGCTCGGAATGTTTCTACATGAAACGCAATACGATGCAGAAGCTGTATCTGTGCATGAAATATGAGCTCCCTGAAATCATCATTGATGAAGAACTCAGGTTAAAAGCACTGAAACCGATTGAAGCTATGCTCGATCTTTCAAAAAGCATCAAGTAATTTTTTCATAACTTATCGAAGATATATTCTAAAAAGATAAATCATTCAAAAATAAAAATGGTCGGAATCAATTTCTGACCATTTTTTTTATTCCAAAATAAAAGGCCGGAAGAGGTCTTCCGGCCATAGTTAGCTTAAGAGCTAATTTTTAAATATGAATCTGTTAAGTGAAATGTCTCTTAAAACTTATCCCAAAATAATTTGGTAGTGGCTTTATCACCACCTATCTTATCTCCGGCAGCTTTTACATTATCCCCATTCAGTACATATTCCTGATCCGAATATGGCATTCTATAAGGAACAGAAGATAAATTGGATTTTGGAGGATTCACCAGAACAGGATAATCAAGACGTCGTGTAAAATTCCAGCTTGCAAATCCTTTATTGAACATTGCAATCCAAGCCTGTACTCCGATAGACTGTTTCCAGTTTGCAGCGTTGTAAGGATTTGTGGCTAAATATACTGTGGTATTAGCAGCACTTACTCCATTTTCTCTCATAGATTCAGTTACCGCTGCATTATAAAGGTTCTGCGCTGTATCTCCTACAGAATATCCCCTTGCAGCAGCTTCAGCTTTTAAGAATGCTACTTCTGCATAGCTCAGTAGATTCGATGGTGCTGTAGCACTTCTAAAATAAGAACCCAATTGCGAAAAACCAGTATACGGATCGTTTATTTCCCCAAAAACACCTCCTTTATAAACACCTGATACTTTAGTAAACCAAACATCCAGCCTCGGATCTGAAAGAGAAGTCATCGTATTGATCGTTAGGGCACTTGGTAAAAAGTCATTTCTGCCGGATGCCACTAAATTATCAAAAACAGGGTTTGAAAATGTATTGCCGTCATAATTAAATTTGTATGCCTCAGCATCGGAAGAAATAACTCCGGCGGCTACAGCAGCTTCTACAGTAGTTTTTGATAATGAAGGATCAACATCTGCCAAATTCATTCCTAGCCTTAGCTTAATAGAATTAGCAAATTTTTTCCATTTAGTCATATTTCCGGAATATACCAGATCTCCAGAATAATTTCCGGAAACCGGCGCATAGCCGTTCACTCCTGATTTTATCTGCGCAACAGCAAGATCGATTCTCTTGATTAAGTCAAGGTAAATAGTTTTGGCATCATCGTATTTTGGCGTCAAATTTTCGTCAGGCTTAAATGTATCATAATAAGGAATATCGCCATAAGTATCCACCAGATTCTCCCAGATAAAAATTTCTTCAATTTCTAGAGTTGCCAGTTTATTGTTGCGCACGTTTTCGTCTGCTTCTACCTCACTTTTCAAATTAGTTTTTGCCTGCTTAATATTATTGAGACTGTATACATACATCCTGTTGAAATGATTACGCGGCTGGTTACGGGTCACTAAATTATATTGAGTTTCATCCGGATACTGAGTTTCGGACATTTGTTGTGTGAAGAACCTGTAATTGTTAAAATTCACACTTGGATTATCCATATAATAGGAAGATTGGTATAAGGCGGTGGCCAACAAATTTTCTGATGGCAGAATCGATGGATGCTTAGGATCATCATTAAGCGAGGTTAAATCGCTTTGGCATGAGCTTACTCCTAATCCAATACACAAAGAAACTAAACTTATTTTTATACTATTTTTCATTTTTATCAATTTAGAATTTAAATGTTACATTAACGCCAAGATCTCTAGTGGTAGGCATTGAACCGATAGACCACCCGTAAGAATTCAGTCCGCCACCTACTACTGCTTCAGGATCTGCATACGGTAGGTTTTTGTGAATAATCCATAAATTTCGTCCTACAAGTGAAATTTTGGCATCATAAATTTTAGTTCCGGCAAGTAAAGATTTAGGAAGGGTATATCCGATGCTCGCTTCCCTAAGTTTAACAAAGGAACCGTCATACACAAACTCACGAGAAGGCTGTGTTTTATACCCCATCGAGCTTCCGTTATCAAACTGGGATAAGGCAATATTATTAGGCGTGCCATCAGGAAGAACTCCCGGCAATACAACGTTATTATCTCTGTAATCTCCTATGGCTGTTTCTTTGTACAGACCAGAGGATAAACCATAATACATATCCGTAGAGAATATATCGCCTCCTTTACGTATGTCAATTAAGAAACTTAAAGAAAAGGCTTTATAGCTCAAACTGTTTCTAATACCACCGATCCAGTCAGGTGTAGTATTTCCGATAATCTGGTTTGGGTTCTGTAAATATTTACCTGTTTTTGGATTAATTACTTTTTCTCCATTGAGATAAGTATAATCAGCCCCAACCAATGTTCCCCAAGCTTCTCCTACTCTTGCGTTTAAAGAAACGCCTCCCTGAAAAGTATTCAGTAACAGGTTGGTAATTCCCGGATACAGATCAACTACTTTATTTTCATTTTTAGACCAGTTGACATCAATATTCCAAGAGAAATCTTTTGATTTTAGTGGTACTAAACCTAACTGTACCTCATAACCGGTATTATCAATTCTACCTGCATTAATCACTTTTGCAGTAAATCCTGTTCCTGAAGAAACCGGAAGAGGAATAATCTGATCTATTGTCTTTGTTTTATAATAAGCAAAGTCAATTGTAACCCTGTCTTTCAAAAAATGAGCTTCAGTTCCTATTTCAAATTCCTTGGATCTCTGAGGCTTTAAATTAGGATTAGGCTGATTTAGAATTGAATTGTATATTCCTATTGTCGATAAAATTCCTGCAGATCTGTAATTATTGGCTAGCTGGTAAGGATCTGCCGTTCCCCCAACTTCTGCATAATTCGCTCTTAGTTTCCAGAAATTCATCCAGCTTTTAGTATTTAAGATTTCAGACATGATTACTGATCCCGTTACAGAAGGATAATTATATACATTATTTCCGGCAGGCAATGTAGAACTTTGGTCAACTCTCCATGTTCCGTCTATATAGAATTTTTTAAAGAAATCGAACGAAGCGGTAACGTACCCTGAATTTGTCTGAGTCGTAAATTGGTTTTCATCGGAGGCCAACGGTGCTTTTTTAGTATTCGACAATGCATAAATTCCGGCAATTACCAAGCCTCCTTCTGTGGAAGCATAGACAGAATTAAAATAATTTCTACGGATATTTCCACCCACGACTCCGGAAATATTAATATCATCAGTAATGTCAAACTTATAGTTTACCATTAAATCATAATTGGTTTCCGTCCTCAATACATCACGTCTGGCATATCCTGAAGTAACAGCATTATTAGACTGCCCAAAAGCCTGCGGTAGAGAACCTACAGCCAGTCTGCTTTCCGCCAACAGGTTAGATCTGTCATAAGAAACTTTACCTGTAACTGAAATATTATTAATTATGTCATACGTTGCTTGCGCATAGGTAAAATTTCTAAACCTGTTGTCTGAAGTATAATTTTGGTAAGCCTGAAAATAAGAATTGTTCCAATATGCGGGCAATCCGTTAGTTGCAGATTTCCTGTTCCAAACTACATTACCATAATTATTTGCAGCACTCGCAGCATCTGCCCCTACATTAGCAAAATATGCTCTTTCCAGTTCTTTTATATCAACATTCGTTTGCCACCATTGTCTGAAACCTGTGGCTATATTATTGGAATATCCTGTAATACTACGCCCTTTTGTATCCTGTAGAGTCATTGTAGAATAAAAAGAGGTATGAAGTTTTGGGGTCAGATCATAATTAATTTTTAAGGAGAAATTATTTTTATTAAGATGTGAATTAGGCATCAAGCCGTCCGACATCATGTTTTCATAGGTAAAGCTGATATTCTTACCCTTCTGCCCTTTTTCCAGGGTAACACTATTACTGAATGTAGATGGATTATCAAAAAACTTTATAGGTCCATTTTTAGGTGCTACCCAGGGAGTAGCTTTATTATAGTTGGGAGAGGTAGGATCAAACGAATCCCATTGATATACCATTAAATTCGGATCAAATTTTGGGCCCCAGGAGGCATCTGCTCCAAAGTTGGCATTATTCAGTCCATCAGCAGCTTGTGTTCCGAATTTTTGAGAATAACCTGCTCCGTATCTGGTCTGGTATTCCGGAAAAGTGGATTTATCTATAAATCCGATTTGCATAGAGGAAGATAGCGTTACCCCCCAGGATCCATCATCTTTTCCCTTTCCGTTCTTTGTTGTGATGACAATAACACCGTTTAATCCTCTTTCTCCATACAAAGCTGATGCAGCAGCTCCTTTTAAAACGTTTATAGATTCTATATCTTCCTGATTAATATCAGACAGAGCGTTTCCATAATCGATACTTTTCTCCTGGGTATAAGTATTGTTAACGGGTGAACCATCAATAACAATTAAAGGATTTCCTCCTCCTAATGTTTTTATTCCCCTAATTAATAAATTAGAGGATCCTCCAAAGTTATTGTTTGTTGTAACAGTGAGGCCTGCTACCTTTCCTGATAATTGAGAAGCAATATTTCCGGTATTCGTAGTACCGTCCGAAAGTACGCTTCCCTTAATTTCCTGTGAGGCATATCCCAAAGATTTTTTTTCTCTTTTGATGCCTAATGCAGTAATTACTACTCCTTCGATCTCTTTTGTCTTTACTGTGTCTTTCTTCTGCTGAGCCTTAGCAACAGCTAGGGATGAAGACATAACGAGTAATAGAACTCCAACTGTGAGTTTCTTCATATCTATTAAATTTGCTGATGCAAAATTGTAAAACTTTATTAAAATATCAAAGAAAAATTAACAATAATTTAACTTTTTTATATTAAAATTATCATAAATATAATTATTCATCAAAATAAGCATCAATTAATCATTTTTTAACATAATATATATATTTTTAATGGGATAAAATTAAAATTTACATAATTTATCTTTTTATTGATCAAAAATTAGATTTATTATGTACAAATACCTGATATTTAAAAAATTAAATCTATTGTCTCAAAATGTCTTTATAAATACCAGAATTTTATTTTAATGCTTGCTTATAAATTTCTAGTGTTATTATCATAAAAATAAAAAGTAGATGCGGCCTATTTCATCAGTGCTTTCTTTTTCAATTTAAATAAGCTAAGCGTAATAATTCGTAATGATTTCCATTGCTGTTTCAAAATAATTTGTAGATTTGCATAAGCAAGTATGAAATTTTCAAGAAACATAGCTGATATTTCTGCTCCGGATTTCTCTATTCCGGAAGTATCTTCTGTTTCTATTATTGCTACAACAACTATTACTACCCCATAACGGGGTAAATTTTCACATATCATCCAAAGGCATGTACTCTTTTTTTAAGAGTAAATTTCATTTTTCTACCATTTAAATTACACATCATGAAAGTTTTAAAATTTGGCGGAACTTCAGTCGCCAATGCTGAAAATATCGTAAAGGTTGGGCATATCATAAAGGAAGAATCCATTAAAAACCCGGTGACTGTTATTGTTTCAGCACTCCATGGAGTTACAGACCAACTCATCCAGGCAGCGGAATCAGCATCCAGGAATGACGCCAATTATCTGAGTATCGTCAAAGAACTTGAAGAAAAGCACCTGAAACTTGTTAGAGAACTGATCCCGGTCTTGGAACAGAGTTCGCTGCTTAGCTTTGTTAAAAAACAGTTCAACACCATTGAAGACCTCTGTAACGGAATTTACGCCTTAGAAGAATTTACCGGAAGGATTAAAGATAAAATCACCTCTTACGGTGAATTCCTTTCTTCTAATATTATTGCTGCACGGCTGAAATCGGAAGGACTGGATGTTATCTGGATGGATGCTGCCGGATATGTGATCACCAACAGCAATTTCACCAATGCCAAAGTGGATTTTGAAGCCACAGAAAAAAATCTGGAAGACTTCTTTCAGAAAAATCAGCATCGTGTGGTCATAGCTCCCGGATTTGTGGCCAGTGACAAAAAAGGCAATCCTACGACTTTAGGAAGAGGCGGTTCAGATTATACAGCCTCTATTATTGCTGCCGCCGCGGATGCTGAAGAACTTCAGATCTGGACAGACGTGAGCGGTATGATGACTGCTGATCCCAGGCTGGTTTCCGCGGCAAAACCAATTCCTCAGATTTCATATGCAGAAGCAATGGAACTTTCCCATTTTGGGGCAAAAGTCCTGTATCCGCCTACGCTCCAGCCGGTCATGGCAAAAAAAATCAGCCTCAGGATTAAAAACACTTTTGACCCGGAAGCAGCCGGGACGCTGGTTGGTAATCATTTGGAAAAACCAGACGCCGAACAGCAGGAGTTTGCCGTAGGCATTTCGAACATGAGCCGGATTGCATTATTAACTCTTGAAGGAAGCGGAATGATTGGTATTCCGGGAATTTCAGCCAAGCTGTTTCAATGCTTAAGCAATGAAAGCATCAATGTTATCCTCATTACCCAGAGTTCATCGGAACATTCCATCACCCTCGCCATCAGTGAAAAAGATACTGCCAATGCACAGCATGCGATCCATTCTTCATTTGAAGATGATCTTAGGCTAGGAAAAGTAGAACCGGTAATCATCGAAACCGGTCTTGCCATTGTTGCCCTCGTAGGAGAAAATATGAAAAGCAGAAGTGGTGTGAGTGCAAAAATGTTTGGTTGCCTGGGAAATAACGGAATCAATATCAGGGCTATTGCACAGGGCTCATCAGAGAAAAATATCAGCATCGTTATTTCGGAAGCGGACATTAAAAAAGCGGTGAACGTCCTTCACGAAGAATTTTTTGAATCTGCAATCAAGCAGGTGCACCTATACCTCTGCGGGACAGGGAATGTAGGAAAAAAACTCATCGGGCAAATCTATGCCCAAAATGATTACCTTAAGGAAAATCTACTTATGAACCTGAGGATTGCCGGGGTGTGCAACAGCCGCAAAATGCTCTTCTCGGAAAAAGGGATTTCAGAACATGAGCTATCCCAGTTGCATGAGAACGGACAAGAAGCTTCTGCCGGAACATTTGCCGCTGAAATTGTTTCCCGTAACCTGAGGAATTCTGTCCTGGTAGATGTTACAGCCAGTTCAGAAGTTCCGGAAATCTATGAAGAACTCCTGAAAAAAAGTGTGAATATTGTAGCGTGCAATAAAATTGCCGCATCCTCTTCGCTCGAGCATTACAGACAGTTGAAATTAACGGCAAGGAACCACAGCTGCAGGTTCTTTTTTGAAACCAATGTCGGGGCAGGTCTTCCTGTTATTGGCACTATCAATGACCTGATGAGGAGCGGGGACAAAATTCTTTCGATCCAGGCCGTGCTCAGCGGCACACTGAATTTTGTTTTCAATCATTATGATGGTACCAGAACATTCTCTGAGACGGTAGCCCAGGCTCAGGCAGAAGGCTATACAGAACCCGACCCGCGTCTGGATCTTGCAGGCACAGATGTAGCCCGGAAAATATTGATCCTGGCAAGAGAAGCGGGATATGCGCTTGAGTTTGACGATATTGAAAATGAAAGCTTCCTTCCGGAAGAATGCATGCAGGGCAATGTAGAAGATTTCTACAGGACATTATCCAAATATGAAAGTCATTTTAAAACTTTGCTCGACAATGCTAAAAACAGTGGAAACATTTTAAAATATGTAGCTGAATTCAGGGATGGAAAGGCTAAAGTGGGCTTACACCATATTGCGCCTGAAAGTGATCTTTTCCATTTGTATGGCAAGGATAATATCGTGATTTTTAAAACCCTAAGGTATTCTGATCAGCCATTGGTGATCAAAGGGGCCGGAGCAGGTGCAGAAGTAACGGCCAGTGGTGTTTTTGCAGATATTGTACGTTCCGTTTAATCTATAGGATATGAAAAAAGTTACATTAAAAGTTCCGGCAACCATTGCCAACCTGGTATGCGGATTTGATATTTTGGGAATGGCCATTAATGAACCCGCAGATGATATGGAAATGAGATTGCTGGAAACTCCTGAAATCATCATCAGGCATACCGATGGATTCGGGTTGCCGGAAGAGCCGGCTGAAAATGTTGCAGGTGTTGTCCTGCTGAAAATTATGGAACGCCTGAAACTGAAGCATGGATTTGAGGTGATCATCCATAAAAACATCAAACCGGGAAGCGGGCTCGGCTCCAGCGCGGCAAGTGCCGCGGGAGCCGCCCTGGGAGCGCATCTTTTGCTGGGAAATATTTTCACCAGGGAAGAAATGGTCTATTACGCCATGTTTGGAGAAGAACTGGCTTCTGGAGCCCGTCACGCAGACAACATTGCACCTTGCATTTACGGAGGAATCACTTTGGTAAAATCTTCCGAACCGGTAGATATCATTCCGTTGAATGCACCCGACTTATGGGTAACTGCCGTCCATCCGCAGGTTGAAGTAAAGACTTCCGACGCCCGGGAGATTTTAAGGAAAAACATCCTTTTGAAGGATGCCATACAGCAATGGGGAAATATTGCCGGATTGGTAGCGGGGATTCAGAATAATGATCATGCACTGATCGGGCGGAGCCTTAATGACGTCATCATCGAGCCCGTAAGAAGCATCCTGATTCCAAAATTTGATCATATAAAGCGGGAAAGCTTAGAAGCTGGGGCCTTAGGCGGCGGTATTTCAGGTTCAGGGCCTTCTGTTTTCATGTTCTCAGAAGAAGAAGAAACTTCCCGTACCATCGCCGGAATCATGAAGTCCGCCTATGACAGTACAGGCATTGAAAGTCTTGTTTATGTTTCCAAAGTAAATCCATCCGGAATCCGGATAGTTAAAGATTAAAAAAGCACCAATGAATTACTATAATTTAAAAGATAAAAAAGAAGTTGTCGATTTTAGAACCGCTCTGATCAGAAGTCAGGGCAAAGAAAAAGGTTTATTTTTTCCTGAACGCATTCCGATGTTCGATCCGGAATTCATTAAAAACCTGGACCAGTTTACAGATGTGGAAATTGGATTTCAATGCATGAAAGATTTCACAGGAGAAGAAATTCCGCCGGATATCCTGCGACAAATCATTACGGAAACCATCAATTTTGAGATTCCCCTAAAGAAAATTAATGACCAGATGTATATCCTGGAACTTTTTCATGGTCCTACCCTGGCGTTTAAAGATGTGGGAGCAAGGTTTATGAGCCGCTGCCTATCTTATTTCCTGAATAATAACAATAAAAAAGTTACCGTGTTGGTGGCTACTTCAGGAGATACCGGAGGAGCTGTGGCAAACGGTTTTTTAAAAACAAAAGGTATTGAAGTAGTCATTTTATATCCAAAAAACAGGGTGAGCGATGTTCAGGAAAAACAATTGACTGCCCTCGGCGAAAATATTTACGCATTGGAAGTTAACGGCAGTTTCGATGACTGCCAGTCCCTGGTAAAGCAGGCTTTTGCAGACGAGGAGATTCATGCAGAGCTGTTACTGACTTCTGCCAATTCCATCAATGTGGCCAGATGGCTGCCCCAGCAGATCTATTATCTGCTGGCATTAAAACAGTGGCAGAAAACTGAAGCGGCAGATCCGGTTATCAGCGTTCCCAGTGGAAATTTTGGAAACCTATGCGCAGGATTACTGGCACATCTAAGAGGAATGCCTGCTAAACACTTTATTGCTGCCTGCAATGAAAATGATGTTATCCCCCATTATTTAAAGACCCAGGATTTTAAACCTAAAGAGACTGTTGCGACCCTTTCCAATGCCATGGATGTAAGCCATCCCAGCAACTTTGTGCGGATCCTGGAACTTTTTGACCATCGGTTTGAAAATCTAACAGAAAGCATCTCCGGAACCTCTGTCGATGATGACAAGACATTACAGACCATTCAGGAAGTATATAAAAATTACGGCTATCTGCTTGAACCACACAGTGCCGTGGCCTATGCTGCGCTTGAAGAATACCTTACGGAAAATCTGGATAAAAAAGGATTAATTTTGGGGACGGCACATCCTGTAAAATTTTCCGGCATCGTTGAAAGGGCGGTAAAAACTAAAATACCCCTGCCTGATGCCCTGGAAAACCTGATGAAAAAAGAAAAAAAGAGCTTTGAAATAGCTCCGGAATTTAAAGCACTGAAAAAGTTTCTACTGCGCGGAAAGTAAAATTAACAGTCCTTGAAACCTTTGATTAAAACGATTAATATTAATCTTACTGATAAAAGCACCGACTCAATAGTGAGTCAGTGTTTTATTTTTTACTGCTCAAAACAATCTGCACTTACCAAAACTTTTGATTTGCAGCACTCAGGCAATGCGTTGAAATCGGCACAGGATTTAGGGAATCCAGGTCCGTATGGACCCGCAGGACAAGCGAAATTACATGTGTCGCCTCCATTAATGCTTTTCAGATCTACTCTGTTTAATTTTTTTAAATTTTTCATACTGATTTATTTTTTTTGTTTGCCTTATAAATATAGTATTTTTGTAAATCACAACCATACCTATGAGCAGAATATTTCTTGAAGATGTGAAAATATACGCCTACCACGGCGTCCTTCCTGAGGAAAATCTTGTCGGGACATATTATATCGTGAATGCGGAACTCCATACGGACCTGTGGAAAGCTTCGGAATCGGACGATCTGAATGACACAGTGAGCTATGCCGAAATCAACAGCATCATACATGATGAAATGGGCATCCCTTCCAAACTCATGGAACATGTTGCCGGCAGGATTATCAACAGGATTCATGAAAAATTCTCCCAGATTGACTATATTAAAATAAAAATCACCAAGACCAGCCCGCCGATGCAGGGAGAAATGAGGGGGGCATCCATAGAGCTTGACAAGATGTTCAAACCATAATCAAAATGAAGATCTGTTTTAAAAAATCAGGACTGAAATTCACTGTACTTGCATTTCTTTTTACTTTTTTATATGCATCCGGACAAACCAATCTGGATCGTCAGCTTGACACCTATCAATTTCCAAAGATCAAATCCGGCATTACCATGCCTGTTACGATTCCGCTTGCCGGCATCAGCAACATGATCAACGCTTCAGTAAAAGACCTGATTTATGAAGATGATTCTTATACGGACAATGAGAATGACCAGTTCAAAGTAAAAGTCTGGAAAACCCGGCCGATACGGCTGGTAGGCGGAACGAGCAATAACATCCTCATTGAAGTCCCGCTGAAAATATGGGCTGAAAAAGGCATCGGAACCCTGGGTATATACACCTATCAGAATACCACTTTCGAAACCGTCATGTCTTTTAATATGAACCTGCAGTTCAGAAACAACTGGACACTGGGAACCAAAACACAGCCTAACGGATTCCGGTGGGTGGTGAAACCTGTACTGGACTACGGAAGAATAAAGATTCCGATTACATCACTGGTTGAAAAAAGCCTCAGGGAACAACAGGAAAAATTCTGTGAAACCATTGACAAGCAGGTTGCCGGCCAGTTGAATTTCCAGCAATACGTCATGATGGCATGGAATGCTTTTTCGCAACCGTTCAATATTTCAGAAGAGTATAATACCTGGCTTAAGATTAGCCCGGTAAGCATTACCACTACTCCGCTGAAGTTTTACGCGAATCAGATCAATACCAATATTGGAGTGACTGTTTATTCCGAAACGTTTACCGGTGAAAAACCTCAGTCAACATCCCTGATCAAAACTGTACCGGACTTCAATTCCGCTCCTTCGCTGTCTGACCGTTTTCTGCTTCAGACCACGGCTAATATCCCCTATGCTTCTGCAACGGAAATAGCCCGCAACCTTTTTCTGAATAAAGAATATGACATAAGGGGATCTTCTGTAAAAGTCAGGAATATACAGGTATATAATTCAGAAGACCGGGTGATGATAGAAGCGGAAACAGAGGGCTATATCAAAGGGAAAGTATTCATTTCCGGAATTCCCGTTTATGATCCGGGTAAACATAAAATTATTTTAACCGGAACGAAGTTTAATCTCAGGACCTCCAATATCCTCCAGAAAACGGCAACCCTGCTGTTCAAAGGACAGATTATAAAAACCATTGAAAATGAGTATGGAATTCCTACCCTGGACATGGAAACCAATGCAAGAAAAAGCATAGAGCAGTCTTTTAATACAGAATATTACAAAGGGATAAAGATGTCCGGAAAAGTCATAACCCTGCAGCCGGGAATAATCCTGCTGAGTCCTTCGGGCCTGACGGCTGTGATTGACATCAGTGCTTCTTTACAATTAACGATCAACGGAATATAAAATATTCAACTATAACCATGAGAAAATATTTACTGATTATCGACCGGAATAAAGCGTCGCTAGGAAAACGTTTTGTTAATAACCTTATTGATACGATTGTGTTAATGATCATCCACGTGATCTTAACCTTTATTTCCGGCTTTCTGTATGCCCTTACCTCTATATGTTTTTTTTACTTCTATAACGATGGCGGCTTTTTATGGGATATATTCATTGGCGCTGTGGTAGCCTTTATCTATTTTTTTATTTGGGAATATTATACCCAGGGCATGACACCCGGAAAATATGTTACCGGAACAAGGGTAATCAGTGTTGATGGGAAAAAATCTGACAGAAAACAAATCTTATACATAAGTCTGTACAGGGTGATTCCTTTTGAGCCTCTTTCTTTTTTCGGACGGGAAGGGTGGCACGACAGCTTCAGCGATACACGCGTTGTCAACTGGCTAAATTATATCTCTGAAAAACAGGCAAAAGACGATATCAACAGGATCGGGCAGAAAGAAATTGCCTAGTTTTTTTTGTTTATTAAGAAAATTCGCTATATTTGCACACCTCAAAACGGTACTTTGGCCGAGTGGCTAGGCAGTGGTCTGCAACACCATCTACAGCGGTTCGAATCCGCTAGGTACCTCTTGATAAAACCCTATTCTATTTATTAGTAGTTTAGGGTTTTTTAGTTTCCATTTTTCCCGATATTTTCCCGATAATCTAAAAAACTATAAACTTTAACAATAAATAAAGCGGAACAAAATGTCCTGCTTTCTATAATTTGACTTCAACAATATTTTATCTTCTTTTTTCAACATTCAGCATATCATTTATACTTATTATTAAACTCTTCCATTTTATGGTTATAATATTTACTATTAGTAAAGGCAACATAAGTTAAAACAAAACGAGCAGGTATTATTTTACCTGCTCATAATTATTTTAAAGTTAAATTTAATAATTTTTTAAATAAGTTTCTCCTTCTCTTAAATACTCTAATCTATTTCCTTTGCCCGTTTTAAAAAGAGTTTTTAAAGTTTCATTACTAGCAGGATTTAGATGACAAGAAAAATGTAAATGAGAACCATTGCTTTTTCCTGTATTTCCACTGAATCCTATTAAGTCACCTTTTTTAACTTTATCTCCAATTTTTACTTTTATCCCTTTATATTGCAAATGAGAGTATTTTGCAACTGTCTGATCAGAATGCAATATGCTAACATAATTTGCATATTTTGCACAATTGTCAGTAGGACATCCTTTATTATTATCCTCAACCATTTCAATAACAACTCCATCCCTTACAGCTACTACTTTTGTTCCTTCTGGCATGTCAAAATCTAGGGCATTTATACCAATATGAGAATAATCACCATTATATCCTTGTGTTACTTTGTATTGTTCTCCTTTTTTATAAGGCAAATCATAACCATAATATACATTAGGTGAATATGAGGATATTTTAAAAGTCGGCATTATTGACGTAACTTTAAGATTGTTTTTGAATATGTTTTTTAATATCAAATATTTATTTGTATTAAAAGATAACTCTTCTTTTGCTTCGCATTTGTTAGTCTTACCTATATTCTTTTTTATGGGACAAGCATATATTTTATCATTTTCTAAAATATAAATTATACTATCTTTTTCATCATGATCATAAACTTTAATTCTATATTGAGAAAATATAGATATATTCAAAAATAGTAGAAGAAAAGTGAAAAAATTATTCATTATAATTTCTTTATTGTTTGGTTAAAACAATGTCTTTTGGAAAATTGATTGGAAAATCTCCATATTGATTAACATATGCATTATGCTGACAATTAGAATCTACAAAACTTGGGAGATATTCCAAATGTAAAGTCATTTGACTACCTGTAAAATTTGTAATATCCAATGTTGCCATTTTTTTACACATATCTTTAGGATAAAATGTTATACGTTTCCAATTTCCATTTTTTAAACTTTTACTTATACCACTAAATTCAGGTGATTGAGTATCAAAGTTTGTAATTCTGTCAATTTCTACAGTTCCGTTTGAAGCTATAACTTTTCGTTCCCCTAAAATTCTATCTTTGTAATATGGATGTGTGCTTCCAGAAATGGAAGACGTTTTCACCTTTTTTAATTCAAGATAAAGAGTTTTACCTTCCCACGTTCCTTTCCATAAACCTACGTACTGATCTAATTCATTATTGATGTCTTTTATATAAGCATTGTCCGGTATATCACCTGGACTAGTATTTAGTGGATAAATTTGTGCATTACATGAAAATGTAATAATTGATAGTATGATTAATATTATATTTTTCATAATTTTTGTTTTAATATTAAGGACATGTAGTTTCTTTTAGGTTTCCATTAACCAAGCTGAGTTCTATATTTTCACTTCCTGTTGTTCTATATAGTTTTAGTCCAGGCATATTCATTTCTTTTTTAACGAATGTAAGAAATTCTTTTTCCAATTTATGTGTATCATAACTTATATTACCACTCACATTTCCTACAGTTACTGCACTATCTAAATAATCTTCTATATACTTCCTATTTAAATCATCAAATTGTTGTTGAGTGTAAACTGGAAGCTGGTTTGGCATCATACTCGTATCAAATTTCAGCATATAATTTCCATTGCTTGTGACTAAGGTAAAGAAAATATCTTCTAAAGGTGGTATTGGAACATTAGGATTTGTGACTTGATTATTATTATAAACCATAGTTACCCATTGATTAAATAAATAGATGTCTCCTGGCGAAAATATTGGATATAAACCATCATAATGAGAATGCATTGCACCAACAGTATTTGCAAAGAAAGTTATATTAACTTCTTTTGTACCAGGTTTATTTTGTAATATCTGATTAATACTTCCATTCTGTGTTGGTAAATTTATTCTAAAGCCACTTTCATAGCCATCTGACGTTTTTCCCTCTAAAGTCAAGATATTACTTTTATAGGTTGAATTATTTGTCACTGCTTTTATTTTCTCACAAGGTGTTGTAGGATTTATAACAATAACCCCAGAGCCATCACCACTACAGTCCGCAGTTAGCTTTCCAAATCCTCCTCTTGATGCCATTTTATTTACATTAGAAATGTACTGTCCATTACAATGATTAGACCAACCTAATGTTATCCACGGTTTAACAGGATCTGTTATTATGTCCCAACAACCAGTAGGATCTTCACTCCACGGCTCTTCACCATTATGACCACTACCTCCCCCGTCATACCAACCTCCATTGGGAGGTATATCACTTGATCCGATATCGCCACTACCTGAATCTGAATTTCCACCGTCTCCACCAGCATCGGGACAATCACCAACACCATCGGAATAATCTACGGTTGAGCCTGTTTTTCCTTCAATATCTGTTGAGCTTACTGTCCCTGTAAAATAATCAAATCTGGTTTTCGGATCATCAGACAAAGGGTGTGCAGATTGATAGGTAATAATATTCATACTTTCCAATTGCCCCCTTAATTCCTTTATTTCAAGGGTGTATACTGTTTTCTCATCTGGTATAGCAGGATCAATACCAAATACATAATAAGTTATCTCCCCTTCTGTTTTCTTTACAATAGTAGAAAGGTTAACAGTAGAAAAGTCAAATGTTTTTGCTGTATTCTGGTGATGGTTTGGGATTTGAAAATCTTCCCTTCCTGTTTTTGCATGAATATATCTTGCAACTTCAGGTATATCTTTCAGCGTTACAAATTTGAATTTTGAAGCACTGAGATTATTGGATATATTTTGCTCATTGAGTTCATTTCGACAGGAACACAAAACAAAAAAGATTGTTACGAGTAAAAGTAACCTCGAATTAAAATTGTTTTTCATTTAATGTTTGTTTTGGATTGTTAAATATATTTTTTTTCATCATTAATTGAATTAATTAAACTATTAATAATTTTCAGTCTTCTGAATATCTTTTGTTTTTCATAGATTAATTCTTGATTTTCCGACAATTATAAATAAAATCATGCATTAATCATCTAGGTATTTTTACGGTAATTATGTAGGCGGTTTCTTTTTCATAGGCGTTATATTTTAGTTTAATCATATTTAATCAATAATTCAAAACTACGATCACACAGCGACAAACTATGTCGTATTATAATTATAGATGTTTATATACTTTGGTTGGATTGTAAAAAATAAGAAAGCGTGGAGCAATGTCTACTGTTCCGGAGGTACTGGCATACCCGACAAACAAATAAACACGCCCACGCCAAAACGTGAGCATTGTCTAACCTTGTTTGTCTTTGAAAAGTGCCAGTTTTCCAGAACAAGAAAGCTAATGCTTTATATTTTTTCGTTAAAATCTTGGATGCTAAGATACAAATATTTTAAAATTGTATTTACTAAAATAAAATTGAATAAGAAGAGCCTTTTTATTACTTTAACTCTCAAACACATTGAGAGGATGAGAAACTCGGTTGAGGTATTTATTTTAGGCTATCTTTGCAACCTAAATTATTAATGAAATTAGAACAAAATACCGCAAAAATATCGGTTTAATATCGATTTCCGGCTTTTTTATTATCTATTTTAAAAACTCTATCATAAGACTTCTTTAGCTGTTCGAAATTTTTGTTTTTTTAAAGAGTCAGGAATATGAAAGCCTTTTGTACTTTGGGAAAATACAAACTTCAATGGGAAAATAGAAGATGAAGAAATAAAAAAAGAATTCGTCATCCAAAAAGACGAAAAAGAGTGTACGTACAATTTGCCAAAAGGAATCTATACTTATGAAGTTTTACTTTCCAGTAAAGATATTTACCAAAAAGGCGAGTATAAAGTTTCTGAGGAAACTTTAATGACAATAAATCATTAACTTTACTTTATATAAAACCGCTTTCTTTGAGAGCGGTTTTATTATTAGATACACAGATCATAGATGTATCTGACATTTCTTTGTTTCTATTTTCTTACAATAAATCTAATACATATTATTTATTATTCAATAATCCCTTATTAAAGCAACATCTCTTGCATAATCTAAATTTCAGATTACAGAGATTTCTTACTACATGGCGGTTGCAAACGTAAAGAACCCGAAAAATACGCCAGGACTGTTCGCAACAACGATCGGCCAGTCCTTTTTAGGCTTTTTGATAAGTCCATAAACCACCCAAAGGCTACAGTTGATTCCGGCAACCAGCGGTTGAAGCCAGTCCCCCTTGTCACCTTTAAGGTTACCGCTTATCTGCGGAATATAGGAAAAGTACATCGCCATTGCCGTCACCGTGGCAATCCAGCCCAGAATCTGCATTAATTTTTCATTCATGATGCTTTGTTTAAGCAACATTGCTTGAAATTATTATGCCATGGAGGCAGGATCGTAAATAATGAGTCATTTCTAAAGAAATTTATGATAAGCTATCATAGTAATTTAAGGAAAAGTATCATATCATTGATGCAATCGAAGAAAATAAGGTTCTTACCGATGTTTCTTTATGAATGATAATAACAGTGTTTTTCAGCAATAAGGCAGGAAACATCATCGATACGTCATCCTCCCTCTGATATTCATATCATCAGTCAGGGCTTCTGTAATTTCAGTATGGATTTTTTTAACGCTTCTTCACTCTCGAATTTCAGGGTAAATTTTTTTGTAGGGGTTTTGATTTCAATTTTCATATTTTAGTATGTGTTGTAATTCAAAGTATTGATGTCTGAAGATCTGTCACAAATAATACCATCTGTTTAACCGAATCCATAAAAAAACAAAATCCCCGGATATCTCCGGGGATCAAAAACTAATAACCATGAAAACTCAATTAAACATGAGAATCGGAGGCAAAGATATTGATTATTTCCTATGCGAAACAGGCCTTACAGAGGTTTTATGAATTTTTTATGATTATGATTCCCCGACTCTTAAGAAAATAATAAAAAATACGCTCCAGATACCCTATTTCTGGCACAACTTCTGATATACATAAAACCACACGCCTAAAATCATGAATTATGAATATGAAAATTAAAGTCGCATTCTGTACACAATGTCAAGGGTATTCTGCTGCAACTCCGGCAGAAAAAAAATATATTAATCATCCTGATATCATCGATCATTTCTTTTACCACGGAGAGCCATGGTTCACTTTGGATCATGATACATTTGAGGCCCTTAAAAACCTGGAGGATACCGAGGTGAAAATAATCAGTCTTCAGGAACATACAGAAAATGACCACAGGTATTGCATGTGCCACAAAAATACCATCACTACGTCTTCAGCTTCAGTAGCAGAAGAAGATTATATTGGATCTGATCCTGTTTCATGGTATGACCACCAGAGGATAGATGCCGATTATTATTTCACCGATCTTTATCATACATATAATACTTTTCATGGGATTGCCCCTATAAGAAACAACATGAGGCATCCGGGCCAGATGTCCCGGAACTTAAGAAAAGTTAAATAATGATGTAACACAATGATGTCTTTGTTCCCGTACCAAAAAACCTCAGCAAAACTGAGGTTTTTATTTATTCCTATGAAAGGTTGTATAAACTTACATCTGTTACGCGCTTTTGTCAGCAGGGAAACGTAAGAAAAAAGTAGTCCCCTGATTTTCCACACTTTCAAAATCAACATTTCCGCTGAGCTTTTTCATGATATTCTTCACAATAGAAAGCCCAACCCCACTACCGAGAAAAGACCGTGTATTGCCCATCCTCTGGAAAACTTTGAATACTTCTTCTTTTGACTGATAAGGAATTCCGATTCCATTATCAGATACAGTATATAAAATATGATTCCCGTCACGAACCGAGTCCACAGTGATTTCAGCATTATCTTTCTGAGAAGAATACTTAACCGCATTGGTGATGATATTCTGGAAAACCTGTGCAACCAGACTTTTTTCCCCGGTCACCGGATAAATATTAAGGACATTGATGGCTGCTTTCTCATTATAGGAAAGCTTAGCATCTGTACAGACCTTTTCAATGATCTCTGTAGGATCCACTGTCTCAAATATATACTCAGAATGTTTCAGCCGGCTCAGTCTTAAGACATTGGACATCATTCCGGACATATTATCAATCTCATTGAGGACATTCTGTATTTTTTTGATGTTGTATTCATCGGTATTATACCGGGCCATCATCTGTACATTCAGCTTCATCACCGTAAGGGGCGTTGCCAGGTCATGGGATATCGTATGGGAATAGCTGTCCAGCTCATCATTGATGCGGTTCAGTTCTGCATTAATCTTGGTAAGCTCATCATTCATCCTGCTGATATTGTGAAGCTGCTCCTGCATGGTATGGTTAACCAGATCTCTGATTTTGTTGATTCTCAGCCTATCTTTGCTGGACCAGTAATGAGACTTATCCGATATCTCCTCGTAAAATACCTGAAATGATTTCCTGGGTGAGTAAACCAGCTTCTGTTCATTATAGAAATTTAGCGTCTCGATTTCCTTTTTATCTTTGCCAGCCCAGGAAATATGATCTTTAAATTCCTGCCTGAACCACAGAAGAAGATGTCCGTTCTGCTTATTAATAAAAGATAAGGCTACACCACAGCAGTTTTTATCCAGACCCATTGAGTCGTGGTATGTTTTATAAAATGAATCGTCAAAGTAAGTCTTATCCTCAATATTCTGTACTGCCCACTGGTAGATTCTGAGAATGATATTGTCATTCGGGACTTTACCATAAGATTTCACTGTATTATCCGCAATGATGGCAAATCCATCCGTTTCTGAAACATTACGGATATTTCCCACATTATTGAAGAGTGAATCTTTAATAGTCGTGAATTTCAGAAGTTCTTTCTTGAGGTCATAACAGATTTTATTCAGCGCGGATTCATACCGGGACGCTTTTTTTGCCTGGTAAGAAGAATAGGCATTGGAAGCAATGAATGTGGCAATCTCCGCAAGAATACGATTGTCTAAATCAATATGCTTCGGTTGTGTGCTGTGACAGGTAACCAGTCCCCATAACTCATTATCGATAATAATAGAAACACTGAAGCTCGAAGAGATACCTCCGTTTTTAAGATATTCGATATGAATGGGAGAAATGGCCCTGATCCCGGAAAGGGTAAGATCCACGGTTTTTACCTGGCTGATAATCTTTACCGGCTCAGCATTGATATCACTGAGGATCCTCTTATGATTTTTCAGATATAAAGCCCTTGCTTGTTTTGGAATATCACTTTCAGGATAATGCAGGTGCATATAGCTCTCCATTGCAGCAAGCTTCTCTTCAGCGACTACTTTCCCGCTGCCGTCGCTGTTAAATTTATAAACCATCACCCGGTCGTAATCGGTGATCTGGCAGATATTTTTCACCAGTGCTCTCCAGATATCCTTGCCTTTTTTAAGAGAGGGCAGATTTTTAATCCCCTTAAGAAGGGAACTGTTGGACAGACCATTTAAGAGGCATTTTTCTAGCTCTATAAATATGGTATCTTTATATTTATATACACTGATATGATATTCTCTGCCACTAATTTCAATCTTGTCGCTGTTCTTAATTTCTTCCTTACTGTTTCGGTCAACATCATAAAACTGCGGACTGCTTACAATAGAGGAGAAACAGGCCAAGTCATAAATATTCTTCTGTAAAACGCTTTTGTCCACCGGAAAAAGCTCCGATATGTTTTCACTGTAAAAATCAATAATTTTGCTTTCTGAATTGATTCCGATCAGGTAACCGAAATCCTGTATGAAGCCAGGGTTATAAATTTCTATTTCATTGCAATTGGTAATATTCATTCTGATAAATGAGTGTTAAATCTTTCTAACCGGTCTATACATAGGCGAAATTCAGAACTATTTACAGGAGTTAAAATTGGTGTAAAAGTAAGCTAATATTCTTATCTAAAAAAATAATTATTATTAACTTTTGAAACATGATATAAGAATAATATTAAAAAATAACACCCATTATATGTATTGCATATTTTAATAGTCGTATTGGTATAATATATTATCCTATTAATAAATAAATATTTTATTGTTAAACAGGCATATATTTTGGTTAAATAAAGCAATAACTAAAATATTTTTTATGAAATATCATGAAGCAGTAGCGCATAAAAAAGAATCCATACAAAATGCGCATGAGTCTATAATCAGAGATTATCATATTATTATTGTTCCGGCCAATACAGATGAGAGCAAGAAATACATTGAAGATTTTTCAAAAAATCCTGAGGCGTATGATGATGCAAGCTGTAAAAAATACTGTACAGATGATAATTACGAGGTAGTAAGTTTCAGAAAGGAAACGGAAGATTCCAACTAGGAATCATATGAGATTTACCTTTTTGATATAAATCCCTTGAAAGAAAGGTTTGTACAGTATAAAAAAACAATCCCCGGCATTTGCGGGGACAAATTAATCGGAGGTCGATTAACAAAATAGTAATTATATTAAAGTATCTGGTGTGATCTGATTTTAGCAAACATCGTGCCTCAGGCCCCACTGATAAAGAAATTAATTGCGTACGCTTTATTTAGAATGATACATAATTATAAAAATCTATCATATGTCACAAAAGACGTTTACTATAGAGGACTTTATCAAGAATAACAGTAATGAATATTAGATTGAATATCGAATAGGTGAAATAGGTATAGGAGCCAATCTCATTGTTGAAAAGAAAAATCAACAAGGATAATATGAAGTTATACAACCTGAAATGACAAGAGTTGATGACAGTATGTTTATCCGATGGAGTGAGCCTTTTGACGGCAGGCTGATCTTTGAAAACTGATTTACCTGCCAAAAATAAACTTCCCGCTGAGCGGGAAGTTTTGTTGTTAAGAAAATAAAGATGAAAATATAAATGGATTGATTCTGTATCAAAGATATTACATCTATAAAACTGAACATATGATTCAAATCATAGAATGCCTTTATGGTGTGCTGATTAACAGACAAAAACATCTCTAAAAGCAAAATAAATACCTATTGATAATCTTTACTTACAACCAAAAAAAAGGATCTTCATAAAGAAGACCCCAAAAACACAAATGATGAAAAAAAAATTTTTTATACAGAAGTAAATTATCTATTTATCTATCAATTAATTCTTTAACAAAGATAATAAAGAAGATACCACAATTTTATGACCATGGTCATAACGGTGTAAAATTTTTATTTTTACAGCCCTGATATCAGAATATACAATAACAGAAACTCCTCTTTCGAGGAGTTGATCATAAGGGATATGTTGGAATCTAAAAATGTTATCTTGTACCGGATTCTGAAGAAGTAGGAGCAGAATTTGCAGCATTGGTTGTGCTGTTTTGAGTAGCTCTCCCGTTCTGTGCACCTTGTCCTTGTGTTCCCTCCTGAGTACCCTGTGAACCTTGAGGAGATGTATTATTTTGATTCATACTGCTATCCCTTACTGTTGCTGTGGTGTCCATTGGCATAGTATTCATTGTTCCTGCGGAATCAGACATTGTTCCCGTGCTCGTAGAATCGCTAATTGTATGGTTATCATTCTCCACTTCCTGCTTTTTGCAGCTTACAGCAAACAGACCCGCTGCCGCCATTATTAACACTAACTTTTTCATATAATAATTTTAAGTGATTATTGACTGTTTGATTTTTAACGTTATTTCAAAATTATAACCTATAATTTTACCGTAATATGTTTGAAATCATAAGCCTGAATGAAAAAATGAGTTATTATAAAAATGGTCTCCATTTTCAGGAGACCGTAAAACACAAATGATGAAAAAAAAACTATTCAGAAGTCCTGAATAGAACTTGTAAGGCTTAGCAGCCGTTGTATAAGATGACTGCCGTACATATAGAATGACACCGGCAGAAGGATGACCATATTTTTTAATTCGAAAGTGCTAATATAAAAATTTTATCAACAATTTGTTGTCATATTGCCTTATTCTGCCCAGGCAATCGGAATGTAAATGGTGATATATCCTTCAGAATCTACCTGTTCATCGGATACTGTCCCTGTTACCGAGCCATAACCTACCCATCCGCCCTGTCCCTGCTGGGCCGTAAAAGTATAGGTACCTGCCGGAATCCCGTCCATATAAACCGGTAATGCCTGTAATCCTCCACCAGCATAGGTATCATAAGATTCTGCTGTTTGGATATTTGTTGCAGTAAAGCTTCCTACATCATAGCTTCCTGAGAGTGTTTTGACACCACTTTGCGTCATCATGCCATACCGTATCTGATAAGTTTTGGTTTTAGACGTATTAGCAGGCTTTGGAGCAGGCTTATGTACAGGATGATCAGCCCAATCACGATCGGAAGTACATTCTCCCATACAACCTAGTATCCCGGCAACAGCCAGAAATTTAAAAATTTGATTTTTCATATAATATTATTTTTTGGTTTTTTAAAAATAATCAATTACACTATATCAGATTAAAATAAATCTTTAATTTAATGTTATATTAGTGAGCCATAGATCTAAAGGGTGAAATCAGAGAAATATCATAATGATTTGCTTTAGATGATCTTATCCAATTTAACATTTAATTAACTCATGTTTGGCTTCATTATTGAAATTCTTAAGTATGGACTATATGCGCTAGCAATTATTCCTTTTTAAAAAATTTGAATTATGAAACGTATAATGCTCACAGGGCTAGTATCAGTATTTTTGCTGACAGCCTGTAAAAAAGACGATCAGATTGCTGAAAAATCTCTGGAACAGCAAAAAATTGAGTTTCAGATGAGGCAGCTTGAAATAGAAAAACAGAAACTGGCGATAGAAAAAGAAAAAATGGCGTATGAAACGCAGAAAAAAGTAGACAGTATTGCTGAAGTTCAGAGAGCTAAAACTGCTGCAGCAGCCACTTCTTCTCCAAAAGTCATCAGAGAAACCAGAACTGTTTACCGTGACAGAAACTACAATTCCGGATCAAATGGATCGTATGCCAATAACGGAAGCAGTGCTTCCCAAGGAACTACGCAAAAGAGAGGGATGAGTAAAGCGGCTAAAGGAACCATCATCGGTACTGTAGGTGGTGCAGCAGCCGGAGCCCTTATCAGCAGAAAGAACAGAGGTCTGGGTGCTGTAATTGGCGGAGTCGTGGGTGGAGCTACGGGATATACTATCGGTAGGTCACAGGACAGAAAAGATGGACGGGTAACACCCAGAAACTAACATTTCACATAAATCATTAAAAGATTGCTTATTTTTAAGCAATCTTTTTTTATGGCTCTACTTATTCTTTCCTGCATGCTGATTCTCCCGGTCCTTATGGGCCTTGGCCACGCCATACAACATTATCTTCAATGCACGTTATCACAAGGGATAGCAGCAAAAATAAGCTTGGGAATAGCAGGAATCAGTTTGATATGGACAGTTGCCGCATTTTTTGTTCCGTTAAATAGTTATACTGAAATACCGGTTATCGCATTGGGATTGTTTTTCTTCTTTAAAGAAAAGCTTTATATAGAATGGTATCACCTGCCCAAAAAAGATAGCCTTCTTTTAAGCATAATCACGCTTATCATCCTGTTCAGCAGTTCCTTTTATCCTTTCATCCTTGATCATTTCGGCTATTATGTCCCTACAATTCAATGGCTTCAAAATTACGGACTCGTTAAGGGAATTTCCAATCTGGATTTAATCCTTGGTCAAATGTCGGTCTGGCATATCTTCCAGGCAGGTTTTTCAGGGATTGCAGATCCATTTTTAAGAATGAACTCGGTACTGCTTATTATCTATGCACTTTATAGTATCGAAAAGAAAAGCTGGATACAGCTTTGCCTGATCCCGTTTCTTCTGCTGTTCATCCAATCTCCCAGTCCGGACCTGCCTGTACTGGTATTTTCACTGATTGTCCTGAATGAAATCCTGAATGGAAACAAAAATTTAGCAGTCCTTTTCGGATTTTCGGTATGGGTTTTCACCATAAAACCAACCATGATCTGGCTTCCGGTACTGACTTTTCTTTATTCGGTATTCATCCTCAAGGCCTCCTACAGGAAACTGATCTTCGGAATTGGTATTATGGTCCTGTTTTTCGTTAAAAACATCTGGACATTCGGATATCCTGTATTTCCACTTGCATTCGCAGATTTTGGAACAGCCTGGAAGCCGGATCCTGAAGTATTGAAACTGTCCTCACAATATGCAACGCAGAAAACCTATGACATGCAGTATTCTTACAGGTCTATCCGGCAGTTCTCAGTGACAGAATCCATAAGCCGCTGGCTTTTCCTTAAAGGGATCAAATCTGTCATTCATATCTTGTTCGTGATGACACTGATCTTACTTATAGTTTATACAGCAATCAGAAAAAAGATTTTGATCACCCTGATCTGCATTGCTGTTATTGTCAAATGTATTCTTATCATTTTATTTTCCGCACAATACCGTTTTTTTATTGATGTATTTTTTGTCGTATTTTTCATTCTGTGCAGAGGATATGTCAGCAAAAAAGCTTCTGTCAGAATATGTCTGTTATTAAGTATAGGTTTATTGGGTTGTCTTACTTTCCCGTCGGCACTTCAGTCCGTAGTTCCCAGTTTCAGGCCAGGAAGCTTTATGGGAAATTTTGAAAAAGAACAGCTGTATCGTCCGTCCGTTTATCATTACAACAGGTTCAGATCCTTTAAGGTTGGCAACCTCTCTTTTCATGTATCTGAAAAATATCCTTTTAATTTCGACACTCCCCTTCCCGCCATTTCAGAAAGCTATATTTTTGAATATGCACGGGCAGATGTATTTCCTCAGTTAAAAGATGGCAAAGACATCCGGAAAGGATTTACACATCAAAAACTCACTGAAGAAGAACAACTTCAGGTAAAGCAGGTTATGCACATCATCGAAAAAAGCTATCGGTAGGTACCTCCTTTCGCTTCGTTAAAAAAAAGCTGTAAATTTGTACCTATGTTGAATACTTTAGGCAATCTTCTCAGTCTTACCACATTTGGGGAAAGTCATGGGCCGGCTTATGGCGGCATCATCAATAATTTCCCGGCCGGGCTGGAGATAGATCAGGATCAGATCCAGTATGAGCTGGACCGCAGAAAACCAGGGCAGTCTGCTATTGTTACCCAGAGAAAAGAAAGTGATACCGTAAGGTTTCTTTCCGGTATATTTGACGGAAAAACCACCGGTACCCCGATAGGGTTTATCATCGAAAATGAAAATCAAAAATCAAAAGATTACGATCATATTGCACAGTCCTACCGCCCGAGCCATGCGGATTTCACTTATGACAGGAAATTCGGGATCAGGGATTACCGAGGTGGCGGAAAGTCTTCTGCCCGCGAGACCATAAACTGGGTAGTAGCAGGTGCATTGGCAAAACAACTTTTAAAGACTGTTGAAATCAATGCCTATGTTTCTTCCGTTGGTGATATTTTCTGTGAAAAGCCCTACCAGGCTCTGGACTTTTCTCTCACGGAGACCAATGAAGTCCGTTGCCCCGATGCGGAAACTGCAGAAAAAATGATTGCCCGAATCAAGGAAATCAAAAAAGAGGGCAATACCATCGGAGGTACAATTACTTGTGTTATTAAAAACGTTCCTGCCGGCATTGGGGAACCTGTTTTCTCAAAACTCCAGGCTGAACTGGCCAAAGCCATGCTAAATATTAATGCCTGCAAAGGATTTGAATACGGAAGTGGATTCTGCGGCGCAAAAATGACCGGAAAAGAGCATAACGACCTTTTCAATACTGATTTTACGACTCAGTCTAACCTTTCAGGAGGAATCCAGGGCGGAATCTCAAATGGAATGGACATTTATTTCCGGGTAGCATTCAAACCTGTAGCTACTATCCTCCGGCCCCAGGAAAGTGTTGACCGTGATGGTAATGCTGTAACGGTAGAAGGTAAAGGAAGGCATGACCCATGTGTCCTGCCACGGGCTGTACCGGTAGTGGAAAGCCTTGCTGCTTTCGTTCTTGCCGATCTGTACCTGATCGATAAAACAAGAAATATCAACCATTATTAAATATTTTTTTAGGTAATGAAAAATTACTGGGACAGCGCCATTACATTTGAAGAGTATGTGGCCATAGGAAAACAGAGGCTGGAGTATCCCGGCAATGAAAAAGACCTGGAATATAAGCCGTATTATGAATTGGGGCTTCAGAGGATTGAAAGGACACTAAAGAAATACATTCCGGACCCGGACCAGATCGCTGAACTTGAAGGCAAGCAGTTTAAAGGAAAGATACTGATTATCTCTGAAGTATGGTGCGGCGATGCCAGCGCCACAGTCCCCGCACTGGTAAAATTCTTTGAAGGCCATAATGAAGTTAAAATTTTCCTCAGGGATTCCGATAAAAGTCTGATCAACCAGTTCCTTACCAATGGTACGGAATCTATCCCGAAAGTGATCATCCTGAATGAAAACGATGAAGTAAAAGCTTCCTGGGGTCCAAGACCGGCTTACGGAAGGGAGCTACTGATGAAGCATAAAGCTGATCCTGAAAACTATCCTAAAGAACATTTTTACAATGACCTGCAGATCTACTATGCTAAGAACAGAGGCAAAGATGCGGTGCAGGAAATTCTGGAACTGCTATGAAAAAAGGAATCATCTATATTGTCATTATACTACTGATTGCGGGTATCGTACTGATAACGGGAGTGAAAAGCTTTCTTCAGGAACAGTTTTTTCCTGTAGCAACAATTGAAAATGCAGTGACCATTCCTGCCGAAGACTATGATATAGAGCTGCAGGGCATCAATGTGCCGGACAGCAATCTTAAGAACTTTAAAGATAAAACGGTTTTCCTCAATTTCTGGGGAACATGGTGTCCGCCATGCCGGAAAGAGTGGCCTACCATCCAGAAGCTATACGAAGGCAGAAAGGACAAGGTAGACTTCGTATTGATTGCGATGAATGATCAGGAAGACGCCGTAAAAAAATTCCTGAAGGAAAACAACTATTCTGTTCCTGTATATATTGCCCAGAGCCCGATCTCTGAAAAGCTGTTGCCAAAGGTTTTCCCTACTACGTACTTACTGGGGAAAAACGGCAGGATACTGATGAAAGAAGATGCTTCAAAAGACTGGAATACAGAGTCTGTACACCGGTTTATAGATACGGTAACCCAATAAGATTTAACTAAATTTTATACTTATTTGGTACAGAATTTGCGAAATTTCTGAATCTAAATCCGTTTTAAACCAAAGACAAAATGAAGTATTCTAAACTGAGCCTTGCTAAGGAGGCTATTAACCATAAAGGATTTGTCAGAAAGATACCTGACATTTTCAGAATGATCAATATGTGGAGAAAAGGACTTTATCCTATCAGATCCATAGACATGATCCTGCCACTGCTGGGATTATTGTATGTGATCTCTCCTATCGATCTTCTTCCGGAGGTAGCAATACCGGTGCTTGGGGTAATGGATGACCTGGCCGTTTTATCACTCACCATCCCTAAGCTCATTAAAGAAGTCGATAAATTTTTGCTGTGGGAAGCTGAGCAGAAATATTCCTCTTCCCCAACCAAGGTCATTGATGCCGAAATTATAAAATAAAGCGACAGACATTATAAAGCCATTCCTTACGGAATGGTTTTTTTGGACACTGACATTGTTTGAATGTTTTTTGTAAGGTGGGATATACCATCACAAACCTTTAGGGCAGATTTCCCTATTCACTTTCAAATCCTTAAATTTGCAACATCTAATAATAAATAATGGAAAGTAAAAAAGATTTCTTTTTAGAATGCTACAAACTCGGTATCATCAAGTTTGGGAGATTCACCCTTAAAAGCGGTATAGAAAGTCCGTTTTATGTGGATTTAAGACCCCTTGCTTCTGATCCTAAAATCCTTAAAAACCTGGCCAATTATCTTCTGGACATGCTTCCGCTGGATAATTTCGACCTGATCTGCGGTGTTCCTTACGCGGCGCTTCCAATGGCAACAGCGATGTCACTGGAAAGCTATATCCCGCTGATCATCAAGAGAAAGGAAGCTAAAGAATACGGGACTAAAAAGATGATCGAAGGCATTTATCAGAAAGGGCATAACTGCCTGTTGGTAGAAGATGTCATTACTTCCGGAAAATCCCTTTTGGAAACCATTGCGGAAATTGAGCAGGAAGACCTTAAAGTAGCGGATATCGTAGTGGTTCTGGACCGTGAGCAGGGTGGAAAGCAGCTTCTGGAAAGCAAGGGTTACCGTGTACATACCTTATTCAGCATATCAGAAGTATGCTCTATCCTTAAGGATGCCGGCAAGCTTGCTGATGATGAGGTGCAGAGGATACAGGATTTCCTTAAAGGTAACCATGTTCAGTTCAAAGAAGAGCACCGCCTGTCTTATGAAAGTAAACTGAAATGTGCACAGCATTCCGTTTCTAAAAAATTATTGGAAATTGCATTAGCCAAAAAATCCAACCTGATTGCCTCGGCAGATGTTACCACAACACAGGAATTGCTGGACCTGGCTGAAAAAACAGGGCCGCACATTATCGCCCTTAAAACCCATATCGATATCATCTCCGATTTCGACTATGAAAAGACTATCCTTCCACTGAAGGAACTTGCTCTTAAACATCAGTTCTTACTGATGGAAGACCGTAAATTTGCAGATATCGGAAACACGCAGGAACTTCAATTTACCAGCGGTGTCTTTAAAATCACGGACTGGGCAGACTTTGTGACTTCACAGGTAATCGGAGGCTTTGAGTCCCTGGACTGCTTCAGAAATGTAGGCGTTGTAGCCATCGTCGGAATGTCATCCAAAGGTACGCTTACCACCAACAGCTACCGTGAAGAAGCCCTGAAGATTGCCTTATCGCATCCAAATGTTATCGGTGCTGTTTCCCAGCACAAAGTTCCGGAAGATATCCTTCTGTTTACACCCGGAGTTAACCTTGCCGATTCCGGAGACGGAAAGGGACAACAGTACAATACTCCCCAGCATGTATTCAAAACACTTCACACTGATTTCATTATTGTAGGAAGAGGTATTTATAAAGCTGAAGATGCCGAAAAAGCCGCCCTGACCTATAAAAATGAAGGGTGGAATGCCTATTTGCAGTCATTGGAAAAAAATCCCGCAGAAGTGTAATTTTTTTCTTAATTTCTTTAAAATAAGTTATATTTGACACTTTATCAGGATATTGAAAAAGGTTAGTATAAGTCTTATTTTGCTTTTGGGTGTTGCAGAGGTATCTGCACAGAAAGACAGCATTGCTGTGGAAGCCAGGCTCGCTCCGGACAGGAAAACAATGAGTATTGATCAGAAGATTGTCTATTACAATCATTCCGGAAAACCATTGGATTCTGTTAAGCTGCTGAACTGGGTCGCTGCATACCAAAAGAGAAATACTTCTTTGGTATACCGTAAACTGGAAGACCGGAATAATGACCTACATTTTGCCCGCAAGGAACAGTTGGGACAGGTTTCAGATCTGAGCATTTCAGAAGCTTCAGGTCATTCCCTTCCTGTCAACAGCCCTGCCGGTGAAAATATTTTCCTCGTGCTGCCCCAGCCTTTGGAGCCCGGTAAACCCATCACATTACACCTGCAATATCAGTTGCAGCTTCCTGATAGACGATTCACAGGCTACGGAACTTCAGATCATGATATTGCCTTAAAATATTTTTTTATTGTCCCGGATCATTTTGATCCGGACAATAATTTCAGACGGGATTATTATGACATTGAAGAGGCCGTAAGTTTCAATACCTTCTGGACCGTAAGTTTTGAGCTCCCCTCAGGCAACCGTGCCAAAAGTAATCTCCCAGAAGCATCGGCCAACTTATTCCGGGGCTATCTGGATTCAGATCCGGAGTTTCTCATTTCAGATCAGGACTACCCTTCCATCAGCATCAGTAAAGATGATATCCACACCGAAGTTCAGTTCGGATATCCTTTGAAACCTGAAGAAAAGCAGAACCTTGAATTTTTCCTTCCTTTACAGCTTGCTTTCATTAAAGAAAGAACAGGCAATATTCCTGAAAAACTTTTTATTTCGGATAAATTCAGGAGTAAAGAAGATTTTTTCGGCAATAATGATATTTCTTTCTGGAAATTCAAGTTCAGGCTGTTTACCAACGCAGAAAAAACAGACCAGGATTATTTTGGGATCATGGCTAAGAAAATCCTGGATGAAACAGTGATTACCGACAAACAAAAAGACCACTGGCTTAAAAACGGACTGAAATCCTACCTGGAAATGCAGTATCTTAAAAAGTTTTATCCGGAGACCAAAATTCTGGGGGCCTTACCGGAAACTAAAATTTTAGGGTTTAAGCCTTTAAAACTTTTCCATGCCTCCCATGTGAAGCTTACAGAACGTTACGGGCTCGCTTACCAATACATCATGTCTCAGAACCTGGACCAGAAGATAAAGCAGGAATACACTTTACTGAGCAACTTCAATGATATGGCGATCAGCAGCTTCGAAACCGGCACACTGTTCAGCTATACGGCAGATAAAATGGGCTATGAAACATTCAATGCCATCGTCAGGAATTATATCAGGGACAATACAGACCGGCAGGCGGCCCCGGAAGAATTACTGAAGCAAATTTCAGCGGAAGATCCAACCAGCACTTACCTGTCTGATTTCATGGATAGGAAGCACCGGGTTAATTTTAAGTTGAAAAGATTCAGGAAAGAGGATGATTCCCTGCTGATCAAAATATCCAAAAATACGGATGCAGCGATTCCGGTAAAGCTACAGACCGAAAACCGTACGGGAGAAACAAAAGGATACTGGACGGAGACAGGTGACGGCAGAGTAAAGATGACTTCCGTACCTTCTGCTGACGTATACAAGATCACCCTCAATGATGATTATATCTTCCCGGAATCCACGTTCAGAGATAATTTTCTGTACACCAAAGGAATTTTTTCCAATACCCGGAAGATCAAGATTAAATTCATAAAGGATATTCCCAATCCGGAATTCAACGAAATTTATATTAGTCCCAGGGTTCGTTTCAGCAATACTTATGACAAATTCCTGATCGGGATGAATTTTAAGAACCAGTCTCTTTTTGATCAGAAATTCCTGTATTCCGTTACCCCAACTTACAGTACCGGAACCGGGAAACTTACCGGATCAGGAGGGGTGTCTTATTCTTTCCTCCCAGCGGAAAGTGCTATACGCAGTCTGACGTTTGGCGTTTCGGGTTCATATTTTCATTATGACTATGAATTGGCATACCGTAAAGCAACCGTCTATTCAAGTATTAATTTCCAGAAAAACCCAAGAAGTACCGTTAGCCGGGGCATTGGAATTTCATACAATTACCTTGAAAGGGACCTGAGCCCTGCCATGATCGCGAGAAATGATTACGGCAAATATAACTTATGGAGTGCCGGTTATGCGTATACCGACAACCAGATGATCCATGAGAAAAGCCTGAGCGTAAGTACACAATGGATGGAAGATTTCCACAAAGTAAGTGCAGAAGGATTCTACCGCTGGGAATTTGCACCGAGACAAAAACTGAGCCTGAGGCTGTTTGCCGGATACTTCATTAAAAACGAAACCCGAAACAATACTTTCAACTACGGAATATCCAGGGTATCCAATTATGCATTTTCATATACTTTACTGGGTGAAAGTGCAACAAGCGGAATCCTTTCCCAACAGTTCATCCTGGCCGACGGGGGATTCAAATCATTTATTCCAAGCACGGTCAACCAATGGATTACTTCATTCAACGTGGATTCAAGTGTATGGAAAATATTCCATGTCTATGCGGATGCTGGAATGTATAAAAACAAAAACCAGCCGGCTAAGTTCATCTGGGATACCGGAGTGAAAGTACGTATCATTCCGGACTTCCTAGAAATTTATTTTCCCGTACAGTCATCCCTCGGTTTTGAACCTTCATTCAAAGACTATGCACGCAGAATCAGATATACACTGGTGCTGAACTTAGGCTCTGTCATCAATGCCGCGAGGCGGGGCTGGTACTAAGACTCTTTCACAACAAATGAAAAGAGCCATTCTTTAGAACGGCTCCCATTTTTTATCCTCTGTTTGATATCAGATCTTTTAGTCTACTAAAATTTTCTGAGAAACCGGCTCGTTATTTATAGTACCCGTAACAATATAGTTTCCTTTTGCAAGTCCGGCAATACTTAAAGCCTGATTTTCTTTTACCGAAGCTGTCTTCACCACCTGTCCGAACATATTGAAAATCTTAACATCTTTAGCCTGAGCGCCGAAAGTAAGGGTTTCATCCTTAACAAAGGTGTTCTTAATTAATCTGTATTTAGATTCCGTAACTTCTCCTACAGCTAAAGTTCCTGTTGTTAATGAAAAATCATCGAATGTGGCATTGGAATTATTGTAAGCTCTTACATGAAGCTGTAATCTGGTAGCATTAGCAGGAACCGTAAAAGTAACTACCTTCTGTTGCCATGTTCCGTCTTTAGGAAGGTACTGATTATTATTTCTTAACGGATCACTAGAAGCATCTGTAGCAAGATTGATAACTCCATCAGAAGCATCCAAAAAACTACTCCAAAGCCTTGCCCCAGTACCGGAACCACTCACTTTGAACCAGAAACTTAATGTGTATTGTACACCTGCCGTCACATTAATATTCTGGAAAAAACCAGTTGTTGCAGTAGCATTGTAGTTGGCACCATAAGTACCCGTATGAGCATCAGATACAACTGTAGGAGCAGTATAAGAAGTGTTCCAGCCGGCTGCCCAAGGAGCTAATGTCCCTGTTTCAAAACCTGGGTTCTGAACCAGGTTCTGAGCATTGGTAAAAAGCAATGAACCTGCAATACTCAATAATGTAAAGATCTTTTTCATAGTATATTTATTTAATTATTAATGATTTATACAACAAAATTAAGGCATTTTTTAAAGCCAAAACAATAAAGAGATTAATTTTATGTTAATAATACTGATGTCCTTATATCAACGATTTTTTAAGTATTTTTACGAATTATTTTAACAGGACTTGCGGGGTTACATTCTGATATTCGTTCTCTTCTTTACAGGCATATTTTTCAGTAATGCCCAGATCTTTTCATGGAAAAACCCCAACCTTCCGGAAGACTCCCTGAAACAAGACAGTATCCTTGCCGCAAGGCTTGAACAGGATATTTTTTCCAAAGATACCCTTGATTTTGTAAAGAAGAGCAACAGGATTGTCGTAGATGAAGCAGTACTGGCTAAAAATGATAAGAAAAGATTTCTCGGCGAGCTGAATTCCAAAGGATCTATTATCCGTGGGATTACATTCGGGAATAATCAGGGACAGTCGGTACAGAGTTCCATGGACCTCCAGATTTCCGGCCGCCTGTCTAAAGATGTGACCATCCTGGCAAGTATTTCAGACCATAACCTGCCCATCCAGGCAGACGGGTATACCCAGACGCTGGAAGAGTTTGACAAGATTTACATGCAGCTTAATATCAAGGACAAATCCATATTAAGAGCGGGGCACCTGGATCTGGTGGAAGCCAAAAATTATTTTGCCAAATACCAGCGGCGGAGCATGGGCCTAGAATTTCAGACTCAATTCGGGAAAGAAAACAAAACATTCGTAGACGTCTCTATGGGTGTGGCCCGAAGTGAATTTCACAGAGTCCGTTTCCAGGGGGTTGAGGGTAACCAGGGTCCTTACCGGCTTACCGGAAAAAATGGCGAACAATTCATTACGCTGATTTCAGGTTCCGAGCAGGTATTTATTGACGGTATACTTATGAAGCGCGGGGAAAACCAGGATTACGTCATCAATTACAATACCGGTGAGGTCACCTTCACCAGTTTCCGGCCAATTTTCCAGCAGAATTTCATTACGATCTCCTATAATTACACCAACAGGAATTATTCCAGGTACCTCTTTACCGGAAAGGTGGAACACACGCGGGAAAAACTGCGGCTGGGATTCAACTGGTTCATGGAAAATGACAATAAAAATGCTCCTTTGTCCCTGAACCTTTCTTCAGAAGATGAACAGATTCTGGCCAATGCAGGAAACAACCAGAACCTGATGTATGCTCCTTCGGGTGTGGTAACGCCTTATGATGTCAACAAAATCCTTTACCGACTTGTCCAGGATCCAAACGGTAATTATTATGAATTCTCTACCAATGCCAATGAAACTTTGTATCAGGTTTCCTTTACTTATTTCGGGGCCAACCTGGGAGACTATAAAATTACGCAGACCACCAATAACGGAAGGGTATTTCAGTATGCAGGGCCAAATGCAGGAGACTATAAAGCAGTAAGGAAACTTCCTTCCCCTCAGAAGTCACAAGTGTATTCATTTAATACGGAATACCTGCTGAAAGAGGGGAAGGTAGGCGCTGATATTTCACTGAGCAACTATGATATTAACCTTTTCTCGTCTAAAGATGCTGACCAGAATACAGGATATGCATACCGGGTCTTCGGGAATAAGACATTCAAAAAGAACAGCTGGAAGGGAACCCCAAGTTTTGAATATCAGTATATCAATCATCAGTTCCACATCCTGGACCGGATCAATGATGTGGAATTCTCAAGAGACTTCAACTTAACACAGGAGTTCAACCAGATCACTCAGAACAGGTTCATCTTCAGTTTCCTGAATAAATGGGGCACCACTGCATCCGCTAATTACAGGATCAACTACCTGGATGAAAAAGATTCTTATAAAGGAATCAAAAACGACCTGGACTTCAGCTGGCTGAAAAGCAAGTTCCTTACCAAGGGAAGCCTCTCCTACCTAAATACAAATTCCATAGTACAGGACACCAAGTTTATAAGAGGAGGCGTCTCTACGGAATATGGAGGTAAAAAAGGAAGCTGGGCGATCGGGGGAAGCATGGAGCACAATGAGAAGAAATACAATGACACCCAACTAATGGATGTTACCAGTTTCAGCTGGAAAGAGGTATTTGTACAGAAGAAAATCGGTGACAGTACCCGCACAAAACTCCTGGCCAAAGTATATATGCGGGATAATGATTCCGTACGGGACAACAGGCTCCAGAATATGAACAACATTCTCGGCTTCATGGCGGAAAGCCAGATCATCAAAACACAGAAAACCACCCTGAATGCTTTACTGCATTACAGGAAGTTCTTTTACCAGAATCAGGACGTGGACCTTTCAAGGAATAATGATTTTGTTGTCGGCAATATTCTTTACAACCAACAGCTTTTCCGGAATGGTATGCGCCTCCAGGCATTTTATGAACTCGGAAACGGTCAGGAAGCACAGCGGGAATTCCAGTACATCAAGGTAACAGACGGACAGGGAGTCTATAAATGGACGGATTACAACGGAGACGGCGTGCAGCAGCTGGACGAATTCGAGATTGCTGAATATTCGGATCTCGCCCAATACATAAGGATCTATACGAATTCAGTACGGTACATTCCATCGAACAAGAACAAAATACAGCTGGCCCTGTTCGTCAATCCGTCGGTAGTATTTAATTCTGAAAATGCATTTTTAAAACGCTGGAATTTCAATATTTCCCTGAATTCACAAAATTCATTTTACAAGAGGGATAAAGTATTGGTTCTGAATCCTTTTGAAAAAAACCAGGACCAGATCCTCAAAAACCAGAATATCCTCGCCTCGGTTCAGTTCAGTCCTACGGATAAGTCCGGATGGAACGGAAATTACCGCTTCATTGCCAATGACAACCTTATTAACGCCAACTTCAGCAATGAAGAAAGGCAGCAGACCTCGCAGTTCTTGAATATTGGGTATTGGTTCAACAAAGAGTTCAGGGTCGACTGGGAAAACTCCGTACATGCAATACAGAATTCATCTCAATTGTTTGCTACCCGGGATTTCAGGCTCAGCAATATTGAAACCAAGCCAAAAGCCACTTATAAATTCACCGATGCCATTCAGGCTGAGCTTTCTTCAGGATACCGCCAGAAGCAGCGTCTTGACGGGGAAGAATTCCTGAAAGCTTTTGATGTTACAGGAACCATACAATGGGAAAGAAGGAAAACTTCAATAAGGGGAAATTTCTCATTCATCAACAATGATTTTACAGGAAACAGCTTCAGCATTGTTGGAAACCAGATGCTGGACGGCCTGAAACCGGGAAGAAATGAAGTATGGAGTGTATTCATTCAGCAGGCCATCAATTCTTTCCTACAGCTGAACCTGAATTATGAAGGCAGGAATTCTGGGGACAGGACCATTCATATCGGGAGCATGCAGGTAAAGGCCAGTTTCTGATATTTTGTCCGATACAAAGAAAGCCTAAACAGGACTTTCTGTATGATCCATTATTTAACATAATCATCACTTTTTTCATTATCCGAAAGTTTCGTAAATTTGCACCATGATAAAAATTGGCAATATAGAGCTTCCGGAATTCCCGCTTCTGCTGGCGCCGATGGAGGATGTTAGTGACCCACCTTTCAGAAGGCTGTGTAAAATGCACGGTGCAGACCTGATGTATTCAGAGTTTATCTCTTCCGAAGGACTGATTCGCGACGCCATCAAAAGCCGCAAGAAACTGGATATCTTTGATTATGAAAGACCGGTGGGGATACAGATTTTCGGAGGTGATGAAGAAGCCATGGCCATGTCAGCAAGGATTGTGGAAACCGTAAATCCTGATCTTGTGGATATCAATTTCGGTTGTCCGGTAAAGAAAGTAGTTTGCAAAGGTGCAGGAGCGGGTGTGCTTAAAGATATCGACCTGATGGTCCGGCTTACCAAGGCAGTAGTGCGTTCTACTCATCTTCCGGTTACCGTAAAAACACGCCTGGGGTGGGACAGTACATCCATCAATATCGATGAAGTTGCTGAACGTCTTCAGGAAACCGGAATTAAAGCGCTGACCATACACGCAAGGACCCGTGCTCAGATGTACAAGGGTGAAGCAGACTGGGAGCATATATCAAGAATTAAACAGAATCCGAATATTGAAATTCCTATTTTCGGGAACGGTGACATTGATTCCTCGGAAAAAGCGTTGGAGTACAAACAGAAATATGCATGCGACGGTATTATGATCGGCCGTGCAGCCATAGGGTATCCATGGATATTTAATGAAATCAAGCATTTCTTCAGGACCGGTGAACACCTGCCTGAGCCGACCATTTCCGACCGTCTTCTTGCGGTGAAGCAGCATGCGGAATGGAGTGTGGAATGGAAGGGAGAACGGTTGGGACTTGTAGAAATGAGACAGCATTACAGCAATTATTTCCGTGGCGTTCCTCATTTCAAAGAATTCAGGAAAAAATTCCTTGAGGTTTTCACCCTCGCAGAAATGGATGCATTAATCTCGGAAACACAGGAATTTTACACCCATTATCAGGAACAGGTATAAAATATAAAACCCATCATTTCATGATGGGTTTTGTTTTGTGAGTTTTTCTTTCCGTCAGTAATCTTCTGCAGAAGATTGATCCTTCATTAATGCGAGTGCAGAGGAAGTACCGATTCTTTTTACGCCCATTCTGATCATTTTTTCAGCATCCTCAGGAGTTCTGACTCCTCCGGCTGCCTTTACGGGAAGTTTACCTGCATGATCAAGCATAATCCGGATTCCCTCGAAAGTAGCCCCATTAGGCTTTCCTCCCTGGGTTTCATAGAAACCTGTTGAAGATTTCACGAAAATACGCGGCAAATCCTGCTCATCGAAATGATGTTCCGCCCAGCCTGAAATTTTCTGGGTAAGATCCGCAATCTGGGTATCGGTAAGAGCCGCTATTTCAATAATCCACTTAACGATTTTATGATGCCTGAGGCCAAGTTCCGTACATTTAAGGAATTCCTCTTTTACAAGTTCGTGATTCCCTTGAAGATAAGCTTTGTAATTGATCACAAAGTCTAGTTCATCCGCACCGTCTTCAATGGCTTTAGAGGCTTCGGTAAGCTTCTCTTCAATGCTGTAAGTGCCCTCATGAAAACCGATGACCGTTCCTACTGCAACATTGGAATTCCTTTCCTGAATGTATTTTTTGATCTCCGAAACATAGTCCGGACGGATCATCACGGCAAAAATACCATGGTCTATGGCTTCCTGTGCGAGTTCCCTGTCTTTCTGTACTGTTTCTTCTTCAGAAATCCCCGACTGTTGCGGAGTTTTCAGGTAGGTTGAATCCAAATATTGAGCGATGTTCATACGTCTTCGATTACACTTTCAGTTGTCGGTAAATACCCTGCTCCAAAGATATGAAAGTTTCCGTTCTTGTTACTCCTTTCAGCTTCTGAAGTTTGCTCAGGATCTGCATCAGGTGATCGTTATCCTTACACAAAACTTTCAGGAAAATGGTATAATTTCCGGTGGTATAATGGGCTTCCACCACTTCATTAATGTCATTCAGGGATTTTACCATGTCCGGATAATGACTTGGCTGATCCAGGAATACACCAATGTATGAGGTCACCTTATACCCTATTTTTTTTGGATTCAGGAAAGAAATTGAATTTTCAATCACCCCTGCCTGTTCCAGTTTTTTAATCCTCTGGTGTACTGCAGTGGTAGAAATACCTACGTTCTTAGAAATGTGTGCCAGCGAAGTTTTGGCGTTGTCCATCAACATGTAGATGATTTCTTTGTCGATTGAATCTAAATGATAACTAGTGTTAGCTGAATTTTTCATCTGTTCTACTTTTTGCTATTTATGTTTTTGCTTAAACCTTTATTCCATTTTATTTAAATGTTACCAAAACCGGAAAATGATCACTGTATCCTCCCAGATACCGGGTACCGGCATACGTCCGGAAAGGTCTTCCCTGAAACCTTTTGTCCCGGCTGCTGATCTTTTCAGGCCTGAATACCTCAGCGCCCTGAAAACACAGACCATCTTCGTCAAAAAAAGATTTCGACAGCAGGATCTGGTCAAACAGCAATCCAGATTTGTAATGAAAAGTAGAATAATTTCTTTTGTAAAACAGCTCCTGAAAAGGATTGACTAATATTTTTTCACCGCTGTTGCCGTAGAGAACCTTAACTAAATTTTCATCATCCGGGTTTTCGTTAAAATCACCACACAAAATCACCTTTTCCCCTTCCTTTATCCTGCCTGAAATCCGGTCTTGGATCTCCCTGAGGATGACATTCCTTTTAGGCTTATTGATGTTTTTTTCTCTCTGTGAAGGGAGATGCACAATAAAAATGTTGATCAACTCCTCTTCATATTTTACTTTGCAGTAAAGAACATCCCTTGTTGTGTCGTAATTTCCTGTGTTTTTGTTTTTAATATCAAAGAGAAACGTAATGGCTTCAGAATCGATTACGCTGACTTTAATTTTATTATACAGCATGGCTACATCCACTTTCCGCTCATCCTTAGAATTGTAATGTACAATCCCGTAACGGTTGTAGAAGGGTTGCATTGAAACAAGATCTTCTAAAACTTTCTTTCCGGATACTTCAGAAAGAGCCGCGATGAAGGGCAGTTCGCCATAATTTTCCTGCATCATCTGAAAAACGTGTGCAATCTTAAAAATCTTGTTCTGATATTTCCTTTCATCCCAGTTCCGCAATCCTGATGCAGTAGGATCAGACGGATGAACAGGTTTCGGATCAGGCAGAAATAAGTTTTCTACATTATAAAAAGTGAACAACTGCATTAATACGCATGTCTTAAAACTTACACTAATTTTCAGAATGTAAATTTATTATTTTTTTTCTAATATACTCTATTAATCTACAAGATATTGATATTAAATTTATATGTTTTAAATAGAATACCAATGAATAATATCAATCAAAAAATGATTTAAAATTTATTTTATTTATCACACGATGATATTTTGAAACAATTAAAATTAAAAAATACATATAAACAAACAGATTTAAAGAATAATAATCTATTTAATTTTAAAATAAACAGGTAAAATCAATATATCCAGGCTAAAAATCCGATTTTTATTCTAATACGAAAAATTTAATCTCTCCGAAATAAAAAAAACCCGTTGATTAATGCAACGGGGTTGTTTTTATAATAAGTCAGGTCGTTTCTCTTTGGTTATCCTTACCGCTTCATCATGCCTCCATTCTTCTATCTTAGGAAAATTCCCGCTGAGAAGGATTTTAGGAACCTCAAGACCTTTATATACTTCAGGCCGTGTATAAATTGGCGGCGACAAAAGATCATCCTGAAAACTGTCTGTAAGGGCACTTTGTTCATCATTGAGTACACCGGGCAGCAAGCGGATCACAGAATCGGCCAGCACACATGCTGCCAGCTCGCCTCCTGTAAGTACATAATCGCCTATGGAGATCTCTTTGGTTACATGAAGGTCCCTCACCCGCTGGTCAATTCCTTTATAATGACCGCAGATGAATATCAGATTATTTTTTATGGATAAAGAATTGGCTATTTTCTGGTTTAACGTAAGTCCGTCAGGCGTCAGGTAAATCACTTCATCATATTCCCTTTGGGACTTGAGTTCGGAAATACACTTATCCAGCGGCTCCACCATCATCACCATGCCCGCACCGCCTCCATAAGGCTCATCATCGATCTGCTTATGCTTATTTACAGCCCAGTCTCTCAAATGATGAAAATGTACTTCTGCCAGCCCCTTATCCATTGCCCTTTTCAAAATAGATGTCCTGAACGGGCTTTCCATCAGTTCCGGAAGTACACTTATAATATCAATTCTCATTGTAACGTTTCGTTTTTCTTATTGGGTAAAATAATCAGTCTTAAGGACGAATCCTTATTAAAGTAGCTCCACATCCAGTTAAAGAAGATGGCAAGCTTATTTCTTACGCTCAGGATAAGCATAAGGTGTAAAAACATCCAGAAATACCAGGCCAGCAACCCTTGGAACTTAATGAACGGAAGATCTACCACCGCCCTGTGCTTACCTATGGTTGCCAGGGAACCTTTGTCTTCATATTCATACTCATTCCATTCATTCCTGCTTTTTCGCAGGAGGTTTTTACCCAGGTTCCGTGCCTGTGTAATGGCTACATTGGCTACCTGAGGATGCCCCTGCGGATATTTAGGCGTTTCCATATAGGCAATATCTCCTATAGCATAAACATTATCGTATCCCTGCACTTTATTGAAACGGTCTACGATATACCTGTTTTTAACCAGCTTTTCAAGAGGAAATCCGTCAATTACATTTCCGGTAACGCCCGCTGCCCAGATCACATTATTGGAAGGGATTTCCTTTCCGCTTTTCATGATCACTTTATCACCGTCGTAATCCGTTACGTATTCACCGCTCATGAAAGTTACGCCCAATTCCTTCAGGTATTGTTCAGATTTGTCCTGGGCTTCCTGGCTCATAACGGCCAAAGGCTTTTCCGTGGAACTTATGAGAATGATATCCAGATGCTTAAAGTTCATATAAGGATAGTCTCTCGGTAAAATTTCCTTTTTCATTTCAGCAAAAGCGCCGGCAAGTTCAACACCGGTAGGTCCGCTGCCTACAATAACGATGTTCCAGTTTCCGTCATCGCTGCGGCTCTTCTCCAGGATCAGCTTTTCAAAGGTCATGAGCACATGGTTTCTGATGCTGATAGCTTCCTGGGTATTCTTCATACCGAAAGCCCGGTTTTCCAAATCTCGGTTACCGAAAAAATTCGTTTTACAGCCGGTAGCTATGATCACTTTATCATAGCTGAACTCTGCTTCATCGGTAATTACTTTATTATTAACGGTGTCAATTTCCTTGACTTCCGTAAGGCGGAACTGGGTATTCCTGGAACGCTGAAAAATCTTCCTGAAAGGAAAGGAAATATTGGACGGCTCTATCCTTCCGCATGCAACCTGATAAAAGAGCGGCTGAAACATATGGTGGTTCACCCGGTCCAGGATGATCACTTTTTTATTCTTGTTATTAAGCTTCTTTGCAAGTTGCAGTCCCGCAAATCCTCCTCCGATAATGATGATTTTTTCGCGTGTTTCCATAGCAGACAAATTTACTGATTTTATTTAGCATTTTACTGGTGAAAGAATTAGTTTTGTAAAACTTTATGCCCAGGAAAAAGTCCTTCAAAAACACTGCCGGAAAAAGATATAAGGCCAGACGGAAGAATTATTTGTTCCGTCGCGGGGTGGTTTTGGTCGTACTTATTTTAGCCCTGATCGGAACGGGATTTTATCTTAAGCATTCGGTAAGTTATTATTACGCCCTCTACTTTAATAAATTCACGCACAGGAAGCTGCACAACACAGAAACGGAATCCTTGAGAATACAGAGGATCATCACGGATAACCTGGACAAAACATACGGCTTCGATATTTCACATTACCAGAATAAAGAAGACATCCAGTGGGATAGCCTGAGTATAGGAAACAGGACAATCCCGCTTGAATTTGTCGTCATGAGAGCCACTATGGGAAACCGCAGCGCAGACCGGCATTTTGATGAATTCTGGCAACAAGCCAAAAAACATGAACTGATCCGCGGAGCGTATCATTTTTACCGTGCAGATGAAGATCCCGTCATCCAGGCGAATAATTTCCTGGATAATGTGAGGCTGGAGAGCGGAGACCTCCCTCCTATCCTGGATATTGAAAAAATCCCAAGACGGAAAACCCGTGATAAGCTGGTGGAAGATTTAAAAGTGTGGTGTAAGATTGTTGAAGAAACCTACGGGCAAAAGCCTATTCTTTATACGTATTATCACTATTACAAAGATTTTTTGAAAGGCGAATTTGATGATTATCCCCTCTGGCTGGCCAATTACAATGATGTTCCTGCGCCTTCCCCGGATGCCAACTGGAATTTCTGGCAATTTACAGAAAACGGCATCGTATACGGAATCAATACCAAAGTCGACCTGAACATCTATAACGGAAGTACGTGGTCCTTAAAAAGCCTTACTTTAGACTAGTCTTTTTTAAACGGATTCCGTTGTATCCAATCCGCTTTCGGACTGACAGAAGAGAAAACCTTTTCCATAAACAGGTTAATAACCGGATGGGTATGGCGGATCAGTCCGACAATCTCTACCGGAGCTGCACCAACGGTTGATTTGATCTCCAGTGCGGTCCTCCCGAAAATAATCCTTTTAAAACGCTGGCGGATACCGAATTCAACCATATCGAGAAGCATATTAAGGTACAGTTGTTTAGGTTTTTGCAGATTCTTGTCGTAGCCTAAAAAATAGGTATCCACATCTCCGTGATTCAAAATCAGGGTATAAAATCCGATGAGCTCTTCACCAGAAAAATATCCGAATATTCTGAAATGGTCACCCAGGTGCACTTTCATGCTCTCAAAATGGTTTTCAGCAAGGAAGAACGTATTGAATAGAGCATTTTCCGCAACATGGTAATACAGCTCATTAATCCGGATGCGCTGGCTTGTGACCTGATGAAGATCCATCTCCCTTACATGTATCCCTTCAAGCTTTCTTCTTGCTGTTCTTGCCCTGGCCCTGTATTTTTTCGAAATATCATTTAAGTAATCTTCAAAACACTTCCAATCCGGCCGCAGGCTTAATACCATATTAGGCTGCACAGAAAAGCGGTGGTAATGACGGTAGCTTTTTTGGTTAAAGAATGCAGCAAAATCCGGCCTGTAATCCTTAAACATGACAATAGACGTTCTTCCTGCCATCTTTTGTATATGGCGTGAAGCTTCGTTAATCCATGAAATTACTTCACCTGCGGATATTCCGGAAAGATTAAAATAAAATCCATTCTGGCCGGTCAGCATATTGTTTCCCAGGATCATCACATTCTTACTGAATAGCCGGGTTAAAACATTCCTGATGCTGAAAGAAACTGTATCTTTTTGGAATGTGGAATGCCGTCGGAAATCAAGACACTGGAACAATGCACCGCCTACCAGCTCACCGTTCAAGAAAAAACCTGCAAAATAACAGTCCATATTTTTAGGGCCCGACTCTTCAAGTGCCGAAAAATATTCCCTGGTAAGCAGGATATTTTGAATACCGACTGTACTGTTCCAGTTTTCGGGAAGCTCAGCAGCTTTGCGGTAGATTCTGAATTCACGCAGCATATCAACATACAATATTACATTAAATCCCGGTAAAAAAAGGCCTGCCGATTATTTATCTGCATCAGACTTTAATATTTTGTATTTTCGCGCTACGAAATCTTTACGGAAATGAATTACGTTGCTGCTGAAAACCTGACCAAGTCTTACGGAATAAAAGTGTTATTTGAAAATATTTCTTTCAACATTAATGAGGGCGATAAAATTGCCATTGTTGCAAAAAACGGAAGTGGGAAATCTACGCTGCTGAAAATCCTTATGGGAAAGGAAATTGCGGATAGCGGAACGGTAAACATCAATAAAGATATCCAGGTAGTACTTTTTGATCAGGAAATTGATTACGCTCCTGCGCTCACAGTGGATGAATTCATGATGACGCTGGATTCACCGCCTATCATGGCGCTTAAAAACTACCACCGGTCGCTCCATTCCACGGACCAGGATTTCATTGAAAAAGCCCTGGCCGATATGGAAGTCCATAAAGCCTGGGACCTGGAAAATGAAATGAAACAAATCCTTTCCCAGCTTAAAATTACCGATCTGCAGGCTAAGATGGGAACGCTTTCAGGAGGGCAGATCAAAAGAGTTGCCCTGGCAAAGCTTCTTACGGAAACCAGAGCAGAACACCGGCATACCCTTCTCATCATGGATGAACCGACCAATCACCTGGATGTGGAAATGGTGGAATGGCTGGAAAACTACCTCAATAAAGCTAAAATAACCCTTCTGCTGGTTACCCACGACCGGTATTTCCTGGACAGTGTCTGTGATATCATCTGGGAGATGGAAGACAGAAACCTGTATGTACATAATGGCGCCTACGCAACCTACCTGGAGAATAAGATGATCCGTGAGGACAACCTTAATGCAACCATTGACAAGGCTAATAACCTGTACAGGAAAGAACTTGAGTGGATGCGCCGGCAGCCTAAAGCCAGGACTACAAAATCCAAAAGCAGGATCGATTCATTTTACGAAACTGAAAAAATAGCCAAGACAGATACCCGAAAACAGGGACTGGAGCTGGATTTTGAAATGAAGCGTTTAGGAAGTAAGATTCTTGAGCTTCACCATATCGATAAAAGTTTTGGGGACAAAGTATTGCTGAAGGATTTCAGCTACCAGTTCCAGCGGGGTGAAAAAGTAGGGATCATCGGAAAAAACGGAGCCGGAAAATCTACGCTGCTCAACATTATCCAGGGATTTGAAAAAGTTGATTCGGGAACCATTGAGACAGGAGAAACCATTTCTTTCGGTTATTTTTCCCAAAAGGGACTTACCTACAAAGAGGATGAGAGAGTCATTGATTTCATCAAGGAAGTAGCAGAATATTATCCTCTGGCTAATGGCAAGAGTTTATCTGCATCCCAATTCCTGAGGCTATTCCTTTTTGATGATCAGACGCAATATTCTCCCATCTCAAAACTCTCCGGAGGTGAAAAGAGAAGGCTGCACCTGATGTACATCTTGTACCAGAATCCTAACTTTTTGATTTTTGATGAACCTACCAATGACCTCGACCTGCCGACGCTAACCGTACTGGAAAACTTCCTTCAGCAGTTTCAGGGTTCCCTGATCATTGTTTCCCACGACCGGTATTTCATGGACAGGATCGTAGACCATATCCTGGCATTTGAAGGCAATGGAAAAATCAAAGACTTTTCAGGAAACTTCTCAGAATACCGCGAGGCCAGAAGCCGCGAAGAAGCATTGGAGAAAACTGCCGCGAAGCCGGAACCTGTAAAGGAACAGATACCTGTAAAGGACACCACTGCTCCTAAGAAAAGAAAGCTTTCCTTCAAAGAGCAGCACGAACTGGAAACCCTTGAAAAGGAGATGCCACAGCTGGAGCAGCAGCGCGCTAAGATTCTGGAACAGCTGAACAATGAAGCGGATTACGAGAAAATATCAAAACTTTCTGCCGAGCTGGAAGCCCTTTCAGAAAAACTGGACGGGTATGAAATGCGCTGGCTGGAACTTCAGGAAATTTAAGCGGCTACAGCTATCTGATTCCATTCATAATTCTTAACTTTTAACTACATCAACGATCTTCCCTTCCCGCGCACTCTCCAGTGCCGCGTCAATAATCTTCATGTTCTGCAATACTTCAATGCCTTGTGACGGCAGTGCATATCCGAATACCATATATTCGTAAATCTGCTGGTAATAATTCATGTAGTTGCCGGGTTCGCTGAAGGTAAGTTGCCTTTCAGTTTCTGAACGTTCATTGATGAAATTTAATATTCCGTCCGCTTGTGTCAAAGGTTTTGTCCATGCAGTACCATACTCCGGAATCGCACCCGCAGCAAGCTCATTTTCCTGATCGTCCGATCTTTCCTGCAGGAAGCTTCCTCTGTCACCGTGGATAGTGTAGGCATAATGCGCTTCTTTACTGAATACAGAAGATTTTAAACGAACCCTTAGCCTGTCCGGATAAAAAAGAATCAGTTCAAAATAATCGTTGGCGAAGGCCTCCCCTTTCATGGAAAATACATCGGCAAAAATACGGTCCGGCATTCCAAAATACTGAACTGCCTGATCAATTAAGTGTGAACCTAAATCGTGCAATGCGCCGGAACCAGCCTGTTCGGGATTTTCCTTATGCTCTTTACCGCTCGGATCCTTACGGAACCTGTCAAAACGGATTTCTGCTTCTTTTATAGTCCCAAGTTTTTTTTCACTGATGATTTTCTGCACCTGAAGATAATCACGGTCAAACCTTCGGTTCTGGTATACACTGATGAAAAGTCCTTTTTCTTGTGCGAGGTCTACCAATTGCTGTGCTTCTGAAGCATTCACGGTAAAAGGCTTTTCAACAATGATGTGTTTTCCGGCTTCCAGGGCTTTTTTTGCATATTCAAAATGAGTCTGTACAGGAGTATTGACAATCACAAGTTCAATATCCTGCTGCTCCAGCATTTCTTCTACGGAACGGTAAATGGTGGCATCCGGATATTTTTCCGCAGAATCATTTTTGCTTCGCTCCACAATAGCAGCCAGGAAAAATCCGGGATGCTCTTTAAGAAAAGGAGCATGAAATACTTTACCGCTCATTCCAAAGGCACAAAGGCCTGCTTTTACCAATTGCATACTCTATTTTTTAACAAATATATCATAAACTTTTGTCTTAGGAGGATTTTTAAGTGTTTCATCCATAACAGAATCGGGTATGATAAAAATCATACTTTTTATTTTTAACCATTCTAAATAAAGTCCGCTAATTTTTTACATTTGCGCATTATTTAAAATTACTCTAAATAAGCTATGAATAAAAACTTTATCACATTAGGACTTATCGTGATGACCTCAACGGCATATTCTCAAATGAAATATGCTCCTGTTACGGATACGGTGAGAATTCAGACTATTGAGGATATTAATCTTCACAAAACCGGTAATCCGAACAAGGCCAAGCCACTATCCACAAAATCGAATCTTACGGTCATGGAAAATCCACAGCCGATTGCGATTGTTACCCATGAGATTATTGAGCAGCAACAGGCCAGGCAGCTGAGTGATGTGATAAAAAATGTTAACGGGATTTATCTTACGTCTGCCAGAGGAGGTTCACAGGACAGTTTCGGGGGACGGGGATTCACATTTGCTAATGACAATATCTTCAAGAACGGAGCCAGGGTAAACAGCGGTGTTTTTCCTGAGGTAACCAGCCTTGAAAGAGTTGAAGTATTGAAAGGAGCCAATGCAATGCTGTACGGAAATGTAGGACCTGGCGGAATTGTCAATCTGATTACTAAAAAACCGAGGTTTGAGTTCGGGGGTACACTTGGATTCAGTGCGGGGAGCTGGAATGCATACAAACCTACGGTAGATGTTTACGGTCCTTTGAGCAAAAGCATTGCATTCAGGATGAACGGCACCTATGAATATGCAGAAAGTTTCAGGGATATCGTACAATCTAAGAAACATTATTTTAACCCTTCTTTTGTATTCAACATCGGCGAAAATACACAGCTTATCGTAGAAGGAGACTACCTTCAGCATCAGTTTACGCCGGATTTCGGTATCGGAAGCGTGGTAGATGGAGCAACCGGTATTTCGAGGCTGGCTACAGAGATTGACAGGAAGCAGTTCCTGGGTGCCAACTGGCAATACCAGACCAACAAACAGGCTACTACGGATGTTATCCTCAATCATAAATTCAGTAACAGCTGGACATTGAATGCCGTAGCTTCCTATCAGAACTATACTAAAGATTATTTTTCTACCGAAAGGATCCAATGGAATTATGACTCTTCCAAAAACAACCTCAACCCAAGCTGGAAGAGAAGTGTAGGAAGAACGTACAATGAACAGAATTACACTTCGCTTCAGGTAAACCTCAACGGGGAATTTAAAACCGGAAAAGTAAACCACAAACTTTTGGTAGGTACAGATGGAGACTATAACCAGGCGGACAACTATACCTATGCGATCAGCTCCGGAGATTTCGGTACACTATACCTGAATAATCCTGCAACATGGACTAATGAAGTTACAATGCCTGCTGCTGACAGGTCATACAGAAGAAGAATTCCTACCAAACGCTTCGGGGTTTACCTTCAGGATTTTGTTGAACTGACCAAATCTGTAAAATTACTCGCAGGGATCCGCTATTCTTATCTGACGAATGGAGAATCCACTGATAATATATTTATTCCGGGAACCAAAATTCCTGCCGTCAGCGCTGAAACCAAAAATCATGCATTCTCTCCTAAGGTGGGATTGGTATACAACCCGAATGAGAATCTTTCTGTATTTGCCACCTATACCAACTCATTTGTTCCTAATGCCGGATTTGACTTTTATACCAGAGGAGCCCTTGACCCATCTACCGTAGATCAATATGAACTCGGGATTAAAAAGAACCTCTGGAACAATGCGATTGCTGTAAATCTCTCCGTATACCAGATCAACAACAATAATACCTATACCCAGCCAATTAACAATCCTACGGGAGATACTACCCTCAGGATTTATGCCGGTGCGGTAAGAAGCCGGGGTGCAGAGCTGGACCTTACCGGAAACCCGACCAAAAACCTGTCTTTAATTGGCGGATTATCTTATAATAATGCCGTATACACAAAAACGCCGAATGACGGTTTTGTAGAAGACCAAAGACTGGTAAGAACGCCTGCCTTTACTGCCAATGCTTCAGCTTTCTATACCTTTACCGAGTTTGCGAAAGGGCTGGTCATCGGTGCCAGTGCATTCTATACCGGAGACCGGAAAGCGGGATGGAATGATGTAAAGGGACAGTCACAGGTAACCAGAATGATTGATGTTGGCGGATTTACTACTGTGGATCTAAGCCTTGGATATCAATGGAAAAAATTAATGGTTCAGGGAAAGCTGGGCAACCTGTTTGACGTAGTGAACTATAACGTTCATGAAAATTACTCCGTCAATCCCATCATGCCGAGAAACGTTTATTTCACTGTGACGTATAAGCTCTGATCAGTTAAATAACATTAAATTTGCCAGGTGGAAGAAGCAGTTTTCTTCCACCTGCTCATTAAAAAAAACAAAAATTTCATCTATGGATAAGATCAAAGATACAAGAAGCTTTATGCGTATTACCCACAGGTATCTGGGTTATTTTCTGGCAGGAATCATGGCCGTATATGCCATCAGCGGTGTCATGCTGGTCTACCGGGATACAGATTTCCTGAAAAAGGAAAAACATTATGATAAGGTTGTTGCTAAAAACCTGTCTGAAAAAGAACTCGGCAAAGAGCTTAAGATAAAAAACCTGGAGGTTGAGAAAACGGAAAACGGCGTTTTGTATTTTAAGCAGGGAACCTATAATTCAGTTACAGGCCAGGCTCAGTATGACAAGAAAGAACTGCCTTTTGTCCTGGATAAAATGACCAAGCTTCACAAATCCCAGTCTAAAGACTCCCTGTCTCTCCTAAACACCTTTTTCGGGATTTCCCTGTTCTTTTTTGTCATCTCCAGTTTCTGGATGTTCAAACCCAAAACAAAAGCTTTCAAGCGCGGTATGATTTTCACCATTGCAGGACTCATTGTTTCAATTATTCTTTTATTTATATAAATATTATAATATACAATTTTAATCCGGATTCCTGTTAAAGCCTTTAAAATCTCATTTTTTTTTGTTGTGGCACATTTATTGTTCTTCCCAAGACCTAGAATAATAAATTATCTATTAAATTATAAATTATGAAAAAATTAATCTTTACAGGTATACTTGCAGTAGCCGGATTAGTATCTACTGCAAATGCTCAAATTCAAAAAGGAAACTGGATGGTAGGTGGTAACCTAGTAGGAGCAAATTTCGGATTGAATAGTGGTGGTGGATATAATTTTGCCATTCAGCCTAAAGGTGCTTATTTTGTTGAGGACAATGTAGCGGTAGGTGGTTACGTAGATTTAGGCTTCAGCGGAGCTAAAGATTCACCTACTACATTTACGTATAACGTTGGGGCATTAGGCCGTTACTATCTTTCTCCGGGAGAGCAGGGAGTAGATAATCTTCTTAACCACGGAAGATGGTTCTTCGAAGGTAACTTAGGTGTTGGAGGTACTTCCATCTCTAAAGGTGGTTCTTCTTCCAATGGTCTTAACTTCGGTTTCGGTCCTGGTTACTCTTACTTCATTACACCGAATATCGGTCTTGAAGGTTTAGTAAAATATGACGCTAATGCCGGATTCGGTAACGGTGGATATACCAACAGAATCACTTTCGGACTTGGTTTCCAGATCTATCTTCCAACTTCAAAAGGTAGAGAAGTTATCAATGATGTAAAATAATCACTCACTTCACATACACATACATTACAAGAGAAAGCGCATCGGAATGATTTCCGATGCGCTTTTTCAATTAAAACTAAACTATAAAAAATCAAATCAATCAGGTATTAGGTTGAGGAGTATATCGCAGATAAGGCTTAATTTCCTTTACTCCTTTTGGGAACAGTACTCTGGCATCCTCGGTACTTACGGCAGGCGGAATGATAACATCATCCCCATCTTTCCAGTTAACAGGTGTGGCAATTTTATGCGAATCAACCAGCTGAAGTGAATCCAGCACCCTGAGAATCTCATCAAAATTTCTTCCTGTAGAAGCCGGATAGGTGATAATCAGCCTCACTTTTTTCTGCGGATCGATGATCAGCAGGGACCGTACGGTAGCAGTGGCAGATGCATTAGGATGGATGAAGTCATAAAGTTCAGAGACTTTCCGGTCTTTATCTGCAATAATCGGAAACTGCACATCGGTCTCCTGTGTTTCATTAATATCCTTAATCCAGTTCTGATGGTCTTCTACTCCATCTACACTCAGGGCAATGACCTTGGTTCCACGCTTATCAAATTCTGATTTCAGTTTTGAAGTGTATCCAAGTTCTGTAGTACAGACAGGCGTGTAATCTGCCGGATGAGAGAACAGAATTCCCCATGAATCTCCTAAAAATTCATGAAAACGGATAGGCCCGGATGATGTTTCAGCCTGAAAATCGGGTGCGGTATCTCCTAGTTTTATCGACATAATACTTTGTTTATTGTTAGTCTACAAATTTAATAGACTTTTTGAAACTGGCAAAATTTTTGTTAAAAATTTTACTTATTATTATATTGCCATATGGAAAAAAGTGGATTAGGTTATATTGATGTCGTTTACAATGTTTTAGAAAACTGGTACCTGAAATTTGCAGCAATAACACCAAAGCTGATCGTAGGGATCTCTGTTTTCTTATTTTTTATGTTTGCCAGTAAATACCTCAGCAAGATTGCGGTAAAACTGTTTCATAAATTCTTTCCTAAAAGCAAAAAAGAAAGTTCACTGGTCACATTGATCAGCATATTCAGGTTTCTGATTGTGCTCATGGGAACGTTTATCGCGCTTGAAATTATGGGATTCAGCGGATTTTTATGGAAATTTATAGGGAGTTTGGGGGTTGCCGGTGTTATCGCAGGGGTTGCGCTTAAAGATCTCGTGTCAAGTATTTTTTCCGGTATGCTTATCGGGATTGACAAAGCATTTAAGGTTGGTGATTATGTTATCATCGGGTCGAATTCCGGAACTGTATCGGAAATTGGTTTCCTTACTACAAAGATCATCAGTGATGACGGTAAGAAAGTATACATTCCCAATCAGGTCATCTTCAATGCTCCGTTTTCCAATATTACGGCTTCCCCTCAGCGAAAAATCATTTTTAATTTTGATATTCCGGCGGATGAGAATCTGGCTCAGGCACAGCAGGGTATCCTGGAAGTTATTCAGAGCCTTGATAATATTGACCGCAATGATACTGCCGAAGTGATTTTCACCGATCTGAAACAGGGCGTCTTCAACCTTCAGGCCAAGTTCTGGATGGCAGTTGGAGCCAATATGATGCAGGTGAAAAGCGAAGCCTATATGAAAATAAAACAACGTCTTGATGCAGACGGCATACATCTCGTTACGCCTACCAGCATTAACATCAACGGCGGAGATATATCGACCAAAAATCAGGACCAATAATTAAAAAAGCAGCTTAACAGCTGCTTTTTCTCATTTTAGTAAAGTATTACTTTTTTATAATCAGTTTATCCGTGACTTTATCCCCATTATCAAGGACAAGGCTGATAACGTAATTTCCATTGGTAAGATCATGAACCCTTACCTTCGTTTCTGCTTTGAAACTTCCGCTTTTCACCAGCCTTCCGGAAGCATCAAAAAGAGAATATTCTGCTTTCTGAGCATTTTTCAAAATGATATTCACTTCTTCATGGGAAGGATTCGGATAGATGGAGAAGGCTTTTGTTTTGGTCTCGGCAGTAGCTAGCGTTGATTTCTTTACCGAAAAAGGTGATGAATTTAAAGCATAATAAATATTATTCACCGCTTTTACCATAATCCGGGCAGAAGCAATATCCTCATTCGGAAAGCTGACCATAGCCGAACCATTATTCGGTACATTGGCCGCGAGTACCGTATTGAATGTTACCCCGGCGTCTTTAGACAGCAGAATGCTTACATTTTGTGTATTGATGGTTCCTGCATTGGTTCCTGCCACATTCCAGGTAACTGTTGCCGGCACAGCAGCATCATACTGGCTGTTATTGGTTTGTGAAGTCACTGTAAAAGGTCCGTCATCTGTAACCGTTACGACCATAGCATCCCTTGCAGACTGGTTTCCGGTAGGCTTGTTATCATTCACCAGGAGGGAAAAGTTCAGCGTTCTGGCTACACTTGGCGTAACCTCCCATTTAGGAACCAGGTTATTGGCCACAACAGAACTCAGCATCGGAAAATATCTTGAAGGGGATGTTGTGGGGATGAGTGAACGATAAACAGGTCCTACGGTAGCTGTAGAAACCGGCGGCTGTGTATTGGAGGTGTTATCATACTGCTCCCACAGGTATGTCAGTGTGTCGCCATTGGGATCGCTTCCTGTTCCTGTCAGCACAAAAGCCGTCCCCTTAGGAATATTGTAATCTGCACCTGCATCTGCAACAGGAACGGAATTTCCATTGGAAATTTTAGTAGCACAATCATTAGCCCGCTGTAAAACGGCATACATTTCAAGAACGCTTGCCGCATGGAAATAGGCATCGCTGTTATTCTGAACGTTATTGGCAGAGCCGCAGATGCCTGCATACGCCATAATGGTACTTCCGCTTCCCGGTTCATAGGCCGTACTATTATTGGCATTACCCTGGCACGAAGAAGTGGCTGCCCTGAATGTATGGTTGGCTCCGAACTGATGGCCCATTTCGTGTGCCACATAATCAATATCGAAAGGATCACCAACCGGTGCTCCCGAACCGGTAACCCCTCTGGCTTTATTTCCGGAAAGGCATACGACGCCCAGCCCGGCCAGCCCTCCGCTGTTGGTACCGAAAACATGCCCGATATCGTAATTTGCAGAGCCGATTACCGAATTTGTATTCGTCTGATTTTCATTAATCATGGCCCCCGGACTGCCGTTCGTAAACGGATCCGTAGAAGCGTTGGTATATACAATCTGATTGTTGTTAGCAATCATGACCATCGTAGTAGAAATCGTTTTTTCATAAATCCCGTTCACCCTGGTCATTGTAGTAGCCATCGCAGCCATCGCAGCGGCTACGGTTCCGCCATGAAATGCCGTATATTCCCCTGTTGCCGACAGGGCAAGCCTGTACGTTCTGAACTGTCCGTCTGCCACCAATGGTGCTTTATTCGCTGAGTCATTATTTGCAAGTGCTTCCAGTCCTTCTTCAACATGGCATTCAAAAAGCCGGTCATTTTTCGGCAGGTCTTTTCTTTTATAGAGGATAAATGTTGAATTATCTTTGGTATAGCTGTCCAGGTAGCTGATGTCCCAGTTATCAAAATACATAACGTTCATCCCGTTTTCCGGTGTGATGCTGAAACGGATGGTATTTTCAGGATGGTTCTTCTGCCAGCCGGTATAAGCACGGATTTTGGGAAATTTAGCCTGTAATTCAGGTTCCATTACAGAGGCTTCCTGTACGATGTAGTCTCTGATAGTACCCTCCGAATCCGGAAATTTAATGACCAGGCTTTCATCTCTGGAAAAACGCTGAGGTGCTTTTTTCAGTTCTGCTTTCATATGCTCCGTATCCAACTGATAGAGGGCAAATGTATTGGGGTTGGTCCACCTTGGATTCAGATTTTCCGGACTAATCCGGTTGTCTTTAAGCTTCGACCAGTAATTCTGTTGCCCGAAACCCTGGGCCGCCATGAGCAACCCCAAAATAATAAATGTCTTGCTTTTCATAATCTATTTTCGATTTAGTTGGTCCATTTAATGTTTTCAAACCTAATATCTCCGTTGAGCTTAAGTAAAATACTGGGGTTAGCCCGACTTCTGGGGTCAAAATCAGGGTTATCAAAGGGCTTGATTTTCAGCACAAGCGTATTTCCGTTCAAAGAAATAGCTTCAATATGTACGTCATTGCTGTCTTTAAGTTCCGGCTTTACGATAACATAGGTTTCCCCGGGAATGACAGCAGGAATAGGCGCCAGACGGTTTCCGGTGCTTTTCTGATGGATGAGTGTAAATATACCGTCCATTTTTTCCTGGGAATCAATGATCAGAAAATCCCTGGTTACGGAAAATGAATAATGGGTACGGTCTTCAAAGGTGATATTCTGAGTGTGCACTGCTGATTTCCGGCCATTCTGAGACTGGCATTGTAAGAAGAGAAATCCAAGAAAAAATAAATATATTTTCATATAAACAGTGAGTTATAGTAAAAATAACAAATTTTCCCGGATAAAATGCAATCCATAAAAAAACCGCCTTTTTTAAAAGGCGGTCTTAATTGTATGATAGGTCAAGCACTTATGCTAAAACTTCTTTTACTTTATTGGCAGCTTCCTCCAGGGTAATGGCAGAATGCACCGGCAGGCCTGATTCGTCGATCAGTTTCTTAGCTTCAACAGCATTTGTTCCCTGAAGTCTCACGATCAAAGGAACAGGAAGGCTTCCCATTGCTTTGTAGGCATCTACAACACCCTGAGCTACTCTGTCACATCTTACGATACCTCCGAAGATGTTGATCAGGATTGCTTTTACGTTAGGATCTCTTAAGATAATTCCGAAAGCAGTCTGTACTCTCTGAGCATCAGCTGTTCCTCCCACGTCCAGGAAGTTAGCCGGGTTACCGCCGGATAATTTGATGATATCCATAGTAGCCATAGCAAGACCTGCTCCGTTTACCATACAGGCAACGTTACCATCCAGTTTCACGAAGTTAAGACCCGCCTCACCTGCTTCTACATCCATTGGATCTTCTTCCCTTGTATCTCTTAGTTCAGCTAAGTCTTTGTGACGGAATAATGAGTTGTCATCCAGAGTTACTTTAGCATCTACAGCGATAATCTTGTTATCTGAAGTCTTCAGTACAGGGTTGATTTCAAATAAAGAAGCATCAATTCCGGTATAGGCATTGTATAAAGAAGTAATGAATTTTGTAAATTCTTTAAACGCATTTCCTTCAAGTCCTAAGTTGAAAGCGATTTTTCTAGCCTGGAATCCCTGAAGGCCCAAAGCAGGATCAATGATTTCTTTGTGGATCAGGTGAGGAGTTACTTCAGCAACATGCTCGATGTCCATTCCACCTTCTGTAGAATATACTACGGTATTTTTACCTTCAGCCCTGTCTAAAAGAATGGAAACGTAAAATTCTTTCGTTTCAGATTCTCCCGGATAATATACATCTTCCGCAACCAAAACAGAATTCACTTTTTTACCTTCAGCAGAAGTCTGCGGAGTAATCAGCTGCATCCCGATGATGTTCTGTGCATTTTCCTTCAGCTTGTCCATATTCGGGGAAAACTTTACACCACCGCCTTTACCGCGTCCACCGGCATGGATCTGTGCTTTCACCACCCAGCCCTGAGCGCCTGTTTCGGCAGTCAATTTTTCAGCAGCAGCTACAGCTTCGTCTACGTTATTCGCTACGAAACCGCGTTGGATCGCTACTCCATACTTTGATAAAATCTCTTTTGATTGATACTCGTGAAGATTCATATTATTTTTATTATTTTATTTTAATAGTTAAAGGTTGACAAATTTAATAAAAATGAATAAGGCAGGAAAGAATTTATTCATCTTTTAACTCATTACCATTGAGTACAGACCGGTAAAAATAATTAAGGATGAAATGGCCTGTTAATATCCTCCCTGTTTCGCTGAAATTGAACAGATTTGTATTGTTCCCAACCACTTCTAATCTTAGCTCCATTGAATTTAAATTAAATTTAATAGTATTACTATCTTTAAAGATTGTTTTATTATAACTGGTATGTATTTTGCTATTTTTCATGAGTCATTTACACTTATGGAATTTCAAGTAAAATTTAGAGTCAACGAACATTTATACCTCAAGGACCCCGAGACCAGTACCGTAGGCAAATCCATTGTTAAAAATGCCATAGACCTGATCTACGAGATCGGTTTTGAGCATTTCACCTTTAAAAAGCTGTCGCAGAAGATCAACTCTACCGAAGCGACTATCTACAGGTACTTCTCATCAAAGCATAAACTGCTTACCTACATCCTGAACTGGTATTGGTCTTACATAGAATTCATTTCCAAGCAAAGGCTGCTGGAACTTCAAGACCCGCACCGGAAAATGGAAAAGATCCTGGAAATTATCACGCATAATGATGAGACGCATGACCACATTGAAGATTATAACCTTTCAAGGCTTCATACCATCGTTATTTCAGAAAGCAGCAAATCCTATCATGTAAAAGATGTGGACGTCATCAACAAGGAGATGGTTTTCAATCCTTTAAAGAGTCTGTGCGGATTTATTGCGGATATCATTTCAGATGCCAGCCCGGGCTTTGCCTATCCGCGTTCTTTTGCCAGTACCCTGCTGGAAACCGCGCACGATCAGCAGTTTTTCAGTGAACATCTGCCTAAACTCACCGATAACGCTGAAAGAAAAGAGCATCAGAGATATGTACTTAACTACCTCAGACATATAACCTTTAACCTTATATAAACTGTATGGAAACAACACCCAGGGAACAAGGATACAAACTTTTCAGATACATCACCAAAGAAAAAAAGGATGTAACCAATATTTACTTTTATGCTATCCTCAGCGGTCTTGTGCAGCTCAGCGTTCCGCTAGGGATACAGTCTATCGTAAGTTTTGTGATGGGCGCCACCATGGCAACATCTATTTACATCCTGATCTTCTTTGTGGTTATCGGAACATGGCTGGTAGGTTTTTTCAGGCTGAAAGTCATGCAGATCATTGAGAAGATCCAACAGAAAATCTTTGTTGAATTTTCCATTGCCTTTGCTGAAAAACTTCCCAGAGTCAATTTATCAAGCACCCGGAAATATTATCTGCCTGAATTGGTGAACCGCTTCTTTGATACCCAGAACCTTCAGAAAGGGATCTCGAAAATATTACTTGAAATTCCGGCTGCTATCATCCAGATCCTCTTCGGAATCCTGCTGTTGTCCTTTTACCATCCGTGGTTTCTTGCTTTTGGTGCACTGGTAGTCCTAAGCGTGGTGCTGATCTTTAATTTTACCCTTGAAAGCGGAATTAAATCCAGCCTGGATGAAAGTGATAAAAAGTATGAAACGGCATCATGGATCGAGGATGTAGCCGCTTCGGTAAAAACTTTTAAAATCAATTCCGAAACGGAAAAACACCTGAAAGGTGCTGATGAAAGAGTGATGGGATACCTGGACCACAGGACATCGCATTTCAAGGTTCTCGTCATCCAGTATAAAACCATCATTGCGTTTAAAGTGATTATCACCCTTGCCATGCTGGTTATCGGCACGTATCTCCTGGTCAACCAGAAACTTAACATCGGTGCATTTATAGCCACTGAGATTGTCGTACTGAGCATTATGGCAGCTGTTGAGAAACTTATTGTAAGCCTGGAGAGTTATTATGATGTCATTGCATCGCTGGCGAAACTGACCAAAGTAACTGAACTGGCAGAAGAGAAAAACGGGGAAATCGTCCTGGCCCAAAAAGATGAAGGAATTGAAATTGAGTTTAAAGATGTGGATTTCAACTTTAACAGTAATGTGCATATCCTCCAGAATATCAACTTTACCATCAGGGAAAACAGCATTACCGTTATTTCAGGTGAACTGGGATCCGGAAAGTCACTTCTGCTCAATATGATGGCTGGATTTTATGAACCGTCGGCAGGAAGTGTGCTGTTCAATAAAATCCCGCTGAAAAATATTAATAAAAACAAACTCAGAAGCGAGCTAGGCGTATACCTTGAAGACATGAGGATCATCCAGGGCACCGTACAGGACAATATTCTTTTGGGTAATGAAACCAGCACTACAGAAGACATCCTCTATCTTTCCGAGCAGATTGGTGCCGATAACATTTCAAACCTCTTTACCAGCGGATTCTTTACTGAGATCAGCGAAACGGATCCTGAAATTTCATTCAGTTCAAAGAAAAAAATCCTTCTGCTCAGGGCACTTATGGGCAATAAGCGGCTTTTACTGCTGGAAGACCCTATTGACGGCATGAATGAAACATTCAAGCATAAAATGCTGCAGTACCTTCAGGATATCAAACAAAGGACTACGGTTGTGATTGTTTCCCAGAATCCGGATATCATGAAACATGCAGACCAGCACCTGCATATGGAAAACGGAACGATAAAAAGTTTATTTTAAAAATACAGGTATGAAAATTCAGTCTTTTGATAACATATACAACATCCATAAAAAATCGCGGGTAAAAAGATGGTTCTTATTTATCTTCCTTACCGCAGTGGTTGTGCTTTTCCTTCCATGGACCCAGAATATCAAAGTAATGGGGACCGTTACTTCCCTATATCAGGAGCAGCGTCCGCAGCAGCTTAACTCGCCTATTCCCGGTAAGATCATCAAGTGGTATGTGAAAAACGGGGATTATGTGAAAAAGGGAGATACGATCCTGCAGCTTTCTGAGGTAAAAGATGATTATTTTGATCCGCTGCTGGTCCAGAGGACGCAACAGCAGGTAGAGGCTAAAAAAGGAGTACGGGATTATTATGAAGCCAAAGTGGGAACTACCAATAGCCAGCTCCAGGCACTTGCTACAGCCAAGGACCTTAAACTGAACCAGCTTCAGATTAAAATCAGCCAGCTTAAAAACAAGCTTGCCGGTGAAGAAGCTGAGCTTGCCGCCGCTGCCAATGAACTCAAGCTCTCCGAAGACCAGTTTGCTAGGCAGAAAAAAATGTATGATGAAGGACTGGTTTCCCTTACTCAGTTTCAGCAGCGCAGCATTTCCTACCAGAATGCCATTGCCAAAAAAACGGCATCAGAAAATAAAGTGGCCCAGACAAGACAGGAAATCGTAAACACGGGAATCGAACAAAATTCCGTCATTCAGGATTATACCGAAAAACTCAGCAAAACGGAAGGAGAACGGTTCCAGAGCATGGGCCAGATTGAAGGCAGCGAGGGCGATATTGCCAAGCTTGAAAACCAGGTAGCCAACTACAAGTTCCGTCAGGGCCTGTACTTCATCATAGCTTCCCAGGACGGGCAGATTGTTCAGCTGAATAAGGCCGGAATCGGAGAAATCCTGAAAGAAACGGAGAGCATCGGGACCATTGTACCTAAAACAACGGATTATGCCGTAGAAATTTACATCAAACCTGTAGATCTTCCGCTGATCAAGGAAGGACAAAGGGTGATGTGTGTATTTGACGGATTCCCGGCTATTGTATTTTCCGGCTGGCCGGATTCCAGTTACGGCATTTTTGCAGGAAAGGTGATTGCCGTTGAAAGCAACATCAGCGCAAACGGCCTTTTCAAAGCATTGGTTATTGAAGATAAAACAGAAAAAAAATGGCCCCCGAAGATTAAAATGGGAACGGGCGTACAGGGAATTGCCATTCTCAATGATGTACCGGTATGGTATGAACTATGGAGGAACATCAACGGATTCCCTCCGGATTATTACGAAGTTAAAACTGAAAAAACCGGCAGCAATGAAAAACAGAAGTAGGATCATCATTATTTTTACACTGTTATTCTCTCAGCTGTTTTCAGCGCAGGATTCGCTTAGGATTTCCGCCCAAGAATTTATTGCCATTGTAAAGGCTTACCATCCTCTTGCGATCAAATATCAGCTTCAGAACAGCATTGCAGAATCTGAGATCACACGGGCCAGAGGTAATTTTGATCCTGTGCTCGGAGGAAAGCTCGGAGAAAAAAATATAGACGGGGTACAATATTACAGGCAGAAGAACCTTGAATTGGGGATTCCGACCTGGTACGGAATCGATCTTACGGCAAGCTATAATTACCTTGACGGAGAGAAAATCAATAACAGCGATACCAAGGGAGGGCTATATCAGTTCGGCATCACCATCCCGCTGGCAAAAAATCTTTTGTACGATAAAAGAAGAGCTATGCTGGAGCAGGCCAAATATGCGCTTAAAATGACAGAGGCAGAACAGGCAGTGCTTACGAATGACCTTCTCCTTGAAGCTGAAAACACGTACTGGGAGTGGGTAAAGAATTTTGAGATCTACCGCCTTCAGCAAAGGGCGGTTGCCATTAATAAAAGCCGTCTGGAATTAACGAAAAGAACCTATGAATTCGGGGAAAGGCCAGCCATTGATACGGTAGAGGCAGCTTCACAGCTACAAAGCTTCCAGCTGCAGGAAAGGGATGCTTTCCTGAATTTCGTAAAAAGCACACAGGACCTACAGTTGTTTCTTTGGAAAGATAATCAGGAGATGTATGACATGACAGCCATGATCTATCCTGCTGACAGGATGCACAACAGTGAGGCGTACAGCAATTTTGAAATGCTGGTTCAGCATATGGAGGCCCAGGATCCTGATCGCCATTTATCCGTGCTGTATTATTTTCAGAAAGGGAATATCCTGGAAAGCGAAAAGAGGCTCAAATGGCAAAGCTTCCTGCCTAAACTGGATTTTACCTATAATTTTTTCAATAAGGAAAATTACCAGGCAGATTACCTTCCGCTTTTCGATAATAACTTCCAGTACGGACTTAAGCTGGAAATACCGGTTTTCCAAAGGGAAGCTAAAGCCAATTACCAGATCGCAAAAATCAAAATAGAACAGAATGCACTGGACACACAGGTGAAAAGAAGGGAGATCGAAACAAAAATACAGACGTATAAAAATGAGATTTTGAACTATCATTCCCAGATTGATATTGCCCGGAATAACCTGACGAATTACCAGCGGTTGCTTCAGGCAGAGGAAACAAGGTACAGCAATGGAGAAAGCTCTCTGTTCCTGATCAATTCAAGAGAAAATAAGATGATTGACGCACAGGAAAAGTTCATCCTGCTGAATAATAAGTTCCTGAAAAGCTATAATAAACTGAAGTGGATGAAAGAAAATTTCCAGTTCTAAAAATCTCTGCCCAAAAAGCGAACTGATGATTTTACTTTCAGATTCACATCAGCTTCATACTGCTAAATTACAAATATCCCTTTCAGAGTTCAGGCTTTGAAAGGGATAGAATAAGCTTTTGGTGCTCAGTGTATTAATCCAGCGCAGACTAAAAGCATGATATTATATTCTGTTTTTCGCGAAATACCAGATCAGCATTCCCCAACTCAGGATCATCATAAGGCCCCCAAGCGGCGTGATCGGACCCAGAAACTTCAGGTTGGCGCCAAGATAGTCCTGCAGGCTTAGTAAATAAATACTGAAAGAGAAAAGAATGGTTCCGGCAATCATCAGGATCGAAACCCATTTCTCCGAAGTGGTTTCAAATTTAAGGATATACCCTACGATCAGTAAAAAGAAGGCGGCATACATCTGGTAGCGCACACCAGTTTCAAAACTCTCCAGCCTTTCCACAGAAAGGATTTTCTTTAATGCGTGTGCCCCGAACGCTCCCAAAATCACGGACAGCATTCCGTAAACGGCACCAAAAATCAATGTAAGTGTTTTCATACTATAATTCTTCTAATTCCAGTTTTAAATATTTTTTTGTTTCATAATCCTGCCAGGTTCCTGTAATGGTATTGCCCTTCAGTTCTGCTTCTACAAAACCTTTCAGCATCCATTGCCTTGCTTCCTCACTGTAATGGTCGCTTTCGGTAATGGAAATATGGTTTCCTTTCAGTTTTCCGTACCACTCGATCAGTTTTTTATTTTTATCATACCAGTAATCTGCAGAAAAAGAACCATCAGAGTCGAGCTCGCCCATTAATACGGTAATTGGATACTTCCCGTCGATCTTCCCGTGATACAATTTATTGCTGAGCCCAGTTTGGTCTACATGCTTAGAGCCTGACAACAGATTTTTTGTATAAGGTGCCCAATACGGCTGTAGCTCCCTGTAAGAAAAATCAATGAAATAGCTGTCCAGCTCATCCAGTGCTCTCATGGCATGATTAGAGCATCTTTCTGCAACAAATGTTATTTTATCCTTTCCAAAATAGTATCCGATAGTTCCGAGAGGATAATCTGTATCGCATCCCTCATAAAGGGCAATCTGATCCTTGATATCTTCGGTAGGGTTTTTCTCTGCTTTTAATTTAACCAGGAAATCGTTGATCTCTTTCTGTACCTTCTTTGTTATCATGCCCTCCACGGTTTTTACAGCTGTCGGCAGAAAAAGATCTTCGGTATTGATCGCGTTTCCCGTCCGGAGATCAAAATTCTCCCATATACGGAAGCCTTCGGGATACGCCCCTGAAGCTTCGCCTTCGATATCGATGCTCAGGATATTTTCCGGAGTATCCATTTTTTTCCAGCTGTAAAAATAGACATAGCGAGAAGGGGACTTTTCACTGGCCGCTACCTTCTGAAAAGGGCTACCTGCACTTCCCGGAATATATTTCAGCAGATCTACCTGCAGGAATGTATTGATCTTATTCTCCACCCTTTCATTTTGCGGATACGCAACCACTGGAAAAACGAAGTCTTCAGATCTCGGCGGCAAATCGGTAATTTTCACATTTTTCTGCTGGGAAAAACACAATCCGGAAATCATGATGCATAAGACAAAAATCTTTTTCATTGCTTTGATGCTAAATAGATTAATATTAATTTCGCCATCAGCGTTAACGTTCCTAAAATGATAAACAGCACAGAAAATCTTTTGGAACTCCTGAAGCCTGGATGACGGGTTACCTTTAGAAATACACCGAAAATCAAAAATACAACGGACAGGATGATCTGTATCATTATTGGCCTCTCAATCTGTTAAATTCACTGATTACCTCATGATGGCTCACCGTTTTATCTTTAAAATAAGTGACAAAGTGCTGCTTTTCCTCTTCGGTTGCACCCAGTTGATTCAAAATGTTCAGCAGATGCATTTTCATGTGCCCTTTCTGGATTCCAGTAGTCACTAAAGACCTCAACGCCCCGAAATTCTGGGCCAGTCCGGATACGGCCAGGATACTCATCAACTCCTGTGCAGACGGTTTTCCCAAAAGTGCCAGTGAGAATTTCACCAGAGGATGGAGGTTCGTTAAACCACCTACCACCCCTACAGAAATAGGAAGGTCTATCCAGAACCTGAAAATCCCGTTATCTGTTGTACAATGCGTCAGGGATGAGTACTTTCCGTTCCTTGCGGCATACGCATGGGCACAGGCTTCAGTAGCCCTGAAATCGTTTCCTGTAGCAATAACCACGGCATCTACTCCATTCATGATCCCTTTGTTATGGGTAGTAGCTCGGAAAGGTTCGATTTCGGCAATGGTAACTGCCTGTTTGAATTTACGGGCAAACTCTTCATTGGAAATCCCGCTGTCATCCTTCAGGTCTTCAATTTTGCAGGATACCTCAGCTCTCACGATACAGTCCGGAGTGAAATTGGAAAGGATGTTCATCACAATCTGGAGCGAATCTTTCTCTTCCCGGGAGAAATCACTGCTCTCTCCCACTTCCTGCTTCAGGGTTTTTCCGAACTGTTCCAGGCAGGAGTTGATGAAATTTGCCCCCATGGAATCTACGGTATCAAAGCTGGCTTTTAGCTGGTAATAATGTGCCATTTCGGAGGTCTTGTCAATCAGTTTGATGTCCAGGATTCCGCCACCGCGTTTTCTCATATTGGCAGTAATATCTTCCGTGGCTTCAAGCAGTTTTTTCTTCAGCCTGAAGTTGAAGAAGTGCAATAATTTATGCGGTTCTACGTTCAATATAAAATGGGTATGTCCCAGCTTTTCGGTATTGATGATCGTGGTTTTAAATCCGCCTTTATCAATCCAGAATTTAGCTGCCTTGGAGGCTGCCGCCACTACGGAACTTTCTTCAACGGCCATGGGAAGGGCCAGCAGTTTCCCGTCAATCAGGAAGTTCGGGGCAATCCCGTAAGGCATATAAAAGTTGGAGACCGTATTTTCAGAAAACTCTTCATGGAGCTTCTGCAGTTCGGCATTATTATTCCAATATTGCTGTAGGATCTGCTCGTAACTGCGATCGTTGCTGAGATATTCTGAGATTAGCCAATCGATTTTTCGCTGCTTTGAAAGTTTGGAAAAACCTTCAACCGGTTGATGATTCATAGTGTAACTTTAAAGAAGGGTAAATATAGTGATTTTGTAACTTTCACTTGTTGATAACTTCAATCAAAAAACGTTGATATTTGTCAATTTTAACCCTACATTTGATGTATAAATTTCATCTAACATATAGATTTTCAATTTAAAGAATGAATTTTGACCGTCTGAAAGAAAAACTTGAAATCCTTGCCGACGCAGCGAAATATGATGTTTCCTGCTCATCCAGCGGGGGAACGAGAAAAAACAAAAAAGGAGCTCTGGGCGACAGTTCAGTAAGCGGCATTTGCCATACCTATACTGAGGACGGACGATGTGTTTCACTTCTTAAAATCCTGCTGACCAATCATTGTATTTACGATTGTGCCTATTGTGTGTCCAGAAGCTCGAACGATATTAAAAGAGCCGCCTTCACGGTGGAAGAAGTGGTAGACCTTACCATTAATTTTTATCGCAGGAATTATATTGAAGGCCTATTCCTGAGTTCCGGAATCTTCAAAAATGCTGATACCACGATGGAGCGTCTGGTAAGGGTAGCCAAAAAGCTGCGCCTTGAAGAGAATTTCAATGGCTATATCCACTTAAAATCCATTCCGGGTGCAAGTGATGAGCTGATGCAGGAAGCGGCATTATATGCAGACCGCCTTTCCGTCAACCTTGAAATTCCTACTGAAAGTGGGCTTAAGCTTCTGGCTCCTGAAAAGAACCGCCAGGATATGCTGAATCCCATGAAGTACATCCAGAAAGGGATCGATCAGTATAAGGACGAGAAGAAAATCTTCAGGAAAGTCCCGAAATTTGCTCCGGCTGGGCAGTCTACCCAGATGATTGTAGGTGCTACCAATGAAAATGACCTTCAGATCATCAAAGTAGCCGATCACTTTTATAAAAATTTCAGTCTTAAAAGGGTGTATTATTCAGGATATGTACCGGTATTAGAAGACAAAAGGCTTCCGGCTTTAACAACGGAAGTTCCCATGCTCAGGGAAAACCGTTTATATCAGTCAGACTGGCTTATGAGGTTTTACGGTTTTAAGGCAGAAGAAATCCTGGATCCGCATATGCCGTTCCTGGATCTTGAAGTGGATCCTAAAATGAGCTGGGCATTGAGGCACCTCGACCAGTTCCCGGTTAATCTTCAGACTGCAGATTACCAGATGATCTTAAGAATTCCGGGGATCGGTGTAAAAACCGCTAAGAAGATTGTCAGTGCAAGACGTTTCCAGGTACTTACCATGGATCACCTGACGAAATTAGGTGCCGCCGTTAACCGGGCCAAATATTTTATTGATTTTAATGCTGGCAATGCTTATTTAAGGTATCTGACTGATAAAAACTTCAGGAAACTGATCACCGGAGGAAGTTCATCCAAATTTCACAATCAGTTTTCCCAGCAGCTTACGTTGTTTTAACAATGTCCGTATTTGCTAAATCTGGACATTGTTAAAACAACGTAAGATGAACGTCTGTTTCACCAAAAACAGGAACAATATAGAAAAGGGATAGAATAGTAATGTAAGTTTCCGTTCAGTAAAAGATATTATTACGTCCAGAAAGAAAAAGAACAGCAACAATGCCTGAAAAATTTTATGTTTTATCAGAAATGCAGATCAAGATTTGGAAGATATTTTTGATTAATCCATAAAAAATTCGGAATTTGGTAAGAGTTCTTCACGGAAGCAAAGATATCCCGAATTATTTTTGAATGATCACATTTTCAAATTATTAAATTTCAACATTAATTAATGACTACGCTAGTCTATGACGGAAGTTTTGATGGTTTATACACAGCGGTATTTGAAGTTTTTGAATACCGGTATCAAGATATTGAAATCGTAAGCAGGGAAAATTTTTGTCAGGAGAATATTTTTGCAGACATCCATGAAGTGATTACCCAGCAGGAAAAATCGGAACGGGTGTTGAATAAACTGGAGCAAAATATAGGTAAACACGGCATCCATGAACTTTTGAAAGTGTACCTGTCCGAAGATCCGGAAGCCGAGCAGCTGATTTTATCGGCAGTGAGGCAATCTGTACAGTTTCCCGGAGAGAATATCCTGCAAAATTATGCCGACAGCCATATTTTGAAAATTTCCAAGATCTGTAAATCGGTAAGCCGCGAGAGGCACAGGATGACCGCCTTCGTTCGCTTTGAAAAAATGCAGGATGAGGTATTTTTTGCTAAAATCGATCCCGACTTCAATGTCCTTCCCCTGATCCGGAAACATTTTAAAGACCGGTATCAGGACCAGAAGTGGATGATCTATGACCTCAGGCGGAACTACGGCCTCCTGTATGACCTTGAAACCTGTGATTTTTTCTACCCGGACGAAAAGATCGACCTGAAAAAGTATGAGCAGAAGTTCCATGATCAGGAAAAAAACTACCAGACACTCTGGCAAAGGTATTTCACCAGAACCAATATTGTAGAACGGAAAAACATCAAACTGCATCTTCAGCATGTTCCGAGAAGGTACTGGAAATACCTGACCGAAAAATGGTAGTTGCAAATCCGGAAATTTATGCTCCCCTCAACCTGATTCATAAAAAATTCCTTTATGTACGATCTGAACACAGGCTCAAAATAAATAAAAGTTGCAGGATAAATTTTCAATCCTGTAAATTTCAGAAGTTTTTAACGTACAATATCCAAAAGTCTTATGCAGTTACTACTATTATCTGAACTTGTTTTTGTAGATTTGTGTTCGAAATTTTTTACCAGATGAAAGAGAGTGCTGTGAAAAAAATTGCGGTTCTTACCTCAGGAGGAGATTCTCCGGGGATGAACGCAGCCTTAAGAGCGGTAGTAAGGACCGCCAATTATTATCATATTGAATGCTACGGAGTAAGAGAAGGCTATAATGGCCTTATCAGCGGGGATTTCCTGAAAATGGGGCCACGTTCCGTTAAAAATATCATCAACCAGGGTGGCACGATCCTCAAATCAGCCCGCTCCATGGAATTCAAAACGAAGGAAGGACGCCAGAAAGCGTACGACAACTGTATGAAACTGGGCATAGACGGTTTAGTCTGCATCGGTGGAGACGGTACCTTTACAGGAGCGAAAATCTTTAACGAAGAATTCGGAATCAGGGTTGTGGGTGTTCCCGGAACCATTGATAATGACATTTTCGGTACAGACAATACCATCGGGTATGACACTGCCCTGAATACAGCCATGGAAGCCATTGATAAAATCCGGGATACCGCCACTTCTCACAACAGGGTTTTCTTTGTGGAAGTAATGGGCCGAGATGCCGGTTTTATTGCACTGAACAGTGGCCTGGCAACAGGTGCACTGGACATCCTCATTCCTGAAACAAAGGACAGCATGGATGATCTTTTTGCGAACTTCAGAAATGCTGAGAAGACAGGAAAAGCCTCCAGCATCGTTGTTGTTGCAGAAGGAGAAAAACTGGGAAATGTTTATGACCTGGCCAAGCAGACCAAAGATGAGTTTCCGGATTATGATATCCGGGTTACCGTACTGGGGCATATCCAGAGAGGCGGTTCCCCAAGCTGCGCAGACCGTGTCTTAGCAAGCAGGCTGGGCTTCGGTGCCGTAGTAGGCCTGATGGACGGGCAAACCAATGTAATGGCCGGAATGCGTTCCAATGAACTGGTATTCACCCCTATCGAGGAAGCCATTAAAAAACATAATGAAATCAATAAAGACCTTTTGCTAATTTCTGAAATCTTAGCAATCTAATATTATTTTTTATAATTAAAACAAACTATTATGTCAACAATCAAAGTAGGTATCAACGGGTTTGGTAGAATCGGACGTCTTGTATTCAGAGCAATGACTGAAAGAGATAACATCGAAGTAGTAGGAATCAATGACCTGATCAACGCAGAATATATGGCTTATATGCTGAAATATGATTCTGTACACGGTATTTTCCCGGGAGAAGTTTCCGTAGAAGGAAATGACCTTGTGGTAAACGGAAAAAAGATCAGAGTTACTGCTGAAAAAGACCCGAACAACCTTAAATGGAATGAAGTAGGTGCAGACTATATCGTAGAATCTACAGGGCTTTTCTTAGATAAAGAAAATGCTGCTAAACACATTAACGCAGGAGCCAAAAAAGTAATCCTTTCCGCTCCTTCCAAAGATGATACTCCAATGTTCGTAATGGGAGTAAACCACAAAGAGCTTACTGACGATATCAAAATTTTATCCAACGCTTCTTGTACAACCAACTGTTTGGCTCCTTTAGCTAAAGTAATCCACGATAAATTCGGGATCGAGGAAGGTCTGATGACTACTGTACATGCAACTACAGCTACCCAGAAAACCGTTGACGGTCCTTCTATGAAAGACTGGAGAGGTGGTAGAGCCGCTCTAAACAATATCATCCCGTCTTCTACCGGTGCTGCTAAAGCAGTAGGTAAAGTAATTCCTTCGCTGAACGGAAAATTAACCGGTATGTCTTTCAGAGTACCTACTGTAGACGTTTCTGTGGTTGACCTTACTGTAAGACTTGAGAAAGCGACTTCTTACGATGAGATCTGCGCAGCGATCAAAGAAGCTTCCGAAGGAGAATTGAAAGGTATCCTTGGATATACTGAGGATGCGGTAGTATCTCAGGATTTCGTAGGAGATAAGAGAACTTCTATCTTCGATAAAGATGCCGGAATTATGCTTTCTCCTAATTTCGTGAAACTTGTTTCTTGGTATGACAATGAAATGGGTTACTCTAACAAATTAGTTGACATGCTGATCCATGCAGCTTCTTTGTAATGAGTAATGAGCGATAAGTAATAAAAAACCTTCCAGATGGAAGGTTTTTTTATTATATCACTTCTTCAATAGTCCGGTTAAGGTATTATAGCTTTCTATAAAATTAAGCCCAATTGAAAAATAGGGTTTATTGTGATTGACTCCATTGATGGTCCATCCTCCGCCAAAACTTACCATATTGTAAAATGTTGACACAGATAATCCTGCGCCAATTGTAGTGTTTTCGTTATTTTGAAATACGTGCAGCATTGGCCCGAAGCTTGGAGATAAAAAATGCAGCCAAAAAGAACTTGATTTACGTGGTTCATATCTGAAAGTATATCCAATACTTGCTGCAGGAGAAAACTCTGTAAATTCTTTTTCCGCTATTTTAACAAAACTAAAACCTCCCGTTGGACTTTGTTTCCATCCGAAATCATCATAAACCAAAACCATTGTAAAACCCGTATTATTTTTAGCTTCGTTGGTTATATGTAAAACAATTTTGTCATCAGTTGAGATTTCCTCCCATGCCAGATTAATTTCTCCGGAATAAGATTCTCCGTTCTCTTTATTGGTATTGACTGCATACACATATTTGACATCATTTGAACTTGAAATATTCCCATTTTTCATAGATTCAATATTCTCTGATTTTTCTTCGACTACAGTAAATCCAAAAACATTTAATGGCTTTATGGTTTTATCTTTTCTTTGAATGTATGCTAATACTCGTAATTTACAATTAGGACCTAAGGCATCTACAGACTTCCTATCAAAATCTATGTGTATCTGAGAACCCTTTTTAATATAATCGAGTCCGGCATTTAAGATAAATTTATATCTTGTATTTGATCCATTAGCTTTAGGCATTCGTTCAGTAATAGTTATAAAATTTATAGGATTATAAATATCATCAGAAAATTTATCTTCCTGCCATTTTTGTAAATTATCTTGATTAATTTGAGCATTTGTCATTTCTACCCAGCCAAGTAAAAGCAATAGTAAGGTTGTTGTTCTCATAATTATTCGTTTTTAGGTTAAAGTTTTGTAGCATAATCAGAAAACCCATCCTTAAACGATAAGCGGTTAAGAATTGAGTTTTCATGGTTTGTATTGTAAAACTACGATACATCTCTCTTATTGAAAATACCGCAAAAGGGTGATTTTCAGAATTTTCATTAATTTTATAAAAACTTTAGCCATGAATAAAAAATATCTGCCCCAAGCCAGAAAACCGCATCCCCTTATTAAAGTATGGAATGATTACCCGGAAATACGGCAAAATGACAACAGGATATTACCCGCTCCGCCTATCGAGCAGGTAATCGGGGAAGTCTTTGCCCCGGGTAAGTTTTATTATTATGTAATCAACTTTGCAGACAGTACCCTCAGCCATCATCATGAAAACATCCTGAAGATACATGGTCTCTGCAAATATCCTTTACACCTGAAAGAGATCATAGACCTGATCCATCCTGATGACCTTGAATTTGTTATGGAAGCCGAACGGATGTCTATAGAAAAAATGAGGGAAATCAAAGGTTTTGATTATCAGCAGGATCTTAAAGCCAGCTACTGTTTCAGGATGAGGACTTCCACAGGCAATTACGAACTTTTTCACCATCAGGCCCTGCATACCTATAAGGACGAAAACGGCAGGCTCCTACAAGCCATTAATATCCATACCCATATTGAACACATTACGCGCTACAATTCCTATATAATACTGGTTTCCGGCATCAACGGGCGGGAAGATTTCCACCAGATGCAATGGATGAAAAATGATGGCTGCTCAAAATCCGCTGCTGTAGTGTTTACCAAAAGAGAAGTGGAAATTCTCAGCTGTATTGCAAAAGGATATGCCACAGGTGAAATTTCCGACATGCTGAATATTTCTCAGGAAACGGTCCGAACGCACAGGAAAAACATCCTGAAAAAAGCTGATGCCAGGAACAGTTCGGAACTGATCAGGAAAGCTTTCGAATGGGGATACCTGTAAATAATAGCCGGTAGCATGATAAAGCTCATTGCCTGTTACGGTGTAAAAATTGTACCTTTAGTATAAAGAAAGCGTATGATGACAGGACCGAGATTTTCAGATTCCGAACACTTCAGGCATTTCTGGACCAAAGGCAATGGGAAGCAGCTTATTGAATTTTCGGGAGCTGAAGTAAGCCTTGACGAATTTCAAAAGTTTGCCCCCTACTTTTACCATACTGATGAAGCCGGAGACGAGGTAGTAAAAGAGATATATTTTACGCGTCAGTTTTTGGAAGCGTCAAAAGAAATCGAGCTGTTCATCCGGAATCCGGTTTCAGGACAGGATGATGTTCCAGAAAGTGTCAGACAACTTTTCCTTCAAACCCAAAAGATCCCTGACTGGCTGGATTACAATCTCCTAAGAAGTGGTGCCGAACTGTGCATGCGCTGCAACCTGGATTCACTGATTTCACTCCGGGATTACTGCCTGATGGGCGGTTATGATTTCGCCTACCTGAATAAACCGCTGATCATTACCGGTGCCCTGAAAAAGGGGGCCGTAAAAAGGCTTTCGGAAACCCTGGACTTCTGGGTGAATGTTACCCGGTATGATGCTCTGGACCTGCATGCGAAAGGCTACGAATTTGCCATCAAAACCCGGATGATCCACTCCTTCGCCCGGCTTTCCATCAAAAAACATTATCAGGAGTGGGATACAGAAAACTGGGGAGAGCCTATTAATTCATGGGATATGATGGCTACCTACACAGGATTCAGCCTCGTATTCCTCCACAGCCTGCATAAGCTTGGAAACAGATTTTCAGAGGAAGAAGAATTAGGTATTTTCCACCTTTGGAAATATGTCGGCTACTTATTGGGCATACCGGAACAATTGCTGCCGGATAATAAAAAACAGGCTACCGAGTATTTTTACCTCTGGACTTCCAATCAGCCTTCTGCCGACCGGGATTCTGTTTTGCTTGCCCATTCCCTACTCAATGAATCCCTGGAAAATCCTATCCTGAAATATGATTTTCAAAGGGAAAATTTACGGTACCTGCATATCTGCTGTACATGGTTTTTGCTGGATGATGAAGTCTGCAAAAGGCTCCAGATTCCTGATGTCCCTCTCAAGAAGGCATTTCCTTTAACCAAACGAACAATCAACAGAATGTATGATGCATTTGTAAGCCGAAAAGCGAGAATCAGAAAAGGTGACAGCAGCCAGATGAAAGTCCTGAATGACTATCATAACATTACACAAAGATCAAATTTTCATTGATTACCAATCATTTAACCCTAAAAATCAAAACCGTACCGGAGAAAAAACAAGCGTTTTAAAAATTGATTAGGCGCTGGTTCAAAAGAATGCATTTTTTATAAAAATTTTAACTATAATATCCGTGCTCAAAAACAAATATTACTAGTTTTTGACGTTAAATTTTCGTAAATTTGATACAGTATTTAAGACAACTAATGAGCAATATAGACGATAAGAAAAAAGCACTTGCGCTAGTGCTTGACAAACTTGACAAAACGTACGGAAAAGGGACTGTAATGACCCTGGGAGATGATTCTGTGGACAATACCATTGAAGTAATCCCTTCCGGATCCTTAGGGTTAGACATCGCTTTAGGCGTTGGCGGATATCCAAGAGGAAGGATCATCGAAATTTACGGCCCTGAATCCTCAGGTAAAACCACTCTCACCCTGCATGCTATTGCTGAAGCACAGAAAGCGGGCGGGATCGCAGCTTTTATCGATGCCGAGCACGCATTTGACAGGACTTACGCGGCAAAATTGGGAATCGACCTGGAAAACCTTATTATTTCACAACCGGACAACGGTGAGCAGGCTTTGGAAATTGCGGATAACCTGATCCGTTCCGGTGCCATTGACATCGTAGTAATCGACTCAGTAGCCGCACTTACACCAAAAGCGGAGATTGAAGGTGAAATGGGTGATTCCAAAATGGGTCTTCACGCAAGGCTGATGTCTCAGGCGTTAAGAAAATTGACGGCCACGATTTCAAGAACTAAATGTACCGTCATCTTTATCAACCAGCTGAGAGAGAAAATCGGGGTCATGTTCGGGAATCCTGAAACCACTACCGGTGGGAACGCTTTGAAGTTCTACGCTTCGGTAAGGGTTGACATCAGAAAAGCCAGTGCACCTATTAAGAATGGTGATGAAGCCGTGGGAAGCCGTGTGAAGGTTAAAATTGTTAAAAATAAGGTAGCTCCTCCATTCAAACAGGCTGAATTCGACATTATGTACGGAGAAGGTGTATCCAAAACAGGAGAAATCCTTGATCAGGCTGTAGAACAGGGAATCGTGAAGAAAAGCGGTTCATGGTTCAGCTACGAAGAGACCAAATTAGGCCAGGGACGTGATGCTGTCAAAGATGTATTGAAAGATAATCCGGATCTTGCTGAAGAGCTGGAAAATAAAATTAAGGAAGAACTGAAAAACAAATAAGGTTTTCAGAGATTGAATATAGAGACAGCTTCAGGGCTGTCTTTTTTGTTTGTTAAAATCTGCACTTTAGCAAAACAATCAGTCCAGAGAATTGACCAGCACGAAATACCGATAGGCCAGGATAGCCTTTTGTAACTTTGTCAGGCTATTCGGATCTTTGCCGCTTAATTTGGGCAGGACGGCTTTATTTACCCGGTTAAGGAATTTAAAAAATGATTTTTTCATAACTTTATCTTTTAGCAAAGCATCCAGGCTTTCAGAACACTGCCAGACACAGAGTTCAAAAATGATGCAAACAGTTTAACAATCACAGATTAAAAGCACAACCATATGGACAATATCTTTAAAAAGCAGGTCTACGAACTGGTCAGGATGATTCCCAAAGGCCGCGTATCCACTTACGGAGCCATAGCTAAAGCTGTAGGGTATCCTAACCACTCCAGGCATGTTGGAAAAGCGATGGGCGGCTGTCCTAAGGATGTGCCGGCACACCGGGTCATTTCCGCTTCAGGCATCCTGTCTGTTCCGGAATTCCAATCCAGGCTTGAAGCAGAAGGAATTACCATACAGAATTTGAGAATCAAAAATTTTAAAACGCTCTTTTGGGATCCTCTGAAAGAAATTTAATGCATCTATTTATTTTTTAACTCCTGTACCTCTTCATTCAGCCGGTCTATTTCTTTCTTCAAAAGATCGATATAGTCCTGAAGATTTTGAATGACAGAGGTAGAAATACTGTTGAATTGTGTCATAACCCCTGCTGAAACTGCATTGTCATTGAATACAGGATTTTCATTATTGACAATTACTCTGGGTTCGTCCTCCTCATAGATCTCATCTACTGATACATTGAGAAATTTAGCAATTTTTTCCCATTCATCTTTAATGATTCTTACGTCGCCACTTTCCTTCCTGCTGTAATTGGATACATCCGTAGCAATGACTTCTGCAATATCTTTTTGTGTGTATCCCTTTCTCTTCCTTAATAAACGTAGCTTTTCCTTTTGCATGATAAAGTTTTTAAAGCAATAAAAGTACAATTTGTACACCTATTGCACAACAAATTAACAACAAATGTGCAATCAATATCCTTGTCTCAAGCTGTACATATCCATAAGTTTGTCCTGCAAACCATTTAATTCTTCAAATGATGAAAAAATTATTTTTATTGGCAGCTCTTGGAGTTGCGGGATTCGCCAGTGCATTTCTTTTCAGAACTTCGTGTGGAAAAATTGTGAATGCAAGTGATGCAGGAATAAAAGATATGGAGTACAGAAAGATTTTAAATACCTTAAATCCCATTATTGGCGATGTATGCGGAAGTGCAAATACTTTCATTATAATCTACAATCATTAATCGTTTTTCAAGGTATATACCAAACGATATTGCTTTCAATCGCAATCACCATGGAAAAATACCTTTTGCCGGCAATGATACTGATTACAGTTTTTGCGAAATCCCAGGGTTTTAATTTCCTTTATGAAGCAGATTATAAGATGGTATACAAAGATCAGAAAGTAAATCCAATAACCCAGGAAGAAACATTTGCCTTACTCATAAATACCAAAGCATCTTATTATAAGAGCATGAAGAAATATGGAGAGGATTCTTTGAAGTATGAGAAGAAAATCCATGAGAAGACGGACTTCAGGGAAGGGCTGCGATTCATCACCGATTTCCCTGAATATATCGGCACCACATCAGGCAAGCTGTATGTAACACTGCCTATAGGCAATAAACCTTTTACCTATGAAGAAACCAACAGCCTTAAATGGCAAATCGTTAATGAGCATCAATCTTTAAACGGATACCGCTGCCAAAAAGCGGTTACTAAAAAATACGGCAGAACCTGGGTTGCCTGGTTCACCAGGGACATTCCCTTTCCGTTCGGACCGTATAAATTCAATAAGCTTCCCGGACTGATCATAGAAGTGTACGATGAAAATAAAGACTATGTATTTTCGCTGTATGATTTCAGGAAAAGAACATACTTCTGTCAATCGGCAAATATGTCACCTGATGCATCAACTGTCCGGAAAAGTAAAGTTTTTGATTTCCAAAGGAAAGAAATTACAGATCCGAATAATTACAATAAACTGATTACAGATCCTGAAACATTAAGTTATATATTGAAAAAAGCCAGGGAAAGAGCCCAACATTATAATCCGATAGAATTAAGCATAGATTAATCAGTCACTTGGAAATTTTTATATTTGATGAAACAATATAAAAAATGATGAAATACTTTTTTATTATAATCCTGTTTTTCGCCCTGCTTTGCAGCTGCAGTAAAAAATCCTCACAACCCGTTGTCGATTACAGCACGGATTATGAACAAAACCGCCGTATGCTTGATCTTAACTATGCTGCCAAAGTACAAAAGCAGCAGACCATAGCCTTATTGGACGGGAAGGTTTCTGATTTGGTGGACATTGAACGTCTGATGGCCCGGGGTAAGATCAGGGACTTTACCATTATTAAAGACAGCGCGGAAATAGAAAAGCTACACTATTCTTACGGAAACGTAAAAACAGTTATCATCGCCGTTAAAAAGTGACAAAGAGGCTGTCCATCAGCCTCTTTTTATATAATATTTGTACTGATATTCAGGTGATGGAGTACAACAGTAAAGAATCTGAGGTTATCAGCATTCAGAAAAAATGAAATGTGGAGGTTAATTTAACCTATGGAGGGGAGTGATGTGTTAAAAGTTTCGGCGAGGCCTGTGGCCTCGCCGAAACGCTTTTTTTATTGGGTAATCTGTTGATAACTTCTCTGGATGAAGTCAGTAAGATCTTTTCCTTTCAGTAAGTTCTGTGAAAGTTTAGCCAAGTCAAGCGCATGGCGGATCAGGCTTTCTTTGGCTTCCGCAGATTCTGTTTTTAAAATCTGGCCGGCAAAATCGCTGTTGGAGTTCACCACGAGATTATACATCTCCGGGAATCCTCCCATACCAAACATTCCGCCTCCTCCGGTCGCCTGCATGTCTTTCATTCTTCGCATGAATTCAGGCTGGGTAATGGTAAACGGAGCATCCGTGCTGTCGAGATCCTCAAGCTGAACCGTAAACTTGGCATCTTTAATCGCCTCTTCCACTTCTTTCTTCAGGGATTCTTTTTCCGTATCGTTAAGCTTGGCTATGACAGGTTCATCTTTTTTGATCAGGTTATTAATATGATCGGCATCTACCCGTGCAAAGGAAACATTTTCTTTTGACCCTTCAAGCTTCTGGATCACATGCGGAACGATTGGAGAATCCAGAAGAAGCACTTCATATCCTTTATCTCTGGCAGACTGGATGTAGCTGTGCTGTTCATCAGCATGGGTAGCATAGAGGATGATCAGTTTACCGTCTTTATCGGTCTGTAGAGGTTTTATCTTCTCTTCCAGCTCATTCCATAGGAAGTATTTGCCGTCAGTAGTAGGGTATAAGGTAAATTTATCTGCTTTTTCAGCAAACTTTTCTTCAGTGACGATCCCGTATTCGATGACCACCTTAATGTCATTCCACTTTTTCTCGTAATCCTCACGGTTTTCATTGATCAGTGAGGCCATTTTATCCCCTACTTTCTTCGTGATGTAGGAGGAGATTTTCTTCACAGCACCATCGGCCTGCAGGTAAGAGCGCGAAACGTTCAATGGGATATCCGGAGAGTCGATAACTCCTCGCAGGAGCATAAGGAAGTCAGGAACGATGCCTTTCACCTCATCTGTAACGAACACCTGGTTCTGGTACAGCTGAATTTTGTCCTTTTCAATATTTAAATTATTATTCAGCTTAGGGAAGAACAGGATACCAGTAAGGTTGAAAGGATAATCCACGTTCAGATGGATGTGGAAGAGAGGTTCTTCAAACTGCATCGGATACAGCTCATGGTAGAACTTCATATAATCCTCATTAGTCAGTTCGCTTGGGGCAATCGTCCATGCTGGCGTAGGATTATTGATGATATTGTCCACTTCCTCGGTTTCAGCCACAGCATCTTCCGGGGCATCTTCCGGTAAAGGCAATGTATGTGTTTTGGTCCCGAATTTAATCGGAACAGGCATGAATTTATTGTATTTCAGCAGCAGTTCGCGGATTCTGCTTTCTTCCAGAAACTCGGTAGAATCTTCCGCAATATGAAGGATAATTTCCGTTCCTCTGTCGGTTTTTTCTGTGGTTTCTTCAAGAGTGAACTCAGGGCTTCCGTCACAGATCCATCGTACTGCCGGTTCATCCTTGTAAGATTTCGTTAAGATCTCAACTTTTTCAGCCACCATGAAGGCAGAATAAAACCCAAGACCAAAGTGCCCGATAATTCCTGCATCTTTAGCCGTATCCTTATATTTTTCAAGGAATTCTTCTGCTCCGGAGAAAGCTACCTGATTGATGTATTTCTCAACTTCTTCGCCGGTCATCCCGATTCCCTGGTCAATAATACGGAGAGTTTTCTGTTCTTTATCAAGCTTTACTTCAATTTTCGGATTTCCGTATTCTACCTTTGCCTCACCGATCCCGGTTAGGTGTTTCAGTTTTAAAGTCGCATCTGTAGCATTTGAAATAAGTTCCCTTAAGAAAATTTCATGATCGCTGTACAGAAACTTTTTGATAAGCGGAAAAATGTTTTCCACCGATACATTAATATTTCCCTTAGTCATAATAATTTTTTGTTTTTAATTTTCTTTACTTTCACAAAAAAAATACCGATCCGGATAAAGTGACATATTGACATTTCGTTAAACGTGATGCAAAAAGCAAGATCTAAAACAGACCATTACGGCTTCTCAAACTTAGCCAATGATTACTACAAAATCACTTAACTTACCTTGAAAAATAAGCCATAAAAAACGCTTCAAAAAATTGAAGCGTCTTGTATTTTATTTACTAGTCTATTTAGTTTTCAAGGATATATGAGAACATCAGAGGCGCACAGATGGTAGCATCACTTTCGACGATAAATTTCGGTGTGGTGATATCCAGTTTACCCCAGGTAATTTTCTCATTAGGAACAGCACCTGAATACGATCCGTAAGAGGTTGTCGAATCTGAAATCTGGCAGAAATACGACCAGAACGGAATGTCATGCATTTCCATATCCTGGTACAGCATCGGCACCACACAGATTGGGAAATCCCCTGCAATACCTCCTCCGATCTGGAAGAATCCTACTCCTTTTCCTGCTGAATTCTTAGTATACCAGTCAGCAAGGTAAGTCATGTATTCAATTCCTGATTTCATAGTAGAAGGCTTAAGCTCACCTTTGATGCAGTAAGAAGCGAAGATATTTCCCATAGTAGAATCTTCCCATCCCGGAACTACAATCGGAAGGTTTTTCTCAGCTGCTGCAATCATCCATGAGTTTTCTCTCGGGATCTCATAGTACTGCTCCAAAACTCCTGAAAGGATCATTTTATACATGTATTCATGAGGGAAATAACGCTCGCCTTTGGCTTCAGCATCTTTCCAGATTTCCACGATATGTTTCTGCAACCTTCTGAACGCTTCCTCCTCAGGAATGCAGGTATCGGTTACCCTGTTCAGCCCTCTTTCAAGAAGACCCCATTCTTCCTGCGGCGTCAGGTCCCGGTAATGAGGTACTCTTTCATAGTGAGAATGCGCCACCAGGTTCATCAGGTCCTCTTCCAGGTTGGCTCCTGTACACGAAATGAAATCCACTTTTCCCTGACGGATCATTTCTGCAAGGATTTTTCCCAGTTCAGCCGTAGACATGGCTCCTGCCAGCGTAATCATCATTTTCCCGCCGTCTTTCAGATGGGCAACATAGCCTTTTGAAGCATCCACCAATGCAGCCGCATTGAAATGAAGGTAATATTTTTCTATAAATTCAGAAATCGGTTTGCTCATTATTTTGATTTTTGCAAAGATAAAACTTAAAAACGGAATGTAGCGGCTGCACTCAGAGAAACTCGGTGTAAACCTTCTCTTTCTTTCTCCCCGAATTCATAAGCTACACCATTAACGGTCATCTTCCTCAGCGTTCCTGCGGTAAGCCCGAGCTTAGGACCTATCATGAAGTTTTTGTGGATCATATACTGATATCCTATACCGGCATCCATCCCGAGATTGCTTCCTTTTCCTTTGGCATTGACCGGCGTATTGGTCGCCGTAGTTTTTGTGGTATACGTAATGACACCTAATGCCAGGTCAACAAAGAGCTTATGTCTTGAAGGCTCATTATAATTGGAAATAAAAATGGATGGTCCGAAGAATGTAATTCTATCTTTGGTAGTGACAGGAATAGAATATACGGTACCATTATTATTAGAAGCTGTCATAAATCCGCTGCTGGAAGCACTGAAATCGGAATACTTCACTCCTATCGCAATGGTAGCACTTCCTTTGGGGTGATAATACGCCGCAATATCAAAGTTGACCCCATGCTTCAGGTCCTTTACGTATTCTCTTTCATCCCTGGACAATCCGGAAGCGGTTTCCGCTGTCCTCCAGGCGTATCCTACCGATGGTATGATGGAAAATTTCTGTTGTGCAAAGAAAAAAGGGGAAAGGGATAAAACTCCCAGTGTTATTAGTTTTTTTGTCATGATCAAATTTTCCGGCAAAAATAAGTTTTTTACAGGAGTATCAAAATTTAAACCGCCGGTTTTCTTTCTTTTCAGAAATTTTCTTTTTGGTATCCAGCCGCTTTTGCTTTTGTCCTTTAGAGGGTTTTGTAGCAAACCTTTTCTTAGGAACAATCAGCGCTTTATCTACCACCTCCATTATTTTTTCAATGGCTTTGTTCTTATTCATCAGCTGCGTCCTGCTTTCAGACACGGTAAGAAACAACATGCCTTCTGCATTGATCCGGTTTCTGAGCTTATCCGAAATCAAAGCCTTTTGAGCATCATTAAAAAATGCTGAGCCGGAAACATTCCACAATACGGTAACAGAAGTCTCCACCTTATTGACATTCTGGCCACCTGCCCCACTGCTGCGTGACGTTTTAAACTGAAGTTCCTTTGAAAAATCTCTCATACCATTTTTACAATTTGAATCTGCTCATGCTTCTTTTTTACTGACTGACCTTCTCTTTTAGTCCTATCCGGCTGACCTTCCCGTTTGGAGTCCTTGGAATTTCAGAAATGAATATAATATCTTTAGGATGATGAAAACTTTTTTCAAAAGGAATATTTTGAATCACTTCCCTGATTTTATCCGAATCCTCTCCTTCTATAACCAGTATCAATTTCTGACCCAAAATTTCGTCTTCCAGCCCTAAGAATACTGCTTCATTCGGAATTTCTCTCTTTACCACAGTTTCCAGCTGTTCAGGGAATATTTTGGCTCCGCCAGAATTAATTACGTTATCCGCCCTTCCCAGAAATCTGAACTGCTTTTCGTTAATAATCTCCACCAGATCGTTGGTCTGCAGAACTTCTTCATTCAGCTCCGGAGCGTAAATCTTTAGACATCCCCTATCATCTGTAGCAATGGAGACCTGATCAAAAGCTGTAAAATAATCTTCGCTTACCGGAGCAAGCTGTTTTAAGGCAATATGAGAGAGGGTTTCCGACATGCCATATGTTTCGTAGATATGATTTTCAGAACCCGATATTTTCTGCTTCAGACTTTCGGAAACTGCCGCTCCGCCAATAATGAGATTCTTCACCAACGGCAGCCGGTCCAAAGAATGTTCTACCTGCAAAGGTGTCAACGCACAGAAGTCGATTTCCCGGTCAAGATTCTTTAGAGGCTTTACTGACGGTTCGGAAATGAAAAGCTCAAGATGCCTTATTGCTGACCGTACGAGCATCATTTTTCCGGAAATGTATTCTACCGGAAGACATAACAATGCTGTGTCTCCTTCTTTCAGTCCCAGAAAATCACAGGTCATTTTTGCAGAATTCACCATCCGCTTTTTCTCAATTTCAAAAACTTTAGGGATTCCGGTTGAGCCTGAAGTCTGTACCTCTACCTTTTCAGAATCCGAAAACCAATTTTCAAGAAAAAAAACGATTTTTTTTTCAAATTCAGCTCCCGCATCTAAATTATTAATTCTGAGATTATTGAATTTACTTGCCATATTCGTCCTTCATAAAAAGTGGAGTAAATTTAAAAAAAAGTTTGTGAACCCCTTGCATGTAAAGAAAAAAGCTGTAAATTTGCACCACTGAAACAAACAAACACAGACCCATGGTGTAGCGGTAACACTACTGATTTTGGTTCAGTCATCTGGGGTTCGAATCCCTGTGGGTCTACCGAGAGGCAAATCTTAGAGATTTGTCTCTTTTTTTTGTTTGCATGAATCGATGCTTTTGGGATAGATCAGAAAATTACACAGAATGAATAAGGAATAGTTTGCTGTACATCAAATAAAGATTACGAATTCATAAAAAAACAAAATGGAGAACATAATGTTCTCCATTCCGTCATCTGACTGTACTACTTACATTACCGCTTTAAAAATCATAATCTTTTGTAAAATCCGCTCCATTTCCGGACAGGGTTTTATTCGTTTCATTGACTACCACCTCGCCGTTTACTTCTGCTTTGAAGCTAAACTTCAAATCGGAGTTGTAATTGATCACCTGAATTCCCGAGGTAGCCATTTTAAATGGGGTTACAGATTCTATCACATACGTTGTCGTTCCGCCGGTAAAATCGTTGTCGCCAAGAGAAACCCCGGCTTCATTGTTTTTTGTTACTCCATTTACTTTCCAGAATGTTTTCTGATTGGTGTCATAGCTTGCTCCTACAATGACGAAAGAAATATAGTCCGCATCGTCAATGGCAGAGTTGACGCTGATCGTGAACTTATAGGTTTTGTTCCCATCTGCCGGTGTTGCCTGATCATCATCACTGCTGCATGAACTGATGGAAATACATCCAAAGATCAGTAACAAAATGGCTGTGAAATTTTTAATACTTAGGTGATTTTTCATGTGAATTTATTTTAGTGTTGTTGTAATTTCCCCTTATCAATTTCCTCATTCATCACTAAAAATATTTTCAGGTGTTCTGAAAAATTTCCGATGAAACTGCTGAATCCATGTTCACTTTGCTTATCTCTTTTCTTGGTAAGGAAAAACTTCCGCAAAACTTAATACTTCTGCTGTTGGTTAAATTGAGCAGTCAGTGATTCATGGGATAGTCTCTAACAAAATTATATTTAAAAGGATTGCCGGTCAATCCACAAAAACCAGTGTTTTTTTTCTAGTGGGAAATGGGTATGATCAAAATGATTGTATTTCTAATATAATCATTAAGCTATTTTAGATATTTTAGATATCAGCATACTAATGATCAATTATTTTAATATCAAATAGCTTTTGCCTGGTCTGTAATTTAGATTAACATTGTTTACCAAATCCCAATTTCTTTACACTATTTACATTTTACAAGCTTTGGTAGTGGAAATAATTCGTTCACTACATTTAAAATTAATACCATAATACCTATATGAGCATAAGTATGCATATATTTGCAGTTATAATAAATCTTTTCTAATAAGTCATGAAAATATATTCGATATTATTTTTATTCTTTTTTTTAAGTTGTGATTTCGTAAAAACATACCGTGAAAATGTTACATCAGATAAGGAAGATGCAGAAAAAGTAACTGAAAAATTCTATACATTTCTAAAACAAAATAAAAAGGAAGAAATATTTAAGTTATTTAATAATGAATTTTATAGGGCAACGAGTAAAAAAGATTTAGATCAAATTATTACATGGGCAATTGAAGAAGGAAAAATATCTTCTAAACATGTTTTGATAGATTGGAAAACCCATGTTGAAAAGGGAACTGATGCTAAATCTGAATACCTATTAACCTATAATGTTCAGAGAGGAAAGATAAAAACTGAAGAGATTTTTACGCTTACCAAAGATCAGGATGATAATATAAAAATTAAAGGATATAGATTGAACCTTGAAAATACCGAATGATACAAATAGTTGTATGTTTATCTCTAATAGCCATTAAATGACTAGTCCTAAAATAAGTTGACAATTTATCAATTACAATATTAATCCAGAAGATGTTAATTTTCCGGATTTTTTATGCTCTGCTTCCGGGGTTTTCATCTTCAGACTCAGATGTGGTCTTTTGTTGTTGTAAATACAGATACTTTCTTTAACCATGTATTTTAAATCATGAATATTTATTCATTTTGTTTTACATAAGTTATATTATTTGCAAACACTTGTCCTTTCTTTTGAGATAAGTTGTATCAAAAGATTGGGATATTTTTTTAGCCAAAACAAAACCGTACTTCTGCCTCGGATTCCATAATGTTTCTGCGTCTGCCGGTAAGTAAACTCGTCTTTTTCTATTCGATTGACCAGTCCTGATTTAAAAAGTATAGTGTAATCGCATTGTGTGCGCTTTTCTCTTGTTTTTTCTCGGGTTTTCATAATAGGTCTATTTTGTATCAACTTCTTCAGGCCGGGGCAAAGATGATAAAAAAAAGGCTGCCTCAAACGAGACAGCCTTTGCTTTTAGATCATAATAATTTATTAAATTCTTTATCTAATAATACCACGTCTTTATCGCTTATATTTATTAAAGTCAGATCATATTGAGTTAACTCTGTTTTTGTTGATATTTCCAGAATCATTTCATTCTGAGATAACTTATTAAATTTTTTGATATAAAAGTCATTTTCCGAAGCTTTTTCTTTCTCCTTTACAATTAAAGGGCCATTATATACTTTCAAAAAACTTCTGTAGTACATGTAAATACAGTCATTACTAAAATAAAATTTAACAAAAGAAATATCTGTTCCCTGGTTAATAAAACCTCTAAAAGCTACTGTTGGGGTCCTGATATCATTTGTCGAAATCAGATTACGTAAATCTACTCCTTTAGGCATATTGATAGTCTTAAAATAATTTATAATACCAATAATCATTACCAATATAGCAATTTGTGAAAATTCTTTGTTATATCTAAAATTGATTATCCCTCTGAAACCTAGTTGGCTCACTATCATCAGTATTATTATTATACCAATAATAATATAGGGTAAGATATCTTTTCCGTTAATCTTTAATCTAACTTGTCTTAATCTCATTAATTATTCCTTATGTTTTATTTTATCTATTATTTTTAGCCATTTTAAAGGAACGGTAACATTTCCGCCAAGCTTTGCTCCAACATCTAGTCCCACACTTCCAAACCCCTGAACTGTAACTTCTCCTTTTTTCATGTCATAGATTGCTCCCAGCCTGTAACTTACACCTCCACATTGAAAGCACGCTCCTTCTGTAAATCCTAGCTTATACCCAAAGGTTGTTATCCCATAGCTAACTTCTCCTTTTGCACCTCCAGCTTCTGCTGCACCTCCTGCAATAAATCCAATTTTATCATCTTCTCCTAAATAAAATCCATTATTTGCCTCAGCATTAGCGTATATATATTGACCTTCTCCTGAAACATACATATTATGATCACTATTACCTAGGTAATTTTCAGATTGTGCACTTGCAACAGCAGCTTTTATGTTTGCATCAATAATAGCTCCTTTTACTCCAATTGTGGATTTATTTTCCCCTTCAATATTAAATATTTTAAGGTTGCTTTTTGTTGAGAATCCTTTTCCTTCTTTATTATATCCCAATATCAAACCTGCAGCACCATACTTTTTATCATTTTTATATAATCCATTTGCTCCGTAGGCACCATCCTTAGTAGATAGATCAGGAGCTTTATCAAATATACTTGTAAAAGAATAGATAAGTCTCTGTAACCACCCCATTTTTGCTTTCTTCCTAAGTATAATCTCTTCAATTTTTCGCTCCCTTATTCTTTCTTCTCTATCACCCGGCCCACCATCAGGATACATTCCTGTAGGATCAGTATAGCGTACAGGATTGGAGAAAGCATACTCGTAGGGAGATTTAATTGGTGTAGCTCCTGTCATTGGATCAACACTATACCAAATACTTAATTTAGGATTGTAATATCTTGCACCATAATAATACAAGCCCGTTTCTGCATCCAGCTCTTTAGCATTAAATTTATATGGGTTTTCATAAGCAGACATCCATTGCTGTTCCGCCATAGTTTCACCATAAGGTAAGCTGATAAAAAATTGCGTAGTAACTGAATTTTCATCTGTAACATAAGCTGCATTACTTAAATGATCACTATGCAGATAATATAATCCGGATTGAGCATTATTTACATTAAATTCATTTTGAATATTTTCAATATCGATGTCAGCTTTTTTCAAATAATTGTTAAAATCTATTTGTGGATTTGTCCCCGGCTCGTCTTTAGCTTTATTAAAACTGGAAGAATTTTTACTAAAACTTGCCTGACCATTTAAAAGCCTGCTTGCAATCCTCTGACCTCCAAAATAGTAATGCTTAGTATAGGTATCATCCGAACTGACTACCACATATGGATTTGGATAAATTTTATACCCTTCTAAAACCAAATTTCCTGTATCTACAACTGCACCATTCTGATAAAGCTGAGTTTGTTGACTAAGCATATATTTTATCGTTCTTTCACCCTTGTTATCATACATATAGTATTGGAAAACTCCATAATTAGGATCCGAGATAGCCTTCATTCTATCTAATTCATCCCATAATATCCTTTTTGTACCATTACTATCAGTATGTTCTGATATGTTACCGTTATTATCATAAGTGAAAGTCTCATAATTACCTGTATTTGAATCGAATATATCTTTTATCTTATGAGTTCCAGATTGATATTCGTAATTGTTCTCATAAGTGTTAGCATTGATAATATTACTATTTTGATCATGGGCTTGAACTTTCTGTACGATACCTCCCGAGCCATTGTATTTTAAATCTACATTATATGATGAGTTTGAAACAGCATACGGTGAAGACGATCCACTACCCGGCTGACCAAAAATACCTGCAGAATTGACAAGCCTGTTAAGCTGATCATAATGATATGTATAATTATATGTGTTGCCCATACCATTAGGTGAGACTCCCGCAGTATTATTCATACTGGTAATATTTCCTACAAAGTCATATACATAATTATTATTTAGAAGTGTATTTGAACTGGCATCATTAAGCAAATGATTACTCAATTTTCTATTGGTTGGAAGATATGAGAATGATTCTATTGCCCCATTACCATATTTGATTAATTTCTTTTGACTATACTCATCATACAGTACATCTGCATAATAATAATTATCATTATTCCAGATTTGTTTTAGGTTACCGCCTAAATTATAAGAATATTTTAAGGTTTCTCCATCCGGATAAGTTAAAGTTACCGGACGATTCCAGCTGTCATATTCATATTTAGTAGCAAATCCTAATGACGGAATATTATAACCAATTACTTTTCTATTCTCAAAAGTAATTTCACCCATATTCCCATAATCATATTCAGTTACCCCCGTACCGTCTTCTTTAAATATAAGTCTTCCGGTAGTGTTTCCTGATCCTTGGTCTCCATACTTATATGTTACGTTATTTGGATTATCACTTCCATCAGGAAGTTTTGGAAGAATAATATTTATCAATCTGTTATAATCATATAAATATCTGATACCTGAGCTGCCATTTGGATCATTAATTATGTTGGCAGATCTATAATCGATAAGCTGACCAGCAAAGTCATATCTGTATTTTGACACTCCCTTATCAGGATGTTGTTCCATAATTTTCCTTCCTGCCATATCATATCTGTAACTGGTTACAATACCTTCAGCATCTGTTACATCTATCACATTTCCTGCTACATCATAATTAAAGCTACTTGATAAAACCTGGCCTGAGGCTGCTAAATATTGCTTTGAGTTCAAAGTTCTTCCTTCTGCATCATTAAGTATTTCAGACTTTAACTGACTTGATGAATTTTGCATTTGCCACAATGTAACTTTATACAGACCTCCACTTATGCTATAAGAACTTTGTGCAATATTTCCGTCTTCATTAGTTGCTTTAATTATTCGGTCTAAAGTGTCATACTCATTAGTATTAAAATAATTAGACAGTGATAATTTCAGTACTTTATTAACAGCTGTGTTCTTAGGCTCTACAGTAGGATGGTAATTTTTGATAGGTCTTCCGTGCACATCATATATTACCATACCCGATACAGACATTTTCTCTACTCCATCAATATCAATATCTTTTTTAACCTGTACTGTCCTTCCTAAGAAATCTGCGAAGCTAATAGTTTCTATATCATTTCCCTGATTGAACTGATCATAATTCTGAGCATTTACCCCATATAGATTTACCACATAACCACCACCATTCTGAACCGTGTAAGGGGACATAAAATAATCATACTTAGTAGTATAAGGTAATCCCTGAGCAGCTTCTTTAGGTGATAAGACAGAAACCAACCTACCTTTTGAATCATATTCATATTTAATACTGTTTCCTGCAACATCAGTTGTCTGTGTTACAACATCAAATAATGGATCATAAATTTTATATGATTCTAAACCAAAGCTATCATCCCTAACTGTTGTAACATATTTATTCAAGTCAACATCATAGCTATAGGTCAATGAATATCTCTGGCCGGCTTCATTCGGAGGATATTGTACCGATACCATATTTCCATATGCATCATAATTAAAATCGGTATCCGCTGTTTCACTGCTGTTCAATCTTATACTCACTTGTGCAATGTCACCATATGCATTTGTAGAAGAGCTTCTCTCTCTTAATACATTTCCACTACCATCGATTAGCTTGACATTATTTGGTATATTTAAAATATTTAAAGATATTAATGCTGGATCTGTATTATAGCTTATTAATGAAGTAGAATTATTATTGGAATTATTACTTATATAATCAGACTGAATCAATTGTTGCCGGTCATTATAAGTATACCTGCTCTTAGTTTCTATATTTTGATTTCCAGCATAATTTATTTTTCTGGATTCAGCTAATAAGGCAACCGCCATTTTTCTTCCTTCTTTTCCACCTGTGTCAAAATCCAGAGGTAATAGATTGGTAAGATCAAGCTGCGTATTATTATTAATTAACTTATAAAGCTTGTAGTCATTTTCAGTTTTATACATTAAATTTCCCCCAACACTTGAACCTGCAAAAAACTCTGATTTTACTAGAAGTCCCTTTAAAAAATAGCTTCGGTTAAAATAGGTGTCTTTAACTGTTCTATAGATATTTTGGCCCTCCATATCTTTAGTATAAACAACACTAAAACCAAAAAACTCTCTTTCTCTTCGATCATATTTCCCGTCTTCATATTCAAATTTTGTCGTATAGTTTTTATTTGGATCACTACCCCAATAAGAATAATCTGGAGCATTCACATCCGGATTATTGGTACTCACTTCCGTCATGACCAATTTTGCATATGGATTATCGTAATTAGCCTTAGAATACGCATAATCAATGGTAAATCTTCCTCTGGTTGAAGTATTAGTAACTACGCTTAATTTATTAGTTCTTCCTATCCTAGAATGGTTGACAACAAATCCATCATTTTTAGAAATTACTAAATCAGGAAGTCCATCACCGTTCATATCTTTAAAAGTCTTGTCAACTTCAGCAATTGAAATTCCTACATTAGCTGTTGCTCCTCCTCCAATTTTCATATAAATAAGCGGAAACGGAGGGAATGGCCACCAGACAATAGGCCAACAATAAAAGTAGCTGGCTCCAACAGAAATTGATCCGTTATAAGTCTTCGACTCATTATTATAGTCTATCTTATTCTGTATTTCACCCTGTTTTTTGAATATTTCTACAGCATCGGAAAACTTGTTACCAAGATTATATTTTACATACGTTGCATCACTTCCTACATTTAAAATATCCACTAATCCATCTCCATTAATATCTTCAAAAGTAGCGTCTGATGTTCCTAAAGAGAATGTAGCACCTACACTTCCTACAAATCCAACATTTGCAATTGAGCCTAAATCGAATCCATAACTTAATCCCGCTCCACCTACAGGATGTGACGCATATGTTTCAAAATTTTTAAAATACTGAGTATTTGAATTTAATTGATAGCCTAAATTCAGATTATACCTTATAGAGGAAGTTCCCCCTCCTACAACTCTATCTAACAACCCATCACCATTAATATCTACCCAATAAGACTCACCAGAATCTTTTGAATTGTAATTTGCTGAAACACTCGCTGACCAAGGTGAAGAATTATCCGCTTCGGCAATAATGCGAACAGCAGGATTATTTCCCATTGATAATACTTCCCCATGTCTTTGATTTACACCTGCTGATGTAAATGTGTTTGGCGAAAACTGTAATGATCCGGTATTGACATCACTATTTGAATTAGTAAGATAGGCATTAGCATATACATTAGGCGCAAGTTGAAGGCTTTTCAACCCTCCTGTTGAATTCGTAACCTGTACAGCATCACTATATACAATATCTGGATAACCATCTCCATTCATATCCATATAATCCTGAAGACAAATACTTCCTTTTCCTACAAGATTTGAATTCGCATTCTGAAGTCCTGCACCAAACAATGAACCACTCAATGTGTTAGTTCGCGACTTACTATAATATTTCTTGTTAATCCCATACATCTTAGTATCAACATTTCCCTGAAGAATAAGATTATCTGGAAGATCAGGGTTTGCTACAAAAGGATCAAAGAAACCACTTACTGTTTCATCATCCTTAAAGGAAGATGCCATTGCATATTGTTCCGGCCCTACACCAATCCATTTTTCAGTAATGACCTGCTGGTCATTTCTTCCTGACTTAGTCACATAAACTTCTAAAGGCCTTACTGCTGTAGGGCTAAAATTTGCCGGATTTTGATAATATCCGGAATTGTTAATTTGCTGGGCGATACATTCTGCAGTTTCCTGAGCAGTAGGCAAATTATCACATGTCGGATAACTTAAACTTACCGGTATAGTAAGAGGAGTAAGCTTATCAGGATTAATCAGCATACCATAATTATCCGAAGGAGTGTTTTGATTTAAGGCAAAACCGTCAGGCGTGCTTACAGGAACAACATCTGCATATTGATTATATAAAAACTGGCTCCAGTTCTTATAAAATTGACCTATATGTTCAAGATTTGAGGTATTTATTGATGTATGGCCAGTGGTTGCTAAAAAAGTATTTCCTTGATCATAATAAATATTGAAAGTACCTCCCTGCAGAATATTTTGATATTTTTTATACAATTGATAATCAGCTTCGGTGTTACAATATACCTGAATATTAATCATCTCACTATTAGGGAGAACAGTGCCAGAAGCATTGCTCATATCTCCTGTATAAAAAGCCATTGGGGAATTTCCTGAGATAGCCTGATTATTTATCATATCTATCTCAGTAATGTTTGTTCCATTTCCTGTAATAATAATTCTTCTTTTTCCTAAAACATGGCCTGCTTTCTTTATTATATAATAAAAAGTTCCGTTTGTAAGTGCATTTGTTGACGGTAAGTTTTTATTCAATTCAATTTTATACGTTTGTACACCTGATGGATATGTAGTCGTAAAAGCTAGATCTGTAATACTAAACTTAGGTTTAAGATCAATAATGTATGATGAAGGATAATCTGCTACACCATTGTAGTGTACTGAAGCTCCCCCTGCTGAAGGCATGAAATCAACATCAATTTTATTCCAATTATAATCTTTAAAGTTCGTATGAGAATCTGTTTCTACCACAAATTTAATTATGGATGGTACTTCGTTCTGGCTAATTGATATATTGTTAAGCTGAATAGCGGGAACCGTAATTCCATTATCATTTTGAGCATACGTTGGAGTTGCATGGATTACTGTTTCTACATTATTAGATAAATTAACCTTTACAATTTTAAATGTTATATCATCTGTTGTCTTTGGAAACACTACTTGAGGAACAGATATATTTATTGTTCCCGGATGATCAATTTGAATTGGTTTCGTATGATTATTTAAGAAAAAGTTTTGTGAATAGCTTCCGTTATTGAGATAAAATCCGTCTTGTTCATACAAGTCAGGATTTTGTAAATACCGTCCTCCAACATAAGTTATCTGCGGATTAGATAAGACCTGGTAACTATAATTATCATCTTTATGCAACCTTACATACACTTTATCTCCTTCTTCTACAGACAATATATTTGATGAATCTATTCCTAAATGATCTTGATTTGCAGGCGTGAGTGATTGTATTTGAGAGTAATATGTATTATAATTCGTAATTGAAATAGTCTGAGATAATGTTCCGGAAATTTCTTTTAAATATATCCTACCATTTTTAGTCGGATTTAAAGGATTTTTAATCTCGACAGAATATACAGCTTTTGCATTGGGTAAACTCTCAACTCTTATACGATCCGTGAATTTGATTGTGCCGCTTTTAGGAGCTACCCAAACTTTTACTATATCGTTTCTGGAAATAGTACTCCAGCCATCTAAAGGCGGTTCATGTGGTGTAGTAGTATCTGCAACAATTACCATATTTTCGGTATTATCACTATATCTACTCATTTCGGCATCTCCATTACTGTCGATCTTGTTGAATAACACTTCTCCATCCTTAACCACATCCATGATCCCATCATTATTGGCATCTACAATAAATGATGAGGTTTCACTTTTACTGGTAGACCACATCTGAGAAAAGTTGAAACCAAATCCAAAAACATTGATTCCTACATCATATCCTAAATGATCTGTTTTGGTTTTTGTAAATGAAAAATTACTATTGAGATATTTAACACTTTTTTCAGCCCCCCATGTAATACTTCCGTTTGAAGACAATACTCCCGGTCTGAAAAATAATCCTCCGTTTGGCTTTCTATAAATAATATCACTGATACCATCACCATTGAAATCTATAAGTTCCTGAGCTTTTTTTGCCTCAGCTCTGGAAAGCCCCAAACTAAATGCAGCCATGATATGGCCAAAAGCATTCATCGTGGGAAACAGGAAGTTAAGCCCTACTCCAGGAAGTCTACCGTTAATACCCCATTCAAATGTATTGGTCGCTCCGATTTTTGAAGGCATAAGGGAACTAGGCAAAAGAGGAAAAGCACCATTTGATGATCCTGTTCCTGAGACATCAATGTCTTTATCAAAAAGAGTTTTTGATCGATCTTTATCATCCTGAATGTCATTATAATACTCCAGGCTGTATTCATTAATCAGAGCAGACGTATCACCAGGCTGATAATTTTTATCAAACTCCTGAATTTTAGTTAATAATGTTTTGTAAAATTCTCCTTGCCCATAAGTCAATGAATACGCTCTGATAAGTTCGCCATTATATCTTACGTAAATATTTTTAAGCTTGTAAGGTTCAACTATATTAACTCCAAGCTTAGCATTCATACTAATATCAGGTCTTGTAATAGTTTGTTCCCGCTCAAATTCTACAGAATAAAATTTTTGTAAAGGATTAATCCTTCTTCCATTTTTTTTAGTGTATATAATCTTAGATATATGGAAAATTTGTCCACCATTCAAATTAGCATTATCACCACTCAGGCCACTAATTACAGTATTATCATATATATATTCTACATAGTTTCCATAGGTATCTTCTGTTTTTACTAATCCCCATTTTACTATGTTTCCAGCTGAATTCTTTAATACAGCAGTTGAATTTACAACTGTATTAAGACCTCCATAATAATTTTTTATTCCGTTTGAACCTGTAACTACCCATGTATAAGCAGAAGGAGTAGCACCGTACCGTTCTATTTTTGTAAAATCATGATTTTTCCTTAAATAGAAAACTTTTTTGTTATTCGTGAAATTAGCCGTTCTAAGCTGCTTATTAGTATCAAAAACAGAAGAATTTTCATTAATGTTATTGTGTCTATGAGGTAAATAATTACCATCATAAACCAACATTTCCCCATCTAAAGAATATAATTCAGTTTCCGTGGAAGGATCAAACAATGGACTTCCCCAACGGGCATCCACATTTATGGACGATAAACCACTTATGTCCCATCCTTCTCCCATCCAGCCGTTACTACTACCACTGCTGTATGAAATTGATAAATCAGGCTGCATGTTGTTCCTTCCGGCAGGAACTACAATTGGATAAGATGTATTTGCATCACCTGTCTGGCTTGCAATAGGTGGTGTTATGAACTGAACTCCTGCAGTAGGACTTCCTGCCTTTAATCCATTCATGCTAGTAGCGGATAAAGCGCTCACCTGAGGAGATTCTGGAATAGAAATTACTCCATTGATATAATCATGGCTACCATCACTTTCAATAGTGGTAGTTCTTGACTTTTCATCAAGGACTGCAGAATTATCAACTTTCCATTGTTTATTTTTGTAATCAAAGTAAAAAACTTTAATATTTTGAGGAGAAATTGTACCTAAACGTTTTTCATCATACGGAATGGTAATTTTAACTCCTTTTTTTAATGTTCCGGAAACTACAGAAAATCTAAATGCTTCATTATTCGGTGTAACATTTTTTATTCCCTGCGATGTCGCAGGAAAATCTTTAGACCTTAATTTTAAAACCTCAATGTATGCTGATTCGGAAGTTTCTTTCTGAACTTTAATATTCAGTCCTTCATAATCTACACTCAATTCCTGATCTTTTGAGACGAAAATTCCCTTGGCATTAAAATAAGCATTGTTTACCGCCTTAAAAGAATTTGTCGAAGCAGGAATTTTATGGTGTGTTGTAATTCCATTGGCAGTAACTGAAAAACTGCCTTTTGCCTTATCACTTTCGGATAACTGGATTAACTTTTCAAACTCACCGTTTTTTGCAGAAACATATTCATTGTTGATCGTAGCACCTGCTCCACTAACGTTATTGCCTTTTACATAAAGTTTATCTCCGGAAAGTATTGAGCTTACAAGAATATTCTCATAAGATTTCTTGTCTTTACCAAAAACAATCTTTAAGTTCTTAACCTTATATTTTACTCCATCAGAAGGTGAAGTAAACAAAACAGTATTTAACCCGTTCTTAATAATATTTGAGTTCAAAGCCTCTCTCTGATGGCTCCACTGAGCATTGGGAACAACAACGTCTCCTCCTATGGCTAAGTTATTATTGATTGACCTTGGAACAGACTGATGCGATGCCAATCCGAAAAGATCATATTCCAGATAAGCGACTGTATTTTCTTTGTTGACATTAGGAACGTCAATTGTAAAAAAGTTGTCCGAGATTCGGTCCTCTTCCTGATCTGAGAAAGTTCCGATAGTTCCTTCTTTTTCCCGTGAAGGATAAGAAGCGATATTCGCCGAAACTGCATCATTGACTTCGGGCAATTCTGGATCTGAACTCACAGCCTGGAAAGGATTATTTTCAGATAAAATATCCCTGTTAGTTTTCTTAATTGTATTATTGGCAAAAGATTTATCAGAAGATTTTTCTTTCTGATCTTTTTTCAGAGCATCGACCTCTTTTTTATCGGTCAGCTTACTCATCCAGTCTTTTTTAAACTCCCTGACTCTCTGCCTGTCCTTTTTGGTGAAGCTTGCGAACACAAACATACAGGCAAAAAAGCACAGCAGAAGACATGATTTCCTGGTAAAAGGAAACCGGTTAATGTGTATTTTCATGATTATTTAATCTACGATTAATTTGAATGTTTTTATGATTTTCCCGTTCTGGGTAAGATTGATAAGGTATGAAGTCTGAATTGGCAGATGATTCATATAGGAACTGGCTGTATTGCTTATCTTATCAAGCTTCACCAATCTTCCGCCAGCATCGTAAATAGAGATTACAAGGCCATCCATCTTAGGAAACACAATGGTAAAATTCTGATCCTTCTTAACAGGATTAGGGTAAAGAGCAATTTTATTGATATCCAGTGACAAATCGTTTATATTACGAATACTGCCCGTATTGGAACCTGAACTTGGATTTATTTCTTCTGATTTATTATTTCTTGGGCTTACTGCAAATGTAAAATGCGCCGTATTAACAGAATCAAAAGCGTCAAGGAATTCAATATTATTGAATATAATATAGCTTTCCTGTTCAACACCCTGCAGTTTTCTGATTTCGCCGTTATCTTTTTTCAGCAACATCCAGTAAGAAAGGGGAATAGCACGTGGATTTATCTTTTCCTTGACAATCCGTACCGTATAATTTGTTTTAGGAATGGTATTCCCGATAAAACTGATTTCCCAGTTTCTCTCCAGAACATCAAGATCTTTTTCCGGCTTTACAGACATTTCCTTATTGTCATCTGACCACATTGCAAAATTATAGTTGTCAATGACGGAAGGATTTTCAAAATTTGTCCTTTGGACACTATTCAGACCAATCGCAAGAAACGGATCTGCCTGGTTAGATGACTGCTTCTGATAAAGCTCGTTTTTATCATCTCTGCCCAAACCTGTCGGCCTGTACCTATAGTTTTGATGTTTCTCAGGATCCCAGAGTACCTTACCATCACTGGCATAATACTTTCCTTTTTCCAGAGAGATCCCGTATTTTATGGAAAGGTAGGAGTGAATTTTGTTCAGATCCATCATTTTAGCTTTCCTGGGAAGAAAAATCATTTCATAAAGACTCTGATCTTCAAATCTGATCCTTAAGCTATCTTTTTTTTCCTTTCTTAAGTCTGCAGATCCAGTAAAGGAAAATATACTCGGCCTTTTGCCTATTTCCTTTGAACTTTTACCTTTGGTATAAGCATGATTGCTTAAAGACACATTTTTGTCTTCAATTTCCCAGATCATTTCATCTTCTTTTGATGCATGAACAAGGCTTAAGGTATGGCTCTTGTCTTTACTGTACTTAATGTACTTTTTGAGCAGCTTGTCTTTGATGCCGCAATGAAAATTCAACAGGCTTTCATCTTTGCACCTGGCTGATTCCCGGGCATTGGGATTTGCCTTTTCCCATAACTGGACATCTGAACCCACCAGTTGGGAATACGCAGAGAATGAACATGACACCAGCAATGCCATGAACATCCTAGAGGATAAAGTTTTAATCATATAAAGTATAGTTGTTTTTTATATATTTGCAGCTTTTAAATAATTAGAAAATTACTGTAACCATTTAAGATTATTTTTCACAATAAAAAGATATATCTATTTTTAAGTCACGAAAGTAAGAAAAATAATCCTATCTATTATTAAAAAATCAATAATTTTATTTTTTTCACCATAACACGGCATTAAATATGAAATATTGTCCTATTAGTAATTTTCATTTTCCATTATTTTTAGCAAATATCAAAGGAGTAAGCGTCAAAACTTGACGCATTAAAATTTATTTCCGGATTATTTACATTTCATATGATTACTTATCCATATTGACCAGAAACTAAACTCAATTATACTTTGTGCTTTTTCATAATAATTTTACAGGATAGTTTTTGTTAATTTTTCTCATCCATTCACTTTTAAGATTAAATTATTTATCTTTGGGTAGGTAATACAAATGATACACTAAAAGGACCATGAAAAAATATTCCTTTCCTGATGACCTCATCCCTTCCAATGATGGAGCAAGGCTGTCTAAATTAAAGCAGTATGATGTTGTTGATACGCTTTCGGAACCGGAATTCGATACAATTTCAAGCATTGCTGCGGAAATTTTTCAGGCTCCCGGCGCTTTTGTCAATTTTGTGGATGCGGAAAAAGTATTTTTTAAATCTAACCTGAGTACATTTCCAACCAACCAGGTGCATAGAAATGACAGCCTGTGCTCACTTACGATTCTCGAAGATGATATTACTGTATTTTATGATACACATGAGTTCAATGAGCTCAGCCAAAATCCTTACGTGCATACAGAAGGCGGCATCCGGTTTTATGCCGGGGCTCCCATAAAAACACCGGAGGGGCATAATATAGGCACTGTCTGTGTGATTGATGATCAGCCCAGGAATGCCATTACAGAAACACAGGCCTCCCTTCTGAAAAAACTGGCTTCCCTGGCTCTGGAAAAACTGGAATCCAGAAGAATGAAACGGCAGATGTCACAGATTGTTGACGACCACCTGCACCAGGTTACCCATGACCTGCTGAATCCTCTTACTTCAATCATGATTTCCGCCCAGCTGATCCAGAAAAAGGCCGGGGATAATGAGATAATTCAGAAAGTTGGCAACAGTATTCTGGAAAGAGCCGATTTCATGCAGAAAAGCATCAGCAATCTCCTGAGTGATGCTTCCCTGAATAAAGGAGAAGAGCAGTTATCCAAAGAATCTGTAAAAATCAGGGATCTGATAAACCATTTGTACCGAGACTTTAAAATGATTATGGAACATAAACAGCAGGTTTTGAAGATACAGGGCGTCACCGATACCATATTGCACATTGACCGTAAAAGGATCCATAATGTTCTGGCTAATCTTTTAAGCAATGCATCCAAGTATTCGCCTCTGGGATCTGTTATCAATCTCCACTATTCAGAATCGGAGAAAACAGTGCTTTTTCAGATCAGCGATAAAGGAGCAGGGATTGCACAGGAGGAATTTGACAAACTGTTCAGGAAATTTTCCCGCCTGTCTTCCAAACCTACAGGAAATGAACGTTCCCACGGATTCGGCCTGTACACGGTGAAAGTGCTCACTGAAATGCACGGCGGAAAAGTATGGGCAGAAAGCCCGGGAATAGGACAAGGAACTACCTTCTTTGTAGAGCTTCCTAGACACTGAGGAAGCAATACTCCATACAATATAAATTACTCCAGGTACTCTTTAGGAACCGGAATATTATTCTGCTTCATATATTTGATCAGATCCTGGTATTTATCCTGGTAATCGTTCATGCCGCACTTATCCGAAATGCTGCAGATATCGGACGGCTTTATTTCCAGGATTTCTGAAATTTTGGTCAGTGTATCAAGGTTGATCTTCACCTTTCCATTCTCTATATCCGAGTATGCTTTCTGGGAAATTCCCATTTCAAAAGCCATGTATTCCTGAGTAAAATCCTTACTCCGGCGTACTTTTCTGATGTTTTGACTGCATATTTTCATCTCAACTGCTTTAGTAGTTTTCAGTATAGTTTAGAAGAATACCTACTAGACTCCGACAAAGTTATTAAATACCTTTGGCAAAACATTACACACCTACATGATATTTAATTTCTTTCTCATTTACGGGTTTAAAAATTGAATAGGAAAGGAATAATATCATCTCAGTCAACACATTTGCAATTATGGATACGCAAAAATTTAATTATGACAATACTATTGTCAGGGCATTCCTGTATGCCACTATTGTATTCGGGCTCATAGGCTTTTTACTGGGACTTACCGCTGCTTTAATGCTGTTTTATCCTGAATTGCCTGAGTTTTTATTCGGAACCGATGATGTTACCATCCAAAGTCTGAGAAGCGGCAACATCCAGGGACTGATCAATACGCAGGGAGCAATGGGATTCGGGAGGGTCAGAATGCTGCATACCAGCGCTGTGATCTTCGCTTTTGTCTGTAACTCATTCTTTTGCGGAGCTTATTACTGCCTTCAGAGGCTGCTTAAAACCAGAATGTACAGTGATACTTTATCCTGGCTGCATTTCTGGTCCTGGCAGATCATGATTATCTCGGTTGTCATTACTTTCCTGATGGGGATCAACACCTCTAAAGAATACGCTGAACACGAATGGCCGATTGATATTTTAATTGCATTTTCATGGATCATTTTCGGAATCAATATGTTCGGAACCATTGCCAAGAGACGGGTAAGGCATTTATATGTAGCGATCTGGTTTTTTATTGCTACCTGGATTGCCGTAGCGATGTTACATATCTTCAATAATCTCGAAGTTCCGCTTTCGTTTACCAGCTGGAAATCCTATTCGGCCTATGCAGGCGTAAAAGATGCGCTGGTACAATGGTGGTATGGGCATAATGCAGTGGCTTTCGTACTCACAACCCCTGTTTTGGGCCTTATGTATTACTTCCTGCCTAAAGCAGCCAACCGCCCGGTATTCTCTTATAAACTATCCATCATTCACTTCTGGTCCCTGATTTTCGTATACCTGTGGGCCGGCCCGCATCACCTTCAGTATACTGCACTTCCGGGATGGGCCCAGGCATTGGGAACCGGATTCTCCATTATGCTGATCGCTCCGTCATGGGGAGGAATGCTGAACGGCCTTCTTACTTTGAGAGGAGCCTGGGATAAAGTAAGGGAAAACCCAATCCTTAAATTCTTTGTGGTAGCAGTAACCTGTTATGGTATGGCGACCTTTGAAGGACCGCTTCTGGCAACAAAATCACTGAATAAAATAGGGCATTATACCGACTGGGTAATCGGTCATGTACATATAGGTGCCCTCGGCTGGAACGGTTTTATGGCTTTCGGGATTGTATACTATCTTGTACCGATCCTGTGGAGAACACCTCTCTGGTCTAAAAAACTGGCCAACTGGCACTTCTGGCTGGGCACCTTGGGGATCATTTTCTATGCTGTACCGATGTATATCTCAGGATTTACACAAGGATTGATGTGGAAACAGTTCAATCCGGACGGAACACTGGTTTGGAAAAACTGGCTCGATACGGTGACAGCAATCATTCCATATTTCAAGATGAGATTTATTGGAGGAATATTTTACCTGACAGGCGCTGTACTGATGACTGTTAATGTATTCAAAACCGTACGTGCCGGATCGTTCCAGAAAAACGTTCCAGCAGAAGCACCAGCATTAGCCAGGGTAGGAAGCGGAAGAAAAGAAGGCGAGGGAACCCATCTTTGGCTTGAAAGAACCCCTACCCTGCTTTCTGTCCTTGCTTTTGCCGTCATTGCCATCGGAGGTCTGGTAGAAATTGTCCCAACACTGACCGTGAAAAGCAACCTGCCAACTATTTCAGCAGTAAAACCCTATTCCCCGCTGGAATTGGAAGGAAGAGACCTCTATATCCGCGAAGGATGTAATTCATGCCACTCACAGATGATCAGACCGTTCCGGGATGAAGTTGTACGATTCAACGGCAAAAACGGACAGTATTCCAAAGCGGGCGAGTTTATCTACGACAGGCCGTTCCTCTGGGGCTCCAAAAGAACCGGACCGGACCTTCAGAGAGAGGGAGGCAGAAATCCTGATTCATGGCACTTTAAGCATATGTATAACCCAAGGATTACTTCTGCGGGGTCTATTATGCCACGCTTCCCATGGCTGATCAGCAATGAGCTGGATCGCTCACAGATGGCTGATAAAATGAGACTCATGAAAAATGCCTTCGATGTCCCTTATACCAAAGCCCAGATCGATTCATCCAATCAGTGGGCAGACCATCAGGCTCAGGCTATTGTGAAAAGAATTTATGCCGAAGCCAACGATGTGAAAACACAGATGGAAAAAGAAAAGATCACCAGAGGAACCGCATTCATCCCACTTGAGAAAAGGGAGATTACCGCGATAATTGCTTACCTGCAAAGACTGGGCACCGACATCAAAACCACTGACATCAAAACCGCAAGCATCGAGTAATCATTAAACCTGAATTACAATGAAACCAAGAACACCCATTTCAGTATATATTGTCTTAACCGTCGTACTCAGCACCTTGCTCTTTGGTATGTTCAGTCCGGACGGAAGCTATCTTACCTCTGCCTTTTTCTGGGGACTTCTTTTAATCGCCACAATCCTTTTATTGATCATGAATTCGATAGGTGACCTGATTGAAAATGAAAATTTCAGCAGGCTAACCGAAGAAGAAAAGCAGGCTTATCTTGAACAGAAGAAAATTCCTTACTATCAGAAATTATGGAATTCGGCATTTAAAAAACAATCCCAATCTGAGGAAAAAGATATTCTCATCGACCACGGATTTGACGGGATTACAGAACTCGATAATTCTCTTCCAAAATGGTGGACAGGCCTGTTCTGGTTCGGATGCGTATTCTGCATAGTCTATATGGCTGCTTATGCCTTTACGGATTATGCCCATCAGGAAAAGGAATATGATCAGGAAACCAAAACCATGCTTGCCTCCATTACTGAGTTTGAAAAAAGCGCTCCGCCGGTGAACCTGGAAACGGCAAAATACAGTGCCGATAATATTGCAGAAGGAGAACAGCTTTTTAAAACCAACTGCACAACCTGCCACGGAGACGGAGGGATAGGAGGAATCGGACCTAACCTGACAGACACCCACTGGATCAACGTTAAACAGAAGAGCCTTTTTAAAAATGTGATCTGGATGCTGGAAAACGGCTCCCCTAATAATCCTGCCATGAGACCTTTTGTGAAAGAAGGAACGATCACCGGAAGGGATGCTGAAAAAATTGCCGCCTATGTCTATCACATTAACCGGGAAAAGGCACCGGTTACCGAAGCTCAGGGCGGTGCTGCGCCTCAGGGCGAAACTGTAGAATGGGAAAACGGCAACGAATAACCTTTAAAACTGATAACCAACCAAATAAAACATATCCATGCCCCCTTTTGCTATAACTAACATTTGAATTTTCATTTTTGCTAACCTTTTCACTTTATATGCCTAAAAGGGGGCTTTTTTTAACTTAAACCCGATGCTTTGGCTGTCTTCATCAACTATTCACTTGACAGCAAACTCAACTAAAAATTCCATAACGGACAGTCAAGGCAGGGTTTTTGTATTGTAAATGGGTACCATAACGGATAATTTCCTTTATCGGAATGATTATCATTGTTAAAAACCCAATACTTTGAAACTGAAAATTAACAAGAGAAAAATTCTTAAGGGTATTGTGATATTCGTTATCTCAATACTGGTCATCATCACTTTGCTGGTTCTGAGCCTAAGGCTTCCAGCTGTCCAGAACTATGTAAAAGATAAGCTTGTTGTTTATCTTGAAAAGAAAATCAAAACTAAAGTAAGCCTCAAAAGAGTCTACATAGGCTTCCCCAACAGCCTGATCATGGAAGACCTGTACCTGAAAGGTCAGGAAATCGATACGCTATTGGCAGTAAAAAAGCTCGACGTAGGCCTTCATATGCTTAAACTCATCGACTCTAAAGCTGATATTACTTCAGTGGATATGGAAGGGGTAAGAGCCAACGTGGTGAGAAAACCGGACGGAAAGTTTAATTTCGACTATATCATCAATGCGTTTGCTACCAGTGATAAACAGGAAAGCCCTTCAAAACCTTTTATTATTTCCCTGGATAAAATCAAACTGAAAGATATCGGCATTACCTTTAATGACCAGCAGTCCAGGAATGATATCAAAGTGTATTTCAATTCTTTCGATACCCAGGTAAGGACATTTGACCTGAGTAAAAATAATTATGCCGTTAACGATATCAATTTGGACGGATTAAGGCTTAAACTGAAACAGGACCTGATAGAAGAAGTTTCCAAAAAGGTGGAGAAAAAAGTGGATTCACTGGAACAGAAAAACCCTATGAAAATCGGTTTAAGGGGAATCAAACTGACTAATTTCAACATCGATTACGGTGATGACAATACCAAAACATTTGCCAAGGTACTCTTTAAGGAATTAAGCACCCGTGTCAACAGCCTTGATCTGGAAAACAATGCCTATAACATAGGCAATCTGTTTTTATCCGGTGCTGACATTAATGCCAATCTTTATCTGCCTGCACAGGATGCCAATATGAAAGATACCAAAGGACAGGATAAAACTTCAACCTCTACTCAGAAAGCCATGCAGCTTCTTCTTGGAAAACTAGTTTTAAACGATGTGAAAGTCGCTTACAATAATACGGCAATAGCCCCTACAAAACAGGGAATGGACTTCAATCACCTTAATTTTTCAAAAATGAATGTGGAAGTCCGCAATTTCAAAATGAAGGACAATACTTTTGCAGGTTCAGTCAATTCAGCGGAAATACAGGAAGCAAAGGGACTGAATATCCAGAAATTCAACACGGATTTCGTCTATGGTGAAAAACAGGCATACCTGAAAGACCTTTACCTTCAGACCCCTAAAACACTGCTAAGGGATGAAGTAGTATTGAATTACAACTCAATCCAGCAACTCAGCTCCAATCCGGGAGCAGTGCAGGTGAATGCCAACATCAGGGATTCAAAAGTCGGTTTTTCTGATATCCTTAACCTTGTTCCTACACTCAGAAATACAGCTCCCTTCAACAAATATCCTAATGCCGTTCTCAATGTTAACGTCAATGCCAAAGGAAGTGTGAATGACCTGTTTATTCAGGACTTAAAACTTTCAGGCCTGGATCAGCTCAGAGTGGCAGCTTCAGGACGGATCAGGAATGCGATGAACCCTGAAAACCTTTATTACGATCTTAAAATAGGTGAGCTTTCTACCACAGGCAGGACTGTTTTCAACCTGGTTCCTAAAGGAACGATCCCTTCCAATATCTCCCTCCCTTCCCATTTCAGCATCAAAGGAAATGCAAAAGGAACGACCAAGATGGTGAATACGAATCTTAATCTGTATTCAACCCTCGGAAATGCTTCTGTAACAGCTAATGTTGATATGAGGAGGAAGAACAGGGAACTGTATGACGTAAAAGCCAATTTACAGGGTCTTCAGATCGGAAAAATTATCCAGAACAAAGATATCGGAGCCATTAGTGCCCAGATTTATGCAAAAGGTGAAAGCTTTGATTTTAAAAATGCCAGGGCTGACCTTAAAGGCCATGTGGCTTCTGCTGTTTATAAGGGTTACCGCTACCAGAATATGGACCTTACCGGAAAAATTAATGGTGGGAATTACAATATCATACTCAATTCCAAAGATCCGAATGCCAATCTGCAGCTGACAGCTACCGGAGTGTATAATGACCGAAACCAGACGGTGAAGGTAAATGGAAACATCAATAAGCTGGACCTTAACAAGCTTGGTTTTTACGCTAAACCAATGATCCTAGCCGGAAAAATAGATGGTGATTTTACAGACCTCAACCCTGACCAGCTTAATGGGTACCTGAACCTGCAAGATTTTGCGTTTTCAGATACCAAAGAAGTATATCCTATTCAGGAGGTCAACCTTAAAGCACGCTCTACCCAGGATTCCACTCAAATTCTGTTCAACTCACAGATTGCAGATGTGGAGCTGACCGGTAAATATAAGCTCACTCAGATTTTTGGTGCATTAAGCCAGACCATTAATCAATATTATCAGTTTCAGAAGCCTGGTAAAACTCAGAAAATTGACGGCGGACAATTTTTCACATTCAATGCTAAAATCAAGAATGACGACCTGATCCGCAAGTTTGCTCCGGACCTGAAAGATTTCCAGCCGATTGTACTCACCGGGAATTACAATGCAGATTCGCAAAAAATTGAAGTGGATGGCCAGATTCCACAGTTGCTGTACGGAGAAAACTCCATTGAAAATGCTTCACTGAGAATTACGAATGAAAACCAGGCATTACAATATGTCCTGAATGTCGGCGGCCTGAAGAGCCCAAGCCTTGCTCTAAATAAAGTGAATATTAACGGTGATGTAGCCAACAATACCATCACTTACACTATTATAACGAAGGATAACAAGGATGTTACCCAGTTCCTGATTGCAGGTAATGCCAAATCACTGAATGACGTTACTGAAATCTCCCTTAATCCTGACGGACTGAAGCTGAATTATACAGACTGGACCGTAGCAGATAACAATAAGATACAGATCAGCAATAATGGCATACTGGCAGATAATTTCAGGCTCTCTAATTCAGGAAGCGAAATTCTTCTGCAGTCTGAAAACAGTTCACCGGGAAGTCCGTTGAATGTTTCCTTGAAGGACTTTAAGATTGAAACCATTACTGAACTGATTAAGAAAGATACACTCCTGGCGCGCGGAACTATCAATGGTACTGCACAACTGAGGAACCTGACGAAGGATATGACGTTTACTTCAGACATTAATATTTCGGACCTGATTGTCTACGAGAACCCTGTCGGAAATCTTGCAGTGAAGGTCAACAGCTCCACTGCGAAGCTGCTGAATGCTGATATTGCCCTTAGCGGAAACAACAACGATGTAAGAATTACGGGAAATTATGACACTTCAGCGAGTTCTTTTGACCTGAACATGGCCATTAACCAGCTGCAAATGCGAAGTGTACAAGGCTTTTCCATGAATGCCATTACGAATACGGAAGGCTATCTGTCTGGAAATCTTAAAATTGCCGGTACTACAAGCCAACCGAAAATTTTAGGTACGGTAAAAATGAACAACGTTGGCCTTGAAATCGCCAAAACCGGAAGTGATTTCAGAAACATCAGCGATGAAATCAATTTTACAAACCGCGGCATCGAACTGAATGATTTTAAAATCAATGATAAAGACGGAAACTCATTGGTTATCGACGGACAGGTACTTACACAGACTTACAGGGATTTTGCTTTTAATCTGGACGTCAATGCCAAGGATTTTAAAGTCGTAAACTCAGAAAAATCCAATGATGCCATGATGTACGGAATCCTGGCCATTGATGCCGGGCTTCATGTACGGGGAAATTTAGACCTGCCTAAAGTAGACGGAAGGCTTGCCGTAGCTGACAATACGGATTTTACGTTTGTGCTTCCGCAGTCTACACCTTCGTTACAGGAAAGGGATGGTATTGTGGAATTTATTGATCAGGATCAGGTGACTCTTAATAAAACCATCAAAGCGGACTCCCTTGATACACAAAGTAAGATCAAAGGAATGGACGTTAACGTGAATATCGAAGTCAGCAAAGAAGCCAAAATATCGCTTATTATCGATAAGGCTAATGGGGATTTTGTGAAGCTTCAGGGAGAGGCTGAACTGACCGGAGGAGTTGATCCTTCAGGTAAAACTACCTTGGTCGGTGTCTATGAAGTGGAAAAAGGAAGCTATGAACTGTCGGTAAGTCTACTCAAACGTAAATTTGATATCCAGAAAGGAAGCACCATCACATGGACCGGCGAGCCTACCGCTGCCAATCTTGATATCACGGCAGTCTATAAAACTGAGACGGCACCGCTTGATTTAGTCGAGCAGCAGATCAGCGGACTGGCTCCGGGAGAAATCAATCAGTACAAACAAAGAATTCCTTTTAATACGCTTCTCCAAATGAAAGGTGAACTGATGAAACCAGTGATCACCTTTGACATTACAACCGATGATAAAAATAATGCTGTCGCTTCCTCTGTAGTGGAAACCGTAGAAGCCAAACTGGCTCAGCTGAGAACGGAAGAATCTGAAATGAATAAGCAGGTGTTTGCCCTGTTGCTCCTGAACCGTTTCATAGGAGAAAACCCGTTTGAGAACAGTGCAGGCCTCAGTACAGAAGCTATGGCAAGGCAGAGTGTGAGCAAAATCCTTTCTCAGCAACTGAATAATTTAGCTTCCGGACTCATCAAAGGTGTAGACCTGAACTTTGACCTGGAATCTTCTGAGGATTATACAACCGGCCAAAAGAATACCCGTACTGACCTTAATGTAGGCATCAGCAAAAGGTTGCTGAATGACCGCCTAAAAGTTTCGGTAGGAAGTAATTTCGGAGTGGAAGGTGAAGCGCGACAGAATGAAAGCACCACCAATATCGCCGGAGACGTAACAGTGGACTACAGCCTCTCCAGAGATGGCAGGTATATGCTGAGAGCCTACCGTAAAAACGAATATCAGGTAGCACTTCAGGGTCAGATCATCGAAACGGGTGTAGGCTTTGTGATCACCCTGGATTATGACCAGTTCAAGGATATTTTCAAAAAGTCCAGGAACAGAAAGGAGAAAGTAAAAGAGAATAAAAACAACCAAGCCGTAGAATTTAAATAAATGAAAAACAGATTCAATAGATATCTTACCTATGCTTTAGCCTCAGGAATTAGTTCTGCTGTAGTCTCGTGCAGCAATACCAAATACCTGAAACAGGGACAGATGCTGTATACCGGGGCTGAAGTTAAAATAGAAAACGACACACTTCCCAAAAAAGAAAAAAACGCACTGAAATCCGAGCTGGAAAGCAACCTGACGCCAAAACCCAATTCTTCCTTTCTCGGATTGCGCCCCAGGCTGTTTTTCTACAATATTACCAAAGAACCTAAAAAAGAGAAAGGGCTCCGTTACTGGCTCAAATATAAGGTTGGAGAAAAACCTGTTCTGCTAAGTGATGTCGACCAGGAATTCAATCGGGATATTATTGAAAATTATTCAGAGAATCAGGGGTACTTTAATGCTAGAGCAACTTATGATACCATTTCCAAAAATAGGAAAGCAGAAGTCATTTATACCTTAAGGCCGGGAGCAAGATACCTCATCAGCGACGTTAAATTCCAGCGGGATTCTACAGTAATCAATCAGGAAATCCAGAAGCTGACGGGCAATACATTATTAAAGCCCGGCAATCCGTTTGACCTGGATGTCATCAAATCTGAACGCCAGAGAATAGACAACGGCTTAAAAGAAAGAGGGTTTTATTATTTCCATCCGGATAATATTATTGTTCAGGCAGACAGTACCGTGAGCAAAAACCATAAAGTGGAACTGAACGTGAAGCTTAAGGATAATACTCCGGCCCTGGCTACACAGCAATTCAGCATTGATAAAGTGATCGTATTCCCGAACTATAATATTCTGGATGTTAAAAACGGGAAATATACCATTCCTGTGGATAAAGACTCGCTTTCTAAATATGCCTATGAAGATATTTACGTTATTGATCCGCAACATAAATTCAAACCGAAGATTTTTGACCGGGCTTTATATTTCAAGACCGGAGATTTATATAACCGTACGGACCATAACCTTACATTAAACAGGCTGATCAGTTTAGGGGTATTCAAGTTTGTGAAGAATGAATTTGTGGTTTCAGATTCCCTTCAGCACCGTTTTGATGCCTATTACCTTCTTACGCCACGCGAGCTCCAGTCGCTGCGACTGGAAGCTTTAGGAAGAACGAATTCGGCCAACTATGCGGGAAGCGAGCTGAACCTCAATTGGACCCACCGTAACTTCTTCCGTGGAGCGGAACAGTTTAAAGCAGCTGTTTACGGAGCTTTTGACGTCCAGGTGGGCGGACCGAAAGATGCCAACAATATTTTCCGTGCCGGTGCGAATGCACAGCTTTCCATCCCAAGGATCGTGGCACCATTCCGTTTTAATTCTTCCAGTGCCTTCGTGCCGAGAACCAACATTACGTTAGGATATGAATTCCAGAACCGGACACAATTATATACCCTAAATACATTCAATGCCTCTTTTGGCTATGTCTGGAAAGAAAACGCACGAAAGGAACATGACCTGAAAATTATTGATGTCACTTATGTTTCTCCGGCTAATATTACCCCGAAATTCCAGGAGCAGGCCAGCCAGAATCCCTATCTGCAAAGGGTAGTTGATAAACAGCTAATTTTCGGGCCTACCTACAGCTATACGTATACTAATACGATGCTGCCTAAAACCAATACCATTTATTATAAAGGAATGGTAGATTTAGCAGGAAACCTTACCGGACTCCTGAGCGGGGCCAATGCCAAGGAGGGGAAGCAGAAAACAATTTTTGATGTACCTTTCAGCCAGTATGTGAAAATGGAACATGATTTCAGGTTTTACCATAAGTTTGCAGAGAAAACATCGTTCGCATCGAGAATCATAGCCGGTATTGCCTATCCTTACGGAAATTCTGTGCAGGTTCCGTATTCTAGACAGTTTTTCGTGGGAGGAAGCAACAGTATCCGGGCATTCCGGGCAAGAACACTCGGGCCTGGAAGCTACGATCCGAGGACACAGAAGGATACATTTTTCTTTGATCAGTCGGGTGATATTAAACTGGAGATGAATGCAGAATACAGAGCAAACCTTTACAAGTTTTTAAACGTAGCGGTCTTTGCCGATGCCGGAAACATCTGGCTGGTTAATGCTGACGAACAAAGGCCGGGAGGCCAATTTTCCAAGGACTTCCTGAGTGAAGTTGCTGTAGGTGCCGGGGTGGGTCTTCGACTGGATTTCTCTATTCTCGTATTGCGTCTGGACCTTGCTATGCCGTTAAGGGTACCTTATTATGAGAAAGGCGACCGTTGGACTTTCGATAGAATAGATTTCGGAAATTCCGACTGGAGGAAAGATAACCTTATTTTAAATATTGCTATCGGATATCCTTTTTAATATGAAGAACAACCTCAAATTTTTCTGGGATGTGTTAAAAGATACTTTTAAGGAGTGGAATAATTCCTCTGCTTCTAAAGATTCTGCAAGCCTTGCGTATTATGCCATTTTCTCAATTCCGGGTCTTCTGATCATCATCATATGGATTGCCGGGAATTTTTTCGGTGAAGAAGCTATACGCGGGGAAATCAGCAGCCAGATCAGTGGAATTATGGGTACTGATGTGGCCAAGAGTATTCAGGATATGATTGCCGGCGCATTGATTGACAAAGAAAATATTTTCATGAAAGTTGTAGGAATAGGATCGCTGGTATTCGGTTCCACTACCTTATTCTTCCAGCTGCAACATTCCCTGAACACTCTTTGGGATGTAGAATCTGCACCTAAAAAAGCATTCGTGAAATTCCTTATCGACCGGGCCAACTCCCTGGGAATGATCCTGGTTTTAGGGTTCCTTCTGATGATCACGATGATTTTATCTTCCCTCATCAGCCTACTGAATAACTGGATTACGAGCTATTTCGGATATGAAACTTATATGCTGGTGGAGGTAATTAATTTTGCCATTGGGCTTGCTGTTGTCATGCTGCTGTTTGCGCTGATGTTTAAAGTACTTCCGGACGTAAGGATCCGCTGGAAATCGGTATGGAAAGGCGCCTTGCTGACCGCCGTCCTGTTTACCCTGGGGAAATTTCTGCTGAGCCTGTATTTCGCGCAGTTTAAACCGACATCAGCATTTGGAGCCGCCGGTACGATTATTCTGATTATGATGTGGATCAATTATTCCTGCATGCTGATCTTCTTCGGTGCAGAGTTCACCAAGGTCTATACCCTGAAAAAAGGCTATCCGATTATTCCGTCCAAACATGCTAAATGGAGTGAAGCCAAACTGTATGAGGAAAGCATGAAAGATAAAAACAGTCAGGCATAAAAATAAAAGCCTCCTGAAATTCAGGAGGCTTTTTTATGGTTACATTCTGTTCACGGTTGCTATTCCCAGCAGTCGCAAAGCTTTTTTGATTACCTTCCCGGTAAGGTCAGATATGCTCAACCGGAAGTTTTTCAGCTGCTCATCTTCAAGCTTCAGGATGGTATTGCTCTGGTAGAATGAATTGTATGCCTTTACCAACTCATATACATAATTGGCAACCTGAGCCGGGCTTAGGGATTCAGCAGCTTTTTCCACCACAGGCTTGTAATTTGCGAGAAGCATGATCAGCTCTTTTTCAGACTGGTTTAGTTCAGTCCCTGCATAATCCTTTATTTCCGCAAATCCTGTATCTGCTTTGGCCAGCAGGGATTGGATACGTGCATACGTATACTGGATGAAAGGGCCTGTGTTTCCGTTAAATTCTATACTTTCTTCAGGATTGAATAGCATTTTCTTCTTAGGGTCTACTTTCAGCATAAAGTATTTCAGTGCACCCATCCCTACAGTTTCGTACAAAGCTTCGCGGTCTTCTTCTGAAAGGCCCTCAAGCTTTCCTAATTCAATGGCTTTCGCTTTAGCTGTGTCATACATTTCCTGCATCAGGTCATCGGCATCCACCACAGTCCCTTCACGGGATTTCATTTTACCGTTTGGAAGCTCTACCATTCCATAAGAAAGGTGATACAGATGATCTGCCCATTCGTACCCTAATTTCTTCAGTATTTTAAATAAGACCTGAAAATGGTAATCCTGTTCATTTCCTACCGTATAAATCAGTTTCTGGATGTTATTCTGCTTGAAACGCTCTACGGCAGTACCGAGATCCTGAGTCATATATACCGAGGTTCCGTCTGAACGCAGCAGGAGTTTCTGGTCGAGTCCTTCATCTGTCAGGTCACACCATACCGAACCGTCTTCTTTCCGGTATAGTACACCTTTATCAAGCCCTTCCTGGATAAGATCCTTTCCCAGAATATAAGTATTGCTTTCATATTGAATCTGATCAAACTCAACCCCCAGCCTCTTATAAGTTTCATTGAATCCCGCATATACCCATGAATTCATTTCTTTCCATAGATTCCTTACAGTTTCATCTCCATTTTCCCAGTCCAGCAACATGGCCTGCGCTTCTTTAATAAGCGGCGCTTCCTTTTTGGCCTGCTCTTCGGTCATCCCATCCTGCATTAATGCGGCAATCTGCTGCTTATATTGCTTATCAAACTCTACATAATAGTTCCCGACAAATTTATCGCCTTTGATTCCGGTAGCTTCAGGTGTAGAACCGTTCCCAAACTTTTCCCAGGCCAGCATAGATTTACAGATATGGATTCCCCGGTCATTGATGATCTGGGTCCTGATGACATCATATCCGGCTTCTTTAAGAATCTGAGATACAGAAAATCCTAAAAGGTTATTCCGGATATGCCCCAAATGCAGCGGCTTATTGGTATTCGGAGATGAATATTCGATCATTACCGTAGCATTTTTCGACTCAACCTCATCAATATTTTCTGATACTGACTGCAGGTTACCGATGAAGAACTGGTTCCTGATCTTAATATTTAAAAATCCTTTTATCACATTAAAGTTTTCCAGCAGATCGGTTTGTGTAGTCAGGGCCTCCCCTAACTCCACAGCAATACTTTCCGGATTTTTTTTTCAGCTGCTTCACCAGCGGAAAAGTTACGATTGTGAAATCGCCTTCAAATTCAGTCTTGTTCTCCTGAACTTCCAGTTTGACATCCTTCAGCTGGTAGATATTGAGGATAACTTCTGAAAGCTTTTCGCCTACGATATTTTTGATGTTCATTATTGATATGCATTTCATTCAGGCAGATCCTGAATGGTATAAACTAAGGTACAAATATACTGAAATAAAAAAACCGCCCGAAGGCGGTATTATAATATTAAATGTTAAAAAGTGTACTTTTATTACTGTTTGTCCCAAAAGATCTTGGTAGTAAGCAAATCTCCACCGATTGCTGAAGCAGCTGCACTAACATTTGCTCCGTTTGTCTGATATTCACTTGCCGGATAATTCATACGCACAGGAACACTAGATATTGTGGCTGCACTTGCCGGTTGCAGAACTGGGTAATCTAATCTTCGCCAAAAATTCCAAGAAGTAAGAGGCTGATTATACATTGCTACCCAAGCTTGCTGACCTACGGATTGCTTCCAATTTGAAGGATTGTAAGGATGGGTTACAATATAAGCTGCAGCGTCTGAAGTTGCTCCCCAATCAGTAAAAGATGAAGTAATAGCATTTGCGTAATTTACAGCCGCACTTCCTCCTATTCCCCAACGTGCACTTGCTTCTGTCAGGTAAAATGCAACTTCAGTATAATTCATTATTATTCCTGGTGTAGTAGCAGTATATGCAAAATTGCCTGGTGCAGAAAAATTTGCAAAAGCTGCCGGCTGACCAATAGCCTGACCTATATAATTTCCTGTGGTACCAACAGTTTTGAAATACCTTGATATCCGGGAATCGTTATTGGCATTCATATAATCAATTAACGGTTTCCCTCCTACAAAATCATTTCTATTACTTGCCTTAACATTTTCATAAACCGGATTCCAATTCGGAGAACCTGACAGATACTGTAACTTACAGTCATCTGATGATGAAGTCATTACTCCATTATTAATAGCAGTGGCTGAAGTTTGCTGTGCTAGTGACGGATTAGAATCTGCAATTGCAATTCCTAACTTTAGCAAAAGAGAATTCCCAAAAGTCTTCCAACCCGACAGACTTCCTGAATAAAATTTATCTGCACTAGAAAAATCATCTGAAGCAGAATTTATACCTCCGCCTGTATCAATATTGGCTATATCTTGCTGTAATCTTGTTATCAAATTGGCATAGACTCCTGCACCATCATCATAAGCAGGTGCAACATTACTCCCAAGCTGATTAGCCTGCGAATAGGGAATATTCCCAAAAGTATCTACTAAAATCTGATAAGTATAAACCTGCAGGATGTCTACTATTGCTAATTGATTCTGTTTGATTTTTGGCCAGTCATTTACCTCGGAAGGTACAGGTTGATAAGCATTTATCAATTCTTTCGCTTTTACCAAACTGTTTAATACATTAACATAATTATCTAAATATATCTGATTAGATACATTTCTATTGGTGAAATTATAATTACTTTCTTCAACATAAGTAGTTTCTTGCCAATACTGCATGGTCAATCGAAAATTATTTTCGTTTACATTACATGTATTCACATAATCACTTAATTCTTTTTGGGCATTCGTTACTAATGTAGAAGGAATAGTTGTATAGGCCGAGTGTGGATCCAGATTGATGTCATCCGATGCACAACTGGTAAATAATGTCAACGTCCCTATTAATATCGGTACTATGATTTTTTTCATTTCTTACTGTTTAAAAATTAACTTTTACATTAAATGAGAAGTTTCTTGTTGTAGGCATAACTCCTGCTTGATATCCCTGCAAATTTCCAGATGACAATCCCGCTTCAGGATCAGCATAGGGTAAGTTCTTATGGATGATCCAAAGATTACTTCCTATTAAACTAAATGACATTCCCTGAATAAATTTAGAGCCTAAAGCCTCTTTCGATAAGTTGTAGGTAATAGATGCTTCTCTCAGCTTTACATAACTTGCATCATAAACAAATGCAGCCGCTGGAGGATCTGTATTTAATACCTGGCTGGACCATGATTTATCTAACCTTACATTATTGGTTATGTATTGTCCGGGATTGTTAGGATCCGGGATAACCCCCTGCTGAATAATTCCACCACCGTTTGCCAAAGTATTCCTGATTGGATTACCTAAATCATTCAAGCCTACTGAATCAGCATATATACCTGTTCCGTAACCATATGCCTGATCTAAAGAAAATACTTTTCCTCCTTTCTTCATGTCAATTAAGAAACTCAAAGAAAGATTTTTATAAGTCACCGTATTTCTTAATCCTCCGAACCACTGGGCCTGATAGCTACCCAGATTATTATTGGTCGTAGTTGTCTTCATGTAAGCACCCGTGTCCGGATCAATTACTTTTTGTCCATCCGGAGCATAGATAAAATCAGAGCCATAAATCGTTCCGTATAAACCTCCTAAAGGAGCATTCAAAGTAACCCCCCCTTGAGAAGTATTGGTTTGTAAAGCTAGGTTATCAACTCCGTTTTTCAGAGCTGTAACTGTTGTTTTCGGATTAGACCAGTTTGCTACCAAATTCCAAGAAAAGCTTTGAGATTTAATTGGAGTCAGCCTTAATGAAAGTTCAAATGCCTCGGTTCTTAAATTACCAATATTCTGTTTCTGCAATGTGGTACCGGATGCATAAGAAACAAGTACATTTGAAATTAGATTTTCGGAATCATTTTTATACCAGGTCGCATCAAAACCAATTCTGTTTTTTAAAAAGGATGTTTCGATACCAAATTCCATACTTTTCAATTTCTCGGCTACCAGATCTGGATTTTTTAGAACTGCGTTAAATTGATACACAGGTTGCGACCCAAACGGAGAGCCCGCCAAATAAGTATCTATCAACTGATTAGCATCCGTATCATTTCCTACAACAGCGTAATTGGCTCGAGCTTTGGCAAAACTTAACCATGGCGCCTTGATTAAATTTGAGAATACAACACTACCAGAAACGGACGGGTACCAATACACATTATTGCCCTTTGACAAAGCTGTACTTTGATCTCTTCTTATTGTTCCTTCCAGGTAATATGTATTTTTAAACCCTAGGCTAGCCTGGGCAAATAGTCCTATAATCTGTTTACTTATATCAGTGGTTTGATTAAGTGGTCTTTCTTTAGAGTTTGATATGTCAAAATAATTGGGAACACTTAGCCCTCCTACAGTAGAATGAATATCAGAATAAGCAGAATTATAGCGGATATTGGTACCAAGTACACCATTCAAATTAAAGTCCTCTGTAAGATCTTTCTTATAAGTACCAATGAAATCATAATTCCTCTCAGATAATCTATAATTACTCAATTGATAGCCTGAAGGCTGAGGCGTGTTTGGATTAAGTCCGAAAATATTAGGAACAGATCCGTTAGCTTTTCTCTCTTCAGTAGTCATACTATAGCTATCATTACTTAATCTCATTAAGAAATTTAATTCTTTTGAAACATCATAACTCAAAGTAACATTGCCACTAAATCTGTCTCGACTGTCATTCTGATAGTTTTGATAGCGTTGAAAATAAATATTATCCCAATACTGTGGTGCAAGATTTGTAGGGCTTGTGATATTCCAGGTATAATTCTGATGAGAGAGATTATAGAAATCTTCCTGTTGCTTGATATCAACATTTGTAGGCCACCATTGCCTAAAGCCTGACAATATATTACCATTATATCCAGTATCATTTCTTCCTTTGGTTTTCTGAGTAATATAATTGGCATACAAGGATGCTGTTAGCTTTTCTGTTATTTTATAAGATGCATTACCACCAAAATTATTTTTCACCAATGAGCTATTTGGCATTATATCCGTAGCATCCTGATTCGTGTAATTAATTCTGTAAGTAGCTGTATTATCTCCTCCGCTAAGAGATATACTGTTTGTGAAGTTGGAACCATTTTTAAAGAATGAGATAGGCCCGTTCTTAGCCATAGTCCAAGGTGTTGCTTTACCATAGTTTGGAGAGCCCGGTATGAATGCATCATATTGATAGACCAGTAAATTAGGGTCATAGCGAGGTCCATAAGAAGCATCACTTCCAAACCCTGCTGCTAAGCCGCCATTATAACTTCCCCATTCATCTTCTCCTACATATCCTTCACCATATTCCGTTTGATATTTAGGGAAAGTTGTCCTATCGATAGAAGAAATGGTAACTGAGCTAGAATACTCAACCCCGATTCCTTTTTGGTTCTTTTTACCTTTTTTAGTAGTAATAATGATCGCACCATTGGCAGCACGTGAACCATACAGAGCTGCTGCTGCTGCTCCTTTGAGTACGTTGATGGTTTCTATATCATTTGGGTTAATGTCCGAGGCAGCATTACCATAGTCGATTCCATAACGTCCGGTAGCCTGACTGGATGTATTGATATTATTGTTAATAATAGGAACACCATCAACAACAAATAAAGGCTGATTACTTCCCGAAAAAGACTTAAACCCTCTTAACACTACGTTAATAGAGCCTCCAAAATTTGTACTTTGCTTAATATCCATACCGGCAACCTGTCCGGATAGATTGTTCAGAAAATTTGGTGTCGGATTTTTATTGACGTCCTCTCCTTTTACTTCTTGGGTAGCATACCCCAACGATTTCTTCTCTCTTTTAATACCCAATGCAGTAACTACAACCCCTTCGATCTCCTGAGTTCTCACTGTATCAGACTTTTTTTCTTGAGCCTTAAATACAACTAGGGATGAAGATAGTACTAATGTAAGTATACCTACAGTTATTTTCTTCATATCAGATTAATTTTGTTAACACAAATTTGTAAAACTTTTCTTAATAAATCACAACAAAAAACTATTCCTTTCATAGTATTTTAAATATCCATAAATTTGTATCATACAATTATTCATAAAATTATGGAATTGCTAAAAAAATGGACCGATTGTTATATCGAAGCAGGTTGTGATGAAGTAGGAAGGGGATGTCTGAGCGGACCTGTAGTTGCAGCGGCCGTAATTATAGATGATACCTTTGAACAAAACCTCATTAATGATTCAAAAAAATTAAATTTCAAAACCCGGCAGGAACTGGATATTTACATTAAGGAAAATGTGAGATGCTACGCCATTGCTGAATTACCACCCGAATTCATAGACCAGCATAATATACTGAATGCCAGTATACATGCTATGCATAACGCTTTGGATAAACTGACAATCAAACCTGAATTCATTCTGGTTGACGGCAATCGGTTCCATCCTTACAATTATATTCCGCACCTGTGTATTGTACAGGGAGACTCAAAGATGCTGTCTATCGCTGCGGCTTCCATTCTCGCTAAAAATTACCGTGATCAGCTTATGATAAGCCTCCATGAAGAGCATCCTGAATATGGATGGAATACCAATTTCGGATATGCAACAAAAAAACACCAAGAAGCCCTGATTAAGCATGGTCCCACGAAATACCACAGGCGTTCTTTCCGATTGAAGTATGATTAATTGTCAAGTGGAAGTGAGTTATAACATTTGAATCCGCATATATTGAAATTTATATGGATTCTAAATAAAAAAGAGAAGCAATAATATTGCTTCTCTTTACGTTATAAAAGATTTATATATTTCTATTTCTTTTTTCCTCGCTGTTGTTCAGTAGCTTTTTGCTGCTCCTGAGCCTTCTCCATCATCTCTCTCATCCTTCTCTGGAACTTCCCTTCAGTTTTAGGCTTCTCTTTATTGGCCTGGATCTGTGCATGGATTTTCTTTTCATCCAGGATCCAGTATTTGATCACCAGAATGATCAGGATATTAATCGCATTCGATACGAAATAATACCATGAAAGACCGGATGCGGAAGTATTCAGGAAGAACAGGAAAGTAACCGGGAAAATATACATCAGTACTTTCATATTCGGCATTCCTTCCTGCTGAGGCTGCTGGATATTACCGGAAGTCATAATCGTGTAGATGAGAATGACAATGGTACAGGCAAGAGCAAAAATACTCAGGTGGTCCCCCCAGGAACGGAACTTTAAATGGCAATTTAATAAGATCATCATAGGCAGTAAGATCTTTGGCAAACCAGAATCCTTTCCCTCTCAAGTCAATGAAATTCGGGAAGAAGCGGAATAATGCATAGAAGATCGGGATCTGTACCAATGCCGGCAGACATCCCGCCATCTGGTTAACTCCTGCCTTACGGTATACTTCCATGGTAGCCTGCTGTTTCTTCATTGGATCTGCATCTTTCAGCTTGGCATTTACCTCATCGATTTCCGGACGGATCACACGCATCATAGCACTTAATTTATGCTGCTTGTACATGATGGGTGAAAGGATCAGCTTAACCAAAATGGTCAGTACAAAGATCGCCCATCCTGCAGTTAAGCCCCATGAAGAGATAAAATTATAGATCGGAATAAAGAATCCTCTGTTCATCCACCCGATAAAAGACCATCCTAACGGCAAGATTTCATCAAAGTTCTTATCATATGATTTCAGTAATGGCAAATCCAACGGCATGAAATACCAGGTAAAATCCTGGTTCAGTTCGCTGCCGGTCATTTGAACGAAACCTTCATAATTTAGCTTTTTCAGGTATTCGCCTTCTTCAATATTCTCCTGATTTCCTTTACTTTGGGTAAACCCGTTTTTAGCTTCAATCACAGAAGCGAAGAATTGCTGTTTCACTCCGATCCAGTTCAGCGTTTCTTTTTCTTCATCCATCGTAGTCCTTCCGTCATAATCATAATCTTTATAATTATTGAAGGCATACGAGAATTCTGAATGCGACTGCTCCTGAGCACGTCCTTTTTCAAGGTTCCTTACACTATAATCCCAGATAAAGTCTGCTTTATTATCAGAAGTAATTTTAGCCAGCCCCTGAGTTCTTACTTTAAAATCAAGAGTATACTTTTCAAGCAATGTATAGACGAATTGGATAACCGCTCCATTGTAGTTTGCAGTCATCGTTACGGTATTTCCATTTACTGAAGGGGTAAATACGAGGTCTTTGGTATTGATTACCTTTCCTGTTTTATCCTTGAACTGGAAACCGTAGTTGGAGTTATTCTTTGTAATCAGATACAGCGGAAGATCGGCATTATCTGTTTTGTGGTCGTATGCTTTGTATTTAGCCAGTTCCACTTTGGACACCTGCCCCCCCAGACTTGAAAATTCAATTTTCAGCTCATTATTGCCAAGACTGGCCGTCTGAATTGCTCCTGGCGTCACATTAGGGTTGATATTACTGGCCTGAGTCGGTTTCACAGCATTTTTTACCTGTTCGGTTTTCTGTTGCTGAGCCTTTGCCTGTTCTTCTTTCGATTGCTTATTCTGAAAATAAAACATAAATCCGAAGAGGACAAGACATAACACCGCAAAACTGATCATTTGACTTTTATCAAGTCCGTTGTTCTGTTGCATTTTATTTTAATTAAAATTTTTAAATGTATTCCTTTTATTTAACCACCAATCACGACACTTAAAGTTGTAAATCTTTTCAAGTTCAATGCGTTTCGTTTCTTTTGCGGTTGTAAACTTTCAATTTAAAATGTACATCAAATGACATACAATTTGGAGTCGACAAAAATACTGTTTTTTTATCAAAACTCTATGCTATAATGCATTACTATATAATAAACTCAGGCTGAGAATAATCAGTCTGAGTTTATTATATGACGTTTTGCTGTCTGCAATTACTTTACTTCTTTTCCACAGGCCTTGATAAAGGCTCTGAAAAGAGGATGCGGCGTGGCTACGGTACTCTTATATTCCGGATGGTACTGTACACCGATGTAGAAAGGATGATCCGGCATTTCCAGTGCTTCTACAAGTCCGGTCTCAGGATTGGTCCCGGTTGCATGGAATCCGTTCATCTCAAATTCACCGATATAATCACTGTTGAATTCATATCTGTGACGGTGTCTTTCTGTAATATTCTTGCTTCCGTACACATCATGTAAAGCAGAACCGTTTTTCAAGGCACACTTCCAGGCCCCCAGACGCATGGTTCCACCTTTATCCACCACATTTTTCTGTTCCTCCATCAATGAAATTACAGGATGTTCGGTAGACGTATCAAATTCCATAGAGTTAGCCTTGGAATATCCTAATACATTTCTGGCGAATTCAATCGTCATGATCTGCATCCCCAGACAGATTCCCAGCATAGGAACCTTATGTTCACGGGCATACTGTGCCGTAAGCACTTTTCCTTCAATACCGCGGTCTCCGAATCCCGGTGCAATCAGGATTCCGTTCACTCCGGCAAGGGTATTTTTAACATTTTCCTCGGTAATATCCCCACTGTATACCCATCTGATCTTCACTTCGGTTTCCAGGTCGGCACCGGCATGCTTAAATGCTTCAGCAATGGAAATATAAGAATCCTGAAGGGAAACATATTTTCCTACCAGGGCAATTTCAATCGATTTTTTAGGGTTCTGGAATTTCTTAAGGAAACTTTTCCAGTCCTTAAGATCAGCTTCTTTATCACTTTTCAGATCCAGTTCCTTTAAAACCACATCATCAAAATTCTGCTTCTGAAGATACATCGGCACTTCATAAATGGTTTCCAGGTCCTTGCATTCTATCACATTGTCCAGCGGAACATTACAGAACTGTGCAAGTTTCGCTCTCTGGTCTTTCGGAATTTTATGTTCCGTCCTGCATACCAGGACATCAGCCATGATACCGCTTTCCATCAGCTGGCGGACAGAGTGCTGGGAAGGTTTAGTTTTCAGCTCCCCGCTTGATGCCAGGTAAGGCAGTAAAGTAAGATGAATTACCATCGAATTCTTTTCTCCCAATTCCCATTTCAGCTGGCGCACTGTTTCGATATACGGCAAGGATTCAATATCCCCTACTGTACCACCAATTTCGGTAATGATGATATCATAATTTTGTTTAGAAAGGATTTTAATCCTTCGCTTAATTTCATTGGTAATGTGAGGAATTACCTGCACTGTTTTTCCCAGGAAGTCTCCTTTTCTTTCCTTTTCAATAACAGTCTGGTAAATTTTCCCTGTGGTAACGTTGTTATTTTGAGAAGTAGGAGCGTCCAGATAACGCTCATAATGACCTAAATCCAGATCCGTTTCCGCACCATCTTCGGTTACATAGCATTCTCCGTGTTCATAAGGATTAAGGGTTCCCGGGTCGATATTAATATACGGATCAAGCTTTTGAATCGTCACGTTGAAACCGCGTGATTTTAGCAGAAGCCCCAGAGAGGCAGATACGATTCCTTTCCCCAAAGATGAAGTTACACCTCCTGTCACAAAGATGTACTTTGTATTCTTTTTACTCATTAGATTAGGTTTGTGCAAAGTTATGGGAAAAAGAAATACAAAGCAATTGTGTTGAGCTTTTAAATCGAAAGAAAAACTGGAATTATTATCGGGAAGGGCTGATCTGTCCGGAAGTTCAGGCCATCAGTGCATAAAAAAAGGTTTTCAAAAATGAAAACCTTTTACTAAACTAAATTAATTTATGAAAACTATTGTCTGATTAATTCAAAATATAGATTAACATCAACATCTTTTGCAACTCCTGCCCCTGTAGGATCATATTTAATATTATAATCCAGACGGTTTACTTTAAATGCGGTCTGGAAACCTAATACTTCTTTTCCCTGCTGGTTTTTGGTAATTCCTCCAAATGTTACCGGAACACTAACTTCCTTAACGACATCTTTAATCTTCAGTTTCCCTTTCAATACATATGAATTATTCTTTCCTTTGGTAATGGAAGTTGATTCAAAAGTCATCTGCGGATATTTTTCTGCATCAAAGAAATCGGCACTTTTCAAATGCTTGTCTCTCATTTCAACATTGGTGTTGATAGAATTCACGTCTACCATAAAAGACATGGAAGCACCATCAATGCTGTTCCCCTGAGTTGTCACTTTCCCGTCGAACTTATCAAACCTTCCCTGCACAAAACTGATCCCCATATGCTTGATGTTGAAATTAACAGAAGAATGCATTGGGTCTACCTGCCAGACAGTCTGGGCAAAACCTACCACACTTAAAAGTGCAAATACAAAAGTTAAAAATACCTTTTTCATTGTAATTTTTTTTGATTAAATTATTGATGCAAAGGTATGCGGGCGAATAGGATCTCGTCTTGATGTATGTTATTTTTTTGATGCTGGTGAAATTATTTTTGAGTACAGCGCATGACGCAGGCATATGATACAAAATATGGCCAAAGCGATCATCAGGATTTTAAAAATAAGCAAATGGATTATTTCCTTGAATCATTAAGGATAGCAAATAAATGATTTCAAATAAAATTGCAGCTCTTGATATGGTATAATAGCTTTTTCTAAAAAATAACTATTGTTGACAATCCTATTATAATAATTATCGAACAACATATCAGGATAATAAAGAATACATTCCGTAGCTGCCTCCCGGTAATTTTAAAAATTTTATAGCCCTGTCAGTAAATAGGGCACTACAAAAGGACATTACCCAAAAATAATCAAGCTTTAAAAAATAGTTTTCATGATGAAAATTAACTAAAATCCCAAACAGAAATCCAAAAAAAATTTTGAACTTCGCAGTATGGCAAAATTAAGAACAGCATATTTCTGTCAGAACTGCGGTGCACAATACTCCCAGTGGATGGGGCAGTGCAAAAGCTGCGGGCAATGGAATACTTTAGTGGAGGAAGTTATTGAAAAACCGTCTAACAGGAGCCTTCCTTCCGCCAGGTCAAAACAGCATGTCATCAACATCATAGAAGTGGAAACCAGTGAGGAACCGCGAATTAAAACCCCGTCCGAAGAGCTTAACAGGGTTCTGGGCGGAGGAATTGTCCTGGGATCGGTGACACTCATCGGGGGTGAACCGGGGATCGGAAAGTCGACCCTGCTTCTGCAGCTGGCCCTGAAGATGAAGAAAAAGATCTTCTATGTATCAGGTGAGGAAAGTGCTTCTCAGATTAAAATGAGGGCCGACAGGCTAACAGAAATCCAAAACCCCAACTGCTTTCTCTATACAGAAACTTCACTGGAAAAAATACTTCAGGAAGCGAAAAAGCTGGACCCTGACTTTATCATCATCGATTCCATACAGACGTTGCAGTCGCAGCTTATCGAAAGTTCACCGGGAACGGTATCGCAGATCAGGGAATGCTCCAATGAGATTATTAAATACGCTAAAGAAAACAATACACCGGTATTTCTGGTTGGACATATCACCAAAGACGGACAGATTGCAGGCCCAAAGGTATTGGAACATATGGTGGATGTGGTCCTGAACTTCGATGGTGACCGTAACCACCTTTTCAGGCTGCTGAGGGCTAATAAAAACCGTTTCGGTTCCACTGCCGAGATCGGAATCTATGAAATGGTTTCGCAGGGACTAAAAGAAATCAAAAATCCTTCTGAGATCCTGATCACCAAAAAATCTGAGGAACTTTCCGGAAATTCGGTAGCCGTAACACTGGAGGGTAACCGGCCGATGCTGCTGGAAATCCAGGCACTGGTGAGCACCGCTGTATACGGAACGCCCCAAAGAAGCTCCACCGGATTTGACGCCAAGAGACTGAATATGCTTCTGGCTGTCCTGGAAAAAAGAGCAGGTTTCCAGCTGGGAGCCAAAGATGTCTTCCTGAATATTACCGGAGGCATAAAAACGGACGATCCGGCACTGGACCTGGCGGTTGTTGCCTCTATCCTGTCTTCCAATGAGGATATTGCGGTATCTGAACATTACTGCTTTGCGGGGGAAATCGGGCTTAGCGGGGAGATCCGTCCGATTGCACAGGCTGAACAAAGGATTACTGAAGCCGAAAAGTTAGGTTATGAGAAAATCTTCATTTCCAATCTCAATAAACTTCCGAAGAAAAAATTCGGGATTAAGATTGAAGAAGTGAGCAAGATTGAAGATTTTCATGAAAGACTTTTTTAATTGTAATCTACAGATTAATAGTTATATTTGTAAAGCTACAACCTTACTCTAAAACAAATCATGAAAATAAATTTTACTGCTTTCGTAATTCTTTTTAGCACATTCTTATTTGCTCAGAATAGGCTTTTCAGTAATTTAGTTAATGAAAACGATCTTAATTCTAATCAAAAAGTTAGTCCAGGGCTTGCTTCAAGTTATACACAAACAAAATATTATTCACAACCTACATTTGATCTAAAATCGGATTTGCAGATTTTATTACCGACAAATAAATTAATCACTGCGAGATTTACACGAATTTTCAAATATGGAAACAAAAGCGAATCTTACGTTTATTCTATTGATAATGAACCCAATGCAGAATTCGTTCTTTCAAGATATAATAATATAGTAACAGGGATGTATTCGTCAGGCAGCGAAGAAAAAGTTGTTTTTCATCAAACAAATGGCAATATTTTCGCAATGTCTTTAGTGAATGAATCAAAAATAATAAGTCAGGATTCTAAAGATGATTATTTTCTTGGTGATTTAGCAAGTTCCAATAAACACAGTCCGAGTATCTGTTTAGAAACAACTCCTATTTGTCCTATGTCAACAATTGACGTCATGGTTATTTATACCTGGAATTCACGCATCAACTGGGGAGGAACAGCGCAAAGTAATTCAATGATTGCTACAGCCATTACCAATTTTAATATATCATTGCTCAATTCAGGAATAACTAATGTAAATATTAATTTGGTATATTCAGGAGAAACTGGCTATGTTGAATCAGGAGATATTGCTACAGATCTGATGAGGTTTAAAGCTGATGATGATGGCTATATGGATGATATTCACGATTTAAGAACAACTTTTGGAGCAGACTTATGTGCACTAGTTACTGCCGGGCCAGTTACAACATGTGGTTTAGCCTATATTAATATTGATCCGACCGGATATAGTAATACACAAGGGTTCTCAACTACGATTTATAATTGTGTACTTACTAATTATACTTTGGCACATGAACTAGGCCATAATATGGGTCTGAGACATGACCGATATATGGATACATTCGATATTCCTTGTATTCATCAGCACGGCTATATTAATAGAACTGCTATTAATTTAGGAATGGCAGGATCTCCTTCTAAAAGATGGAGAACTCTCATGACATACAATGATGAATGTGCCGCAAATGGCTTCAACTGTACAAAGCTTAACCGATGGTCAAATCCTAATATAAATTATAATTTAGAACCTATGGGGATCCCTATAGGAGATCCAAATTCAAGCGACGAGGCTTTCGCTTTTTCTCGATTTGCTTGCATGGTTGCCAATTTTATGCCTTCCAACTCATCTCTTAGTACAGAAGAAAATATTTCCAACATTAAAGATTTTATAATATTCCCAAATCCGGCCAAAGATGAGATAAATGTAGTTATAGATGGTGATAAAAAGCTTTCATTCAAAATTTTCAATGCAATTGGTCAACTAGTATTGACTAGTGAAAATAAAAAAATTGATCTAACAGGAATATCTCAAGGCGAATACATTCTAGTGATAAATGATGAACATAATGTAAAAATCGGAAGTAAAAAATTTATTATTAATAAAGCACAATAAAAATCACTTCTTTTTTTCAACCATGAAAACAAGCGTTCTCAGATATTATGACAGTCTTGCAGAAATGTATGATCAAAACCGATTCGCTAATTCATATGGACAATATATTGATCGGCAGGAAAGAAATTTTTTAACGGATTTCTTTAAGGATAGAAAATACTCTAAAGTTTTAGATTTAGGCTGCGGGACCGGAAGATTATTGAATTTTGCAACTCACGGTACAGATTTCAGTGAAGAAATGTTGCATATTGCACGGCAGAAGTATCCTCATAAAAAATTGGAAAAAGGAGAAATTTCAAAAATTCCTTTTACTGATGAATTTGACTGTATTTTCTGCCTTCACGTCATTATGCACCAAAACAAAAAGGAAACAGAAGCTTTTTTAGATGAATGCTATTCGAAATTAAATAAAAAAGGAACTCTAATTTTCGACTATCCGACGAAAAAACGGCGAAAAGTTGTTTCTTCACAGGAAGATTGGCATGCTGAAAACCGTTTTACACCAAAAGAAATTTCTAAATTATCTGAAAAAAGATGGAAAATAAAAAACACGATTGGAATTTTACTGTTTCCAATTCACAGAATTCCTAATGGTTTAAGAAAACATTTTCTGCCTCTGGATATTTTATTGTGTAAAACGTTCCTGAAAAACTGGGCTTCTTATCAAATTGTTATTCTTGAAAAGATATGAGACAGCAATTAAGAAAATGGCTCCCCCATCATTGGAAAATGCAGTTGAAATTATTGCAAAGGCATTTTGATGAAAGCAAAACCCAATATTCTTATTCTAAAAATTACAGCCCGGATAAAATTGGAAAATATGAAATTCAACTTCACCAAATCATTAAAAAAAGTGAATTTCGTGAAAATAAAGTTCATAACTTAAAAATTGTTGGAGAAAAAATTAACCATCTGATAATTAATTCTAATGAAGTTTTTTCTTTCTGGAAGTTGGTTGGAAAACCCAATAAAAAGAATGGATTTAAAGAAGGAAGAAATTTAATTAAAACTCAAATTTCGAGTGATTTCGGTGGTGGGATCTGCCAGTTTTCCTCGATTTTATATTTTATGGCCCTGCAATCCGGTCTGAGAATTCTTGAAAGGTTCCCGCATTCAATGGACATTTATAAAGAACATGAACGTTTTACACCATTAGGTTCAGACTGCACTGTTGTTTATGGCTATAAAGATCTGCAGATTCAAAATCCGTATTCGTTTCCCGTTCAGCTGAAGTGTTTCGTAGGTGATGAAAGACTTTCCCTTAATCTTATTTCTCAAAATGAACTTGAGTTAAACACCATCGATTTCAGAAAGTCCGAAACCGAAAAAGGAGTCTGGGTAGAGACACTCAGCAATAATAAATTTTTGTTTAAAAATTTTTATACTCGTTTATGAATTACCTTGCGCATTCCTTCCTCACCTTCTCCGACGGACAGATTGTCGGTCAGTTCCTGGCGGACTTCATCCGGAACAAGGACCGCTTTTCTTTCCCGAAAGATATTCAGGACGGAATTACACTGCACAGGGAAATTGATACCTTTACCGATGCGCATCCTGTGATTCATGAGGCAAAAAAAATATTCAGTCCGCTGGTAAGATTGTATGCAGGGGCTTTTGTAGACGTTAGCATGGATTATTTTATCGCTAATGATACTGCGCTCCACAATTCCCCGGAATGGAAGAAACATTCCCTGCATGTATATAAGGTACTGAATGAGCATAATGAATGGCTTCCGGAAAATTTCAGGCGTATGTTAAGCAGGATGGAACAGGATGACTGGCTCTATCATTACCGCAATGACCAGGGCATAAAGTTCAGCATGCAGAATGTATTGAATAAAGCTAAATATCTGGATAAAACCATTCCTGTTTTTGAACTGTTCCTGAAACATAAGGCGCTTTTGCAGCAATACTACAATGACTTTTTTCCTGATCTCAAAGCCCATGCGGAAGGGATTAATGCATTGCTTCAATTAGAAAGTCGCTGATATTTCGGCGGCTGTTCTCCGGACAGCCGCCGAAATATCAAAACTGCTGGTATAAATATCGGTTTGGATACGTCAGTTTTTCACTTTTTCGCAGTCCTCCTACAATAATGTGCACAATATTGATCTGGTCATCAAATAAATTATAGAGGAAACTCACTGCAGCCTCCACTTTCTTAGGATTCGTTACCGATTCAGATTCCAGATAGATATTAACCGATTCATGGTCTTCTTCATAGCCTACGAAATTGACCTTTAGAAATTTGTTATTGGTTTTCAGTTTAAAGTATTCTGCGCTGTAATTTTTCAGGGCTTCATTCAGCCTGGCTTTATAAGCCGGATCGTTAAAATGGAGTGCGTTACCGTATTTTTTGTTCAGCCCGTTCTCCAGGTCATCCAGGAAAAAACGTCCCGTTACCTCAAAAGTCCCTGACTTCTGGTTGTAATTGATCTCTACAGAACCTACATGGTAAGGATGCTTTCCGGCAGTGAACGAAAAAAGGAAAAACAGAAAAGAAAATAATAAAAGGGCTTTTTTCATGCTAATAAATCAATAATTTTTTGCGGGTCCTGCCTCATGTCGAAAAAGAGAAGGACTCTAATAGTATGGGGATTTTCCATTCTGAAAAACATCCGCACATGTTTTTTACCGATGAGTGCGGAACGGATATCTCTGGAATATATTGGATAACGTTTGAAGTGCCCTTCTTTTAAAACAGCAGAAACACGCTTAATATCATGGAGAAATGCTACAATTTCTTTATTACTCCAGGTCTTTTCAAGAAATTCGATTTCTTCACGTAAGGTTTGTTTAGCTATTTTTGAGAGTTCAACCTGCATATCTGATCATCTACATATTTGAAAAACTCTTCTTCAGAAATCATGTCCTTTTCTTCCAGGCGATCTGCATAATCAGCCAGCCGTTCAATAAACCATTTAGGCGTACCGTCTTCATAAAACTCTTCATCCTCCTGTACAGAAACAGATTTCACGCCCTTCAGTTTTTCCAGAAGCTCTTTGATGAATGGGAAATCTTCTGCATTTTCAAGTTCTATATTCACTGTCATGACGATGTATTTTCAACAAAGTTAAAATAAATTTTGTATCATCGCATTTCCAAAAAATCATTTAACAATGCAGGACTTTTTATTTTACCTGAACCTGGGCTGGGAACACATCATTTCACTGGACGCCCTTGATCATCAGCTTTTTGTACTGGCCTTAATTGCCGTCTATTCTTTTAACGACCTTAAAAAAATCCTGATCCTGGTAACGGCGTTCACCATCGGGCATTCCATTACACTGGCATTGAGCACATTTGATATCGTAAGGATCAACTCCGCCTGGGTGGAATTTTTAATTCCGCTGACGATTGTCATCACTTCCCTGGACAATATCCTGATGAAGAATAAAAAGCAGATGCTGATGAAAGCCAATTATTATCTGGCGCTGATCTTCGGCCTTATTCACGGTATGGGCTTTGCCAATACAGCGCGGGTGATGATCGCCAAAAGCCAGAGCATTGCCGTTCCGCTGTTAGGTTTTAATATCGGCCTGGAACTGGGACAGATCGCTATTGTTTTCGGCATTCTGATCCTGCTGTTCATCCTGATTAAAATCTTTAAGGTCAACCAGAAAGACTGGGTCCTGTTTGTTTCTTCAGGCGTATTTGCCCTATCCCTGAAAATGGCTTTGGAAAGAATTCCGTTCTAACGCTGAAACATTTCCGATTTTTCAACTACTTATTATTATATTTGAACATCCTTAAACAATTTTGGTCATGAAGTTAAAGATTACCGTACTTTCCGTACTGGTCGGTGCCGGTGTAACCGCTCAGAATATTCAGAATAACCCCGGCAGCAACCATGGAAATAAATTCGAGCAGCTGGGAACCATCCTCCCTACGCCGAATATATACCGTACGGCATCCGGAGCACCGGGACACGGCTACTGGCAGAACAGGGCTGACTATGATATCTCAGCCTATCTGGATGAAGACAAAAGGAATTTAAAGGGATCTGAAACGATTACCTACTACAATAATTCTCCGGACGACCTGGATTACATCTGGCTTCAGCTGGATGAAAACCAGCAGTCAACCGTAAAAAAAGCTGATTTCCCCTACCCTTCCACCCTGGCCAAAGCTGCCAATGACCAGCAGCTGAGAGCAACGGAACTTCCGGTGAAAGATAACGGCTACGGTGTAAACCTTGAAAAAGTGACCGATGCAGCCGGTACTCCACTGAAATATATGGTCAACCAGACCATGATGCGTATAGACCTGCCGAAAGTCCTGAAAAAAGGAGAAAAACTGGTCTTTAAGATCGACTGGAACTATAATATTCCCAACAGAATCAAAATGGGCGGCCGCGGAGGCTATGAAAACTTCGCAGAAGACGGGAACGACCTGTATACCATGACGCAATGGTATCCCAGGATGTGTGTTTACAGTGATTTCCACGGATGGCAGAACCATCAGTTCACCGGAAGAGGCGAATTTGCCCTGGTTTTCGGGAACTTTAAAGTCTCCATGAATGTTCCGGCAGACCACGTGGTAGGCGGTACCGGGGAGTGTAAAAACTACAGTCAGGTCTTAACGGCCGATCAACTGGCCAGGTACAATAGATCGAAGACTTCTAGCGAACCTGTTGAGATTGTAACACTGGATGAAGCGAAAAAGGCGGAGAAAAACCATTCCAAGCAGAGAAAAACCTGGAGCTTTGAAGCCAATGACGTAAGGGATTTCGCCTGGACATCTTCAAGAAAATTTATATGGGACGGAATGGGCGTTACTATTCCTGAAAACAATAATAAAGTAATGGCAATGAGCTTCTATCCGAAGGAGTCTTATGCATTGTACAGGAAATTTTCCACCAAAGCTGTAGCTCATACCATTAAAACCTATTCAGAATTTACAATTCCGTATCCTTATCCGGTAGCCCAGTCGGTGGAAGCGGCGAACGGGATGGAATATCCTATGATCTGCTTCAACTACGGCAGGACGGAAAAAGACGGCACCTATTCGGAAGGAATTAAGAACGGAATGCTGGGTGTGGTGATCCATGAGGTAGGACATAACTTCTTCCCTATGATCATCAACTCAGACGAGAGGCAATGGTCATGGATGGACGAAGGCCTGAATACTTTTGTGGAATACCTTACCGAAGAACGCTGGGACAATAAATTCCCTTCCAAAAGAGGTCCGGCATGGACAATCGTGGATTATATGAAGCTTCCCAAAGACCAGCTGGAGCCTATCATGAGCAATTCTGAAAACATCGTCCAGTTCGGACCGAATGCCTATTCAAAACCTGCCACAGGGCTGAACATCCTTCGTGAAACCATTATGGGAAGGGAGCTGTTTGATAAAGCATTTAAAACCTATTCCAAAAGATGGGCGTTCAGGCATCCTGAACCGGCAGACTTTTTCAGGACCATGGAAGATGCGAGCGGCGAGGACCTTGACTGGTTCTGGAGAGGCTGGTTCTACGGAACGGACCCTGTAGATATCGCGATTGACAAAGTAACCGTAGCCACACCGGACTTCGATACCCCACCAAAGGAAAGCAAAGAAGTAAAATATAAAACCGACAAACCTTTGCAGAATGATTTTGAGGACATTTCAAAAATCAGGAACAGGCAGGACAAAAACATCACGTTCTATGCAGACACCGATAAGCAGGTTCAGGATTTCTATTACCGGTATGACAGAGGACAGGAGAAAGTAGACACCAATAAAGAATATGCCCTTAAAATGGATGGCAGTGAAGCTCTGGACAGCAAAGACAAAGAGAAATTCAAAAACCTGACGGCCTATCAGATCGATTTTGTCAACAAAGGCGGGCTTGTGATGCCTATTATCCTTGAATTTACCTTCGAAGACGGCACAAAGCTCTATGATAAATCTTCTGCACAGATCTGGAGGCTGAATGAACAGAAAACTTCAAAGACTTATTATTTTGATAAAAAACTGAAGTCCATTCAGCTGGACCCAATGAGGGAAACCGCAGATATTGATACCTCCAACAACTTCTGGAGCAACGATGGTACATCAGGTGAAACTACCAAATTCCAGCTGTTCAAGCAGAAGCAGGATGGCGGATCTGCCAGAGGTGCTTCCAGTGGGAAAGTAAACCCGATGCAGGCGGCAGGAAAGAAGAACTAATTAAAAAAACGGCTAATTGATATTAGCCGTTTTCTATTTTATAAAATAGAGAATGTAGCAATGATGGTGCTTTTCTCATCCAGGGAATTAGGGTTGGTTACCGTAATCCCGTATTCACCCGGAGGCTTATCCTTCAACGTGATCAGATAGGAATTCTGTCCGTACTTCTTCCCGGTGAAGTTAAGGTAATGCAGCTTGTTCGTCTTCATAGTTCCGAAGGTATTGACAGAAGCCATTTCCGCCCTTCTGAATTTCTTGTTGGAATCGAACTCAAAAATCTTGACGATGGCCATCGGGTCCGTATTGTTATCTACAGCACGCACGATGAACTGGATGTCATCGCCCGATCTGACCTTAGTGGAAGAACAGCATCCGTCAATTTGCAGTTTGGATTTGACACTTCCGAAACCGGTGATCACCATTCCCGCATTCATGGCAGAACGTGTTTGCGTGGTGTGTTTTTCAAGCAATACCGTAGACTGATCCGGTTTCAGCAATAAACATTCGCCGATAAATTCCGGTTCCTGAGCAGTCTGTGAATACATGCTGATGCTGCATAGGCTCATTGCAGCCAATAATAGAGTTTTTCTCATTTAATTCAGTTTTTTATAATGATTTTGCAAAAATATAATTTAATCCGAAATACAAAACATATTTCGATATAATTATTTCAATTTCACCAATAAAAATTTGTCTGCCAAATTTTCACACCGGCAATGAAAATCCTGCCAAATTTTTCTTTTGGGAAGCTTGGCATATATTTAGAGAAGTACAGGATAGAATAATTAAAAAAATTAAATATATTATGTCAGTAAACTTTAAACCATTAGCAGACAGAGTTCTTGTAGAGCCTATCGCTGCAGAAACAAAGACCGCTTCAGGGATTATTATTCCGGACACCGCCAAAGAAAAACCACAGGAAGGTACCGTAGTGGCAGTAGGCCCGGGTAAGAAAGATGAGCCAACAACGGTTCAGGTAGGTGACAAAGTTCTTTACGGAAAATACTCCGGTTCTGAATTGAAACTGGACGGGAAAGATTATTTAATTGTAAAGGAATCTGATTTATTAGGAGTTATCGGCTAAAAGCCGTACGCTTGAGGCAGTAGGCAATGAGAGACTACAAAAGATATGAAACCTGGAAAATGACCCATGAGCTGGTCAAAGAAATTTATACCATTTCAGAAAATTTTCCAAAATCAGAACTTTTTGGTTTAACCTCTCAAATCAGAAGAGCATCGGTTTCCACTCCGACCAATATTGCAGAAGGTTGTGGAAGATCTACCGATAAAGAATTTGCAAGATTTTTAGAGATCAGCATCGGTTCAACGAACGAAACTGAATATTTGCTTTTCCTCGCGTGTGATCTGGGATTCTGTTCTGAAGACAACTTACTGTACCTCAATCCAAAACTGAATATCGTCAGACAAAAACTTATACAACTTAGAAAAAGATTATTAAATAATAATTAACTGCTTACAGGTAAGAGCATACTGCTTACAGCCTGAAGCTTAAAGCTTAAAAAAATGGCAAAAGAAATAAAATTCGATATCGAGTCGAGAGACGCTTTAAAAAGAGGGGTTGATGCATTGGCTAATGCAGTGAAAGTAACCTTAGGTCCAAAAGGAAGAAATGTAGTGATCGAAAAATCTTTCGGGGCACCGCATGTAACGAAAGACGGGGTTTCTGTAGCGAAAGAGATCGAACTGGAAGATAAAGTGGAAAACATGGGTGCGCAGATGGTGAAGGAAGTAGCTTCCAAAACCAATGACATCGCAGGAGACGGTACGACTACCGCTACCGTTCTGGCACAGGCAATCGTAAGAGAAGGCCTTAAGAACGTTGCTGCAGGTGCTAACCCAATGGATCTTAAGAGAGGGATCGACAAAGCGGTAGCTGTAGTTGTGGAAAACCTTAAGTCTCAGTCTCAGGCAGTAGGAGATTCTACCGATAAAATCAAGCAGGTAGCTTCCGTTTCTGCCAACAACGATGAAACCATCGGTTCCCTGATCGCTGAAGCATTCGGGAAAGTAGGTAAAGAAGGGGTCATCACGGTAGAAGAAGCAAAAGGGATCGATACAACGGTAGACGTTGTAGAAGGAATGCAGTTTGACAGAGGATACCAGTCTCCGTATTTCGTAACCAACCCTGAAAAAATGGTGGCCGAACTGGAAAACCCATACATCCTTTTGGTTGAGAAGAAAATCTCTTCCATGAAAGAATTGCTTCCTGTACTTGAGCCGATCGCTCAGGGAGGTAAATCTTTACTGATCATTTCTGAAGAAGTTGAAGGTGAAGCTTTGGCTACTCTAGTGGTGAACAAATTAAGAGGTTCCCTGAAAATCGCTGCTGTAAAAGCGCCTGGATTCGGAGACAGAAGAAAAGCGATGCTGGAAGATATCGCGATCTTAACAGGAGGTCAGGTAATTTCAGAAGAGCAGGGCTTCACGATGGAGAACATCTCCCTGGATATGCTGGGAACTGCTGAGAAAGTAACCATTGATAAAGACAATACAACCGTAGTGAACGGTGGCGGTGAAGAGAGCAAGATCAAAGGAAGAGTAAACCAGATCAAAGCTCAGATGGAAACTACAACTTCCGACTACGACAGAGAAAAACTTCAGGAAAGACTGGCTAAACTAGCCGGTGGTGTTGCCGTTCTTTACGTAGGAGCTGCTTCCGAAGTGGAAATGAAGGAGAAAAAAGACAGAGTTGATGATGCTCTTCACGCAACGAGAGCTGCTGTAGAAGAAGGTATCGTAGCCGGTGGTGGTGTTGCTTTGGTAAGAGCCATCTCTTCCCTTGACAACCTTTCCGGAGCCAATGCTGACGAAACTACAGGGATGAAGATCGTAAAAAGAGCGATTGAAGAGCCATTAAGACAAATCGTCGCCAACGCCGGAGGCGAAGGTTCCGTAATCGTTGCTAAAGTAGCAGAAGGACAGGGTGACTTCGGATACAACGCAAAAACTGACGAATACGTAAACATGCTTGAAGCAGGAATCATCGACCCTACGAAAGTAACAAGAGTAGCCCTTGAAAACGCTGCTTCTGTATCCGGAATGCTTTTAACCACTGAATGTGTGATCACTGAAGTGAAAAAAGACGAACCAGCTATGCCAATGGGTGGCGGAATGCCGGGAATGATGTAATGGCGTGTCGCTGAGACAATTTATATATTAACCGCTCTATTCATAGGGCGGTTTTTTTATGGTATATTTGACAACCTATCCATAACCTATGAAAATCAATATTTTTTCCAACATATATATTCTGCTGTTATTAATAACGCTTCCAGGATCTGCATTTGCACAGTCGGACAGCTTTACTGTCCGGGATATAAAATTTGAAAGCCAGGGCATCACGCTTGCCGGCTCAATAGTAAAACTCGAAAAGCCGTTTGCAGCAGTGGTTATTGTTCATGGGTCCGATCCGGTAAAAAGGGAAATGGAATTTGCCAGGCGCCTTGCTGATAAAGGCATTGCCGTACTTACCTATGACAAACGCGGCGTGGGAGAATCCGGCGGTGTGTATGTGGGACCGTCCGTGGGCACCAATAATATCGACCCTGCTAATCTCAACCTATTGGCTCAGGATGCAGACGCTGCGGTAAAAACATTCCGGACCTATTTAAAAGATAAAAAAATACCCATCGGATTGGTCGGGTTCAGCCAGGCAGGATGGATCATCCCGATGGCTGCAAACAAAAATCCGCACATCAGGTTCATGGTTTTATTCAGTTGCCCTACCATTACAACACTGGAACAGCTCCGCTTTCAGTTCTATACCAATGGAAACAAGAATTTCTGGGAAAACCACACCCAGGCTGATGCCGTGGAACATACTCAAAATGACCCTGACCGGTATCAATTTACAGCAACCGACCCAAAAGTCTCGCTGAAGACCCTCTCCATTCCCGGACTTTGGCTCTATGGTGAAAAAGATATACAGATTCCAGTAAAGCTGTGCATCGAACACCTGAATACATTCAAAGCGCAGGGCAAACCTTTCGAGTATGCTCTTTTCAGTAAGCTGGGACACAGCACCTCTTCCCGCAATGATACAGAACCGTTTGATATTGCGGTCCAGTGGATAAAGCAAAAAGCTTCACTACGAAAGTAATAAGAGCAGCCCTTGAAAACGCTGCTTCCATATCCGGAATGCTTTTAACCACTGAATGTGTGATCACTGAAGTGAAAAAAGACGAACCAGCTATGCCAATGGGTGGCGGAATGCCGGGAATGATGTAATGGCGTGTCGCCAAGACAATTTATATACTAATCGCTCTATTTTATAGGGCGGTTTTTTGTTTCTTAATAATATCCTAATAAATAGATATATTTGTAAAAACGATTACAGCAATTATGGAAAACAAATATTTACTTCATGGGAAACTCACTGCAAAACCAGGACAGCAAAAGGAACTTGCGGATATTCTAATACAGGCATCCCAACTGGTATCAACAGCTAAAGGCTGTACACTGTATGCCGTTAGCCATGATCAAGAGGATGAAAATGCTGTTTATGTGACAGAAATCTGGGACAGTAAAGATGACCATGACAACTCCCTGAAAGTTGAAGGCGTCAGAGAACTTATTATGAAAGCCATGCCAATACTGGATGGGGCACCAACAAAAGGGCAGGAATTGGAGATTTTGGGAGGTGTAGGGATATAAATAACTTTAATGAACAAAAAGAATTGGAATACAACGCGAAAACTGACGAGTATGTCAACATGCTTGAAGCAGGGATCATCGATCCTACGAAAGTAACTAGAGTTGCCCTTGAAAACGCTGCTTCCGTATCCGGAATGCTGTTAACCACTGAATGTGTGATCACTGAAGTGAAAAAAGATGAGCCTGCCATGCCAATGGGTGGCGGAATGCCAGGAATGATGTAATGGTTAGCAACCGAGGCAATTAAGTATACTACCCGTTCTGATTTTCAGAGCGTTTTTTTTTAATACGGGTTACCATAATTTTAATTAAACAATATTCTATATTTTTACAAGTATCAAAAAAGATTTTATAAAAAAATAAGAATGTTAGCACAACTATATGCATTATATATTATAATAATGTATAAATTTGAAAATTGGGCATAATTTAATTTCACTAAAATATTAACATGGACAAACATTTAAGCTATTTTGAAGTTAGATGGAAAAACTTCAAAGGATTTGCTGATACTGGTTGGGTTAAAATAAAACCGATTACGATAATCTTAGGATCAAACAACTGTGGAAAAACTAGTTTTCTTGCACCTTTCTTATTGATGAATCAAACCATCAACTCTAGAGATAGATTTTCACCATTAATTGTTAAAGGAGATATGTATGACGGAGGAAATTATCAAGAAATTGTCAAAGACTACAGAACTGAAAACGAAATATATTTTGGGTATAAATATCACATACACGATACGGACCAAAAGTTAGAACAACTTGGTTCGTATGCACCAGGAGCTTTTGAAGTCACATTCAAAGAAGAAAAAAACGGAGAAATTAAACTTAAAAAGAAAACTATTTATGATATTTTTAATCGCAAGTTTTTAACACTATCTTACCAATCAAATGGAAAATATAAATATTCTGGAATTGGTTCTGATGGAATGAATCAAAATGAAAAAAGTGCCATTTTAAACAGTGAACCTATAAATTTTCTTTTTTCCCCAAATTCAGTGCTCTCAGATCTAGAAACAAAAGAAGAAGATAATAATGAAAATGAAAAAATCAAAAGAAAAGTAGAAAGATTTACTAAAGGTTTTTCCCAATTTCTTGGTGCTATATCTTATAATAATTCTCGAGTGAGACAATATTTAGGAGATTTAAGTTTTATTGGACCTATTCGTGACAACCCGCATAGAATCTATGAAATAACCAATGAGACTTATAGTACAGTTGGAAGTAAAGGTGAAAACATGCCCAATCTTATTAAGAAAATCGGAGATGATAATGAAGAATTGAATAATTGGGTGAAGCGTTTTGGGTTCGGAGATAGAATTCAATTAAAACATCATTACAGTAATACTTATAGTTTGAGATTTTTAAAGGACAATACGCATTTTTATACTAGTATTGCAAATGCAGGTTTTGGAGCTTCTCAAGTTTTGCCTTTAATTGTACAAGCAATTGTATCCCCAAAAAGAAGTATTACTATAGCTGAACAACCGGAAATCCACCTTAATCCTAAAATTCAATGTGAACTAGCTGAACTTTTTGCATCAATGGCTAATAAAGGTCAAACTGTTGTTGTAGAAACACATAGTGAACATTTATTGTTAAGAATTCGTAGATTAGTAGCTGAAGAAAAATTAAATGCAGAAAATGTCGCTATTTATTTTGTTGAGCGTGAAAACCATGAATCAAATATTAAAGAAATTAAGCTACAAGAAAACGGGAATATTAAACCTATTGATTGGCCTAAAGATTTTTTTGGAGAGTCATTAAAAGAATCATTAGCCATGGCAAGTGAACAAGTAAAAAGAAAAAAAAGACATGATTGATATTGTTATTGATACTTGTACATTAGTACATGCAAACAATCCAGATTCTAAATATTTTGAAGATTCTGTAATTTTTATAGAGAAGATGCTTAAAAATAGTATAAACTGCGTTGTAGATGAGGGGTTTAGTATCGAATCATCAGATAATAAAAGCTATATCGGATTAGAATATATAAAGCATCTTCAACCTAGTTCTCTCGGTTATAATCTTATAATCTCTTTAATAATGTCAGAACGATTAATTTTTGTTTCTAATAAAATTCCAAACGTTCATAAAAAATATATTGAGCAAATAATTAAAAACAAAAAAGATAGGATGTTTCTTAGAGTTTCTTATAATTCTAGTGAAAAAATATTGGCTTCACACGATTTTAAAGATTATAAAACTAAAAAAAGGGGCACTATAAAAAAAGAAATTAATATTTCAATTGTCACAGCATCTGAAATCAATTATAAATTATAACAATATGCTTAAAAAATAGACTATTAAGTACAGAATAAGAATCTTAGCAATTTTTTCCACCACTTGCTTGGTACAAGCTTATAAGCTTGCGCCATTTCAATCCTCAAAGCAAAATATCACTTCAAATCCCCCGCTGGCGCGAGCGTCACGCTCGTGCCTCCATACTTGCATGCGTATTTCACCATTACAAAAAAAACTATTCGTGGAAAGCACGAGCGAGACGCTCGCGCTAGCAAAAGGATAAAGATATTAATAAAAACAACCAATCCTCCCAGAATAATTTACCCACCCACTCTACTTCCAATCCGCAAAACTTTTACCTATATTTGTTTTTCTTAAAATACACAAATATGCAGGACAAGAAAATACATCAGGGCAGGAACATCAAGCGGTTCCGGGAAATGCTGGGCATCAAGCAGGAAGCACTGGCTTTCGATCTCAATTGCAGCCAGCAAAAGATATCTATTATTGAGCAAAAAGAGACTGTCGAAAAGGATATGCTGGAAAAGATTGCCGGCCTTCTGAATGTTCCGGTAGAAGCTATTGAAAACATGGAAGAAGACCAGGCAGTGAATATTATTGCCAATACTTTTGACAATGGTTCTATACTTAATGGAATCAACTATAATCCTTCGTTCCATCCTATAGACAAAGTTCTGCAACTCCACGAAGAGAAAATTGCTCTGTACGAAAGAATGCTGAAAGAGAAAGACGAAATGATGGCGAAGCTGGAGCAATACTTGCAGAAACCGTGATCCGGATTTTCCTGGCGGTGCTTTCGGGTATTCTTCTGTTCAGCTGTTCTAAAACTAATACGTTGACGCGAGCGTCCCCCGCTAGCGCGAGCTTCCAGCTCGTGCTCACAAAAATTTTCTATTTATTAATAAAGAGAAAACCTTTTCAACACTTTAAGTCGTAAAGAAAAGTATTATGTTTTTTGATAAAGACTAGTGTGACGCTTGCTGCATCGTAGGGGATGGCAATCAGGTTGTTAAACTTGTTGATTTATATTACAACGAAAAGGACTTTAAATAATTATGTCCGCTTGCCCTGCCCTACTAAAGCGCATAAAACCTGACGGGTTTGGTGAAAGTTAGAGTTCCAGTCTTTCATTATTTAATATCTGATCTGATCCCGCAGATTGTCATTCGTTTATAAAATATTTAAATTTGCTAAAAACCGTAAGATGAAAAAAGCCTTTGAATTCCTCAAGCAGCTGGAAAGAAACAACAACCGGGAATGGTTTACCACCCACAAAGCGGAGTATGAGACGATAGCAAAAGAAAACAAAACCCTTTTCAATCAGATCCATGCAGAGCTTCAGCAACATGACCAGGTACCGGGAATCCATATGTACAGGATTTACCGGGATGTTAGGTTTTCAAAGGATCAGACGCCGTACAAAACCCATTTCGGGGTCGGGTATTCCCGCCTGAAACCGATGCTGAGAGGAGGCTATTACATCCATCTTGAGCACGGCAACAGCTTCGTGGGCGGCGGATTCTGGGGACCGGATGCCAAAGACCTGCTCCGCATCCGCAAAGAATTTGAAATCAGCACCGCGGAAATTGAAAAGATTACATCAGACCAAACCTTTATCAATTATTTCAAAGAAATTAAAGGTGATGCCGTGAAAACAGCACCCAGAGGTTTCGATAAAAACCTTCCCGCCATCGACCTGATCAGAAAAAAGCAGTATGTCGTTATGCGGCCGTTGACCGATCAGGAAGTTTTTTCTGCCGATTTCCCAAAAGAAGCGGTGCTCACCTTACTGGCCATGCGCCCTTTTTTCGATTACATGAGCGAAGTGCTTACGACGGATTTGAATGGAGCTTCCTTAATTTAAATGTAAATGGTGTTTGAGAATTTCTCCCTGCATAGAGCAGTTAATATTTACATAATTTTATCAATCATCAACTAAACTCACTTGTTCTTTCAATTACTTTAAAAGTTATAGACCATTAACCATCCCTTGAAATAATCATGAAAATAAAGCTTCTTATCTTTTCATTTCTGATTTCAGTAAAACTATTCGGATGTAAATGCGAAAATATGAGCATTCAGAAATCATTTAAATATGCAGATTTTGTTTTTATAGAAAAGGTGTATGACATTGTTCAGATCCCTACGGGATTCAAAACTTTAAATAATTACCTCAGCAAAATACAGGTTAAGAAAATTTACAAGTCGAATGCTTATGAAGACTTTTACAAAAAAGATGCAACCCTTTTTTCATCTCAGCTTAGATCCTGTGATCTGTTTTACGATAAAAATACCGAGTATTTAATTTTTGGCTATATCAAACCCGATACGAGCTGGCCTATATTCTCTTACCTCAGTTGGCAAGAGCTTCCAGCTCGTACCAACACAAAACTATCACCTATTAATAAAGAGAAAACCTTTTCAACACTTTAAGTTATAAATGAAAGTATTATATTTTTGATGGCCACGAGCTAGAAGCTCGCGGCAGTGTAGGAGAAATTAATTTCATTATCATTTTTAATGTTTTACGATCCGTTTTACTAAATCCTATTTTATTACATTTGCAGCTAAAATCAAGCTGACTAACCATTTAAACTACTAATGGAAGAGAATTTCAAAAATTACGAGAAAACAATTACTAAAAAGCATAGCATCAGCTTTACTCCAAAATACAAAGAAGAGTTTAATACACCGGTTAATGAGATCATTTTTATTGCAGTTGCAGAAAAAGCATTTGAAAAACTTGGTTGGGATGTCATTTATAAAGATAATTTCAATATAGAAGCAAAACGTAAGGAAGCAGGCTGGATGAATGAACGTTGGACAGAAATCATCACGACAACGTACAAAAACGGAAATATTTCTGTAAAAAGCGAATCCTTGGGTAATGAGATCTGGGACGCCGGTAAAAACTCGAAAAGGGTACAATTATTCATCTATGCTTATCAAGAAACCTTAAAGACGTTCGACCAAGAAGCACTTAAGGAATTAGAGAAGGAAGCAGAGAAAAAAAACAACTGGGACGACTATATTATTCCGGATACTTTGCCAAAGCCGATGCAGACAAAGACTCCCGACTTTACAATTCCCTTAATCGGCGGTTTACTAGTCTCACTTATTTTGGGATTTATAGTAGCATTCCTTTCTGTTAAAGGATTATATTTTATCGGCTTATTTGAATTTCTTGTAGCAACAACACTTGTTTTTGCAATGAAATATTTCATTAAATATTCAAATTACACTAATTTTAGAAAGCTTCAGTATTTGTTAGCTGCTATGGTCATATTGATTTATTCATCAAATCAATATTTTCAGTATGAAATAATTCTTCACGAAAATAATTTGGAAAGAATTGGATTCCTGAGCTTTTTACAAATTAGGTTTTCCCAGGGCTTTGTTGTAAATAAAATAAATCTGGGCTGGATAGGTTGGATTATCAGCTGGATTATACAGTTAGGATTAACAGGACTTTTTACTTATCTGAAAACAGCAGTAGTTCTTACGAAATATGTTCTTGAAAGAATACCGGCCGAAGTAGTGGATTTTGCCTGTTATCATTTTGTTAAAAATAAATCGGAAGAGGAAGTAAGAAAAGAACTTGCCGGAAAAGGATGGTCGGACAAAAAAAATCAAGATGAAGTTTTTGAAGCCATCGGAGGTGTTCAGAATGCAGTTGAATTAAATAGAATCAAATAAAAACATCCATCACTGGCGCAATAAACATTCTATAAACCAAAACAATACTTTAAAAATACGCGTGGAAACGCAAATTAACTCGGGTACAAAAAATACCAACTCATATTACTTTTAAATTATTTTATATGAAAAAAATTTTATTCATTATCTATTTATCAATTTTTTCAGTAAGTTGTGCACAAAACTCCGAATCTCAAAATAAACAGAATTCTGATGAAGAAGAATTTGGTGAAATTATAAGTTTTGATGAGTATGATATTTCTATGCTGAGATTAATTGTTACTCCGGAAAAATATCATAATAAAACGGTACAAGTCATTGGATACTTAAATCTTGAGTTTGAAGGAAATGCAATATATTTTCATCAGGAAGATTATGAAAAAGGGTCATCAAGAAATGGAATGTGGGTTGATTTCAGTGAAGATTTAATTCATAAAAAGGATTTGAAAAAATTCAATAAGAAATATGTGATTATAATAGGAAAATTTGATATGAATTCAAAAGGACATATGGGAATGTTCGGAGGATCATTGAAAAACATATCCCGGCTTGATGAATGGCATTAAGAAATATTTCTGATAAAATATTTTTTTAAATACTATCAAAATATTTAACACGATCTCCCGCTGGCGCGAGCTTCTAGCTTGTGTCTACATAAAACTCTTCCTTAATGATAAATAGAAAACAGTTTCAACACATTAAGCCGTAAAGGAGGTATTATGTTTTTAATCACCACGTGCGTGACTCTCGCGGTAGCATAGGGAGAATTTGGCAAGCGTACCCGCTCTTGCCACCACGGAAAAGGAAGATAAAAACATTCATAAATCCATCATTTCCGTATCTTTACTTTCATTCAAACGCAAATCATGTACACAAAACCTTACCTATGGAAAACGATCACACTAACTTTTACGAAGAGGACATCAGGGAATTAAAAGAAGGATTAACGCCTTTTCCTGAGGATATATTTGTGGCAGACCAAGCCTGGTTAAGCAGCTACGTATTGCCTTTGATATCGGTTGATTTGGGGATATTATGGCCGGATTTAAAAGGAACCGTGGTACACCTTCTCAATCCTACTGAACCTTACGAGGGAGTGATTGGTGAGAAAACCACCGATTTCTACACTGAATTCTGCACAGAAAACTGGATGGCCTTCCGGCTTACAGAAGATAATAAGTATGCTTTCTTAGGAAAGGAAGAATATTTCCTTTCTGCTCCAAAACATCAGCATGACATTGATGCTGACTTTACAGAACACATCAATACAATCCGGGAAAATTACCGGAGGACAAAGGCCAGATTTAAAATGACAGGCCAGCTGTTACCCTGGCAGGAAGACAACCCGCAAAGTTTCCTGGACAGGTTAGGCGGAGAACTGTGGGAAGGCAACTGGACATTCATGGCGCCTGTTCCGCCCGCCTTTGAAATGAATGTGGATGAATCCGGTGAAGACCTGCGGAATGAAGGAATTTCAATTTCCTATCAGGACAAAGAATTCCTATATGTCGGTGAAGTATCCGGATACAACTACTGCGGAAAAGGAGCCGATGCTATCCTGATGTTCTATGAACCGGAAAGCCGGATTGTGCTATTTACTTACGACTGGACTTAAAAAATGCATGCCTGAACCAACCGTTTATATAGAATCTATGTCCTACGATTCTTCTTTCGGGATCGGTTTCGGGTACCTGCTGGAAAAACAGAAAGACGGAAGCTGGGCTGTGAAAAAAATGATCAATACTTCTATTACGTAAAGCCTAAACTTCACCATGAAAGTATCATATTACTATGGCATTAAATTTAATTAGCAGATAATACAATGAATACAGCCTTAATCATCATCGATATCCAAAACGATTATTTTCAGAACGGGAAAGCAGAACTGTCACATCCCGATAAAGCAAGCGCTAATGCCAGATTACTGCTTGAACATTTCAGAAGGAAAAATCTGCCTGTTGTCCATATTCAGCATATTGCCAGCCGGCCCGAGGCAACATTTTTCATCTCCGGTTCACCAGGTGCGGAAATCCACCATGACGTGCAGCCCACAGATCAGGAACAGATTATTATCAAGCATTACCCGAACAGCTTCAGGGATACCCATCTTTTGGAATACCTGAAATCTAAAAATATCACCGATCTGGTTATCTGCGGCATGCAGACGCATATGTGTGTAGATGCAACAACAAGAGCCGCAAAAGATTTTGGATTTAACTGTATTGTTATCGGCGATGCCTGTGCAACAAAAGACCTTGCTGTAAACGGAGCTACGGTGAAAGCTGCTGATGTACAGACCGCATTTTTATCGGCCCTGAATTATTTTTATTCAACCGTAATGACCACAGAAGAATACTTAAAACAATAAATGGCCATATAATAAGAAACAGGTTGCAGGAAACTCCTGTTATATGAAGACACATTTACTCTGCCTGTACCACAATAAGATGTCATATTTTGTATTTAATAAAGTGACAAACACGCAGGATATACACATCAGCAAAATGAATTTCCCTACTGATGATTTTATATATGATCAATGGTAAAAAATGACACAATTATTTTCGGCAATCATAACTGGCGGGTGCTTGACATCAAAAACGGCAGAGCATTAATTATCACAGGAGACATTATAGAACTTCAGTGGTATCATCGTGAGTTTACCGATATTACCTGGGCTGACTGTCAATTAAGGAACTACCTGAATAAGGTGTTTTATAATACATTCAACCCGGATGAAAAAGCAAAAATTATTGCGGTAACCAATATCAACAGCGATAACCAATGGTTTAAAACAAAAGGTGGAAGTGACACTCTTGACCATATATTCCTACTTGGTCTTGAAGATGTCTGTGAATACTTTGGAGATAGTAAAGAAAACTTATTCGTTAAAGGCAAACAGAAATGGCTGATTGATGACGAGAATAACCAGGAACGACAAGCAAAGTTTAAGGGTAAAAATCATTGGTGGAGGCTTCGTTCCCCCGGTTATTACGGCCGGACTTCTGCAAGTGTGAATTCCAACGGGAATGTGTATGTCCGTGGCAACGGCGTTTACGGAACTCCGAAAGACGGCGGCGGCATACGCCCTGCATTATGGCTGAAAACTGACTGAAAACATTACTGAAACAAAACCAGACCATTTTCAGCAGGCAGACTGAAGAAAATAATAACAACAGTCATCTAACCAAGCATTAACAATATAGGCAATGGAACTTTAATTTTCAGTGCTGATATAAAAAACTAAATCAATTCGTTAACCATAATTTCACAGCTATGTTTCAAAGAGAAAATATAGAATTTTTAAAATCCAAAGGGTTAAAAATTTCCGGTAATGAAAAAGATAGAATAAGCGTTATAAAACCAAAAGGATTGAGCGGAAATTATCTACCAGAAAACAGTATATCGAAAATAAGTATTGCTCTTGAAGATGAAGAATTGTACTCAGATTGCCCAATAATTCAGATTTATAAAAACGAAAACATTTTTTCAGCAAAATGTTGGGACTGGGTTCCCGGACCAGGTCCGGGAGATTTTGTTATTGATTTTGATTCCGAAGATAAATTAATACAGTTCTTAATACACTATTATTTTGAAAATAATGTATATTTTGAAGCACGTAAACGATACGTTATTCAAAGTAGAAGATCTTTAAACATTGTTGATTTAAAAAATATCTTTGATCAATTATTACAACAAATTGAAAACAAGTTCAATAAGTCCGAAATAACTTTTTTTAATAGAGGCACATTTCATAAAATACCAATTGAAAAATGGCACATAACAGAATCTGAAAAAGATAAAATGACTGTAGAAGCAGAAACAGGTTTTCTATATTTTGAAATCCAAAAATTGCGGAAAAAAATTGATGATAAAGAGGAATTTGATCAAGAAGATTTCACTTATGTTTCTGATTTAATAAATGAATTAAGTTTTACAATGAAAAATAAAGACTAAGATGAATACAAATTTGGATCAGGATGTTTATGTACAAAACCGAAATCCTGAACTAGCTCTAGCATCTTATTCTTGTTATTAAAGAGCATTACAAAATGAAACAAATAAAAAATACAATGAGAAAAATAATCTATTACGTGGCAAGCTCACTGGACGGCTTTATTTCAGGCCTCAATGACGACATCAGCGGTTTCGTGGGAACAGGAAACGGCGTGGACCAATACCTGGCAGATCTGGCCCGGTTCGATACGGTTATCATGGGAAGGAATACTTATGAATTTGGCTATAAATACGGCATGGAGCCCGGACAGCCTGCCTATCCGCATATGAAGCATTATATCTTTTCAGACACCCTGGAACTTCAAAACCCACATCCGCAGGTACAGGTAAAAAAGCTGGACCTTTCCGAAATAGATCAGCTGCAAAGAGAAGCAGGAACAGACATTTATCTTTGCGGCGGCGGACAGTTGGCAGGCTGGCTTCTGGACCATCAGAAAATCAGCACGGTGAAGGTCAAACTGAATCCTCTGATACTGGGAGAAGGGGTCACGCTGTTCGGGGATTCTACTTCAAGCTATAAACTGGAGCTGGTAGACAGTTCAATATATGAGGCCGGATTACAATTGATGACATTCAATATAATCTATTGATCATAAATGCCGAACTTTTACCAATAAGGCTGAAATGACAGTGAAAGAAAATTATCCTAAAAATTGAAACTAAGATGACAAGCTCCATTACAATTAGAGAATACCAAACCAAAGACAAAAGTGAGGTCATTAACTTAATAAGGCTAAATACGCCCAAATATTTTGCAGTTGAAGAAGAAGATTTGAATCAATACCTGGAAACGGAAAGGGAACTTTATTATGTTTTATTGTATGATCAAAAAATTGTTGGCTGTGGTGGGATCAATTTTGCAGACAATAATACAGTGGGAAAAATTAGCTGGGACATACTCCATCCAGATTATCAGGGAAAGTCCTTGGGAACAAAATTACTAAACTACCGAATAGACAAGCTAAATTCTATTGACGGAATACAGAAAATTACTGTAAGGACTTCACAGGTTGCATATAGATTCTATGAGAAGCTGGGATTTGAGCTTTTTGAAGTTAAAAAAGATTATTGGGCAGAGGGATTTGATATGTATAATATGGAATATAAAACAAAATATAATCAGAATGAAAATCGAAACCCATCATATCAACCATCTTAAAATTGCTGAAATTATAACGGACCAGATTATTTTGAGTACTCCCGAAGAAGGATTGGATATATTAGGAAATTTGTATTATCAGGGCTTTGATGGTATAATGATCCATAAAGAAAATATCACCCCAGATTTTTTTGATTTGAAAACTAAAATCGCGGGAGAAATCCTTCAGAAGTTCGCACAATATCAGATGCCGCTGATCATTCTTGGTGATTTTTCTTCTTTCAGCAGCAAGAGTTTAAACGACTTCATCTACGAAAGCAATAAAGGCAGACAGGTTAACTTCCTACCCTCCCGGTCCGAAGCCATACGAGTATGGTCCCATATCTAAATGCAAACGATTTCATGAGATGTAACCAATACCATGCTCACTTATGAAGATAGAACGCTTAGCAGCACTTACTGTTGAACAATTTGAATCGTTAGGAAATGACGGCTATACTTCCGATCAGAAATTTGTTCTGACCACCACTCGGGAGATTCATTCGTTTTCATTCAGCCTGTCACTAACGGATCTGAATGAGACGTATATAAAAGATTACGGCACAACGCCTGAAGATATTGAAGAATATAATGAAATCATCCTGAAAGGAGATTCATTCGGAGCATATGACAACGAGGAACTTGCCGGAATGGCCATCTGTGAAGAGCAACACTGGAATAGCAGCCTGCATCTCTGCAATCTGTTGGTTTCGGAAAAACAAAGACAGAAAGGTATTGGAACACTCTTAATGGCAAAAGTCATCCGGCATGCAAGAGACAAAAATTGCAGGATCATAGACCTTGAAACCCAGAACACCAACGTGCCCGCCATTCGGTTTTATCTAAAACAAGGCTTCAGAATAACAGGATTAAGAACAGATGTATACGATGACGGGATCACTGAAGAAGCCATTTTTATGACGCTCAGGGTATAACCGGAAAAATACAGACCTTCAATGCGGTTTCATGTAATACAGCTGAAGCACAAAACTCAACAGCAGTTTTTTAAATAAACCTTAGCAATATGCAGCACATTTCTGTTTTGAAAGTCTGAAACATCATATTTTATTTGAGATCCTTTTAATGAAAAACTTTTAAAACTACCACAGGATGCAGCCAAATACAGAAACCATACAAAAAATAAAAAACATATTTACGCGGCATGAGTTCCCCGCAAAGACGAAGCTTGTGCTCGAACAAAAGATTGCTGATAACATCTACTATGTTGAAAGTGGTGCTGCACGGGTATGGCTCAATCATGATGGAAAAGAAATTACTATCCGGTGAGATTGGTATATCTTTTATAAAAATGTATCAATAACACCATTTATTATCATAACCGTTCTATTTACAGAACGGTTTTTGTTATGCTTATATTTGAAGATCAATTATCAACCATAGTAAAAATATTAATCCATGAAAATAACAGATAACAGCTTTATATTCAAGCAACTGGGAAAGAATGATAAATTTCCTTATGAACTTCTGCTGCTTGCAGATCCGTCTAAGAAGATGATTGATACATACATCAGGCATTCTGAAGTGTTTACAGCTGTATACCAGGAAGAAACCATAGGGGTTATCGCCCTGTTCCCTCTTGAAAAAAATACGGCTGAAATTAAAAACATTGCAGTAAAACCGGAATTTCAACAACAGGGAATTGGCACTTTCCTTATTGAAAATACCTTTCTGGCAGCCAAAAACAACGGAATGAAAAGCATTATGATAGGCACAGCCAATTCAAGTATCGGGCAACTCCTCCTCTACCAGAAATTAGGCTTTGAAATGACAGAGATCAAAAGGAATTTCTTCCTGGACCATTATGCTGAAACTATTTTTGAGAATGGCATTCAGGCGAAGCATATGGTGGTTCTGGAAAGATCTCTGAAGTGATGGAAAGTCATTAATGCCAATGAGACAATTTATTATTTAAACATAAGTTATCTTATACTTTTCGATTTTGATAATATGATGGTTTCCCATAGCTATGAATTAAAATATTTTATTAAGTTTGTAATGAACACATTTCAAACGAAATTTTATTAAACACAAAAAATTAAATCTTATGAAAAAAATCATTTTAGTTGCAGCTTTAGGGATTGCAGGTTTAGCAAGTGCTAAAAACATCGATGTAAAAAAAGACAAAAACGATGAAAAAATTGAAAAAAAATCGAAAGACACAAAAAGTTCAGAAGAAAGTGAAGCATTAAAAATGCAGTGTATGCAGGTTGGTATGCTAGTTTGGTGTACTAACGAAGTTGTATCCGACACTGTATGCTGGGGTGAAGGTTCAGGAACATCAACTTATGAACAAGCTGTATCTGATTCAATTCACAATTCACAACTTTTGACAGAATTTACTTGTGGTGCTGGAACTGGAAGCGGTCCCGGCGGAAACTAATTAAAATTTAAAGAAATGCGGTTTTACATGTTCTTTTTTCTATTAGTATGTGGTATTATTTACGCTCAATCAGAACAGCTTAACTCCGAGTATGAAGTTATATACAAGGTCAAAATGTACCCTGATACAACATCTAAAAACAATGTAATAGAGGAAAATGTATCATTACTAATAAAAGGCGATAAATCTTTGTTTAAAAGTACAAAAAAAGCAATCCGAGATTCAATAGCAATGGCAATAGGAAAAAAAAGTTTTGAAAATCCTGTAGACGGTAAAGTCATATTAGATATGCGAACTGTTCCCGGTGTCAACTTTAAATCGGAAGTTTTTTCTGAAGGCGGAAAACAAACTGTTTATAAAGAACTGTTGAAAAACCGCTTTTCTTATCCATTAGAAGACCCGATCGATTGGAAAATTGAAAGTGATACTAAAACAATAGCTACATATTTATGTAAAAAAGCTATTGGAAAATATAAAGGTAGGAATTACACAGCTTGGTTTACCGAAGCTGTTCCCATTCCTAATGGTCCCTATGTTTTTAAAGGCTTACCGGGTTTGGTATTGGAGGTTTACGATACTAATAACCATGTAAGCTTTTCTATGGTAAGTTTTAAAAAAGTTGCAAAACCAATAATTCTTATGAATGATGTTGCTAAAACTAACTATGAAATCTATCACAAGGCAAGACAAAATTTTATAGATAATCCTTCAGGAACCTTTATGAGTCAAACGGGACTTTCTGTACGACCTTCAGATGTTTCAAGAATTAATAGTAACGTTAGAAGATTTAATAATTACATTGATTAGATATTGGTGTAATTCATGGTTATTAGTTTTAACAGCTAAAAATTAAAAAAACAGAGCTTCCATGTGGAAGCTCTGTTTATATACCGATTAAAAATGATCTGCAAATAAAAGAAATCTCCTACTTCCCTTTTCCTGATTCTTTCTTTAAAGCCTCATTCTGCTCTTTCAATAAAGCGATATAATCATTCAGGTTGGCTAAAACATGTTCGGGTACATTGCAGTAATAATTATAATTGCCAGATTGATTGTAAGAACCATCGTTAAACGTAAGATTATCATTATTCTGAACAGCATTGATACGCCTTTCCTCCTTGATATCCTCTACGGAAACATCCAGCGCTTTGGCCAGTTTTTCCCATTCGTCATCGAAAATCTTAACTTCGCCATTTTCTTTGCGACAGTAATTAGAGACATCGGTAGCGATGATCTTAGACATATAATCCTGAGTGTAGCCTCTTTGTTTTCTTAGATTTCTTAGCTTTTCCATAACGTTGTTGCTGTGTTTTATTACAAATATAGAGAAAATGAAGGAATATGCGGCAGGCTTCCGAAGCTCTCCGAAGGTTTTCCGCAATTGGCAGGAAATTTTCGGAACCTAAATGTCAATGATTCTGTTTTTCGCTATTGATTTTAAAAAATTAAAGTATATTTACTTATACATTTTACTTTCTGGTAATTCCCAGAATGACAGCAAAATGCTCACTATAAACACATCCAAAAACAACACGATATGAAAAAAATTCATTCAACAAATTATTTCGACACTTTTATTGAAGTGGCAGAAGACACGAAAAGAAACGGCAGTATGAAACCACCGGCAAAAGACAAAAAAACCGTCGCCGAAATGCAATACGACTACATTGCCGGGCATCCATACCAATACACTTCAGACGACGTTTTATTCCAGGTATTCGCAGACAGGAACGACCTTACGAAAGCAGAATACAAGGAAGCCAGGGAACAATTCTTTTCCAAAGGCCAGCCCTGTTTCAGGGCTTCACCACTCACCAAAATGTATGGTTTCGGAATTCACAGCAACAGTGAAGGTAAAATTGCCCTGTATGGAATGGATACTGAAGACTACCAAAAATTCCTGGCCGACCCCAAGGTTAAAAAGATAAAGGCTATGAAATCGGGAAAGTGATCATTAGAACAATTACAATCCTTTGTTAACTCTACGACAGGATTTTATACCTTAATGAAAATGTACATCAGGGATTAATATTTTACCTATTCATGAAACTACTCATCATTATTCCGCTTCTTGTATTGGGCATCCATGCAGGCGGACAAATACAATCAAGTGCAATGCAATCAGAAAGATATCAAAAAGGCTGGGAAAAGCTCAGGGAAATTGAAGGAAAAACAGGAGAAAAGGTGATTGAAAGCTTACAGGGCATTTCTCCGGATTTGGGAATGTTCATTGTTGAATATGCTTATGGAGATATCTATACCAGAAACGCCCTGGATTTGAAATCCAGAGAGATCGCTGTTGTTGCAGCGTTAACGGCTATGGGAAATGCGGAGCCACAGCTGAAAGTCCATATCAACGGGGCCCTGAATACAGGAAGTTCAATAAACGAACTTAAAGAAGTTATTTTACAAATGTCCGTATATGCAGGCTTTCCAAAGGCTATGAATGGGATGAATGCATTAAAAGAGGTACTGCACGACAGACAGCAGCAGGGAATTAAAGACAAAAGAGGAAATACAGCCACAAAAACAAAAACAGACCGTATAAAATTGGGCGAACAGGAAATATCGAAACTAGACAGCCAGCAGGTAGAAAAACTAAAAAAAGCTTATCAGGATTTTTCACCTGACCTTATCAAATTTATCTTGGGATACGGCTATGCAGATATTTTCGCAAGGGATAATTTAGATAAAAAATACCGGCAGATAGCAACCATTTCAGCATTAACGGCCTTAGGTACAGCACAGCCACAGCTTAAATTCCACATCTACGGCGGCCTAAATATCGGGCTTACAGAAAATGAAATAAAAGAAATCATGCTGATGATGACGGTTTATTCAGGCTTTCCATCCGCCATTAACGGAATCAATGTGCTGAAAGAAGTTCTTGCAGAACGTGAAAAAGACAATAGCAATCGTTAGCCAGTTCGGCATTATAAAAAAGATTGACTAAAATAAAGACGACTGACCATCAAACTGATTATTTCAGTCTTGCGGAATCCATTGTCAATAAAAAGGCCGAATATAAGTGATGACCTGGTAAAAGCTATGACCAAGATATTCAATCATATCAGCTGATAAACATCCTGGAAACAGGACGTTCTTTATGCCCTAACTTTTACCTATATTTGTTCTGTATTAAGGTTTGAATGAATTATTTAACATTATCGTTTGACCGGTTTTACAATAAACAAATCAAAAAAAACACAAAATGAAACCAAGAATTTCAGTATTGACATTAGGTGTCGCAGACCTGGAACGATCTGTTCAGTTCTATCGTGACGGATTTGGATTGTCCACAGAAGGAATTATCGGAAAGGAATTTGAATACGGTGCCGTCGCATTTTTTGACCTGCAAAGCGGCTTACGGCTTGCACTCTGGCCGAGGAAGAGCATGATGCATGATACAGGCATACCGCTGGAAAACAACTCTGCATTGGAATTTACCATCGGGCACAATGTCAGAAGCAAAGAAGAGGTAGATTCAGTCATGAAAACCGCTCAAAAGGCAGGAGCAAAAATGATCAAGCCTGCCGCAGATACCTTTTGGGGCGGTTATGCAGGGTATTTCCAGGATCCTGACGGACATCTGTGGGAAATTGTCTATAACCCTGATTTTATGCCTAAAGACTAATAAAATCAACTATTGAGCAAACCACCGGTAAAATAAAACAGTATCATGGAAAATATATTTCAAACATATAAACCTGACAACTTTCACACGGTAACACCCTACTTATTTGTTGATCAACCCAATCTTTTGATTGAATTCCTGAAAAACACCTTTTTTGCTAAAGAAATTAATCGTTCTGTAAATCCCGCAACTGGTGATATTGCCAATTGTATATTACAGATTGGTGACACCTGTTTTATGATCAGCCAGGCCAGAGCACCTTTTGACGATATGAAAACAGCACTTTACCTGTTTGTGGATGACGTGGAGGCTTTGCATAAAAGAGCTGTTGCATATGGCGCAAAGGTTGATTTTGAGCCCGCCGATATGCCTTATCAGGACAGACGTCCGGAATCATTGATCCTTGTGGGAATTACTGGTGGATAACAAAACGGCAGGTTCAAAAGGGTTATCAGGAATAATCGGTTTGCAATCAGATAAAAGCCTGATACTGCATGGTCATATTAGTTATAACCCTGATGATTAAATTCTTTAAACAATCAGATCAGCCGGAAAATTATGCAGAACACCGCGCAACAGCTGTTATTAACATTTTAAGCACAATAATAATCTGAACCGTCTGCAAGGCAACACGCAGATAATTGGTGGAAATCAGCTTTTCCAACAGAATGGCATTATAGGTCTCACTGAGCTGATGGTGCATGGGAATCTGAATTAGGAATGACATGCCCCAGTTGACAGCCATACATAACAGGGAAACAAACACCATCTTCCTTTGTATACAACCAGGCTTTTGCCACAGCAGCCATATATTTAATATTGTTGCTATGATCAGCGGAATGACAAAAACATTAATTATCCATACAGACTGCTGTCCATGAAATTCTATGAATTCATTAGCCCTCAGTAACCGCCATCCCGGGTACACAACAAAACTGTCCATTACACTTGCACCGAAACAGTATAATATTATAGCACAGAATACCACCAATAAGAAGGAAGATAGACTGTATTCTCTGTTTTCATTCATATCTGCAGGTTTAAAGATTGATTTTTTTTGATAGATGTTCGATGTCATCCACGTATAAATCCGCTGCATCCAGTGTATGCATTGCCGAATACAACGCAACCCTGGCAACGGTTTCTACCGGTAAAGGGCGATTCGGCCATATCTCCTTCCTTATTACAGGATCCTGTAAGAGCTTCTGTATCTCCTTATTTTCTTCAATAGTTTCTGGTCTTTCCAAACCATAGAGCATTCCGGGTTTCAGAATAGTGAGGTCAAAATCCAGTTCAGGCGAACGGAGAAATTTCTCCGCTGCAATTTTATTATTCATATAACCTTCAGATGCTTCAGGAGGAGGAGCACCGGCAGATATATAGACCAGTTTATGTACATTATTGGCCTTTGCCGTAATGGCTACTATTTTTGCCGATTCATAAATCATATGCTCGTAGGTAATTCCCCGATCCGGAATTTCTTCAGCAATCCCTATACAGTGGATCACTGCAATACAGTCTTTTAAGTATGGCTTCCACTCTACCGGATTAAAAATATCTGCTTTTACCCACTGCACCAATGAGTAATCATCGGGAGCCATATGTTTTGGCCGCCCATGCCTGGAAATGCTTACAGCGTGAATGCCGTTTCGGGATGCGATAGAACAAATAGATTTTCCAAGGAATCCATTACCGCCTGTAACAAGAATGTGTTTCATAATAAAATCATTTATGATGTAATTTGAAGCAAAGATACACATTAATGATATAAATTACAAATGTTGTAAATATTTTTATTTTACAACATTTATGATGTATATTTGAATTATGAATAAAACAGTTGAATTAGTCAATCAATGGGCTGCTTTTGAAGAAAAGCATCCTGACGGAAGTATCCAGGATTTCTTCAGGTATGAGCTTATTAAAGAAAGGGAGAAACAACCGGACAACAAGTTTTTGGGAGGTGTGGTTCCACCAAAACCCGATCAGATGCTGGCTAAAATTATTGACCGGCTTGCTAAGATCTATATGCTGTATGCAGTGGACCTCCTTAAAACCATCGATATAGGAAGCTTTGATGAGTTCCTGTATCTTAATAACATCTATAATACTGAAAATCCTAAAAAAATTGACATCATCAATAATAATTTCAATGAGTTGTCATCCGGGCTTTTGATTCTGGACCGGCTGAAAAAGAAAAATTTTATCTTTGAAAAAGCAGATCTCAATGATAAACGTTCAAAAATTATTTCATTATCCGCTGAAGGTGAAAGGAAACTCAAAAGCTGCTATGAATTACTCGATAAAGTAAACCAGGTGATTTTTAAAGATATGAGTACAGATGATATATTACTCAGCATTAAATTGTTAAAGCCTGTTGAAATAAAGTTTTCCGGCATTGCCGTTTCTGATAAGAAAGTTCCTTTTGAAGAAATCTACAGAAGGGAGACTGAATAAATCTGCTTTAAATCAGACCAGATTATATAAAGATTTGGTGTGACTACGTGGCAAACTAGAGTTGCTTTTGGTGGGATATCGAAATCAGGGTTGTATTCTTATAATCTTAAAAAATGCTTACTTTTTAACTTCAGCAGATGGTTTCAGTATATACTTTTTCCAAATATAGTAACCGAAAATAAATGAAATTATACAACCTAAACAGGTAGTGAAAATCCTGTCCGTAAAAATAGCGTCTGTCATTGGTTTCCCAAATCCCAATAAGGCCATGATCAGTGGTGTACTGGCCAATGAATAAAGGAAATAGTTTTTTTTCGAAAAAAATGAACGCAGAATAGTCAGAAATACCAATATGGAGAAATACAGTTCAGCAGGTCCTTTCAGAAATGCCAATATCATTGAGATACATACCCCAATCAGGGTGCCCATACTTCGGCCTACTATCCTTTCTGTAGAATGTTCGAGATTATATTGTATTACAATGGTGATCGTAAGCAAAATCCAATACGTATGATGCTCCGAAATAAAATACCGGATAATCTGTGCAATTACAATGCATAAGGTAAGCCTTAACTGGAACTGCCAGCCTTTTAAACTTTTTAAACCTTTTTTCCAGTGCAACCATAATTGCTTATTAGAAATACTGCGTTTAGGCTCTTCCTTCCACAGGACTTTTTTTCTCTTTAAATATCCCATGTAAACAGGATGCATGATGAGGAGCAGCAACTGCACCCAGATAATACCCAGTATAAATGTAACTGCTGTAACAAAGGCTATTTTGCCCGTTGAACCGGAACCGTAACCTATTACTAAAAATATCGAAAACAATACTGATGCCCTCATCCACTTCCTGCTGAATCTCCCTAAGGTAGTTATGGTAAATATAATCACAGGAATTGCAAATAGTGATAAGTAAAAGTGTCCAGTGAGCCTTAAACCTGCTATAAAAGCAATACCACTTGCTAAAGCAGTAGAAAAGGATTGATCAAACTGCTCTTTTAATGATGTTCTGAAATGGTCCTGGCTTAGCATTAACCCCGCTAAACCTGCAACTACACCTAATTGCGCATAATCTATAAAATAGCCGAAGACGAGGGGAATAATTATAGCCAAAACAGCTATAATCATATCTAATATTTTCATCACAAGTGTTTTTTAATACTTACAAATATCCAATATAGTTGAATATTCAACTTTTTTATAAAATTTTATTTCAATTGTTGAATCATTTGATTCAGTGCATATCGTGTTGTGGCCAATACTTCTTCATCTATGTTTCCCAGGGCTTTTTCGAGCAGGCCCCTTGAAAGTGGGTCAACTTGTTTTTCCAGGTCCTTTCCGGTATCTGTTAAAGCAATAATTTTGGTTCTGGCATCAGCTTCATCTGCAACTCTTTTCACCAGCCCTCTCTTTTCAAGATTATTGATAATTTTTGTAATACCTCCTTTATCCCTTAGAAGAATATCCGCTATTTCCTGTTGCTTACGTTTATCTTTTTTCCAGAGAATAGCAAGCACAGTACTCATTTCAGTAGTAAGATCAATATCATTTCTTGCCAATAAAGCATTGAGGTTATTCTTGTATAGTGTAAGAAACTGAGATAGCAGTAAAGTAATTCGGGGTGAATTTTCCATTTGTTTTTTATGCAAATTTAATTATTTAGTTGAATATTCAACCAACATACATTAAAAAAATCAAATTCAAAGTTACCGGAAGACTTTGCATAGAATCATATTTCCAGGGCATAAAAATAAAAGGAAATTTACAGATCAAATTCTATCGGAAAACATCTTCAAAATTTTTGATCTGGAATTCAAATAACTATTTTTATATTTAATGTTCATTTCTGTAAACACAGAAACAAGAGATTGAAATAAAAAAATGCACAATGATTACAGAAGAAGTTAAAGACTACATCCGCCGGAGCGTACTATGCTGGCTCGCTACCTCCAATAAAAACAATGAACCTAATGTCTCCCCCAAAGAAATGTTCACCTATTATGGTGAAACTACTTTATTGATTGCCCATATTGCATCTCCTAATACTGTTGAAAATATTAATGCCAATCCAAATGTCTGCGTGAGTTTCATAGATGTATTTGTTCAGAAAGGGTACAAAATAAAAGGGATTGCCAAAATAATTGAGAAAACCGACAGTACTTATCCGGAAAAACTCAATGTACTGACCGATCTTTTTTCCAATCGGTTTCCTATCCGTTCCATCATCGAAATTGAGGTTAAAAAGGTTGATACAATTGTTGCGCCCAGCTACTACCTTTATCCGGAAACTACAGAAGAAAGCCAGGTGGAAAGTGCCCTGAAAACCTATCAGGTAAAGGCTGTCCATACAAACAAAATGCACGGATGATATCTTTTTGCATAATGTAGTTCAATGATTTTCAGGTATGGTTTCATATCAATATTTAATAATAACACACAGCATGAAAATAGCAGCAGCACAGATAAGGCCCATTTCAGGAAATATTCCCGAAAATATTCATCTGCATACACAATGTATTAATCAGGCTATTGCTCATCAGGCAGACGCCATCTTTTTCCCGGAACTTTCCTTAACAGGCTATGAGCCGGAACTGGCTAAAGAACTGGCTTCCGATCAAAACGATACAAGGCTGGACTGCTTCCAGGAAATCAGCACCAGAAATAATATAATCATCGGGCTGGGCTTGCCGACGCGTTCCAATCGGGGAATTATGATTAGCATGATTCTGTTTCAGCCGGCGATACCCAGGCAGACCTATTCAAAACAACAGCTGCACGCCGACGAATTTCCATATTTCATTCATGGCGAAAATCAAATTCTTTTGACCATCAACGATGAAAAGATCGCACCCGGCATCTGCTACGAAACCATGCAGCACTCTCATGCAGAGCATGCCTATCAAATGGGCATGAATATTTATGTTGCGTGCGTGGCTAAATCGCAGAATGGCATCGACAAAGCATTGATACACTATCCCGAAGTTGCAAAAAAATTCTCAGTCCCGGTACTGATGTCTAACTGCATTGGGCCTTGCGACAGTTTTGAAAGTGCCGGACAAACAAGCGTATGGACACAACATGGACATATAGCCGGCCAGCTGGATGAAAAAGCGGAAGGGATATTGATCTTTGATACTGAAACAGAAAAAGCCGTAGCAGTATCACTTCAAAAATTTTAAAATGCAGGAAATAAAAATCATCAATCAGAACCTCAGCCGGGAAGCTTTATTTCATGCGCTCAAATCAGCTGGAATACCAACCAATGCCTATGCTGATCTTATTTTTAACCATCCTGCCTATAATTATACTGATGCCGAAAAGGAAATATCGATTGCTGAATTAACGCTGCATGATCTGGGCCTGAAAGACGGAGGGAATTTCAAGCAGATAGAAGAAGCCGTACAATTAAGCGGTTACAGCTACTGTCCGTTAGAAGCCGCTCCCTATATCAGGATGCATTACCGTTCACAAAAAATAGCACAACCAAAAACGGAAAGCGGACACCCGCCGGATTCCATCCTCATTTTCTCAAAACCGATGCTCCACAGTGATGATTTCCCGAAAGGATTTTACCTGCGCAATATAGAAGGCATACTCTGGCTAAGGGCATATATTGCATCAGATGACTATTTCTGGGAGCCTGACACACAACTCATTGTTAAAAAATTATAGTTTAAAAAAAACTTCTACGCTCACAATTTATTTTTAGGACCCGACAGAAATAGGTTAAAGGCATTTGCACACTGGTAATAGAAACCTGCAAATCGACTCAAAAACTTATAATCTGGATCTTTATCTAACAGAAACTGAAAAACAATCCGGAAAACATACCAGAAATTTATACGAAAAAAATTATACACCCCTGCTCCTATTCCCTTTATTGAACACCAACTCATTCACCTGATGAAAGTTAAATATTCATATTTTTATTAATTTTTTTCTTCAATTCGTGAAAAAAGCTTGTTTATATAGAAAATAGTTTTTACATTTAGGTACTAATTTTTTTTTAAACAATGCCATGAAAACAATGTTAAAATCTATTTTAACTGCCGCTCTTCTATTGAGTGCAGTGAGTTGCAACACCAATGAAATGAGTGATCTCAATTCATCCGCCAAGACTGAAATTTCAAATTCCGGAAACCATGCCGCCAAAGCTACTGATGATCCGGAGAACCCCCTGAACAACTGGGAAGAATGTGGCAAGAAACATAATGTCATTTTAACCTATGTTATCAATTATGAGAAAACCCTGGAGAATTCCGGACTGACCAATTCAGAAATCGCTGACAAATGCATTATGGCCAGCAATAATTATTTCAACCAGAAATACGCCCAGGATTACAATAATATCCAGTCTCCGTTTACCGTAGATAAAATCAGGAGCATCCTGAATGACGGTGACAATAAATTCACCAATGTCATCCAGAGTTTGAGCACTTCTGATAAAGTAAAAGAGAAAAGTTCTGAACTGATCAATATGATGTACAACCTGGCATCTACTGACAAAGATACAGAGTACGCGGATGTAAAAGCCAGTATCGTGGATTTTGAAAACAGCATTATGAATGATGCCAGCCTGAACCAGGAAGAAAAAGATCAGCTGCTAAAAACAACTTCTATAGCACGCTATTCTTCTTACTTGTGGTCCAATACGATAGACAAGGCAGACTCAGTATCTTCCGTTACCGGGAAAAAGAAATGGTGGAAATGGCTGGTTGTAGCTGTTTGTGATGTGGCCGGTGGTGCCGCCGGTACAGCAGCAGGTTCCGGAGTCCTTTCTGTAGCAGGAGCAATTGCCGGTGCAGCAGGAGCGAGCTCAGGAGGAGCAGCCCTGGTAGACTGGATCAGTCCGGACACCCCATAAAAATTTTATCCTATGAAAATCCTAACCTTAAGTTTACTATTTCTGATAAACCTGGCCATAGCCCAGAAAGGAGCACAGGCCCTTTTATACAGAAATCTTGCAGGAGCAGGGGGAAACGCCACTACGATAAAGAATGCCAGGATGAATATTTCCTTTGAGGAACCATTTACCGGCTCTGTAAAGTATAATAATTCAGATATTACATCAGGACTTATCCGCATCAGAAATTCCTATATTACTGCAGACAACATCAGGATTGACCTGTATGATAAAAAGCTAACTGAAGTCAACCTGAAAAACGGAGATCAAACCGTACGTTGGGAACGGGTAGATTATGATCATACCCTGAAAAAAGTGGTGCTCGACAGCTTAGGATTTAAACTGTACAATGAGGATCTTACTGATGAGAGCAGAAGGAAATCCCAGAATTACCTGATGTCCTACAACGGAAAATATCAAAAGCTAAAGATCAGGGAAAACAGCACTCCTCAACAAATAGAACAGACGATATCCAGTCTGGGACTGAATGATAAAGCGTACATCAATTTTGTAACATCCTTTATTCTCAACAGGAAATAATTATAGATTGCTTTATAATATCAAAGGTATTTCAGTCAAAGAGATACCGCAAAAAGAGAGGCCTTTTACGGCCTCTCTTCGTTTTGAACCTATTTTTCGTCAATGAATTATCGAGAATGAAGAGACTGATCTTACCGTGGCTGCTATCAATAAAAACATACAGACACTTCCATTTCATCGATTCGCCCAGGCCCTGTTGTCTTGGATTTTTTGTAACTTGAATTCAATAAAAATTTAAAACGGATGGATACAGAAGAATACAGGAAACAGTTTAACGAAGAAAATGCTGTAGGCTGGGAATGTATTGACCGGGAGCTGCTTAACATTTATCCTGACCAACAACCGCTTCATTTTGTACCTGAACTCCACTATATGGTAGGTGGAAATGATCCGCTTGATGGCATCAGTGTTTATAAAAGCCGGAGACAGGCCAATCATTTTCATTTTGTAACGTATGGATTTTCTGATCTTTACTATAATGAAAAAGCAGCAGGCGGTGAATTCAGTAAATTCGGTTTCGAGCTGACTTTCAGGCTTGCTATGGAACATGAAGATGATAATATATCCTGGGCCTGTAACCTCCTTCAGAATCTTGCCCGCTACGTCTTCAAGACCGGAAAGTGGTTTGAAGAATACCACCTCATCCCGGCTAACGGACCGATAAGAAGCGGATTTGATACTGATATCACAGCACTTTCTTTTGTCCTTGATCCTGAACTTGGGAAAATAGATAGTCCGCACGGGGAAGTTTCTTTCCTTCAGGTCGTTGGGCTTACTACCAGTGAATACCACCAGCTTGAACAGGATCCCAGACCTTCAGAAACAGAAAAATTACTGGACACCCTGAAGCAGAGCAATCCGCTGCTTATCACTGATCTTAAACGTCAATCACTGTAAAAACCGATGGCATTCCTCAGGAGATTCCATCAGAAGTACAAACGTGTGCAATAAAATAACAAATAAAAGATAACGAATACTATTTTTTCGTACTTTTGAATAGCCGGAGGGCATCAGTCAGGACCAGACGACCGTTATCTTTTGTTCCGCTTCCCATCTGTAAACCACCGGAAAAACATTAAAAACACAAGAGGCTATGAAAAAAGTAGGTCTGATCGGCGGATTAAGCTGGGTCTCCACCTTAGATTACTACACATTAATCAATGAAGGCGTCAATGCCAAACTCGGCGGACTGAATTTCGCTGAAATCCTTATCTACTCCCTGAACTTTGGAGATATCCAGGCTAAAACCTGGCCCCACTCCTTCCCTCTTCTGCTTACAGCCTGCGAAAGCGTGAAAAAAGCTGGGGCCGAAGCTATTGCACTATGTGCCAATACGGCCCATCTTTTTGCCGACAGGCTGGAAGAGGAGGTTGGCCTTCCGGTTATTCACATCGTATCTGAAACCGCAAAGGCCATTCAGAAAACTGGCCTCAAAAAAGTAGGGCTTCTGGGTACTAAATTCGTGATGGAAATGGATTTTTACAAACAGAAGCTGGAAGAATACGGCCTTGAGGTGCTGGTTCCGGCAGATCAGGAAGTACGGGATTATATTCAGTATACAGTAAAAGAGGAATTGGGAGCCGGTGTGGTAAAACCCGAGACCAAAAAGGAGTACCTGAAGATTGTCGCAGATCTGGAAAACCAGGGAGCCGAATGCATTATTCTGGGATGCACGGAAATTCCGATGCTCTTAAGCCAGGAAGATTTTACCCTGCCGGTTTTCGACAGTACGAAAATCCATTCGGAAGCGATCGTGGAGTATTTGCTGTCATCAAAATAATGGAGAATAGCTGAATAATTATAACCTTTAAGACTTATGAAATACGTGTATTTACTGTTATGCATTGCAGGAACGCTCCTGCCGCTGTCCCAGTTTTTCCCGTTTGTAACACAATACGGACTCAATGTCAATCTTTTTTTCAGCCAGCTGTTCGCCAACAGAATATCATCATTTTTTGCTATGGATGTGCTGGTTTCAGCAGTGGTAATGATCATTTTTATAGCGTATGAGTCCAGAAGGCTGAATATCAGCAACACATGGATCTGTTATGCAGGACTTGTCTTTGCCGGTGTTTCCTGCGCTTTGCCTTTATTTCTGTTCATGAGAGAGAACAGACTCAGATCTGAAATACAAAATCAAAGGTAGCGAATGCATTCTGGTATCTAGCCACGGAGCATGCCTGATCTGTATACAATACCTGTAATAATCATTAAGAACGAATGTAAACACTAATTAAAACACTATGATCCCATTTCACGAACTTTTATTTTTCGCTTTGGCAGCTCTGGTCCTGGTTATCAGTCCCGGACCCAACATGATTTATCTGATTTCCCGCACGATTACTCAGGGACGAAAAGCCGGCTTAACCTCACTTGCAGGAGTTATCTGCGGATTTATGTTCCACATTGTTATGGTGTCCTTTGGCCTGACAGCCATTTTGTTTGCGGTCCCATATGCCTATTTCGTACTAAAGACCCTAGGAACGATCTATCTGCTTTATCTTGCTTATCAGGCCATAAAACCCAACAGCAGGAATATTTTTGATGTGGATAAAAACATAAAGATTGACGCCCCTAAAAAACTATTTTCTGTAGGCTTCCTTACCAATGTCCTGAATCCCAAAGTTGCCGTTTTTTACCTGTCTTTTTTTCCGCAGTTCATTAAAACGGAATACGGGTCTGTCCTTACACAAAGTCTTGAACTTGGTATTACCCAGGTCTTTGTAAGCTTCAGCATCAATTTCATCATCGTTCTTACTGCTGCAAAAGCCGCTTTATTCTTTGCTAAAAATCCGCTGTGGATTCGGGTTCAGAAATGGTTTATGGCCAGTGTACTGACATTTCTAGCAGTGAAAATGGCCCTTTCAAAAGCAAAATAAAGCAGAAGCTGACATCACAGATATTTCGATAAAAGGAGATAGATATTTATTTTATACTATAAATTACCTTTATTAACGAATTATCTTTAAAAAAAATATTAATATAAGGCAACTTTAACTATATTTGCCTTGATATTGCATCTTACTGATACAAAATCATTTAAAAACAGATTAAACACAAATACAATGGAAATTTATTTTAACTGGCTGGCAGTTTTGGCTGCAACAGCTGCAGGTATGGCCGTTGCTGCCATATGGTATACAAAACTGGTAGGTAAAGCCTGGACTGTTATTACCGGAATTACTACCCAAGGCGGCAATACAGCATTTGTTCTCTTACTGATCTCTAATTTCATTACCGCTGCCGGACTGAATTTCATCATCGGCATCAGCAAGACTTATTATCATGGAAATACGGTCCAGGCTTGCTTAACAGCCGGATTTATTACTTGGATCGCGTTTTCTGCAGCAACACTTGTACAGCATAACGCTTTTGAACAGAAGCCTTCGGAATTAACACTGATCAATACGCTGTATCAACTGGCACTGTATATGATCATGGCTATGGTAATTGGTATGATAGGTTGAGATTCTATGGGCTTAGGAATCAGACTCGACTACGAAGAAACGGTCCTCATCATTGGTATGAGACATGGGAGCGGTGACGAGAAGCTGTACGTTTTGGGCTGAATTATTTTCAAACTTATGGACCTGTCCAGGGTAGATGGAAAAGCAATCCCCGGAGGAAACCCGCAGAATATGTTTCCAAGTCGGCCGGGCATCTTGTATATCCCTTACAAGGATGAGCCCCTCACCGGAAAGGATATAATACATTTCTATTCCTTTTGTATGGTAATGCACCGGAATAAATTGTCCGGGATGCAATTCTATGGCAAAAACTGAAGCATGCTCATCGCCGGTGAGGCATACTATTTTCGCACTGATGCTGCAGTCGTTATCGATTGCTTCCAGGGCCGGGCTGACATTGCTGATTTTCATCTTAGATATGTGTAAAGTTTTGTATGGCTCCGTTTCCGAAAGACCAGTTTTCTTTGCCGTCTATCTCGGTTAAGAGAATGATGATGTCATTGGATGGAATGCCTGTACTGTCTTTTATATGCTCTGCTATGCGCCTGTACAGAAGTTCTTTCTGCTGCAAAGTCCGTCCCTTGGAAGCAAAAATCTGAATATACATTATTTTAGCTGAATGCCTGATTCCCAGGTATTCACTGGGATATTTCAGGGATTGGCCGCCCAGGGATTCAATGATATGAAAGTAATCATCTTCCGGGATATGGAATGCTTCCATTAATGCTTTGTGGACGGATGATGAGATGCTGTCAATACTGTCCTGTGGATAAGTTTCTGAAAGTGAAATTCTTACTAATGGCATAATAAATAGTTTTTAATGATACCACAAAGCTCCGGAAACAATTTTAAGTACGGCCTTGATGTAGGTCAAGGCTTTTAAGCCGGGATAAAGTCTCCGGACGGATCTTCAGATAAGAAGCGATAAGATGTTGAGGAAAATCCTGCTCAATATGCTTTCTTGCAGCGATACATTCCAGGTAACGCTCTTTTGCTTTTAATTTCACCAGTGAAGTTTCCTTAAAACATTTGTTGATGTAGAGTTCTTCGAGAATATCTTTAAACAGCAGCAGGTATTTACGGTCAGCTATCAATTTATTGTACAGATCTTTATCTAACACATGAATAACAGTATCCGAGTAGGCCTTCACAAAAGCCGGAGAAGGGATCCCCGTTGAAAAGCTCCTGTATGAAGTGACAACGGATTGTTTACTATAGAGTTCGTTGACGATGATATCTCCCTCTGCATCTTCAAAGTAAGAATACAGTGTTCCGCTTTCCACTATTCCTAACCACTGACAACATTCATTTTCCCGTACAAAGAATTCGCCTTTTCGGAGTGTGACTTTTCGGGCTATTGTCCTGAACAGGGTGATATTTTCTTCTGTAAGCATAGATGGATGTTTACTGCATATATTGTAAATGTACAAAATATAAGATGTTTGATTAATTCCTTGTAGTCAGGAATATTATTTACCGGCGCAGATCTAAAATGTCCAAGCCGGTAACAATTGTTTTACTCTTTGGGATAAAAGAAGTTTTTTATTTCGCTCGTCCATAATTCAGGCTGTTCCATAGGTGCAAAATGTCCGCCTGTATCCAACCTTTTAAAATAAGTAACATTCGCCATTCGATTCGCCCATTCTTCGGGAATAGGGGCTTCTGCATGGAAAACACTAACTCCTGTAGGAGCCTCAACTCTTTTTTGTGACCTCAATCCTCCCATCCATGAAGTCCTTGCATCTTCAGCATAGGTTCTTATAGAAGTATTTATTGTTTGTGTTATCCAATAAATCATAATATTGGTAATCAGCTCATCTTTGGTAAAGGTATTTTCAATATGTCCTCTATGGTCACTCCATGAATTAAACTTCTCAATGATCCAGGATGCCAAACCCACAGGAGAGTCATTAAGCGCATATCCTAAAGTCTGCGGTTTGGTTGACTGAATCATATTGTATGCTCCTTCTGTATACCACCAGTTCTGAATAAAACGTCCGAATGCCTGCTCAGCAGCTGACATTTGAGACCAATCCTCTTCACCTGTAGGATAGCCAACATCCGTAAGATGAATTGCTTTAACACATTCAGGGAATTGGTTTGCCAATGATTTCGTAATAGGTGTTCCCAGATCTCCTCCGGCAGCAAAAAAGTGATTGTATCCCAGAACCTCTGTCATTAATCTTGCCCAGATTGCTGCGGTTTCGTCAGTATTTACAGCTATTTTTTCTGAAAATCCAAAGCCGGGGATAGAAGGGATAACCAAGTCAAACGATACATCAGGATAATCACCTGTACTTCCGGGATTTGTCAGCATTGGTATTACTTTATAAAATCTGTAAAAGCTGTCCGGCCATCCGTGCGTTAAGATCAGGGGTTTTGAATTTTTACTCTTTCCTTTTATATACAGGAAATGGATTTTTATCCCTTTAATTTCAGCAATGAATTGAGGAAACTGATTGAGCAAAAGTTCCTGTTTCCGCCAATCGTAACCATTCCTCCAATAATCAACCAGGATTTTCAGGTACTCCGGGTTCGTTCCATAGTCCCAGCCAGCATTTAGAGGCTCATCTGTCCATCGTGTTTGTTTTAGTCTCCATTGAAGTTCTGTAAGTTCGCTTTCCGGAACATTGATTTCAAATTTTTCCATTGTGTAAGACTTTAATTTTGTGTATATAATTTATTTTGTACTCCTGCTAAAAAAACCGCAGGCGAAAGGCTGGCCTTTCTTTTATAATTCTTTACACAAAAATAAGACAGGTATAAGACAAGGGTATGTCATACCTCATCTTAGGCTCACAAATATTTTTCTACAAATTGTTTCATTGATATCTTATGTGGAGGAAACACTTCGTCTAACACAGTAAATGATTCTATCCGGTCTATCCGGAAAATTCGGAAATCACTCCGCAATCTGCAAAATGCTGCCATAAGCCAGTTTTCTTCAGGATTGTGATAGAATGAAAAAGGCTCAACTATCCTTTCACTCATTGTTTCATCTAAAGCCTTATAGAAAATCCTTACGCAGAGCCTGTTAACCAAAGCACCCTCCAAATCGACAAGGCAGGAACTCTTTATAATGTTTTCAAAATTTTTTCCGATATAAAGTCTCTGGGATATGATCTCGGATTTTTCTTTACTATACAATCTGAGAACAGCTTTAATTTTTTCGACTGATGATATGAATTCTTTTTTCAAGGATTCATCGTACATTTTTAAAACAATCTGTTCAAGTGTAATTAATGAAAGTGCTTCTTTTTCCGTAAACATGACTGGTGGAATCCTGTATCCATCCATTAAAGAAAAGCCTTTACCTTCTTCAGTGATTACCGGAACACCCGATTCTTCAAGTGATCTGATGTCCCTGTAGATCGTCCTGATACTCACATTAAATTTTTTAGACAGCGATCCAGCAGTTATGACCTTGTTGGATTGTAAATGGTTTAAAATTGCCGTTAACCGGGGAAGTCTTTTTATAGTATGATTATCATTCATATATTTTCAAATATAATATTGAATTCACATGTCAGATTAAAGTGACCGTTCTTTATGTTTTTTGCAGTGAGAAAAACGGATGTTAAGAATGAACTAAAGATAATAAATTTACTTCTTTGAATTGAATTGCGATACTCATTACATCCATACCCTTTTATAAAGACGAATTCATTAAAGTTCTGTATGATATTCTTTTATCGGTAATTTTAGTTTTTGTATTTTAGAGTAGAAAAATGATGTTCTTAATAACAATAACAAATTAAAGCCTTGGTCCATTCACTCCTTTCAGCCATAGAGAATGTAGTTGCCATCACCGATTCAGAAAAATCCCTGATAGCAGGCCTGTTCAGACTTAAACGGTTTGAAGCCGGTGACTTTTTCCTTCGTGAAGGAGAGGTATGCAAACAGATTGGTTTTATTGAGAAAGGTCTCGTACGGTACTTTATCAACGATGACGGGGAAGAGAAAATATATAGCTTTTCAAAAGAAAACCAGTTTACCAGCAACTATGAAAGCTTTGGGCCTCAGAAACCTTCAAAACAATCCATACAGGTTCTGGAAGATAGCAGCATATACGTCATCTCATTTCAGGATCTGGAAAAATTTTATGCTGAAGTACGAAACGGTGAACGGTTCGGAAGAATTATGATGAGTGAAGTTTTTATAGAAACATTACAAAACCTGAACTCACTGTATACAGACTCGCCACAAACCCGTTACGAAAATTTCATCCGTGAAAATGCTGATCTGCAGCAGAGAATTTCACAATATTATATCGCTTCATATGTAGGAGTAAAGCCTCAATCCTTAAGCCGAATCCGCAAAAGAATCTCGTTCTGACAATTTATTAACCGAGGTGCATTAATAAAATCATAGCCTTTCTGAATTTTGCTGTACTAAAATACTACAGTATGAAAAATTCATTTACAAAAATAGCTTTCTGGCTTTGTCTGCTCTCAGGAATATCGCTTATGTACATTGGCATCAACTTCTATGTGAATCCGGTCCAGGCCGAACTGAATTACGGAATCTCCACTTCAACTGCTTCAGATTATTCGTTTCATTACATAAAAGGAATAAGGGATTTTTTCTTCGGTTTTATAATCATCTGCCTTTTGCTCCGTAAACAACTGAATGCTTTGGGATGGGTCCTTCTTTTCGGAACCACGATTCCCGCGGCAGATTTAGGAATCGTAATCTCCCATCCAGATTTCAGCTCCGGTCATTTGATCGCCCATGCCATTGCTATTGTGATATGCATGGCATGCGGTATTTATTATTCCAGAAATTACACACTATGATTTTCAATACAGTCCTTATCATACACTTTTCAGCATTTCTGATTTTCCTTATGATGCTGACACAGCTTTTTTTTCAGGAAAAAAAGATACTGAACAAACACTCCATCATAGTAGGTGCAGTTATTTTACTTACCGGAATCTTACTGTCCGTTTTGCGCTACCCTCATATCAACTATTATAAAATCATCCCAAAATCCGTCTTATTTATACTGATCTCAGTATTCTGCGCTATCTATAGCAAAAAGCCCGTTCCGGATAAGGTCCATTATCTACTGTTTCTTTTTACGTTCCTGGCCAGTCTGATTGCAGTATATAAAAGCTGAAAGTAAAGCAATGGTAAAATTTGTTAAAGTTGTGTTTGATATACGATGTTCTTTCATCTTTAATTTTAGTTTTTTGTACCTTAGTTTTAAACAAAGGATATCAAAATAATCAGAAAACGGCTATCCTTAACAACAATAAAAAACACAGATGTATGGCTTTTGATGAACAGCTTGCAGACCGGGTAAGGGAAGCCCTTGTAAAGCCGAAAGACGTAACCGAAAAAAACATGTTTCAGGGGCTTTGCTTCATGGTTGATAATAAAATGTGTATATGCGTAAGAGACCTTGAACTCATATGCCGGATGGATCCCGGACAGGCTGAAGCTGAACTTGAAAAAGGAAATTGCAGGCCGATGATCCATAACGGTAAAACGATGAAAGGATACATCTTCGTTGACGAAGAAGGTTATAAAAACCCAAAAGATTTTAACCGGCTGGTACACCTGTGCCTTGACTTTAACAAAATAGCCAAAGCATCAAAAAAAAAGAAAAAGAAAGACTAGCATTTTCATCAGATTACAATACCAATCCAAAATTTTAAAATATTCTTATGAATCCTATAGCAGACCAATACATAGCAGGACTTAAACAGGCTTATTTTGATCATCACGGAGGAGAAGCCTGGGATCATTTTGAAAAGATCAAACATGGCCTTTCGGATACCAATATTCAGGAGCTTAAAAGGATATATCCCGAAATCCCTGATGCTCTGATCAGTCTTTTAGAGTATGCAGACGGTACATACAGGAGGCAATATGCCGGTGAGCGAATGACCTTTTACTTTCTGGGCTCAGATGTTGAAGAATATCCCTATTACCTTTTGCCTTCAGATAAAATCATTGAGAATCGCAATCTGGCCGTTAAGTTTTATGCCGGTTATATCAACAGGGAATATGAGGAGGTAGAAATAGACAACAGGATCGCTGAACGTGCAGATGCACTGAACTGGCTGCATTTTTCAGATTGCATGAACGGTGGCGGGAGTTCACAGCTGTTCATCGATTTCAGTCCTTCTGAAAAAAGGGACTTATGGCCAGATCGTACGGTTCCTGCATGACCCGGATGAGTTCAGCGTGATTGCGGACAGCTTTGAAGCATACCTGAAAATGCTTATGGATAAAGGTTATGACTTCATTCATGAATATGATTTTGAATAACAGCATCGGATTTCTTTGCTGTAGATTTCATCAACTTATCGATAAAAGCCCTTTTAAATCATGAAGTTTCATCAACAGTTTTAAAAACTATTTGTAGTGGATTGATTGAAAAGTAACCTTATACTTATGAAAAATATACATCCCATTCTCCCTGATAAGTACCAGGATCCAATTTATAAGTCTGTAGGAAATAATATTTTCGAGAATACTGAGGAAAATATTTTTGTCTGCACTTTAAATTTCGATCTTGAAGAAGGGGACAATTCCCAGTACCCATTGGAAGATGTGCTGGAGGAATTCTGCCTCTACATTTCTGATTTTAGCGTTACAGATTTTTCCAAACAGTCCGGCAGTATGGTTGTTGAGTTAGCCGGCGAACAGGAAGATATGCATAGAGCGCTGCAGGCTATCATAGGAAAAAGAGTTTACAATACTGAGTATACAGGTAAGGACGGACGAATCTACGTAAAACTGGTCATAGAATGATCCGGCTATTTTAAAGTTTTAAGATCATTTCCAGATATGATAGATAAAAGTTTTACTTACCAGTTGTTCAGTCCGTTTTCCAGTGCTTTTAAATAATTCTCTTCATTAAATGAGTATAAATCAGGGGCTTTGTGTGCACCTCCTCTCCTGCTTTCGTCAAGCTTTGTCAAGATCCCCATATTTTTTATTTTCCTGTAGAAATTTCCCCTGTTCAGGGTTTTACCCAGGATGACTTCATACAGCTTCTGAAGTTCGGAAAGGGTGAACTTTTCAGGCAGGAGATTATAACCTATAGGCTTATATGAAATTTTTTCACGGAGTGTCAACAATGCCTGATTGATGATTTCCCGGTGATCCATGGCAAGTTCAATGTCAGGAAGCCGGCTCAGGTATACCCATTCGCAGGTTTCGCTTAACTCATCGGCAACCAGGCTGAAACGGTCCGGATTATATAATGCATAGTATCCTATTGTTACGAACCTTTGTTTGTTGAAAAGCGTTTCGTCAAAATCTTCAAAATAAAATTCGCTCCTGTTCTTCTTTCCAAAAACCCCAAATTGTTCAAGATACACATCAGTAACGCCTACCCTGTTCTTAAGGATTCTCGCAACGGCATCCTCCAGATCTTCATCCTTTTGCACATATCCGCCTGGCAGCAGCCACTGCTTCCGGTAGTTCATTTTCAGCAGCAAAACTTTCAGTTCATTCTGGTCGAAACCAAAAATCACGGGGTCAGCAGATAAATGGGGAAGGTATTTCTGTTTTGCCTCTTCGGATCGTTGTAAAATCAGGTCTTTGGAATCCATTCTCTTATTGATGATGTTTGAATGACAAATTTAATGATAATATAATTGTTCCGTTCAAAGTATGCGCCATGAGGTATATTTTGGGAATTTTTTTCATCATTAATTTCTATTGTTTCCTATAGAAACAATAGAAATTACACGCACAACAATAATTTTAATTAGCTATAAATCAAATAATTAAACTCAATATTAAATTTTGTTAACATTTTTTTTGGTAATCCCGAAGAAAGAATGTAGTATTGTAATGTTTCATATTGAAGCAATGGTAAAATGATTTTGAATCTAAGAAAAAGTTCAGGATTTACAGTTAAAAAGTAATAATTGTTTAATGATCGTTCTTTGAATTGATTATTACAAAAATACTAAGAGTTCATTTGAAAAATGCTCTTGTAACCACCGGTATCATGCTGATGAAAAGACTGCTTTGGAAATAATCTAACTGGTGCTGAATAATTAAAACAATGCTCATCCCGTACATATTGGATGCAGGTAAAGTCATGTCAAAAAAAAAAAGAAATTAAAATGAAAATACACAATTCAAAGCAATGAATAGACTGAGCGTAAAATTTTCAGCACTGGCACTGATGCTTTCATTCGGAGCAGCATCAGGACAGCAAACCGACAGCCTGGCAATAAAAAAAGCAGTAAAGGCTGCCACAAAGAACGAAGAAGGAATCAAGACGGTTACTTCATCATCCAAGGAAGATAATAACAGGAATGTAATGCTGAATGCAGCTAACAACACAAGTCCGAGAGATGTGAATATCGGCCTACCATCTACTGTAGGAGGAATCACCATCCTGGAAAATGACCTGCCGGTAGTTTATTTTTTCTGGCCCGAACTTCCCAATAAAACATGGCGCCAGAGTGTGGGACTGGAAAAAACAGGTCTCCTGAAAATGGACCAACTGGCCAATACCATGGGTGATCTTGGCTTTGCCGTAAATTCCTATTCCCAAACCGGCACTAAGGACCTGAAGATAAAAGGTAAGTTTACTACCAGTACTTTCGGCTGGCTTCAGGGCGATGCCAATGTTTCAGGGCCAATGTCAAAAGATAAAAGCTGGACCTATACTGCAGGAGCTCTGGTCAATTATGATCCCAGCACCTTTAAGCTAGGATTTGCCAGAAATGTAGATGAGACTAAAATATTCAGGGCCGGGATTACCAAATATTTCAAAGAAAATAAAGGGAAAATTTCGTTGCTCTATAAGTATTCAGATTCTTACAGTGTAGGCAACTATGCCGTTTTTCAGTACGGTGAGAACGGAAAAGTAACAGAACTTGACAACTTCAGAATCGGCAGGGATTCTTATGTTGTGCGTGACGGCAGAATTAAAATGAAAGATATCCTTTCCGGACAAACCTATTGGGCTTCCATGAGCGGTGATGATAACAGATCACAAGCCCACAACTTCAGTGTATTCGGAAATTACAAGCTTGACAATGGCTGGGATTTTAAATTTTCCGCGCTGGCCCACTTCGGGAAAGTGAAAATGTCTACAATCATTCCTTTAAGCATATTCAACGCAGATGCATCCGCGGGATACAGGCTGGCTTCCAACGGGCAACCGTATTCAGGTGCCGTAGGAACACAGCTGGCAATGCACACCCCTGAAACCCCTACCACCAATATTGCGGGAAGGTTTTCAGTGGATAAGCAGATCGGTAATCACCACCTAACCATCGGATTACTGGAACAATATTATCATATAGATAAGTATACTTCCAACCGGTCCTTTTTCTTCCAGACGGTAGAGGCACAGCCGCAGAGACTGATCGGGCCTTCTACGGATGCAGATGGCTTCTATAATTACAACATCGGCGGTGAATTTCACAGCGGAACAGAAAACAAGCTTTCCCTGTATGCTACCGATGAGTGGAAAGTTACAGACAATCTTAACTTAAGCTACGGACTGCATCTTAGAAACCACCTGATTGACGGTGAGTTTTCCATGGCACCAAGGACACCGGGATTTGTATTTGGGGCTAACGATTTTCAGAGCATCAAAACCAACTGGCTGCAAGTGGCAGGAAGCTTAAATGCAACATACAACATCAGCAAGAACTTTGGTGTCTTAGCTAATTTCCTGTATACAGAGGAAAACAGGAGGCTGGAAAGCTATTCCCAGGCATTCAATCCCAATACCAATAAAATCAAAAGCCCGCTGGGTGCTGTAGGGATATTCTGGAATACAGACTATATCCAGCTGATTTCCCAGGCTACCATCCTGAAGAAGAACAACAACCTCAGCCGGTACAACCTGGTTAATCCTGCCAATACCACCCAGTCTCAGAATGTCACGGTTTACTATGACATCCAGACCATAGGATGGACGACAGATTTCGTGCTGAAGCCATTCAAAGGATTTAACCTCCATTATCTGATTACTCTACAAAACCCGGTATACAAAAACTTTACATTCACTGCTTTCGGAAAAGATTACAACTACAATGACAACAATGTATTAGGCGTAGCTAAAATCCTGATGGAAATAGATCCCAGCTATACGGTGGACAAGTGGAGGTTCTGGGCCAGCTTCAGGTATTTTTCAAAACAGTATGCCAACCTTACCAATGCACTTTACTTTGCGCCACGATGGGAAACATTCGGAGGGGTAAGCTACACCGTTAATAAAAACATTAATATTGGTGCTACGGTAATCAACTTCCTCAACCAGAGAGGGGCCAGCGGAACCATCAACGGTGCCGAGCTGATCACCGATGCCAGTCCGTACTATGGAAAACTGCTCACCGGAACCTATATCATGCCTCTCACAGGCCAGTTATCTGTAAGCTTTAATTTCTAGCCTTTAATCCAATGAAAAAATCAGTTCTAAAAATATCAGCATTGTTCCTGGGTGTCACGGTTTTTGCCCAGAACATTCAGACTGTATCGAATTCTGAAGGCCCTGTTTTAGGCTATTCAGCAGATTCAGGAATTAAAATCCTGACAGTCAATGGAAAAAAATTCAAAGATCTAAACAGAAACGGCCGGCTAGACCGGTATGAGGACTGGCGCCTGACTGCCGAAGAAAGGGCAAAAGACCTTGCCGCTAAAATGTCGGTTGAACAGATAGCTGGCCTGATGTTGTACAGCGGACACCAGTCGGTTCCGGCGCCGGCGGATGGCATACGAGCGGGAAAATACAATGGAAAGCTGTATAAAGAGAGCGGCGCAAACGCCTGGGACCTTACCGACCAGCAGAAAAAATTCCTGAAAGAAGATAACCTCCGCCATGTATTGGTGACTACTGTGGAATCTCCCGAAATAGCTGCCCGCTGGAGCAATACCTTGCAGGCTTATGTGGAAGGTCTCGGTCTCGGAATCCCGGCCAATAACAGTACCGATCCAAGGCATTCGGCTACCGTTACCGCAGAATTTAATGAAGGGGCCGGCGGACAGATTTCTCTCTGGCCGGACGGACTGGCCATGGGAGCTACATTTGATCCGGAACTGGTAAAGAAATTCGGGAATATTGCAGCACAGGAATACCGGGCTCTGGGGATTTCAACTGCTCTTTCGCCTCAGATTGACCTGGGTACGGAACCCCGATGGTATAGGATTGCCTACGTATTCAGTGAAAGCCCTGAACTGACTACAGATATGGCAAGGGCCTATATAGACGGTTTCCAAACCACGACAGGAAAAGGAACGGCTAAAAACGGATGGGGAAATAAAAGCGTCAATGCTATGGTAAAACACTGGCCCGGAGGAGGTCCGGAAGAAGGCGGTCGTGATGCACACTGGGCCATGGGTAAATATGCCGTGTACCCCGGAAATAATTTTCAGACCCACCTGAAACCCTTCACTGAAGGAGCCTTCAAGCTGAATGGAGGAACAGGCGAAGCAGCTGCCGTAATGCCTTACTACACCATCAGCTACAACCAGGACCAAAAAAACAGGGAAAATGTTGGCAATGGTTTCAGCAAATATATCATTACCGACCTGCTCCGCGGAAAATACGGCTATGACGGCGTGGTATGCACAGACTGGTTGATTACGGCAAATGAGCCTAAAACTCCGGGACTATTTGCCGGGAAACCGTGGGGCGTTGAGAAAATGTCTATCGCCGAGCGCCATTACAAAGTCCTGGAAGCTGGTGTAGACCAGTTCGGTGGCAATAATGACAAAGGCCCTGTTTTAGAGGCTTATCAGATGGGCGTAAAAGAGCACGGCGAGAAATATATGCGCAACCGGTTTGAGCAGTCGGCAGTCCGGCTGCTGAAAAATTTCTTCAGGACAGGCCTGTTTGAAAACCCTTATGTAAATGTAGAGGAAACGAAAAAGATCGTTGGGAACCCTGATTTTATGAAAGCAGGTTATGAAGCGCAGGTAAAGTCTATTGTAATGCTGAAAAACAAAGGCAACATCCTTCCCGTGAAGGAACGAAAAACCGTTTATATCCCCAAAAGGTATTCTCCCGCTACCTTCAACTGGTGGGGAATATATACAGCGCCATCCCTCGATTATCCTGTAGATACAGAAAAAGTAAAAAAATATTTCAATATAACGGATGATCCCGCCAAAGCCGATTTTGCGTTGGTTTTTGTAAAAAGCCCTCATAGCGAAGAAGGTGGTTACAGTGATATCGATGCCGCAGAAGGCGGAAACGGATACCTCCCGATTTCCCTCCAGTATCAGACGTATACAGCAACAGAAGCACGTGCGAAAAGCATTGCTGCCGGGGATCCTGTGGTAGCTCCTACGGTAAAGGACCGTACTTTTAAGAATAAAACATCTACGGCAGCCAATTTCACAGATCTGCAAACCATTGAAAATACCTACAGGGCAATGAACGGAAAACCTGTGGTAGTTTCGGTAACGGCTTCAAAGCCTATGGTTTTTAATGAATTTGAAAAGCATGCCGATGCTATTCTGATGAATTTTAATGTTTCCAACCAGGCAGTGGTAGACATCGTTTCAGGAACATACGAGCCTTCCGGCCTGCTTCCGCTTCAGATGCCTGCTGATATGAAAACAGTAGAAGAACAGAAAGAAGACGTACCTTACGATATGGAAACGCATCTGGATTCCGAAGGCCATCATTATGATTTCGGGTACGGGATGAACTGGTCAGGGGTGATCAAAGATGCCAGGACCGTAAAATACAAAAAATAAAAACGGATCAGCAAATATCATCCGTTAGCAATTTAAATATTGAAACCAGTATTATTAATACATTAATCACATGAAAAAATTAATCATAGCAGGACTATTCTTAATGGCAGCGGGCAGCATTGATGCCCAGAAGACCATACCACTTTACCAGGGCAAGGCACCCGGCACCGAAAGCTGGACCCAAAAAGAAGCCCAGCAGTATTCGGACCTCTTCAAAACAGAAGTCGTTTATAACGTCGCACAGCCATCCATGCTGGTTTTTGAAGCAGATAAGGCCAAAGCTAACGGAACCGTCATTGTTATTGCTCCCGGAGGCGGGTTTCAGAGCCTTTCCATTAACCGTGAAGGAATTGATCTGGCTAAGAAGCTTTCCGCAAAAGGTATTACTGCCGTTGTTCTGAAATACAGGCTGTTGGAGACCAAGTCCAATGACCCTGCCCGCGAAATGATGGAGAACCTTAAAAGCAGAACTTCATTTGATGAGCGTACCGCGCCCATTAAAATGATGGCCGGAGAAGATATCAGGACTGCGATTTCTTACCTAAGAACGCATGCTAAAGAAATGAATATCAAAGCAGACCGTTTAGGTGTCATCGGATTTTCTGCCGGCTCAACCGTTATTTTGGAAAGCGTGCTTCACAGCAGTGACGCCTCTACAATCCCGAACTTCGCAGCATCTATATACGGAGGTCCTTCAGAAGACTTACTCAAGGCTGAAATACCTAAACCTCCCATTCCTTTGTTTATCTGTGCTGCCAGTGATGACCAGTTAAAGCTGGCTCCTAAATCCATCCTTTTGTATAACAAATGGACCGAAGCCGGACAGCCTGCCGAACTCCATATCTATGAGAAAGGCGGCCACGGATTTGGCATGGGAAAGCAGAATCTGCCTGTAGACCATTGGTCTGACATTTATATGGAATGGCTAGCCTTCCACAAGTATTTATAACATCCAATTACAAAATAGCACCTATGAACAAGAACACATTTACGCTGAACGGTGTTTCCCGGAAAGTAAAATATTCCGGATTATTCCTTGCCCTGGTGGTTTCTTCACCTTACGCAAAAGGACAGGACACATATCCTGTAGTAAAAGCCGACGGAAAGAGCTTTAAAGATTTCAACAGAAACGGAAAGCTTGACGCGTGGGAAGATACGAGGCTTACAACAGACCAGAGAATAGATGCGATCATCCGGCAGATGACCAATGCTGAAAAAGCAGATCTCCTGATCGGGACGGGCATGCCCGGCATCGAAGTGCTTACCGGACCTGTAGGCGACTCTAAACAGGGGGCGGTTCCCGGCGCAGCCGGTGGAACCGCTTCCCTGGACCGGTTTGGAATTCCTCCGACAGTAGTAGCGGACGGACCTGCCGGCCTCAGAATATCGCCCACCCGGAAAAACGATTCAAAAACCTATTACGCAACTGCATTTCCTGTAGGCACGGCCTTAGCTTCCACGTGGAACAAGTCTTTACTGGAGCAGGTCGGAAAAGCTATGGGTAATGAAGTGAAAGAATACGGAGTAGACGTGCTTTTGGCTCCCGCCCTCAACATTCACAGAAATCCGCTCAACGGACGAAACTTTGAGTATTATTCAGAAGACCCCCTGATTTCAGGGAAGACAGCGGCCGCTATCGTTAATGGTATCCAGTCCCAGGGCGTAGGGACGTCCATCAAGCATTTTGCCGCCAATAATGAAGAAACCAACCGCCTGACGATTAATGTACATGTTTCTGAGCGTGCAATGCGTGAGCTTTACCTGAAAGGGTTTGAAATTACCGTGAAAGAATCACAACCATGGACGGTAATGTCCTCCTACAATAAAGTAAACGGGGTTTATACATCAGCCAGCAAAGATCTGCTTACCCAGGTATTGAGGAAAGAATGGGGGTTCAAAGGCATTGTGATGACAGACTGGTTCGGGGGATTCCCGGGCTTTGAGTCTATCCGGAGCGGCAGAATTTCCGATGTCATCGCACAGATGAATGCGGGCAATGACCTGCTGATGCCCGGGATTCCGGCTCAGAAAAAGGTGCTGCTGGCTGCCCTTGATTCCGGAAAAGTATCCCAGGAAACAGCAAACCTCAATGTAAAAAGAATCCTGGAGTATATATTCCGTACGCCTACTTTTGCCGGTTACCAATACAGCAACCAACCTGAGCTCAACAAGCATGCTGAGGTGACAAGAAATGCAGCATCCGAAGGCATGGTTCTGCTTAAAAATGAAAATAACACGCTTCCTTTCAGCAATAAACAGAAAGAAGTGTCCTTGTTCGGGGTAACTTCTTATGCATGGATTACGGGAGGAACCGGAAGCGGAAGCGTCAACAACAAGCATACGGTTTCCCTGCTGGAAGGGCTTAGATCAGCCGGATACAGGCTGGATAAGGAACTGGCTGACCTGTACATACCATATGCTGATAAGGAAGTGGCCGCTGAAAAAGACAGAAGGAAGGCCAAAGGAATACTGGCCCTGCCGGAAAGGCTTCCCGAAATGAAAATGGATGATGCCTTTATCGCTAAAAAAGCCGAGACATCAGAAATAGCTTTCGTAACCCTGGGTAGAAATTCGGGTGAAGGTGGTGACCGGAAAATAGACAACGACTTCAACCTGGCTTCAGATGAGCTTGACATGCTGGATAAAATCTCTAAAGCATTCCATAGCAAAGGGAAAAAAGTGGTGGTAATCCTGAATATCGGCGGTGTTATTGAAACAGCTTCCTGGAAAGAAAAAGCCGATGCCATCCTCCTGGCATGGCAGCCGGGACAGGAAGGCGGACATTCGGTAGCTGATGTGCTTTCCGGAAAAGTTAATCCATCCGGAAAACTGACGATGACATTCCCGGTAAACTATACAGATACGCCTTCAGCAAAGAATTTCCCGGGCATTCCTGCGGACAATCCTAAAGAGGTTACCTATGAAGAAGGCATCTATGTCGGGTACCGTTATTTTAACACATTTAATGTAAAGCCATCCTATGAATTCGGATATGGAAAATCTTATACCGATTTTACCTACCGAAACATCAAAATCAGTTCACCAACATCCAATTCTTCTTTTACCATAAGCATCGATGTGAAAAACACGGGAAAAACAGATGGAAAGGAAGTGGTACAGCTCTATTTATCGGCTCCGCATCAACTGACCGATAAACCGAAAGCTGAATTAAAAGCTTATGCCAAAACAAAGCTGCTGAAACCCGGAGAAACCGAAACCGTTACTATGACGCTTTCCCCGAAAGACCTCGCTTCATATGTTACAGCAAGAAGTGCATGGATTGCGGAAGCAGGAAAATATACTGTATCAGTGGGGTCCTCATCCCTGGATATCAGGCAATCTGCAGATTTACAGCTTCCTAAGGAAATCACAGTTGAAAAAGTACAGCATGTACTTCCGGAAGACCAGCCGTTTAACGAGCTGAAGCCATAATTTTTCCGGAACTGACGCACACCAAATATTCTCTACATATATATGGTTATCTTTTTTATGTAGTCTGATCCCGTCCTGATTTCAGGGCGGGATTTTTCAGGGATATGACCCTACCAACAATTGTTTTTCAAGGATAGAATAAAAACCAGAGCTGCCTATTGGTATATTGGTTACATTTGTTACTGTATATAACAAATCAGTGAAAAACACAATCCTTCTTTTTATCATCATGCTCAGCCATGGAATTTTTGCTCAGAATAACCAGTTCACAATTGAATTGTATGCCCCGGAATATGAAAAAGATTCTCTTTTTATAGGTCCTCCTGCAAGCACGGGGATACTGGCCTGTAGAACCGTTCAGTGGGAAAGGTAAAATCATGAGTGCTGCAATCCGGCTTTCGAACGCATATTTGTCTGTCCTTTTGGAACCAGCAGGGCATCCAAAAGTGCTTATAAAAGATTACCATCCTCTGAATGATCTCGTTCATGATGTATTCCTTCATGAAAAACCATCCGCTTTTATCCCTATATGAACTGAATGAAATACCATTTCTGCATCAAAAGAATGAAATAATTCATCAGCGGAATTGCTTTTTAATTATCTTTAACAAAAATTTCAGATATGAAAAAAACTCTACTTACTGTATTGGCTGCCTGCGGATTATGCACAGCCCAAACCACCATTACCAAAGCATTCAATGATCCCGTTACCGGAGATGTCGTGAACAATGTGAATGTTAACGGAACCGTGAATAATTCCGCTACAGGAAGCAATGCGACCTTTTCCAACGGCAGTCTTACTGCCGGTTCTGCCTCTCCTTCTACCTATTCTGCACCTACCGCTTCTGAAATAAGCAGTTATCCTGGAACGACCATTAAAATGGTCAACGGGACCACAACCGCCTATTTTAAAGCATCGGCTTCTAAACTTGAAATCACCGCTTTGGTGACTCCCGACGCTACCCTGAACTTTTCGGCCAATAACGGAACCTATATCTCCTATCCTGCGGCTTATGGTTATGCTGAAACGGATACTGCACAGGGAACCTTCACTGCGTCAGGTGCATCCGGAAATTTCAGCGGAACCATTAATATTTCGGCTGATGCTTCAGGAACGCTTATTATCGGGAATAAAACTTATACTAACGTGCTGAGAATAAAATCAGTACAGAATTTCAACCTTACCAGCAGCGGCTTTCCTTTGGGTACGGTTTCCAATACTTCTTATATGTATTATGACGCCACCCACAAGTTTCCGTTGCTGAGCTCTACTACTGCCAATATCAATATATCATTACTGAACATCAACCAGACGACCAACACAGCGCAGGCTTTAAATGAAACATTCCTGGCCGTTCTGGACCAGCATTTCAATAAGGAGCGTTTAAGCATATACCCTAATCCTGCTCAAGATGCTGTTCAGATCAGAGGCAATACAGCAGCATTTTCCTCAGCGCGTATTTACAGCCTTGACGGGAAAATCCTAAAAACATCTGCGTTGAATTCCGGTACAATTGATGTTTCAGAACTTCCTTCTGCCACTTATTTTATTGAATTTACAGGAAAGGAAACTAAAGAGGCACATAAGCTGATCAAAAAATAAGTCTGCTTACAACAACAACAACATCCGTTCAGATTTCTGGACGGATTTTTTATTTTTTAAATAAAAATTCATTATTTTTTAATGTAAATATTACACTTGTTGTGTTAAAAATTAATAATATTGCCCACTTTTTGTATTCAGGTAAATATCTTAAATTATTAAATCCAGAATCATGAAAAAATATCTGCTTTTTTTACCCTTTCTTTTCTCAACAGTCTCGGCACAGGAAACCGGCACGGATGCTTCAGAAAAGATGAATATCATTAAAACGAATGTAACAGGTTATGTCTTCCGGAACATCAATCTGACCTATGAAAGGGCATTTACACGATGGTTTTCCGTCAATATGGGATTCGGGGCGGTACCTGAAGGAAAAGTACCCTTCATCAATTCTTTCCTGAATGATGAGGATGAGAAAAGGTTCCAGAACCTTGACATAAAGGCATTCAATTTCACCATAGAACCGCGTTTTTATCTCGGCCACGGCTACGGCAAAGGTTTTTATGCAGCTCCTTATTACCGGTATTCAAAAGTAACCTCCAATACATTTGATTTTTATTACGACTATAACGGGCCAAACGGCATTTCTTACCGGATACCGCTTAAAGGATTCGGAAGTGTAAACGGAAACAGCGGCGGAGTAATGGTCGGCGTACAATTCCTGCTGACCAGGAGGCAAAATCTGGTCCTGGATCTGTGGATAGCAGGCGCCCATTACGGTGCAGGAAAGGGGGATTTTACGATGACCAGCGATTATATCCTCACTCCTGAAATGCAGGCGCAGCTTAAACGCGAGATTGAAGACCTGGATATTCCTTATGTCAACTACTCTGTAGAAACAAATGAACGCGGAGCAAGAGTTATTGTAGATGGTCCATGGATCGGGTTCAGGAGCGGGCTTTCACTGGGTTATAGGTTTTAGAATTCAGTCAATAGGATATAAATGAGTTTCGGCGCAGGTTCCCTGCGCCGAAACGATGTTACCGGTAAGCCAGCCTGAATTTTTCCAGGATATTGTCTATTCTATGGCGCTGTACATATACGCTTTTTACTTCTTTATAGCGCGGGGACTTATAGAAAACCTCATAAAAATCCATGCTTCCGTTGCCCACTTTTGTTATTTTCTGTACTTCAATATTCAGTTTTTTCAGTTCGTCTTTAAAATCCTGAAACTCGTCATGTATGTTATTCATCGATGTGGTTTTAGTTAGGTTTATTGCTTTATAAATAAGAAAATCACAAATATTAAATAAATGTAGTGATTTTTTGATTATCAATAATATAATCAACCGTACATAGAGCAAAAACATTTTAAAAACGGTATCCGATCATTCTGAATTACCTAAAGGTTAAAAATGTTCAATCGGCTATAGATGGGCAACCGCATTTTTCACTGTCATAAGATTTAACCTGAGCATCGATTATCCATCATAGAAATAAATATATGCTATGAAAACAAAGCGGACAGCAGTACTGATTTTATTATTGATTTCCGGCGTTATTTCTGCCCAGCAGAATGACACGAAGATCATCATAAAAGATAAAAAAAGACATGCTATTGAAAACACATCCCGTCAGCAGAATATGCCTCACTTCATTCAGTTCGGCATCATGTCACATTCCCATGATCAGTTCAGGGAAAAGTATAAGGTGGATGTAGTCTATGAAAACTGCGTCATTGGCCCATTGCGTTCACAACAGGCAAAGGAAAATAATAGGGCAATTGCAGCATTCCTGACAAAAAAGTACGGTGAAAGCTGGAAAAAAGACCTGGAGATTATCCCGTACGGACTATAATTTGTCCTGCTCTGCTTCCACCTCTATTTCATGCCTGAGCTGGGCTTTGTATAAAGTGGCATAATACCCGTTTTTATCCAGGAGCTCCAGATGCTTACCCTCCTCTACAATTTTACCGTGCTCCATAACAATGATCTTATCTGCTTTCTCAATGGTGGAAAGTCTGTGCGCAATGATAATGGACGTCCTGCCTTTAGTCAGTTTTTCTGTAGCACGCTGAATAAGCTTTTCACTCTCATGGTCAATAGAGGAAGTTGCCTCATCCAGAATAAGGATTTTAGGATCAGAAAGATAAGCTCTTAGGAATGACAATAACTGTCGCTGGCCTAGTGAGATGGAAGACCCTCTTTCGCTCACGACATAATCGTAACCTCCGGGAAGCTGTTCGATGAACTGGTCTACTTCGATCTGTCTGGCTCCTGCTTTGATTTTTTCAAGCGTAATGGTATCGTCACCGAAGGCAAGATTTTCAAAAATACTTCCATGGAACAGGAAAACATCCTGCAGAACCACTCCGATATGGCTCCGGAGATTATACAGTTCATAATCCTTTAGATCAATATCATCAATGAGAATATTTCCCGAATTGATATCATACAACCTGGTAATCAAGCTAATGATCGTAGATTTACCGGCACCGGTAGCCCCTACGATCGCTACGGTTTCACCAGGATTTACTTTGAAGTCTATCCCTTTCAGCACTTCCTGTTTTTCGTCATAAGCAAAATGTACATTGCTGAACTCTATTTTACCGTCAAAATGATCTTTAGCCACCGTCCCGTTATTGGGCATCGAGTTGTCTTCGTCCATTAGTCCAAGTACCCGCTCAGCTCCTACAATACCGCGCTGGATATTGTTGAAACGGTCGGCAATCTGACGTAACGGGCGGATCAGCATGGAAATATACTGGATAAAAGCAATCACCACCCCGGCACTGATGGTAATATATCCCCCATAAAACAATATGAAACCGATAAATAGTGAAGAAATCAATTCTACTACAGGGAAGAATAGAGAAAAGATAAATACGGTCCTCAACAAGGCTTCTTTCAGCGTTATATTGATCTCATCAAATTTTTTGAACTCAGCTTCCTGCCTGTTGAATACCTGGATGATCGGCATCCCGGCAAGCCTTTCCTGCACGAAGGAGTTTTGGGTAGCCGTCCATGTCCTTTCATCCCCGAAAGCTTTCTTCAGCCTTTTCTGGAAAAACCTGGTAATAACTACCATCAGAGGCAGGATCGCCAGGGTAATATAACTCAGATGCACGTTGGTGCTGAACATCATCACGAGCACAAACACAATCCTCAGGATATCTCCGAAGACCATCAGGAATCCGTCCGTATACACTGTGGCAATGGTTTCAACATCGCCCACGGCACGGGTTACCAGCTGTCCGATAGGGGTCTTATCAAAAAAGGAAGTCCTGAAATAGATCAGTTTTGCGTACAGCCTTTCCCGAATATCCCGGATTACGTTCTGCGAAATGAAGTTGGAAAAATACACCAGGAAAAAGTTAAGGATCGTTTCCGCAAACACCAGTCCTACCAAAATGTAGATGTGCTGCATCATCAGCCCTTTATCTTTAAGCCTGGTAATGTCATTGTCCACAACTTCCATAGTGAGGTATGGCCGGTAAGTGGAAACGACAGACAATATGATTGAAATAATTAGGGTAAGGATGAACCACGAGCGGAACTTCATTCCGATAAAGAAGAGCCTTCTGATGATTCCTCCGGTATCTTGTTTTTTCATTGTACGAATTGAAGAAAGAATTACATAAAATTCTATGCAAAAATAAGACTTTAAAAATTGTCAGGCTTTACAACTTGATGAATTCATAATGAAAATTTATGATCACTGTTATTTACTATATCTTTTTATAGTCGGCTTATATTTAATCAGGGACTATTTCTACGTTTTTTCGAAAAAAAGTAGAAAGCATGTTTTTATATGACAAAAATTATTACATTTAATAATTAAAAATCTGATCCGGCTTCTAAGGAATACCATTCCAAAAGCCTGTGAAAGGAAGATGCCATCTTCATTATAGTCGATAACGGCAAATGTCCACCAGGAACGGATACAACCATCTATCTTCCGGAAACAAAAGATTTAATTTTCACAAAACAACAATGAAAAGTTTAATAATATTTCTGATTACATTTACTGCGTTTATTTGCAAAGCCCAGCAAGTATATCCATTAAATACAGACTTTACAACGATTCCGAATTATTCCTATATAAAGGATATGAATAATGAGCTTGACCAATTAGTCGGAAATTATAAAGCTGATTTTGAAGGCAGACAAATCAATTTATTTATAACTAAACAGCCTAAGAAGTTCATACACTTGGGAAATAGAAAATTTTATCAGGATATCCTTTCAATAAGATATCAGATAAAGAATTCCTCAGGAGCAATATTGCAGGATACACAGAATATGAATTTTCAATCCGATCAACATGAACATACAATTTATAGCTTGATAACCCGACCAGTATATAATTTAAATAATAGTGCATTTATCTATGGAGGCACCAACTGTGGCGTTGGCTGGGGAGATATTTATTTAAAGAAAATTAATTCCTCACAGATATCCTGGGAATACGTTCCTGACAGTACCATAATCGACAACAGCGACTGTCCGCCAGGAACGGATACCACGATCTATCTTCCTGAAACGAAAGATTTGATTTTCACAAAGCAATAAAACATAAATATTATATGAGATACTTTTGAAGATTATCCGGAAGGGCAACCTTCTGTTTGTAAATTTCACCTCATTAAAGACCATTCATTTGTAGAAACAAGCGAGATCCCCAAAGCCATTCCTGCATCCCATCATTCTCCCTTCCCTATTTCCTCTATCTCCAGCGAAGGCTTCTTCAGGCTTTCTTTTGTGAGTCGATCTTCCAGGATCTTATAGAAGCCCCAGACCGCAATAACAGAAAGGATCCAGCTTACCAGGTTGATTCCCGAAAATGCCATATAGTTATTGTCATCAAGAGATGCGGGATCAGATATAGCTTTATACATCCCATAACAGAATCCGAAAGCCAACTGTGTTCCCAGATAAATTCCTAAGGCCAGAAGGCCATACTGCCATTTTGTTTTCCCAAATCGTTCAGCAAGGCTTGCATAATACCGGTAAGCGGCAATCAGGATAAATATTCCTATCATAGTATTAGTTTTTAGTTTTTTATACAGATTTAGTTGCTCTATTTCAATCAAATTCATACCCGACATCCACCAGATACAAGCCATGGCCGGGTGCCGAAGTTCCAGCGGCATTCCGGTTTTTGTCTTCAATGATTCTGCGCAGGTCGTCAGGTTGTATTTTTCCGGCCCCTATTTCCACCATCGTTCCTACAATAGCCCGTACCATATTGCGCAGGAAACGGTTGGCTGATATGGTAAATTTCAGCTCGCTGCCGCTCTGCTCCCATTCAGCCCTATAGATTTTACAGATGTTGGTTTTATTATCCGTCTTCAGCTTGGCAAAACTGGTGAAGTCCTCATATTCAAACAGGATTCTGCATGCTTCATTCATGGGAGTGATGTCCAGCGGCCTTTTCCAGTGCTGCCAGGCAGAATCCTGGGTAAAAGGATTTTTCTCCAGGGAAATATAATATTCATAGGTACGGTAGGTAGCATCAAAACGTGCATGGAAATCATCCTTTACCGGAAAAATTCTGTGCACGGCTATATCGGGTGGGAGAAAGCTGTTCAGCCGGTGCGGAAGGTTTGCATCAATTTCTGTTTGGGTATCAAAATGGGCAAATATCTTTCTGGCATGTACACCGGTATCCGTTCGCCCGGCTCCCGTGGTCTTAATTTCCTCCCTTAAAATTGTGGACAGTGCTTTTTCCATCTCCTCCTGCACGGAAACGGCATCCGGCTGGATCTGGTAACCGAAATAATTTTTGCCGTTGTATGAAAATTCTATGAAGTACCTCAATGTAATCTGAATAAGTGAGCAAAAATACTTTAATTTCATGAATTATTACAGAAAAGTACACGGAATAGTGAAGCAAATCCTGCCAAAAATTATTATTTTTGTAAGCGTATGAAAAGATGGTATCTGTATCCTTTTTCCCTTGGTTATCATGTCGTAACCGGCTTCCGGAACACCCTGTATGACCTCGGGCTTTTTAAATCTACGAAATTCAAAACCCCGATCATTAATGTCGGGAATCTCTCTGTGGGCGGCAGCGGAAAATCACCTATGGTGATGTACCTTGCGCAGTATCTTTCCAAGCATTACCGAACAGGGGTCCTGTCCCGCGGCTATGGAAGGCTGTCGAAAGGATATGCCGTGACCAACTACGAAAGCAACTATAAAACGGTAGGCGATGAGGCCATGCAGCTGTTTGAACGCTTTAAAAACCGTTTTGTGATTGCCGTTTGTGAAGACCGTGTTCCGGGCGCCAAGAAAGTGATTTCAGAAATGGACCTGGATGTGCTTATCCTTGATGATGCCCTCCAGCACAGGGCAATAAAGCCCGGCTTTACCATACTGATGACAGATTTCAATGATCCGTATTTCAGGGACCACCTGCTTCCTGCCGGCGACCTCAGGGAATCCAGGAAAGGTGTCCGAAGGGCAGACATCATCATGGTCAGCAAATGCCCAGATGAACTTACTGAGGAAACAAAACAGTATTATATCTCCAGGATCAGACCGGAGCGCAGCCAAAAGGTATTCTTTTCTTCGATCGGGTATGATGAGAATGTGTATGGAAAAGAAAAAATGCTCCCGGATAACAACCTTAATTATTACGATATCCTTTTGATTACCGGCATTGCCAATCCAAAACCCCTCTTGCAGCATCTAGCAAAATTTTCACAACGGGTCAAGCACCTGAAATTCCGGGACCATCATAATTTTTCTGATGACGATATCAAAAAAATCATAGCGGAATATAAGAAACTGGGTGAATACAAGCTGATCCTGACCACGGAAAAAGATTATGTACGCCTGAAGACCTTTGATTATCTCAGGGATATTGTATATTACTGGCCTATCAATGTCATTATCGACCGCAAAGAAGAGTTCAACCAAATGATCCTTGATTATGTTAGAAAAAATTAAAAAAACATCTGAATTCATCAGGAATATCATTCAGGAAACCCCTGATTTTGCCATTGTGCTGGGTTCAGGATTGGGAAAATTACAGGATGAAATACAGCCAGTCTACATCCTTGAATACAAGGACATCCCGGATTTCCCCCAGACTACGGTGGCCGGACATAGCGGAAGGCTGATCTACGGTTTGCTGGAAGGCAAAAAAGTACTGATGATGAGCGGTCGTTTCCATTATTACGAAGGGCATTCCATGGAAACAGTAGTATTCCCAATCAGGCTCTTCCATGTATTGGGCATTAAAAAACTGATCCTTTCCAATGCTTCAGGCGGCGTGAATAAGGATTACCAAATAGGTGATATTGCCATTGTAAAAGACCACATCAACATGATGCCGGAACATCCGCTCCGCGGTAAGAATATTGACGCTTTCGGTCCCAGGTTTGTAGATATGAGCGAACCATACAGCAGAAGCATGATCGCCACTGCAGAAGAGGTAGCCCGTGAAAACAACATCCATGTGCACCAAGGGGTATATGTTGCCCTTCAGGGTCCTACTTTTGAAACACCGGCAGAATACGGGATGATTAAAGCCATCGGAGGCGATATGGTAGGAATGAGCACTGTGCCTGAGGTTATCGTTGCCCGGCACATGAATATGGAAGTATTCTGTATTTCCGTAATCACAGATCTTGGAGGGCCGGATATCGCGTATGCTGTATCACATGAAGAAGTACTCAACGCAGCCAACAAGGCTATGCCGGATGTAATTTCTCTTGTTAAAGGATTGCTGAAAAAGCTTGGCTGATCATTTATAGAAATTTTCAATCTCTTAAATTTCTCACGAAGACTTCTCAATTGCAATTCATTATTTAGATTTGTACAAAATTTTATTCAAATGAAAAAGTTGTTGCTGTTATTAATGATGGGTATATTCGGGTTGGGCTGTTCACAACAGGCTCCTAAAGTTCTTAAAACAGGATTTTCAAAAGAGGCTTTACAGCAGAAACTCGAAGACGAAGAGGGTAAAAGCATTACCATTCAGCAGATCCTGGATCAGCATAAAGGCAAAGTCGTAGTACTCGATTTCTGGGCAGGATGGTGCAGAGATTGCCTGAAAGCGCTGCCCAAAGCCGAAGAACTGGAAAAGAACAACCCGAATGTTGATTTTGTATTCCTCTCACTTGAAAGGTCGAAAGAAGGTTTTGATAAAAGCTTGGAAAGATTTAACATGAAAGATAAGGCCAATTACTGGTTTGCTTCCGGATGGAAAAATGAATTCAACAATTATGTAGACCTGAACTGGATTCCAAGATATATGGTGATTGATCAAAAATCTGGTATTGCCAAATATTATGCAATATCTCCTGAAGATCCAGAAATCCAATCAACCATTGACAGACTGTCAAAATAAGGAACAGATATCCCAGGCCGTCATTGTATAGATCATTATGCTTATATTTATGACTGATAACTTTTAATCATTATCTCATGATCACCAGAGAAGCTACCTTAAAGGATTTAGATACTCTTCTTGAATTTGAACAGGGTATAATTACTGCAGAAAGGCCTTTTGACAGCACCCTGAAAGAAGGTAAGATCCACTATTATGATCTCCGCAGCTTTATTTTGTCTCCTGATGCTGCTGTAATAGTAGTGGAAGATCAGGATCAGGTGATCGGATCCGGATATGCCCTGATTAAAAAAGCTGAGAAAGATTATAATCAGTTCAAGGAATATGCCTACCTGGGATTTATGTATGTGCTGCCGGAATACAGAGGAAAAGATGTCAATAAAATGATTACCGACGCTTTAATTTCGTGGGCAAAATCAAAAAATATCTCAGAAATACGACTGGATGTCTATGCTCAAAATGAGCCTGCACTGAAGGCATATGAGAAGGCAGGATTCGAACCCTTATTGGTCACTATGCGCTTAAAACCTTAAAAAGAAGCATCTTTAGGCCTGGCAATACTTTGCCAATCGCCCTATGAAATAATAAATGATCCATATCTTTGTGATATGGATCTTCCTTTTCAGATACGCAAAATCATTCATGTGGATATGGATGCGTTCTACGCATCTGTAGAGCAGCATGACAACCCGGCACTGAAAGGGAAAGCCATAGCCGTGGGCGGCCAGCACCGTGGCGTAGTAGCTGCGGCCAGTTACGAAGCAAGGAAATACGGCGTCCGCTCTGCTATGCCCAGCAAAACAGCGAAGGAAAAATGCCCGCATCTTATTTTTGTTCCTCCCCGCTTTCCCCGCTACAAGGAAATTTCAGCCAAAATCAGGGAAATATTTTATGAATATACCGATCTGGTGGAACCGCTATCGCTGGATGAGGCGTATCTGGATGTTACTGAAAACAAAAAAGGAATAGAATCTGCCAATCAGATTGCCAGGGACATCCGCCGCAGGATTTTCGAGGAAACCGGACTTACCGCTTCCGCCGGAATATCCGTAAATAAATTTTTAGCCAAGGTTGCCTCAGACATCAACAAGCCGAACGGGCAAAAGACCATCCATCCGGACCGCATAGAAAGTTTCCTGGAAGAACTTCCGGTAGAGAAATTCTACGGCGTAGGAAAAGTTACCGCTAATAAAATGTTTACCTTAGGTATTTTTAAAGGCAAAGACCTGAAGAAAAAGACACTGGAGGAACTTACCCGGCTTTTCGGCAAGTCAGGATCATATTATTACCATGTGGTACGCGGAGTCCATAATTCCGAGGTAAAGCCCCACCGCATCCAGAAAAGTGTGGCTGTGGAACGTACCTTTTCCGAAGACCTGATGGATGACCAGCAAATCAATGATAAACTGGAAAGCTTAAGTCAGGAGCTCCATCAAAGGCTTCAGAAAAATAATATTCTCGGACGTTCTCTGACCCTGAAGATCAAGTACAAAGATTTTTCTCTGTTTACCCGTAGCATCACCCAGGAAGAATACTTCAATTCACCCGTAAAATACCTTGAAACCGGGAAAAAACTTTGGGAACTCCGCCCGTTTGATAAACCTGTCCGGTTACTGGGCCTTTCAGTATCGCAGCTGAATACCGAAGAAAAAAAGCAGGTTTCAGTTCAACTAAAAATCCCGTTTAAAGAATTCGAAAGGGATTAATGAATTTTTTTCACTATCTTGTAGTAACCAAATTTCAAGAATTTATGAACCAAACGATGATTCAATATTTCCACTGGTATACAGAACAAGGTGGAAAACTCTGGAAACACGCGCAAGAAGAAGCACAACATTTAGCAGAACTGGGAATTACCTCCGTGTGGTTCCCACCGGCATATAAAGGAGCAAGTGGCGGATACTCTATCGGATATGATAGCTATGACCTGTTTGATCTGGGAGAATTTGACCAAAAAGGTACCGTCGCTACCAAATACGGAACCAAGGATGAATATCTCGCTGCCATCAAAACACTGAAAGAACACAATATCCAGATAATCGTGGATATAGTGCTCAACCACAAAGGAGGCGGTGACGAGCTGGAAACTTTTCCTGTGGTTAAGGTAGATGAAAACGACCGGGATAAAATTATCTCGGATGAATTTGAAATACAATCCTATACAAAATTTACATTTCCTGGAAGGAATAAAAAGTACTCTGACTTTGAATGGAACTTTACCTGTTTTAGCGGCGTAGACTATGCAGAGGGCATGGATACGCATATTTATAAGATCAAATCCGAATATGGGGATACATGGGAGGAAGTGATCGGTGATGAAAAAGGAAATTATGACTACCTTATGTTCAACGATATCGAACACAGAAATCCTCATGTGCGTGAAGAGCTCAATTATTGGGCAAAATGGTATTTTGAACAGACTGATTTTGACGGAGTCCGCCTGGATGCCGTAAAACACATCTCCTATGATTTTTATAAAGAATGGCTGACTTTACTGCGGTCCAATTCCGGCAAGAATATTTTTGCCGTAGGTGAATACTGGGCTCCGGGCCGCCTGCCGCTGCTCCGAAAATACATTGCAGCAACCGAAGGATGCATGAGCCTTTTTGACAGCTCGCTCCATCACAATTTCCATAATGCTTCCAACGAAGGCAATGCATATGACCTGAGAAGAATTTTCGATGAGACGTTAACCAAAGAAGATCCGCTTCACTCGGTTACGCTGGTGGATAACCATGATACGCAGCCATTACAGGACCTGGAAGCTCCTGTGGAAGCCTGGTTTAAACCCCTGGCTTATGCGCTTATCCTATTGAGGCAGGACGGTTATCCATGCGTTTTTTATCCTGACCTGTATGGTGCCCATTATGTAGATAAGGATAAGGAAGGCAATGATCAGGAGATATTCCTGGATAAAGTAGACGGCATTGAGGAAATGCTTAAAGTACGGAAAGATCATGCCTACGGTGAGCAGAGTGATTATTTCGAGGATGCCAACTGCCTGGGCTGGGTGCGTGAAGGCGATGATGAGCATTCTGGATGTGCAGTCGTGCTGAGCAATAAGGATGCCTACGAAAAACCTATGGAAATGGGTGAAAGGTATATCGGGCAAACCTTTTACGATGTATTGGGAAGAACAGAAGATAAAGTGACTATTGACGAAAACGGTTGGGGAACGTTCCCTGTTCCGGCAGGAAATGTCAGTGTCTGGATCGCTGAATAAAAGAAATATACTATACAACCACTCCGCAGAAGTCTGATCCGGTTGCCCTATGAATAAGTTCAACCCATGAAGGATTTCTCCGGAGTGATTATTTTTTACAGATGGTTGATCTTCTCTGAATCGGCTGAAACTCCCTTACTGTATTTTATGCAGTTCCAGGATCTCCGGTAGATCAGAATCATTGCTTATACGTCCGGTCCGGGCAAACTCCGCCCACAAAGTGCGGAGCTTCCTTCCGTTGTTCCGGATATATTCCCAAGGAACATTTTTTAGCAATTCGGAATGCTTCCATGCTTCACGGTTCTCAAAAATCAGTGGCAGGTCGACGCAGTGCGATGCTCCCACAGCATTATTTCTAATTTTGGAATGAATCCTGAATGTATAGATATTCCCGCCACCGGCTGCATAATTTTCCGCGAATATACGTGCAGGCTTTTCGTAAATGGATACGGTGGTGATGCGAACAATCCTGTCAAGAACGCTGTTAGGAAGATACGTATAGATTCCTTTTTCAGCCGTTTTTACATAGAAAGCTGTTTCATCATGGTTAGAACCGATAAGGACATCGTATTGGCGGGCCCTTTCCCTCCACAATGCAAGGCTTTCCTCTTCTTTGCATAAAGGAGCGTATCCGTATTGCAGGCAGAACGGCATGGCTGATTTAAGTCCGTAGCGTAAGGTAGAAGGCAAAAATTTGGTGTATTGCTCCGTCATTTTCAACACCTCCTTTTCATCCTGCATCAATGCGGTATTTCTTAAAAACTCGGCAGACATCTTCTGCCTTTTATGCCTGAACCCTAAAGGTGCACTGTGGATAATCACCCTTCTGAAAAGGTTTTCAATGCCTTCCGAAATCATCAGGTGAGCTACTGCATCCCCTCCGGAAGACTGCCCGAAAAGCGTAATATTTTCCCGGTCACCGCCAAAGGAGGTGATATAGTTTCTGATCCACTTCAGTGCCTCAATAATATCAAACAGCCCTAAATTGGCAGGCCGCCTTTCATCACCGCCCAGAAAGCCGAACAAGCCCAGCCTGTAAGATACTGAAACTACAATGATGTTCTGTTCTTTCACCCAGGCAGCAGGATCCGAAGTAGGCAGGTCGCCGCAGCCTATTTCATAAGAACCGCCATGAATCCATACAACTACGGGAAGCTTTTCATTTTCTGAAAAAGTTTCTGGCCGGGTGACCGTTAAAAACTGGGGTGATTCATTGACCTCAAACTTTTCCGGATCCGTACTGCCGATCAGCCTTTCCAGCAACGGGCTGATATTTTGGGGACAGACCGGTGTTTTATCCGGAACCGATTCGGTTTCAGCATATGGTAGCGGAACAGGCATTTTAAACCGTTCTGAACGGGCATACCTGATGCTTGCCGCCTTAAGGACTCCGTTTTCTTTCAGGGCCTGTATTTTTCCGAATGGGGTATCAAATGTATGAAGGTGTATTGTCTGATTCTTCACTGTAGTCTGCAATGCTCTTTCAGATAAAGATAACATAATTACAGAAATCAGGAATTATGAATGGTGCAAAACTTTATACTGGCTCGGAGAAATCCCGACTTTACTTTTGAACAGCCTGGTAAAATGCTGCGGATACCTGAATCCGAGATCATAGGAAATCTCACTGATGGCCTTTTGTGTATCTTCCATCTGCTCCTGAGCGATGCTGATCAGCGTATTATGGATGTATTCCTGGGCTGAAATCCCAAGTTCTTTTTTAATAAGGTCGCCGAAATAGTTGGCAGACAGATGCAGCTTACCGGCAAAATAACTTACCATTGGGAATCCGATGCTCTTTGGTTTGTCAGATTTGAGGTATTCCACCAGAAGAGCTTCAAACTTTCCTATGACACCCTGGTTGATATGGTCTCGGGTAGCAAACTGACGATCGTAAAATCTCATGCAGTAGTTGAGGAAAAGTTCGATATTGCTCACTATTAAAGCCTTGCTGTGCTTGTCGATGGACTGTTCTAATTCCAGCCTGATATTCCTGAAGCATTCCAACACTACCTGCCGTTCTTTTTCCGATAGGTGTAAAGCCTCATGAACATCGTAGGAGAAGAAATTATATTCGCTGATATTTTTACCCAGGTGCGTGCCTTTAATGAGGTCGGAATGAAAGATCAGCGCATAACCGGCCGGCTGAATCGGGGCTCCGTCATTAACTATCCCATAAATCTGTCCCGGAGCTATAAATACCAGTGTTCCCTCCTGATAGTCATAGCTGTGTTTCCCGTAATGAAGATCCCCACAGACAACGTCTTTGAGAAAAACGGTGTAAAATCCATAGGTCCTCCTGAACTGATTTACCGGACCACATTTTGAAAAATCCACAATACTGACCAGCGGATGACGCGTTTCATGCTGCATGAGTGCATTGTATTCTGAAACACTGTTAATAACATCAACTTTCTGACTGCTCATATCCTTTGCTTTATTGCAGATCAAAAATACGATTTCATTTACAGATTGAACAATAACCGTAAAAGTGGTACATCATTCTGTAATTTATATAAGCCATTTTCCCTGAAAAGTGCTGATTTTTGTATATATTTATAAATATTAAAATTTTACTCAAGAACAATGATTTAATAACAGAAGTTTCTTTTAATGAATCGGTTAGGTATATATTTTGAATTACAGCTGCTTTACATTTGAGCCTTTTGATTTTACTGAATGATTTACAACATTAACTAAATATAAAAATTGCATGAATACTTTTACTGTAAAAGCTTATGGCGCAGAATCCACCACTGCAGACCTGAAAGAAATGAATATTGACAGACGGACAGTTACGGCCAAGGATATCGAGATTGAAATCCTGTACTGCGGCGTATGCCATTCGGATCTCCACACGGTACGAAATGACTGGGGAGGCTCCCAGTATCCGGTAGTTCCGGGTCATGAAATCGTAGGAAGAATAACAGCGGTGGGAAGCGAAGTATCCAAGCTTAAGGTAGGCGATCTTGCAGCTGTAGGATGCATGGTAGATTCATGCAGGACATGTGACAGCTGTAAGCAAGACCTGGAACAATACTGCCTCAACGGTTTTACCGGTACCTATAACGGTAAAGACAAACATCTTGGCGGGCATACTTTCGGAGGATATTCTCAAAAAGTGGTGGTAGACGAGCACTTTGTTCTGAAAGTTCCTGAAAACCTGGACCTGGCAGCAGTGGCGCCACTACTTTGCGCCGGAATTACTACCTGGTCACCATTAAGACACTGGAAAGCCGGGCCGGATTCCAAGGTAGCAGTAGTAGGATTAGGCGGACTGGGACATATGGCAATCAAATTAGCAAAAGGACTGGGCGCCGAGGTAACCCTTTTTTCCAGGACACCGGGAAAAACTGAGGATGCAAAAAGGCTTGGTGCAGATCATATCGTGATTTCTACTGATGATGAAGAAATGAAATCTGTAGCCGGAAAATTTGATCTGATCATTGATACGGTTCCTTATGAGCACGATGTTAATCCTTATATGCAAACCCTGACCCTGAACGGCACTTTGGTTCTGGTGGGCTTCGTGGGACAATTTGAAGAGGTTAAGCCAAGTTCCGTACCGATGATTTTTCAGCGCCGTTCCATTGCAGGATCCCTGATCGGCGGAATTGCTGAAACCCAGGAATTACTGGACTTCTGCGGAGAACACAATATTGTTTCTGACATTGAAGTCATTAAAATGCAGGATATCAATACCGCTTACGAAAGAATGCTGAAAAGCGATGTCAAATACCGTTTTGTGATTGACATGCAGTCCCTGCAAAATTAATACAGAATGCCCTTCACCTGAAGGGCATTTTTATTTACTGAATAGTTTTCATATCCTCATACGCCCAGTCTACCATCGCATCGATAACCGGAGACAGCTTTTTGCCGGCTTCACTCAGCTCATAGGTAACATGGGGCGGTACCACCGGCCTTGCGGTCCTGATAATCAGCCCATCAGCCTCCAGCTGCTTCAGATGCTGGATCAGCATTTTCTCAGTGACTTTAGGAATGGCCTTCTTAAGTTCACTGTACCTCTTTTCCCCTGTTGAAAGCTGAAATAAAATAATCGGCTTCCAGAATCCTGATATCTTTTCCATGACATACATCACCGGGCATTGGTCAAGCATATCTTTCCTGTTCTCCTGAATGGTAGAATTTTCTTTAATAGCAGTCATATAATACATACTTTAGGGTAAGTACTTGTAAAAAAGTAAGTACAAATATACCTTTGTTTTCAGAAACAAACCTTATTTATTATGAAAATTATTATTACAGGTTCTTTAGGTAATGTAGCCAGGCCATTAGTACAACAACTCGTATCCGAAGGTCATGAAATTACCGTGATCAGCAGTCAGGAAAGCAGAAAAAATGAAATAGAACGTTTAGGAGCCACGGCTGCCATCGGATCTATCTCAGATGTATCCTTTCTTACAGAAACGTTTAGAGGAGCAGATTCTGCCTTCCTGATGACGCCACCTATGCTGGGCAATCAAAACATCATTAAAAATACAATTGACACAGGAAAGAGCTATGCGGAAGCTATTTCAGCAGCTCATGTTCCGCGTATCGTGATGCTCAGTAGTGTAGGTGCAGACTCACCGGTGGAAAACGGGCCTATTGCAGGCCTTCACCATATCGAAAATATCTACCGGGAGCTGAATGCATCGGCTGCTTTTCTAAGGGCCGGTTACTTTTACATTAATTTGTTCAATGATATTCCCCTGATTAAAAATGCCGGGATCATAGGAGGTAATTATCCTGCTGGCGTTAAAATCCCTTTGGTACATCCAGCTGATATCGCCAAAGCTGCGGCTGAGGAACTGGTAAGGACTTCACCGGATAAAACAATCCGGTATGCTGTAAGTGATTACCGTGAAGCCGGAGACTTTGCCACGGTACTGGGTTCAGCCATCAGCAATCCATCACTGCCATGGATCGAGTTCACGGACCAAGAGGCTTTTGAAGGCATGCTTCAGGCCGGACTTCCCGAGGAAATGGCAAAACTGTATGAAGAAATGGGAAGAGGAATAAGAAACGGTGTCGTACAGAAAGATTTTATCCAGTATGGATTGCCGGTACAAGGCGGAATCAGGCTGGAAGATTTTGCAGAGGAATTTGCAGCGAGATTTAAATAAATAATTAAAGTGTTCCGGCGCGCCTGTGGCGCGCCGAAACACTTTAATAGAACACTGATTTCAGGATACCAATCAATCGTATCACCAATTGAAAAATGACACCAGGCTTATTGCAGTGTTTTCCGTAAAACTTTAATAGTACCGTCAACCGGCTGGGTAATTTTCAGTTTTAAAAGTTCCGCTACGAGCGGATAGACATTCACATTACCGAATTCATTTACAGTCATTCCGGTTCTAAACTCAGGTCCCCATGCAAAGAATGTCGCTTTCATTTCAGGAGTTGTCCTGGGGTCGTATCCATGTTTTCCCACCGTTGTTTTCTTGCCTTTTTCCAGGAAAATCTCAGGGGCTTTCGGAAGAAGCAGGATCTGCCCGATCCGGTGATAACGGTCATCTCTTTCAGCAAAGTGGAGATACCGCGGAAGTTTTTTATCCAGATAAACTTCATAATCAGCTGTTTTGGCAGCTTTCAATGCCTTGTAAACAGATGGTACCTCAGCAGGATTTTTTACATGAACGCTCAGCAGGACCTCGGAGTTGTAATAATCGAACCTGTTCTTATCCATCAGCATCGCCGGAATTTCCAGCGGATGTTCTGTATTGACTCCAATCATTCCATGATCTGAAACAAAGATAAAATTGACATTCTTTAATCCGGTCTCCCGTACTTTTTCCACCAGGCTTCCCACTGCCTGATCAACCAGGTGAACCGCCTCTTCCGTCTGCTTGGCCTCCGGTCCGTAATGGTGACCGGCAGCATCCACTTCAGGAAAATACAGCGAAATAAAATGCGGTCTCCGGTCAGCAGGCATTTTCAACCAGTTGATGACCTTGTCTACTTTTTCCTGTGGACTGAACTTTTCATGGTATGGATAGTAATATGTTGGCCTGGTTCCCCCTGCATCACTTGCCGAACCTACCCACATCATGGAAGCTGACAGCACACCCTGCTTTTCAGCCAGTCCCCATAAAGGGGTACCTCCGTACCAGCTGCCGTCTTCAGCATTTTTTCTGTTGCTTTTTGCGTAGGGTTCCTTCCTGCGGTAATCGTAGAAATAATTATCGATCAATCCGTGATGAGCAGGATAAAGCCCGGTTATAAGGCTCCAGTGATTGGGAAATGTAATGCTTGGATATGCCGGGATCATTGCTTTTGCCTTAACCCCCTGCGAGGAAAGCTTCAGCAGGTTTTCTGCATGGTATTTCCTGGCATAATCATATCGGAACCCGTCTGCGGAAATCATAATTACATAGGGTTTTGCCTCAGCCTCAGCAGTATTGTATCTGCCTGCAACCACTATCTGGGCCGTGTCGACCTCTCCTTTCTGTGCCCATACCGTTACGGACAGCATCAGCAGTAAAAACAGCATTCCTTTCTTCATAATAAAAATTTATGCAAAGGTACTACCTGTACGGAACAAACAAAAAATACTCAGGATTAAAAAAATATTAAATGCCTGCTTATCAGTGTACATAAAAAAAAGCTGATTCAGATCTGAATCAGCTTTCAATATCAGCAGGCCGCCTGAAAAGACCGTCCCTGAATTATTCCTTAATCAATTTTTCATAGGCTGTAGTTCCGTCTTTCAAACGAAGCTCCAGGTAATATGTTCCTGACGTTAAATCTGAAACATCCAGATCCTTTGAGTTGAGTTCGACAGATTTTACCTTTTTTCCTGTCGTTTCATAAATGTCTAAAGATTTTATCTTGTCTGCATTTTTGAAGCTTACCGTTTCTCTGGCAGGATTCGGATATAAGACAATTCCTTTATTTTCAACCGTAATATCACTCGTTCCAAGGGCAGAACTTCTCGTTAAAACAGCATATCCTCTATTGGAATGCTGATTATTCTGTAAAGTTAAGCTGGGTCCTACCGCATAGAAGATGTTAATAGAACTGTTAGAATTGGTGAAAGCCGTATCACCCGTTCCTCCGGCCAGTGACCTTGTGGCTACAATCGTCCTTACTCCTCCGGAGACGGTATTCGATGTAATGGTCCAGTCCTGGGATGCATCAGCGCTGGGTGTTACCCCTATACCTCCGAAAGTATAATCCAGGTTGGTGTTTGTGGTTGAATTTGAATTGTAGATAAATCCGTCAACTCCGGAAGCCATTCCTCCGCTTGTCCCTGTACCGCCGAAACCTAATCCCAGATATCCGGTAGAAGTTCCGGTAAGGGTTAAGGTAACATTGCTGGAAGAAGTAACCATCTTCACCGTCATACCGGAAGATCCTAAGTTTACGGTTCCGGTAGAGAAAAATTGCGCACTTAACGATGAAGCTGCGGCAATTGATAAAGCCAGTAAAAGTTTTTTCATACTTTAATTTTTTAGAAGATTAATAATTTCTTGGTTGTTGGTCTGGAGTGCGTATTCAAAAGGTGTCATTCCCATCTCATCCTTGATGGTTTTATCCGCCTTATGCTGAAGCAGCTGCTCCACCAGTTCTTTATTGCCAAATTTTACCGCCCAGAATAAAGGGGTAGCCCCTGTGGCATCTGCAATATTAGGGTCCGCATTTTTATTGAGGAGATACTGTACGAGTTCTTTGTTATATTTTACCGACAGTCCTGATAAAGCTGTCCCCTCTTTGCTTTTGTAATTAACGTCTTTAACGTTGTCTATCAAAAACTTAGCCACATCAACATTGCCTCTGTAGCATGCCAGGATCAATGGCGAAAAGCCGTTTTCATTAGCCTGATTGATGATGTCAGGATTTTTTTTCATCAGTGTTTTTACCTCCGCCACGGTGCCACTCCTGGCTAAATCATAAATTGATTTTTCCTGGGCAGACAAAAAAGTAAGCGTAATAAAAATAAAAAACGCCGCTAGTGTTTTTTTCATTGTTTTACCAGTTTATAGTTATACTGTACATTCACATTTTCAGCAATCTTCTTGGTGACCATCTTAGGAATGGTTACGTTATAATCTGCAGGCCTGGCCACGAATCCTCCCTGCATGAAAATCTTACCATCTTTGGCATATAAAGTAGCCGTAGAAGTTACGGGCCGTTCAACACCATGAAAATTCATCTTACCCTGAACCGTGTATTTCTGAGGTGAAGCAGTCAGCTTGGACTTATCAAAATTCAGGATCTTTCCGGTAAAAATGGATTTAGGATACTTTCCGGTTTCAGCATAGTTTTCATTGAAATGTTCCTCCATCAGTTTCGTTTTAAAATGAAAGTTTTTCACCATCGATACGGAAGCAATATCCCCGGTATCCGCATTCAGAATCACCACATTGGTGTCATCCTGTGCAAAGATGTCTTCAAACATAGGCACTGAGGCTTCAAAAGTCACCTTTCCTGATTTGGAACTGTATTTCTGCGCTGATAAAATGCCTGAAAACAGTATTGTACAGCTTATTACAATTAATTTTTTCATATTTTATTCTGTTTAGTTTTCTAAAAGGCCGTCCGCCTTCCATTTGATGAATATGTTGATCTGTGTGGCAGATAGAGAGCCGCCCTGAGGCATTTTCAGCGGATCACCGGCTGGCCTCTGAATGCGGTTCAGTATTCCTTCAATATTGTTTTTTGCCTGTGCATAGCTAGCCAGCGGAATTGAGCTTGCCGCAGAATGGCAGGATATGCAGTTGCTTTCCATAATCGGCTTGATATCAGAATTATATCGGATCACAGCAGTTATAGGCGTATTGTCTGAAATCTCTTCATAAGTCCTGCTTTCACATGAAACCAGGAAAGCCAAGACCGGCAGTATGTATAAAAACTTTTTCATGCTAAAAAACTCTGTAAAGGTTAAACCCGAAAAAAATGTGTCCTTTCCCCCAACTCCCGGTGGCATTGGACAGGTATCCTATATCCGAATTGAGCTGAGAATTGGTCAGCAGCAGCTGGAATACGTGTCCTCCGGTTTCAATATCCATTCCCAGCGATAACGGATTTTTGTAATAGCTGTGGGAATCAAAATTCACAAAGTATTCCGCATTGATAGAAACCCTTTTGGAAATCTTGTACCGTCCGCCAAGACCTGTAAGGAACTGGTTATTGTTTTCAATCGAAGGATCATACAGATTTTTATGAATGTAGGAAGGGCTGAGCTGCAGAGAGAACTTATCACTGAACCTTCTGGAGATGAGAGCCTGGGTTAAGTATGAAGACCGGTCGCTGAAGCGGAGGTAAGGATACCTGTCTTTATCCAGATCGGTATTTACTGCCCATACGTTGTATCCTACAACATCTACCGGAAAGTGCTCGTTTTGTTTGGCCAGCTGGTATTTTACCGTGCCTTCAAACGTTTTCATATTGGTTTCCCTGGAGAGGCTGACTGATATACGGTCCGTAATTCCATAAATAGCGCCTAATTTCGTGGAAGCGTCATCAAGGCCGAAAAAGTTTTTAAAACCGGTACTGAGGTCCCCGAAGCGGTGGGCTACCACAATGTACCATTCATTTTTAGCCGTAAGTTTTGTAGATTGCCCCGTAACGATCTGCAACCCTTTAAATGCGGGCTGTGATGTATCCTGACGGGTAGCAGCGGTGTCAATGTCCTTCAGTAGATCCTCCTGTGAGAAGGCAAGCGTTGAAGCAAACATCGACAAAAATAAGAGAGTTTTTGTCATACAAATCAGATAAATTTTGTACAACAAACTTAGAGAGATAAAGGTTCAGAATTGTGTGATAAAAGTCACCGGGCGAATAGTTTTTATCAATAAACGCTATTAATAGTAATATTTTATTGAATCATGCTTATTCCGTCATTCATCAATACCTTAATGCCTGATTTGGTCTGAATGATCTCGCCTTCATTTTCAATTTTCTTCAGCACCCTGCTCACCACTTCCCTTGAAGTCCCCAGATTACTGGCAATTTCCCGGTGAGTGAGTTTTACAGGATTGTTTCCGGTGAGCGAAATCTGTTGGCGGATATAATTGAGTACTCTTTTATCGAGCCTGTGGAATACGGCATCATTGACCATATTCATCACGTCGGAAAACCTTTTGTCATACTCCTGGTAGAACACGCGGTTAATTTCAGGAAACCGGATCAGCCATTCATGGATAACGGAGACGGGGATGAGCATGATTTCAGAGTCTTCTTCGGCTACGGCATACACACGGCTGACGTAGTCTTTAAAAATGGATGTGAAAGTCATCAGGCAGCTGTCACTGTTCCTGATGTAATAATAAACTAGTTCCCTGCCGTCGTTAAGTGTAAAAACCCTCACTGAGCCTTTGATGAGAAAAGGTATAAATTTGTTCTTTTGCCCCTCCCTTACGATTTCTGTTTTCGATTTAATAGTAACGATCACAGCATGCTGTTCTATCTCTTTTAAAAATTCCGCACCCATAAAGCCGAATTTATTGAGAATAAATTGATTATTCACCATATCCTTTGTATCATATCTACCCACAAAGATATACAATTGTAAAGTCTGTATCCTATTTTTTAATCTATTAAAATTATTAATCTTAAAAAAAATTAATATTAAATTTTTTCAGGTTTATTTTCAAGCTATTGAACCTGATGGTTATAGATCTATGATTTTAGAAAACAGGCTGTCTCAAATGAGGCAACCTGTTTTCTAAAAATTATTTCCGATTTTATCCTAATGCCAGGACTTCTTTACTATCAAAAACCCACTTTCCATCTACTTGCTTAAAATAATAAAGTTCAAGCTTTGCACCATGACCTAAAGATTTAATAACTTCAATAGCGGCGTATTGATTATTATTGCTTATTATTAAATTAACAAAAGAGACTTTGATAACATTATCCCTTTTTTGAAAACTATTATCAGTATCTAAAAAAGTTGGATAATGATTGACGCTTGATAATTTTTCAAGTTTAATGCCCCTTTAATATCACTTTTTTGTAGAATAATAATCTTTCCAATCGGTTAATATTTACTCGCAATTTTATAAATTTAATCTAATGAACATTGATGTGTCTTATATACTTAATAATATTAGAGTTTAATTACCTATATAATTTTATAATCGGCTCTGTTCATCAGATTTCTTAATTGATTTTGCAGTTTTAACAGATTGATTTCCGAAGTTGTATTTTAAGGTTAAAGAGAATAGCTGTGTGTCTTGATAATCACTAAAGGAACTGTTCTGATCAGAATATTTAGTCGAAATTTTTTGCTTTGAAGTTTTAAAGATATCATCAAAAAAGAGAGTTGCCTCCAGTTTTTTATTGAAGAATTTTCTGCTCATTACAAGATAAGCAGTCCAAACCCCTGAGTATTCAAAAGTCCCCTGTATTCCAGGTGAGGAGTACTGGTTTCCAAACTCCAATGTCCAGTCTAAAGCTTTGTCTAACGTAAAATTTGTTGACATGCTTGAGTTAAAGACCCAGATCTGTTTTTTGTACAATTGCTGATCAAAACCATAAAAGTAGTTTTCATCGTGGTACAGGTCTGCTGATGTACTTAACGTCCACCACGGTTTTATTTCAAAGTCCTTGGCAATGCTTGAGCCGTAAGCACTGGATTTTTTAATATTGGTGTAACGATACACCAGCATTTTCGTCTCCGGAATCTGGAAATTAAGCTCCATCGAAGGATCGGTTTTCTTACGATAAAACGCTTCGAAGCTCCAGCCTTTATAATCGTATGTGAAATTGACATTGTGCCTAATTGTAGCCTTTAAGTTGGGATCTCCCTGAAAATAAGAAAAGAGATTGAAGTAGGATCTGGCAGGATTTAACCATGAATAATTAGGTCGTGAGATCCTTTTGCCATAGGTTAAACCAAACTGATGTTTGCTTTCTGTAGTATACTGAATATAGGCAGTAGGAAACAACTTTAAATATTGGTTGCTGTTGTTTTCATAAGGTTCACTAACTGTTCCTCTTAAATCCGTATTTTCTGCTCGTAAACCGCCTTTGAAAATCCATTTATCCAAATTTAAAGACAATGATGCATAGGCCGACAAATTAGATTCCCGATAATCGAAAACGTTGCTTTTTTCTGGTTTGTAAGCTAAAATGCCTTTGTCGTCATCGGAAAAATTCAAGATACTGTTTGTTTTTACTACGCTGTATTTTCCACCGGCATCCACTTCCCATTTTTCATTCTTCCAGTTATAATCTGTCTGTTGTGAGAACAATCTGACATCCTGACCACTGTCATTGATAAAAGTCTGAGAAGACGGCAACTGATTGGCAAAATTAAGTGCCGTGAAAATATTTTGATAATTTTTACTGGTATTCGAAATATAGTAGGTGATAAAAGATAATTTACTTTTCCCAAATTGATGATCGGCCTGTAAACTAACATTGTTTTTTGCCGTTCTGCTATGATGATCATTGATCGTTCTATAATAGGACTCCAACATATTTTGGGCATTGTGGATGTTTGTGGGAACATCATAAATTCCGTAAGATTTGGGATCATAAAAACCACGGTATTCCAAGGCAATGGAGGTATTCTCATCAGCCTGGTATTTTATGGAGGTATTGAGTGAATTTTGTTGATCATCAATATCCTTTCTATTAAAAACCCCTTTCCACGTGGTTTGATCTTCGGGATAATAAATATGAGTATTCTGTGCACGATAATAGGTGCCTGATCCGCGCGTATAGCTTGCCATAGCCGATATTCTTTTTTTCTGATAATATTGGGCGATGGTTCCTGTTCCCTTTGGATATATGGATTGCTCATACTTTCCGGAAATGTATCCACGATAACCTTCGAGTTTATTTTCTTTCATCACAAAATTAAGCACTGCACTTCCGGAGGCTTCATATTTCGCAGGCGGATTGGTGATGACCTCTACAGATCTAACGTCACTTCCTTGCGTGTTTTCCAAAAGTGTTTTCAGCTCATCTCCTGTTACCATTACTTTTTTATCATTGATGGTAATAAGGATGTCAGAACTTCCTTTTATCTTGAACTCATTGTTTGAGAAAACAACGCCTGGTGTCTTTTTCAGGATTGCCCATGCACTGAGATTGGAAATATTACTATCTTGTACGTTGAATTCCAAACGGTCAATTTTCCTTTTAATGACCGGTTTTTTCTTGACGATTGCAACTTCGGCAATTTCAGAAACGGCCGATTTTTTGAGCTTGATATTGATGACCTGGTTAGGTTGTAGCAAATCGATCTGCCTTTCAAAACCATTATATTCTAAGTCGTTAACGATCAGTTTTACCTGATTACCGGTAATCTCTTCTATCGTAAAAACACCTTGCTCATTACTTAATAATGTTTTTATCAGTACATTATTGGTGTTATAAATTTCTATCGTGGCCTGAGGAATTGATTGATTTTCCTCATTAGTCACCTTGCCTTCTATTTTATGTTGCTGCGCAAAAGTAATAATAGGTAAACATAATGTTAAAAGAATGTTTTTCATTTGATCTCGTTTAAAGTTTGATTTTAGTACCGCAAAATTGAACTTTGAAAGCAAGAATTTAGGTTAAAAGAAGGTTAAGAAGCGGTTAATGCCGATTTAGCATTACAGAAAATTTTATATTTGACCTATGATTAACAATAATAGAAAGTTGATTGGTATTTTTGCTTTGCTTTTCTTTATTTTAGCGATTATACAGGTCTACTTTTTATATAAAACCTATAAAATAAAAGAAAGCCAGATCTATAGCTCTGTTACAGAAAAATTGGATATCTACCGTGACGATTCTAAAAATGAATATGGACTTCGCAATCACAAGCTTCATGATCTGTTCGTAAAATTTCGAGAAGGAAAAATTTCAAAGAGTCAGTTTATTAAGGATGTTGGCCATTTGAATACGAAATCAACAACCTCCTACAGTAATAAGGTTGACAGCATCTTCAGCAATTCAAAATACGAGGTAGCCAACAGATATGATCTACTGAGCACCAAATACCTTCCTACTGGCAAATACCTTTTTGATGAGCCTGTTACGCTCTTTGAAACAAATCGAAAAGTAGTAAAACCCGGCAAGACCGAAGAAGGCGTGTGGGATACTTCAGCCATAGAAAACGATACTGAAAATAAAAATACATACAGGACAACGATCGCAAATTATTATGAAATAAAGAATATTGAGTCAATTGTGTTCAGAGACCTATGGGCATTAATTCTTTGCTGTATATTAATCTTAACAGCCGTATTATGGATCTTCGTTTTGACCATACGGAATTTAATGATTCAGCAAAAAAAGGTTGAAGTCCTTCACACCGTAGTGGACAATATCGCCCACGAGTTCAAAACACCGATTGCAACTTTGAAAATTGCTGCAAAAGCTTTGGATATAGACTGGGACAGAAATGATCTCCCTTTGGTACAAAGACAGATCAATCGTTTGGAAAATCTAATGATCCAGCTTAGTAGTGATGAAAAGAATGCCTCTGAAATACAAAAAACATTCAACAGAGATTGGAGCGACTTCTTTGAAGATCTGAAGTTTTTACATTCAGACACTGAATTTTGCTTTAGGAATAACACATTCGACAGTCTGCCTTTCAACAAAACAGATATGGAGACCATCATCAAGAATCTTTGCGATAACAGTGTAAAATATGGAGCTCAAAAAGTTGACATTGATGTTGATTCAGTCTACAATCGTTTACAAATTAAAATATCGGACAATGGAAATGGGATTTCAAAATCTGAGCAAAAATATGTTTTTGAAAAATTCTACAGGATTCAGTCCGATAATATTCATAATACAAAAGGATTGGGACTAGGACTTTTTTTGGTTAAAAATATCGTTGAGAAATATGACGGAAAAATAGATCTAAACAGCGAGAAAAATATTGGAACAACTTTTACAATCACATTGCCTTATGAAGACTAAGATCCTTTTGGTAGAAGACGATCATGACTTTGGTCTGATCTTAAAAAAATATCTTGAATTAAGTGGCTTTGAAATATATTGGGTTCAAGATCCTAAGGATGTTTTGCGAAAAGGCATCAATCTACTATCATTCGATATAGGGATTCTTGATATCATGCTTCCTAATATAGATGGCTTTTCTCTTGCTAAAATAATTTTAGAAAGACATCCTGATTTTCCTATTCTTTTTTTGACAGCAAAAAATCAGCAGATCGACAGAATTACAGGTCTTAAAATTGGAGCCGATGATTATATCTCCAAACCCTGTGATCCTGAAGAATTAATCCTTAGAATTAAAAACATTCTTAAAAGATCAATTGTAAAAAATACGAAAGGTGAAATAAAGATTGGAGAATATATTTTGAATGCTGAAAAATTATCATTGTCCCATCACAAAGAAAATGTTCGCATTACCATGCGTGAAAAAGATTTAATAATCTTGTTTTTAAATTATAATCGTCAAACGATAAAACGAGACGAAATCCTGGACAAAATATGGAAGACCAATGACTATTTTACCGGAAGAAGTCTTGATGTTTATATCAGCAAAGTTAGAAAATATTTTCGCCACGACGAAAGTATTAAAATTATATCCATCAGAGGGGTTGGTTTTGAACTGGAATTTCCGGAAAGCTAAATTGTTTGGGCTACTTTTCGGATGTTTAGTAAAATCATATTATGTTTTAGTCCATATTGAAATAAGTTATAGTCTCACAAAACGATGAAAAATTCTAAAGAAAAATTTCAGTTAATAATTATTGATTATTTTATGGAAATTGAAGATTTTATTTCAAAATCAGATAATTCTAGAATAAGATCAAATGAAAAATATAAAATTGCTGAGTCAAAAATTGAAAAACTAACAGATTTTAGAACTTTACTAGATGGATTAATTTTAAAAGTTTCCAAAAATTTTCATACACCTGTAAGTATATTATTAAAAACGTCATCAGCAGCGACCATTTCTTTGCCAAAACCATCGCTAAACTGAATTAGTCAATACTTAATCTGACAGTTATAATCAAATTAAATAACTTTAAAACAGATTAAGTATTGGCTTATTCAACCTAGAGCCAGACCTTTGCAATATTCGCTAGAAATCGAAAGATATCCTATTAAAGAAATAACAGTAAATATTCCCCAAGCATATTTTAATAATGTATAAGTTTTACTGTCATTTTCTGCTTTGGATAGCTCATTAGTAATTGCTTGTTGCTGGTTTTGTTGGAATCTACTTTCACTTTGTTGTTGCTGTTTGGTTCTTGAAATTAACAAATAGCTTCCATAGCTAAACTGTACAACGAATAAAAGAACAAATGGTATTGTTATTCCTCTTTGCAAAGAATGAGTGCTTTTGATGACTAATAAGATGATTGGCAGCAAAAGGATAGAAAATGCCAGCATCAATCGTCCTTGCATTATTTCTCCTTTTGTCCAAATATGAAATTGCTGTAAAAGTTCCATTATTTTAAATTTGCGAAGTAGTTATACCAAATTTTTCTCTGAATGAAACATAAAAATGAGCGAGGTTTTCAAAGCCTAAGTCCAAATAAAAATCAGTCGGCTTTTGTTTTTTATGCTTGATTAAATAATGCGCTTCGTCTAAACGTTTTGCCAACAGCCATTTTTTGGGTGTTGTCCCAAATATTTTGGCAAAATCTCGTTTAAAGCCTGAAAGACTTCTCCCTGTTAGTTTTGCGAAAGATGCGACTGATACATTGAACATATAATTTTGGTTCATAAACTCTTCCAAATCCATTTTGTAAGGCTCAGAAAAATCGAATAGAATTTGTTTAAAATCAGGATTGCATTGAAGTAATAATTCTATGGCTTCCCTGATTTTTAAATCTGCTAATCGTGGCGTTGCTTCTTTTTTCTTATTGATATATGGCGCTAATGAAATGAAATAATTTTGCAGAAAATCATCAGGTTCAAAAAATAATTTTTGCTTACCTGCATATTTTTTGTCAACCACAATTTTGTTTTCCAAGGCATATTGTTGCAATGTTTCCTTATCTAATGTAATTGATAAAAATTGGTATTTCCCAGATTTTGCAGGATATTTTATCGTTCTTATTAATTGATTTTTCCGAACCAATATGATTGTGTTTTCAGAAATTACCGTATTCCCATCAGCGTGAAAAGCCTGTGTTTCACCCGATAATTGAAATCCTAAAAAATGCTCGGGAATAAATTCTTCATTCCCTCTGTCCTTCTCAAAAAGACAGGAATAGACCAATTTATCAAAAATGATTTCACGCTTTGCATCCATACTACAAATATCTTACATTTTTAATTGAGCGCAACCATTCCTGCACTCGCAATTTCTTTATCCTGTTCTGGTGAACCACCCGAAGAAGCAATGGCGCCGAGGATGTTGCCCTCTTTGTTTTTAATAACCACACCACCTGCAATAGTTAATAGTCCGTCGTTTGAATTCAACATTCCATAGCCGTGAATGTCTGCTCCAGAAACGATTGTTCCCATAATGTCACTATCTACGCCAAACATTACAGCAGTCTTGGCTTTTTTTACGGCAAATTCTATCACACCAAAAACACTGTCTAATCTTGCAAATGCGACCAAATGTCCGCCAGTATCTACCACTGCAATACTTACGGGAATATTTAGTGCTTTTGCTTTTTCTATGGAAGCATTCAATGCCTTTGTCGCTTCTTTATAGCTTATGTTCATTTTTTTGATTTTATTAATGAAAAAAGAAAGTACAGTTTGTTGGACTGCACTTTTAGAAATTTTATTTAGCTTTTTGCTGTCCAAGCATCTGCCTGCAATTGTTTTACAAAATCTTCGGTTTCTTTTGGATGTACATTTCTAAAGTTAGAGTTTTCGTCCAAAACCACATCAACTATACAATCAGCCATAGATTGTGGGTCTAGCTGATTAGCCAGCGCTTCAGCAGTACCGTCGAACGCAGACAGAGGGGTGAAATTGGTTTCAGGATTGTACCAGCGAGAAATGGTATCCACACCACGATCGTTAAAACCAGTTCCAAAAACACCTGGGTTACAAGTGGCAATTTTGATATTAAATGGTGCTAATTCGGTTTTCAAACCTTCAGCGATTGAACCCATTGCGTGTTTGGACGCGCAATAGGCAGCCACATAAGGAACCGTCCATAATTCGCCCATTGATGTCGTGAAAACAATTTTACCCGGCCTTTTTTCGTCAATAAATTTCTTAATGAAACCTTGAGCCAGTTGCAATCCACCAAAAACATTGACATCAAACATCGAACGGATTAAATCTATGGGTTGTTCCGCAATTGGGCCACCTTCCATAATTCCAGCGTTGCTGATTAGAATATCGATGTCATATTTTTCAGTAATGTAGGCGATGTCTGTAGCATTGGTTACATCCAGTTTATCCACAGACATTTCTATGCCTTGCTCTTTGGCTTCTCTTATCAAGTCGCTCATTTGCGGATAAACTTGTGCCGTTGCAATTACTTTGTGGCCTTTTTTTGCTAAATCAAAAGCGACGATTTTTCCAAAACCGCTTGCAGCTCCTGTAATTAAAATTCTCTTGCTCATATTTTTTATATTTAAAGATTATAGAGCAAAATTGAGCCAATTAGATATAAAATTAGTTTGTGAGAGGTTCAAAATGATATTGCTAAGACGTTCAGGATAGTTCAAGACGTTTTCAGCATCCATTATGAAGTCTTTACATTATAAAACACCTTCAAGTGACTTAGCATTGTAAGCCTTCTCCAATTGAATTATTACTCCTTCAGGTGTTGAAAAGTCAGGATAGAAAAAATCGTCGCCATCATCAATCTTTAAACCAAATTCGATATCAAAATTAGTACGATCCGGAATGCTGTTTCTCTATTTGAAGTAACTCCACTCAGTTTCAAACTGTTTTTGATATCTCTTAAAACCAAAGCGGCAGATGAATTTGCCGCTTTGGTTTACAACATCTGTACTCATTCAAAACTAATTTTACTACCAGCTATTCACCGAATCTTACATAATTGAGAAACTGTTGTGTTTTCTGCGAACTTTGTTTCAATAGTACAGCATTTGTTTTTAATACTGACTATCTTACAATTTAATCCTCCATTTGCGTTAATATACAGATCGGTTTCGTCATATTTGCTTTTTGAGGTGTCCAGTTTCAATACATATTCACAATCATTCTTCCATGATATCTTATAAATTCTATCAGCTTTTATCTTTTGGTTTGTAACCAAATCATATGTGCTTTCGATTTGAAAGTCATTCTTTCTTTCAATTACAAACTTCTTGTTGATGCTCTTATTTATTATGTGGAAGGTCCCTCTCCTAAATGCAGAACATGACAGTAGTTCTTTTGGATGTGCCTTTCCAAAGCTACTTATAGTAATAAGAATTAATACAAATATCAATTCGACAGATGTTAATGTGTATCCTTTCTTTTGAAATCTGTTTAATTTTGTATAATAAAACAACTATTAAATCGAATCACGTTAAAATTTTAATTAATTCATTATCTCCAATTTGATTAGCGAAATCAATCGCAGATCTATGACTGTTGTTTTTAGAATTTGAGTCAGCTCCATACTTTTTTAATAATTCAACAAAATCATATTTACCTCTTGCATTAAAAGTAGCAACCCACATTGCATTATTTCCATAGTTATCTTTCAAATCAATTTGCGTTGGCTTAAAATCCAGCAATTTTTTTGTAAATAGATAGTTGCCGTGCGCAACACTAAAGTGTAAAGCAGTTTTACCATTCTTATCCTGATGATTTACATCAATACCACAATTCAGCAAATAATCAAAAATACTTTCTGAATTGCTGGAAATCGCTTCTTGAAGCAGATTTTCATTATATTCATTTATAAAGTCATTAACATTATTTTTATTAACATTTGACTTTATTTCGTCAATTTCTCCATATCTCACATGCTGAAAGGCTTCCTTTATACTATTTTTGTTCATATTTTCCACTTCTATTTGCTGATTTTGATTCAGGTTGATAATTTGAAGGCTTCTTATATTCTTTTAAAAACTCTTCTTTAGAAATTTTTCCCTCCATATAATCTTTATGTAATTTTCTATATTCTTTACCAGGCTTATGGCCCATATCCCATTGTCTGGTTTTTTTTGCCTTATCCCATGTTAACTCTTCTCCTGTATTAGGGTCATAAACCTTCCCATCCAATTGTTTAGCATTTTGCCACACTTCTTCAACTTGGTCCTTAGAATAAGATGGCCTATGCTTAGTATAGGGCTTTTTAGTAGAAGCCTTAGCCTCAGCTTTAGCTGATGCTTTAGCCTCCGCCTTCGCTTCTGCCTTCACTACAGTACTGGCTGCTTTAACTTCTGCTTTGACTTCAGGAACTAAATTTAGTCCCAGTAAAATTGCTGCATCTTTTCTGCTTGCAGCGTTTCCATCTAAATCTCTTCCAGTCGCTAAGGTATATAATTCTTCGACAGGAGTTACTGTTTTTATAACGGCCATGAAGGTTGCACTATGTGCCTGCTGATCTTCTGCCTCTGCCCTGGCTTGTATCCCACCTTTTTGTTTCATAGCCATTCTGAAACGGTAGTCCTCACCTTACAAAGCTTCAATGGGGTATATTAATGGTTATGCTGATCCGGAATATATTGAGAGTCTTCAATATATGTCACTACCGTTTCTAAGAAATGGAAAATACAGAGCCTTTCCTGCAGAAGGTGATTCTATGCCGCCATTTAAAGATGGTACCTATATTATTGGTGAATTTGTAGAGGAGCTATCCGAACTAAAGGTAGATAAAACATACCTTATTGTTACACAAGGTGGTCTCGTTTATAAATCTCTTGAAAAAATCAATCCTGATTCCATTACAGTCCGCTCTAAGAATACATTTTATGAAACCTACGACATTTTATTTAGTGAAATTTTGGAAGTATGGAAATTTGTAAAGGCGTTGACCGATGAATACGAACTAATTGATCTTACCAATAACGTGGTTAAGGATATGTTTTTGTCTTTAAAAGAGGATATGAAGAAGATGCGGGAGGAGTTGAAAGGTAAATCTTAAAATAGACTATTCGTTCAGCAAGCTGATATAATTTTGACAGAAGATGAAATTTAGCTTTTATCAAGTTGCAAAATTTTAAGGTGAGGAACTAAATTTTCATCAATGAAACATTGTTGTATTTAAAAATAAACTAAATTTTGTTACATCTAAAATTAACAAAGTGGGCTTTTCCCGCCGCCATATTACCAGCGAGGAGTATCAGTTTAAAACGCTTCTTGATACCTACAACACTCAATTATTTTCAAGAATCACCTCTAGAATTAAAGATCGTGAAAATGCAAAAGACGTGTTGCAGGATGTTCTTGTGCACCTTTGGAACCATCGTTCCGAAATGAAATCTGACCGCTGGGAAAGTATCGTATTTAATACCTGCCATCAGAAGATCGCTGAATTTTTCAGGAAAAACAGAAATGTGCTTCATAACGATCATGACTTTGGTGATTTATCGGATGATCTATGGGATGATAGTGACTCTGCCGACTATAAAGAACAGTTATTGACTGTTTTGGACACAAGCATAGCAATAATCACCCCTCCTATTCGCCAGACGATTTTTAAAATGAATAAACTACAGGGATTCTCGCAGCACAAAATCGCTTTGCAGTTAAAACTTACAAGGAGAATTGTACAACACCATCTGGATCACGCTATGCAATTCTTACGTGATCTTCATAAAAACGATTAGCTTTTCATCTTAAAAAGAGTTAAATATTCTTAAAAATAGTTAAAGTTTTAAAGAACCGTGTTCAATTTTCTAAACTCTGCATATTACTATATAGAGAACAGTTACAACTGTGGCTTTGTGAGTAGCCTTCACGTTATGGCATTCGGCCAACAAATGTTATGACTTTTCAAAGCGCAGCGTAATCAAGCCAAAAAAAACTAAAAGAGAAATTATGACAGATCATGACCATCTACCGTTAACGCACGAAGAAAAAAATGAAGAAGTATGGACAAAAGTATTTGACAGAATACGCAGAAAACGCAGACGTCGAAATATTGCTTATGGAGCAATTGGACTTCTATTAATATTTTGCTGTGCGATCGGCTACCGAAGCTTTGTTATGCCAGACGTTTATATGGCTAACGGCAATCCCACAGAAATCACCCTGAAAGACGGCTCAAAAGTAACGCTATCCGCAGGCGCCCAACTCACCGTTCAAAAATCGTTTCCGGCTGATACGAGGGAGGTGACTTTGAAAGGTGACGCAGTTTTTAGAGTAACAAAATCCAAAGAACATCCCTTTATAGTTCATGGTGCAAGCTATGATACAAAAGTGTTGGGAGCCATATTTAAGGTCGTACAAAACGGTGCCACATATAAGGTCCACCTTTATGAAGGTAAAGTACTGGTATACCGGAAAGATCGTACGGAGGAAGTTGTAAAACTTAAGCCAAAAGAGCAATTTACCAATTTTGGTAATCTCCATGTCGCTTCTGTGATCACCATATCAGATAATAAAAGTGTACAGCCAAAGGCAACAACAGCAAGTTTTACATTTAAGGAATGCAGCTTAAAAGATGCTGTTCATGCAATAGAACAGGGCTATGGCATCCATATAACATATCCTGCTGAACTAGACGAGAAAAAAATATCGGTCACCCTGCCGGATGCTGCGGCCGGATTACTGGTACAAACCCTTGCCTTGCAACTGAACCTAACATTTAAGAAGAAGAATGATACAACATTTGAACTGGAGAAATAAGCTGTGGTGCCTGATCACCCCTGCCATGATACCCGACAGATAGCCACCATTAGTACAAAAAGACCGATGGTTGCACCCACCGGTCGAAGTACTTAGAAATAAATAAGACGTCTAACTGAATTATCAATCTTAAATACACTGCAAAAGTATGAAAAATCTTTGCACCACTGCCGTTTTCTTTCTATTGGGATTAACCACCCTGAACGGACAGCAACAAAAGACCTCAGCGATGAGGGTCACTTATCAAGCAGGCTCCATTCCTGCAAGCGAAGCTATAGAGCGCTTTTTGGAAGAAAACAAATTTAAACAATTTGCCTACTCAAGAGAGTCGCTTAAAGATTACCGCATTAGACCGGTAAAATGCACCAACGAAAGTGTACTGAATTGCCTTGCTAAAATACTAAAGGGATTGCCATTTGAGGCATTGATCTACGAGAACACGAAAAATCCTTTTTAATAGATTCAACTAGCTTGTTAAATTGCTTATCATTAAGTTTAGTACTCTTATTGTTTATCGACACTGTAAGTTGTCGAGTAGTTGTTTTTCCATTCTCGTCCTTTGTAGATGCCCATTCAAGACCTTCTATTTCTCTACCATCAACAACTCTATTCTCAGAAAAATTGTAATGAGATTGATAAGCGTACTTTTCACTTAACGGGTCTACATTAAAGAACCTGCCCAGTTCCGGAATGCTGTTTCGCCATTTAAAAGAGCTCCATCCGGTCTCAATCTGCTTTTCCTGTCCCTGGAAACCATAACGGTAATTATACTGCTGCGTCCATACCCAGCTGAAAGGATATTCCAGTCCAAAAGGGTAATAATTTGTTTCCCGGTCAGCTATTACCGAGTTGTAGGCATCCCTGTAATACGCTACCCTTACATTGCCTACCTGGTCCAGGTAATTATAGACATAGCGGCTGTTCGCTACATCGTAGTAACTTTCCCTTGTAGGAACACACTTAAAATTATCATCAACAGACTAAAAGCTACCATCCAGTTAATCTTTTAGAGATACTATTACTACAAATCTATATTCTCTCTATTTAGGTCCCAGAAGTCGCATTCTCCATTCTCTAAGATATCTTCAAACTTAGACCATCCATGTTTTACTATAAAATCCTTTTCCTCTTTATAAATTGGAAACAGCCAAGCAAAAACAGTATCTGGATTTGTACCTTTTAGCACAGCAAAATTTTCGTCAAAAAACACGGGTATGCTAACATATAATGACGTTAGAGAGCTATCTTCTAGAATACTTTCCGGTATATCAATAATCTGACCACGTAAAGGAAACTTATGTTTATCGATTATTTTATTCGCTACATAAAATAAAAGGTCAGTTACTCGCTCACTTTCCTGCTCAGTATAAATACTAAATAGGATTTCGATTCTTACATTTTTATCATCTTTAATGGCAAGTACATGATTGCTTAACCCTAAAGATGTATATGTTGTAACATTCTCAATAGGTAGATCTCTAAACTTTGCAAATAGAAATTTTTGGTCTTTCTCATGGCTTATTGATTCTCCTTTAGTGATTACACCTAAGTATTTCTCTATGTGTTTTATTAATTCCATTATTTATCAACTATCTTTGGAAATACGAAAAATATTGTGTGACAGTGCAATTATTCAGAACTAATAGTCATGTTCTAAGCAAGATTCCTCATAAGTCCAAATTTCTTTTTCCTCTCCCTGATCTAGGTATTTTTTAATAGGAGAATAATTAATCTGTTTTGGAATATTTACTGCAACAATATTGCGTTGTCGCAATATTTTTGATTCACATTTATTATCTTCTAACCATATTTTTACTGGGTCTACATCTTCATCTCTATATACCAATATGTGTACAGTAGAATTACCAGATGCCAAAACAAGGTTTTCAAAATAATAACGTTCTTCATCAATATCATACTCGACCTCGATTATATCTCCCAATGAAACATTTTTGACGATAGCCGGGATATTAGCAATCTTATAGTTATTATTATCTACAATGTCACACCACATTGTTTCTGTTTCGTATTGATCGTCTCCTACTTTTTGTACAAAGGCTACTTTTATACTTTTAATTTCGTTTTCCATATTTAATTGATTATGGATTCTGTAACAGGTTGTACATTTAAAGGGATTACAATAGTTCTAATATTATATATCTCTTTCCTGATATTTTTAAATTTTTTATCCTTTAATTCTAGCTTTCGTTATACAAAATTCAGATTCTCTATAATTGTCAGCACTTCGCGTTTTTCAATAATAATTTTTTCCTGTTCTTCCGTGTCAACGTCAATAGTGTAGCTACAATAGATGATTTTATCATTTTTGGCAAAAATCCAATTATAGATGATCAGATCGTCATCTTCATCAAGCGATTTGTAATATAAATATTCATTTTGAGCACTATTTAATTTAATTTCTCCTCCATACTCTCGCTGACGATTACGTAAAAACTGATCAGCATCAAAATTTCCTTTGCCTTCCAATAATAGCGGAGTAATTCTAAAACTTCCTGTATCTTCAGTATAAAATAAGTAGGTACCTTCATCTTCTTCAATTTGGATCATGCTAGAAGGATATTCAAATGATAGCCAACCTTGATTGGATTTAAATTTTTTATAATTCATAATATTATTTTTAGTTTCCTCCTACAGGATGAGTTTCGTTAGGAATGTTTAATCTTTTATATTCCGCTTCACGTTTTTTATTTCTGGCACTGTTAGGCTTTCTTTCTGCCTCATAGATTTGCTCTGTCTCTTGGGTTTCGCGGTTAACTACTTGAACATCTGGACGTCTATTTGAACCCTCTTTTTTAATCTTTTTTTCAGTGACAACATCCTTATCGGGATGTTCTGCTCTAGCCTTTTCTTCAAGTTCTTTTACTTTGGCTTGATGATCTGGCTTTCCCTTTGCGCCATTTGGATTTCTAACTATCTTACTGTCACTATTTCCGTTTTCTTTTTTGCTCTCACCTTCACTGTTTAACACTCTTTCAGTTAGCGCTACTCCCGCTACAATACTCCCTTTAATAATATTGTAATTATTGCCCGCAATTCTTACTAACCCATTATAGTTGCTGATCGCATTGCTTTTGGCCGTTTCATAAATTCCTGCCTGGCTTCGGCTTCCGGCCGCTGCTGATGTGTATGTTATAACACCAAATGGCGTATACAAAACATATTGCTTTTCAAGACCTTCAAGTTCCCTGTGGGCTACAACCGCATTCTCAGAGAAATTATAATGGGATTGATAAGCATACTGCTCGCTTAACGGGTCTATGTTAAAAAACCTGCCCAGTTCCGGAATGCTGTTTCGCCATTGGAAAGAACTCTACCCCGCTAAAAGTCGTGGTATCACTCTGAAAACTAAAGCTACTTAGGTATCCTCCACTTTTAGATATTCTATAGGTACCTTCTTTAAATCACTCTCAGGATAACTTATAAGAAAGTATCCTCTTTATCTCCTTATTTCCAATGATCTCAGCTTTGCAATTGTTTGAATAAAGATCATCAATACTGATTTTTATTCGGGGACTATCAGACTTATCAGTAATAATTATATCTCCGTTTGCAATCTTTATATCTTTGAACATTTTATCAAATAGAACTTCATCAGGCTCTGTTTTGATAATTGCTTTATTAAAGATTTCCTTTTTATCAGATAGTTGATTGATGATTGCAGTTAGTTGAAAGAAGTTTGTATTAAAATCACAAACTAGCTTAATTTCAAGATTCTGTTCTTTAAACTTTTTCGTTTTGTGTAGCCACTCATTCTTACAACCACCATCTTCAAAATTTCTTAAAATTTCTAATAAGCTTTCTAAAGGTAATTTTTTGAATTTAGAAGCCTTTACGAATCCTTTTTGAAATAGTTCTATATAATATTGACAATCATCGGTACCTCGAATTTTTTCGTATTTATTACGATCAAATGGAAGATAAGTTTGTAAAACATCTATTGGCACAATGTCAGTTTCCTTTAATTTATCTTCCGTTAGTGCGATTGTAATCATGTTGAAAGTTCCATCTGTTTGAAATTTGATTTTTCTTACCTCCTTTGATAAATAATTTGATATAAATCTCGTGTTGAGTTGAAATTGATATCGCAATTTGTTATCTCTTTCAATATATGTATTATAATCTAATCCTATAGCTATATATCTTAAATTCATATTATGGTCTTTTATGATAATTTGGGTCTAATGTTGCTCTGTTTTTTTCCGCGTTCGCTACTTCAGCTTCAAGGATATTTTTTCTCGCATTTGGTCCGGCAGGCTCTTTCTTTATAACTCTGGAATCAACTATTTTTTTTCCTGCTTTTTTATTAATTCTATTAACCTGACTTGTAGCTCGATACGACTTTCCGGATTTCGAAATTTTCCCTCCGCTAACACCAGTTTTTATGACATCTCCATTTGATTTTCTAAATATTTCGTAAAGGTGTTGAGCCTTGGTACTAGATTTAGAATTTCCATTTGTAGCCTTTAAGGTTGTTTTAACTTCTTCAAATGTTCTTAAAATTGATGCTTTGCCACCTTGAGCCGTTAGCATTCCTTCTGGTCCTCCAGCAGCTGCCATACCAATTGTTGCTAAATCACCAATCGTATTGACAATTTTTTCGCGTCGGGTTTCCCTTGGAACGCCAGTAACAAGATTTAAATATCCGTTTTGATCGACTTCATATTTATTTCTAATCCTATCACTAAATAGGACATTATAAGCCCTCGCACTTAAATTTGATACGGACGATCTCACACTATTAATCCCACCACCAATCATTTCACCGAACTCCATCGGGTCATCAGGAAGACTAACTTCTGTTACTTTTTTAGGCTCTAGGCCTTCAAGTTCACGAGAATCCACCACTCTGTTACCGCTGAACGCATAAACAGACCAATCATGGTAATCTTCAGAAAGTGGATCTACATTAAAGAACCTGCCCAGTTCCGGAATGCTGTTTCGCCATTTAAAAGAACTCCATCCGGTCTCAATCTGCTTTTCCTGTCCCTGGAAACCGTATCGGTAATTATACTGCTGCGACCATACCCAGCTGAAAGGATATTCCAGTCCAAAAGGGTAATAATTCGTTTCCCGGTCAGCTATTACCGAGTTGTAGGCATCCCTGTAATAGGCTACCCTTACATTGCCTACTAGAATTTAAATGTTGGTGACTAGCATTGAAAACTTCAATTAAACGAAATTGATCAAATCACATATTAGTATTTGACATTTTTCATTATGATATCAACACTATTCCCTCTTATTTCATATTTATAAACTAATTCGTACCAATCTTTTCCGTTAGAAGTATTATAAATTATAATTACATCACCAACGTTCTTTATAGTTGCGTTTACACATACTGCACCAAATTTGGTTGTTTCGTGTTCAAAATCTTTGACAATTGTTTCAATCAAAAAACTTTTCATCTTATCAGAATCCATCGAATCGTCATAAGTTGCCAAGTCAATCCACTCTCCATTTTTGAAAATTAATCCAAATGGAGCAAACTCCTTTAACTCTTCCAAGAACTTTGTTGCTGTTTCAACAATTTTTTGAATTCCTGTTAAATCTATTTCCGTCATAATATTTTCTTATATACAATTAGGTACTTTTCTCTCTGCCATCAACAATGCGATTTTCACAAAAATTGTAGTGAGATTGATAAGCTTACTTTTCACTTAATGGATCTACACTAAAGAACCTGCCCAGTTCCGGGATGCTGTTTCGCCATTTAAAAGCGCTCCATCCGGTTTCAATCTGCTTTTCCTGGCCCTGGAAACCATAATGGTATAAATACTGCTGTGGCCATACTCCGCTCTCAGGATATTCCAACCCAAAAGGATAATAATCGGTAACACGGTCAAGAACTGATGCATTAAAACCATTCTTGTAATAGGCTATCATTATGTTGCTTAAATGACCGTAAAAATTATAGACTTATCGGTTGAAACTCATTAAAAAACTTCGTTAGTTAATAGCATATGCGCTCTTCCCTCAGGAGTGCCATGAGGTTGATTAATAGCTAATCTACATAATGAAAAATATTTTACCCTTGGAACATTGTTCCTCCAATATCAAAGTTTAACTATTCATATTGCTCTGCTTCGTTTTGTAAATCAACGCCTAAATCTTTAGGTGATATCACTGAACCTTTCTCTTCAGGAGTTAAAAAAATATTTACTAGAGTATTATCGTTTGTCATTCCAGGAATCCATTTTTCGAAAAAATCATTTAAGGAGATTTCTTTAGGTTTAAAACCTTCCCATTGATCTATAGCACATAATTCCGCAAACTCTTTTTCTGGCCATAGTGGTAAAACCTGCCTGCCCTCATTATCCCCTAGTAAAGCCCAGCCATTATCATCTAATCCCCACAGCACTTCAAAATCAGCTACTTTTCTAATAAAGTAGTCATATCTCTCATTTTCAGACATTCTTAGAATGTTCCCAATTTTTTTATTAATATCCGCCATATTTATGTTCTAATTTATGTAAATCTGCATCTTGAAGTTTAGCATCTTTGTAGCTATTACCATCTTTAGCTCTTTTTCCTCGTGGATGAGCCAATTCCGTACCTCTTGTCCTCGAGTTTCGGGAATTTCTAGGATTACGAATTGTTTTTCTATTACCGGTTTTTATATGCCTAATTTCATTCTTAATCCATCCTCTATTGAAGCGGCTGACTTTCATGTCACTTCCAAGTTCTCTTAGTCTCGCTTGCTTGCCGGACCTACCAGTTTTAGCCAAAGTTTTAGCTTCTTCTACTGTTCTCAAAATCGAAGCTTTGCCACCTTGCGCTGTTAACATCCCTTCTGGCCCTCCAACAGCTGCTAGGCCAATCGTTGCTAAATCGCCAATTGTATTAACGATTTTTTCTCTACGGGTTTCCCTTGGAACACCAGTAACAAGATTTAAATATCCATTTTGATCAACTTCATATTTATTTCTAACCCTATCACTAATAAGGACATTATAGGCCCTTGCAGATAAATTGGAAACTGAAGACCTTAAACTATTGATCCCGCCGCCAATCATTTCAGCAAATTCCGTAGGATCATCAGGAAGACTAACTTCCGTTACTTTTTTAGGTTCTAAGCCTTCAAGTTCACGAGAATCGACTACTCTATTGCCACTGAAAGCATAAACGGACCAATCATGGTAATCCTCTGAAAGGGGATCCACATTAAAGAACCTACCCAGTTCCGGGATGCTGTTTCGCCATTTAAAAGAACTCCACCCGGTCTCAATCTGTTTTCCTGTCCCTGGAAACCGTATCGGTAATTATACTGCTGCGTCCACACCCAACTGAATGGATATTCCAGTCCAAAAGGGTAATAATTCGTTTCCCGGTCAGCTGCAGTGCAATTATTCAGAATTAATAGTCATGTTCCAAGCAAGATTCCTCATAAGTCCAAATTTCTTTTTCCTCTCCCTGATCTAGGTATTTTTTAATAGGAGAATAATTAATCTGTTTTGGAATATTTACTGCAACAATATTGCGTTGTCGCAATACTTCTGATTCACATTTATTATCTTCTAACCATATTTTTACTGGGTCTACATCTTCATCTCTATATACGAATATATGTACAGTAGAATTACCAGATGCCAAAACAAGGTTTTCAAAATAATAACGTTCTTCATCAATATCATACTCGACCTCGATTATATCTCCCAATGAAACATTTTTGACGATAGCCGGGATATTAGCAATCTTATAGTTATTATTATCTACAATGTCACACCACATTGTTTCTGTTTCGTATTGATCGTCTCCTACTTTTTGTACAAAGGCTACTTTTATACTTTTAATTTCGTTTTCCATATTTAATTGATTATGGATTCTGTTACAGGTTGTACATTTAAAGGGATTACAGTAGTTCTAATATTATATATCTCTTTCCTGATATTTTTAAATTTTTTATCCTTTAATTCTAGCTTTCGTTATACAAAATTCAGATTCTCTATAATTGTCAGCACTTCGCGTTTTTCAATAATAATTTTTTCCTGTTCTTCCGTGTCAACGTCAATAGTGTAGCTACAATAGATGATTTTATCATTTTTGGCAAAAATCCAATTATAGATGATCAGATCGTCATCTTCATCAAGCGATTTGTAATATAAATATTCATTTTGAGCACTATTTAATTTAATTTCTCCTCCATACTCTCGCTGACGATTACGTAAAAACTGATCAGTATCAAAATTTCCTTTGCCTTCCAATAATAGCGGAGTAATTCTAAAACTTCCTGTATCTTCAGTATAAAATAAATAGGTACCTTCATCTTCTTCAATTTGGATCATGCTAGAAGGATATTCAAATGATAGCCAACCTTGATTGGATTTAAATTTTTTATAATTCATAATATTATTTTTAGTTTCCTCCTACAGGATGAGTTTCGTTAGGAATGTTTAATCTTTTATATTCCGCTTCACGTTTTTTATTTCTGGCACTGTTAGGCTTTCTTTCTGCCTCATAGATTTGCTCTGTCTCTTTGGTTTCGCGGTTAACTACTTGAACATCTGGACGTCTATTTGAACCCTCTTTTTTAATCTTTTTTTCAGTGACAACATCCTTATCGGGATGTTCTGCTCTAGCCTTTTCTTCAAGTTCTTTTACTTTGGCTTGATGATCTGGCTTTCCCTTTGCGCCATTTGGATTTCTAACTTTCTTACTGTCACTATTTCCGTTTTCTTTTTTGCTCTCACCTTCACTGTTTAACACTCTTTCAGTTAGCGCTACTCCCGCTACAATACTGCCTTTAATGATATTGTAATTATTGCCCGCAATTCTTACTAACCCATTATAGTTGCTGATTGCATTGCTTTTGGCCGTTTCATAAATTCCTGCCTGGCTTCGGCTTCCGGCCGCTGCTGATGTATAGGTAATAACACCAAATGGCGTATACAAAACATATTGCTTCTCAAGACCTTCAAGTTCCCTGTGGGCTACTACTGCATTTTCAGAGAAGTTATAATGGGATTGGTAAGCGTACTTTTCACTTAACGGGTCTATATTAAAGAACCTGCCCAGTTCCGGGATGCTGTTTCGCCATTTAAAAGAACTCTAACTACTTCATACCCATTTTCATTTATTTGAGAATAACGCGGCTAATCACTCAGCCGCTTCTTTAACAGCAGAAGGTTACTCATTTAAGTTTATATTATTTAACTTAAATTACTTTTATGAGTATCGGACAGACAAGCCTCTTTATAATCAAGAACGCCCTCATTAGCTTTGGTATCTAAATAGTGTTTAACCATTTTATAATCTATAGATGGCGGAATATCTATGGCTATTATTGTTTGCTCAGAAAATCCTTCCCAATTACATTCTAGTTCTTCAATTCCTTTGATGACATTAGGAATTTCTACCAGATTAAAAAATACAATTTGAACTGTGCTATGCTCAGATGGTTCTAACAATTCTTCAAAGTATAATATCCCCTCATCATTTTCCACTGCTATTATATCATCATAAGATATGTTTGGCGCAAAGAATGGTACATTCTTTACTTGAAATTTCAGTTCATCAATTTGATCTGCATTCACTAATTCTTCTGCTATATTATCTTCAACATCGTAATACGTTAAAACGATTTTACTATCCATATTTATTTTACTTAATGTTTTTCTAAATTACATTTTCTACAATATACCTGCCCATTATCAGGATTGCCACGTCCACCTTCTCTTCTTCTTTTAATATGATCAACTTGTGTTTCTGTTTTCTTAGGAACTATGCCCTTCTTCGACTGCTTTGCAGGTGTAGTTGCAACTCCACATCTCTCACATTTAACCTTTCCATATTTGATTTCATTTCTTTTTATAACAACTTGTTTCCCCGCTTTGGTGAAATCCATTCCTGATCGATCCACTTTATTCAATCTAGCGGCTCTTGCTTCATTTTTTTGATAAGCTCGTACTGATTCAAATGCTCTAAGAAATGTTGGTTTCGTTCCTTGCGCTGTCAACATACCTTCCGGACCACCAATCGCTGCAAGGCCGATAGTCGCTAAATCGCCGATTGTATTTACAATTTTTTCTTTTTTTGTTTCCTTTGGAACGCCAGTGACAAGATTTAGATATCCGCTTTCATCAACTTCATATTTATTTCTAACCCTATCACTAATAAGGACATTATATGCTCTTGCAGATAAATTGGAAACTGAAGACCTTAAACTATTAATCCCACCGCCAATCATTTCAGCAAATTCTGTAGGATCATCAGGAAGACTAACTTCTGTTACTTTTTTAGGCTCTAGCCCTTCTAGTTCCCTTGAATCGACCACTCTGTTACCGCTGAACGCATAAACAGACCAATCATGGTAATCTTCAGAAAGTGGATCTATATTAAAGAACCTGCCCAGTTCCGGGATGCTGTTTCGCCATTTAAAAGAGCTCCATCCGGTTTCAATCTGCTTTTCTTGTCCCTGGAAACCGTATCGGTAATTATACTGCTGCGTCCACACCCAGCTAAAAGGATACTCCAGTCCAAAAGGGTAATAATTCGTTTCCCGGTCAGCTATGACCGAGTTGTAGGCATCCCTGTAATACGCTACCCTTACATTGCCCACCTGGTCCAGGTAATTGTAGACATATCGGCTGTTCGCTACATCGTAATACCCTTCACTGGTCGGGAAGAACTGTAATACATCATCTACATACTGGAAGCCGTCCAGGTAATCGGTATTTTCCGTTCGACGGCTTGCGGCGCTCGGCTCATAATAGATGAATGATTTTCTTACCTTAACGCCATCCGCCCGATACAGAAAACTAAGGGTTGGCTTAAAATTAGGAACGCTTTCCTGAAAAGTTACCTTCCTGGGTAAATTTAAGAAATTATAGCTTATGTTTTCGATGCCTTTATCCGGATGGCTGGTCATATTGCCATTGGGATCGTACTCCATGTTATTGCCGCCCAAAGGATAGCCGGAACCATTTCCGCTGGCATCGGTCACGATATGAAGCTGGTTACCCAGATAGCTTTGGTAATTCAGGTCATCAACGAGGATAGGGGTGGTATTAAATTTCCGGTATCTTTTGAGGGTCTGGATATTTCCGCCCGTATCATAGGTTACGAATTCAGAAAAAGCATTGTTTACCGGAGTGGTTGCCTCAGGTTCCAGGTAAAAGGCGTTTTTCATCCGGTCCAGCCTGTCATATTCGTAGGCGTATCTCTTCAGTATATTATCGTTGGTCGTCTTCCAGTCAAATTCAGAAATATTGCCGTTAAATCTCGGATCAGCCGGGCTGTTGCCCGAAGGCTTCTCAAACTTCAGCTCATAGCCGAATAACTTCCCGTTCCCAGCCGCGGAATTAGGATTATTCATGGAAGAAAGCCAGCCTCTGATATTGTAAGTATAGTCTACTGACTGAAGCGAAGTGCCAGTCTGGTTTCCTGTCTTCTTATTAACCAACTGTCCGAGGTCGTTATACGTATTTTCAGCCAGCAATTCCTCCGGGTTGTTCCCGAACTGGTGATATTGCTGCACCAATCTTTCCTGATCATCATAAATAAACCGTTCTTTGACCAGAACTTCGGGATCTGATGCCGATTTTTGGTGATAGGTATATTTTTCTAAGGGCTGTCCGGAAAAATTGAGCTTATACTCGTAATTGGTATGGCCACCAAAATGGTTGTCAGTTTTTGTCCGGATAATTCTTCCCCGGGTATCATAAAAGTGATAGGTTCTGGTCCAGTTGTCATCTTCTATGTTTTTGACAAATGATGCCGTCAAAAGGCTTTTGGTAGACGGATCTTCACTGGTAGTTAATGATTGCTGAAGGGTATACTCTCCAAGAACCTGTGCAGGGATAGCATTTATCTCCGCTGGGTACGTATCATAATAATTAACCGTAAGCAAGGTCATACTTCCTGTAGGAAAAGCCTGCTTGTCATAAAACACCTGCTGGCCCTGGAGCGTAAACGAACTGCTGCTTCTCTTTTCATTATTGTATGGATTGGCGGCCATACTGTTCAAGGCATTCTGCATTGCCTGTCTACTAGCCGTATTGGAGAAGAATCCTGTATACACCACTCTCCCGAATTCATCGTACTTTGTGAAGATCCAACCTTTAGAGCCAAAGTTATTGGCAGTCCCTCTTAGCACCCCGTCTTGTGTAAGAACCACCCTGTCCTGTTTGTCATAAACGGTATATTCCCAGTCTTTACCCGGAATATGCTTTTCCACCTCCCTGTCTTTGCCATCATAACGGTACTGGTAGCACAGCTCATCTAAAACGGAAGATGCGATGCTGTTTCCATTCTGCGAGATCTGTTCTACTGCTTTTGGGGGAATAATGAACGCAAGCTGGTCATATTCATTGTACACATAGTACGTATCGATATTCTGGCTGCCATCGTTCCTGCGGATTAAAAGCGTCTGGTCGTTTCCGTTCCTGAAGGTCACCACAGGATTGCCGTCTTCATCCGTTTCCGTATTTTTATAAAGTACCGCCGCAGGATAATAGCCACTATTGTCAGAAGAAATGGACAGCGCAGATACGGTATTGGAAACACCATTTACGGTATTAACAGACGTAGATGTAACAAATTTCCTTACTTCATTGGCTGCGTTGGCTTCATACTGGTATTTCCTGGTATGGCCGGACTGAAGCTTCCACGGTTCACCGGGAGCAGCAACCTGCTTAACCCTATCCAGCGGTGAGTTTTCAATCTCCTTTTCCGCAAACGCATTGGAAACACCGTAGTAAGTATTAGCAGCATTTTCGCTTGTAATACTGCTGTGTATGTTTGAATTTTGGGTCGTTACCGGAACAGGAAGAATATCTTTGACCTGCCTTCCGAATCCATCGTAGGTAATAGGAGTCACCAGATCTTTTCCGGTTGGGGTAATTTTGACACTAACGATTTGCTTTGGCCTGCCCAGGCCATCAAAGTAAGTGATCGTCTCGGATATCTTCGAACAATCTGCGTTCAGACAGGTTTTCGACTGCACATAGTTCTCGGCAGAAGTCTGCGCAAAGGCAGCACCCGCCCAAAAAAAGCTGAATACAGATAAAACTGTTGTGATAATATGTTTTCTCATCGTATGCTTCCCTTATGGTTTATAGTTGTAATTGTAGTTTTTAATAGTGCGCAGCACATAGTTTCCGGTTGTATCTTTTTCCCGGACTTTTACCTCTTTCAGCCTGCCAAAATCATCGTACTGATAGACTTCCCTGATGCCGGATGGCGGAGTAACAGATGTTACCCCGATCAAAGGGTCGTGGGTATAGGTAGTAACCAGTTTTCCTTTCAGTGTATCATCTTTTCTAAAATTACTCAAAGCATCAAGTAAAAGATTTTCTTTGGTTGGGTCTGATGCATCATCATTGGAAGCAGAGACTATGGAATCAGGAGAAAGCGCTGCCACCAGGTCATCGTATTTTATCCCCTCTACTTTAGCAATAACCTCATTGTTGCTATATCCGTAAATAAAGCTTACCGGCGTGCCATCATTGGTAGTGTACTGAAGGATGTTCCCTTTAGCATCATATTTATCGTACGTTATATCGGTGTAGTTGCTTGTTCCGAGCTTGTCGTATGACCTGTCCGATAATGGAACGACTAAGTTTCCGGATTGGGACGTAGGCAGCGATGTAGGATAGAGGGTTTCTGACCTGGCAAGGGTTTTAGTAGCATTCCCCACAGTTTGGGTAGTGACTGTTTCCAGCGGTATACCAATCACGTTCCTGTCAATCATCAGCTGGTTGCCTTTCTCGTGGGCGTAGCTGTAATTGGTTTCGGTTATAGTGCCATCCGCAGCAGTAACCTTTTGCCTGCTAAGCTGGTAATTGACCGGGTTATTATAAAAGTACTCCGTCTGTGTAAGGACAGGTACACCATTTTGGTAGTCGGTTTTGTTCTGGGATTTCAGGTAGGTGCGGTATGATATTGTGCGGTATTCATTGACATCCAGATTTTCAATATATGGTAAGCTGATTGTAGTCCCTACTGCTTTTCCGTAACACGCATGATCGGAATTAGCAACATCATACTGAGTACAGTTATAGGTGGTTGAAGTCTGGCAGGTATTCAGATCATTCCTCCTGTGCGTATAGTTCTTGAATATAAAAGTGCTGGCATCATCTTTTTCATACGTTTTATCGATGCGCTGTACGGGCTCTATGCTGTTATCGGCTTTCTTCACCAACAATTGTGCTGTGACTTCATTTCCATTATTCCACCCGTGGTTGGTATATGGGGTATTAAGTATCTGGTTAGATCCCCAAAGATGCGAGCCGGAATAATCTCTGTTAATGGTGAATTCTTTTGTTTCACCCCCTCTTTCAAACTGATCTCCTCCGTAGCTTACAGTGACATATTTGTAAAATGTAGAAGTATTTTTATCCGTATCATAAAGCGGAAGCAGGCTGTTTGACGTTAACGTGATGATCTGCTTTGTTATGATGGAACAGGCAGATGTGTTTTCTCCGCCTTGGCAACTTTCAGATGATGAATAGGTATAGACAAAATAAGGATCGGTCCCTTTATCTCCGGATGAATGATCCTTATCATTGAGCGGCCCGTAATAATACCTGGTGTACCTTGGAGCAGAAGAAGGAGCATCATAATCGTTCGTAGACTTTATCCTGATACCTCCGGTCTCCAGATTCGTGTCAAATACCTGTGGTGCAGTAGCAAAATATTTGGCATCTATATCTAAGTACGTACACCTTGAAGCGGACAATTTCAAGGTATATGTGGTACCTGCACTTGCATTAAAGTAAATATTGCTCGTTTGGTTAGGTGTGAATTGATACGATGATCCATAGTTGGATGAACCACCGTTACCTGAACCTTGAAAACTACCCCCTCCAACTATTTCTACACGTCCAATCGGATTATGGGTCTGCTCCTGTTCGTTGCAATTGCCATTGAAATTACTATAGCCTGATAGCTTGATGGGCTGAGCAACAGGTGACGTTATCGAATACGTCTGAGTTACTATTCCTGCGACACTGTTATTGGCAGCCGTCATATTCAGGGTAGTATATGGTGGATTAACCGTTTTAGTCCCCCAATAGGTATTTGATTCGTAATCAAGTTCTGTATATCCTTTCGTTGGATAGGTAATCTTTCTTAAAAGTCCTATTTTGGCAAAATTAGGATCAGGGCTTTGATCTGCGTTAGAATAGTTAAAAGTGTCCAGGTTATAATCTTTAACCAAGGGAAGTAATGTTGTGTTGGCTTTGCCATTATAGTAGCCCCAATAATCCCTTTGCAATGACAGCCTCGCAGGAAGTTGCTCAGGGCTTACATAATCAAACACATAAGATTTATTCGGATCTTTAAAAGTAACTGCCGTTAAGAAATTCCTTTTGTTATCGGTATGTAAATAACTGAGTCCAACCTGTTCGATCACATTCCCATTCTTATCAGTCTGTAAGATGGTTTGAATTTTTTGGTTTCCATCGACATCAATATTGGTAGTATTTGTGCTATATGTAAAAGTAATAGAACCATCTACCGGATTGTTGCTGCTGATTGTCTTAATCCTTTTACCCTGGATATTTAAGAGATTCTGCATGACTACGCTCGCAGCACCGCTGGGTGTTTGAATTGCTGCACCTAAACAGGTCGTGTACGGCGTTGTGACATTATAATTTTGAGATTGGGAGGAGACATAATCCAGATACATGGATTCATAGGTAAAATAGATTTCATCACCTTTGGGGTGTACGATTTTGGTCAGGTACCAGGCTGTTACGCCAATGTTAGGAAGCTGGTGCCCGGCTCCCGTTGTTTTAGAATTGGTAATTTCTTTTTCTTCAAAATAATATTTCTCACCATCGTCTTTGGTAATGGAAAAACCATTGGTCGTCTTCTCAATCTTCAGCGCTTTCTGATCGATAAGGTGGATCTGGTTATCCCTGTCATAGAAAAACTTACCTGAGACATCATTAAAATTAAAGGAATAGATATCCGCCTCCATATCAATGCCGTCACTTGCGTTTCCTACGTTATAGATGAAATTCTGAAAGGCTGGTGTATTATTGGCAGCAAATGCATTGGCCGGAACCTGTAGTTTTTGGGATGTATCATCAGGCTTATCCCTCACCGTCCTGGATATAACACCGCCACAATTCAGGCCCCAGCCCAATCCTACATTGGTAGAAACTTCATCTAATCTAAGTCCGTTGGAACCGTAAAAAAGACTAAGCGGAAGTTCAATGTTATTGGTTTTAAAAGATAGTAGAGGAACTGAGACATTAGCAGTACCGGTAAATTGACCGACAGGTACATTCCCATAATTACCTAAGCTGTAGGCTGTGGGCGAAGGAGGAATTATATTGGCAATATTGATATTGCCGTTAGTGGCTTGCTGCTGGGCATTCAAGTTGCTCATAGCAAGAAGTAAGAATCCAAGTGGAAGTAAGGTTCTTTTCATCTGAGTTTTATTTCTTTATTAGTTTAGCACTTGCCGTTTTATTGTCATTAGTTTTTACACTCACCAGGTAAGCGCCCTGAACCAAGGCCTGGGTGTTGATCTTCGTCACCTTGTTTTTAGTCCTGATGCTCTGAAGCTGCCTTCCGCCCATATCATATACGCTGATCTCAGCATCAAACACGCCAGCTCTCTGGTCCTCAAGCCCTATTTCTACGTACGCGTAATCTGAGACCGGGTTCGGGTAGATCTTAATATCCGCCTTCTCAATCAGCTCATCAATCTGGCTGTCGCCAAGCTTCACGATCTTCCAGTTTTCCTTTCCTAATTCCTCTGCACTGGTTCCTGCCAGGATAATGGAGCCGTCACGGTTCAGCTTAATATCTGATAACCTTTCCTCTTTCTTGCTGGATTCTCCCTTCACATGCTTGCGCCACTGTTCACTGCCATTCTGGTCCACATACAGCATCCAGAATTTTTCATCATTGGATTCTATCCTTCCTTCTGCCTGCGTGTAACCGCCCAGTAAAATACCTTTTGTTGTATCTTGCCCATCTTGATTCTTGGTTCCTGACTCTTGGCTCTTGGTTCTTGACTCTTGTCTCTTATTCACCACACTCATGCCCATCAAGACATCCCGGTTCTTAAAGTTGTAGGATTTCTGCCAGGCTTCTTCCCCTCTTTCATTTAAAGCGATCAGCCAGATATCAGTTCCTTCTTCTATCCCTACGGTTTTATTGCCTGATCTTTCTGATCTGGATTCACCACCGATGAGATAGCCGGTAGAAGTCAGGGCTAGAGTTCTCAAATGATCGTCTGCCTTACCTCCGAAATTCTTTTCCCACTCAACCTTGTTGTCTTTGCTCAGCTTGACAACCCAATAGTCGCCTTCGCCGTAGTTATCAGTCTTCTTTGATCCGTTAGCGCCGCTTCGGGAATACATCCCTACCAAAACGCCACCATCTGTAGTAGGAATCATTTTTTCCACTTCATCTAATCCTTTGCCTCCTAAAATCAATTGGGAAAGTTCTTTGCCATCTTTGTCTAAACGGACTATTAAGGCATCCTTGGACCTGTATCCTTTTTCGGAGTTCTGGGTATTTCCGGCAACAAAAAAGCCTAAATCGGTTCCTTGTACAACGGCTTTAGCTTCCTCGTCGGAGACAGTGCCGATGGTCTTCTGCCATATCTCTTGTCCAGCGCTTCCAAGCCTTATGAGCCATAAATCACTGCCACCTTTAGAATCATCCTTCTTATCCAGGCCTTTGCCTGAAAAACTCGTCCCTGCAATAAGATATCCTCCCTCTTGTGTATTGACCGTAGCCGAAAGAAAATCATGGTTCTGCCCTGAAAAGTATTTTTCCCAGACCTGTTCTCCTGCTTGATTTAATTGAACCAAGTGATAATCGAAACCATTGTTTTGATTCTTTCCAGCAATACGTTTTTCTGATTGGATTGAACTGCCGCTAATTAGGTACTGCTGATCAATGGTGGTAGTTACCTGTGATAGGAAATCTTGCGAAGAAGATTTAATATCTTTCTGCCAGAGTACATTCTGAGCTGATAGCTCCCAAGTAGCACATAACAAGATGATGCCTGAATAAAGTTTTCTCATATCTATTGAGTTTGATGTTATTATTATTGTCTTTCAATTTTATTAGCTTAAAATTTTTAATACCTGTCCTACCAGCTATTATACTCTTGATCTAAATCCCTAAATAACCTACTATTATAATTTAAAATCAGAAGGTGCGGGACTAAATACAAACTGATTGGAGGTACTGCGAAGAACCCGACTTCTAGATTGACTTAGCCCGCACCCATATTGTAAGCACGGGCGTAAGTCTATCGAGTTTAGAAGTCAGAAGATTCGCAGTTTCCCAATCTAACACGATAGCTTACGCTATGTTTTCGTTAAAAATTTCGGGACAAATATAATGATTAATTTCCTAGCAAAACATCCGGGTTTTCACGGTAAATGCATCCGTGATTTTACGGATCTATTTTTCGGTTAGATAAATCAGGTAGTATAAACAAAAATACCCCGGTAAAACCAGGGTATTCTTATGTATGTAAGGGAAATCTTAAGCTTGTACGTTGTTTCCTCCCAATACGAAAGGCTCAACTTCTTTGATTTCTCCGAATTGCTGCTCGTAGTTAGCGATGTTCTGCTGAAGAGCGCTTAATACTCTTTTAGCGTGAAGCGGAGCAAGGATCACTCTTGATCTTACTTTCGCCTGCTGAACCCCCGGCATTAACTGAATGAAGTCTACAACAAACTCAGATGGAGAGTGGTTTACCAATGCTAAGTTAGCATAGATTCCAGCTGCTACCATTTCGTTCAGTTCAATGTTAATGTTCCCGTCTTGTGGGTTTTGATTTTGATTGTCCATGTCTTTTTTAAATTTTTTAGATGTTAGATTTTAGAAGTCAGATTAAAAACTTCGGTTGCAAATGTACAATTCTAATTTTTAAGTCTGACTTCCAATTTCTATATTTTAGTTAATATCTTCGAATTCTTTTCTGGAACCTACGATCACATTCTGGTATTCCTTAAGACCTGTACCTGCAGGGATTCTGTGTCCCACAATTACATTTTCCTTAAGGCCGTTCAGGTCATCTACCTTACCGGCAACCGCTGCTTCATTAAGCACTTTGGTAGTTTCCTGGAAGGATGCGGCAGACATGAAAGATTTCGTCTGAAGCGCTGCTCTGGTGATCCCCTGTAATACAGGTGTAGCCGTAGCAGGCAAAGCTTCTCTTACCTCAACCAAAGCCTGGTCTTCACGCTTCAGTTTGGAGTTTTCGTCTCTCAGCTCTCTTGCAGTGATCATCTGACCCGGCTTGAATACCTTGGAATCTCCTGCATCTACCACTACTTTCAGTCCGAATACTCTGTTGTTTTCTTCTAGGAAGTCATATTTGTGCTCAAGGGCTCCTTCAAGGAACTGGGTGTCTCCACCGTCAACGATAGATACTTTGGTCATCATCTGTCTTACGATGATTTCGAAGTGCTTGTCGTCAATTTTTACCCCCTGAAGACGGTATACTTCCTGGATTTCATTAACAAGATATTCCTGAACAGCGGTAGGGCCTTTGATTCTTAAGATATCATCCGGAGTGATGGATCCGTCGGAAAGCGGTGAACCTGCTCTCACGAAGTCATTCTCCTGAACCAGGATCTGGTTGGAAAGTTTTACCAGGTAAATCTTTCTTTCCCCTGTTTTAGCCTCAACGATCAATTCACGGTTACCTCTCTTGATTTTTCCGTAAGATACCACCCCGTCGATTTCTGTCACCACTGCCGGGTTGGAAGGGTTTCTTGCTTCGAACAATTCGGTAACTCTCGGTAGACCCCCTGTAATATCCCCTGCTTTCGCAGATTTTCTAGGGATCTTGATCAGGATTTTTCCTGCTTTGATCTTCTCACCGTCATTAACCATCAAGTGGGCACCAACCGGTAAGTTGTATGACTTCTGCTCCACTCCTTTAGAGTCTACTACTCTCAGGGTAGGAACGGCTTTCTTATTTCTGGATTCAGAGATTACTTTCTCCTCGAAACCGGTCTGTTCGTCAATTTCAAGCTGGAAGGAAATACCCTGGATGATATCTTCATATTCAACCTTACCGGATGTCTCTGCAATGATTACCGCGTTATACGGATCCCACTTACAGATTATATCTCCTTTCTTCACTTTATCACCCGGCTTCACAGCCAGTACGGAACCGTAAGGAACGTTAGCCACCATTAACGGAGTTCTTACTTCGTTATCAGCTACTAACCTGAATTCCGTTGAACGCGATACCACTACTTCAGCAGTGTTTCCGTTTTCATCTTCAGAAGTAATGGTTCTTACTTCATCCATTTCAACGATACCGTCTCTTCTTGCAACGATAGATGGGTTTTCAGATACGTTTCCTGCGGTACCTCCCTGGTGGAAGGTTCTCAGGGTAAGCTGTGTACCCGGTTCCCCGATGGATTGGGCAGCGATTACTCCTACTGCTTCACCCATATGGATCATCTTACCTGTTGCCAGGTTTCTACCGTAACATTTTGCACAGATTCCTTTTTTCGCTTCACAGGTTAACGGAGACCGTACTTCAACGGCTTCCAGTCCTGCTTCTTCGATTCTCTTGGCAACGGCTTCAATGATTACCTGATCTGCTTCAGCAATCAGCTCATCAGTTTCAGGATCATAGATATTGTGAAGGGATACCCTACCTAAAATTCTTTCGGAGATCTTTTCAACGATCTCGTCATTCTTTTTAAGGGCAGTAACTTCTGTTCCTCTTAAAGTACCACAGTCGTTTTCGGTAACGATAACATCCTGTGCAACGTCTACCAGCCTTCTGGTCAGGTAACCGGCATCCGCCGTTTTAAGAGCGGTATCCGCAAGACCTTTACGGGCACCGTGGGTAGAGATGAAGTACTCAAGGATCGAAAGACCTTCTTTAAAGTTTGCAACGATCGGGTTTTCGATGATTTCCGCTCCGGTAGATCCGGCTTTCTGCGGTTTTGCCATCAACCCTCTCATTCCGGATAACTGACGGATCTGTTCTTTGGAACCCCTCGCCCCGGAATCAAGCATCATATATACTGAGTTGAATCCACCCTGATCGGATTTCATTCTGCTCATGATCATTTCCGTCAATCCGGCGTTGGTGTTCGTCCAAACGTCAATTACCTGGTTGTAACGTTCTGTATCGGTGATAAGACCCATGTTATAGTTGGCTCTGATCTCATCTACATTCTCTACAGCCTGGGCAATCATCTGCTTTTTCTCTACCGGTACCACAATATCACCCAATGAGAAGGAAAGACCCCCTTTGAATGCATTGGAATACCCTAGGTTCTTCATATCATCCAGGAACTTCACTGTGGTAGGGAAGTCTGTATCCGCAAGGATTTTACCGATAACGTTTCTTAATGACTTCTTGGTAAGAAGTTCATTAATATATCCTACTTTCTTAGGTACAATCTGGTTGAACAGGATTCTACCTACAGAAGTTTCAATTAATCTTGTTACAAGTTCTCCGTTTTCTTTAACCGGCAGTCGGCATCTTACCTTAGCATTTAAAGATACTCTTCCTTCTGCATAAGCGATTTCCGCTTCTTCCGGAGAATAGAAAGCAAGGCCTTCACCTTTCACTTTATAATCATCCGTAGAGCTGGCTTCTTTGGTCATGAAATAAAGACCAAGAACCATGTCCTGAGAAGGTACGGTGATCGGAGAACCGTTGGCCGGGTTCAGGATGTTCTGAGATCCCAGCATCAGTAACTGTGCTTCAAGGATGGCTTCAGGGCCCAGCGGTAAGTGTACCGCCATCTGGTCACCGTCAAAGTCAGCGTTGAATGCCGTAGTTACCAACGGGTGAAGCTGGATTGCTTTCCCTTCGATCATCTTAGGCTGGAATGCCTGGATCCCAAGTCTGTGGAGCGTAGGTGCCCTGTTCAAAAGAACCGGGTGTCCTTTCATCACATTTTCAAGGATATCATATACTACAGGCTCTTTTCTGTCGATGATTCTCTTGGCTGATTTTACAGTTTTTACAATTCCTCTTTCGATCAGTTTTCTGATGATGAACGGTTTGTACAATTCTGCCGCCATATCTTTGGGGATACCACACTCGTGAAGCTGTAAATTAGGACCTACAACAATTACGGAACGTGCAGAGTAGTCTACCCTTTTTCCTAACAAGTTCTGACGGAAACGTCCCTGCTTACCTTTCAATGAATCTGAAAGTGATTTCAGCGGCCTGTTGGATTCAGATTTTACAGCAGATGATTTTCTGGTGTTATCGAATAGTGAATCTACAGATTCCTGAAGCATACGCTTCTCGTTTCTTAGGATTACTTCCGGAGCTTTGATCTCCAACAGTCTCTTAAGACGGTTGTTTCTGATGATTACCCTTCTGTAAAGGTCGTTAAGGTCAGAAGTAGCGAAACGCCCTCCATCCAAAGGAACCAATGGTCTCAGTTCCGGCGGGATTACAGGAAGCACACGCATGATCATCCACTCTGGCTTATTGATCATCCTTGTATTGGCACCTCTCAGGGCTTCTACAACGTTCAGTCTTTTTAAAGCCTCAGTCCTTCTTTGTTTAGAACCTTCATTGTGTGCTTTGTGTCTCAGGTCGAAAGACAAGGCATCAAGATCGATTCTCTTCAAAAGATCTTCTACAGCTTCAGCACCCATTCTGGCGATGAATTTGTTCGGATCTGAATCATCAAGGTATTGGTTTTCCACCGGAAGGGTTTCCATGATATCCAGGTACTCTTCTTCAGTAAGGAATTCCATTTCCTCAAAATCCGAACCGTCCAGTTTTTTAGCAATACCCTGCTGGATCACTACATATCTTTCGTAGTAGATGATCATATCCAGCTTTTTGGAAGGTAATCCTAAAAGGTACCCGATCTTGTTCGGTAAAGAACGGAAATACCAGATGTGTGCAATAGGAACTACAAGATTAATATGCCCGATTCTTTCTCTTCTTACCTTCTTCTCAGTAACTTCCACTCCACAACGGTCACAAACGATCCCTTTATAACGGATCCTCTTGTATTTACCACAGGCACACTCATAATCCTTTACAGGACCGAAGATTTTTTCACAGAATAACCCGTCTCTTTCAGGCTTGTGTGTTCTGTAGTTTATGGTTTCAGGTTTTAAAACCTCTCCTCTCGATTCCTGAAGAATAGATTCGGGTGAGGCCAAACCGATTGAAATTTTATTAAATCTACTTGATTTATTTTTATTTGACATTTGTTAGATTTTAAATTTTAGATTTTAGATTTTAGATTAATTTCCGAATGTTTCCATTCAGCATTGATAATTTAAAATTTAAAATTATTCCTCTAGTCTTACGTCTAATCCAAGACCTTGTAACTCGTGGAGCAATACGTTGAAAGATTCCGGAATACCTGGTTCAGGCATTGCTTCCCCTTTAGCAATTGCTTCATAAGTTTTGGCTCTTCCAATTACGTCATCCGACTTCACAGTAAGGATTTCCCTAAGGATGTTGGATGCACCGAATGCTTCAAGAGCCCAAACCTCCATCTCTCCGAATCTCTGACCTCCGAACTGTGCTTTACCTCCTAACGGCTGCTGCGTAATCAATGAATACGGACCGATAGAACGTGCGTGCATCTTATCATCAACCATGTGACCCAGTTTCAGCATATAGATTACCCCTACGGTAGCCGCCTGAGTAAATCTTTCTCCGGTACCTCCGTCATACAGATACGTATGTCCGAATTTAGGAAGACCTGCCTTTTCAGTATATTCAGTAATCTGATCAAGCGTTGCTCCGTCAAAGATCGGCGTCGCAAACTTCATTCCCAGCTTCTGACCTGCCCATCCTAAAACGGTTTCGTAGATCTGCCCGATGTTCATACGGGAAGGTACCCCAAGTGGGTTCAGTACGATATCCACCGGTGTTCCGTCTTCCAGGAACGGCATATCTTCCTCACGAACGATTCTTGAAACGATACCTTTGTTACCGTGACGTCCTGCCATTTTATCCCCTACATTTAGTTTACGTTTCTTAGCGATGTAAACTTTAGCCAGCTTCATGATACCTGCCGGTAGTTCATCCCCGATGGAAATAGCGAATTTCTCACGGTTCTTAACTCCCTGAATATCGTTAAACTTAATTTTATAGTTATGGATCAGCTGTTTGATCAATTCGTTTTTATCTGCATCAACCGTCCAGTCTGAACCGCTTACATTCACGTAATCTTCAACTGAAGTCAGTAATTTGTGTGTGAATTTCACTCCTTTACCGATGATCTCTTCATCAAGGTCATTTTTAACCCCCTGAGAAGTCTTACCGCTTACCAGCGTATTTAATTTTTCAATTAATGTATTTCTCAGATCATCAAACTTAGCTTTGTAGGTATTTTCAATCTCTTCAAGCTTCAGTTTTTCTTCAGTTCTCTTCTTTTTGTCTTTGATATTTCTGGAGAACAGCTTCTTATTGATTACCACCCCTCTCAGTGAAGAGTCAGCTTTCAGTGAAGCATCTTTCACATCACCGGCTTTATCACCGAAGATCGCTCTAAGGAGTTTTTCTTCAGGAGTCGGGTCAGATTCCCCTTTCGGAGTAATTTTACCGATCATGATGTCTCCAGGCTTCACTTCAGCACCGATTCTGATCATACCGTTCTCATCAAGATCTTTGGTGGCTTCTTCGGAAACGTTAGGAATATCCGCAGTCAGTTCTTCCATACCTAATTTGGTATCACGAACCTCAAGGGAATATTCATCTACGTGGATTGAAGTAAACCAGTCTTCACGTACTACTTTTTCGTTGATTACGATCGCATCCTCAAAGTTGTATCCTTTCCAAGGCATGAACGCAACCACAAGGTTTCTACCCAGAGCTAATTCTCCTTTTTCGGTAGCATACCCGTCGCAAAGAACCTGTCCTTTTTCTACCACATCACCTACTCTTACGTTTGGTCTCAGGGTAATGGTAGTACTCTGGTTGGTTTTTCTGAACTTGGTCAAGTTATAAGTCTTGGTAGCAGACTCGAACTGTACTAAATCCTCGTCTTCGCTTCTTTCGTATTTAATAGTGATCTTATCAGCGTCCACATACTCTACAGTACCGGTACCTTCAGCATTGATCAGGATTCTTGAATCTCTTGCCACCTGCTGCTCAAGCCCTGTACCTACGATCGGAGCCTGCGGCTTCAATAACGGAACGGCCTGACGCATCATGTTGGATCCCATCAATGCACGGTTCGCATCATCATGTTCCAGGAATGGAATCAATGAAGCGGAAATACCGGAAATCTGGTTTGGTGCCACGTCGATAAGGTCAACCTGGCTAGGCTCCACTACCGGATAGTCACCATCCAGCCTTGCGATAATCCTGTCTGTTTCAAATTCACCGTTATCGCTCAGTTCAACGTTTGCCTGGGCAATTACTTTAGATTCTTCGTCTTCCGCATTCAGGTAGATCGGATCAGAATTAAGATCGATTTTGCTGTTCTCTACTTTTCTGTATGGAGTTTCGATGAAACCAAGCCTGTTGATTTTTGCATAGATTCCTAAAGAGGAAATCAAACCGATGTTTGGTCCTTCCGGAGTTTCAATCGGGCAGATTCTTCCGTAGTGGGTATGGTGAACGTCACGTACCTCGAAACCTGCTCTTTCTCTTGATAAACCACCAGGCCCTAGTGCAGACAATCTTCTCTTGTGAGTAATCTCTGACAGTGGGTTGGTCTGGTCCATGAACTGAGAAAGCTGGTTGGTTCCGAAGAAGGAGTTGATCACCGACGTTAATGTCTTCGCATTAACAAGGTCCAGCGGAGTAAAGATCTCGTTATCTCTAACGTTCATTCTTTCCTTGATGGTTCTTGCAATTCTTGAAAGACCTACCCCGAACTGTCCCGCAAGCTGCTCACCTACAGTTTTAATTCTTCTGTTGGATAAGTGGTCGATATCATCAACCTCAGCTTTAGAGTTTACAAGCTCGATCAAGTGTCTTACGATTGCGATGATATCTTCTTTAGTAAGAACTTCAGTTGTAGTAGGAATGTTAAGACCTAATTTTTTGTTTAGCCTGTAACGTCCTACCTCACCTAATGAATACCTCTGCTCAGAGAAGAATAATTTTTCAATAATTCCTCTTGCCGTTTCCTCATCTGGCGGATCTGCGTTTCTTAACTGACGATAGATATATTCTACCGCTTCTTTTTCAGAGTTGGTAGGGTCTTTCTGTAATGTATTCTGGATGATAGAGAACTCATTGCTGTTTTCTTTGTGAATCAAAATAGATTTCACACCGGCATCAAGGATCAGATCCAAATGTTCTTTTTCAAGAATAGTTTCTCTATCCAGGATGATTTCGTTTCTTTCGATAGAAACCACCTCACCTGTATCTTCGTCTACGAAGTCTTCGAACCATGTGTTCAGAACTCTCGCAGCCAATGTTCTTCCTTCTACTTTTTTCAGGGCAGCTTTAGAAACTTTCACTTCTTCAGCAAGGTCGAAGATCTGAAGGATATCCTTATCAGATTCATAACCGATCGCTCTTAACAGGGTAGTTAAAGGTAATTTTTTCTTACGGTCGATATACGCGTACATTACGCTGTTGATATCGGTTGTAAATTCCATCCAAGATCCTTTAAAAGGAATAATTCTTGAATAGTACAGTTTGGTTCCGTTAGCGTGGTAAGTCTGCCCGAAGAATACACCCGGTGAACGGTGCAACTGCGTAACGATAACTCTTTCAGCACCATTGATGATGAAAGAACCACTAGGCGTCATGTAAGGAACCGGGCCTAGATATACATCCTGAACCACAGTCTGGAAATCTTCGTGCTCAGGGTCTGTACAATATAGTTTAAGTCTTGCTTTCAAAGGCACTGAATACGTCAGTCCTCTTTCCACACATTCATCGATGGAATATCGTGGTGAATCTACCAGGTAATCCAGGAATTCCAATACAAACTGGTTTCTGGAATCTGTAATAGGGAAGTTTTCCTGAAAAGTCTTGTAAAGACCTTCGCTTCTCCTGTCTTCAGGAAGGGTATCCAGCTGGAAAAACTCTTTAAAAGACTCGATCTGGATGTCCAGGAAGTCCGGAGTGATGATTTTTCCTTTCGCCGATGAGAAATTGATTCTCGGATTTCCCTGAGTTGCTGTTTTTGTTTTACTCATAAAACTTTTAAGAAAGGGTTAAAAAATATTTTGATTCATTAAAAAATATCAGAAAAGAACTGAGAAACAAGGCAAAAGCAGTAAGGTAAGTGTTTTTGGCGCTCACGAAAGACCTTGGCTTCTTTACTTTGTACTTGGCTCTTTCTAACTGCAACACTGGTATATCTTTTCACAGCGTAATGCAAAATATTTTTATCACTTCTGAGGCTGTAACTTCCTGCAACCATAAATACGAAAGCCCTTCCATCTTAATGAAAGAGTCTGGGTTTTAGTATTTTACAGATTTACAATCAATTATTCGCGCCAAAAGAGTTAGCAAAGATACAAAATATTTTCACAACACACAAACAAAGTGCTTTAATATAAATAAGTTAAAGTCTGGACTCCATCCGGTTAAATTATTTTGACACAATAAAAAAACCACCCTTGCGGGTGGCTTTTGCATATCAATCATGAATAGTGAGTGGCACTATTTTATTTTACCAGTACCTTATATGATTTTACAGCCGATTGGGTTTCTATCTTGATGATGTAAATCCCCGCAGGCAAAGTATTGGTTATTTCCACATTACCTTTAAACTGTCCGGTTTTAATCAGTTGTCCCTGGGCAGAGAACAGACTGTAAATTCCCTCTTGCTGTGATCGTATGGTCAGGCTTTCACCGGATCTTACCGGGTTAGGGTAAATTTTTATATCATCTGCTGCTGTCCTGATGCCGGTGTCTGATGCTTTGGATGTTTTCTGTGCATTTTTAGCCTGTACAGCATACGGAGACAATGGAGAATCAGGCGCACCTCTTTCTACGAGATCTGTATCTACTACCGCCTGGATACCATCTTTATCCTGGTCACTGATCCTGGAAATGAATCCGCCGCCAAGATCATCGAGGTCGCTCTTACCGATTGCATACAGATCATAATCTGAACCATTGGAAGTAAGATCCAGGAAGTCCAGCTTATCGTCGCCATCAGTATTTTGAACCGGATATTTCATCACACCTGAATCCGGATATGTTTCCAGGACATCGGCAATACCGTTTTGACCCACTGCTACATTAGCATCCACAACACCATTATGGTCCGCATCAATCTGGTTGATAACCGAAACAGGAATGCCGGCTTCAAAAAGGTCAAGGATACCGTCATTATCCGAATCCAGATCGCGGTAGTTAGGAACTGAATCTCCGAGGACAGGAGTGAGCAGTAAGTCTCCTTCAGCATCGTCATCTTCGTATTTACCATTGGCATTGGCATCTTCTACTGAATCCGGAATGCCGTCATTATCCGAATCGAGGTCGCAGGCATCTACAATTCCGTCCCCGTCAGTATCAAGGACAGGAGATTTGTCAGTTACCGCAGTGCATCCTTCGGCGCAATCGGGAATACCGTTCCCGTTATTATCGATGCTGTCATCTCCGTTAGGGCACTGATCGAAGCAGTTCGGTACGCCATCATTATCATCATCCTTGCTGGCGAAAGCATTGTAGATATTGTAACTCTGAGGGATGCGCAAAGCGCTTCCGCTGTTAAAGGTAATCTTCATCCTGTTAAAAGGCTTGGTCGATTTACCCCCTACATAGAATTTGTTGGAATTAAGCGTGAATAAGTTACCGCTGAAAAGGCTTCCCGCACCGGTAAAGGTATCCGTTACGGTATTGTCTTTATAGAATGTCACCGTAATATTATCCAGAACACTGATTCCGATAAGGTTGGCTGCCTTTTCCAGAGTGAATCCGGCATAGGTATTGGCAGGCAAGGTAGTATTGACCCCTACGGTAGCATATGCTGAGAAAATACTGAACAGAGATGCTGCCGGCACTGTTGCGGTGGCATAATTGGAAGGGTCATTGTCTACAATCGCTCCGAGATTGGTTAGCTTCGCAACAATGATTCCTAAAAAGCCAGGTCCGGATGTCCAGTTGTTTCCGGTCACAATATTTCCTGCAATCGCAGAACCGCTTGTCTGAACCTTGTCATCACAGTCACATGCCACAGGCTCTTCAAATGCATAATATACTTTGAGCGAACCAAGGTTGATACCGGCTGTCTGGGTTACTTTTAAACGCACTTCATTGAAAGGCTTAGTTGTAGTAACCGTTACTTTTTGTTTTCCTGATCCAAAACCAAGAACCTTGATATTGATCAGCCCTCCTCCGTCTAATAAGGTTTTTGAATCCTGAAGCTGTCCGTATAAATAGGTTTCAATGGTAATATTTTTTAGAAACTCAGCACTGATAAGCTTACCTTCGTCATCGGGAGAGATCACAAATCCGGCCCTGTTTCCAGCAGGATACACCTGGTTTTTATCCAGCACTCCAACGGAGTAGGATCCTAAAATACCGGCAGGAAGCACAATGGAACCATAAGAGTTCTTGTCACCGTCACCGATCCTTTCCCTGTTCTGAACATAAGAAAGCGGAGCGATGAAACTGCTGCTGGCAGAAATATTACCGTCTACACCGCTTCCGGCAATGATATCATCACAGATCCCATTGTTATCCACAGGTACTTTGGCCGGATCGAAAGCGAAGGCATAATATACATTAAGCGCACTGAACAGCGAGAGCACATTCGTCTGGTACAGTCTTACCTCATTGAACTCTTTTGTCGTCTTAAAATGCAGGAACACCCGGTTTTTACTTCCGCCGAAAGCAGGCACCGAAAGCAGGGTACCACTTGTAGTGCTCTCCTGAAGGACTCCGTTTTTATAGGTACTGATCCTTATGGAACTCAAAAGATCCAATGTAATAAAACTGGTTCCGAGATCCACATTAAAGCCCGTAATGTATCCTGCCGGGTACACACTGTTGTTGTTCTTAACAGAGATCCCATTTCCGCTTACCACGGATATAAAGTTCCCTAAATTCACATTGTTATTAAGGTCCGCGTCAACTACCGCATTCATGCTCCCGTTGTAGCATGCAAGGCAAATCCCCGAATTGTTAACAGGTTTTGCCTCTACTCCCAATCCGCGGATGGGCTCATACCCCTGCTGTGAAAATGCTGTTGCCGAAAGTACGAATGCCATAACGACTACAGCAATCCTCTCAAATAATTTTTTTGTCATTGTTTTGTATTTTTGTTTAAAATTGTGTTCTTTGTTAAAGGGTCTGCCAGGCGAAAGTATTGGCCCCGGTCTGTTTGCAGCCTACAAAACTGCCTGTGTTCCCTGACAGCTCGTAAATAATGGTCCCGGCATTTGAAGCATTACATGCAGGTCTCGTACTCGCCTTAATAAGAATTGCTTTGCTTACTTCAAGGTCCGCAAAATTATTTTCATTGGGAACCATATTCACCCCTACATCGGTAATAGCAGTACCTGCCGCACCCTGCCCGGAAAAGACATGCGCTGTATTTCCATACACAGACTGGCTTGCAGATGCCTGTGCAGAAAACCCGAATGCCAGTGCATAACTGCCGCTGGCTGATGCATTGGCACCAAAAGCCATCGTATTTGTGCCAGCCGTATTTCCGCTCCCCACAATAATTCCGCCGTCATTGGTATTACCGTTCCCAACAGTAATGCCTGCTACATCAAAAGTATCACTCCCATTTCCATTTCCGAATACCAGGGTATTGGCTCCGATTCCATAATTGTTATTTCCGATTAATTTAGCACCGCTGCCTGCTTTATTCTTCATACCAATGGTTATACCCGGAAAATTGGCCCCCTGGGCATACACCGTATTTTCTCTTCCTAAAGCAATATTGGAGGAGGCGGTATTCCCCAGCGTATTATTGGAGCCCCAGGTAAAAGAAGCATATGGCCCGGAAGCATTCATATTTCCGCCTTGGAAATTCCCATTGGAATCCAGAATTCCTTTTACATTTTTTTTAGTCGCCAGGATGAGCTTCTGATCATCTGCCGTTCCCAGGTAATTCCCGGATGTAATATCCGTTCCCAGTGCAGATGTGGTGGCTGAAGTTCCTATATTTCCCATAGTATGCCAGTCCGCTCCTAACTGCGACCATTTGGAACCGTCAAAATAGTAATAACCTGCGGATAAGACACTGGCAGTCTGTCCATCTGGATTGCCGTCTGCCGAAGTTACGTATACAAGAGCTCCTGTCTGTGACCCGGTATAGGTCTTCTGCCTCAGCTGGTAACCGGAAAGTCTCGGGGCAATAACCCCGTCTAATTTTGTCGTTACAGATGGAAAGCCTACCACATCAAGGGTAGCCTGAGGATCCGAAGTATTGATACCCACTTGTGCGCATGCCCAGATACTCATAGACAATGCTGCGATTGTAAATAATTTGTTTTTCATTTTCTAATGATATTTGTTGTTTTTATATATTGGCTCAATGTCACGCAGCAAGCATGCTCTTCCTTTTATGGAAAAACAATATTTAATACAGTATATGGTGGTAGAAATAAAGGTGGTGCTAATCCGAAGCAGAAGGTATACTGGTCCGGAATTTTATATATAGAACACTATATTATCAGTCAACCGGTAATAAAGAAGGTTTTTTAGGCTGAAATAACAAACCTATTACAGTATTATAACTTCCTATTGCAATTGACAGAAAGGGATTAACAAAAATTCTTGAGTAAAGTCCTGTAAAACAGATAGCCATAGACTTCAAACAGACCTTTTCATGCAATAAAGATCCGGAATGATCCATATTACTGCGTAATGATGGTTGTAATACAGTTCTGCTACCATTAAGGTACAGATCATTAATGAAGGTTTTTAGATATCCTGATTCTGAGGGAGAATCTTGTTTTTTCCAAAACTGCGTGTATAGAGTTCCAGACAGTATGGAAGGAAAAAATGATGCAACGGGCTGTTGGAACAGCAGCCCTGGTTTCGTGCTCATGTTTCCTATAACTGATACCGTCAATCTCCTTATTGAGCAGACGGCAATAGGGCTATAGGAAAGAAAATAAATTCTTTTCAATTTGTGTGTTTTTGTACATACAAATATAGTAACTTTTTAATAAAAAAAATATTTATACAAAATTTTTTCAATAAAAATTTCAATCAAAGAAATAATAATCAATAAAACACAAAATAAATTGCCAAATATTTAAATATAAACAAATATGTTGTTTTTTTGTTAATTCATATTGGATTATGGTTGTTGTTTGAAAAGCAAATTAAATCATATCACTGCTATAATGAATGATATAGCTTTATCCACCAGCAACTTATATCATACCTGGGATTTTGATTTGGTTGTATTTGTGGGTTTATCTTTGGCAGTTAAAGTTCTTGTCGTTATAATAGAAACGTACATCATCTGAAAAAGTATTCCAGTCTGAGATATGATGACGGAACGAATCCCGGAAGGATTTGTCAACGGAATTCTTTCCTGAAGCCTGAATAAGTACAGGACCATTTTCTCTGAGGTTCTCGCCAGATCTGTCTGAAGGCATTACCAGTGCAATATGCCCCGGCTTATGCCTGTCCGGATTCTGAGCACAGGCTACAACCATATACCCCTGATCCGCCAACCTTTGAGCCTCGTACAGAACATTGGTATCAATACGGTGCCAACCGTAATTTTTTGCCTGTTTTGAATTCAGCCAGCTGAACTGAGCATTGGCCAACAGTTCCTGCCGGTGTTCAGGAGGTCTGAGGATGTAAATTCCCATCCGTTCGCAAGCTGCTGCTACAAATGCGCTGCAATGCGTTCTGATTCCTGAAACAGCATCAGGATCATCCGGCTCGCCTGTCTGCCAGTCGATGTGCTGCCCAGACTGCCATTTATGGAGGACATCCATACCCAGGTAGAATGATTTCAGCTGTTCGCCGCAGTTTGTTACCTGAAGGCTGTCCTGTCCGTAAAACAGACTGACAATAAAAAACATCACAAACAGTAATTTATGTCTCATTGAAGATAGTCATTTATATCTGTAGGATTAAATATCCTTACATAAGTTAAAATGGTTTTTTATACATTAACAACCCATGCAGATAGAAGAGGCAAAAAAGGCTGCCTCATAAGAGACAGCCTTGGTAGTACAATATTTATTATATCACTGTTTTGCCCAGAACGACCATTCTCTTCCGTTGAAAACAGCAAGCTGATTGGCATTGGATCCTGTCCCGTTAGAAGTACCGGTTACGTACACCATCATTCCTGCGCTCGGATTGACAATGTCAGCCACCGAACTTACCCTTGGCAAAACCATAGCCTTATTGGTATCCGCTAAAAACCAGCACACCTCTTGTGGCGTCCGAAGCCGGAACCCCTCCGATAATAACCTTGGCTGAAATATTTTCAGCATTGGAATCAGGAATACTGGACGATACCGGTGTCTGAGCACCTCTCGAAAGATCTTCCCAAACTGTTGATCCTGAAACAATTCTCCTGTACATCACTTTTTGTACTGAAGTATCAAAAATCAGTGTACCCAGTGCAGGAGCCGGTGTAGGGGAAGTTCCCACTACAGCAGCAGCAGAAGTTACCCAAGGCAGCACAAGTCCTTTGGCGCCTCCGGTGGCATTTCCCAGTTCCAGGGATACGGAACTGTTAGAAGGGGCAGCCGAATTATCGGTTTTACCGATTGTAATCTGGCTCCAGCCCTTCACTGAACCCAGAATCATCATGAATGCTATAAATTTTTTCATTTTCATAAATCTTTAAATATTAAAACTGGTCACAAGTCTGTTGTGTATAACATGCCCAAACAGTACCATCATAAATTTTCAGGCAGTTGGCAGTTGTATCATAGACCATCATGCCTTTTACAGCAGTAAGCTGACTGATCTGAGTAGTAGTTAACCTGTTTATAACAAATCCGTTAGTTTTGGCATCCAAGACCATAAGAGCTCCCGTGATCTTCATCGGCCAGCCACCGCTGTTAGCGCCTCCTCTCTGAAGTGCTGTTATTCCATACGAAGTTGACAAACCTCCTGTCCCGGGCGATGTAGCAGGACGGAAGCATCTGCAGTCCAGATCTTTCTGGGAAGCATTCTGGGAAGTACCTACACCCTGCCCAATGGTATTGAAGCCAACATCAGCAGCTCCCTGAACGTTTGATAAACCGATCCCTGAATTGGTATTGTTTGCCGCATTGTTAACCACCTGTGGAATACCGTTTGCCGCAGATGCGGTACTGATGATCTGATCCGGCGTGCCTACAGTTACCCCGTCATACCTTACCCTGATCTGTCCGGGATATGTGGATGACGTCATTGGATAAATCATAGTATAGGATACATTTTCTGCACCTTCAAGGGCATCCGGACAGCTATCACCGTCGGAATCCGTATCCAGGTGATTCGGGATACCATCTCCATCTGTATCAAGTTCCAGCGGAAGCTGGGAACAGAAATCGGTATATCGTACACTTTGTTCATTTACCGCGCTTCCCGTAGATGCGGTATATCCGAAATACACTTTACTGGCTCCGCCAAAATAGCTGGTTATAGGATTAGAAGACGGGAAAGTATAAGCTCCTGCTAAAACACCACCCACCGTATACGATAGCTTCTTAGTGGGAAAATCCCAGGTAATCACAACAGATCTCCACGTATTATCTTCAACGTTTCCAAGATCTACTGCGGTCGTCAGTAAATTAGCGCCACTCTGGCTGGCAGAAGCCCAGATCTGGCCGTGGTCATTAGGAATATCGCCTACGCCGGTTCCGTTATCATAAGTATCTACCTCCAATACAATGCCATTCTGGATTCCCAGAGCACCCAATCCGCCACCTGAAGCTCCAACAGCATTAACGCCTGCTGGTGAATTATGGAATACCGTTGCAATTCCGTCTGCTCCGGCATCACTGCTTCCGAAATTGGCCTCGTAGCTCAACGTAAAGCTCTTGGTGAAGTCTACCTTTCCGTAAGACCACATTTGTCCTGCCTCGTTAGTCAGTGCTTCGGTCAGCCTAACCTGTTTTGAATTGACCTGTGTAGCATTGCCGTTGAGTTTGAAAATGGTGCTCACTGAAGAGTTGGCATCAAATCCTTTTTCAGTACAATCATCGATACCGTCATTATCGTCATCCAGATCAAGAGAATTGGCAATCCCATCCCCATCCGAATCACATTCAATAGGAGTAAAGACAATATTATCAATCCCTACATCATTCCCATTATTTCCGTTAGCCTGCAGATTAACGATTTCAAGTTTAACAGTAGATGTAGTAGGTGTAAACGAAAGCATGAGCCTTCTCCATACATCATCATTAACCATCCCCAGATTGCCTGAGTTAGCGCTGGCAAGAGTGTTGTTGTTGGTATCCTTGATACTCAACTGTAAATTAGGAACGTCACTGCAGCTATTGCATAATCCTGCCATATCGAGCCTAAACCGGTATTCTTGTCCGGGTACAACACTTACACTGCCGATACGGTAAATAGCCTGATTAACTGTTCCGGGGGAATCGATATTGATCATCAAATATCTGCCATCTGTGGACCCGGCGGTAATTGTATTATATCCGGCATCCTTGTCTCCGGTAAGGTCGGTCCGGGTATACATTTCAGTTTGGGCAAGTGACCGGGTAACTGTATAGGAACCGTCAGGAGGAGTAATAGCCTGATAAGAATGTCCTACGACATTGGCATCTGTAGTTGTTGCATTTCCAGTTCCAAAATCATTTTTGTAAATAGGGGCTCCTTCTGCCTTAGCCGTGCACGGAGTGGACTGTGCAAAAGCAATGTGCCCCATCAATACCATTAAAAGTATTGCTGTATTTTTCATTTGTGTAAAAACGTATTTAATTATCATAAGGTAATAGATCGTGTGTGTCTTTCTCTTTAAGAAAAAGCCATAATAAAAACTTTAGAAATTGTTTCTGTTAAAGTAAGGCGACGGGCGGTGGCCTCACAGAGTACACACTGGAATAACAAAAATCCAGGGGATTATTGTTGTAATAATGGTATTCCCGGGGATAAAGATAATCCAGCGGAATCCTGGCCAGGTTATTATAATCCTGGAAAATTATTTTTGAAAAGTCGTTGGAGTCTCGGGTAGGAACTGTATAATCCCGGTTAAAATAAGAAGAAGAAAGAAATTCGTGTGGGGAAGGAAAGGAATGAATACCGTAAAGATCAAAAGATTTTTTACGCTTTTCAAAATTGGAGACCTGTTGCTTTATTTTTTGTAAGCTTTCCTGGTCTTTGTTCCGGACATAAATCTTTGACTGTAGTTTTTTAACCTTCTTACGGAACGATGTATTCTTTGCGTTGAACACGACACCCTTCTTACCCGCATTCAGTTTATAATCCACATTCCCCTGCGAAATAAGCTGCCTGTTTAAATTAGGATCAGCAGAATATATCTTGGCATCCTCATGAAGACTTATAACAGGAGTTGTCCCAACCCCTTCCTGTGAATATAAAGGTCCAAAAAAGAGAAGCAGAATAACCACAGCAAATCCCTTCAATCCGGGTGGAAAGGCGGTATTGGGAACACGGACAGGGAACGTTTGTATTCTTTTTTTCAACAACAGGGAACTTATTGCAAATTTACTTATAAATTCCGAATATTTAACATTAAATCATTATTAATTTAAGTATATTTTCAAATTAACAATAATAAAACCTTTTTTTAATGCAAAAAAAAGCTGTCCTTAATTCAGGACAGCTCTATGATGTATAAAGTAAACTAATTACTTCAATTCTACTTCAGCACCAGCTTCTTCAAGTTGCTTCTTAAGCGCTTCAGCTTCGTCTTTAGAGATACCAGTTTTGATTGGAGCAGGAGCACCATCTACGATATCTTTAGCTTCTTTAAGACCAGCACCAGTTAAATCTTTTACCAATTTAACGATAGCTAATTTAGAAGCACCTGCAGACTTAAGAATTACGTCGAATTCAGTCTTTTCTTCAGCAGCTTCACCAGCACCAGGACCAGCCATTACTACTGCAGCAGCAGCAGGCTCGATTCCGTACTCATCTTTAAGGATAGCAGCTAATTCGTTTACGTCTTTTACAGTTAGGTTTACTAGCGTTTCAGCTAAATTTTTTAAATCTGACATTGTTGTAATGTTTGTTGTTGATTATTTATTTAATTTTTTGAGTGTAATTATTCAGCAGCCGGAGTTTCTCCTTCTGCAGCAGCTTCCGGAGCTTCGGTAGCTGGGGTTTCTTCCTGAGCAGGAGCCGCTTCTTCAGCTTTGGCTTCTACGGTTTCAGGTTTGTTTTGAAGAGCAGAAACCACTCTCTGGATTGGAGACTGAAGTAATCCGATGATTTCACCGATCATTTCTTCTCTGGATTTGATGTTAGCCAACATATCCAGGTTATTGTCACCTACATAGAATGTTTCTTGAACAAATGCAGACTTAAGCGCCGGCTTTTCTTCTTTCTTTCTGAACCCTTGGATTAATTTCGCAGGAGCATTGGCAGTTTCAGCAATCATTAATGCTGAGTTACCTTTGAAAGACTGGAACATTTCAGAGTAATCTACTCCTTCCATTTGTTCCATTGCTTTTTGTAAAAGCGTATTTTTAACAACTTTCACTTTGATATTTTGCTTGAAAGCCTGTCTTCTGAAGTCAGAAGATTTAGCAGCGTTCAAACCTTCCAAATCTGCTACATAAACTACTTTAGCATCCTGAAGCAAATCTTTGATCTCTTGTATTGCTACAACTTTTTGGTCTTTTGTCATTGTCTTAAGGATTTATAATTAGTTAACAGATTTAGTATCAATTGCAATACCCGGGCTCATGGTAGAAGACAAATAAATGCTCTTCACATAAGTTCCTTTAGCGGCAGTAGGCTTCATTTTGATCAGTGTAGAGATCAGTTCCTGAGCATTTTCCTTGATTTTGGCAGCATCGAAAGATACTTTACCAATACCAGCGTGGATAATACCGTACTTGTCTACTTTGAAATCAATTTTACCTGCTTTCACTTCAGTAACCGCTTTACCGATTTCCATGGTAACAGTACCGGATTTAGGGTTTGGCATCAGACCTCTTGGTCCTAATACTCTACCTAATGGTCCTAATTTACCCATTACAGCCGGCATAGTAACGATAACGTCAACATCTGTCCAGCCTTCTTTTATTTTCTGTAAGTACTCGTCTAAACCTACATAATCAGCACCTGCTTCTTTCGCTTCAGCTTCTTTATCCGGAGTTACCAATGCCAATACTTTAACATCTTTACCGGTACCATGAGGAAGGGATACTACTCCTCTTACCATCTGGTTAGCTTTTCTTGGGTCTACCCCAAGTCTTACAGCGATATCTACAGAAGCATCAAATTTAGTTGTGTTTACTTCTTTTACAAGAGCAGAACCTTCTTCTAGGTTATAGATTCTTCCTTTTTCTACTTTGCTTAAAGCTTCCTTTTGCTTTTTAGTCAATTTTGCCATTTCTCTAAGTTTTAAGCGTTAGTTGGTTTAGTTCCTGTTACTCTTAATCCCATAGATCGGGCAGTACCTGCAACCATAGAAAGAGCAGAATCCATTGTGAAGCAGTTAAGGTCAGCCATTTTATCTTCGGCGATTTTCTTTACCTGATCCCAAGTTACAGAACCTACTTTGTTTCTGTTTGGTTCACCGGAACCTCCTTTGATCTTAGCCGCATCCATTAACTGAATTGCTGCAGGCGGGGTTTTAATTACGAATTCAAAAGATTTGTCCTCGTATACTGTAATTACTACAGGTAAAACCTGACCTGGCTTGTCCTGGGTTCTTCCGTTAAATTGCTTACAAAACTCCATGATGTTCACACCTGCAGAACCCAATGCTGGACCTACTGGTGGAGAAGGGTTAGCTGCGCCACCTTTCACCTGAAGCTTTACCATTTTAAAGACTTTTTTAGCCATTGTTTGTTTTTTAAATTTGAATAATGAATGAGTTTGGAAGCATTATTATTCAGTAGGTTATCCATTCTCACATTAGATAAGCCTACTTTTCGGATTGCAAAAGTATAAAATATTTTTTAATTAGCAAATTAATCGACTGATTTTTAGAAAGATTATAAAATAAAAGGTCAATCTCACGATTCAATAATGTAGGTTGAGGATTGTCTTGATGAGCACCAGTCTACAACAGGAGGCCGATAAAAATCATAAAAAAGGCCGTTTTCACAAGTTGTGAGACGGCCACCCTATAAAGTTTGATTAAATTTTATCTTTCTATAAGATTATTATTCTTTTTATTCATCTCCATTAATTGTTCCTTTTTTACTTTATCCATTATTCTTCCAGGATAAGGATTGTTCCTAAATTCTTCACGTTTCTGAATATATTGTTCTCTCGTAACAGGAATTCCTTTTTGAAGAGGAATAATCTCAACCTGCTTTTTCTCAATTTCCACCGCCTGAAAAGTATCCAATCCCTTCTTATCCCTAAGCTCTAAGATTAGCCCTGGCAAACCTTTAAATCTATAAGGTCCTTCTGAAATTGGAATATCCTTCGTATACCAAGCAGTATACAATCTTTTGTTAAATATTGTAGTTGCTTTATAGCATTTATATCCTAAAATATTCTTTACTTCATTAAAATCTACATTCCATTTTAAAAATGCAGATTCAAAAGTATAGAAATCCCTGTACAAATTATTTGTAACATAAATTTGAGTACCATTCCTATATACAGAATATCCAATCGTATATTTTGGTAAATTTTCAATTTTAATTTCAGCGGATACCTTTGAACTTCTGGCTGTATTAACAATATTTTCAAGAGCCCTGCGTCTTTTCATAAAACCTTCACTATAGTAGATTGAAGAATTCGTATTTAAATCTAAGATCATAGTTTCAATTGCTCTATGACTTTGATCTGAATCAATAGTATCACGAACAAAAGTATATGTATACTTCACCTCCATTTCAGATAAATTTTTACTTCCACCATTTTGCCCAAAAAGAAAAGTATTAATAAAGACAGCAGATAAAAAAAATAAAATAGACTTCACAAATCAATTATTAAGAATAACCATTATATGCATATCCCGATCCTTCAACTGGAGCAGCACACTCTTCTTCCATTCTATTAATTTCAACCTCAAGACATGATATAGGAGAACCGGCTAAATCAATATATTCTGTATATCCGCATGAAGAAGTAATAGGTATTATAGGATCATAGATCAACATCATTTTACATAAATTTTTGTTTTCAATTACACTAGCTTCTTCATTAGTTGCAGAAAACACTGATATTGTTCCACATACTATACAAGCAACTGTTAATAATTTTTTCATAATTCGTAGGTTTAAAGTTAGTAATATTTCAAATAATTTTTCGCGAAATTTTATATTACAAACCTATACGAACTGACTTTATGATATTTAATATAATACGTATATTTGTATTCAATTTACGTATGAAATTATACAGAATATGAATAATATTGGTTTTAATATCAGAAAGATAAGAGAGTCCAAAGGATTTTCACAGGAGTATATGGCTAATGTATTAGATATAAGTCAAGCCTCTTATGCAAGACTGGAAAACGAAGATACTAAAGTAACAGTTGACAGATTACATAAGATAGCTGAAATCCTAGAAACAAGTATAATAGATTTCTTTGATACCGATAAAATTACTATTCAAAATCAAAATAACTATGATCATTCAAACGGAGTAGTACAAAATATGACGGTTGAAAGTAAAGAAGTTTATGAAAAGCTACTACAAAGCAAAGATGATCAAATTTCATTATTAACAAAAATGATTGATAAATTTCTCAAATCATAAAAAAGCCACTTAAAAGTAGTCTTTATTTATATTGAAAGTAAAGATTATAATTCATTATAAGAACTTTTAAAAAAATACGAAGCGACAAACAAAGCGATGACAGCAGTCTGGATCCACTCAAAGTCAAGCTTGAACCTGATGTTTGCAGCATGCCCGATAAGATAAGGAAAGGTGAATCCCGAAAAAACCAGAATCAATATGAAAAAAAGTTTTTTATTCGTACGGTAAAAATAAACCAGGCTTATCAGCAATGCCAAATTAATGATGATCACATAGCATTTTCTTCCTACCAGAACAGATAAGCTGTGATCATCAAAATACCTTTTAGGGACAAACCATAGACTGATGGTATTATTCACAGCTTTTTTAAAGGGTGCCCACCGATCGTGCTGAATAATCTTTTCGACCTCGTTTCTGTAAATGTTTTCATCTTCAAATTCGTTATACTTGCTTATACGGGAAAAAACTTCTTCTTTATGTTTTTCCGAAATAAAGCGATAATCAAGAATCTGGTAATCCGGAAGGTAGCCCAGGTACATATTCTGCCATACAGGCGACTTACTCACTATTACGGTATCAAAAGCCCTGTAATTCCTGATTACCCATGGGGAATACAATAGTATAGACCCCAAAGCAACGATAAGAGCATTTTTAAAGGATATCTTACGGCAGAGTATCAGGACTACAAACAGCAAAGCCATAATTGGCACAGCCACAACCTGCGTCAATCCTACGGTAGCAGTTAACAATGAAAACAGGCAAAGTGTCCGGACAGAATATCCCTTCATCCAGATCATTGAATATACATACAGCCATCCTGTAAAAAGGAGCAAGAAGATATTGGTGGCTTCCATAATATTGGAATAATAGAAATACGCCGGTGAGAAAATAAAAAAATAGGCAGCCAAAAATCCTGCTTCCTGAAATTTGAAATTTTGAAAAATCCTGATAAGCAATACAGGAATAATGAAATAAAAAAGATGTTGTGTAATGATGATCCACTCGGCTGCAGGCCCGCTCCCGAAAATCTTCATGTAGACACTCAGAAAGAGAGGATATACAGGAAGCTTGTAGGCAGAACTTCCAAACTTCATATCCATGGCATACCTTCCGTAGGCGGCAATATTTTCGGCAATGGACCAATCCTCGAAATGCTCAGCCTTAAAACCTGATCTCACTGAAAAAATAATTTTCAGGACAAAGATCATCAGGTTACAGACAAGAAAAAATTTCCAGTTAAGGATCTTCTTTATGAGCGGTATGGCGGAAATGTTTTTCATCTGTCGATAGGCATAGGTGGATACAAAAATAAAAAAAGGCAGACAAATGTCTACCTTACTATATGGAGTGTTTTTATTATTATACTTTTTCTACCTGCATGTAGCTAAGTTCCATAGGTGTTTTTCTTCCGAAAATCAATACTGAAACTTCAATTTTCTTCTTGTCTTCAAGAATTTTCTCAACCGTACCGTTGAATCCGTTGAACGGACCGTCGATTACTTTTACATTCTCTCCAACTACATAAGGAATTTCCACATCGCTGGCAAATTCGGAAAGTTCGTCCATTCTTCCCAGCATCCTGTTTACTTCAGATTTCCTCATCGGAACAGGGTCTCCTCCTTTGGTTAAACTTAAGAAAGAGATAACACCCGGAATATTTTTAATGATGTGAGGAATTTCTCCCATAAGGTCAGCCTCCACCATTAGGTAGCCAGGATAATAAGGTCTTTCCTTAGGAACTTTTTTTCCGTTCCTTAACTGAATTACCTTTTCCATAGGAATAACCACTTGAGTAACGTACTGTTCAAAGCCTAAACGCTTGATTTCCGTCTCAATATAGTTTTTCACTTTATTTTCCTGTCCGCTGATGGCTTTCAGCACATACCATTTCAATTCGCTCATTATGGGAAAATACTTTTGTTTTTTTAGTTGAACAAGTTAATTAGCATTCCTATGATGTTGCTGATTGCTTTAGAAAACAATTCATCAACTCCAAAGGTAAACAATGCCAGAATAACGGTTGCAATAGTCACTACAATAGTGGAAGACTGCAGATCAGCCCACTTCGGCCATTCAACTTTATGTCTGAATTCGTTATAAGAACCTTTTAAAAAATCGACAAATGAACTCATAATTATTATTTGCACGGGCACAAGGATTCGAACCCTGATCAACGGTTTTGGAGACCGGTATCCTACCATTGGACGATGCCCGTAGATAAAAAGCTTCCGCAATTCCTTACGGAAGCCATTATTATTTTAAGATGATTAATCTAAGATTTCAGTAACCTGACCAGCACCTACTGTTCTACCACCTTCTCTGATCGCGAATCTAAGACCCTCGTTAAGAGCGATTGGTTGTAACAATTCTACAGTGATTGTTAAGTTATCACCAGGCATTACCATTTCTACACCTTCTGGTAAGAAGATCTCACCTGTAACGTCAGTAGTTCTTACGTAGAACTGAGGACGGTATTTGTTGTGGAATGGAGTGTGACGTCCACCTTCTTCTTTAGAAAGGATATAAACCTCAGCTTTGAATTTTTTGTGTGGCTTCACAGAATCTTTCTTAGCGATAACCATACCTCTCTTGATGTCAGTTTTTTCAATACCTCTCAACAATAGACCTACGTTATCACCAGCTTCACCTCTGTCTAGGATTTTTCTGAACATCTCAACCCCTGTAATTGTAGAAGTTAATTTTTCATCACCCATACCAACGATATCTACTGGATCACCAGTGTTGATAACACCAGCCTCGATTCTACCAGTTGCAACAGTACCTCTACCTGTAATAGAGAATACGTCTTCAATTGGCATCAAGAATGGCTTATCCTGATCTCTTACAGGCTGCTCGATCCAAGTATCAACTGCATCCATCAATTCTTCAACAGTCTTAACCCACTTCTCATCTCCGTTAAGAGCACCAAGAGCAGATCCCTGGATTACTGGAGAGTTATCTCCGTCATATTCGTAAGTAGATAATAAATCTCTAAGTTCTAATTCAACAAGCTCTAAAAGCTCAGCATCATCCACCATATCCACTTTGTTCATGAAAACAACGATTCTTGGTACGTTTACCTGACGGCAAAGTAGGATGTGCTCTCTTGTTTGAGGCATTGGTCCATCAGTTGCAGCACATACAAGGATAGCTCCATCCATCTGAGCAGCACCAGTAACCATGTTTTTTACATAGTCCGCGTGACCTGGACAGTCAACGTGAGCATAGTGTCTGTTTTCAGTTTCGTATTCGATGTGAGCTGTATTAATTGTGATACCTCTTTCTTTTTCTTCTGGAGCAGAGTCAATAGCAGAGAAGTCTTTTTTCTCAGCAAGACCTTTGTTTGCTAATACACTACTGATTGCAGCAGTAAGAGTAGTTTTACCATGGTCAACGTGACCAATAGTACCAATGTTCAAGTGTGGTTTGTTACGATTAAACGTTTCCTTTGCCATGATTTAAAATTATTTATTTATTGTTTATTCAAATTTTCGGTGTGCAAATATAATGAATTTTTAAATACCAAAACCTTTTTAATGAAAAAAATGTTTCAATATTCAGATCCATAGAAGTACAAACCTTATATTTCAATGTATTGAAGTGCAAATTTACACAATTTTCTCAATTGAAAAAATCTGGTCTGTGTTTTTTCTCGTATATCCTTTTAAACCTTTAAGTATAAACGTATGAAAAAACTATCTTACCTGAGCACGGTACTGTTTGCTTCTTTTGCCCTGTTATCCTGCAATGACAATGAAGACAGCTTAAATCCGCCGGCATCAAATCCTGGACCTGATCTCATGGTGTACGGCATTACATCTAACAATGAGCTGGTTTCCTTTAATGCTTCCAATCCGTCAAGCTTTACGTCAAAAAATACCATCACCGGAATAGGCTCCGGAGAGAAATTAATGAGTGTTGATTTCAGGCCTGCGACAGGGGAACTGTATGCTGTTTCCAGCGCTAGTAAAATTTATGTCATCAATACCTCGTCTTTTTCGGCAAGAGCCGTGAGCAGTACGGCTTTCAGCCCATCTGTTTCCGGAAGCATCATCTCTATTGACTTCAATCCTACGGTTGACCGCATCCGTCTGGTAAGCAATACGGGACAGAACCTGCGCATCAACCCTGAAACCGGTGTCACCGCTGCTACAGACAGCAACATCAACGGTTCGGGAATGCCTTCCGTTACCGGTATTGCGTATACCAACAGCAAATCCGGAGCTTCGTCAACAACTTTGTATGATATTGATGCGGCATCGGGCAAGCTTTTCAAGCAGGATCCGCCTAATAACGGAACCTTAGTTGAAGTGGGCAGCCTTGGTTTTACATTCACAGGACAGGCTGCTTTTGACATCAATCCAGGCAATACCGCTGCTCTGATGGCAGTGCAGGCCGGCAACCAAAATATCCTGTACACGCTTGACCTCACTTCCGGGAAAGCCTCTAATATCGGTACTTTGCCACAAACGGTCATAGATCTTGCCATTCCTACGGATCCCGTAGCCTATGCCGTAGATAACTCCAATAATCTCCAGATCTTTAACCCTAACAATCCTATGCCGGTCTCTAAATCCATGACAGGAATGCAAAGCGGTGAAAGTATCGTAGGCATCGATTTCCGGCCAGCAAACGGACAATTGTATGCCATGGGCAGCTCAAGCAGGATGTATACGGTCAACCTGGGCACGGGAACACTGACCGCTGTAGGGTCTTCGGCATTCAGCACACAGCTTTCCGGAACGGATTTCGGATTTGATTTCAATCCTACCGTAGACAGGATCCGTGTGGTGAGCAATACAGGGCAGAATTTAAGGCTGAATCCTAATGACGGAACCATTTCAGCGGTTGACCTCACGATCAATCCGGGAACTCCGGCAGTAAGTGCAGCCGCTTACACCAATAATGTAGCAGGCGCTACAGCCACTACCCTCTTCGTGATCGATCATAATACAGATAAACTGTACCAGCAGACTCCTCCCAACAACGGTGTTCTGGTAGAAACCGGTTCACTGGGCATTAATATCAGCAGTGCTAACGGTTTTGATATCGGAAGCATGAGCCAGAAGGCGTACCTGATGGCCACAGTAAATGGAGCTACAAAGATCTATACGGTGAATACCACTACAGGGGCTGCTACTGCAGTATCCGACTATCCTAATTCGGTAAAGGCATTTACAATAGGACTAGGATTTTAAAGATAAATTTATGTTTTTCTCCTCTAACGAAGAATCCCGGGAACATTATGTTTCCGGGATTCTGTTTATAAAATGAAAGAATGATCAGATTTGTTGGGATTTCTTGGTCCTGTTAAAGATCCAGAAAATAATCGGGAAGATGAGCAAAGTAAGAACGGTTGCCGTAATCAATCCTCCGATGATCACAATCGCAAGGGGTTTCTGGGATTCTGAACCGATTCCTGTAGACAATGCTGCCGGCATCAGTCCTATGGAAGCCATCAGGGCCGTCATGATCACGGGTCTTGTCCTGGATTTTACGCCATTCAGGATGGCCTGGTCCAGATGCAGCCCGTTCTTGACGTTCTGATGGAATTCCGTAATGAGGATGACTCCGTTCTGGATACAGATTCCCAGCAGGGCAATCATTCCCACCCCGGCGGAAATCCCGAAATTAATTCCGGTTACATGAAGGGCAATGATGCCACCGATCAGGGCAAACGGCACATTGGCCAGCACCAGAAGTGAATCTTTCATGTTCCCGAACAGTACAAACAGCAGGAAGAAAATTCCCAGGATACTGATCGGCACTACCTGAGTCAGCCTTTTTGAAGCCCGCTGCTGGTTTTCAAACTGGCCGGTCCATCCTACAGAATATCCATCCGGAAGATCGATTTTTGAAACCGCTTTCTGTGCATCGGCAATCGTACTTCCCAAATCACGGTCGCGGATGGAAAATTTAATCCCGATATACCGTTTGATATCGTCCCGGTAAATAAATGCGGCTCCGTTATCCTTGACTATCGTGCTGATCTCTTTTAAAGGAATCTTAGACCCGTCCTGTGTAGGAACCATCAATGCAGCGATATCGTTTTCATCTTTCCTGTATTCTTTTTCATACCGGAGGCGGATCGGGAACTTTCTTTCACCGTCGAACATTTCTGACGCCGTTTTCCCCCCGAATGCCATTTCAAGAACCGACTGTGCATCATCCGGCATCACGCCGTAAGCAGCCATCTTATCACGATCCAGTACCACGCTCACTTCGGGCTGTCCGATATTTTTGATGATCCCGGCATCCTTCACTCCGTTGATATCTTTTACCTGCTTCAGGACTTCTTCTGCCAAGCGGTTCAGGGTCTGAAGGTTGTCCCCATAAATCTTGATTCCGTTTTCTGCTTTGAAACCTGCCACGGCTTCAGCTACATTATCGGAAATCGGCTGGGAATAATTGAACGTGATTCCCTGATAAGATCTCAGCTTCTTATCAATTTCTTCGATCAGCTGTTCATAGGTAATATGCCGTTTCCAGTCTTCTTTAGGCTTAAGGTTGACCGCGAACTGCACGAATCCGAATCCGTTGGGGTCTGTACCGTCATTACTTCTTCCGGTCTGTGCCAGTACATCCGTCACTTCAGGGAAACTCCTGATATCTTTCTTCAGGAGATCCGCTGTTTTCAGGGATTCTTTCAGCGAGGAGCTCATCGGCATCTCTGCAGTAATCCAGAGCGAGCCTTCATTCAATTGTGGTAAAAATTCAGTTCCTAAGAATTTACCGGAAAATAAAGTTGCGGCCAGGAATAGCAGGGCAACGATAAGACTTAATTTTTTATGCTTAAAAGTATAGTTGAACCCTTTGAGCACAATTCTGTCCCAGAAGTTGACAAACGGATTATTCTTTTCCCTTACATTTTTATTTAAAAGGATATGTGACAGAACGGGCACCAGGGTAAGAGTAAAAATAAGGGCTCCCGTTAAAGCAAATCCTAAAGTAAACGCTAATGGCGAGAACATCTTTCCTTCAACTTTCTGGAATGAGAAAATCGGGATCAGGGATGTAATGATGATCAGTTTTGAGAAGAAAATGGCTTTCCCCAATCCGGTCCCGGTCTGCTTGATCCATCCGGCCTTAGCCATTTTATTGAATTTTTCAGGTCCGTACTTGTGGGCTTTGTGGTCGAGCATTACGAAGAGCCCTTCCACCATGACGACGGCCCCATCGATGATAATTCCGAAGTCTACGGCACCCAAAGAAAGTAAATTGGCACTCATTCCCGCCATTTTCAGGCACAGGAATGCAAAGAGCAAAGACAACGGAATAATGATGGAAACAATAAGTGTTGTCCTCCAGTCGGCCATAAAGATCAGCACGATTACCGTTACCAGCACAATTCCTTCAATCAGGTTGTGCATTACGGTATGGGTAGTGAAATCCATCAGGTTGTCACGGTCATAGAACGTCACCATTTTCACATCTTTAGGCAGGATCTTTTCATTAAGCTCCTTGATTTTCGCTTTTACCCCCACCAGCACTTCACGCGGGTTCTCTCCTTTTCTCATCACAACGATCCCTTCTACGGTATCTTCCTGATTATTCAGGCCGGCCTGTCCTACCCTAGGCATGGAGCTTTCATGAACATCAGCAACATTCTTCACCAGAACCGGGTTTCCGCTATCGTTCTGTATGGTAATATTACCAATATCGGCCACGGATTTTACCAGTCCGATCCCTCGCACCACATAAGCCTGGCCGTTTTTCTCAATGACATCGCCACCCACATTCAGGTTGCTTTTGGTAACCGCATCATAGACCTGCAACGGGGTAAGGTTGTATTTATCGAGTGCTCTTGGATCGATACTCAATTCAAAGACTTTATCCTGTCCTCCGAACACATTGATATCCGCTACGCCGGGAACGCCTCTCAGGGCACGGTCAATCACCCAGTTCTGCAAAGTCAGCAGTTCGCGGGAATCTTTGGTTTTACTCTGTAAGGTATAACGGAAGATTTCACCGGTAGGCCCGTAGGGCGGCTGCACTTCAGGATCTACTTCATCAGGAAGGTTGACGGTCCTCAGCTGATTATTTACCTGGTTTCTGGCAAAGGTGTCATCCACACCGTCATCAAAAAGGATTTTAACGATGGATAAACCGAACATAGTGGTACTCCTCACGCTGGTTTTCTTCTGGACCGGGCTCATGGCCAGCTCTATTGGGGTGGTTACAAAACGTTCCACCTCCTCTGCGCTTCGCCCGTTCCATTGGGTAATGATTACAATCTGGGTATTGGTAACATCCGGAAAGGCTTCAATAGGCATATTTTTGAAGCTGATAAAACCTGAAACCGCTAAGATGGCTACCCAGATGAATGTGAATGCCTTATTCTTTAATGAAAAAGCAATTATATTTTTTATGAATTTATTCATGACGGATTGAATTTACGACTCCGAAAAGTCTTGATAACATTTCATTTAGCTGTTCAGTGAACGATAGATCAGAAGCTGGTTTTCGGTTACCACCTGTTCTCCTTCAGACAGGCCTTCCGAAACATACGTAACGTCACCAACCTGTTTCAGCACCTTTATTTCCTTCACTTTCACTTCGGTTCTGGACTTGAATGTCACAACGAAATTCCTGTTGTCATCAAATATGACGGCTTTGGATGGAACGGCCAGTGCCATATTGTTTTCGGAGGTAGATACTTTGATGGTTGCCTTACTGTCCGGGATCAGCAACCCGTTGGCATTATCAAGTACCACCCGTGCCTGCATAGCATTGGTCTGAGGATCGATGATCTTGAATATTTTATCTATTTTCCCGTAGAATATTTTATCCGGATATGAGAGTGTGGAAACCTCCGCTTTCATTCCGAGGCTTATTTTGTCTATATCAGATTCGTTCACATTCATAATCGCCCAAACATTCGTAGTATTGGCCACATCAAAAATATTATCGCTGCGGTCGCTCCTCAGCTGCATATCCTTGTTAATGTTCTTCTGGACGATGTAGCCACTGATGGGCGCTACAACACTGTAGATGTTTCCTTTCTTCACATTATAGACCGTACTTACCGCTGCCGCTCTCTGCAGCTGGTCCTCAGCTTTCTGCAACTGGCTTTTAGCTTCAAGGACATCCCTTTCGGTATTCAGCTTGCCTTCATACATTTCCTTGGCTACCCTGAGATTGTTCTGGGCGACCACCAGGTCTGTCCTGGCATCACTTACGTCTTTCTGCACCTCAGCCAGCTCTGTACTTCTGATGGTAGCCAGTACCTGCCCTTTCCTTACATAATCTCCCAGCTCAACATTGACGCTCAGCACGTTGCCACCCACCAGAGGATAAACGTCTATATAGCTGTTTTTATCTGCTGATATTTTCCCGTAAAAATTATAATCATCTTCTATGTATTTTTTCTCCACCTTTGCCAAAGCAATAGATTTCAGCATGGTATTGCTCAGCTCAAAGCCTTTTTTGGCCTGAGGTTTCTGTTCTGCCTGCTTTTTTGAGCATGAAGCCAGTGACAGGGCAATAAATAAAGGGATAATATATCTTTTCATGTTAATAGAAGATTTTTGTTTGTACTAATTCATTAAGTTTTTCAGCAGACTGTATCACATTGTTTTTCATGTCGTACACCTGAAGCACAGCATCCCTGTAGCTATCCATAAAGTCGGTGAATTCAATGAGGCTTATATTGCCGCTCCTGAAGTTTTTAAGCATTCCGGTATATACCAGCTCAAGGTTATCGAGGTCTGTAGAGTGGATACCGGTAAGCTGGTCATACTGGTTTTTCCATGTCTGATAGGCCGCCTGTACTTTTGTTTCGAGGCTCAGCTTCTGAAAATCCGCATTTTTCTGATTTTGCTGAATGGCATAATTGGCTTTTTCAACATTGCCGCGGTTGCTTTTCCATAACGGCAGCGGTATTCCCACCATCAGGTTGACTTCATTTTTAAATGTCCCTCCGTTCTGGTCCCATCCTGCCCCTATATTCACGTCCGGTACATTAAGGGATTTCTGCCACTGGGAGTACAGCTTACTGTTATCAATCAGTTTCAGATAATACCGGTAATCTGCATTGTTTTCCAGGGCTACTTTCTTCAGCTCTTCAGTATCTCCGAAAGGCTGGGCAGCAAGCAGGTCTTTTGCTTCGCTTTCGGAAAGGAGCGGATCAATATCATCGGTAATGCCGGTTAAAATTTTCAGGTCTTCTTCAAATTCAAGGATATTTTTATTGATTTCCACTTTATCACTGTTCAGCTGGATAACGATGCTTTGCAGGCGGACCTGGTCTTTCAGCGAGACGTTTCCCTTGGCGGTCTGAACCCGGTAAGCACTCAGCAGGTCATTCATATAACCAAGCTGCCTGTTGACATTGTCGAGTTTCAGTTTTTCATAATAGAGGTTGAAGTATGTGGTTCTCAGCTGGGTCCTGAGGTCTACCATAAGCTGGGAAAACTGGAGCTGGGCTAGTTCTTTGTTGGATTTGGCAAAGGCAATTTCATTTTTCTTTTTGCCTCCCATATAAATCAGTTGGGTTACCTGGGCCCCTTTCGCATGCCCGGCATCGAAAAGTTTTTTGCCTTCCGGATTATAGGCATTGATCTGCCCGCTGAGCTGAGGAAGCTCCCAGATTTTAGCCTGTAAGATATCCGCATCAGCCATGTTGATGTTGTACTGTTCGGCAAGAAGCTGAAGATTATTTTTCTGAAAAGCCTCTTCACAGTCTGCCAGTGACATCTGCTGTTGTGCCGCCATCAAAGAGGATGCAACGAGCAACAGCCCTGCTATTCTGTTCATTCTTTCAATTTTATATTACAAAAATGGTTTTATGCTCTTAAAAACAACTTAAATCATAATTAAAAAAAAATTAAATTTCAGAGACACATCTGTTAAAACAGTGTCTTTAAAGAAATTATATTTAATTTTTTAACTTTATAATTAAAAACTCAGAATTTTATTATCGCAGTTTCAGAAATGGGTTCCTTTCTTGCCAGCAATACCCGGAAGCATTTTTCAGCAGCCGGAATTCATATATTGAATGTAATCCGGAATGTATTGGTATATTCATCCGGAGCCAGATAGCCGATGTGGGCACCATGGTATTCAATAATCCTCTTCACAATGCGCAACCCGAGGCCGGAGCCGGAAATATTCTGGGCATTGTTTCCTCTGGTAAAGGCTTCAAAAAGCTTCTGCTGTTCCGTTTCAGGAATGGTAGCTCCTTTGGAGATCACATCTATGATGATGGAAGACTCCGTTTCAGTAAGCAGCACATTCACTTCCATATCATCGGAATAGATCGCTGCATTCTTAAATAAGTTGATAAAGACGATATCCAGCAACGACTGTATTCCGCTTACCGTAAAAAGGGCATGCTCGGAAGTGTCTTCGGATATGAGGAAATCCATTTTCAGATCCGGATAGCTTTTCTCTACGGTTTCAAAAGATTCAAAGATCACTTCATCAATACGCACTTCTTCGTAAAGGCTCTGGATATTTTCTTTGTCAAATTTCGTAAGCAGCAACAAGGAATTTGTAAGATCGGACAGCTGGTATACGTCCTGCTGGATCTGTTTCAGTGAGGAAATGGTTTCAGGGCTGTGATTTCCAAGCTTAATCATGTTTTCCAGCTGGAAAGCCATTCTGGTGATGGGCGTGCGAATCTCATGGGAAGCACTGGCCGTAAAATCTCTCTGCGACTGGAATACATCATTCAGCCGGGCTATCATCGTATTGAAAGAGTTGGCCAGAACACTGATCTCGTCATTGGATTCTTTCACCGGAATCTGGGTCGTGAGCTTGTGGGCCGTTACTTCTGAAATTTCCTGGTTCAGCTCTTCCAGAGGCCTTAGGAATTGCTCCAGGAGATAGTAGCTGAAAAGGCCGATGAGCAGTGTGCTCATGACATATGCTGTAATGAGGAGGTACTTCAGGTACAGGAGTTTAGAGTTGCCGTTGGAATCATAGGCACTTGTCAAGATATAATAATTCTCCCCTTTGATGGTGCGTAAGGCGGCATAGATTTCCGGCACCGAATTTTCGTCATAGATGATCTTTTTTTCATCCAGCCGCTGGAGTAAGCCGTCGTCCCAGGATACATTCTGGTCCTTAATCGTACTGTATATCAGCTCTTTTTTACTGTTAAATATCAGGATGGTTTCGTTAAGGAGGATATTATCGGAATTCTCATTGAAAAAGAGCGGCGCTTCCTCTTCAAAATCTTTGGACCGGGAAATGAAGTGAGAGGTAAATTCCAGGCGTTGCCTGAACCGCTCCTTAAACTCTTCTTTCCTGAAATCGTTAAAAGACATATAGATTACCACCATCACGATACCGAAGAGCAGTGAGAAGGCAATGCTGAGGTTGAGGGCCAGTTTCCGTTTTAAAGACATTTATAAAGGGCTTAGGTAATATCCGAAGCCCGAACGGGTGTGGATCAGTTTTACTTTAAAGTCCTTGTCAATCTTTTTCCGCAGGAAGTTGATGTATACTTCTACCGTATTGGTATTGGTATTGAAATTATGTTCCCATACGTGCTCAGTAATCTGTTGTTTGGAAACAGTCCTTCCCTGGGCTTCCGCAAGATAGACGAGCAGCTGGAACTCTTTCAGGGTGAGGCTGATCTCATGGCCGCTGCGGTATACTTTCTGTTCGGTTTTGTTGATGATAAGATCATCGATCCGGATGATTTCCTGATCTGAATTTTCAGAAGGAGCCTTACGTCTCAGTAAGGAATTGATCCGTAACAGCAGTTCTTCAAACTGGAAGGGCTTAACAAGGTAGTCATCAGCAAGCCTGTTGAAAGCATCCTTTTTATCGGAAATATCGCCGTAAGCCGAAATAATCAGGATGGGAGTATTCTTATCGAAAGAACGGATGGTCTGACATACTTCCAGGCCGTTGATCTTGGGAACATTGATGTCCAGCAGGTACAGGTCATAACCGCTGTCCTTGATCTGATTCAGGAAAGTTTCGCCGTCATATACCCTCTGACAGCTGAAATGATTGGATTCTAAAAATTTACACAATTCCGCGGATAGGATCAGGTCATCTTCCAATAAAAGAATGTTCATCAAAAATTATTTTCCACTAAATTAAATAAAATTTTGTGATATCTACCACGCCTGGGAAATATGTCCTGAATTATAATATTATTTTAAGTTTAGATATCTTAAATTCTTACTCAACTCCACACCACGGTATTAATATATTTTTTATGATAGCATAAAATTTAACATAATAATTTCTGTAATTTTAAATGGTTTACGGAGTATTCCTTCACATCTATCCTGATCATACTGCTTACCATGAATACCTTTAAGCATGATAAGAAAGTTTCGGTAAATACGGTTGTCCATTATCTGGCTTATACTTTTTTTTGTATCATTGTTTGGGATGAAACCTGCTTGTTAAAAGTTAATTTTTATCCATACAGTGAAATAACATCCCCTAACGTATTAATACTAAAATGTTACACGAAATGAAAAAAACACACCATTATCACAACAAGACAATATGGACCGGAAACACCGGGTTATCTACAAAAAATTACCGTTCGTATGAAAGGACCTATACCATCTCTGTTGAAGGGAAAGCTGACCTTAGCGGATCTTCTGATCCTGCGTTTTTAGGAAACCCGCAGCTTCATAATCCTGAAGATCTTTTATTGGCTTCCGTTTCTTCATGTCATCTCTTATGGTACCTGCACCTGTGCTCCGTTCATCATATATTGGTAGAGGAATATACCGATTGTGCGGAAGGTTTCATGGAGGAGCATGAAAATGGCAGCGGACGATTTACAGATATCGTATTAAAACCTAAAATCAAAGTCGCTCAAAAAGATATGGTGGAAAAGGCCGTTGAACTCCATCATTCGGCTGGTGAATACTGCTTCATCGCCAATTCACTTAACTTTAAAGTCCGCCATGAGCCTGAAATTACCTTTTGAACTGTGAGTGACTTCTGATAAAAATAAAACCTTCCGGCAGGCACAAAAATGGAAAGTAATAAGAAGAAGGTTTGCTGGAGAAAGTCTTTTGAATAGAAAAATCCAGAATAACGTTGCAGCTATGAGTGCATAAAAAAATCCCGGGACAATCCGGGATTTCTTCTGAGCCAACTACGGGACTTGAACCCGTGACCTCTTCCTTACCAAGGAAGCACTCTACCGCTGAGCTAAGTCGGCCTGAACCAAAAAAATCACACTGTGAGCGTGATTTTTATGTGAGCGGAAGACGGGGGTCGAACCCGCGACATTCAGCTTGGAAGGCTGACGCTCTACCAACTGAGCTACTTCCGCAATTTTGTTTCCAAAATTATTGGTAACGCTGTGCAAACTTAGGAAAATCCAGTGAAATCTGCAACTTTTTTTTCTAATATAAAATGTGGGGAGAGCAGGATTCGAACCTACGAAGCCGAAGCAACTGAGTTACAGTCAGTCCCATTTAGCCACTCTGGAATCTCCCCAGATATTTTATATTAATGAGCCTCCAGAGGGATTCGAACCCACGACCCCGAGATTACAAATCACGTGCTCTGGCCAACTGAGCTATGGAGGCAAATTAAAAGACTGAAGCTTGTGGGAAATGCTACCCGAAGCGGATCAGTAGTTAAAAAAAAATCACGCCCTCTGGTGTGATTTTGAGCGGAAGACGGGGGTCGAACCCGCGACATTCAGCTTGGAAGGCTGACGCTCTACCAACTGAGCTACTTCCGCAATTCTGTTTCCAAAATTATTGGTAACGCTGTGCAAACTTAGGAAAATCCAATGAAATCTGCAACTTTTTTTTCTAATATAAAATGTGGGGAGAGCAGGATTCGAACCTACGAAGCCGAAGCAACTGAGTTACAGTCAGTCCCATTTAGCCACTCTGGAATCTCCCCAGATATTTTATATTAATGAGCCTCCAGAGGGATTCGAACCCACGACCCCGAGATTACAAATCACGTGCTCTGGCCAACTGAGCTATGGAGGCAAATTAAAAAGAATTCAAAAGATCGCTGTTCCTTTTTGCGAGTGCAAATATAGAACGGATTTTTTGAATTCTCAAATTTTTCAGGGCTTTTTTTTGAGTTTTTTATCTAAGCCATTTCTTTTTTCTTGATTAGTAGCTTTTTAGCTGCATCTACACAAAGATCCAGGCTTTCTTCAAAGGTGGTGCTGGTCTTTTTTACCACGATATCTTCTCCCGGAACCGCCAGGATTACTTCGGCAGTTTTGTTGGCCCTGTCCGAGGTATTTTCTACTTTAAGAAACACTTTGCATTCATGGATTTTGTCATAGAATGTTTCCAGTTTCGTTACTTTTTTGTCGATGTGCGTTTCCAGTGGTTCGTGAGGAGTTAAACCAATTGATTGTACGGTGATCTTCATAATTCATCTTTTTTAGACGCTCTTGGATGAGCCTTATTAAACACTTTTTTCAATTGTTCGATATTGGCATTCGTATAAACCTGCGTGCTTGCAAGGCTGGAATGTCCCAATATTTTCTTTACTTTAGAAATTTCCGCCCCGTTGTCCAGCACATGGGTTGCAAAACTGTGCCTGAGGATATGAGGACTTTTTTTCTGCTTGGATGTTATAAGACTAAGGTACTTATTAACCACCAGATAGACAAATTTTTCGGTGAGTTTTTTCCCCTTGCCATTAACGAAGAAACAGGAAGCATAATCCTCCTGCGGCTGCCGTACCAAGAGATATTTTCTAAGCAGGGAAGCCAGCGATTCAGATATGGGAATCATTCTTTGTTTATTTCCTTTTCCCAGGATCTTCATCATGCAGCCATCCAGGTCAACATGCTCAAATATCAGGCCACAAAGCTCGGCTTTCCGCATCCCGGTCTGGTACAATACTTCAATGATGCATTGGTCCAGCATATCGTATCCGCCTTCTGAAATCCGGTCTCCGAGCGTAACCATCTCTTCTTCAGAAATGGGAATCTGTTTCTCAGGGTAAAACTTTAGGGAAGCAATGCCTTCAGCCGGCGAAACGGTGATCTCCCCTATTTTGAGGAGGAAAAGATAGAAACTCCGCAAAGAGGAAAGTTTCCTGTTGATGCTTCTTTTAGAAATGTCCTTTTCGCTGAGCTCAACGATGAAATTCCGGATGACTTTTTTGTTGATGGCTTTAAGGTCTTCCGAAGACTCTGTTTCCAGGCAGAAACGGGAAAAGTCTTCCAGGTCTTTTTTATAGCTTGTAATCGTATGGGGAGAATACCTTTTTTCTAGCTGCAGGTATTCTAAAAATTTATCCAGCATCATCATAATATCAAAACAAAAAATTCACTCCTCAAATATAGTATTTAAGAAGTGAATTTATATGTGTTTAAGAAAATTTTTCTTAAGCCTGCTCCTCTTTGCTAAGCTCTCTTTGTTTATGAGCCGCCTTTAATCTGGCTTGTCTCAAAGTTACAGAAGGTTTAACAAATTGCTGTCTTGCTCTTAGCTGACGAACAGTTCCGGTTTTGTCAAATTTTCTTTTATATTTCTTTAGTGCTCTATCGATGGATTCACCATCTTTTACAGGAATTATTAACATAGTTTACATCTCATTTTGGACTGCAAAAATAATGCTTTTTTATGGAATGGGCAAATTATATAAAGAAAAAGCGATATTCTGCAGCAGATAGTATAGGTCAAATAAAGCAAAAAGTCTTTTTGGTAAGCTATTGAAGCATAACAGATACTTTGTAAAATGTTGAATACAATTCTTTATTATATAAGCTTATTAATCCTCTTGAGATAATCAATTTTTCAAAGCCCCATCCATATGAACGCTATTTAAACAAAATTCCGTATCTTTGTAGTCACTTTATTCATGGGGTTGACTGGTTTCGACAGCAAGGTCAATGGGTAAGTAAGCATGCAGAGAACCGTAGCGCGATCTCTATAATCCCTTGCTACAAAATTTTAACTGGCAACGAAGAGTTCGCTCTTGCAGCTTAATATCGAAGTATAGTAGATCAAGCGTTTTCCCGAAGATTTCAGTAGGGAAGCAAGATGTCCCACAAAAGCCCTGTTCTGCGGCGTTTGATCCTGGGATATAGGAATGCAGGAATAAGGCTTTAGATGCTTCGGCTAAAGTTCGAAAACCTCAGAAGATAAGCTGGAAGTTGGGTGTCTGCTCTCTGCCTCCAGTCGAAAATCAATAGCAGAATAAGCATGTAGAAATCTTATGTATTGCTTGTTTGGACGAGGGTTCGAATCCCTCCAACTCCACTGGGAAAAAAGAGAAAATGCAGTTTGCATTTTCTCTTTTTGTTTTCTGAAATTATTCTTTTATCGCGAGCATCCCGCTCATAAACCAATAAAAAAACTACTGCCGCATTAATTCTCCAGGTACATACTCTACAAACCACACGTACTACATCCTCAGAATCATTACTTTTGCATTATAATCAAACATAATTCCCGCTAAATCAGGATTTTGTAAACGCCTGAAATGAAACCCCGTACAATGTTTAACCCAAGAGATCAACCCATACAACCCATAGCAGTGCTTCAGCCTTACATCCGTCATTTCGGAATGCTGGAGGATGATATTCCGTGCGGTGAAACAAAGGCTTTCAAAATGATTGCTGACGGTTGTCCGGGACTGATCTTCCAGGAAAATGCCAATAGTTTTTTAGATAAGGACGGAAATAAGCTGCCACAGCTTTTTATACATGGCTTAACATCATCCAACTCGCAAAAAACAGCCACAGGAAAATACCGTAATATAGGTGTTTACTTCCAGCCGACTGCCATAAAAGCCATTTTCGGCATTGATGCCCATGAACTGACAGATCGTTATCTTGATTTAAATGAGGTTGTTAAAAATGACCTGGCGGACCAGCTTTTAAGTGATGATGAAACGGATAAGAGAATTGCTATCCTGTCTGACTTCCTTGCCCGTCAGATCGCAAAGAATAAATATCCTGAAAACAGGAAGTCTTCGTATGCCGTTGCCAGGATAAATACAGACCATGATGACGGACTGTCTGCAATCCAATCAGATTTAAACCTTTCAGAACGTTCCTTGGAAAGGATTTTTAAAACGGATATCGGTATTTCACCCAAATTATTTTTCCGAATCTGCCGCTTTCAGGCTGCTCTTGACAGTGTTCGCAGACGGACATTCAATTCTTTGACGGAAATTGCTTACCAGCATTCCTACGCAGACCAGTCTCATTTCATTCGTGAGTTCAGGGAATTTACGGGTGCTACGCCAAAACAGTTTTTAGCCTGCGCGGATGAGCAGGAGCTCAATTTCCCGGAATGGAAACTTTAGCCTGTCGGTTTTGTTCTATTTTCCTTTTTTCCAGCCCGATACCTTTGCCCTGTCATTAAAGATTAAAAAATGCAGAACAAGAAAATTACCGTATTCAGTGCCACAGGAAAAATAGGTTCGGAACTGATCGGCCTTTTATCAGCAGCAGGAATTCAAACCATTGCCGTAAGCCGCAACCCCGAAAAAGCCATCCGGATGCCTTGTGTACAATGGGTGCAGGCAGATATGTCTTCCCGGGAAAGCCTGTACAAAACCATGGAAGATGCTGACTCCGTATTCCTCTTATCAGGGCATAGTCATGGTTTTGTGGAAGAACAATCCAACGTCATTTCCGTGGCCCGGGAACTGGGCATAAAGCATATCGTAAAGCTGTCGTCAGCAGCGGCTGACAAAGATTCTCCCTTTTTAATTGCCAGGGTACACGGCGAAGTAGAAGAAATACTCAGGAATGCGGGTATTACCCATACACTTCTCCGCCCAACAGGGATGATGCAGAACTGGCTGGGAGAACTGGCACATTCCGTGAAAACGGAAGGTAAAATCTATGACGCTACCGGCGAGGGTAAGCGTGCGTATGTGGATATCCGGGATATCGCGGAAGTAGCATTCCGTATCCTCTTGCAGCCGGAGCCACATGCCGGCCATTCTTATTTTTTAACAGGCGGAACCGCGGTTAATTATGGTGAAGTGGCAGAAACCATCAGCCGCATAACCAACCAAAACGTTTCCTTTGTTTCCCTGAACATAGAAGAACTCCGGCAGCGGATGCAGCAACAAGGCAAGCCTGAGTGGGTCATCAATACCTTGCTGGCTTATACCCAACTGCAACGGGACGGCAAAACGGCAACAGTAAGCACGGATGTGGAAACCGTGTTGCATCAACCCGCCCGGACTATAGAGGACTTTTTCAGGGATTATAAAAATGCCTTTCTGAAATAAATGGTTTTGTTCAGGCGAGGGTTTGAATCCCACTACTCCACTGAAAAAAGAGAAAATGCGGGTTGCATTTTCTCTTTTTGTTTTCTAAAAAATTACTGCATAAGCGTGACGCTCACCCTCAGCGAGAGAAGCCACAGTACATTAAACTACAAGACAATAGAAAATTTACAACCAAAATAGAATCTATAAAAATACAGCTTAACTCTAACTGAACTTTTTTATCTGTATTGTGAATAAAATTAATTAAGTTTATCATCAATATATATTCAAAGATGATTAGGAATATAAAAAACTATTTGCTTGTATTTGTGATGATATCGTGCCATCTTTTAGGTCAAAAATCAAGCTTTATATATGAGTTAAAATACAAGCCCCATACTGACAGCATAAGACTTGACACCATTACGTATTATCTGGATACCGATAAAGACGTATTATTGTTTCGTTCTGCAATGTTCCGGAAATCAGATTCATTAGCGATTAAAAGAGGATATCCTAATGGGTTTGATACTGAATTTAATAATAAGTAACTGTATGTGAAAAAGGATACTAAAGAAAATACTGTTTTAAAGTATGTTTTCATTCCTATAGCATATTCAACCTTTGCCATAAAAATGAATGAAAAGATTGAATGGAAAATATTACCGGAAAAACAAACAATTGGAAAATATCTTTGTCAAAAGGCGGAAGGATCTTATGGCGGAAGGATCTGGAATGCATGGTTTACCTCTGAAGTTCCAATTTCCGACGGACCATATATTTTTAGTGGTTTACCTGGATTAATCATCAAAATAACAGATGATCAAGGAGATTATGATTTTGAATTGGTACAAATCAAAGATTTCAAATGGAAAGAATTATATCCGGCAAAATATCAGAAGTTGATTTCTTGGGAGGATTTCCAAAAAATACAGACCGATTTTTATAACAATCCTTTATCCACGCTTAAAAAAGGAGATATTTTAAATGAGGATGCTTCCGGAACTCTTTCCGAAGCAAACCACAGAGACGTGAAAGAATCTATCAGAAAAAATATCAGAAGTAAAAATAATCCCATAGAGCTAAATTATAAAGTAGATTTTAAAACCAATTAATAATATAATCTGTAATCTATTTTATTGATTTTGAAATCCTGCTGCTGGCGCAAGCATCTCGCTCGTGCCAAAATAAAAGCTAACTCTTTTTAGCATCTTTTATTGATTTGGATACCTATTATATCTAATAAATATAAGCGTGAAATAATGTGCACGAGCGTGACGCTCGCGCTAGCCAGGGGCATCACACTTGTCATTCTTGCTGTTTAAAATTTTGCCGATTTCTTACAGAATAACAGAGTTTAACGCTCCTTATATTTTAATTCTTAATTGTTTTTTCTATTTCTAAATTTGTTATATCTTCAAATTTAATAATTTGCAATAATTATTGTTACTTTATTAACTTTCTTTGTAGGGAGTCAAAGAAAGATCACCCTCAATTTCTCCATTATTGTTCAAATAAAAAATATTATTAATATTACCTTCATTAATGATGCTCATATCTCCAATTACTTCTTTTGCTCCTAATACCAACCAGATTATCTCAAGATCTTTTTCGGCTAATTTCTTCAGTAAATGTTCTTTATCAACAAGAAGGCAATCATTTCCTTCTTGAAATTTTATTGCAGGATTGAAAACTACTAACTTATTATCTTGATTATATAATTCATATTCATTATCTCTAAAATGTATATCTAATAAATTAAATAAATATTTGGTAGGTCTTTTTATATAAACATTTTCTTTTAAAGAAAAATCTTTTTCTTTATAATAAACATAGTTCATAGATGTCTGATATCCTGAAATATTTTTACCATTTATTTCAGAGTGTAATCTTTTATCGCTTGTTTCCGGATGATTTTCATATGTACAATCATCAAAAGCTTTACTACAATAATATTCTCTACTATAAACTTCATAAACATCTCTTTCTTGTGGAATTTGATGATTAAAAAACGATTTTCCTTTTAAAGTCTTAATAATGGCTGTTTTATCTTTTTTATTAATAATGAAACTTTTTATATGATACCATATTTGTTTCTTACTACCCATTGAATCTTCTTTACTATACCAAGAAGGATATGAATACAAATTCAACCACTCATTACCATTATTATCTTTAATATCTACAAGGAATTTAGGATGAACCAGATCATTAGTATTTAACACCCATTTAGTAAAATCTTTATTATTCCAATCAAATTTATTTTCAGGATACCAAAATGTTGCTTTATTATTTTTGTATGACTCCTCTTGATAAAATTCCCTTTCTAATAAAGTAGGGTCAATATCTCGTCTATTGGTAGACCAAGAGCCTGTAGTATATACTTCAAATTTACTGTCGTAGATAGAAGAATAGTCTAATTGTGTTAAATAATTATCTAAAATAACAGCTAACCATTTATAATAAGAAATAAGTACATATTTTTTTCCAATGGATTCTCTTTTAGAATAAGTTTCTTTATTGAAATATGCATCTCTTAAATGTCTATAATCATGAATGTCAAACCATTCTTTTTTCCATCCATAAGTTTTAAAAACGTCATTTATAATTAATCTTTGAATAACTGAAATATCGAATCTTGGTTCAGAAGAATAATTTTCTGAAATTCTATTTATGTAATTATACAGTAATTTTGCTTTATCAGGGGGGAGCTTAAAAAGGACTTTCAATACATTTTCTAAGCTCTCATATAAATCTTTAAAAAGTTCTTTCCATTCCTGTCTAACAAAATCAGATTTATAGTCTTTACAATGCTTGATTAGATTCTCTAATTCTTCTTTATTTTTCTTTGACGAATTGGTTACTTCTTGAAAAACACTATATGATTCTATTGAAATATTTGATATTTTAGAATGATAATTTGTACCTAATGTATATCTTGCAAAATCACTAAAACCCATTACGAGATTGTAAAGACTGTTTTGAACATTAAATTCTTTCTTTTCTATTTCAAACTTCTTAACCTCCGTTTCTGATGGAATCTTTTCAGGCATTTTACTTTTATATGGAGGACGAGCGTCTTTTATATCAAATTTCAATAATCCTTTAGAGTTTGCAAACTCTATAACTCCTCTCGCATAATCTCTAACTAAATGATGCTCAATAGGGTTTTTATTTTTAAAAATAAGATTAAAAATGAAGGTTGCAAAAACTTTTAACTGCTTCTCATTATTTGTTCTTAATGTTGAACCGTAAGCCACAGCAAAAAGTCTTTCCTTTACATATAAATCATTGACATTTTTGAAAAATTTAATCAACCTTTCAAGTAATGGTAGGTTGTTTTGAAAGATTTTAACCAAAGCTTTTGTTGATAAGTCTCTTAATTCTCTGTTTGATGAAGCTAAAAACCAAGTTAAAACAATTGATGTTAATTTTTTAGACTCTTCAGTAAAACTTTCAATATTCTCACTCTCAAATATCCAGTCAATAAACAGCTTTGCTATTTCAGAATCATTAATGAAAATAGTCCACCAATAATCTCTTTGATTCATTTTCATACCTGATAAAAAATTATCGAGATAATAAGAATTCAGAAAATGGTCTTCTCTTAAAGATAACTGAATAAGTATTTCAAGAAACTTATTTTTTAATCCATTAATTGTTAATATATATTTATCAATGTAATTATTTATTTTTTCGTTAATTGTATCTTTATTTCTCCATATCAAGCTATCTAAAAATGCTTCTCCAATATCGTATATGTTATTGTTTTCTAACAATTCGTAAAGTTCAAAATTTGTTTTTTCAGGAATAATAATAGAAAAAGCCTCAATTACGCTCTGATTTCTCATAATTGCATTTTCATCTTTTATATATTCATGAATTTTACAATCAGAAGTTATTGTTTTTTTCTGTTCAATTATTTTGAGGTCTTCCAATAACAAAGTTTTAGCAATTAAATAGTCACCTAATCTTTCGTAAGAAAAGTAAACTATTTCTTTATCATATTTCTCTGTTTTAGGATTATAAATTGCATTTTCATTTAGAATATTTTCATTGATTAATTCTATTAAAATATTTCTACTATTGGATACATCATTTTTGAAATTTTCTTTAAATAGAACATTTGCATCTTTTCTTGAAATTTGAAAAGAAGGATGTTTAATCATTTCTGAAACAATTAGTTCAATAGCTTCATTTACTAAATTGAAATCCTTATGATTGTAACCAAATTTTTTCGATAATGATTTATTGACTGCATCAATTAAATAATCGAAAATTGTGTTTAAGTTATCATAATTTTGTGGTATTGTTTTCAATCCGTTATCTGACAAACCTTTACAAAATAACTTTAAAAATAGGGGATTGTTAAATTCTGGATTTAATATTGGTATAGGAGGTTCTTGAATGTTATAATGTTCAAAAAATACTTTCGTAGCATTATACAAATTATCAAAACCTCTATGCTCAAAATGAGCAACCTTATCTAAAAAATTATCTGGAAGAACAATATCCTTATAAGTACTTCTTATGGTTAATACTATACCAATATTTGGAAATGCTTTAATATCTTCTAACAAACCGTTTAATTGGTCTTGCCAAATTTCTTTTCCCTCACCTTCATTAATTGCATCAATATATATTATTATTCGAGAATTAATTGATTCTGCTTTTGAGTTTATTGCACCTAAAAATTCCTCTTTGGAATCTTTTATATCAAGTAGATTTTTTATTTGCGTCCAAACATTTCCTGTATAAAAATGTTGTCCTAATAATAAAATACTAAATTGATTTTCGTCAAATCCTTGCTTTATTATATCTGCAACTAAATGAGATTTGCCAATTCCTGCCTTTCCTTCAATAAGTAAATAAGGTACATCGGCTAATTCTGCATCGAAGTTATGTAATCCGCTATTAACGTCGTGAATGCTTCCTACAAGTTCATCAAACTCTCGTTTTATTAAACTCTCATTTTTATTGTCTTTGATGATTTTAAAATAATTATTTCCAAAATGAGCCGCTAAATAGTTGTATGTATAATCATAGAGATTCTTAATTAATTTGTGTTTTTCAAAGTTTTGTTTATTTAATAATTCTTTCGTTTTTAGTTTTAATTTGTTAAAAGTTTCTTCAGAAAAAATTTTGATTTCAGGAAAATCTTTTAGAGTACTTAAAAATTCTGAAAATTTAGTATCTGCTTTTGCTATATTATTTGTAAGATTTTCTTTAAATCTTTTATTTAAATATAAACCGTCAAAAACATATTTAATATCTAAATCAACATTTATCTCAGGTGAATATCTTACGCCTAAATCTTCAATCTTGCTTTTATTCTGTTTAAAAAACCATTCATCAGAATATTCATTTTGGTTAAACCAAAACAATCTTTTACCTATATTTTCAGGTTTTGTTAATTTATCTAATAACTCAGAGCTACCTTCATATAAAAATTCAACGTCATTGTTTCTTTCTTTAGCCCACTTTTCCCATTTAGCAACCGAATCATTCCACTTATCTAAAAAAGATTTTTTTCCTTTAACTCTTGCATCAGCTCTATCTTGAGGAATCGAAACAATATATTTTATCAAATTAGGATGCTTTTCTAACGCCGTTTTAACTGATTCATCAATCTCACCCCATTGCGTTGATGTTAAAGGAGAAGTAAAGAATTTTGCTTGATAACATATTTCTCTATCATCATTTAATATCCAAAAACATTCAACGCCTGCATCGGGAGAACCCTTCCTTACAAAAGATTTTGCATTATCAATGTTGTCATTTTTAGCAAGCTGACATACCAACTCCTCAAATCCATCTTTTTGAGAGTTATTTAAGGAGCGTATGTTATTCCAATCTAAATTCTGCATTTTTATGGTTTAATTTATAAAAATAAAACAAAGAATTTAAGAAAAAAATAAGAACGAATGCTGAAAAAATTTACCTACTTTATTCTTAAATTATGATTTAGATTTCGTATTCTCTGCCTAAACTCTTTGCCGTATTTTTCAACTGTATTTTTAGAGAGTCCAGAAGCTTCAATAAGTTTCGTTTGAGTTATTTTTCCTAAAATTTTAAAATCCCAATTATCAAGAGCATTTCTGATTTTTTGTCTTGATTTTTCTTTCCGTAATTCACCAGTTACTCTATTTGTTATTAATAATTTCTGTTTTCTATCTAAATTAGCTTTAGGGTCAAAAATAACCCTTCTTTCTTTATTAAAATTGGCTCAACATCTTTCAATTTATCTTTATTATTTACAATATTTACATTATTAATTTATCAAGAGAGATGTGTTTTTACTTAAAATATTCTGAAATTTTATTCAGGAATTACCCTGCTGGCGCGAGCGTCTCGCACGTGCCAAAATAAAAGCTAACGCTTTTGAGCATTTTTCATTTATCTAGATACCTATTAGTATATCTAATAAATATAAGCGTGAAATAATATGCACGAGCGTGACGCTTGCGCCAGCGAAGGGAATAAATTGAACTAGTCAACACTTAATCAGATACTAATTATCAAAGAAAACTTTAATATATGCAAATATTTAATACAAAAAAAGACCGTCCTCCCAGACAGTCCCATATAAAAAATTTCAAGTTCAATCTTTAATCACCTTCCTCACCAGCTCCTCAATCACCCTACTCTTCTCCTTCTCCGTTTCCAGCAGCCGCTCATACAGCTTCTTATTTTCTTCATAAACTTCTATCAATTTATCAATAGGATTTATTGAACATTGGTAATTGTTATTGTTTGAGCTGTGTTCATTAAAAGTATTGGAAATGATATTGAAAACGGCATCATCCGAAAAATTCTTCAGCGCTTCCAACGGGATTTCCAGGGCTTTGGCAATGGGTTCCAGTTTGTGGTCTTCCAGTTCTTCGGCATTTTCCAGCAGGGATACTTTCTGCTGGCTGACGCCTAAAATTTCGGCCAGGGTTTCCTGCTTCATGCCGCGCATTTCCCGGATTCTTGCGATGTTTCTCCCGATATGTTTCTTTGCTGTAGCTGTCATAGGTTGAGATTTGAAATCAAAGATATACATTATACGAGATTCTGCCAAGACTATATTTTACATTCTGTTATAGTTCGGTACACCAATCCTTGGTTGGCTACGTTGATTTTTCGGCTCAATTTGCGGTAAAAATCAAGATGATGAACACACAAATCCTTATTCCGGAACGCCATCCGCAGTCTGAAAAGCTGTCGGAACTCCTGGCTTCTTTTGCCGGCAGAACCGCCGTGCAATATGTATTCCTGAGCTATTCGCAGACCGCTCAGAAGCAGCTTCTGATCATCCACCTCAGCAGCTCTCACCTTCCGGACGGAGTGTACCGGGGCAAATGGATCCGTAAAGCACTGCACCAATGCAAAACCCACGTCATCCTGCTGGCTGGACTGGACGTCAGAAAGCACCTCAGGCTCGGAAGCCTGTTTACCCTCCGGCATTGCCATGCTTCCACCCTGATCCATACTGCGGAAGGCCATGAATTTTCAGCGCCGGAACCTGGCAGGCAGCTGAAAAAGTTCAGGCAGTTCAGGGAAGCGTATTACCACACCCACGATTTACTCAGCACTGAAATCAGCAAAGCGGAAAACAGCCATTCCCTGGCGATGGCATATCACCTGTATACCAGCCTTTTCCAGCACCACCTGTTTTACCTGGAATTCCTCCATCTGGGCACGTATTTCTACCAGGACAGCCTGGATCAGCGGTTCCTGAGGCTGGAGCCATTCCTCCCGCAGATCAGGAGCCTGATGCTGAAAAAGACCGGCACCACATATTTTATTACCGATGCGCTCCTCAGCGTAGCCAAAGCAGACCGGCAACAGGATCTTATGTGCCTGAAAGATGAATTTAAGGAAGCCATTGCCGAAACAGAGCGCCAACTCTACGATATAGTCACAACAACATTCCGGGAAATGAAAAAGGCAGTCAGGCATCGGTCCATAACACCCCAGATCCTGACTAAGAACAAAGCTGTTTCGCCTTACGAACCGGTGATCAGTATCCTGACCCGCCATTTCTGCATCGAAGAAATTTTCCTGTTCCATCAAGAAGAAGTTTATGCTGCCGGACAAAAAACCCAGGTGCTTTACCTGCTGCTGCTGAGCAAAAAGATCAGCAACCAGGACCTGTTTGAGATGATGCAGATCGTTGCCCGGAAGACCGGCGGAACCTATGCCGTCGTTCCGATTGCCCATTCAGCAGCCTGGATCCAGGACTCCCTTTGGGAATGCCAGTCGTTTTTCCGTACGATTATGGTCCCGGAAAAAGCGATCTATACCGCAGAAATCCCTTCCGTCATCCACTGGCATACCGGAGAACAAGATGCAGGTTTGGATATCGACCTTGACTACCATCACTTTTGCGGGCTCCACGAAAAATACCGGCTGGTGCGTTCCGTGGAAAAACCGGATTCCCATCAAGGAAGCGGACTGATTTTAAGCGGCATTTTCTACCGCGCCTGTTCGGTATTCATTTATGCCACGCTCCATTACCGACCAAACAGGATCAACATCCGCATCCTCTGGAAACTCTGCGAATATGCCGAACCGAAAATAAAAACCTTGGGTTACCTCATCGAAAAGCTGCCGTTCGATTTCTTTAGCTTCCTCAATCCCTCCGAAAACCTGCACAGAGATACCTGCCTCCTGAATGAGGATATTCTTAAAATCATAGATGAGCTGGTGCAAGCCTTTGCGGAACTGCTGGAAGAACGTTGTAAAAAGTAAAGCCATCCTGGTTCAGGAGAACAGATTTTATACCTGGAGATTTGTTGATGACAGAACCTTACGTATTACCGCTCCACCCATTCCCGGAATGCAGCCGTGGTGTTCTGACTGGTTTTAAGAGGGGTTTCACATCCTGTCATCTGTAGGGCCAGGATATTTTTATTGTAGCGCTGTATTTTTTCCACATACGTTTTATGGACGATTTCACTCCGGTTGATCCGGAAAAAATCTGCCGGGTTCAGCTGTTCTTCGATCTCCTTTAAAGTGGAGGCGGACAGCAGGTGCTTCTTCCCTGTCTTATCATGCGCAAAAACAATTCCTTCATCAGCTTCAAAATAGGCAATCTGCCCGGTTTCCAGGAAATACATCCCCTGAATACTGCTGATCGTGAAACGTTTTTTATACGGTTGCCCGGATAGATTCTGCCTGATCAGTTGAGCCAGGTCATCTATGGCTGTTTTTTGTTTTGGCGGTGATTGCGTCAGCAGGATATATTTATCCCAGGCTTTCCGGAAACGTTCCTGGGAAAACGGTTTCAGGAGATACGCAATGCCGTTGCTATCAAAGGCCTCCATCCAGAAATGGTCATAAGCAGTGGTAAAAATAATGGGACAGGCCACAGGAACTTCGGCATAGATTTCAAAAGCATTCCCGTCCAGCAGTTCGATATCTGAAAAGATGAGGTCAGGCTGATGGATTTCAAGGAAGGCTATGCCAGCCTGCACCGTATCAAGCTCTGCGATTACTTCCGTAGCGAGGCCTAATCCGTCAATAAACCGTTTCAGCTTTTTCCTGGCCGGTATTTCGTCTTCTATAATGAGGATCTTGATCATGGGTTCTGTGAATGAATAATGGGAATACGTATAGAAAATAGGTTATCTGAACTATTGATTTCAACAGGTTTCTGAATCAAAATCCGGTACTGTTCGTCCAGGTTTTTCAGCGCCCGCCCGGATACGGGTTTGGCATTCCTTTTCAGGTTGATATTGTTTGAGACCAAAATATACTCTTCAATCTCTATGGCAATCATCACAGGATTTTCTTCGGTTCCCAGATTATGCTGGACGGCATTTTCGATCAGGAGCTGCAATGTTAAAGGAACGATATAACCATTGCTGTTGTCCATGTTAAAAGTAAGCTGATAGGCATTTCCGTACCGGTACCGGATCAGGTTGAAATACTGTCGGGCAAAATCAGCTTCTTCATTGATGGTAACCAGTTCCTTTTCCGAAACTTTCAGCACATACCGGTAAATATCAGCAAATTCATTCAGGAAACCGGAGGCTTGTTCTTTATCCTCTTCAATCAACTGGTCCAGGACATTAAGGTTGTTGAACAGGAAATGCGGATTGAGCTGGTTTTTCAGCTGGTTGATTTTGCTTTTCGCCAGTGCTTCATTATAGACGAGCAGTTTCCGGTATTGTTCCTTATTATGCTGGTAGTAATAATAGGCCAGGAAAAATCCGCCATAGATGATCCCGTCCAGGAAATCGGAAAACAGCGCGTAGGTAAATGCCTGCCGGTTGAAATTCCGTTCCACCGTATCGAAGGCAAGGGCAATCACCAATCCTATCACCTTCATGGAAACCATATACGTCACCAGCGATGCCCCGAATATTTTCAGCAGGATCTTTCTGTTGAGCACGCCTGAACCTTTCCATTTCCCGATAAAATACAGGATGACCCAGAACAGGATGCCTGCATTCAGCAGTGTCATCATTGCCGCTTCAGGCGTAAAAATATAGGCATTGATTTCCTGCCAGACCATCATGCGCGTATAAATGGACTGTACATAGGCAAAGATCAGGATAAACAACAGGAAATACCTGTTCCAATAAGCTTTTTGTATGATACTTTTCATCGGCCTTTTCAGGATCATAAGGTACAAAATAGCCTGTGGATTCACAGGCCTGTTGTTGATGTTTTATTTCTTTTCAGGGAACGATGCCATGACTCTCCCGTTGTCATCGTAAAAATCCAGTTTTGCCTGGTTGTTTTTATCCACGTAGAACATGGCTTTCGGTGATCCTTTGTCATCAAAGAGGAACAGTCCATTATTTAAACTCCTCGATTTTCCCAGCATTACACGAGGAACGCCGCCCATCAGTCCTTGGGCTTCATATTCCCGGTACTTCCGCCTGGCTGCTTCAGGATCTTTTTTACCGATCTCATCCAGCTCTTTCATGATGTCCATGGTCTTTACCTGCGATTCTTTTGCCGGACGGTCATTGAAAGCCAGCGTGGAGCCGACAAACCTCTGGTCTCCTTTACCGAAATCCTGCGTCAGCAGCTGCATCACCTGGTCACCGTCATACTGGTCATAGGTCAGCGAAAGCCCGGATTCGTGGCCGTTTTTGGTCTTTTTACCATCATAGATAAAACCTCCGCATTCTATGCCTTCTTCATTAAAGAACAGCATGCCCGAACGTTTTTTCCGGTCTTCATTAACGGCGAGCCCGTTGATTTTAGTCTTTCCATTCGGGAAGCGGCCTACGTTGGTCAGGATCATTTTTACGGTACCATCATTTTCTACGATATTGATCCGTTCCACGTCAATTTCACCGAATTTCTGATTCCCGCTTGTTTTAAACGCCGATGCGAAAATAAAGATCATCCCGCAGGCAGTGGCCGCTGCAAAAGTTCTTAAGAATACCAATTCTCTGTTCATTTCTCTTGATTTAAAAGATTAATGAAGCAAAAGTATGGTACCGTTTACCATTAAAGAACAGCAAAGTATTCAGCTCAGGAATAAAACCGGTGAACGCAGGAAAAATGAAAGTAAAGGGCATCAGAAGCTACACTCCTTATCCGGCTTACTGCTTTAATTATTTCTTAGCCTTATCCGTTGTATTTTTCTTCTTCGTTTTCTTCGCCTTCCTGAACTCCCACGGCGATACTGCATTCTTATCTGCCCAGATGCCCAGCTTTTTCAGCTTTGCTTCATCCTGGAGTTTCCGGAGTTCCGTATTCTTAGAAGCCTTAAAATACCACCAGCCGAAACCGGCCCTGACAATTTCCCTGGACAGGTATTTATCATTGTCATAGAAAACACCTGCAACACCTCTTCCGTAACGGTCCTTTCCTACTTGGTAAAAGGTAACCGTTTTCCCGAAAACCTGGCCGGCCGTAAACTGTTTGGCCGCTTTCCCGAAGGCCTGGCTGTCTTCAGGGCAATCCACCTCGGCCAGGCGTAATGTCTGCTGGGTATTGTCGGAAAGCAGGACCACCACAGTGTCCCCGTCTTTGATTTTTATTACTTTCCCCCGGGTTTGGGAGCCTACCAGAATGCACATCAAAAGGGCAACGGCAGAGATCATTGTTTTCATCAGCATCAATTATAAATTCAGGATTATTGTAGCCTGTATATCCGGAGCCAATGACTGCCGGTAAGGGCACCGTGACTCGGGGATTTTGGGCCTGCAAAGATAAAGCATATTGGTTACCGGCATCACTTCAGCATCATAAAATTATGCACAAACAGATCGCGATATACCCATCTGGTAAACTTATTGCTTTGGTAAAAGAACATTAAACAACATTTCAGGTGCAGAAATATAAACCTCTGAAAACGAAAAAACTAAATCCAATCTCTACGAAAGTACTATACCAACACCACAAAAAAGAGCAAAAAAATGTTTTATCGTAAAGAATTTTATATATTTGCACCATCTAACAATTAAAAAAATATTTACTATGTCAGACATTGCATCAAGAGTAAAAGCTATCATCGCTGATAAGCTTGACGTTGAAGAAAAAGAAGTAACTCCTGAAGCTAGCTTCACCAATGATTTAGGAGCTGATTCATTAGATACAGTTGAATTAATCATGGAATTCGAAAAAGAATTCAACATCCAGATTCCTGATGATCAGGCTGAAAAAATTACTACTGTAGGACACGCTATTGCTTACATTGAGGAAGTAGTAAATAAATAATATTCTTCAACAAGAACATTTAAAAAAAGTTTATGGAATTAAAAAGAGTAGTTGTAACCGGTTTTGGCGCACTAACACCGATTGGAAATAATGCGAAGGATTACTGGGAAAATCTTGTGAAAGGTGAGAGCGGTGCAGCTCCGATTACTCTTTTTGATGCCACAAACTTCAAAACAAAATTTGCCTGCGAGGTAAAAGGTTTCGATCCCCTGAACTTTTTCGACAAGAAAGAAGCGAAGAAGATGGACCGGAACACGCAGTTTGGGCTGGTAGCCGCCAGGGAAGCTGTAAAGCATTCCAGAATCATTGAAGACCAGGTGGATAAAAACAGGGTTGGCGTGATCTGGGGTTCAGGAATCGGCGGGCTGGAGACATTTGAAAATGAAGTATTAGGCTGGGCGAATACGGATATCCCGAGGTTCAACCCATTCTTCATTCCTAAAATGATTGCGGATATTACACCGGGGCATATTTCTATTGAATACGGATTTCACGGGCCTAACTACACTACGGTTTCTGCCTGTGCATCATCAGCCAATGCGCTGATCGACTCCAAAATGATCATCCAGCTTGGAAAAGCGGATGTTATTGTGTGCGGAGGATCCGAAGCTGCCGTTACAGCGAGCGGTGTAGGCGGTTTCAATGCAATGATGGCATTGTCCACAAGAAATGACGATCCAAAAACAGCTTCACGGCCTTTTGACAAAGACAGAGACGGATTTGTATTAGGGGAAGGAGCAGGATGCATCATCCTTGAAGAGTATGAGCACGCTGTAAAACGCGGTGCCACGATTTATGCGGAATTGACCGGAGGAGGAATGAGTGCAGATGCGCACCATATGACTGCACCTCACCCTGAAGGATTAGGCGCTTACCTGGTTATGAAAAACTGCCTGGAAGACGCGGGATTAACTACTGATGAAGTAGACCATATCAATATGCATGGTACCTCTACTCCATTAGGAGACATCGCAGAATCCAGTGCTATTTCAAGACTTTTGGGAGAGCATGCCTATGACATTCAGATCAATTCCACCAAGTCCATGACCGGGCACTTATTGGGTGCTGCAGGCGTGATTGAGGCTATTGCTGCGTTAGGAACTATTATTCATGGTGTTGTTCCTCCTACCATCAATCATTTCACTGATGATGAAAATATCGACAGCAGACTGAACTTTACTTTCAACCACGCTGTACAGAAGGATGTAAAAGTAGCCATGAGCAATACATTCGGATTCGGCGGGCACAATGCCTGCGTTCTGTTTAAGAAAATCTAAATCTACTGAATGGAGTTACAGAAATACTTTTCTAAATTCCTTCTCAAACAAAGAAAAAAGCAATTAACGGAGAGAGATTATTTCCTCAGTACCGAACTTACGAAAATGTTAGGGACCGAGGTACAGAACATCGCGCTCTACCGGGAAGCTTTTTCTTTGAAAAGCTCGTCTAAAAACCAAGACGGCAGCAATTATGAGCGCCTTGAATTCCTGGGCGACTCGGTTTTGGGAGCTGTTATCTCATGCCACCTGTTTCATACGTATCCTCAAGCCAATGAAGGATATCTTACCCAGATGAAATCCAAGATTGTCAACAGGAAAAACCTGAACAAGCTCGGAGAAGACCTGAAACTTACAGACCTCCTGCAGAAACAGAGTTCTGTAGCCTTAGGCGAAAATATCTGCGGAAACCTCTTTGAAGCACTGGTAGGAGCAGTTTACCTGGACTTCCAGTACGAAACCTGTAAAAAGATTATCCTCGAAAGGCTCCTTACGCCTTCCGAAATCAACAAGCTGGAAAATAAAATCGTCAGCTACAAAGGACTGCTGCTGGAATGGAGCCAGAAGAAGAAACTGAATATAAAATATGAAACCTGTGAAGAAATACAGGTAAACAAAGCGACGGTGTTTCGCTGCCACGTCTGGCTCGGGGATGAAAGGATTGCCAATGCAACCGAAACATCCAAAAAGAAAGCAGAAGAAAAAGCGGCACAAAGAGCATTTTATATTTTAAACAAAAAAGAAAACATACTTGGAAATTCAAAAACTATATGATGTAGACGATACGGAATTTGAAAATATTGCCATTGGGTTGGTAAGATTAGTCAAACATATCCCTGATCATGAGTTTTTTTATAAAGTAAACCTGAACAACGACCTCGTCTTCTCCAGAAAGAAGGACATCGTGTTCCACGGCGTGCACTATGATTATTTTTTCCCCAGGTTTCAGGCCTATCATAAGCACAGCCGCACCTGCTTTACTTTTATTTCCAACCGATCTTCAGACAGTAAACAAAAAAAAATACAGACTGAGCTCTTTTCAGACGAGGAGAACATTAAGTTTTTATTAAATAATCAGGTAGATGTGGAATATATTCTGCATAGTTCGGAACAATTTCCTGATTTTTCCTTAATTTTGCTCCCGGAAAATCTTGTGTTTCCGATTCAAGATTATACATTAGGTTCCAGCGAGGAACTGTATCAAATTATCCAGTATTATGAATAAGTATTTAAAGAAAACAAAAATCATCGCGACACTTGGGCCGGCTTCCTCATCAAAAGAAGTCATGTTAGGATTAATGAAGGCTGGTGTTGATATTTTCAGAATAAATTTTTCACATGCAGATTACGACTTAGTTCGAAGCAATATAGACATCATCAGAGAGCTTAACAGAGAACACGGCTTTTCTGTAGGGATCCTGGGAGACCTCCAGGGGCCTAAATTGAGAGTAGGTGTGGTAAAGGAAGGTTCATACCTGAATCCTGGTGATATCCTTACATTCACCAACGAGAAAATCGAAGGAGATTCTACAAAAGTGTACATGACCTACCAGCAGTTCCCTCAGGATGTGAAAGTAGGTGAAAGAATCCTTATCGACGACGGAAAGCTGGTACTGGAAGTAACAGAAACCAATCTGATCGATACGGTAAAGGCCAAAACCATCCAGGGAGGACCATTGAGCTCTAAAAAAGGGGTTAACCTTCCTAATACGAATGTTTCGCTTCCTGCACTAACTGATAAGGACATCCAGGATGCCAACTTCATGCTTGATATGGAAGTAGACTGGATCGCGCTTTCTTTCGTGCGTCATGCCCAGGACATTATCGATCTTAAAGAATTGATTTCCAAGCATCCGAACGGTATATTCAAGACCCCGATCATCGCTAAAATCGAAAAGCCGGAAGGCGTAAAAAATATCGATGAAATCTTATTGGAGTGCGACGGACTGATGGTTGCCCGTGGAGATTTAGGAGTGGAGGTTCCTATGGAAGAAGTTCCTGCGATCCAGAAAACACTGGTGGAAAAAGCAAGGTTCTATTCCAAGCCGGTCATCATTGCTACCCAGATGATGGAAACCATGATCAACAGCTTGACGCCTACCAGAGCGGAAGTAAATGACGTGGCCAACTCCGTACTCGATGGGGCAGATGCCGTAATGCTTTCCGGAGAAACTTCTGTAGGAAGATACCCGGTACAGGTAGTTGAAAACATGGCGAAAATCGTTAAGAATATTGAAATGACGCATTTTTACCAGCATAAAAACGAACCGATTGAAAAAGACTTCAATTGCATCGACGAAAGGTTCATTACGAACAGGGTTTGCCTTGCTGCCGTAAGAATTGCGAAAACAACCAATGTTTCTGCAATCGTTACCTTAACGAGTTCAGGATATACAGCATTCCAGCTTTCAGCTCACAGGCCGAATTCCCACATCATCGTATACAGCGGTAATAAAAAGGTCATCACCATGCTGAACCTTCTTTGGGGTGTTCATGCGTATTATTATGACATGAAGAAATCTACTGATGAAACTATCATCCAGGTTAATATGCTTACCCATAATTACGGATATATTGAAAGCGGTGACTTCGTGATCAACATCAACGCAACTCCTTCCTATGAAGGCGGTAAAACCAATACGCTGCGTCTGACGACAGTATAGTACTGGGTTAAAAGTAAAAGAGAAAAAAGCTTAATGCTTTATCAATAAAAAACTCCGGAAATCTCCGGAGTTTTTGTTGTTTTATGGTATTGGTTAGTTGCCTACCACAGTCCTTGGTGTAACAAACTCACGTAAAGCCAGTAAAGAAAGCTCTGTACCGTATCCGGACGACTTGGTACCGCCAAACGGGAAACGCGGGTCGGAACTGGTCATTCTGTTGATATTAACCGTTCCGGATTCCAGGTTCTCTATGAAGAGTTTTTGGCGTTCCTGATCTTTTGTCCATACGGAATTGGAAAGCCCGAAAGGAATATCATTGGCGATCCTGACAGCTTCTTCATCATTCTGAGCGGTCAGAATCATTCCTAAAGGTCCAAAAAGCTCTTCCTGTAAAATGGGATTACCCGGATTGACCCTGATCAGTCCCGGAGTGAAGGCATTCTCAGATACCCTTTCCAAAGGCAGGATGATTTCCGCTCCGTTTTCCAGGGCTTTGTTGAATTGCTTTTCCAGATCATCGGCAAGATCTGCCCTCGCCATACCGGAAATTTTAGTTTCTTTATCCATAGGATCTCCCGGAACAAACTTCTTGTATTCCTCAATAAACTTCGGCAGGAATTCTTCCTCAATTTTTTCATCAATGATGAATCTTTTGGCAGCAACACAGGTCTGTCCACAGTTTTGCAGCCTGGCCAGGGCACCTACTTTAGCCGCTTCATCAAGGTCCGCATCGCTTAATACGATAAAGGCATCACTTCCGCCTAGCTCCAGCAGAGATTTTTTAATATTCTGGCCTGCAATGGAAGCAACTTCTGCACCTGCTTTCTCGCTTCCGGTAAGGCTGACGCCCATGATGGCTTTATGTTCCAGAATTTCTTTCACTTCCCCATGCCCTACTTCAAGGTTCTGGAAAATCCCTTCAGGAAAGCCTGCTTCCAGGAATACCTGTTCAATGGCATTCCCGCTGCCGAAACAGATAGATGCATGCTTGAGAACCACGGTATTGCCCGCAAGGATGGCCGGAACCGCAAACCTGAGCACCTGCCAGAAAGGGAAGTTCCAGGGCATAACACCTAAAATCACGCCTTTAGGTACGTACTGAATTTCAGAATAATGGAATTCAGAATCCACCTTTTCAGGCTTCAGGATATTTTCAGCTTCGGCATAATAGTTCATCATCAGAGCACACTTCTCTACTTCTGCTACAGACTGTGCAATCGGTTTGTTCATTTCAGTGGTAATGATCTTACCGAACTTTTCAGAATCAGCGGACAGCAATGCAGCTGCTTTTGCGATCAGTTGCTGCCTTTCTTCAAAAGGTACTTTTTTCCATTCGTTGAAGGCCAGATCCGCCTTAAGGATTTTATTTTCAATCAATTGATCCATAATATACATTTTGTTTCATGATGAAACAGGTTAAATCTTTCTTTATAAGGCAAATTATATTCCGGGGATCGGTTTACAGCAATGAATCTTTCTATAATCATCATGCCTGTTATACCATCAGCCATTCGTTCACCAGCGAAGCTGCCAGTCTGGCGGTCCGGTCCTGAATGTCATACAGGGGGTTGACTTCTGCCACGTCCAGCGCCACAAGTTTTTCCTGTTTCAGGATGTGCCTGTAGAAATGCATGAAGGCTGCGTCTGTAAAAATGCCGTTATAAGCAGATGCTGAAACTCCCGGAGCAATGGAGGCATTGAAAACATCCATGCAAATGGTAAGATACACTACATCCACAGATTCACAAAGGTCATTGATGCGCTGGTATACCGAAGGAAGGTTCTCAAAAAACAGTTCATCAGCCAGGATGTATTTCATGCCGAACTGATGCGCAGTATCGAATAATTTCAGTGTATTGGAATTCCTCTGTATGCCGATATGCAGTGAATGGATGTCCCCTTCCTGTGCCACCTGCCAGAAACCGGTACCGGAACTCGCTCCTATGCCCTGTTCAGGCATACGGTTGTCAAAATGTGCATCAATGTTGATAATTCCTACCTTCTGTTCGGGAAAAGCAGTTTTAACCCCAAGGTAATGGCCATACATCACTTCATGCCCGCCGCCCAGGACAAGGGAACGGGCACCTTTGAGCAAGACTTTGGATACCTTTTTAGCCAGGTCAGCCTGTGCCTGTTCCAGGTTTCCGCCTTCACAACTGATGTTGCCGAAATCCAAAAGGGAGAAATCCGGTAGAATAACCGGGAAATTAGACATATTTTTTCTGATGATATCGGGGGCTTCCTTAGCTCCTTCCCTGCCTTTATTGCGTTTCACACCCTCATCTACGGTAAAGCCATGCAATACAAAATCGCCTTTTGATACCGCATCATAATCCGTTTCCTGCCTTACCCTCTGAAATATCCTGTGATGAAGAAGCTCTTCACCGTCTAATCTGCCTTGCCAAATCATTGTCTATTGTTTTGATCAGTAATCTATACTTTGGAACCAGCTATTGCCGGCCAATCCTGTACTGTTTATTTTGATATGATTGAAACCAATATAATTCCAAACGCGCTTTAAAAGTTTAAAAATCCAATGAAATTAATGAAGGACCGGTCCGGACACCGTTTTACCGGTTTTTCACTTCATTGCCGCCGATGAACACTTTTTCCGGTTTTAGACTTCCCTGGTAGTAGAGGATATTCTGGAAATTATGGGTAGCAAAAGTGATAAAATCCGCTTTCTTGCCTTCCAGCAGTCTTCCCCTGTCTTCCAGTCCCAGCGCATACGCTGACCTGAAGGTAATGCCGGCAAGCACTTCTGCAGTGGTCAATTTTTCATAAGTAGCCAGGATAGATGCCTGCACGATCAGGTTTCCCATAGGAGCAGAACCTGGATTCCAGTCGCTGGCAATCGCCAGAATGGCACCTGCATCCAGCAGTTTCCGGGCCGGAGTGAACTTTTCACCAAGGCCGAGGCTTGCGCCGGGTAATGCTGTCGCCACCGTATCAGATTGTGCAAGATAGGCAATATCTTCTTCAACAGTCGCTTCCAGATGGTCGGCTGATTTTGCACCGACTTCTACTGCAATCCTGGAACTTCCGGGCGTAAACTGATCGGCATGTACGGTAATTTCAAAACCTAATCCTTTAGTTTTAAGCAGGAAATCCCTGCTTTCTTCAGGCTGGAAAGCTGATTTTTCAATGAAGATGTCCACACGCTCAGCCAGGCTTTCCTTTTTTACTTCAGGAAGGATTTCGGTAAAGATGTAATTCAGGTATTCTTCATTGCTGCCATTATAATCCCTCGGTTTCAAATGAGCAGAAAGGCATGTCGGAACCAGAGTGGCATCCGTCTTTTGCTGTGCTTTTTTAATAATCCGCAGCATTTTCAGCTCATTATCCTTATCAAGGCCGTAGCCGCTTTTAATCTCGATAGTAGTAATACCGAGTGACACTAGGAATTCTATTCTCTGCATCAGGGTATTGAGCAGCATTTCTTCGGATGCATCACGGGTGTGCTGCACTGAGCTCCATATTCCCCCGCCGCTTTCAGCGATCTCAAGATAGCTTTTTCCGGCATTCCGCATCGCAAAATCATTCGCCCGGTTACCGCCGAAGCAAATATGGGTATGAGAGTCTGTAAAAGCAGGTAAAGCAACCTGTTCGCCTTCGATCTTTTCAGTTTCAATATCGGGGTATTCAGAATGCAGAATACTGAATACCCCGGTTTTAAGAATTTTTCCGTTTTCTACCAGGATTCCTCCATCGGGAATGATTTCAAGCTGTTCATCAGACAGCTTTCCTCTCAGGGGCAGGTTAGCCAGGGTCAATATCTGTTTAAAAGGTCCTATTAATTTCATAGAATACATTATGCTAAGCTAAAGCTGATATGAAAAACCAATGTTTAAGATTTACTCATATTGCTTTGTCATTTCACTCTCAAAAATACTCAAAATAATCGGAACCTTTGAACGGTCGGCTGACAATATGATAATCCCTGAAAGTCAGCTGAAGTCTGCAGGAAGTTTTTCTGAACCTCATCTAAATTTCCTATCTTTGAAGTAAATGAAAATGAATTAATGCCAGATTTTTTACATCCGGACAAAGAGAATTTTTCCCGCGAAGAACTTTTGCAGGAAGAGCAGATCCGTCCCCAGAGCTTTAAAGATTTTGCAGGACAGCGAAAAACCCTGGAGAACCTTGAAGTATTTGTTACCGCTGCCAAAAAAAGAGGTGGTGCACTGGACCATGTGCTGCTACACGGACCTCCCGGATTGGGTAAGACCACTCTGGCCAATATTATTGCCAATGAGCTGGGCGTTAACTGTAAAATTACTTCAGGTCCGGTGCTGGATAAGCCGGGAAGCCTTGCCGGGCTGCTGACGAACCTTGAAGAGAACGATGTGCTGTTTATCGATGAGATCCACCGGCTATCACCGGTTGTGGAGGAATACCTGTATTCTGCCATGGAAGATTACAAGATCGACATTATGCTGGAAACCGGCCCCAATGCCAGAAGCGTCCAGATCGGGCTCAATCCTTTCACGCTCGTAGGCGCAACCACCAGAAGTGGAATGCTGACAAAGCCTATGCTGGCCAGATTTGGTATCCAGAGCAGGCTGGAATATTACAGCATTGAGCTTTTGTCCATGATCATTCAGCGGAGCTCAAGAGTATTGGGTGTAAAAATCTATGAAGATGCTGCGATTGAAATTGCCCGCAGGAGCCGCGGAACACCCAGGATCGCCAATGCCCTGTTAAGAAGGGTACGCGATTTTGCTGAAATAAAAGGTAATGGTGAAATTGAAATCAACATCACCAAATACGCCCTGAATTCCCTGAATGTGGATGAGTTCGGCCTTGATGAAATGGACAATAAAATCATGCGGGTGATGATTGAAAACTTCAAAGGAAAACCTGTAGGGATTTCCGCCCTGGCTACTTCCATTGGTGAAAACCCTGAAACGCTGGAAGAAGTTTATGAGCCGTTCCTGATCCAGGAAGGATTTATCATCAGGACGCCCAGAGGAAGAGAAGTAACGGAGAAAGCCTATAAGCACCTCAATATTTCAAAACCCAGAAATCCCGGAGAATTGTTTTAATGCAGATGTTGTACAGTTCTTAAGATCTAATACATGCTTTATGTTTGTACCAAAAATATACAAAAGCGAAGACCGGCAGCTGATGAAAGACATCATCAGCGAAAATGCCTTTGCTTTGCTGATTTCATCTGCAGATAAGCTCCGGGCCACCCATTCCATGATGATCCTGAATGAAGATGATCCTGAAAACCTGTATGTGGAAACGCATATTTCCAGGGCGAATCCGCAGGCCAAAATACTGACTAACGGCTCAGAAGTACTGTGTGACTTTTTAGGAGCCCATACGTATGTTTCCAGCAGCTGGTATGACCATATGAATGTTTCCACCTGGAATTATGAAGCAGTTCAGATCTATGGGACCGTTAAACTGATGACGCAGGAAGAGCTCTACAACCATCTTGAAAAACTCACCTTCAAATATGAAAAATCCCAGAAATGTCCTGTAATGGTAAAGGATATGGGAAGAGATTTTGTGGAAAAAGAAATGAAGGGAGCATTCGGGATCAAAATAATACCTACGGAGATCTTCATCAAACAGAAACTTTCACAGAACAGAAAGGAAAATGACTATCTGAACATCATCCGCGAGCTTGAAAAAGGCGACAGCAATGCAAAGGCGGTCGCTCAAAAGATGCAACAATTGAATACATGAACCTAAATATAAATATGATATGAAACTATATCCGATACAATGCGGAAAATTTAAGCTTGACGGCGGCGCTATGTTTGGGGTCGTCCCGAAAAGCCTTTGGGAAAAAACGAATCCGGCAGACGAAAAAAACCTGATTGAACTGGGTACCCGGTCCCTGCTTATAGAAGACGGTAAAAAATTGATCCTGGTAGACTGCGGCCTAGGGAACAAGCAGGATGAAAAGTTCTTCAGCCACTATTCGCTGTGGGGAGATGATAATCTCGATAAAAACCTTAAAAAATATGGTTTCATTCGCGAGGATATCACTGATGTTTTCCTTACTCACCTGCATTTCGACCACTGTGGCGGAGCCATTGAATGGAATGACGACAGAACGGGCTACCGGCCCGCATTTAAGAATGCACAGTTCTGGACCAATGAGAACCACTGGCAATGGGCTACAGAGCCTAACGCAAGGGAAAAAGCCAGCTTCCTGAAAGAGAATATCATCCCGATACAGGAAAGCGGACAGCTGAATTTCCTGCCACTCCCTAAAAATGGCAATTTCGGATTTGCCCCCGATCTTAAAATGGATGTTATTTTTGTTGACGGCCATACGGAAAAGCAAATGCTTCCGGTACTGCAGTACCAAGAAAAAACTGTTGTATTTGCCGCAGACCTGATTCCTACCGCCGGGCACATCAATCAGGTATATGTCATGGGCTATGATACAAGACCGCTTTTGACCCTGGAGGAAAAAGGCAAATTCCTGAAACAATGCATCGATAATGAATACCTGCTCTTTTTTGAGCATGACGCCCACCATGAGCTGGCAAGCCTTACCATGACTGAAAAAGGAGTAAGGCTTCATGAAACGTATAGCTTTAATGAAGTATTCGGATATTAATTTTTACCTATGGAAGAATTACAATCAGAAACCCAGCAGGCAGAGCCGGAACCGTCGCGAAAGATTATCGGGCTTACGGGAGGCATCGGTTCAGGCAAGACCACCGTTGCACACTTCATCGAAGAATTTGGATTTCCGGTCTATTATTCGGATGACAGGGCCAAGTCTATCGTGAATGACAATGAAGCCTTAAAAACTGAGATCCGGGCCCTTCTGGGAGATCATGCCTATGACAGCAACGGGCAGTACGACAGGAAATTTGTTGCGGAAAAAGTATTCAGCAATGCGGAACTGCTTCAGCAACTCAATGAGATCATTCACCCGGCCGTAAGGCTGGACTTTGAAGAATGGGTAAAAAAACAGTCGAAATACCTCATCTTTAAGGAAACAGCCTTATTGTTCGAGCTGAAACTGAACCTGCAATGCGACCGTTCCTTGCTGGTGACGGCAGAGGACAACATCAGAATCAAAAGGGTGATGGACCGGGACGGAAAGACTTACCGGGAAGTCCAAGCCATTATGGAGAAGCAGATGCCCGAAAAAGAAAAGATCAAACTGGCCGACTGTATTATCTACAACAATTCGGATTTAGAGGATTTAAAGGAACAGACAGAACGCATCGTTTTCGATATTGAATAAAGTAAAAACCTCGCCAGATTTCTGACGAGGTTTTTTCATGTAAAAAAAATAAGCTCTCATTTCTGAGAGCTTATCTTATTTTGAAAATTATTCTTTGATGAATTTTTTCTGTGCGGTAGTACCGTTATCGTCGATGTCGATGACATATACCCCGTTGATCAGTTTACTTACATCAATCTTGTTGTTCAGAATGATTCCACGGGAGATCAGCTGTCCGGCAGCGCTATAAATCTTATAGTTCGCTTTTTTGCTGATGTTCTTCACATTCAGGATTGAGCTTACCGGGTTAGGGTAAATCATAATCTGAGTCTGATCCAGCGGATTCGGTACAGGAAGCTTGGAAATCCTTACGGTATAGTCTTCTACTTCTCCTGTAGCAAAGCTGGTACAGTTTACCGGGATTCCGTCTTTCTGCATCGCTACTCTCATCACTACATATTTATAATCTGTAAGGCTGATGAAGGCATCTGATGGCACCGTGAAGGTTCCGCTGACAGTAGTATCTGTATTCGCACCAGAAACCAGGATTCTTTCATTGATATCGAAATATCCGTTTCTGTTGAAATCGATCCACACTGCAACACCTGCTTTAGCACCTCCGGCAAGGTTCTTATCAATTGAAATCTGGTTGTTTGTAGACCCCTGGATCAATTCTATGAACTTAGTCGAATCTCCTGTATAATCGGTATAGTTAGAGGCTGCTGATGCATTCTCCATTTGGTTTTTACCATTAGGAGTTACGGTAACTTTTGAGATGTAAGCTCCGGTAGAACCCGAAGATGACATCTGGCAATAGATCACCGTAGGTGTGGTAAAGAAGTACGGAGGCGTATAGTTACCAGGAGTTCCTGAACATACGTTGGCCACCTGCATTTCATACTTCGTCAATTCCGTTAATCCCTGGATTGTGTAAGTATTGGTAGATACTGTTACCGTAGTCCAGCTCGGGATACCTACCTTTCTGTATCTCAGGATATAGGTTGCTCCCGGGAACGGATCCCAAACCACAGTAGCGGTTGTAGGCGTAAGGTTGGTGATGGTTAATCCCGGAGGCGGCAATTCACAAGTCCTTTCTGTAGTAAATACTTTAGGATTTGAATATGGGTTTATGGTAGTTTCCCCGTTACACTTGTTGGCTACCTGAACTTCATACGTAGTATATGGCGACAGGTTAGTCAGTGTATAGGTATTACCCGGTGTCGTAGGGATGGTTGTTACATCGATCCACTGTGTACTTCCTACGACTCTGTATCTCAACACATAGCTTGAGCTTGCTGCTACCGGAGCCCATGTTACTACCGCAGTAGTTGGCGTTATGTTACTGATGGTAACATTCGGAGGGGTAGGGTCGCAACGGGTAGTAAACGTCGTGATTGCTGTAGGCGTTCCTGCTGTATTGCTACATACCGCAGAGATCTGTACATCATACGTTGTTGCCGGAGTAAGTCCTGTAATGGTTAACGGAACGTTTCCTATCAGTGTAGATGCATATATATTCGTCCATGCCGTTGTTCCGGATACTCTATACTGAACAAGGTATGTTACATTGTTTGTTGCACCCGTCCAGGTTACAGTAGCGGTATTGTGAGTAACGGTAAATGTTGGAGTTCCTGGCGTTGCTGTACTACAAGGTCTTAATCTTACCGCGTAATCCTCTACTTCACCATTGGTAGCAACCTGACACATTACCGGCGCACTTGAACGCTTAAGCACTACTCTCATGGTTGTTGTAAGCGGACCGCTGTATGCCGTTGCAGGTACATTGAACAAGGCTGTTACCGGGGTAGTCGTACTCGCAGAAGACGCCATGATCTGCTCTGAAGTTTCAAAAATACCGTTTCTGTTGAAATCAATCCATGCAGATACTGCATCACTCTGTGTAGCAGCAGACCATCCTTTGGCTACAGAAAGTTTGTTTCCTGTGGAACCGATATCCAGTGTTACGAGTGTACTTGGTGTAGTGTAACTGATATAGTTGGTCTGTACCGAAGTATTCGTCATTGCCGGGATACCCAGGTTAACAGGCGTAACCGTTACGTTGGAAATGAAATCCGTAGTTCCGGTACCGGTCATATTACAGTATGTGATCGGCGTTGTTGTAAATGGTATAGATGAAGACCATGCTCCCTGAGTACCACCACATATAGTTGCTACCTGTACCTCATAAGCAGTCTGCTCAGTAAGGCCTGTAATGTTGTAGCTGTTACCATTGATTGGCGTTGGAGAAACATTCCATGTTCCAACAGGGTTCGTTGTTCTCCATCTTACCAAATAGGTAGCACCGGTAGAAGAAATCCAGGATACTGTAGCTGTAGTCGCTGCAATATTACTCATCACGATTCCTGTAGGAGGAGCCGTAGTACAAGGCTGAATATCTACAAATTTAACCTGATAATCTTCTACTTCCCCATTGCTGGTAAGCGGTGAACAAGCATCAGTAGGCGTTAAGTAATATACAATAACGCGCATCTTCACTTTGTTTGATCCTGTATAAGCATTTGCAGGAACGCTGAAAGTAGCTGTAACCGGTGTCGTAGAAGAATAACCAAGGTTCATAATTCTTTCACCTCCGGCAGTGGTTGATGGATTATTATTGAATATTCCGTCACCGTTAAAGTCAATCCATGCATACGTAGAATACGTACTGGAAAGAATGGTTCTTCCTACAGAAAGAGTATTGTTCGTAGAGTTACGTGCTAATGTAATGGTTTTTGTTGCATCGTTGGAATAATCCGTATAAGTACTAGGTCCAGAGTTATTGGACATAGCAGGAGTATTAGTTCCTGATACGGTTATATTATTGATGTATCCATCCGTAACTGTCGCAGTACCCGAGTTACAATAGGTAGATGCCGGTGTAGTAAAGTTTACTGAAGTTGACCATGCCCCCTGAGTACCGCTACAGATTGTAGCTACCTGCACTTCATACGTTGTCTGTGCATTCAGGTTAAGGATTGTATAAGGATTGGTGGCAGGGCTGATTGTTGTCCATGCTCCTGTTCCTGTTCTGTATCTCAATGCATAAGTTGCACCAGTTGCACTTAACCATGAAACGGTTGCAGATGCAGCTGTAACGTTAGCAATTGTAACCGGTGACGGTGCTGCAGTGGTACAAGGCTGCAGATCAACAATCTTAACTGCATAATCCTCAATCTCCCCGTTGGTAATGTTAACACAAGGATCATTAATGGTACTCGTAGAAACAATTACCCTCATTCTCAGTGTTAACGGACCGTTATAAGAGGTAGCCGGAACTGTGAATGTATTCGTGATCGGTGTAGTTGTATTTGCAGTAGAGGAAAGTACTCTTTCTGATGTCTCGAAAATACCGTTTCTGTTAAAGTCAATCCAAGCACCTACAGCCAATGAAGATGTAGTAGTGGTTAACCATGATTTGCTTACCGAAATGGTATTGTTCGTCGAGCTTCGTACCAAAGTAACCAGGTTATTGGCATTCGCTGAATAATTCGTGTAAGAGTTGGCTCCTGTAGTATTACTCATGATGTATGAGTTGGTTGGAGCTACCGTTACATTGGAAATATATCCGTTGCTGTTGTTCCCAGAAGTAATGCTACAGTAATTAACCGCAGGCGTTGAGAACTGGTAAGGCGTTGTATAAGTTCCGGTAGTACCTGAACATACATATGCTACCTGAACTTCATATTGAGTCTGCTCAGTCAGGTTGTTAATAGTATAGGAGTTTACTGTTAAAGGAACAGTAGTCCATGTAGTGGTTCCTACCTGTCTGTATTGTAATATATAGGTTGCATTGGCAGCAGGATCCCACATTACATATGCTGAAGTAGCCGTGATATTGTTTACGGTAAGATTTAAAGGAGCATTGGTTGAACATGCAATTGGCTGTACCAATTTTACGGCATAGTCTTCAACTTCTCCGTATGTAAAACTCGTACACATTACCGGTGAAGAGCTAAACTGCAGTGCCACTCTCATTTTCGTAGTCGCTGGCCCGTTATAAGCACCGGCAGGAACAGAGAATGTTGCGGTAACAGGTGTGGTTGTGCTGGCAGCAGAGTTCATTACCTGCTCTGAAGATTCAAAAACTCCGTTTCTGTTAAAGTCGATCCATACACCTACTGCCTCACTATAGGTTGTTCCGGTCCAGAATTTGGAAACAGAAACCGTATTGTTAGCAGAACCGATAACCAGATTAACCAATGCACTCGGTGTGTTTGAGTAATCTGTATAAGTACTTCCTGAAGAAGGATTAGACATTACAGCAGCGCCGTTCGGGGTTACTGTTACATTGGAAATATACTCGTCATTAAAGTTGCTGGACTGCATAGAGCAGTATGTCAAACCTAATGTGGTAAACGTAGTGGAAGCAGAGAAGTTTCCAGTAGTACCTGAACATACATTCGCAACCTGTACTTCATACTGAACTCCGTCTGTCAGGTTGGTCAGTGTAATAGAGTTTGTGGCAGCGTTCACCTGAGTCCAGGTTGTACTTCCTACTGTACGGTAACGCACGATATAAGTAGCACCGGAAGCGGCAGACCATGTTACTGTTGCCTGAGTCTGGGTAATCGCAGATACCGTAACTCCTGTAGGTGCCGCACTGGTACAGTTAGCCAGAGCTGCTACAGTCGCGTTGCCTATGGCATAGAATACATTATTGATTGCACTTACTCTGATCTTAACCGTTGCTCCTACAGTAAGGGCTCCGAATGTTAAGCTTTCATTTCCGTCATTTGCTGTAGAAGCTGACAGAACGTTCCAGGTAAGTCCGTTGTCTGTTGTATAATCTATTTTAACGTTGGCAGCATTATAAGGTGCAGCGTTGGTATTCACTACGTCCCATGTTACATTGGTCGCACCGTTATTATATACGGTAGCAGTAGTAACTTTAAATGGTCCGTCATTTCCTACTATGATTTGCTGATTCGCAAACTGAGTCTGCTGCTGGGTAGCGATCGGGCTGTTATCACGAACCGTTACTCTGAAGTTAGTGGTTCTTGCTACTGTAGAGACAGACTCCCAACCGTTGTTAGAGTTGTTTAAAACTCCGGCCAGTACAGAAGATAGTTTAGGAAAATATCTTGAAGGACTTGTTGAAGGTGCAATAGATCTAAATGTTGCACCGGTAGAAGTAGTCCCTAGGTTATTCTTGTTAATGGTTACACTCGCATTATCCATTTCCTCCCATGTATAGGTCATAGGATCATTTTCTGCATCTGTTGCAGAAGCGGTTAATACAAATGCGGTTCCTTTAGGAATATTATAGGTAGGCAGAGCAGCAATTACCGGAGGATTGTTAGTAATTGTCGTTTCAACGTCACATGTTTTGCTATTGAGGTTGGTTTGAACCTGTCCGATGCTTGCCGCATGGAAATAAGGATCAGAGTGAGGCTGAACATCTGTATTAGCACCGGTAATCCCCGCATATCCCATAATTGTTGAGCCGGATCCCGGTTCAACATTTACGCCTGTACCTTCAAGGCTATGAGAGAATGTGTGGTTAGCTCCCAGCTGGTGTCCCATTTCATGAGCTACATAATCAATATCAAAATTGTCTCCCTGTGGAATACCGTCCGCAGGTGAAGTATATCCAGAACCTTTTTGGGTAGATGTATTGCTCGTAGGATCTATACATACGCATCCGATACATCCTGCGTTACCTCCTCCTCCGGAAGCACCGAATAAATGCCCGATATCATAATTGGCACTTCCGACATTTGCGGTAAGGGTTTGCTGAAGCTGTAAATTCCAGTTGTTCATCTGAGCAGCCGGAGAATAAGGATCGGTATTCGGGTCTGTATAAATTACACCCGGAAAGTTTTGTAGATTCAGGTGTAAAGCGAAATCTTTTTCGAAAACACCGTTACATCTGGTTAGGGTGGCGTTGATCGCCGTTAATGCACCTGCAACGGTTCCGCCGAAATACTGGGTGTATTCCCCGGTCACCGACATGGCAAGACGCATAGTCCTGTATTTTTTATCTGATGATTTTGCAAAATCAGTAGTCTGGTTTGCAAATGACTTTCCATTCTGATACAGCTTTGCTATTTCTTCTTTGGAAAGTGCATCTTCATTCATAGAACAAAGAAAGCCTTCTTTGCTTTTGTCGGTTTTCGGATGCACACCGTAAACCGTTTTGTCTTTGTCTACCGGCTCGATAAATTCATACCGTCCGTCCTTAATGATCATCGCCTGGAAATCATTCGGAGCGAGACTGAATCGCAGGTATTTGCTTGGATCATCAATCCCGGCACCTACGTAAGAGCCTAATTGATATTGGTCTGCCAGTTCCTTTACGACAACCGGAAAGCTGTACACGGCAAACTTTTCTATTTTCCCATCTAAAGTTGGCAACGATATCGTTACAGCCTTAGCATTTCTGCCGGTTAGCTGTGCGTTTGCCAATTGAGATTTTAATAAGGAAATGTCCAAAGAGTAATAGCCCCTGATGTCGGAGTTCCCTCTTATTTTTTCTCCTCTGAATGTCGTCGGACTCCATTGTGCACTGGTAATCGCAAACAGAAAGAGGAAAAAGAAAGAAGTAAAAATTTTCTTCATAACTTTCTCAATATTATATTAATCGTACAAATCTAATCATTTTTTATTATTATCTTATGAGTTCAAGTATTTTTTTTATATAAAACTAATGATAACGTATTTTCCATTCAAAATAAAAAATCCCCGGTTAAAAGCCGGGGATTTTTATCAAAATAAAGGATTTTATTTTTTAATGAACTTAGATCTGAAAAGATCCTTGTCTTTATCTTCAATCGATATAATATATCCACCTTTAATCAGTTCAGCAACATTAATTTTACCGCCGTTAATATTTCCTTGTTGGATCAGTTGTCCTGCCGCGCTATATATTTTATAGGTAGCTTTATCCGAAACCTTGGTTACGTTCAGGACATCGGAAACAGGATTAGGGTAAATATTAATTCCGCTGTTTGCAATTACTTCAGATGTTCCAAGCGTAGTCGCTATGATAACATTATAATCTTCCGCTTCACCATAACCGATTGCCCCGCAACCTGCATACGTAGATCCTAGAGATAATCCCGCCTGAGCCTGTCCCCCGTAATACAGGATGACCCTCATTCTCAGTGGCTGATTGGTAATGGTCGTGGAAGGCACTGTAAATGTCCCTGTAATTGGTCCTGTAGGAAGGTTTACCGGATAATTGAATATCCTTTCTGAAGCCTCGAATACACCATTCTTATTATAATCAATGAAAACAGCAGCAGTATCATAATCCGCATTTGTTATAGTCATTGAAAATGTATAGGTATTGTTGGCTGTCAGGTTAGGCTGAAGCGCTGTATTCGCAGTATAATCTGAATAAGCAGATGGTCCTGATGAATTGCTCATCAGCACTGCTCCCGTACTGCTGGTCAAAGTTACATTAGAAATATATTCATACTGTGGTGCAGTGTTGGTAACAGCCACTGTACAATAAGTAGGATTCAGCGTTGAGAAAACGGTACTTGCTGAAAAAGAGCCCTGAGTTCCACAAACTGAAGCTACCTGCACTTCATATGTTGCATTGGATATAATATTGGTAAGATTAACAGTAGTAGCCGTCGTAGTAGTCTGTTGCCATGTAGTATCTGAAGTTCTCTTATATCGGATGACATAAGAAACTGCTCCGCTCACCGGTGCCCAGTTTACAGTTCCTCCGGTATTGGTTATGTTATCAACATAAACTCCGGTAACTGCATTTCCGCAACCTACCTGGGTTGTCACCATTACTTTTTTTACCGCATAAAATATATTTCCGATGGATGAAACTCTTACTATAACAAACTGTCCGTTTAATGAAGCCGGCATATTAATGCTTTCCGTTCCGTCGTTGGCCGTTGTGGCAATAATGGTAGTCCAGTTTACACCATTATCTGTTGAGTAGTCCAGTTTAACATTAGCTGAATTGTATGGTGCGCCACTGGTGTTAGCTACATCCCATGTTAAAGTATTGCTGACATTTGAGAACAAATAATTACCTGCATTAATTCTGAAAGGCCCGTCTCCGCCTACAGTGATATTCTGCTCTGCAAATTGAGTCTGTTGCTGTGTGGAGGTCGGGTTGTTATCTCTTACCGTTACGGCAAATTTCATATTTCTTGCCACCTGAGGAGTAGACTCCCAGGTATTCAGGGAATTGTCTAATACTCCTGCTATTACGGAAGATAACTTAGGAAAATACCGAGTTGGGCTGGTTGTTGGGGCTATAGACCTGAACGCCGCGCCATAAGTAGTTGTTCCTATGTTATTTTTATTAATTGTCTGCGCACTGGTGAGACCGCTGTCAACCTGTTCCCATGTGTAAGTAAGCGGGTCATTCTCAGCATCAGTTGCAGAAGCTGTTAAAACGAATGCTGTACCTTTAGGAATGGTGTATGACGGCAAAGCTGCAATTACAGGAGGGGTATTCGTGATTGTTGTTTCAACATCACAGGTCCTGACATTCAGGTTATTCTGAACCTGTGTAATACTCGCTTTATGAAAGTAAGCATCAGAATTTGCCTGAACATCTGTATTGGCCCCGGTAATACCTGCATATCCCATAATGGTAGATCCTGAACCCGGTTCAACATTTACGCCGGATCCCTCAATTGCATGAGAGAATGTATGGTTTGCCCCCAACTGGTGCCCAAGCTCATGGGCAACATAATCAATATCAAAGGTATCTCCCTGAGGAATACCATTTGCCGGAGAGGTGTATCCCGATCCTTTACCTTTTGGCACGGCGGTAGAAGGATTGATACATACACATCCTATACATCCTGCATTTCCTCCGCCTCCGGAAGCACCAAACAAATGTCCGACATCATAATTGGCATTTCCTACATTAGCCGTTAATGTCTGCTGAAGTTCCAGATTCCATGCCCCGGCAGCTCCTGTAGCTGCGTCAGAATAAGGATCCGAAGCTGCATCCGTATAAATAACGTTGGTATAATTCTGTATATTAAGGTGCAATGCAAAATCTTTTTCAAAGACACCGTTCACTCTGGTCATCGTAGCATTAACTGCTGCTAAAGCACCAGGAACGGTACCTCCGTGAAAAGCAGTATATTCACCGGTAACAGACATTACCAGGCGCATGGTTCTGTATTTTTTATCTGACATTTTTGAAAAGTCAGTCGGCTGATTGCTGAAAGACTGCCCTTTTTGCAAAAGTTCTTCTATCTGTTCCTTTGCCGCAGGACTTTCTTCTGTACTACAGATAAAGCTTTTCCCGCCGGTAGGTTTGGATTTTGCATGAACTTCGTAAATGGTTTTGTCGGAGTTGGAAGGCTCAATAAATTCATATTCACCTCCTTTGATAATCATAGACTGAAGATCATTTGGCGATACTGAAAATCTTAAGAATTTTGAAGGATCGTCAATACCTACTCCCACATAAGAGCCCAGATGATACTGATCTGCCAGTTCTTTTACCATAACAGGAAAACTGTACACTGCAAAACGTTCCATTTTCCCTCTCATGGTCGGCAATGAGATTTCAACGGCTTTTGCATTTGGTCCGGTTTCCTGAGCATTTTCAAGTTGTGACCTGAGCCTGTTGAGATCCAACTTGTAATAAGCGTTGTTTGAAAGAGAAACCTCAGAGACATTCCTCTTAGCTATAGCTGCAGGAGTCCACTGAGCAAGCGCACTACTCCCTATGAAGCTACACAATAAACCAGTAATAAGTTTTTTCATTTAAATTTTTATGAATTATTTATGAATTATTTGATAACTCCAAATATAAATATTTATGCTTTGTTATCAAGGATAAAATCAGTTATATTATGTTAAATTTAAAATTATACTTAAAATTATACAAGATATACTTGATCTAAACCAAATAATTACAGTAAACAATCCCTAAAATCCAGTACTTTTTATGTACCGTTCACAAATGTGTTTTCAGAATATAATACGAATATGATATTATAGCTGAACAGGAGCAGCCGTATGAAAGCTTGGGTTTCCGCCCTGTGATTTAAAATGATCCTTAAAACTTATACGCAATATTCCACGCAAATCCCATGGTAAATTTAGAGGAACTTTTTCCGAAGCCGGGAACAATCATCGGCTGGATATCATCCTGTTTGGTAGTATAAGCCAGGTATTTAGGCTGAAGGTTGACGTCAATATAAAAGTTGGATTCAAATAGCTGTACACGACCGCCTAATACGCCCTCCAGCCAGAATGAAGACTGAGTGGAAGCGGGAAAAGCTACGGAAGAATTGCTGCCTCCGTACCCTCTTACCGGTACGGCCATATATTCCTGGGTGTAGAAAGATCCGGCCAGCTTTCCGCCGGCATAAAACCCATTGAAAGGATTCTCGCTGTCTTTAGCCAGCATATAAAATGCTCCCAGCTTTACGAATGGACCGTTGGCTTTACCATCATAACTGTTTTTCGTATAGATATTCGATTCGAAACCAGCTTCGGCAATGGCATGAATATCTCCTTTTATCCTTGATGAAATAAACCCCTGATATACCTTCCGGTCTGAAAAGAAAGAAACTCCGGCATTTAGAAGGTCAAACCCCACCATGAAGTTAGGTTCGTACTTCCATTTTTCCTTTTCTGCTTTTGCAGGTGCTGTCTGTTTATTCTGCGAAAGGCAAAATAGGCTCAAGACACTAAAAAAGAAGGTAAAGAATTGTTTTGTCTTCATTCTCTATAAAGTTTTGACCGGCTTCAAGCTTCAGTACCGGATTGGGATTGGTTAATTGGGCGTCCAGGTTTTCGTAGTTCTTTTTAATTCCGCATCCAGGCGATACATAAGTGGATCTGGTGGTGTAGCTTACTCTCACTTTCGATTCTGCCCCTTTATCTGATAACCTGAAATAGACATCGGTATACGGAGCATCATCAACCCTAAGAGGAATCAGCCGGGAATTGATGTTAGTCTGTTTTCCCAGCTGTACTTTACCCGATCCGTAATCAACCGCTACATACAGCGAGTCCAGTGTTCTTGGCAGACCTGAACTTTCTCTTTTAAAGGATACTTTCATTCTTGGAGTACCTTCCCCGCTTTCACAGATATCATCATCCCCGCCACAGGAAAAAACCAGGCCGAGGATAAGGGTCAACAGAAAAATTTTAAGGTATTTCATAGGTATAGGGTGGGTTCAAATTTACATCTGTTATTTTTTGATCAGCAAGGCAATATTCTCCACATGATGGGTTTGCGGGAACATATCTACCGGTAAAATTTTTACTACGGTATACTGTTCTTTCATCAAGGCAAGATCCCTTGCCTGCGTTGCGGAATTACAGCTTACATAAACTATTTTATCCGGTGAAAGCTTTAATATCTGTTCCACCACCTTCTGGTGCATACCGTCTCTTGGCGGATCCGTAATCAGGACATCCGCTTTTGGGTGGTTGGCAAGGAATTCATCATTGAAAACATCTTTCATATCTCCGCAATAAAACGTACAATTGGTAAGGCCATTCAGTTCGGCATGCTCAACCGCTGCATCTATTGCTTCCTGTACGGATTCTATCCCGATAACCTGCTTGGCCCTTCTGGCAACATACTGGGCAATGGTTCCGGTTCCGGTGTAAAGATCATATACCACTTCATCCCCTTTCAGGTCTGCAAACTCCAAAGTTTTACGGTAGAGTTCAAGGGCCTGTTTGTAATTGGTCTGAAAGAAAGATTTCGGACCGATCTTAAACCTAAGCCCATCCATTTCTTCCATTAAGAAGCCTTCTCCGTGGTATACATGGATATCAAGGTCGTAAATGGAATCATTCGGTTTGGGATTAATGGCATACACCAATGTTTTGATCTGAGGGAAAGTTTCCAGCAGGAATCCAAAAAGCTTTTCCCTGTTTTCCTTTTCTTCCCTGTAGAGCTGGAAAAGTACCATCCATTCTCCTGCAGAGTTTTGCCTCATCATTAGGGTACGTAAAAAGCCTTCATGGTTCCTCACATCGAAGAAATCCAGCCCGTTATTGCTGGCATATTCCCTTACAGCCAGACGTATTGTGTTGGAGGGATCTTCCTGAAGGAAGCACTCTTTAAGATCAAGGATTTTGCTCCACATCCCTGGAATATGGAAGCCAAGAGCATCCCGGCTGCCGAAATTTTCTTCGGAACTGATTTCATACTGAGTAAGCCATCTTGCATTGGAAAAAGAGAATTCCATTTTATTCCTGTAATAATATTCCTCTGCAGAACCGAGGATAGGAACCGTTTCAAAATCATCGATACCACCAATTCTTTTGATATTATTATATACTTCCGCCTGCTTGAAGTCCAGCTGCTTTTCATAACTCATATTCTGCCACTTGCAGCCGCCACAAACTCCAAAATGGATGCATTTCGGATCTACTCTGTACGGCGATTTCTCCAGGATATCCACAGCTTCAGCTTCATAATATTTGGACTTTGATTTTTTCACTCTTGCATTAACAACATCCCCTGGTATAGCACCGGATACAAGCACAGTTTTCCCGTCTTCCGTTTTTCCGATAGCCACGCCTTTGGCTCCTGCATTTAAAAGCTTTATATTTTCAAGGATAATATTCCTGTTCTTCTTCTTTTTCATTCTGATAAGTATAACGATGAAACCCCACGGTTTCGCATTGCAAAAATACAATAAAAAAAACCTTATCCGTAGACAAGGTTTTTAATCTGTTTCTAAATTGATTATTTTGTCTGGGCCGGCTGAGGATTGGCCTGTTGTGCGGCGGCATTATTTCCCACCTGCAGCTGTACCCTCGGATCTACTCTCGGCGCACTAAGCCCTGTGAGTTTATCCAATATGGTTACAAGCTCCTGCTCGCCAAGATTTACGTATGGTTTGCTGGCAATCTTCCCGTCTTTGTCTACAATAACAAATGATGGCAACCTGAATCCGTAAATACCGTATTTTTTAGCAATATCTGAATTCAGTCCGCCTTCAGCATAGACATTGATACCATTAATTCCTTTCAACAGAGCATTGCTGGTTTTTACGAACTGGTCTTTGGTATCGTCCATATTCACAAATACAAAGTTCATTTTAGATTTGTAAAAGTTAACAACCTCCTTTAACACGGGTACTGTTCCTTCTGCAATATACGGGTTCCATGAAGCATAGAACATCATTAGGTACGGCTTTCCTTTGTTTTCAGAAAGGCTGTATTTTTTTCCATCCTGTTTTACCAGTGAAGCATCAGGAGCAGCATCACCCACTTTTACTCCTTTCATGGCCAGCTGAAGTCTGTTAAGATCCTGCTTAAGCCCTGAATCTTTGATATCCTCATCAATAATCTTTCTTACTTTCGCCAGTGATTTATCGGTAAGCATCTGATTTTGAAGATCTGACTGCGTCATCACAAATGCAAGAAGGTAATCTTTAGTAGACTGCGGCATATCTTTTTTGTCTTTCAGGAACTGGCTGAACAACTCAGAAGTGGTAACATCTGTTTTTCCTTTGGCTTTGGCTTCCGCATATTTCTGGAAGTCCGGGCTCATTTTAGTCAGCAGATAACTTCTGTAAGCAGGGCTTTCTTTGATCATGTCATCTTTGTTGGCCTGAAGCTTATCTTCATAATCCGTGAATGCTTTGGTTACCTTGAAAGAAGGATTGCCCATCTGCTTGTGGCTCATCTCATATTGCGTCATAATGGTAAGCAAAGTACTGGCAATGTCATTTTTCTTCCATTCCACCACTCCGTTATCCGGATTGAACTTCTTAACATTCTCATCAATATTTTTGTTGATATCTGATTCTATTTTCTGGATGCCCTTAAGGAAGGTTTTTTCATCCTTCATCATCAGGTCATTGATATTGATGGTCTGGGCATAGGTCCCCAGGTATTTCTGAGTCGCTGTAAAAAAGTCATTATTTTTCTTAGCATCCCCTGTAACCACATATTCTGTAGGGAAAGTCATCCCGTTACCGGAAATATCAAGAGTCTCCCCTCCTTTAAGATAAATAACATTTTGCTTGCCTCCGTAGGAAATCACATACATCCCGCTTTTAGGAGCTTCAAAACTTCCTGAGAAGTTTCCGTTTTTATCTACTCCCAAATTTACTGCAGGCAGCATAGAAATATTGGTAGGATCTATGAATTCAATTCTTTCCAATGGAGATCCTCCGGTAATTTTTCCTTTTACTTCAACTTTTTTAGAGCAAGACATTGCAAAGACTGCAATGATAAACAATAAAAGATATTTTTTCATTTCAATTTTATAATTACGCAAAAATAAGTTTTTCAATATACTCAATACAACTAAAAAATGCTTTTATGAAAGATTTAACTAAAAAATCGCCATCCTGTGAGGAGACGATTTTTTGTTGTATTGAAAAGATTAATTCTATCCTTTATCAATGAAGGCAGCCATATACTCTCTGTTCATTCTGGCAATATTATCAAGTGAAATTCCTTTAGGACATTCCACTTCACATGCTCCGGTATTGGAACAGTTCCCGAATCCTTCCTCATCCATCGCTTTCACCATATTCAGAACACGTCGTTTTGCTTCTATCCTTCCCTGAGGCAGTAATGCAAACTGGGAAATTTTTGCCCCTACAAACAGCATAGCAGAACCGTTCTTACAAGATGCCACACAAGCTCCGCATCCAATACATGCAGCAGCATCCATAGCTTTATCCGCATCTTCTTTCGGAACCGGGATCGCATTGGCATCCAGGGTATTTCCTGAAGTATTTACAGATACAAACCCTCCGGCAGCCATCACCCTGTCAAATGCGCTCCTGTCTACGATCAGGTCTTTAATAACCGGGAAAGCAGCACTTCTCCATGGTTCAATAACGATGGTTTCACCATCTTTGAACGTTCTCATGTGAAGCTGACAGGTAGTAATTCCTGTATCCGGGCCATGTGCTCTACCATTAATATACAGGGAACACATACCGCAGATTCCTTCACGGCAGTCGTGGTCAAAAGCCACCGGCTCTTTTCCATCGTTAATTAAATTTTCATTAAGGATATCCAGCATTTCCAGAAAAGAGGAATCTGTAGAAACATCCGATATTTTATAAGTCTCAAACTGACCTTTAGATTTATTGTTTTTTTGTCTCCAAATTTTCAGCGTAAGATGTAAGCCTTTTTTTGAACTCATAATGATATATTTATAGGTTGGAGATTATTTGTAACTTCTTGTTTTAACCTCGATGTTTTCGTAGATCAGCTCTTCTTTGTGCATTACTTCCTGATTGATGTCTTTCCCCTGATATTCCCAGGCGGCAACATACTTGTAATTCACATCGTCTCTTTCAGCCTCTCCATCCGGTGTAGAATGATCTTCACGGAAGTGGCCTCCGCAGGATTCATTTCTTTTCAGCGCATCGATAGCCATCAATTGGCCCAGCTCCAGGAAGTCAGCTACCCTGAATGCTTTTTCAAGCTCAGTATTCATGCCTTCCTTATCTCCAGGAACTCTTACGTTCTTCCAGAAGTCGTTTCTTACCTCTTCAATTTCCCTGATGGCTTCTTCAAGACCCTCAGGAGTTCTTCCCATTCCTACTTTATTCCACATAATGTGTCCCAGTTTCTTATGGAAATGGTCTACTGAATGGGTTCCTTTATTATTGATAAAGAAATCTACCTTTTCTTTGATTTCTTTTTCAGCCTGTTCAAAAGGCGCGCTGTTGGTAGGGATAGCTCCGGTTCTGATATCTGCAGAAAGATAATCTGCGATAGTATATGGAAGCACAAAATATCCGTCTGCCAGCCCCTGCATCAGTGCAGATGCTCCCAGCCTGTTGGCTCCGTGATCCGAGAAGTTAGCTTCACCGATAACAAAACATCCTGGAATCGTAGACTGAAGATTATAATCTACCCAAACACCTCCCATGGTATAATGAACCGCAGGATAGATCTTCATTGGCGTTTTATACGGATCATCGGCAGTAATTTTCTCATACATCTGGAACAGGTTACCGTATTTTTCCTCTACCCAATTTTTTCCGAGATCGTAGATCTGCTGTTCTGTAGGATTGTGGATATGCCTTTCAATAGCAGCTTCCTTACCTTTCTTCATGATCTCAGTAGAGAAGTCAAGGTAAACTCCTTCTTTAGTATCGTTGTTTTCAATTCCGAATCCGGCATCGCACCTTTCCTTGGCTGCTCTTGAGGCAACGTCCCTCGGAACAAGGTTACCGAATGCAGGATACCTTCTTTCCAGGTAATAATCCCGGTCTTCTTCTTTGATATTTTCCGGTCTCAATTTACCTTCCCTGATGGCTACAGCATCCTCCAGTTTCTTAGGCACCCAGATTCTTCCTGAGTTCCTCAATGATTCGGACATCAGGGTCAATTTAGACTGCTGTGTACCATGTACAGGAATACACGTAGGGTGGATCTGTACATAACAAGGATTTGCAAAATATGCTCCTTTTTTATGGATTTTCCAGGCTGCGGAAACATTGGATCCCATTGCATTGGTAGAAAGGAAATATACGTTACCGTAACCTCCGGAAGCAATAACAACAGCGTGAGCGGAATGTCTCTCGAGCTCACCGGTTACCAGATTCCTTGCAATGATTCCCCTGGCTTTACCGTCTACGATAACCAGCTCCATCATTTCATGGCGGTTGTACATTTTAATCCTTCCTTTACCGATCTGGCGGCTCATCGCGGAATAAGCTCCTAATAAAAGCTGCTGTCCGGTTTGTCCTTTCGCGTAGAAAGTTCTTTTTACCTGAACCCCACCGAATGAACGGTTATCCAGCTGGCCTCCGTACTCTCTTCCGAAAGGAACGCCTTGTGCCACACACTGGTCAATGATATTTGCAGAAACTTCAGCAAGCCTGTAAACGTTTGCTTCTCTTGCCCTGTAGTCTCCACCTTTGATGGTGTCGTAAAATAACCTGTAGGTAGAGTCACCGTCTCCCTGATAATTCTTGGCCGCATTGATCCCCCCCTGAGCAGCAATAGAGTGTGCTCTTCTCGGAGAGTCCTGGTAGCAGAATGCTTTCACATTATAGCCCTGCTCTGCCAGTGTGGCCGCTGCAGAACCTCCTGCCAGACCTGTACCCACAACAATAATATCAATCTTATCTCTGTTGTTTGGGGCAACAAGGTTCATATGGTCTTTATGATTTTTCCATTTATCCTTTAAAGGACCTGCTGGAATTTTTGAATCTAACTTACTCATATTAGTATATTGATATTATTGAGTTATATAATGATAAATTGCGATAAAGATAAATCCTAACGGAATAAGGATAGAATACCAGATGCTTACTTTTCTCAGCATCGGCATGTACTTCGGATGTCTTGCCCCGATAGACTGGAAAGAAGACTGGAATCCGTGAGACAAGTGAAGCCCTAACAGCACAAATGAGATCACATATAAAACCACTCTCCAAACATCTGCAAATTTTGCATGAAGATCTCCCCAGAATCTGGATTCCTCAACCGGAAGACCGTTGATATACTTGTAATTCATTTCATGAAACCAGAAATCATACATATGCAGTACCAGGAAAGCAAGGATCACCGCTCCGGAAATGATCATGTTACGGGAAGACCATGATGAATTGTCAGATCCCCTGTTCATTGCGTAATTGATAGGACGTGCTTTTTTATTTTTGATTTCCAGAACAAACCCCATTACAAAATGGAAAATCACGGCAAAGATCAGTACCGGCTGCATAATAAACTGGATAAGAGGATTATATCCCATAAACTGCGAAGCATTGTTGTAAGCCGTTTCACCGAAAACCGATAAAAGGTTGACTGCAAGGTGCATTACCAAAAAGATCAGCAAAAAAATAGCCGACAATGCCATAGCATACTTTCTACCTATTGTAGAACTCGTTAAACCTGCCATATAAGTTTAAATTTGAATTTCCACAAAATTAAGAAATGTTAATAACATCAAGAAGTGAGAAATCTCACAATTACCCAGTTTGTAATCTTTCTAAATAAGCTCTTAAAGTCTTCTGAATAAAGGGAAAACAAAAAAATTAAAAACCTAATTTAAAGGGTAGATTTTACCTTCATAAGCGACCTGGTAGGCATGGGAAGGGAATGTTTTCACCACTACCTCATTCAGTCTTCTGGAAGCTTTATAGGGATGGATAATATTTTTCATGATACGCTCTTTATCGCAACCACCTTTAATCCAGAAGCAGGCTTTGCCGCCAGTCTTTACAGAAAACACAGTATTCTTATACAGCCGATGGACCATAACCTCATCCCGCTGATGGGCAATGATATTAAAAATTGTTCTGGTCATTAAAAATACAAGGATCACACTAACCATCCTGACAGCATTTCTGTAATCAGGTTTAAGTATTGCAAATCTCATTTGATAGACTAAGGCAGAAAGAAGCAGCACTTCTACAAGATTAAGCGGAATACTTTCCAGAAAAACCTCGTCAAAACCCGCAAACCAGTGGATCGCCTGGAGCAGCCAACGGATCACCGTATCATATATACTATTCAGCAAAGTGAAATCAAAACCCAATGCGATAATTCCAGTCATGACAAATGAGAAAATGATAATCACTTCTGAAAACGGAACGATGGCAAAATTAGCAATAACGGAGATGAGAGAAAACTGGTGAAAATAATACAGCACCAGCGGTAAGGTGGCCAGCTGGGCAGCAATGGAAATAGAGACCGTATTGAATATAATTTTCTTGATGAAGTGATCCTGCTTTGGGAAATGTCTCAGAATAGGCCTGTTCAGCCAGAAAATTCCAAGGACAGCGGCAAAGGTAAGCTGGAACCCTACATCAAAAAGCTGCTGCGTATCTGCAACCAGGATGACAAATGCAGATAAGGCCAATGAATGCAGCAGATCCGGCTTTCTCTGCAAAAGCACATAAATATAATAGACACTCAGCATAATACAGGAACGTACCACGGAATTCCCGAACCCGATAAATGCAGCGAACATCCAGATGAACACCAGGCTCAGCACAATTGCGTATTTCCTGAAATAAACCGGCACATAACGTGTCAGAATAATATATACCACACCGAAAATGACCACTATATGCGTCCCTGAAATAGCAAGGAAGTGCATCAGGCCGGACCGGTTGAAATCCTGAGCTGTCACGGCATCCGTTTCCGTACGGTCCGCCAGGATAATCCCTTTTAAAAACTCACGGGTTGTCTTTGACAATCCTGTATGGTCAATCTTTTGCAAGACTTCGAGCCTTTTCTGCTGGATGGATTCCGTCAGGCTTATATCTTTACGCACCGAAGAAGATATGTGATTGCGGATGTAGCACTGGTAACTGATATTTTTCCGGTTCAGGTAGCGGGCATAATCAAACTGGAAATCTGATTTAGGGGATTCAGGTCTGCTGATATACCCCAAAGCCTGGTAATAATGATTAAAGTCGAGCTCTTCATGATCTTTAGGGATATAAAGCACTGCATGGAAAACTTCTGCCCCGGATTGCGCCTCAATCTCATATTTTTTATTTTTCTCAGTTGAATTAAGCTTTTTTGTGATCCTGAAAACCACATTGGAATGGGAGGCCTGCTGAAAACCGGTTCCGGAAAAAGTATGGATAAAGTGTGCCGTGATACCCGCTCCGAAGAATAATACGCCTAAAAGATATGGTCTTGCCTTATACGAGAAATAGGATGTAAGAAAAAGCGCCGAAAATACAAGAATACATATCCCGGTAATACTATAGACCCCAATGCCTGACAAGGTTAATCTGTCCTGGAACAGGATGCCCAGGATGAAGCAGGTGACGAGAATAAGGAATGGTTGCCTGTTCAATTTCAAAACTTGTGTGATCCAAAAATAAACACTTCAGCAAGAAATGACAAGCCGGAAACCGAAAAGTAATGCTTTACAACAATATAACCAGTAAAAAGAAAAACTGCCGGAACATTATTCGCCGTTTTTCATGATCTGCTGAATGGATTATTTTTTAAGCAGGTTCTCAATAAGCTTCGTCTGGGCTTCCATCAATTTTGTTAGCTGCTCCTGGTTTTTCAAAATACTCTCTGTGATTTCTTTTGATTGAATATTAAAGACAGGATTATACTGATTTACGGCAGCAACGGCATGATCGCTAAATTCATTATTAGTCATGATGTTATTTGAAGCATCATTCAACAAATCATTGATATCCACTTCAAGCTCCTTGGCCATCTTATTTAAAAGCATGGAATTTGGAATGGTCCTGTCCGATTCGATATTTGAGATCGTCCCCTGGGTCACGTCCAGGCGCAGCGCGAGGTCATCCTGCGACCAGTGTTTTGCTTCCCTGTATTTCCTCACTTTCGTCCCTAAACTCATGATATTAAAATTTTAATCAAAAATATTAAAATATTAATGATATCCGGAAAAAAAATATTTTAGCTTTGAAACCATCACGCTGAAGTGATAATTTTTATATCTTTAACCTACTAAAAACCAAAACTTATGATGAGAAAATTAATTTCGTGGCTGTCTTTCATGATGGCCTTCTCCCTTGTACTGCTTTCCTGTGTCCATGATGAGATCTATACTTCTTCCGATCCGGCTTCTAAGGAATATCATTCCAAAAGCGTCTTCAGAGAAGATGAAAAATACATTAAAAATGTAATGCAGATCTATTTTGAACATGAAGCTGAGATTAAAAAAGGAAATGCTGTACCTTTATGGGATTATGCCATGACCATGGGGAATTTTGATGAAAGCTTTTTGATTGTCCCTGTTACAGAAGGAGGAAAAGTTACTGCCTGCCTGCAGGTTCCCAGAAATGGGGATCACGTCAGGTTCCTGGAGGATCGTGACTCTGAACATATTAAATTCTTCCAGAGGTATATTACTTCTAAAGAAAGAGAAGCTGTAAAATCAGAGCCTTACAGTTCAGTTGAAAATAAAGGAATTACAGAGTGCCAGATCTCTGCAGTATCCATGTGGTATCCTGCAGATGAATACGGATCCAATGCCGGGTATTGGGAAACCAATTATATTGTTACCTGTCCTCCTGAGCCAACCGATGGAGACGGAAATGAAGGCGGGGAACAGCCTACCTACCCTTATCCGGGAGGGGGAGGAAGCACAAGCCCGCAGAATCCTAAAAACCCTTGTGAGAAAATGAAAGCCCAGAACCAGAACCAAGGTTTTAAAGACAAGGTAGCCGCATTGGATAAACCTGAAATGTTTAACAAAAGTACGGAAACAGGCTATTCCGCAGCCTACGGCACAGTACCGTACGAATCTTTAGCCAACAGCAGCAACGGAAATGTAAGATTTCCGGAAGGAAATAAATATTTCGGGTATATGCATACCCATCTTAACATGGAGGGGGTTGTAAAGATATTTTCGCCGTATGATGTGGCTACGTTTTTAACCAGTTGTGTCGCAAATGCAAAGCTGAAAGGCAATATGACCGATGCTTATGCCATGGTGATCACTTCAGAAGGAAATTATATCCTGAAATATTCGGGAGATGGTAATTTTGCTGTAACGGTAGGACAACTTGAAAATTGGAAAACATGGTATGGAAAACAATACGGAGAATTATTTGAAAATAAACAACTGACTCAACCTAACGTTGAAAAACTATTTACAAAATTTTTACAGGAAGTAGTCAATATAAATGGTCTCGAAGTGTATCAGTCAGATAAAGCTACAGGCAGCACGAGTAAATTACAATATAATGGTGCTGATAATCCTGTTCAGTCAATTCCTTGTCCTCAATAACTATTTAAACAATTTATTATGAAAAATATATTTTTATTTATACTATTTACTGTTACAATTTCCTGTACGGCACAAACCTATCCATTGAGAACATTTACAGATATCCCTGAAAATGCTTATTTAAAGGATACTAACAATGAACTGCCTTTCTATGAAGGAACCTGGAAAGGAACTTGGGATAATAAAACGATTTTTATTAATTTCAAAAAAATTACAAATAAATATGATGATGTTCTAAAAAAATATAGAGATTATCTGATTGCAAAATTCAAAGTTTTAGATACCAATGGAAACATACTATTTGATAATACAAATCTATCGGATGATAAAGCAAAAATATGGGGAGGTAAATTTATAAAAGATGATAATAGATATGCTTTATATTATAATGATTCAGATTTGTGCAATACTTCAGGCACTATAACTATTAATTTTTTAGATTCTACCAAAACAAAGCTGGAATGGAAATACTTTTATCGAAATGAGATCATAACATCGGATTGTCCTTATTACAATACAGGCATTCCGCAGCCGCTGCCTAAAGAAATTATTTTAACTAAACAATAATGTAAAGCCCCTGAAATGGGGCTTTATTATTGGACTATTTTATGACATTCACAATCACTTCCGCTGCTTTATCACTCGCCCCTTTTCCGCCAAGCTTTTCCCTCAGCAGCTCATAATCCTTCAGCATAACAGATCTTTTTTCTCCGGAAATGATCTGGTTCAGCTCATTAATTAGATTTGGGGTATTCAGGTCATCCTGGATTAATTCCTTAACAACTTCCCGGTCCATAATCAGATTGACCAGGGAAATGTATTTGATATTTTTCACCAGCCGCTTGGCAATGGCATAGGAAATTTTGCTTCCGCGGTAACAGACTACTTCAGGAACATTTAAGAGTGCTGTTTCCAAAGTAGCCGTTCCGGAGGTTACCAAAGCTGCTTTGGAGCACCTCAGGAGGTCATAGGTTTTATTGGAAACGAAATGTACATGATCATCCACATACTTCTGATAAAATTCTTTGGGAAGGCTTGGTGCGCCGGCAATGACAAACTGATAGTCCTTAAAATGCGGGCGTACGGAAAGCATCAGCTCGAGCATCTTTTCCACTTCCTGCTTCCTGGAACCAGGCAAAAGCGCAATGATTTCCCGATCAGTCAGTCCGTTATCTTTTTTAAATGTTTTCGGATCTATATTTTCCAGATTGGAAATAGCATCCAGCAACGGGTGCCCCACAAAATGGGAATGAACCCCATGTTTTTTATAAAAATCTTCTTCAAACGGCAGAATGACCAGCATCTCATCCACATACTTTTTAATGATCTCTACCCTGCTTTCCTTCCATGCCCAGAGTTGGGGCGAAATATAGTACACGACTTTAATGCCGAGTGTTTTGGCGAATTTAGCAATCCGCAGGTTGAATCCCGGGTAATCGACCAGGATCAGCACGTCAGGCTTGTAACTCCGGATATCATGTTTGCAGAACCTGATATTGTTCAGAATTGTCCTGATATTTTTAGCAACTTCCAGAAAGCCCATAAAGGCAAGGTCCCGGTAATGTTTCACCGGCGTGCCTCCCGCAGCGCTCATCAGGTCACCGCCCCAGAATCTGAACTCCGCATGCTGGTCCTTTTTCCGTAAGGCTTTCATGAGATTGCTGCCGTGAAGATCTCCTGAGGCTTCTCCTGCTATGATATAATACTTCATTTCTATGGTAAGGATAGAGACAAATTAGGATTTTGTTGGATCTTAATTTGTAAATTTGTTCAAAGATAATAATAAAAATGGCAGAAGAATTTGAAATCCGGAATAAGGTTGCAGAAAGCGGCCTGATCAACTTTGATCTTACGGATCTGGTTCCCAGAGGTGCCCGCAAAGGCATAGACCTTAAAGATTTTCTCTTTATGGAGATGATCCTCAAAGAAAAAGATTTCCGCGAAAAAGTAGCGGCCATGGATGCGGAAGAATACCGTGACACCTATGTTTACATATACAATTCAGCGGATGCCATTGTTCCGCTCTGGGCATATTTCCTGATTACGGCAAAACTGTCGCCGGTTACCAGAAAAATAGTCTTCGGAAACCGTGAAGACCTTGAAGTGATCCTCATGCATAATGCCATCCAGAAGTATGACTTTAGTGAAATGAGGGGAAAACGGGTATTGGTAAAAGGATGTTCCGACAAAGAAATCCCTGAAAATGCCTATATTGAGCTTGTGGAACAGCTGCAGCCGGTCGTTAAATCATTGATGTTCGGGGAAGCATGTTCCAATGTTCCCATTCTTAAGAATTAAGACTGTCTGTAAAAATTTCACTGAGCGTTTGTATTGAGGAATAATTTTTGGTATTGTTGCTTTACTAACAATTAAAAGAAACACAAAACTATGGGCCTAATCGATTTACTGACAGGAAATACGGGCAGCCAGGTCGCTGACCAGGCAGAAAACAAATTTGGTATCAACAGAAATCAGGTGCTTGCCCTGCTCGCTGTGGCAGCTCCTTTAATTATTTCTTACCTCAGAAAGAAATCTGAGGACAATAAAGAAGCGGAAGCACTTAATAATGCTCTTGATAAAGACCATGACGGCAGTATTCTGGATGATCCTTCCCAACTGGAAACGCGACAGGCAGAAGGCGGTTCTATCCTGAACCATATATTCGGAAACGATAAGCAGAATGTAGAAAATCAGCTTTCACAGAATACGGGAATCTCCATCGATAAAATCGGACCTGTGCTTGCTATGCTGGCTCCTGTAATTATGGGGTATATCGGAAAAGAAAAACAGCAGAACAATGTAGGATCCGGAGGATTGGGAGACCTTTTGGGCGGCATCTTAGGAAACGCATCGAGCCAGGCTCAGTCTCAGCAGTCAAGTCCTTTGAATGACATTCTCGGAAGTGTGCTGGGCGGAGGTAACAATTCCTCTTCAGGAAATCCTTTACATGATATTCTGGGGAACATCCTCGGTAATGGAGACCCGAAGAAACAGCAAGGAGGAGGAGGCCTGGGTGATATCCTGGGAAGCTTTTTAGGCGGAAAATAATTTAATTTTGTTACATAGAAAAGGCCGGAGAATTTATTTCTCCGGCCTTTTTATTCTTAGTTTTTCGCTTTTTCTTCTGTGGCGACAACTGATTTCGAAGCTTTTCTGGGCCTTCTTTTTCCGTAGCTTCCATTGGTGATTTTTCCTCTTCTGGATTTTTTATCTCCTTTTCCCATAATGACAAATATTTATTTGGTGAAGCACTAAATTATAAATTTTAATATAAAAATAAAAATTTCACCTTGTTAATGTTTTTATAAATCAATAGTATACAATCAGGAATTCGGACCTGTCGACTGATATGACAAGAAAAGCCATTTTTGCGATTCATATTTTACAGAAAATAATTATCGTAATACAATAATTATTTATATCTTTGCAATAAATAAATAAGAAACATGAAAATTACAGGAAAAAAATCTTTACTTTGGTGGTTAAGATATCCTTTTGGAGTCTACATCGTCATATTTGCTATTGCTTCGCTTTGGATACTGAGTTTAATCATTCTTTATTTTTTTACAGAAGAAACCAACCGTTTTATTTCGCTGGAAAGCCTGAAAAATCCCGGCAGCAGTATTGCTGTTCAGTTTCACTATCCTTTTACCAGCATGGCCCTCACGACTAAAAACACCTATCAAAGCTTACTTCTCGCTTTTCTGGGGCTTATTTCCATTAATTTTATTCTACTTACAACATTCAGAATTATCCTTGAACTTTCTCAGGACAATTTCTTTACCGATAAAGCTATTAAGAATTTTAAAATCTTGGGGTTTGGACTGCTGGCTTTTGGTGTGATACAAGGCTTTATTAATATTCTGATTTCCCCACAACAGCCTGATCTTATTCAGCCTTTCGTTTTTTTGATAACCGGATTCAGTCTCATCCTGATGAAAGAAGTTTTTCTGAAAGGAAAAAAGATGCAAGATGAAAGTGATCTTGTTATTTAATATTTTATAATAAAACTCAATTTAAATTAATCCTATGAAAAATTTATTATTTATTGCATTCTTCATGCTTTCAAAACTTTTTTACGCTCAGGAATTGAATAATGACCAGATACAGATTCTGAAATTCGATAACACAGCAAGGTTTGCAGATCTTCTTGATGGACAGAACATTAATCAATGTTTCAATGTCAATGAAACCTCCTATAATCTGTTGGCACTAGCCATTAAGATGAAAAGTGTGAACATTTTCCAAAAACTTATTGACGAAAAAGCAGACCTTGAAAAAATATGTGATGGAAAATCACCTCTGATGTTTGCTGCAAAATATGGGGACCTTAAAATGGTAAAAAAACTTTTGGAAAGCGGCGCTAAAAAAGAAACAAAAAACAACAAAGGTTTAACTGCCTTAGATTATGCAAAAAAATATAATCAACCGGAACTAATTAAGCTTTTAGAGTAAATCCCTGCATATGAAAAAAAATGGTTATTACACCGTACACAGTTTACGCACCATTTTTCACTATCTAGTACTTTTGCCTTAACATAATTACATCAGATTACAGAATTTGTTTTTTTACCATAACATGAAATTTTAATTATGCCTATTATCATTAATGTAGATGTGATGCTTGCGAAACGCAAGATGCAATCGCAGGAACTGGCCGAGAAAATCGGAATTACCCAGGCAAACCTTTCTATTTTAAAAAACGGAAAAGCTAAAGCTATAAAAATTTCTACCCTAGAAGCCATTTGCAAAGCACTAGAATGCCAGCCGGGAGACATTCTTGAATATGCAGCAGACCGCTGGAGCTGACGGCAACGTTTTACAGGTTATACTGCCTGATCAGCGGAATCGGTATTTATTACCCGGATGGTAATAAACCCAGCGAATAGGAATTGTACCTGACGTTGAAGTAGAACCCACTGCAAAAGGAATCATTAACAACAGGGATGAGGTAATGGAAAAAGCTGTCGAGTGGATTAATAACTAAGACTATCATAGAGAAGAATGGTAAATCACAAGATATATCTGCTCGTATTCATTCTTTTTCATTAAAAACTTCCGAAAGGGAGTTTTTTTATTTCAAAAACCTTCAAAAATCCTATCTTTGCACTCGAAAATCAGATTGATAGATCTGATAGCCGACGTTTAATATCTAACATCTAAAAACCAATGTTTCGATCGCACACCAATGGAGAACTGTCTCTAAAAAATCTTAATGAAACCGTTACACTTTCAGGATGGGTACAGACCATCCGTGATAAAGGATTTATGATTTGGATCGATCTCCGGGACCGTTACGGGATTACGCAGCTGGTTTTTGACCAGGAGCGCTCTTCAGCACAACTGATGGAAGAAGCCAAAAAGCTGGGCCGTGAATTCGTGATCCAGGTGAAAGGGAAAACCATTGAAAGAGTGAGCAAAAACCCGAATATTCCAACCGGAGAAATTGAAATTTTAGTTGAAGAATTAACCATCCTTAATGAATCCCAGCTCCCCCCGTTTACCATTGAAGATGAAACAGACGGCGGAGAAGAACTGAGAATGAAATACCGCTACCTTGATATCAGAAGAAATCCGGTCAAGGATAAGCTTATTTTCCGCCACAAAATGGCCCAGAAGGTAAGAAATTACCTTTCCGATAACGGCTTCATCGAAGTGGAAACTCCGGTGCTCATCAAATCTACTCCGGAGGGTGCAAGAGACTTTGTGGTACCGAGCAGGATGAATCCGGGGCAGTTTTATGCCCTTCCGCAATCTCCGCAGACATTCAAGCAGTTGCTGATGGTGGGCGGAATGGATAAATATTTCCAGATCGTGAAATGTTTCCGTGATGAGGATTTAAGAGCGGACAGGCAGCCGGAGTTTACCCAGATCGACTGTGAAATGGCATTCGTGGAACAGGAAGATGTGATGAATGTTTTTGAAGGCATGACCAAGAACCTGCTGAAAGATATTACCGGACAGGAATTCGGAGATTTCCCGAGAATGACTTTTGCCGATGCCATGCAGACTTACGGTAACGACAAACCGGACATCCGTTTCGGAATGAAATTCGTGGAGCTGAACGATCTGGTTAAAGGAAAAGATTTTAAAATATTTGACGATGCGGAACTGGTAGTCGGGATCAATGTAGAAGGCTGCGCAGACTATACCAGAAAGCAGATCGACGAGCTGGTTGACTGGGTAAAACGCCCGCAGATCGGAGCTTCCGGAATGGTCTGGGTAAAATTCCAGAATGACGGCGTGAAGACCTCATCAGTCAATAAGTTCTATAATGAAGACGATTTAACGGCAATCATCGAAAAATTCGGAGCAAAGGAAGGCGATTTGATGCTGATCCTTTCCGGAAACGAAAATAAAGCAAGAACCCAGCTTTCCGCCTTAAGGATGGAACTCGGAAACCGTCTCGGACTGAGAAAAGGAAATGAATTCGCTCCGCTGTGGGTAGTAGACTTCCCGTTACTTGAATTTGATGAGGAGAGCGGACGTTACCATGCGATGCACCACCCGTTCACATCCCCGAAACCGGAAGACATCCATTTGCTGGAAACTGATCCTGGAAAAGCAAGGGCTAATGCATATGATATGGTCCTGAACGGAAATGAAATCGGAGGAGGGTCCATCAGGATTTTCGATAAGGATTTACAGTCCAGAATGTTTGATTTGCTAGGCTTTTCCAAAGAAGAAGCGGAAGCCCAGTTCGGGTTCCTCATGAACGCCTTCAAATACGGTGCGCCGCCTCACGGAGGACTTGCTTTCGGGTTTGACCGTCTGGTAGCAATTTTGGACGGAAATGAAGTTATCAGGGATTATATTGCCTTCCCTAAAAACAATTCCGGAAGAGATGTTATGATTGATGCACCGGCAGCCATCGCTGAGGCACAGCTGGATGAGCTTGAACTGAAACTGGATTTAAAAGCATAAATTTGAGCGGAGATTTTTCTCCGCTTTTTTATTCTATCCATCTTACCCCTTTCATTAACAGGAAAACTGTAGCCTATTGCCTAAAAAGTTAACATGATTGAAGAAATCTTTACCTGTACTGCTGTAAATTCACCAGAAAACGTATCCCGGATATATAAATATGAATTCAGAAGAATCTGGAAAAATAATCTGGATAAGAATAAGAAAAATCTGGTTTGGGGCATTATATTCCTGGCTTTAGGATCTTTTTTACTGTTTTACCGGCAACCTTTCGGATACTTTTTCGTCGGCAGCGGATTAATGTATTTGGTTATGTTTTTCAATTATATTACCTATTACGGAAAAGCCAAAAGAAAAGCGGAAACCGTATTAAAGAAAGAGGCTGAAAAACTTCAGCATCATTCAAAGCCCTTATTTTGGGAATTGACACCCACCCATTTCAGATTTTCAGATCATAGACTTGATTTAAAAGTAGCCTGGAAAGAAATCACCTATTGCCTTTCAGATAACTTATACCTGTACATTACCATTGAATCATTGATGCATGTGGTTATCAGTAAGGAAAATACAGATGAAGAACATTTTGACAAGACTATGGCGTATCTCAAACATTACGCCCGCTTTCAGCAGATTTAATTAAGTACCACATCCTTTTTATAATGTCCTGCGCGGCACAATCATTGTACTTTATGCCTCAAATACAGTACAATGAGAGCAATCTGGAACGGTGCCATTGGTTTTGGCCTAGTGAATATTCCTGTAAAGATCTACTCGGCAACGGAAACAACCAAGCTGGATCTTGATATGCTGGATAAGTCTGATTATTCCAATATCCGTTTCAAACGGGTGAACGAATCTACAGGAAAAGAAGTGAAATGGGAAAATATCGTGAAAGGATACCGCATCGATGATAAATACATCGTTCTGGACGAAGATGATTACGAAGCAGCCAGCCCGGAAAAATCCAAGATCCTTTCTATCGACCAGTTTGTAAAGGAAGATGAGGTAGACAGTATTTATTTTGAAACCCCCTATTACCTTGAACCCCAGAAAAATGGTGAAAATGCGTACAGACTTTTGCTGAAAGCACTTCAGCAGACGGAAATGGTAGGCATCGGCACCTTTGTCCTCCGTGAAAGTGAAACCATCGGCATGATCCGCCCTTATAACAATGATATTTTATTGTTGAACCGGTTACGGTTTGAGCAGGAGATCAGGGATTATTCTGACCTGAAAATCCCGGCTAAAAAAGCGGCTAAGGGTGCGGAGCTGAAAATGGCGGTTAACCTTATCGAACAGCTTTCTCAGGAGTTTGATCCGGCCATGTATAAAGACACCTATTCCGATGAGCTGATGAAGATCATCAAACAGAAAGCAAAAGGCAAAAGCATCAAGGCGAAGAAGATCCAGCCTGCCGAAGATGGAAAAGTCGTCGACCTGATGGCCCAGCTGAAAGCCAGTTTACAGAATTCCAAATCTAAAAATGCATCCTGATGGCTCTTAAAGATTATCATAACAAGCGAAAATTCGATGAAACGAGTGAACCGGAAGGTTCTGTGAAGAAAAGCGAAAATCAATTGATTTTTGTAATCCAGCGCCATGCTGCTTCACGCCTGCATTATGATTTCAGGCTGGAAATGGACGGCGTACTCAAAAGCTGGGCGGTTCCTAAAGGTCCTTCGCTGGATCCCAAAGATAAACGGCTCGCAATGATGGTTGAAGACCATCCGTATGATTATAAAGATTTTGAGGGCAATATCCCGGAAGGAAATTATGGAGCCGGACAGGTAGAAGTATGGGACACCGGGACTTATGAACCGCTGGATAATACCAGTAAATTATCTGATGAAAAGGAACTGTTGAAAGAACTTAAAGCAGGATCCCTAAAATTCATCCTTCACGGAAAGAAACTGAAGGGGGAATTTGCACTTGTTAAAATGAAAAACTCAGAAGGCAATGCATGGCTTCTGATCAAGCACAAAGACCAATATGCCGAAATCGGCTATGATGCAGAGGAGCATACTTCGTCAAAATCGCTCGTTACTGAATTCCTTGAGGAAAAAAAAAGCCCAAAAAACAGCATAGCACATCCTAAAGCCTTTCATGATCCCAGCGGATTAAGCGGAGAAAAAAAGCTTTCTGATTTTATCCATCCCATGCTGGCAAAGCTTCATGACGAACCCTTTGACCATAAAGACTGGATTTTTGAAATCAAATGGGACGGGTACAGGGCTGTTGCCGATCTCAGCAAAGATGAACCTCAGTTTTACTCCCGCAACGGGATTTCATTCCTGTCCAAATTTGAAAAGGTAGCCAGGGATTTCAGCCGGCAGGAACATGCAATGATCCTGGACGGTGAAATCGTGGCTTACGATGCCCAGGGACGGCCAAATTTCCAGCTATTGCAGCAGATTGGGGATAATCCTGATCTTGCACTGGTTTATCAGGTTTTCGACCTCTTATGGCTGAACGGGCATTCTACAGAAAAACTTCCCCTGATCCAGCGGAAAGAACTGCTGAAAGAAGCATTAAAAGAAACTGATGTCATCCGCTACTGTGACCATGTGCAAGAAAAAGGCATCAGCTTTTTTAAAGAAATGCAGAAATTAAAGCTGGAAGGGATGATCGCTAAAAAGTCCGATAGCGTTTATGTGGAAAACCACCGGACTACAGACTGGCTTAAAGTAAAGTTTTCCAATACGGATGAGACTATTATCTGCGGATTTACCGAACCTAAAGGATCCAGAAAGGGTTTTGGAGCATTGATCCTGGGAAAATATAGAGATGATGAACTCATTTACTGTGGCCATACCGGCACTGGCTTCAACCAAGAAACATTGCTGGAACTGCGCGACAGGCTGGAAAAAATGGCCATTAAGAAATCGCCGTTTGAAAATACTCCTAAAACCAATTCACCGGTCACCTGGATAAAACCGGAGCTGGTCTGTGAAATTAAGTATTCAGAAATTACCAATGATGGTATTTTCCGTCATCCGGTTTTTGTAACAATCCGTGAGGATAAAGAACCGGAAGAAATCAAAGTAACTGCCCCATCCATCACCAAAAAACCTGCTGATATGAAACCTAAAACCTCCTCTACGAAGAAGACTGATAATGAAACTGAAATCACACTGAACCGCCATAAAGTGAAACTGACGAACCAGGACAAGATCTACTTTCCTGAAGACGACATCAGCAAGGGTGAAATAGTTGATTATTACCAATCTGTTGCCGAATACATCCTGCCGCACCTGAAAAACCGTCCGCTGTCGCTCAACCGTTTTCCAAACGGCATTGAAAAGCAGGGTTTCTATCAGAAGGACGCAAGTGATAATATTCCGGACTGGATCAAAACAACTGAAGTGTTTTCCGATTCTACGGACAAATATATCGATTACATCATCTGTAATGATAAAGCCACCCTCGCCTACCTGAATAATTTAGGCTGTATCGATATGAACCCATGGAACAGCTCCCTCCCCGACCTGGAGCATCCTGATTACCTGGTACTGGATCTTGATCCATCAAAGAAGAATACATTTGATGATGTCATTGAAACCACATTGCAGGTCCATGAAGTATTGAATGCCGTCAAAGTAGAAGGTTACTGCAAAACTTCAGGCAGCACCGGCATTCACATCTATATTCCGATGGGAGGCAAATATGATTTCGACCAAGTAAAAGATTTTGCCCATATTTTAATGAAGCAGGTGAACGAAAAACTTCCAAAACTGACGACCCTTGAAAGAAGCCTGCAAAAACGCAGCAGCAATAAAATCTACCTGGATTACCTTCAGAACAGGCAAGGACAGACGCTCGCTAGTGTCTATAGCATTAGGCCGAAAGAAGGGGCCTCCGTCTCCATGCCGCTGGAATGGAATGAACTGAAACCCGGATTGATGCCTACAGATTTTACCATTCATAATGCCCTGGAGAGAATCAAGAAAAAAGGAGATTTGTTTAAACCTGTTTTAGGAAAAGGGATTGATATGATGGCAGCACTTGAAATGTTGGCATAAATTAAAGCAGCATTTCTCTGATCAATGTATTGTATTTTTCCTGGTTTTCTTCATGACGTCCATTATCAGTATCAATTTCATATTGAGTCTGATACTGATAATGTTCATTATATAAATCATCATACATTTGCTGAAATTTTTGTGAAAAATCTTTTACGCCCTTGATCTCTGCATCAACTTTTTTTTGCAGTTTTCTTGAGAATATTTCGGTGATGTCAAAATGGCCCTGCTCATGGGCCAGGAGCGGTGGGGATTTAAATTCAGGTTTTATCCAGGAAGAAGACCTATCAAAAGCAGCAAATATTTTAATTTTAATTCTTCCTGTCCAAATTGACTGAGATACAATTTCATATCTAATGATAACTGATGAAACTGCCGCGGCCGTACTCACACCAATTTCACCTCTAAAATCATCAAATGACAGCTTTCTTTTTTTCGGTCCACTCAATCTTTGTGAAAACATCCCTGATGACAGGGTCGTAAAGACTATAAATAATAATAACTTCATTCCAATTTTTTAAGGTAGTTTCGCCACCAGACTTTCCGGTAATATTTTCAGGATCAAATAAATAATCTTCCATTTAAAATTAGGGACAATCGTAAAAGAGTTTCCGGCATTCACAATATATCTTGCGACATAATCCGGTTCCATGATCAGCGATTCGTTCAGCTGTAAACCTGCATTGATTTTGGTCCTGATATATCCAATCACCAAAGCGTTGACCGTAATATTCCGGGAAGCAAGCTCCTGCCGCAATCCGGCCAGATAAGTGGTAAAAGCCGCTTTGGTACTTCCATAGACAAAATTGCTTTTTCTTCCCCGGACACCCGAAAGCGAAGATAAACCTATGATCCGCTCCAGATTTTTGTTTTCCTTATCCATTGCAACGATATTCAGGATGGATACTGCCCCCATATAATTGACCATCATCATCTGCTGAGCTCCTTCAAAATCCTCTAAAGCAGATGCATTATCCACCAGGAATCCGGCTGCATACACTACAATATGAGGTTTAGCAGGAAGTGCGGCATAGAAATTCTGATGGGCAGCAAAATCCACTGCATCGAAACTAAGTACTGTAACTTTTGAATGCAGCTTATTCTCCTGGACGAAATGTTCCAAAGAACCGGTGTCTCTGGAAGCAGCCATAACAGAAAATCCCTTCTGAACATATTGCTTCATGCATTGTTTGGCAACATCTGAATTGGCACCCAGAATGAGAACGTTTTTGGCTTTATTTTGCTCCATGGAGCAAAGATATTCCATTTTACAAGCTAAGTGCAAATTTTGCGGATGCCTGTGAAATAAATGTAGTTTTCTAATGAAAAAGATACAAACAGGCTCAGTAGTAAATCTGTTTAGCAGGTAATAAAAGTTTCGGCGGGGTGAGCGAAGCTCACCCCGCCGAAACGAGATATTTTAAACGATAAGAAATTACTTCTTATCCGCTTCAATTTCTTTTTTCTCTGCTGTTTTTTCAGCAGCTTTCGCTTTATCTCCGAAACGGGCTTCCGTAAACTCCCTGGAAACTGCAGCTTTCTCGAATTTCAGCTTCCCGGATAAGGTTTCAATCACGAAACCATCATCCTGAACCTGGGCAATCCTCCCGTGCAGGCCTGAAGTAAGCACTACTCTGGCGCCTACTTTAAGGCTTTCCTGGAAGTTTTTCTCCTGTTTCTGCTTTCTCATCTGAGGCCTGATCATCAGGAAATAAAACCCGACAAACATTACCCCCATCATGATCAGCATCATTGGCGAGCTTCCTCCTGCGGCAGGTGCCTGTAAAAATATGGATAGTGTGTTCATTATATTATGGTTGGATGTTAGCGGTGAACGTTAATTTTACCGGAGCTTTTTCCACATTGGCAAAAACGTCTGCATATTTGTTCACATTCCCGTCAAAATTGGAAGAATCGAAATGTAATGTGATTTTCCCTTTTTTACCAGGCATAATAGGTTCTTTGGTAAAGTCCGGAGCAGTACATCCGCATCCCGGTCTTACTTCGGAAATAACCAAAGGATTGCTTCCCGTATTGGTTACTTCATATACATGCTCTACTTTGTCTCCTTTTTTGATTTTACCGAAATCGAAGTTGCTTTCAGATAAGGCAATCGTTGTTAGAGGCTGATTGGATTTTGCTGCAGCAGCTTCACCTGAAACCTCAGATGCCTGAACTGTGGCAGAATCGCCGGGAGCAGCAGACATTGTTGTGTTGGCAGAATCTGTAACCGCAGTTTCAGTACCCGCAGTCTCTTTCTGCTCTTTCTTACAAGAAACTAAACCAAAGCCTATGATAGATAAGGCGATTATTGATAACTTCTTTTTCATATAAGTAATTTATATTCTGTTTTTATCTTTACAATATTTATCCAATATTCCGTTGATGAAAATATTGGAACGTTCTGTAGCAAATACCTTAGCGATCTCAATATATTCATTGATAATGACTCTTGAAGGTGTGAAAGGGAAGTTATCCAGTTCCGAAATTGCAGTAGACAGGATTACTTTATCCATCAGGGCAACTCTTTCCAGGTCCCAGTTTTCCAGCCTTTCGGAGAGTTTCTTTTCATTGTTTTCCCAGTTGTTCAGCGTATCTCTCAGAAGTTTGGCTGCAAAAGTCTTATCATCTTCATCTTTGATCATTTTGATAAGGGTCCTGCTCTCTTCATCCTCCCTCATAAAACCTATGGTTTTCTGAACCATGGAATTAGAAATGTGGATATCGTCCGACCATGAAAGTTCCTTATCTTCTATATAATCATGAAAATCATCATTTTCGGCGATATACCGCAGAAAAAGCTTCCCGATAAACTTCTGGTCAGCTTCAAAGGAATATCCTTCTTCTTTCATGAAATCCTGATACCTTTTTCCTGCAGTAATTCTCTGGAATGTTTTTACCAGAAGGTCATCATGAAGGTCCCATTTCAGCTGCTTGTGCTGGCCTGTGAAAAACAGACGTTCAGGGTTTTCCTCCAGCTTGATCAGAATCTGATTGTTGATGAATTTCTGGTTCGGGTTGATATCAGAGTCGGTTTTAAGAAATTTATTCTTACCGATCTCAATCTGATTCTCAGCCAGTTCTTTTAAAGAAACCAGAAAATTGAGCTGATAGATGTACAGGTAATAGATTTTCTCTATACTGGAGAACATGTTTTTCTCTAATACATCAAACTTAATAGGATTCTGGTAGTAAGAGTACACACTCTCTACCACTTTTTCACGGATTTGTCGTCTTCCTAACATTCAAAGAGCTTTTATATGGCGGCAAAGATACAAAATTTAAAATTGACGGATTCGTAGTCTGCTGCGATTTTTGTAATTTTGCCATTCTGTATGAAAGCACTAAAAACCTTAAATCCCTATTTCTGGAAACATAAATTATTATTGTTTTGGGGGTTGTTGTTCATCATCGCCAGTAATTTTTTCAATATTTATAAAGTTCAGTTCGTCGGAAAATCTGTGGATGAACTTACCAAAAGCGGGAATCTGGGCTTTAACCGGCAAGTACTCATCTATGTAGCGATTATTGTAGGATGTTCGCTTCTTACAGGTTTTTTCACCTTTATGATGCGGCAGACCATCATTGTGGCCTCAAGAAGGATTGAGTACGAGCTTAAGAATAAGATTTACCGGCATTACCAGGAGCTGTCTCTGACAGATTATAAGCAGACTACTATTGGTGACCTCATGAACCGCTTGAGTGAAGATGTCGTTGCTGTAAGAATGTATCTCGGGCCGGGTGTAATGTATGTGGTTAACCTCGTTATCCTGCTGGTTATTACGAGCATTTATATGCTGAAGACGGATGTATCGATGACGGTCTGGACCTTACTTCCTCTTCCTGTCCTATCCTATATCATATTTAAAGTGAGTTCGATCATCAATAAGAAATCCAAGATCATGCAGAAAAGCCAGTCGGCTATTTCTACTTTTGTACAGGACAGTTTTTCAGGCATCCGGGTCGTTAAATTTTTTGCCCGCGAAAAATATATTGAAAAGAACTATGGGATAAAGGTAACCGATTATCAGAACAAAGCCCTGGATCTTGCTAAAACTGAAGCGTATTTCTTTACAATCATCCTTTTCGTTATTGGTCTGCTGAATGTGGTCATCATCTTCATCGGAGGGCAGAAATACATCAGCGGACATCTCAGCGTAGGTAAAATTGCAGATTTCTTTATGTATATCAATATCCTGATCTGGCCGTTCTCTATGGTAGGATGGGTAACTTCTGTAAACCAGAGGGCCGAAGCTTCCATGCAAAGGATCAATGAATTTATGGATAAGAAAACTGAAATTGTCAACACCAATTTTGACGAGTATACGATTAAAGGAGATATCGAATTCAGAAATGTATCCTATATTTATCCGAATACCGGTATAAAAGCACTTGATAATCTCAGTTTCAAGGTAAAAGCCGGGGAATCCCTGGCCATTATGGGTAAAACCGGAAGCGGTAAATCTACAATTGCCCTGTTATTATGCCGCCTTATCGACCCTAGTTCGGGTGAAATACTCGTTGACGGGAAAAACCTTAAAGAGCACAACCTGGATAACTACAGGAGATTCATCGGATATATTCCCCAGGAAAGCTACCTGTTCTCAGATTCGATAGAAAACAATATCGGATTTGCCATTGACCATCCTTCCCATGAACGCGTTGTGGAATATGCTAAAATCGCCGACGTCCATAAGAATATTATTGATTTCAAAGAACAATATAAAACCATGGTAGGCGAACGTGGCGTCATGCTTTCCGGCGGACAGAAACAGAGGATATGTATTGCCAGGGCCCTGATCAAGAACCCGAATATTATTATATTTGACGATTCCCTATCTGCACTGGATACGGAAACTGAACATAATATCCTTGAAAATATCGAAGCCAAAATACAGAATGCCACTTCCATAATTATCACACATAGAGAGTCTAGCGCACAGAAAGCTCACCAGATTATTAATCTCACGGAAATTAACAATTCTGTAACATCGTAGTCAATTCATTTTCAATTGTTAAATAAATCATAAAAAAAATTTTGTGATTGAAAGAAAACTTATATATTTGTTCTTAACAAGATTAAAAATTATCTAACAATGAGTGAATACAAGGAACGCCACGAAAATGAAATTTTCACGAAGGTGTTAAAAGCAGGAAGAAGAACGTATTTCTTTGATGTGCGCGAGACGAAAGCGGGAGATTATTATCTTACGATTACCGAAAGTAAAAAGAACTTCGGAGACAATGGAGAAGCTACATTTGAAAAACACAAGATTTATCTTTATAAAGAGGATTTTAAAAGTTTCCAGGAAATGTTTAATGAGTCCACAGATTTCATCATTAACGAAAAAGGAGAAGATGTTATTTCAGAAAAGCATGATAAAGACTTTAAAAGCAGATCTTACACGATAGATTCTGACGAAGAAGTTTAAATCAAAACAATATCTAAAAACACAAGCATCTGAAGAAAGATGCTTTTTTTATGCCATTAACATTCTCTTTAAAACAGCGAGGATCTTACTAACTGCGCGTTCCTTTATACCAACCTGACTTTTCTGTACAAGTTTCACCTGTTCAATGTCACTTTCTCCTGAATCTCCATATCATTAATCATTGCTAACCTGTTATTTCATAACTTCGATACATTCATTAGTCATCCAAAGAGACATTCCTATTTATAAAAATCCGACTTAACAGGTGGCACAAGGGAATGAATATCAAAGAAATGTATATAAATTTTAAAAAAATCTTTTATAGGGCTTTAGATTTTAAAGATCATGTCAGGAAGTATCTGATAAACAAAAAATCCCGCCATTGCTGACAGGATTTAAAGTTTTGGGTGAATGATGGGTCTCGAACCCACGACCTTCGGAACCACAATCCGACGCTCTAACCAACTGAGCTACAATCACCGTTTTGTGGTTGCAAATATAGGAATAATTTTTAAACTACAAAACAATTCCCTCAAAATTTTTCAGCGCTATCAGCTTTTCAGTCGTGAAACCTTCTGCATAGGTAACCCCCGGAAAGTCTGCCGAGATCCTGAGCCCGGTAAGTAAGGCTTTCCAGAAAATCTTTGGTCGCAATCGGTGTTATCGGTTCTGTAGAATCAGGATCATAGAATTGGGTCTTAAATGCCATACATGCCTCAATCTTTTTGTCGAGATGGTCAGAAATATCAATAACAAATTCAGGCCTTATGTTTTTCCACTGGATGTAATGAAAAATATGCTTGGGACGCCATACTTCCTGATTTCCCCCCTGATCAACCGTCTCCACTTTTCTCAAACCGGATAAAAAGCACGCATCCGACACTAATTTCGCCGCTTTTGCATGGTCCGGGTGCCTGTCATCAATCGCATTAGCTAAGACGATTTCAGGGCGGTATCTGCGGATCATTTTAACGATCTTCATCTGGTATTCCTCAGAATTGACCAGGAAGCCATCTTTCATTCCCAGGTTTTCCCTTACTGACACGCCTAAGATTTCTGCTGATCTCGCGGCTTCTTCTTTTCTTATTTCATCGGTTCCCCGCGTTCCCAGTTCTCCTTTAGTAAGATCAACAATCGCACAGGTTTTCCCTTCCGAAATTAGTTTGGCAATCGTTCCGCTGCATCCCAGCTCTACATCATCCGGATGTGCTCCGAAAGCTAATATATCTGTTTTCATAAATCCAAATGTACACCTTAAAATAAAAACTTCCCAAACATTGCGATTGGGAAGTTCTGTTATATATGATTTAAATTATTTATTAATTTCAGCATTAAGTTTAACTGCATCCTGATAGTTAGGATCCAACTGTACTGATTTTGCTACATAATCTTTCGCTTTAGCAAGATCTGAATCTTTGTTCATATATGCTACAGCGAAATAGGCATAGGCTAATGTCTGTTTATTGGCTTCTACATCTGCCGGCTTAACAGTACTTATGAATTTCTCGTATGCTGCTTTAGCTGCATCATTATTACCTGCCTGCTGATAAGAATATCCTAAGCTATAGTAGCCAGGAGCCCAATCAGGAAGAAGAGCATTCATTTTCTGCCATGTCTGGATAGCTCCGTTCCAGTTTTTAGCATCCTGATATGCAGTTGCCAGTTTAAACAGTGAATCCGTATCCTGAGCATTAGCAGCAACCTTCTGCTTCAATCCTTCGATAGTAGGATTGGTAGGCCCTGCATCAACATCAGCCTGGGAAGCTACCCCTCCTGAAATTTTTGCAAGCTCCATATCCCATTTCATAGTCTCGTCTTTAGCGGCTTTGGCAATCGCAATTTTCTGCTGTGCTTCTGTCGTTAAAGCTGTCTTTTTAGCTGCATCAGTTTCGGTCTTGGCCAATCCTGCTGCAATAAGACCCTGAAGACCCTGATCAGCCGGCTGGATCCTTGACTTTTCAGCCTTGGATACGAAATTATCCATGTTTTGCTTAGCTTCTGCATACTTACCTTCCGCATAAAGCTGATAAGCTCTTAGCTTAAATTTGATAGGATCATCAATCTTATCAAAAATCTTATCTAAGATAGCCTTAGAATTTGTGTAATCCTCATTCGTAAAATAAAGCTTAGCGATCTCCAGCTGTGTATAAGGATCTTCGTCAGCATATTTTGTATAGTTAATCAGATCCTGTGTTGCTTTCGCATTTTGCTGGTATCTGATATCATAGGCTGCCATAGCTTTATATGCCGGAGCATAAGTAGGATCGGTTGCAATAGCTTTTTCTATGCTGGTCTTAGCCTGCTGCCATTGCTGTGCAGCCATCCATAATGTACCAATTCTGGTGTAAACGGAAGCTTTGTTTTTTGCCAAAGGCAAAGCCTTATCGTAGGCAGTCATCGCATCTCCCGGAACTCTTTTTAAACGGTAGGCATCACCCAACGTATAATAATAGTACGCTGGAACATCTTTCTTAGCTCTTTCAATTGCCTTATTCAGATACTGGATAGCCAGGTCAGGAGAGTTATTTTTATCGAAAAGTGTTAACGCTTCAGCAGCTCTGAACAGCACTTCCGCATCTTTCTCCCTGGAATCGGCAACAATTTTCTGTATTTCTGCAACAGCTGCTTTATCGCCTTTACCCAGTTTTACAGCAGCCAATCCTATTTTATTCAGGTAGCTTTTGCTGTCTGCGGCAAGACCTTTGTTGAAACTTTCGGTTGCTTTGGCATAATCCGGCTCAGACTGTCTCAGATACGTATTCCCAAGATAGAAATAATTCTCGGCTGTTGGTGCCTTTGCAACCATATCAGTAAAGTTAGTTTTTGCCTGGGCAAACTTGTCACTATCAATACTGATGATACCGTCCTGTAATGTTTGCGCAGAAGCAAAACCGGTAAAAAATACCACTGCTGCTCCTAAAGCAATCTTCTTTACATTCATACTCATATTCATTATATCTTTCATTTTATATTTTATAAACGAATTATATATTCGCAATTTTCAGACCAAAATACTGTAATTATTTGAAGTACAGTGATACTTTAATATTTTTTAACGCATCTGCACCTCTCTCCTGTAGAGGTTATAAGGCTGAAGACCCTCCTTCTGCACAATCATCTGTCCAAGTTGTGTACAGGAGTACCTGATGAATCCGTTGGCGATATTGAAATTACCTTCATTGGTGAGGAAATACAATACTCTGGTGAAAGGATATTTCATTTTCCGGAGTCCTTCAGAGTCGGGCAGATATGACGTCTTACCGCTTTGCACCGGAAGTATTTTCACTTTATCCCTAAGCTCTTCGGACAATTTATCATAAGGACGGCTGAATGTATTGAGCCCTATGACCCCGATTTTATCAGGATATTTGTTCAGTTCCTCGATGATATTCCGATTACCCGGTATAACAGAAAACTGAAGGTCTTTCGGCTGTTTTTTCAGTTTCTGAGCGACAAAATTAAGGTTACTGGAATTAGCTCCGTCAAAAATGAACGGTTTGGCTTCGGACATCATTCCTTTTTTAATCTCATCCATAGAAATACTTTCTTTCGCAGATTCTTTTGGAACGATGAAAATCACAGCGTCGGCTGCAAATTTTGCTGGCAGGAACTTCAGCTCCACATGTTCTTCATAGGTTTTGATTTCTTCCGGGCTGAGATCTCTGGACATCACCGCAACCCTCGCTTTATCATTCAGCAGGTCGATAAAACCGAGATCTTCCTTTTTGGTAACCACTTTGATCTTGGCATCGGGGTAACTGATCATATAGCCATCTGCCAGGGCCTCAGTTACACTCTTAAAAGACTCATCCGTAAGGATCGTCATTTCTCCTTTATAATAAGAGGGTGATTTTTCTTCTTTCTTACAGTTCAGCAATACGAAGCTGCACAGCAATAATGACAGGGCTTTAAAACTATTCTTCATCTTTAGATTTCTTGATTCTTGTAACAGCCCGGATAATTCTGAAAATCCCGTAAATAATCAGCAGTCCTCCCAAAGGATAGGCAATTGTAGGCTCCAAGATAGTGAAGAAGAATTTGTAGACCATGACTACAATTCCGAGGACGATATAAAATATTCCTGTTACCAGGGACAACCAGTTGAACATCATATAACAAAAATACCAAAAAAAATAAAAAGAGAAGCATATGCTTCTCTTTTTTAAACTTTATTTAAAGATAGGATAATAATTATCCTTCAAAATTCATTGTTAACGGTAATCTGAATCTATAACGTACAGCCTGGCCGTTGATCTTAGCCGGAGTCCATTTGTTTTTGATAGATTTGATTGTTCTTACCGCTTCAGCGTTAAAGTCTGAATTTCCTCCTGAAGCTTTAACATCAGTAATACTTCCGTCTCTTTCTACTACGAAAGTTACTTCAGCTTTTACTGTACCTTCATCACCGTTCATGGCTGAACCGTCAAAGTTGCTGGCCACTTTACTTCTGAAGGAATTGATTCCTCCAGGGAACTCAGCTGTCTGCTCTACCTCCGTATATACCTGAGTATCGCTTACCTGAGGCTTAACTTCCGCAGTGGAAGTTCTTGTTCCTGTAGATGGCGGTGGTGGTGGTGGCGTATAAGCAGGAGCCTTCACCCCTTCCTGATTTACCAGACCCGTTGTAGTTTCCAACTGCTTGGAAATTGGCGGTGGTGGTGTCTCAATTTTAGGAGCCTTTACCGGCTCAGGAACCACGTTCTGGATAATTTCAATTTTCTCCTCTTCCTTTGGAGGCGGTGGTGGTGGTGGTTCTTCTTCTTTTGGCTGCTCTATAATTTTATCTTCCTGAAGGACCTCTACAAGATCCGCCTTAACTTCCTGCTTTTCAGGGGCATTAAGCCTTTGAATGGTAAGATAAATAAAAGGAGATAAAGCCGCAACGAGAAATAACGCAGTCCCGATGATAAAAGATTTTGTCAGAAGTTTAGGATACTGACTTCTCAGATCATACGCACCATACTCCTTGTTTCTATTTTCAAATACAATTTCATCTAAAGTAAGATTGGAATTGTATACATTTTCATCTGCCATAGATTTACAATTTAATGGATTAAATTACTTTGTAGCAGCTGCTGCAGCTCCTGTGTTACCCACTTTTCTATCGTAAATAGCTTTTTCCCATGGTTTAAGGTCAGTAACCCCGTACTGCTCACTTTTGGTAATGGCCATTTCATCAAGAATGTCTACAAAGTTCTTATATACGGCATCGTCAGTTGGCTTGATAATTACGGTAAATTTCGATTTATCAGCTGCATTGGCTTTTGCCTGCTCAATCACCTTTCGGATTCCGTCTCTGTCGAAGGTAGTTTCGTTAAGGTTCTGGTCTGTCAGGGATGTATTATCCTGCTGATGCCAGAAAATCCTGTTGTCTTTACCTAATAATAAAGAGATGGAGTTTGAAAGTTTAATTTCTGTCGGAGGTGGTTTTTTGGTTTCATCTTTCGGTTTTGCCGGAAGACCCAAATCCATAACATTCGGTTTAGAGAATGTCGTGGTAAACATAAAGAAGGTAATCAATAGAAAACCCAAGTCCACCATCGGAGTCATATCAACTCTGGTACTCTGCTTCTTGGAGCGTACCTTACCGGCCTTTGGCGCCTTTTTCCTGTACTTGTACTTCTGCCATTTCTAAACGATATTATTCATTAGGTTTACCTTCTTGTGATGTAATCAACCAAAATTTAAGAAAATCAATATCTCTTAAACCCTCAAATAAGCTTTTAACTTTAGGATACTGGGTAGTAACGTCTCCTTTGATTGCTAGTTTGTAATCCGGATTAACGCTCAGACTCTGCTGTACCCAATCTACTAATTGCTTATTTGTACTATCCATAGGAATCCCGGTAGGACTCTTGAAATTTTTCTGCTCCTCATCTGACAAATCGAGATAGCTCTTCAGCTGGTTCATAGGAACCCCAATTGCCTGTACTTTCTGGAATGCAGCCTTTTCGTTATTGTCAAAAGTAATTCCGTACTTTTTACCCATATTGTCTAAAAGCTGTAATCTTTCTGATGCATTTTCTACCGGCTGGAAATAGAATTTCCCGTCTGGTGTCGCGTTGATGGTCATCAAGCTGGCATCTGGAAGTAACTTCTCTGATATTGAAGATGGCGGTTTAATCTGCTCCACGTCAGGCTTTTTAAACTGAGTGGTCAGGATAAAGAATGTAAGCAGCAGGAACGCAACGTCACACATTGCCGTCATATCCGTCACTACTCCATGTCTTTTAGGTTTGACTCTCGCCATTATTATTTATGATTTTTTGATTAAACTTCTTTTGATGATTGGATGGATGGCCAATCTCCTGCCGATTCTTAGTTGAATTCAGCGAAAGACTGCTGGATGCTCATAGCGATCTCATCGATCTTATAAGTTAATCCGTCAATTTTAGAAGTAAAGAAGTTGTAAAGAATGATTGCGATTGCTGAAGTACCAATACCTAAAGCCGTGTTGATCAATGCTTCGGAGATACCTGTAGAAAGTGCAGCAGCATCCGGAGTACCACCTCCTGAACCTAACGCGAAGAATGCCTTGATCATCCCGATTACAGTTCCTAATAGTGCTACTAACGTTGCAACAGTACCTAATGTAGAAAGAATCATCATATTTTTTTCTAACATTGGCATTTCAAGAGTAGTAGCTTCTTCAATGGCTTTGTTAAGCGCTACCATCTTCTGCTCTTTGTTTAATGTAGTATCGTGAGAAAGGGCTTTGTATGTAGTAAGACCTTCTTTCACAACATTACCTACAGATCCTTGTTGTCTGTCGCACTCTTCCAAAGCTTCGTCAACTCTGTTCTGGTTCAACAGGTTTCTTACCTGGATAACGAAGTTGTCTAAGTTTCCTTTTCCGGCAGCTTTGCTAAGCACGAAATATCTTTCAAAAGAGAAAACGATTACAGTGATCATAAATGTAATCAAGATAGGTACAATTACCCCTCCTTTGTAGATAATTCCTAAAAACGATTCTGGGTGAATGTCCTTCCCCTCAACACTTGAAAAAGCTACAGAGCCACTTCCCAGCTTACCTGCATCCTTGAAATTTCCTGGATTACCAAGAACGAATAAATAAATAGCAACTCCTATTAAAAACAGAATAGGAATAATTACAGCTGGGTTTAAACCTCCCGCTTTTCTAGCAACTACTTGCTCATCATTTTTTGAAACATTCATTTCCATATTTAACTAAATTATATTGTTTTAAAATTTTACAGGATGTAAATTAAAGGCAAAATTAATTAAAATGCAAGAGTCTTAAATAAACATTTTACTTTTTTTTGACAAAGAAATTTCAATACGATTCCGATATTTCAATTATCATGTGTATTTTTAATAATATTTTCTCATTTTCAAAAATACATTAAAAAATCATAAAATTTAAGACAACATTTTTTTTAAATCACCAATATTAACTTTTATTTAAATTACTATATTTACGATCCGGTGATGCACTACAATGATTTTTTTAGGGGTTTTGCCCTCCAGAATCTGTTGTATTTTCTCATCCTGAATCACCAATTCCTCCACTTCTTTCGCCGATAACTGAGCAGACAACGGCAATTTGAATTTCATTTTACCGTTTACGCTTACCGGATATTCAATTTCATCTTCCACCAGATAGTCTTCATTCAATGCCGGGAACGGTTCAAACTCAATGGAAGTTTCGTGCCCCAGCAGGCTCCATAGTTCTTCACAGATATGCGGTGCATATGGAGAAATGATAACGGACAACGGTTCTAAAATATTGCGCTTATTGCATTTTATTTTTTGAAGTTCGTTAACGGCGATCATAAATGACGATACAGAAGTATTGAATGAGAAATGTTCAATATCATATACTACCTTTTTTATTAAGGTATGCAGTACTTTATATTCCGCTTTTGTCGGTTCCTCATCAGACACTTCAAAAACTTCGCCATTAAAATAAAGGTTCCAGAATTTTTTCAGAAAACCGTAGACTCCGCTCAGCCCTTGGGTATTCCATGGTTTGGATTGTTCAAGAGGTCCCAGGAACATTTCGTACAATCTCAATCCGTCTGCTCCGTATTCCTTGCAGATATCATCCGGGTTGACCACATTGTATTTGGACTTGGACATTTTTTCCACTTCGCGGCCAGTGATGTATTTTCCGTCTTCCAGTATAAATTCAGCATCCGCGAAGTCCGGCCTCCAGGTTTTGAATGCTTCAGTATCCAGTTCATCGGAAGTTCCTTTTAATAAAGATACATCTACATGTAATACCTGAGTTATATAATTATTTATAAGATTTTTAGAAACATATTGATTTGTGCCTACAACTCTATACACAAAAGCACTCATCCCAAGAATCATCCCCTGGTTGATCAGCTTCTGGAAAGGCTCATCATGGCTGATGTATCCCCTGTCTTTTAAGAACATATTCCAGAAACGGGAATACAGCAGGTGCCCTGTGGCATGCTCGCTTCCTCCGATATAAAGGTCTACCTGTCCCCAATACTCCGCCAGTTCTTTTTTAACAAACGCCTCATCATCGTGCGGGTCCATATACCGTAAGAAATACCATGAGCTTCCCGCCCAGCCCGGCATGGTAGATAATTCCAGCGGGAAAACCGCTTTCTCATCAATAAGGTCTGTAGACGTCACTTTCTGGTTCACCTCATCCCATGCAAACATTTTTGCATTACCCAAAGGCGGATCCCCATCTTCTGTAGGAAGGTATTTTTCCACTTCCGGTAGTTCAAGAGGCAATGCAGAAGCCGGTAATGTATACGGCATCCCATCCTTATAATATATAGGAACAGGTTCACCCCAGTACCTTTGCCTTGAAAAGATCGCATCCCTCTGGCGGTAATTGGTTGTTCCGTTTCCGATAGCTTTTTTCTCAATTGCGGTAATGATTACGGCTTTGGCTTCCTTGTAGCTCAACCCGTTTAAAAAATCAGAGTTTACACAAACGGAATCCTTGGAATCGAAAGCATTTTCCTGGATGTCTTCATCCGTTTCCACGACCTTCTTTATTTCCAGATTGAATTTCTTCGCAAATCTGTGGTCGCGCTCATCATGGGCCGGCACCGCCATTACAGCTCCTGTTCCGTAGCCCATCAAAACATAGTCTGAGATATAAACCGGCATCGCCTTATCGCTGAACGGATTTACCGCATATGCTCCTGTAAAGGCACCGCTCACGTTTTTTACATCAGCCATCCTGTCTCGTTCCGTTTTCTTGGATGTTTCTTCTATATAATGATCAACTTCCGATTTCTGTTCTGCCGTTGTAATGGTATCTACCAGAGGATGCTCCGGAGCCAATACCATAAATGTCGCCCCGAAAATAGTATCGGGCCTGGTGGTGAACACTTCAATAATTTCATTGTGGCCTTCCACACCGAATTTCACCTGTGCCCCCTGTGATTTCCCGATCCAGTATTCCTGGGCATCTTTAAGAGGCTGTGGCCAGTCAAGGGTATTCAACCCCTGCAAAAGCCTTTCTGAATACGCTGAAATCCTCATGCTCCACTGCATCATCTTTTTCTGATACACCGGATACCCGCCTCTTTCAGATTTTCCGTCTTTCACCTCATCATTTGCCAGAACTGTTCCTAACGCCGGGCACCAGTTTACTGTGGTTTCCGCTCTGTAGGCGAGACGGTAATTAAGCAGGATATCTTCTTTGTCTATTTCAGACGCAGCATTCCATTCCTCTGCAGTGAATTCAAGCTCGTCATTTTGCTGGGCATTCAGTCCCTGGGTACCTTTAGCTTCAAAATGCTGTACCAAGGTCTCAATTGATTCTGCTTTATCGGCAGTTTTATTGTACCATGAATGGAACAGCTGGATAAAAATCCATTGTGTCCATTTATAATATGAAGGGTCTGAAGTCCGCACTTCCCTGCTCCAGTCAAAAGAAAAGCCTATCTTTCTCAACTGTTCTTCATACCGTGTAATATTCTGTTCCGTAGTTACGGCCGGATGCTGCCCGGTCTGGATGGCATACTGCTCAGCAGGCAGCCCGAAACTGTCATATCCTACCGGATGAAGTACATTGAATCCCTGATGCCTTTTATACCGTGCATAAATATCCGAAGCGATATACCCAAGCGGATGTCCTACATGCAGCCCTGCACCGGAAGGATACGGGAACATGTCGAGAACATAAAATTTAGGTTTTTCTGGAGTATCGGAAGTTTTATAAGTTTGGTTTTCTTCCCAGTATTTCTGCCACTTTTTTTCTATCTGCTGATGATCGTAAAACACTTTGTTGTAGATATTAGATGTTAAGCCTGAAGCCAGATATTAAATTCTGAAATCAAGATGCACAAAAATAATAATTTTAAAAGAAATCGAAATTTAATTTTAAATTAAATCAATATAAAAGCAAAAATCCCATCCGGGGATGAGATTTTGACTGGTATGCTATCACCTGCTCCTTATTGAGGGATTCTCTTCAAGGTATAGGTTACTGATTTATATTCGTTAGGATCCGTAGTATCCTCAAAAGCTATATTAAGGGTCGTATCATTTAAGGTAACCACTTTTCCTTTGTCCGGTGCTACAATTCCCTGATATTTCATTTCAATCGCTTTACTGCTTTTGTCATAAGTATATGTAAAGTTACGGTCGAAAGTAGCCTGACACTGGCCCGGCGTGGCGCTGTCTCCATTATCGGTCCTTTTACCTGTATTCCCTTCTTTGAATATCCATCTGGAAGTTTTCTGGCAGGTTGTATCAAAAGAAATCCCGTCTGAAACAGGAGTACCTGAAGCAGGAACAACGGTTACCACTTGTTTTACAGGCTGCCATGTGCCTACAATCGGATATTCCATGGTGGTGTTGTCATCATCGTTACATCCCGTAGCTACAAATAATGACAGGCCTGCAAATAGTAATGCTAATTTCTTCATGTATCAAATTTTTCAAGCGCTAAAATTATGATTTTTTTGATTGAATTAATAATATTTTATCAAAATTTATTCAACATCGGTTTATTTCTGATTATTTACAGGTCTTGAATCCCAATATTACCGGTCTTTAATAAATATTGAAGCCGGTGAGCGGTATACCTTACCGTAAAAAAGTTATTTTTGCAAAGAAATAAATACAAATGCAAGATATTACGAAAAATAATTTTGACTTCATTCGTGTTCTCCTCGCGTTTATTGTCTTCCTGGGTCACCTGGGCACCCTCAGTGCCTCGAAAGAACTTGCCTTTCTTGAAAACAGCCCTGTAGAGATTGCCGTTTTTGCCTTCTTTATTGTTAGTGGTTTTCTTATTGCCAGAAGCTATGAAAGAACATCCACCTTATTACGCTATGCCAAAAAGAGGTTCAACCGGATCGTGCCCGCCTATCTGCTGGTTGTCTTTCTCTGTGCCATTCTGCTCAGCCTGGTAAGTACATATTCCATTCCCGAATATTTTGCCCACCCGCAGGTTTACAAATACCTATTCTGGAATTCCCTGTTCATGAATTTTATGGCTCCATATCTTCCCGGCGTATTCGGTAACGGAGCAGTGAACGGAGCCTTATGGACACTTAAAATCGAAGTATGCTTTTATATTGCGGTTCCCCTGATATTTCTACTGTTCGGAAAAAATAATAAATACAGGAATACCAGCCTTATTGTACTCTATTTCCTTTCCCTCGTATACCTGAATTATTTCCGGCTGACCGGACACGCAGAACTTTCCAGGCAGATCCCCGGTTCCCTGTGCTACTTCATTGGAGGAATGCTGATTTATTTCAACTTCGATACCTTTATAAAAAACAAAAACATTCTTTTCATCATTGCCATGGTTACGGTATGGATCGACCTGATCTTTAACATCAGGCTTTTCTCGCCCATCATGATCAGTATTATCGTCCTTTATATTGCCTACTCATTCCGTTTTCTGAACAATTTCGGAAAATACGGGGATTTTACCTATGGAATTTATATCTTCCACTTCCCTATTATCAGGACATTTACTACGTTAGGCCTTTTCGAGCATTATAATCCGTTCCTGATGAGTTTTGTCTGCATGCTGGTAGTGATTGCCATAGGGATCGCTTCCTGGCACCTGTATGAAAAAAGATTTTTATAATTTTACGGCATTACCCCAAATATTGACTACAGACTCCACAGTATGAAAGAACTCGTCTCCATTATCACTCCCTGTTACAATTCTGCGGAATTTATAGAAGAGACCATCCAGTCCGTTCTCAGCCAGACCTATGAAAACTGGGAATGGGTCATTACAGACGACCTTTCCGGAGACCGTACGGTGGAAATCCTGAGGCAATATAACGATCCGAGAATAAAAATGATGATTCTTGACCGTAACGGAGGCGCCGGGAATGCACGCAATAAAAGCCTAGAAAGAGCAAAGGGGAGATATATTGCATTCCTGGATTCAGATGACTACTGGTACCCGGAATACCTTGAAACTATGGTCAGTACAATGGAGCACAAGCAAAAGGAGCTGGTATACTGTAACTATTCCAGATGCAATGAACAGCTTCAGCCTGTATTGAAGGACTTCGTTGCCGACATTCCCGTTACTTTTCAGAATCTGCTGAAAACCTGCCGGCTGGCTCCGGTCTCTACCATGTATGATACCAAAAGGGTAGGAAAATTCTTTTTTCCGATCAGAAGCAAGCGCGAAGATCATGTCATGTGGCTGAATCTCCTGAAGGAAATTCCTGAAGGGTATCCTATACAGAAAACCCTGGCTAAGTACAGAATGAGGGAGAACAGCGTGTCCCGTAAAAAGAAAAACATCATTAAGGATCAGTATCTGGTATACAAGGATTTCATGGGTTTCTCTACCCTGAAATCACTTTATTATACAATCAATTGGGCCGCTAACGGATTTATGAAGTATTCTAAATTTTTTAACTGATGGAGTATTCTAAAGAATTTAAAGCCGCTTTAAGCGCATTTTCCAGCATTGAAAAGGACCGGCTTATTTTCAGGCTCCTGAAAAAGGATAAACTGCTGTCCAAAAAACTGTACTTTGAGCTTATAGATCCTGAAACTACGGATGACAAACGCGATGCAATGGAAGAAATTGTCCGGGAAAAAGTACAGCTGGCTTCCAAATACATCCGGAATTCCAAATATTTCCTGAGCATCATCCGTAAGATAAGTGCTGAAATTACAGAACACGTAAAAATCACTACCGATAAGTTTGGGGAAGTTTCCCTTAACCTGCTGTTGGTAAACACAGTACTGAATTACAGTGAAGACCTTAACAGCCAGAGGTTAGATGCGGTTTACAAACTTCATATGTACCTCATCAATAAAATATTCAGAGCGCTGATTCTAACACAAAAGCTGGATGAAGATTATTGGATGGAAATCGATACACTACTTACGGAAGCTGAAAACAAAATCCACAGTATTCCTTATCTTAAAAAACTCTGCATCAACAACGGGCTTGATTTTAACTGGCTCAGGTCAGACCAAATCCCTGATCACATGGACCTTATCGTAAAAGACATTAGGAACCAGGGCTTCCTAAAATAATATTTTTTCCATGATTTGCCGGGTAGCATCAGGTTTGCTATCGATGAATTTCCGTGCATTACCGGCCATTGAATCAAGTGCATCTTCATTATTGATAAGGAACATCACAAAATCTGCGGCCTGGCCTTCCTTCTCAAATGCTTTTCCGCCTTCCGCAGCAATGAGGTCATCCGCTTCCGGATTCTTTTTATAATGTTTCCCGAAAAGCACGGGAACCCCGAAAGTAGCTGCCTCAAGGATATTATGGAGTCCTGCATCATGAAAGCCCCCACCTACAACAGCAACATCTGCATAAGAATAAAGCCTGGACAATAGTCCGATGCTGTCTATGATCAACACCCGGGATGAAAAATCGGCAGGCTGTGAACCGTCAATCATACTGTATAAAACAGCATTAGGAAAGACCTGTCTCAGGTACGCCACCCTTTTCAGGTCATGCGGAGCAATGATGATTTTAGCATATGGGTTGCTCTGCAGTACCTCTTCGGCTATTTTCTCTTCTGCCTGCCATGAACTTCCGAAAACAACCGCTTTATAATCTTTCCCGATAAATTCTCTGATATGCTTAACATGATTATCGCGGTTTCTCAATTGCTTTACTCGGTCAAAAACGGGTATCTCCCGTTACGGAAGACCTGTTAAGGCCAATGCTTTTAGCCAGTGCCCATGAAAGTTCGGTCTGATGAAAAAACCAGTCAACATTCTGCTGTAGCTGTTCAACCATCCACTTGCCATAGGAAGTGAAGAAAGGCTGACCGTCATAAAAAAGAGCCGAAATAACGTATACTCTAGCCTTCTGATGCTTCAACTCCTGAAGGAGATGGTACCAGTAATCATATTTTACGGTAAAAAAAAGATCGGTCTGAAACTGTGATGTAAATTCCTTTACAAGATCTTTTTTATCAAACGGAAGATAACAGATTACATCTGCGATATGTTTTTTCTTCACCACATTTTCATAACCGGAAGGAGAAAAAAAGGTGACCAGTATTTTATGTTCCGGCCATTGCTGCTTCAGCTGCTCAAGGACAGGAAGCCCCTGTTCATATTCACCAAGGCTGGCAGCATGCATCCAGATCACTTTATCAGAAGTGCTGAAAGCCGATTGTTACTTTCTGCAAAGATTCCTTCCTGCCTTCAACGCCCTTTTTAGTTTTATCATTAAACAGCGAGAATGCCTTCATCCCGAATATGAGCAGATGGATGAATATGTTGTACAGAGATGACATCAGCTGTTTATTAAACCTCTAAAAAATTGAATTCCGCCAAATATTACGGCACCGTAAGCTATAATCCCGCCGTGTCCGCTGCTGAGGCTGATTAATGTAACCAGAAGGCCTCCGGCAAACCATAAGCCTCCGTACAATACGTCTTTTTTAGCCTGTTTTTTGTTTATCTCTTCCAACTGGACAATTCTCTCTCTCCTCATTTGCTGTACATAAGCCTTGTCCTCATCACTTTTTTCCAGAACCTGAATCTGGGTATGATAATATTCTTCATAACTACTGAAGCCTTTACGATTGAAAAAATCAGATTCCAGTTCAGATAAAGGGACACCTTTATGGATCGCAAATGCTGTCATCAGATGTTGCATCTGCTCATTGATGGGAACATTCCTTCTTTTTAATTCAGAAAAGCACAGCAACACTGTTTCGTCATCATAGTTTTTCCAGTCAGACAGGACTTCAGCTAATCCTGAATTTTTAGTTTGTGAAATTTCAAGTAGAGTTTTATTCATTAGTTTTTATTTTAGAAACGGTTTATGTCACTTAAATACTCCTACAAAAATGAAGAGAACGATTACGCTTGCAATAATCATAAATACAGAAGCCATCAGAGGAAATCTTGGTTTAGCATCAGTATCTGCCGTATATCTGATCGTATAATCCTGGATATTAAGAAATATCAGAAAAATCAGCATCAGCAGCCATCTCATAAAAAACATCATGATAAATAGCTGTGCATCCCTATTCTTATCAGTAATCACTACGGAATTACTGCCTGCTCCGGCATAGTGCAGAATGATGGCAAAAGCAATATAACAAACAATCGCTAATACGGGCAGTAAAAAAGAAAATTTCTTATTTCCGAAATGATCTGCTTTACCCTCGAAATCGAAATGAGTAGGAATTGTGTCCGGCAAAACTGAATAATTCTTTATTGTAATCCACCACAGAAGTGCTGCAAGCCCCAGATTAACAATATCGAAAATTAAGAATAAGGAATCCATATCAGGCTCTTTTATAAAACATTTTTAATGACCCTCAGCTTATGTGTATGTTTGTTTAATTCTTTATTGAAGATGCCTGTAGAATCCAGCGTATCGATCCTTACTTTGCCGGATGCATGGATGATTTTCTGGTTTTCCAGCATGATTCCTACATGGATAATTTTCCCTTCGGCATTTTCAAAAAAGGCAAGGTCTCCGGGCCGGCTTTCTTCAACAAAGGTGAGTGATTCTCCTACTTCAACCTGCTGGGAAGTGTCTCTGGGCAATTTAACCTCATGGATTTTATAGACCAGCTGGGTAAAACCGGAACAATCGACAGCAAAAAAGCTTTTTCCGCCCCACAGGTAAGGCACATTCAGGAATTCTCTTGCCGTTAAGGCAATACTTTCACGTAAATCATGGCTTCTCCTGGAAGCTACTGCGGGAAATTCCACCTCTGATCCCATGGACAGGAGGGTTTTACCATCCTTCATCATTACGGAAGCAAAATCTTCTGTAATAAGCGTTACCTTTCGCCTGGCGAGTTCTTCCTCCTGCACCGGACGGATCTGTTTGGTATCCATCCATCCTTCATATCCATCGTAATGCATCCTGATCCGGGTCCAGTTTTTATTTACCTCAAGAATATCCGCGCTTTCCCCAAACAAAATCTCTGTAACGATTTCTGCCTTATCCGAGTTTTCCGCACGCACCGGTGCTACCGTAACCATACAAATTCCTTTATCCATCTTTGATATTTAGAGATTAAAACATTTGGAGAAAAAAAAACTGTATTTTTCTTAACTTCCAAATCTCAGTATCCTTTAATCTTTAGTTTATTTCCTTCTCAGAAAATTGACCCCGTCCCGCAAAGGTAAAATAAGATTTTCAAAATCCTCGTCTTTTGCAACCAAATCATTAAGCTCCTTGATTACCCGGGTTGCTTTTTGTTTCGGCTGATCTTCTAGCACTTTCCCGTACCAGAGTACATTATCAAACATGACCACAGAACCGGATTTCAGCCTGGGCTTAATCAGCCTGAAATACTCTGCATAGTTTTCTTTGTCGGCATCAATAAATACAAGATCAAACACCTCTTCCGTTTCTTTCAGGAATCCTTTGGCATCCTGAAGCCTGAAATCAATCCGGTCTGCATATTCGCTTTCTGAAAAATATTTACGCGGAAGATAAGCCAGGTCTTCATTGATATCCAAAGTGGTGATTTTTCCGTTCTTGGCAAGACCGGCAGCCAGACATAGTGTGGCATATCCTGTAAAAGTCCCTATTTCCAATACATTCACAGGATTGAGCATTTGGGAAATAATTGTCAGGAGCCTTCCCTGCTGATAGCCGGAAATCATATGCGGCTGGGTGGTTTTGTGATAGGTTTCGCGTCGTAACCTCCTCAGGATTTCCGGTTCCGAAGAAGCATGGGTTTCGAGGTACCGGTCCATTTCCGGGTTTTTCTCTTCAAAAAAGCTCATTTTAATTTATTCTTTGAACAGTCAAATGTACTTAAAAAAAGCAGGAAGGAGCATAACCTCAACGGTAATACGGTTAAAAAGCAGCAATTTTTTCATAAAACCGGGAAAACCCGGAGGCAAAATACCGTAAAAACCCGGATGGTTTTGTATTATTCCATGATATACCTTTGCAAAAGAACAACGGGTAAAAAACAATGAGGAACTTAATGCAGGGGAAAAAAACAAAATTAACTAAGAATCAAAACAAGCATTGCCTTCGGGCAATGCTGTTTCTGTAAGAAAAAAAACCGACCGAAATATCTTATTCATTTTTGCAGCAAATCATTTTTATTACAAAGAACGATTTGATCAAAAAATAAATCCCGAAGCAATTCGGGATTTATTTATATCGTTAGGATAAACTCTCTATTTATTTCTTAGGCGTAATATCCATCAGCTTCATGAACTCATCCAGCTTAGGCATGATGATGATCTCTGTCCTTCTGTTTTCCGCTCTTCCTGTAACGCTCATGTTCGTCGCTTTAGGATTGTATTCTGAACGTCCGCCGGCAGTAATTCTTGAAGGATCAACCCCGAACTGGCCCTGTAAAATCTTAGCTACTGATGTTGCTCTTAAAGCAGAAAGGTCCCAGTTGTCTTTAGGCAGGTTGGCTGAACTTAAAGGAGCATTATCCGTGTTCCCTTCAATCAGTACAGAATATTTATCGTAGTCATTGATTACTTTCGCTACTTTCCCTAAAACTTCCATAGCCGCAGGCATTACATTATAATCTCCGGTTTTATACAGCATTTTATCTGAAAGGGAAATCATTACCACACCTTTCAGCACTTTCACCTGTACATCCTGATCTGAAATATTATCCAGGGATCTTTTCAGCTTGTTTGATAAAGCAAGGTTCAGACTGTCGTTTTTAGCATTGGTGGAGATCAGCTGTTTGATGTATGAATTGGAAGCATTGATCTCTCCCACCAGTTTGTCAATATTGGCTGAACTTTTACCGGTATTGGAAAGACAGGCATCCAGAGAGGATTTCAAAGCATCATGCTGGCTTTTCAGCAAATTATTTTCCCCGGTTAAAGCGGAGTTCTGTGCTTTAAGGTCCTGGATTTCCCGTTGTCTTTCACCTACATTTTCAATACACTGCTTGTAATTGCTGCTCAAAGCATCATATTGCTTTTTACTGATACAAGATGTCATTCCCAACACCATTGCAGAAGCTGCTAAAATTTTAAAAATCTTCATAAATAATCTTTTTAGACGAACCAAAGTTATGGAAATTCATTTTAATTATAAGAATTATCTTTGCAGAAAGAAACAGGCAGTTTCATGTTGGAAAAGTGGAATTTTGTACAGCAGTTAGAAAACCTGGTCGCTTCCCCATCAGAGCATACCTATCTTCTGGCGGTAAGCGGCGGGGCAGATTCTATGGTCCTTGCCCATCTGTTTAAGCTCACGGGCCAAAGGTTTGCGATTGCCCATATTAACTATGGGCTCCGCGGGGAAGATTCGGAGCTGGACCAGAAGGTCGTACAGGATTTCTGTGACCGGTTTAATATTCACCTGCACCTTTATACCGTTACGGAAAAAGACCGGAAGCCTGAGCACTCCATCCAGCTCTGGGCAAGGGAAATCCGGTACCGCTTTTTCCGGGAAGTACAGGATCAGCACCAACTTGAATTCCTGGTTACCGCCCATCACTTGAATGACCAGCTGGAAACATTCATCATCAATCTTTCCAAAGCAGCCGGAATCAGGGGACTCAGCGGCATCCCTGCTTCTGCGAATGGAATCATAAGGCCGCTCCTTTCTTTTTCAAAAGAAGAGATTTACCGTTTTGCCCAGATCAACGGGATCGAATACCGGGAGGATAAATCCAATGCTAAAAACGATTATCTGAGAAACAGCATCAGAAATGAAATTGTTCCGAAGCTGATGACAACACATGATGATTTCCTGGGAAATTTCAGGAAAAGCATTTTTTATCTGAACCAGGCTAAGGATTTTGTGGATGAACAGATCTCTGCGATAGAAAAACAGATCTCTTTTTTTAACAAAGGCTGTAAAATCTTATCCAAGAAACAGCTCAGCCGGCAAAGTGATTTCGTAAAATTTGAAATCCTGAAAAAATACGGTTTTACAGCTGAAGAAGAAATACCCAAAATTTTCACTGCTGAAAACGGAAGCGTTTTCTTTTCAAAGGACTATCAGCTTACCGTATACAGGGATGAACTTACTTTTATTCCTGAAGATGAAAAGCATAATAAGAGCGATGATAGGGTTATCCTGGTTGAAAATTTTGACTTTTCTGAAAACCGGATGGTGATTAATCTCGAAGATAATATAAAAAGTACGGAAGAAATGGATGTTGCTTTTGAATGGTACTTTGACGCAGAAAAACTAAAGCTCCCCCTGAAACTGAGAAGGCAGATGGATGGTGACGAATTTTTCCCGTCTGGGTTTTCCGGCAAAAAGAAAGTTTCCAAGTTTTTTAGGGACGAAAAATTATCTATTTTAGCGAGGCAAAAAATATGGATCCTGGCCGATGGTGACAATACCGTACTCGGAATCGTTCCTTTAAGGCAGGACAGGCGATATGAAGGTGATGAGAAGACCAATAAGATTCTCAAAATTTTTAACAAAAGACAAAATGAAATTTAAAAACTGGTTTTTATTATTCCTCTTATTCTTAGCTACGGGGATTAATGCACAGATAAAAAATCCTGTAAAATTCAAACTGACAGTCAACGATTTAGGCAATAACCAATACGAAGCAGTCCTGAATGCCACAATTGAAAACGGCTGGCATATTTACTCCAAAGACCTTCCTGAAGACACAGGAATCCCTACTGAATATAAGGTTTCCGGAAAAAATATCGAACTGGTAGGAAAGTTTACGGAAACCGGGAAAAAGCATGAAGAGTTTTCTGAAGCCTTTGGTGGTACGATTGTCTATTACTCCAATTCCGCAGGGTTTAAGCAGAAGTTCAAACTTAAAGATGCTGCCAAGCCCGGAGAAGTTGTGGCTGAAATCATGTATCAGACCTGTGACGACCGGGTGTGTCTTGCACCGAACACCCTGGAGTTCAACCAGAAAGTAACGCCTAAAGGAGCGGTTGAGGAACCTGCCGTTACAGCGGCAACCCCGGAAACAAAAGATTCCGCAGCAACAACAGAAACCGTTACGGAAAATCCCTCAAAGACAACCATTACCGTTACAGAAAGTTCAGCACTCGATCCAAAACAGCTAAAAATACAGTCTATTGACATCAAGAATCCATTAACAGACTGTGGTACAGGATCTTCAAAAATTAATGAAAATTACTGGACTTATCTCCTGCTGGGTTTCATCGGAGGGCTGATCGCCTTGCTTACGCCATGCGTTTTCCCGATGATTCCTCTTACAGTATCCTTTTTCACCAAGGGTAATAAAAATAAGGCTAAAGGAAAGCGTGACGCACTGATCTATGGATTCTTTATCCTGCTGATCTTTGTATTGCTCAGCGTACCTTTCCACCTGATTGACGGTATCGCAGGAAATGTATTCAATGAAATATCCACCAATGTATGGCTGAATATTGTATTTTTCATCATCTTCATTTTCTTTGCGGGTAGCTTCTTCGGATATTATGACATTACCCTTCCAAGCTCTATTGCCAATAAATCTTCCAAAGCAGAGGAAGCCGGCGGGATCATCGGGATCTTCTTTATGGCTTTAACGCTTGTGATTGTTTCATTCTCTTGTACCGGGCCTATCCTTGGAAGCTTGTTAGGAAGTGCAATTACCGGTTCAGCGAATGTACCTATGCTGCTTACTTTCGCACTTGCAGGTTTCGGATTGGCGTGGGCTGTGATTTTCGGACTTCTCGCTTTATTTCCTCAGGCTTTGCAGAGCCTTCCGAAATCCGGTGGCTGGATGAATACGGTAAAGGTGGTTTTAGGTTTTGTAGAATTGGCCCTTGCCCTGAAATTCCTTTCCAAAGCGGATCTTGTTTCAAAAACATTCTTCATTAAGAGGGAACTTTTCATCGCCATCTGGATTGTGGTCGCCATAGGACTGGTAATTTACCTTTTCGGGCTGATCCGATTCCCGCATGATGATAAGAAACCTAAGATTTCCCTGACAAGAAAAATAATAGGGCTGCTCGGGATCGGTTTTGTGATCTACCTGATCCAGGGGATTATTCCGGCCGAACGTCCTAAACTACAGTTGCTGAGCGGAATCTTACCTCCGCTGAATGTAAGCTATTTCCATGATGAAAAGGATGGTATCCTGGGCATGCATCCGGAACACGATTTCTTTACCGCAATTGAAATTGCCAAAAAAGAAGGTAAACCTATTCTGATCGACTTCACAGGATATGGCTGCGAAAATTGCAGGAAGATGGAGGAATTCGTCTGGAGCGAATCGGATATCCTTCCGATTCTTCAGAATGATGTAGTCCTTGCTTCACTTTATGTAGATGATAAAGAAGAACTTCCGGAAAACCAGAAGACCAAAATTGACCTTGGCGACGGACAAATGAAAAAAGTACAGACCATCGGGGACCGCTGGAGCCTGTTCCAGACAGCTAACTTTAATAACAATTCGCAGCCGCATTATGTACTGCTGACTCCGGATGGAAAAGTGATCAATACCCCGGTTTCAGGATATATGGAGAAGGAGAAGTTTAAAAAATTCCTGGAGTGTGGTGTGAGCTATTACAAAAAAAACAAATAAATCTGTTTCAAAAGATTATAACCAGGCCCTGTCTCAACGACAGGGCTTTTTAATGCAATTATCTCCCAGAGGACACATTAAAATTAAACACAAAACATGAATCCTTTATTTTAGGTATCAAATTTGCATTTTTTAAATAAAATAAATATGATTTATTTACCGTTCAATAAGAAAAGTTTAACATTTAAAAAATACAATTATGGCTGAAATTATTGCACAAGACAAACAGGGAGGCAAACAGAGAAAAAAACTCATCAGAGTAGATATGACGCCAATGGTGGACCTGGGCTTTCTGTTAATTACATTTTTTATGTTCACCACCAACTTTACCAAACCGAATGTAATGGATTTAGGACTGCCTGCTAAGGATCCTGATCCATATCCTAAAAAAAATGTTGTTATTAATGACAAAAACCAGGTTACTTTTATTCTCGGCAAAGACAATAAGGTTTTTTACCATCAGAGCAACAGCAATGATCTGAATACAGGCAATCTTAAAGAAACCGATTTTAACGGGATCCATATTTCAAAGATTATTTCAGAAGCTTATGACCATGCTCCCAACAAAGATGTTTTCACCATCATCATCAAACCTACCGATGACGCCAATTACAAAAACTTTGTAGACATGCTGGACAATATCGCCATCTCCAAGAAAGAGCAGTATGGTGTTACAGACATCAAGCCCTGGGAAAAGAAGGTTTATGAAGAGTTAACCAAATAACCACTAAGAGCATTTTTAAAGATGCTCTTTTTTGTTTATTTTTGATAAAGATATTTTTAACCGATGAAAAAACTTTTATCTGTATTGGCTATTACAGCCCTGATCTTTTCCTGTTCCAAAAAAGAAGCAAAACCCGGCTCAAAGGAGAAAGACAGTATACAAATCATAGATTCCATCAACAAGGCAAGAACTAAAATAAATGACAGCATCCGGTCAAAAAACCGGTTTAAGGATTTCAGCGGAAGCCATCAATTTACCCATAACCTGATCAAAAAAAAGGGATCCGTGGAATTCAGTAAGATCAGCGGGGAAGCAGACCATTATGATGTTTCAGGAGAGATCAGATCCGGTAAAAGTACCGTAACCATAAAAGGCTTTATGGCAGTTGTTTCGGACAAGCACATGAACTTCACGGGAGAAATCTCTCAGGATATCAGTGAAGATGGAAAACCTTACATCAGAAAAGGCACCAAAACATTTTTGTCCAAGGATGGCGGCAAAACTTACAGGCTTCAGGATATGGTTAATGGTTCGGGATTTGTTGATTATATCGATATTCATTTTTAAAATAAAGATATGCTGAATTTTGAAAGGAAAGGAAACGGAAAAGAGGTATTGGTCCTCCTGCATGGATTCATGGAAAACCTCTCGGTGTGGAAAGATATGGAACCTTATCTGTCTAAAGATTTCTCACTTTTAGAGATAGACCTCCCGGGACATGGACAGTCTGATATCCTGGAAGATGTCCATACGATGGAACTCATGGCCGAGGAGGTGAAAAATGTTCTGGACCTGCATCATTTGGAAAAAGTCCATGTTTTAGGGCACTCCATGGGCGGCTATGCAGCCCTCGCCTTTGCAGAGCGATATCCCCAAAGCCTGAAAAGCCTGACCTTGTTCTTTTCAAGCTATCTGGCTGATGATGATGAAAAGAAGGAACAACGCATCAAGAGCTACCGCATCATTAAAGATGCATTCAATCATTATGTAAAAGCCGGTATCCCGAATTTGTTTAATCCTAATGAAAGAGATATTCTTGAAGGCAAAATAGAAACAGCTTTGGAAACTGCCCTGGCAACGAATCCTCTAGGTGCCCTGGCCTGTGTAAAGGGCATGGTGGCCAGAACAGATAAGAAACACATCATGGATTCTCTTGAAGCTAAAATTTTAGTTCTGGCAGGAAAGCATGATCAGGCTGTAAAAACAGAAACCGTGATCAAAGGGCTGCCGGACCGTACCAATATCAAATCTTACATTTTGGACTGCGGCCACAACGGACATTGGGAAAAACCAGCAATATGCGCGCAGATCATTAATACGGAACTGCTCCATAATTTACCTAAAAAACTGGTGCTTTAATAACAGACCATGGGATTGTTTTCCTTTAAGAAAAAGAAACCGGTCATCGGGCTCACGCTTTCCGGTGGTGGAATGCGGGGCATTGCGCATATTGCAGTACTCAAGGCATTGGAAGAATACAACCTGAAGCCGGATATTATCTCCGGCACCAGTGCAGGTTCGCTGATCGCTGCTTTTTACGCATTCGGGAAAACGCCTGACGAGATGCTCGATATTGTAAGAAAAACCACTTTTTTCTCCCGTTCATACCTCAGGCTTTCAAAAAACGGTATTTTCAGTTCCAATTTTATTCTTAAACTTCTGGCAGAACATTTTCCGGAAGACAACTTCAACGTATTGAACATGCCGGTATATGTTGCTGCCACAGAAATGACACACGGCATTGTTGATTTCTTTTCAGAAGGCGAGCTTTTCGCTCCGCTTCTGGCTTCTTCCAGTGTCCCATTTGTACTGCCGCCTGTACGGATAGGCAAAAAGATATATGTAGACGGTGGAGTCCTGGATAACCTGCCGATAGAGCCGATCATGGACCAATGCGATTTTCTGATCGCTTCCCATGTTAATTCCATTACTTATGATGAACTCACCCACATGAGCCTGATGAAAGAATTTGACAGGATTTTACACTTAGCAATTGCTAAATCGGTGTACTCAAAAGTAAAACATTGCGATATCTTCCTTGATCCTCCCAAAATGACGCAATTCAGCCTGTTCAATAAAAAATTCATCGATGTGATGTGCGATGAGGTATATGCCTACACCTGTAAGGAGCTTGAGGAAAAAGGATATCGCAGAGCAGAGGGAGGAAATGTTTGAGCGTTGGAATGCCTGGGAGTTGGGTCGTTTTAGTGTGTATTGTGCTAAATGGACATTTCAGGTTTGGAAATAAATTCAGTAGTTTCCGGAATAACTTTCTGCGCAAATTATCCCGGATAAATTATCATTTAGCTTGGCTGATCAGGTCCTGAATCAAATCTTTTCCTTTACAGCCTCTCTTCCTCGATCCTTTTTTTGAAGGTTTCAATGGTCCCCTGTAAAGATTCATATGATTTTCCGCCGGCTGCATTGATATGCCCTCCGCCGCTAAAATATTTGCGTGAAAACTGGTTCACATCCACATCATCCTTGCTTCTGAACGATATCTTAATAAAATCATCATACAGGTCCTCCATGAAAAATGCAGCCATCTTAACACCCAGAATACTCAGCCCGTAATTCACAAAGCCCTCAGTATCCCCTTTCTGGAACCCGTATTCCTGTAGTTCTTTTCTGGTGAGGTACAATACGGCAACTTTGCCTTCATGCACCACTTCTATCCTGCCGAGAATAAGTGCCAGAAGATGAAGCCTGGAAACGGTATTCGTATCCCAGGTATTGGAGGTAATCATGGAAGGATCGGCTCCTTTCTCAATGAGGTTGGCAATAATCCTGTGGGTTGTGGCACTTGTAGAACGGAAACGGAACCCGCCCGTATCGGTCATGATTCCTGTATAGAGGCATTCTGCAATATCGTGGTTCACCAGTTTTTCATCATCCATTGCTTCTATGAAATGATAGACCATCTGGCAGGTAGCGGGAATCACCGTATCGGAATAAACGAAATCAAATGATTCAGGCTGCTGATGATGGTCAATAAGGATCTTCTTTCCTTTTGCATTGATCAGCCAGTCTCCTAACAGGCCAATTCTTGAAGGTGAATTGAAATCCAGGCAAAAAATAACATCTGCAGACTGGATGATCTCAAAGGCCAGTTTTCTTTTGTATTCAGCTATAATCGCTTTTTTGGCTTCGGGCATCCATTTCAGAAACTTAGGAAAATCGTTCGGGACCACTACGTTAGCCTCTATCCCTTTCTGCCTTAAATAATGTTTCAGCCCTAAGCTTGAACCTATAGCATCCCCATCCGGGTTGTAATGGGTAAGAATAACGATTTTGTTTTCCGGAATAAGTAAAGTATTGATTTCTAAAAGTTCTGCAGGGGTAAACATCATGATGTTTATTTCTTTAAATTTGAGTTTCCAAAGATAGAGCTTTTCAATCAACCGTAAATATTATTTTTACACATTAAGAACGGAGTGCATGGCAAAACAGGGTGAATCACAGATATCCTGAAGACCGAAATAATTTCAAAAAAAAATAATTAAAATTTGCAACTTCTAAAAAATTACATATCTTTGCAACCTGAAAATTAAACACATAATTACGATTTAAACATATAGTAATGAGTAAAAGAACATTCCAGCCATCAGAAAGAAAAAGAAGAAACAAACACGGTTTCAGAGAAAGAATGTCTACGCCAAATGGGAGAAGAGTTTTGGCTGCGAGAAGAGCTAAAGGCAGAAAGAGATTAACTGTAAGTGCATCACGCGCTAAGAGATAATTTCAATATTATCATATACAAATCATGCTTGAAAAGTATTTTTTCAGGCATTTTTTGTTGTTAAAATTTACTAAAATTAACGTCTTTTACGTTTCTTTTATTTATTTTTAAACACTGAAATCTTTTAGAAAAGCCTTATACCACTGAGTTATGCCACATACACATATTTCCGGAGAGAACATCATACAGCTGCAACACGCCAAAATTGCGCAAAAAAACTTCACTGTTCTTTCTGATGTTAACCTTAACATCAAAAAAGGAAGGTTCTGTTATCTGATCGGTAAGACAGGTTCAGGAAAAAGTTCTCTTCTGAAAACCTTATACGGGCATATTCCTTTGGTAGCGGGACACGGATCAGTTGTTGGCTTCGATCTTGCGAAACTGAGAGCCTCAGATATCCCAAATCTAAGAAGGAAACTTGGTATTGTATTCCAGGACTTCCAGCTACTTTCCGACAGGACTGTTGAAAAAAACCTGAGATTCGTTTTGGAAGCTACAGGATGGAATGATAAAGTGAAAATGGAAGACCGCATCAATGAAGTTCTCGGCAGCGTTAACATGAAAAGCAAAAAGCACAAAATGCCTCATGAACTGTCCGGAGGTGAACAGCAGCGTGTAGCCATAGCAAGAGCCCTTCTGAATCATCCTGATCTTATTCTGGCTGATGAGCCTACCGGTAACCTGGACCCTGAAACATCCAATGAAATCATGACCCTGCTGAAGCAGGTTGCTATGGAAAACGGCGCAGCTGTTATTATGGCAACGCACGATTATCATATGATTCAGAATTTCCCAGGTGAAGCCATCCGTTGCGAAGACGGAAAAGTATTCGTACTGAATACTGCGGAATTATTTGAGTAATTAGAATTAGCTATAAAAGATCCTAACCCCTGATTTCAGTCTCCTTTGAATACATGAAAATCTTTGGTTAGTTCAAGATATTGGTCCGAGTATTGTCTCGGACTTTTTTCTATGGTAAAATCAAGTTCCGTTAAAGGTTTTTCACTGAGAGAAAATTCCAGAATCAATCTTTTGGGCTTTGATTGATGCATACCTCTGATTTCTATTTTCCTAATGACGAATAATCCGGCCTTCTGAGCAATATCAATAAAACTTCCGCCTGCTTCATAAGGAATAATGACGGAAAATATCCCCTCCTCAGTAAGCAATTCTGCGGACCTGGTGATCAGCTGGAGGAAATTCAGCTCCACCGTCTGCCGGGCAATTTTATCTTTGGAAGAATCTGAAGCTTCAAAATAAGGCGGATTGGACACAATACCATCAAATTTATGATCGCTTACGAACTGTTTAAAATCCAGATGCATATTGGTCATCCTTGATCGGAAAGGAGAATGCTGAAAATTATGCCTGGTCAGGAGCACTGCTTCTTCATTGATATCAATACCGAGAAATTGTGCTGTAGGGTTCCGCTGAGCCAGCATCAGGGAAATCAATCCGGTACCGGTACCAACTTCCAGAATATGCCTTGCCTGCTCTACCTGCGCAAGTGCACCCAGCAATACGCCGTCAGTGCCTACCCTAAATACATTTTGAGACTGCTGTATATCGAAGTTTTTAAAACGGAATGCTTTCATCCTACATATTCACAGGGAGCGTAATGGTAAAAGTAGAGCCCTTTCCTACTTCAGACTTAACGGAGATTTCGCCTTTGTAATCTTCTACCATTTTTCTGACCATAGCTAACCCCAGCCCCATACCACTGTTTTTGGAAGTAAAATTAGGTTCAAAAATACGCTCATACATATTTTCAGGTATGCCTATTCCGTTATCCTGTACGGATATGATCACTCTCCTCTGGTGCTGCTCTACATCCACATTGATCATCAGCTTCCGGTCATCGCTTTTCGCCTGTCTTGCATTGGTTACGAGATTAGTAATAATCCTGGAAAGGTAGATCCTGTCCATATTGATCATAATCTTGCTCTTATTGGCATGAAGAAAAACATTATCATCACTGAAAACCCTCAGGATATCCTCCATTTCTGCATTAATATTAATGACCTCATTGTTTTTCTCCGGCAGTTTTGCAAATTCTGAAAATGCGGAAGCAACCGTAGCAATAAGGTCGATCTGGTCTACCATGGTCTTGCTCATCTGCTTTACCTTATCTGTAATACTGGGATCTTCAGGATTGAATTTTCTTTCAAAATTCTGAATGGTAAGCTTCATAGGTGTTAAAGGGTTTTTAACCTCATGGGCGACCTGCTTCGCCATCTCTCTCCATGCCTCTTCAGAAGCCTTGAAACGGAGTCTTTCTTTCTGGTCCTGAATCTGTAGGATCATCCTGTTATAAGCTCTTGCCAGGGCATTGAGCTCATCATTTTTATAATACCTGATAGGATGCATATCATTCTCAAACAAGGTGATCCTGGTGATCATATCAGAAAATTTCGTGATGTTTTTAGCAAGACTGTTGGATGTCACCCAGCTTACCCAGATGCTGAAAAGAATAAGGAAAATATCTACAAAGAGAATGTATTTAACATAGTCGTGTACAATATCCAGATAGGCCGATTCATTATGATAAAGCGGAATATAAATAATGGCAATCGGCTGCAGCTCATTATTCTTAAGGATAAGGTAACTGGATGTAAGGCTTACATCTTTTACACGGTCGTAACCTTTTATATCTACCCGGGCATCAGTACTCAGGATTTTATTGACAATGTTTACCGGTATCTTTTGCTGTGCGACCATATCTCTTTCTTTATTGGAAAGGATGTAGTTTCCCTGCAAATCATAAATGATGATGTCATGCTGATTGATATCAGCAATTTCATAGATTTTATTTCCTAAAACCTGCGGCAGGTCTTTGGTTTCTATCAGGGAACGACTCACCGCATAATCCAGATACCGCATCACGGCATTGGTTTTCTCCTGCATATCTGTCCTGCTTTGCTTAAGAGAGTTATCCCTCAGCACAAAGTAAAGAACCAATGAAGTAGCAACAACACATAAAAGACATACCAGAAGAAAACCGAAAAATACACGGTTTCTCAAGCTATATCCTTTGTATTTATTCATTGCCAATCTGTTTTTTTATTATGGTAGCAATATACTTACCAATCACATCGAATTCCAGATTAACTTTGTCACCTATCTGCAAATGTTTCATATTAGTAAATTCCCAGGTGTACGGAATGATTGCCACAGAAAAACCGGAATTTTCACTTTTAGCTACCGTAAGGCTGATCCCGTTTACTGTGATAGATCCCTGAGGGACAGTAACAAAATCATCTGATTCATAGGAAATGGTAATAAAATAACTTCCGTCCTTATTTTCTATGCTCACTACCTTTCCTGTGGTATCCACATGTCCCTGAACAATATGCCCGTCCAGCCTGCCCCCCATCTTTACGCATCGCTCAAGGTTTACTTCCGTACCTATTTCCCATTGTGAAAGACTGGTTTTTTCCAATGTTTCATTAATGGCTGTAACAACATACCGGTCATCCTGTATATTTACCACGGTAAGGCAGCACCCGTTATGAGCAAGGCTCTGGTCTATTTTTAGTTCCTGCGTGAAAGGACATGTCAGTGTGAAATCAATGTTGCCTCCTCTTATTTCCATCTTTTCAATTACACCAACTGCTTCAATAATTCCTGTGAACATATTATTTTTTGCTAAATTTGTAGTTTAATCTTCAAAGATAATCAAAATGAGTCCAAAAAACCATAAGGTACGGGTAGGAATTTCAATAGGTGACTTTAACGGCATTGGTCCGGAAATCATCATGAAATCGCTGAAAGAGAAAACGATTACGGACTTTTTTACTCCGGTAATTTTTGGCTCGGGAAAATTATTTACCTATCAGAAAAACATATTCAAGCTCAATCTGAACTTTAATTACATCAATGAGGCATCACAGGCGCAGGACGGTAAACTTAATATGGTTAATCTGGTCAAGGATAATGTAACGGTTGAACTGGGAACCCCTACTGAAGAATCTACCCAACTGGCCATCCAGTCCCTGGAATTGGCTACGGAAGCTTTAATGAACGGAGAAATCGATGTCTTGGTAACGGCACCGATCAATAAAGACGAAATGATGAAAGCGGGTTTCAAACATGCAGGGCATACAGGTTACTTCGAAGAAAAATTCAGTAAAAAGGGACTGATGTTCCTGGTTACGGAAGATCTTAAGGTTGCTGTCTCCACTCATCATATTCCTATTGCACAGGTTGCAGAAAACATTTCCAAGGAAAAGATTAAAAAACAGCTGAGAATGCTTAACCAGACGCTGATAGAAGATTTCTGCATCCAGAAACCGAAAATTGCAGTGCTTGGACTTAATCCTCACTCGGGAGACGGCGGAATTATCGGTAACGAAGAAATTGAGATTATAGCACCGGCGATTAAGGAGGTATTGGATAACGGAATCATGGCATTCGGGCCTTTTCCGGCAGACAGCTTTTTCCAGCCTAATAAATATAGGAGCTTTGATGCCGTATTGGCCATGTATCATGACCAGGGACTTGCTCCGTTTAAAACACTGGCTTACGAGGAAGGCGTGAACTACACCGCCGGACTCCCATTCATCAGGACTTCCCCGGATCATGGTGTAGCCTATGATATTGCCGGAAAAAATATTGCTGATGAACAGAGCTTTATGGAAGCTATCTTTACAGCCGTGAAAATATTTAAAAACAGAAGTGAATATAACGACCTCAGGTCACACAGGCTACAGCCTAGAAAAATGGTTGTGGACAATGGAATTGACGAAGACCTTCCTGAGGATCAGGATGCCTAGATGTCAAATATTTAGCTTTAAAATAATTTGTTATTCATTTTTATTTGTTATTATAAAAAAATTGCATATTTTTGCACACTCATTTTATGGACAAGTTAAGAAACTATGAGGTAAGCTTTTCCGGACTTAAAAACGGAAAGCACGAGTTCAAGTTTGAGATAGATAAAACGTTCTTTCAATTATTTGACACCGAGCAGGAATTTACAAATCCCAGAATAGCAGCAGACATCCTTTTGGATAAGCATACAACTTTTCTGGAATTTGAAATCAGAATACATGGGCTGATCGAGCTGGTTTGTGATATTACAAATGAAAATTTTGATCATCCTATTAAGAACCGGATCAAGGTACTGGTAAAATTCGGAGAGGAATATGATGACAGCGAAGAGGATGTTATTACTATTCATTCGGGAGACCATGCATTCAATGTGGCACAACTCCTTTATGAAAATGTGATGCTTTCGGTTCCGATGAAGAAAATCTCCCCTGCCGTCAAAGACGAAGACTTGGAGCTTCTCGATCAGTACAGTCCTAAAGATATAGAGGAAAGCGAAGATCAGGAGCATGAAAGCGACCCAAGATGGGATGCTCTGAGAAAATTAAAAGATAAAAATTAAAAATAATTTGAATATGATGAGATGATGAATCTCATCGCTCATCAATTAAAAAAGTTATTACACAATGGCACATCCAAAGAGAAGACAGTCGTCAACAAGAAGAGATAAGAGAAGAACTCACTATAAGGCTGTAGTTCCTCAATTAGCTAAAGATGCAACTACCGGTGAACTTCACCTGTACCACAGAGCACACTGGCATGAAGGAAAATTATACTACAGAGGTAAAGTAGTATTGGAAAAAGCAGTTGAAACTACTGAAGAAAACTAAGAAGTCTTTTTTTCTAAAAAACTTCATTTTAATACAAAAACCGCTCAATTTTAATAAAATTAAGCGGTTTTTTGTTGTTTTTTGCGTTTTTTTGGTATCTTTGGCCCAAAATCAAATACTAAATTTATGGATATTAAAGACATACAAAATCTGATCAAGTTTGTCTCTAAAGCTGAGGTTTCTGAAGTAAAATACAAAACCAAAGATTTCGAAATTACCATTAAGACCCCATTAGCCGGCAGCGAAGTATCATATGCTCAGCCTGCGGTTTATCATACCGCTCCACAGCCTGCTGCTGCCCCTGCTCCATCTCAGGCTGCCGCACCGGCTGCTGAAAAGCAGGAAGCTGCGTCTGATGACAGCAAATATGTAACCATCAAATCACCGATGATCGGAACTTTCTACAGAAAGCCTTCTCCGGACAAAGACGTATTCATTAACGTTGGAGATGAAGTATCTAACGGTAAAGTGGTATGCGTGATTGAAGCCATGAAACTTTTCAACCAGATCGAATCTGAAGTAAGCGGAAAAATCGTTAAAATTTTAGTGGATGACGCTACTCCGGTAGAGTACGACCAGCCATTATTCTTAGTAGATCCATCTTAAGGAATTTTAGATTAAAGATTATAAATTTTAGATGATACTATCATTTAAAATAATTTAAAATTCAAAATTTATAATTTAAAATTTCAGAAAGATGTTCAAAAAAATATTAATCGCCAACCGTGGCGAAATTGCAATGCGTATCCTTCGCACGTGTAAGGAAATGGGAATTAAAACCGTTGCAGTATATTCTACGGCAGACAAAGACAGCCTTCACGTAAGATTTGCTGATGAGGCAGTCTGCATAGGTCCTGCCATGAGCAAGGATTCCTATCTAAAAATCCCTAATATTATTGCGGCAGCCGAAATCACCAATGCTGACGCCATCCACCCCGGTTACGGATTCTTATCTGAAAATGCCAATTTCTCCAGAATATGCCAGAAGAACGGAATCAAATTCATTGGTGCAACTCCTGAACAGATTGAAAAAATGGGGGACAAGGCCAATGCCAAAGCTACTATGAAAGCTGCCGGCGTACCTTGTGTACCGGGTTCAGACGGACTGATAGAATCTTATGAAATGGCAGCCAAAACGGCTGAAGAGATCGGCTATCCGGTGATGATTAAAGCAACTGCAGGTGGCGGTGGAAAAGGGATGAGGGCCGTTTGGAAAGCCGAAGACCTGAAAGACCACTGGGATTCTGCCATTCAGGAAGCTGTAGCGGCTTTCGGAAACGGAGGTATGTACATGGAAAAATTGATTGAAGAGCCTAGGCACATCGAAATCCAGGTTGCTGGAGATCAGTTCGGTAAAGCCTGTCACCTTTCTGAAAGAGACTGCTCCGTTCAGAGAAGAAACCAGAAGCTGACCGAGGAAACTCCATCTCCGTTCATGACAGATGAACTTCGTGAAAAAATGGGTGACGCTGCTGTAAAAGCTGCAGAATTTATCGGATACGAAGGGGTTGGAACGATCGAATTCCTGGTAGACAAACACAGAAATTTTTATTTCATGGAAATGAATACCAGAATCCAGGTAGAACACCCGATTACGGAACAGGTAATTGACTATGACCTGATCAGGGAACAGATCCTTCTGGCCGCAGGAACTCCTATTTCCGGGGTTAACCACTACCCTAAGCTTCACTCGATCGAATGCAGGATCAATGCGGAAGATCCTTATATGGATTTCAGACCATCTCCAGGTAAGATTACCGGATTAAATATTCCGGGCGGACACGGAGTAAGAGTAGATACCCACGTATATTCCGGATATTCGATTCCTTCCAATTATGACTCCATGATTGCGAAACTGATTACAACAGCACAAACGCGTGAAGAGGCCATTGCCAAGATGAGGAGAGCTTTGGAAGAGTTCTACATTGAAGGTGTAAAAACTACTATTCCTTTCCACAGGCAGTTGATGGATAATGAAGATTACCTTGCCGGAAACTATACGACAAAATTCATGGAAGATTTTGTTATGGATAGAAAGTATGACCATCATTAAGCTGATGCTACTATAAATGATTAACCGTCTCTTCATCGAGACGGTTTTTTTATGCATGATTTTTCTCAGATTAATATATTTCTCAATTATTTGATTTATCTTTATTCCATACAAAAATTTATGAGAAGACAATTATTAATCGGATTTTGTGCATTACTAACCACTTCAATGATATCCTGTTCATCGGAAGATATTGAACCTGTAGAGAATCCTGACTTTATACAGCATACCAAACTTCCTGTTACTGAAAATTCAAGACAATTCGGAACGTATGATGCACTGGGCTATGGCTATAATGCTACAGGAGAATACGGCAATGTAAATGCAGTTGGACTACAGGTTATCGATACCGATAAATTCAATGCTGAATATAGACATATTGATGAGGAATTGGTGTCATCCGCCGAATATAACGAGCAGTATGGGAAAGATGCGGTGGCCTATTCAAAAGTATTGTCCGGAAAAGTTACTGCTACCCAATCATTGAGAATGTTTGGCAAAACCATTTATTCAGCTTTTGGAACGGCTCTACTGAATGACCTGAACTTTAACCCAGAATATATCTATGGCAGCCGTAATGTTACAATAAAATTCAGCAGATATCGTTTTTTCGCAACATCAAGTGAACTTAGCAATTACGTTACCCCTGATTTCCTAAATGATATCCAAAATAAAACACCTGAACAGATTGTGGCAGAATATGGGACGCATGTTACCACAGACATTTATTTAGGCGCGCAGATGGACATCCTTTTCCAGGCAAAGACAACCAATCCTGATCGGGAACGTGCTGCAAGTATAGGGATAAAAACTGGATTTGAACCCAATAGCATTGATGCCCGGGATGCCGCAAAAAATTATGATAAAAAAGTTTATTACAGAACCAGAGGTGGTGATGCTTCTGAGGCAATGGCAGGCATGTACAGTTTCAGCGGTAAGGCTCCAACTATTGAAATTGCCAAATGGCAGAGTACCTGTACAAAGAAAAATTCTGTTCTGATAGATTTTGGTGATCATGGCCTTGTCATTATCTATGATCTGGTAAAAGACCCGCAAAGAAAAGCTTTATTAAAAGCTTACGTTGATGATTACCTTAGCAAAAATCAGGTTACCCTGAAATCATAGCTTACTCAGATCTAAAATTAACCAATATAAAAACCGTTTCCTCGGAAACGGTTTTTATTTTAATGATAATTTAATCCTCTCAAAAAAAATACCCTAAAGATATTATAACTCCATAAAGGATATACATAAGTGATAATTTCTGCAAGTCTTTTTTCTTTGAAATGAAAAATTCTCATATCGGTACCTTACCAGTATCTTATTCTGTTGAAAGATTTCATTTATAATACTTACATTTGCCGAAAACCAAAACGATATGTCAACAGCAGAAACGGCAAAGAATTCACAATATTTTATTGATCTCGAAGATCAGCACGGAGCGCACAATTACCACCCTCTTCCTGTAGTTTTGGATCGCGGGGAAGGCGTTTTTGTATGGGATGTGGAAGGCAAAAAATATTATGACTTTCTTTCGGCATATTCCGCGGTAAACCAGGGGCACTCCCATCCTAAGATTGTTGATGCTTTAGTTAGCCAGGCTCAAAAGCTGGCATTGACTTCAAGAGCGTTCTACAATTCAAAATTGGGAGAATATGAACAAAAGATCACTTCACTTTTCGGGTTTGACAAGGTGCTGCCTATGAATTCGGGTGCTGAAGCTGTGGAAACAGCTGTGAAACTGGCCAGGAAGTGGAGTTATGAAGTAAAAGGCATTGCAGAAAATTCGGCAAAGATCATTGTTTGTGAAAATAATTTTCATGGAAGAACAACTACGATTGTTTCATTTTCCAATGATCCGGATGCCAACCAGAATTACGGACCATTCACACCGGGATTCATCAAAATACCTTATAATAATCTTTCAGTGCTGGAAGAGGTACTGAAACAGGATGCTGAACATATTGCCGCTTTCCTTGTAGAACCCATTCAAGGAGAAGCGGGCGTTTACGTACCAGACGAACAATTACCTGAAGAAAGCTTCCGAATTATGCAAACAATATAATGTTCTCTTTATCGCTGATGAAGTACAGACAGGAATTGCCCGTACAGGAAAACTGATAGCCTGCCACCACGAAAATGTACAGCCGGACATTCTGATTTTAGGAAAAGCGCTTTCCGGAGGCATGTATCCTGTATCAGCTGTGTTGGCGGATGATTCTATCATGAATGTAATCAAACCGGGCCAGCATGGGTCTACTTTCGGCGGAAACCCGCTGGCTTGTGCAGTAGCTATGGCTGCTCTGGATGTAGTTTCTGAAGAGCACCTTTCTGAACGTGCAGAAGAGCTGGGAAAACTTTTCCGTTCTGAGATTGAAAAGCTGATAGAAAAAACGAACCTGATCACTAAAGTAAGAGGAAAGGGCCTGCTGAATGCCATTTTAATAAATGATACCCCTGACAGCTCTACTGCATGGAACATCTGCCTGAAACTTAAAGAAAACGGATTACTGGCCAAGCCTACCCACGGGAATATTATCAGGCTGGCTCCGCCTTTGGTGATTACCGAAGAGCAATTAATGGATTGTGTTTTGATCATAGAAAAAACCATTTCTGAATTCAAGCCGTAATGTCTCTTTCTTTAGCAGTAATTACTTATAATGAAGAAGACAACATTATAAGGCTTTTAAATTCGGTTTCAGATATGGTTGATGAGATTGTTATTGTAGACAGCTACTCGTCAGACCGCACCAAGGAGATTTGCCTGAAGCATCCTAAGGTAAAATTCTCTGAAAAAAAATTCAACGGGTATGGTGAACAGAAAAACCACGCCCTTGACCTCTGTACCATGGAATGGGTACTGTTCCTGGATGCAGATGAGGTTCCTGATGATGCTTTAAAACAATCCATCAAAAGCATTATTCATAATGGTACAAACGAATTTGATATTTATCATGCCCGATTCACCAATCATCTAGGGGTCTACACCCTTAAATTTGGTGGCTGGGGAAACGTTTTCCGTGAACGGCTGTTTAAAAGATGCGGTGCCCGGTATTCTGACGATAAAGTACATGAATTCCTTACTTACAAGGGTAAAACAGGAATACTGGCAGGAAAAATCAATCATTACACTTACAAAAGCATTCATCACCATATCGTAAAAATCAACAGGTATTCTGATATGATGGCTGAAAAAATGTATGATCGAGGAAAAAGAATTACACGGTTTAAGGTGATATTCAGCCCTGCATTTGAATTTACCAAAGTGTTTATATTCAAACTCGGCATACTGGATGGATTTGGGGGATTTTATGTAGCTAAAACCATGTCATACTATACTTTTTTGAAATACATTAAGCTGCGTGAAAAAATCAGGCAGGATGAAATCCAAAAAAGCCTCAATAAAACATGATGATTATATCTATTATTATAGCGGTTATCTGTTTTTTTATAGTGGTGCATTTCAGGCTGCATCTTTTGCTGAACCCAAAAGACAGGCTTATTATTCTGATGTACCATCAGATCTCAGATCAGCCGGACGATCTGACCGTAACTCCGGAAAACCTGGAAAAGCAGTTCAGCTATCTGACAAGGAAGAAATACCGGTCAAAGTTTTTTAATGAAATTGACGATCCCTGCAAAAAAAGCATTATCATCACTTTTGACGACGGCTACCTCAATAATTTTGAATATCTGCCAGGGCTGTTGGAAAAATATAATCTGAAGGCAACCTTGTTCATCGCTACAAAATTCATTCAGGAGGGCTATAAAGAATACAGAATGATGAGCTTTGAAGATCTGCGAAGCCTGAACGCAAATTACTTCGAGATCGGGCTGCACAGCCATAACCATCAAAATTTCAGGACCATCTCAAATGACACCATACAACAGGACCTCAGGTTAAATATGGACATTCTTGAAAAAGAAGGCATCAGCTATTCAAAAGTATTAGCCTACCCATACGGAAAGTATCCTAAAGAAAAGCGCAGACAGCGTGAATTATTCAATAAATTAAAAGATATGGGCATACTGTTTGCGGTAAGGATAGGAAACAGCATAAACAGTTTTCATTCAGACCCTCCGTACACCTTATGCAGGGTGGACATAAAAGGAGGAGACTCCATGATAAAGTTTAAATTAAAACTTATCTTTGGAAAATTAAAACTATTTTAGGTATATATCCGTTATAGTATAAAGTTATGATCCAAATGATATGATGAAGATAAGCGGTTTAATCATAACATATAATGAAGAAAAAAATATAAAAGAGGTACTGGAATGTTTTGATTTGTGCAATGAGATTATTGTGGTGGATTCATTCAGCACAGATAAGACCATTGAGATAGCCAGGCAGTTTCCGAACGTGAGGGTTATTCTGCATAAGTTTGAAGACTTTACCGAACAGAGGAATGTCGCACTTGATGCGGCGAGTAATGATTGGGTATTATTTCTGGATGGTGATGAAAGAATTACTCCGGAACTGAAGAAAGAAATTATCCGGGAAATGAACGCATCAGAACAAAAAGATGCCTATTACTTTTACCGAAAATTTTTTTTTGGAGGCAAGCCATTAGATTACTCCGGCACACAGTCGGATAAAAACTTCAGGCTGTTCAGGAAGTCAAAGGCGCGTTATGTTTCAGGAAAAAAAGTTCACGAGACCCTGGAAGTAAACGGAACAATAGGCGTGCTGAAGAACAAACTGCTCCACTATTCTGTAACCGACTATGAGTCTTACAGACAAAAAATGATTCATTACGGGATACTGAAAGGAAAAGAACTGGCTTCAAAAGGCAAAAGATTTAATATTGTTATGCAATACCTGAAAACAATATTTAAATTTTTCAAATCATATATTTTAAGACTGGGTATCCTTGACGGGAAAGCAGGCTATCTACTTTGCTACCTGCAGTCACTGAGCGTTTTTGAAACCTATGAGTCTTTAAAAAAAGAACAAAATAATTGATGAGGATTAGTGTAATTAGTTATGATTTCTGGGATTATGACCAATATATTGTTGAAGCGTTGCGTCGTAAAGGCATTGATGCGCATCATATCAAAATCACTTCGGTTACACATTCCGGCTTTGAGGAACGAGTGATCAATGCCATCAGCAAAACTTTTCTGAACAGGAACCTGAAAAAGGAAAAAAGGAAACAATATGTTCTCGATTCCTTAGAGAAACTGGGCCATCAGGATCAGATCCTGGTTCTGAACCCGGATACCTTTGACCTGCCAACCTTACAGAAAATCCGGGAAAATACAGATGTTATGATTACATATCTGTATGATAACATTAACCGTGTTCCTGTAGAATGCGATAAGCTAAGCCTTTTCGATACCATATTTTCTTTTGACGATTCCGATATTGACCAATATGGGTTTAAGAAACTGACCAATTACATCTACCTTCCTTATAAACCAAAAGAACAGCAGCATCCTGAGATGGACCTTTTCTACATTACTTCTTATGACAACAGAAGAGTGGCTCTTATTAAGCGGCTGGCCAGGAAACTCATGAAAATGGGAATGAAATTTCAGATCATGATTATTGGAAAAAAATCCTGGAAGCACCAGCTTAAGAATTTACTGGTACAAATTCCTGAGAACGTTTTCCTGATTTTCAGCCTTAAAAAAGTATCTCATGAACAGCTTCCTCAGTATTACATGAATTCAAAAATTCTACTGGATCTGATGCGTGAAGGACAATATGGACTCAGCTTCAGGATTTTTGAAGCCATGGCACTTGAAAAGAAAGTGATTACGGATAATGAGTCTATCAAAAAGTATGACTTTTATAATCCTAACAACATCCTCGTTCTGAATGAAGACCTCAGCAACATTCACGCATCCTTCTTTGAAACAGCCTACGAAAAGGTACCGGAAGAAATCTATCGTACTTACACCTTGGATTATTGGGTAACACACGTATTTAAACTGAATATAAAATGAAAAAAAAATTATTGTTCATAGCACCAGGTTACTATGGTTTTAATGAAGTTGTATACAACGGACTTAAAGAATATAGCGGCTATGATGTTATCCACATTAATTCTACAGAACCTTACAGGTATAAAAATTTGGCAGAAAAAATTTATAATTTTTTCTTAAAACTTTTTCTAAAAAAAAATATAAAGGATATCAAAAGAGGGCAGCATATTAAAAGGATTATTGCTAAGCACAAATATGATTTATTACTTGTAAACCGACCTGATGTCCTAAGTGAAGATGATTTTAGTTTAGCAATTAATCAGTCAATATTTTCTATAGTTTTATTTTGGGATAGCATACAGAAAATTCCTGCTCAAAAAAAATTCATTAACCTTTTTGATATTTGTTGCAGTTTTGATTCTGATGATTGTAATCATTATAGTTTAAAATATATTACCAATTTTTATTTTGTCAAAGAAAAAAGTTCTAATATAAAGTATGATGTTTCTTACCTAGCAACTTATGATCAAAGAATTAATGAAAGTATATCTTTTTTCAAATATTTCAAACAACAAGGAATATCTGCTAAGGGTAGAATATTTACGTATAAATCAATGCCTTTAAAAGAAAAGCTACCTCAGGCTATAGAAGTTATTCACCAAGTTATTCCTTTTGCTGAATCCTATAAGTATTATTTGGATAGTAAAATTATATTGGATATTGCTCATCCTCATCAGAAGGGATTATCATTTAGGCCATTTGAAGCTATTGGATTGCAAAAAAAAATAATTACCACGAATAAAGAAATTATTAATTATGATTTTTATAATCCAAATAATATTCTTGTTATCGATGATGTAAAAAATATTACAATACCACTTTCTTTTTTACAAAGCGAATATCAACAGCCTACAGAAAAAATTAAAGAAAAGTATCACATTAAGAACTGGATAAGAACTATATTATCATATAATGAAAACTAAACTATATTTTATTTGTCCAAATAACAAATTTGCTAGCGGTGGCGTCAAACAAATCTATCGTCAGGTTCAGATATTAAATAACAATGGATTTGATGCCTATATTTTACATAAAAAAATAGGGAAACGTGAAAAATGGTTTAATGTGAATGTTCCCATATTATACAGTCCCAGCTTATTTAAACAAATCAAATACTCATATAAAGGCAAAAAATTAAATTTTATAAGAAAATTGATCATAAGCATTTTAAAACTACAAAGTAAAAGCATTGAAAAAAACTCTATTCTTATTTTTCCTGAAATCTATGGCCCTGAAATTTACAAAATCGAGCCAGAAATATCTAAGGTAATATTTAATCAAAATTGTTATTACACATTTAGTTATTTTTCAATTTATACCGATTATTCATCAAATATTTATAATCATCCAAAAACATTGGCCACTATTGTAGCTTCAGATGATGCTCAGAAATATATGAATTATTCATTTCCTCAATTAAAAATATATAAAATGCGGCTTGGTATAGATAATTTAATATTTAATTATTACCCTAATAAAGAGAGGCAAATTTGTTTTATGCCTAGAAAACTCAGCGATGATGTAAATCAGGTCATTAATATCTTACATGGAAGAAACGTTTTGAAGAATTGGAATCTTGTTTCTATCGACAATAAAACAGAAACTGAAGTGGCAGAAATTATGAAAAAAAGTATAATTTTCTTAAGTTTTAACCATAAGGAGGGATTTGGTTTGCCACCTGTTGAAGCAATGGCATGTGGGTGCTATGTAATTGGATACACAGGACAAGGTGGTAAAGAATATTTTAAAAAAGATTTTTCTAGACATGTTGAAGATGGAAATATTATTGAATTTGTTAAAAAAATTGAAGAAGCTATTAAAATATATGAAGTCAACCCCAAAGAAATACTTGAAAAAGGCAAGGCAGCATCTGAGTTTATATTGGAAAATTACAGTCTTGAGCACGAAACTAAAGATACCATGGAAATTTGGAAAGATATAATCTCTAAGTAGTATTTTCTTTCAAAAAAGAATAATAAATATTTTCTTTACTATAACAGATAAACATAACCCTTATCTATAAATAACATAAAAGGTAACAATTAAATCGTTACCTTTTAATATAAATATTCTAAATATCAGCAGAAAAAAATACCTAATAAACTATTTCCTGTCGTACTCATCTTCTACCCGGACGATATCATCCTCACCAAAATAGGTACCTGTCTGGACCTCGATAAAAACAACCGGCTGGTCAGAAAGATTCATCATACGGTGTCTGGCACCAAGAGGAATGAATATGCTCTCTCCATATTCTAAATTAATTTCCTGGTCTTCAAGGACTACCGTAGCACTTCCTTCAATAACAGTCCATTGTTCCTGTCTTTTATGATGGTACTGATACGATAATTTCTGTCCAGGATTTACCTCAATCCTTTTCAGTTTATAATTCGGCTCGTCTGCCAACACATAATATTTACCCCAAGGCCTTTCTCCGATTTCTAGCATAAAATGTATTTTTTATTTGTACAAAAGTATAAATAAGATTACAGATATATACAATGAGTTTTATATTTAATAAGGAAATATGAAGATGGTTTAAAGATAAAAAACCTGGTATTCATTCAATTTTATAGCTGTAGGCACACGAATAAAAATTGAAATAATCAGAAATAGAATAGCCTCTTTATTACACAGCAATTCATTTCCTTTGCCTAAATTTGCAGAAATTTAAATTGAAATGGAGAAAGTAAGAGTACGTTTTGCTCCAAGTCCTACGGGACCATTGCATTTGGGAGGCGTAAGAACTGCATTATATGATTATCTTTTTGCTAAAAACCAGGGGGGTGAATTTGTACTGAGAATTGAAGATACCGATACCGCGAGATATGTGGAGGGTGCTGAAGAATATATTGAGGAAGCCCTGGAATGGTGTGGCATCATTCCTGACGAAAGCCCTAAAAAAGGAGGAAAATTCGCACCTTACAGACAATCTGAAAGAAGGGATATCTATGACCGCTATACAGAGCAGATCCTGAAAACGGATTATGCTTACCTTGCTTTTGACACTCCGGAAGAACTGGATGCCATCCGTACCGAATTTGAAGCCCGTGGAGACGTTTTTTCATACGATAACAAAACCAGGAACCGCTTAAAGAATAGCATTGCACTTTCTGAAGAGGAAGTTCAAAAACTACTGGACAATAAGACTCCATATGTGGTACGGTTCAGGATGCCCGTGGACAGAACGCTTAACCTTGAAGATATTATCCGGGGGAATTTCTCGGTGAATACCGATACGCTGGACGATAAGGTACTCGTAAAAAATGACGGGATGCCTACGTATCATTTTGCCAATATTATCGATGACCATGAAATGGAAATTACCCATGTTATCCGTGGCGAAGAGTGGCTGCCTTCATTAGGACTGCATACATTATTATATGAAGCTATGGGATGGACCGCTCCGAAATTTGCCCACCTTTCTCTTATCTTAAAACCGGAAGGTAAAGGCAAACTGAGCAAAAGAGATGGCGATAAGTTCGGATTCCCTGTATTCCCGCTGGACTTCAAAGATCCGGCAACCGGAATGGTGTCTAAAGGATACAGAGAAAACGGATATTTACCTGAAGCATTCATCAATATGGTCGCATTGCTAGGCTGGTCACCGGTGGATGACAAGGAAATCCTGTCGCTGGAAGAAATGACCAGAGAATTTGACCTGTATAAAGTTCATAAAGCAGGAGCCCGTTTCAGTAAAGAAAAAGCGGAATGGTTCAACCATCAATATATGCAGGCAAAACCGGATGAAGAGTTGCTTCAGATCCTGAAAATGTCAGGCTTTGATTTTGGAGGTGCTTCGGATGACAAACTTCTTAAAGTGATCCGTCTCATGAAAGAAAGGGCTACGTTCCCGAAAGATATTTATGAGAATGGAAAATTCTTCTTTGAAGCGCCGGCTTCCTATGATGAAAAAGCGCTGAAGAAAGCCTGGAACGATGAGACCTCTTCTGTTTTAAGTGAACTTGCAGAAAGGCTTGAAGGTTCAGATTTCAACGCAGAAGCCGTAAAGCAAACCATCCATGATTTTGCAGAAAGCAAAGGATTGGGGATGGGAAAAGTGATGATGCCTCTCCGCCTTGTACTGGTAGGTGAGCTGAAGGGACCTGATGTTCCGGATATCCTGGAAATCATTGGTAAAGAAGAAAGTTTAGCCAGAATCAAAACGGCTGTTGAGCAATTAAAATAATCAAACCTGACCTGAGTGCCGTAAAAGGATTATATCCTTTAATATTAAGAAAATTATACAGGCTAAAGACCTGTAAAGATTATTTTTAAGCGGTCAGTTTCATAATTTTTCATAAATTTGAAAGATTTAATTTACTTCAAGAATGGAATATTTAAGTTTCGAGCTGCCTATTAAAGAATTGATGGATCAATATCAGACCTGTTCTTTGGTAGGAGAAGAAAGTGGTGTTGATGTAAAATTAGCATGTAGCCAGATAGAGGATAAAATCATAGAAAAGAAAAAAGAAATCTATGGCAACCTCACGCCTTGGCAAAGAGTACAGTTATCCCGCCATCCAGACCGTCCGTATACTTTGGATTATATCAACGGGATGACCGACAAAGGCAGTTTCCTTGAACTTCACGGAGACCGTAATTTTGCTGATGACCCGGCTATGATTGGTGGATTGGCAACTCTGGATGGCCATAAGGTAATGATCATCGGAACCCAAAAAGGAAGAACCACCAAAGAAAGACAGCACAGAAGGTTCGGAATGCCCAACCCTGAAGGTTACAGAAAGGCTTTACGACTGATGAAGCTTGCTGAGAAATTCAATATTCCTGTAGTAACTTTAGTGGATACCCCGGGAGCTTATCCGGGACTTGAAGCAGAGGAAAGAGGCCAAGGAGAAGCGATTGCCAGAAACATTTTTGAGATGGTACAGCTGAAAACCCCTATCTTCACTTACGTGATTGGTGAAGGAGCCAGCGGCGGAGCGTTGGGAATAGGTGTGGGAAACAAAGTGTATATGCTTGAAAACACCTGGTACACTGTAATTGCACCGGAAAGCTGTTCTTCCATTCTGTGGAGGAACTGGGACCATAAGGAAGATGCAGCCAATGCACTTAACCTCACTCCGGCTGATGCATTAAGGGAAAAATTCATTGACGGAATTATTCAGGAGCCTCTGGGAGGTGCCCATTATGATCCGGAAACAACGTTCTTAAATCTGAAAAACTCCATTCTGCAGAATATTAAGGCTTTCTCAAAGTTTACCGGACAGGAACTGGAAACCCAAAGACAGGAAAAATTCATTGCCATGGGGCAATTTAAAGGATAAAAATCGAAAAAGGTTAAGAATACTCTTCTTAACCTTTTTCTTTACCAATTATTTATACACGAATTATTTTCTGCTAATCTCTTAAGTTGAGCTCAATCTCAATATCCTTATTGATTTTTTTCAGGGAAGAATATTTGGCATCACACACCATAGTGGTCAGTACATATTCTCCCTTCTCTACCAAAAGGTAGTTCTGCCCATTGGCCGGAACTTCCAGATTGTAATATTTTAAACCGCTGATCTTTACGATAAGATTACATTTAGACCTGTTTTTTATATTGATGTAAGCTTCTCTATCCATAGGATCATTATTAAAAAGATGCGTCAGCATGGAAGCTGTCTTTTTATCTTTTTCGCTGGGCCCGGCTTTTTTGGAGGTACTTCCCACCGATGCATAATTAACCGTCCTTGCTGTACCAGATGAACCCGCCTTGGTATTAGAAGCCAGTGTTTTTGAGCTGTTCAGCTCACTGTTGTTGGTGATTTTCGCAATTTCATTTTTGCTGAGCGGCTTGATAACGGGCTTCGCCTCAGGGGAATTATCTGCTGTAATGATTGCAATAAGCTTCCTCTTAAAATAATCGGTCTTGGCATGACCGGGATTCTGTTTCAGGAATCCGGCAATAACCCTTGCTTCCTTGGTATTTTCCGCATCGCTTTCCGTATAGATGATGACTGTCTCTTTTTCAACAATGGCTTTAGATTTTGTTGCCTTTTTCTTTTTTTGCGAAAACCCCAGTGTAAAAAGGCACAAGAATATAAGGAGGAAGATTTTTTTCATGAATGAAATATAAAATATTATTAAATAATCAAATAACGCAAAAAGTCGTTTTTTAGTTTATCATTAAAATCATTATCTTTGCACAGCTCTAAAATTAGGCTAAAAAATCTATAATAACTTTACAACAAAAAAATAACAGATATTATGTCTTATACACCAGCTGCTGCAGACGTAGCAAAATTGAGAAACACGACAGGTGCAGGAATGATGGACTGCAAAAAAGCTTTAGTGGAAGCTGAAGGAGACTTCGAAAAAGCAATCGAGATCCTAAGAAAAAAAGGTCAGAAAGTGGCTGCTAACAGAGCTGACAGAGAATCTACCGAAGGAGCGGTAATCGCAAGAGTAAATGAAGACAACACTTTAGGTGCTATCATTTCTCTTAACTGCGAAACTGACTTCGTTGCTAAAAATGAAGCGTTCATCGAACTGGCTTATGAATTGGCTGAAATGGCTATCTTCGCTGCTTCTAAAGAAGAGCTTTTAGCAACAGATTTCCACGGAATTACAGTGGCTGACAAATTGGTAGAGCAAACCGGTGTTATCGGTGAAAAAATTGAGATCGGTGCTTTCGAAAGACTTGAAGGGCCTTTCTTAGGTGCTTATATCCATGCAGGGAACAAAATTGCTGCCATCACTTCACTTTCTGCTAAGGTAGACGGTGCTGATGAAGTAGCGAAAACAGTTTCTATGCAGGTAGCTGCGATGAACCCTATCGCTCTTGACGAGAATGCGGTTTCTCAGGCTACAATCGACAAAGAATTGGAAATCGAAAGACATAAACTTACGGAAGAAGGTAAGCCTGCAAACATTATCGATAACATTCTTAAAGGTAAAATGCAGAGATTCTACAAAGACAATACTTTGGTACACCAGGATTTTATTAAAGACAGCAGCATGTCTGTTGCTGACTATGTAAAATCTGCCAACGGAGATTTAAAAGTTACAGGATTCGTAAGAGTAAGCTTGTCTTAATCCTTTCTTTAAAAATATACTTGATCCCGGTGAATGACTCACCGGGATTTTTATTTGCTATAACACTGGTATTAAAATTAAAATAATATTAAATATTCAACAAATGGACATAATATTTAATACATCTTAATATCTTTCAGGAAATTTTCGTCATTAATGCTTACATTTGCAGCCCTATTTTAAAGTATGAAAAAATTTCTATCAATTATTTTTGCGATTTTTTGCATATCTGCTCATGCACAACTGGATACGGAACACTGGTTTGCCCCTATGGCTGTAAGATCCGGCATCACAGGACTGCAGAGTTACCTCTATCTTTCTACCAACGAAACCACTCCGTTCTCTGTACAGATTTACAATAATAATATACTTTATAATACGGTTCAGGTAAGCAAAGGAAATCCCGTTCAGGTAAGCATTCCTGCTTATTTCTTAATGGTGACCAATCAGGGCGACCTGTTTACGCCCACTTCTATGGGAATGTATGTGAAAGGATCTAAAAAATTCTTTGCCAATTACCGTTTTTCCGTCCCCAACCACGCTGAAATTATTACATCAAAAGGGTTGGCGGGACTTGGGAAAAAATTCTATGCTGCCATGGCCCCTAATACCGCATCTGAAGATTACGTTAATTCTACCATCGGCATAACGGCGACAGAAGACAATACTTCAGTTGTAGTTTCCGGATACGATCCTAATGTTGTATTTTCCGACGGCAGCTCCACACCTACCAAGATTTTCGTCCTCAACAGGGGGCAATCGTACACGATGGATGTGAAAAGCATTGATTCGCCCTACAACCTCACCGGTCTTGTAGGTGCTAAAATTGAATCTGACAAACCTGTTTCTGTAACGAACGGAAACTTCAATGGTATTTATACCAATCAGAATTTCACCAATAATGATATATTGATGGATCAGTCTGTCCCGGTAGAAAAACTCGGGAAAGATTTTGTAGTGGTAAAAGGCAACGGAACCATTGCAACAGGCATGGAAACCGCGCTGATCATTGCTACAGAAAATAATACCGCACTGACAATTAACGGAGTGAATACCGGCATTTCGCTGAACGCCGGCCAGTATTACATGGTTCCTACAACCAGCTATATTAATCAGGGGAACAACAATTTTAACATGAGTATTTCGGCTTCAAAAAATATTTATGTATATCAGTTGCTTGCCGGAATTGCAGCCAGTTCTTCAGCCAATGAATATGCTACCGGGGGCATGAATTTTATCCCTCCCCTCAGCTGCTTCATGCCTAATAAGATTGATGAAATTGGATTTATCAATAAAATAGGAAGCTCCACATTCAATACCAAGCTTAATATCATCACACAGACCGGCGCAACGGTAACGCTGAACGGAAATCCTATAGCTTCTGCCAACGGACCTTATTCGGTAACGGGAAACCCTAACTGGGTTACCTATTCTGTTCCGAATGTATCCGGAAATATCACCGTAAATTCCACGAAATCAGTAACTGCAGGTATCGCTGCGGGAAGCGGCGCGGTAGGATTTGGGGGATATTTTGCCGGATTTTCTTCAGTTCCGGCCATTACCAAAACCGGAGACTGTTATGCTGGCATACTGTTGCAGGTAGATAATACCTATGACGGATATCAATGGTACCTCAATGGAAATCCTATTCCGGGAGCCACATCATATTCTGTTAATCCTGAGTTGTATGGCGCCGGAACCTATACCTGCCTTGTGACCAAAAACAACTGTGAATCCAGGATGACGAATCCTTACCAATATACCTTGTGCCCACCCATCACCACGACAACCTACAATATAGGGTCTTGCGGTACTAAAACGATCTCACCGGCTTTTACCAATTCAACACAAGCCATTGTTCCCACCAATACGGCCATTATCTCGGCTCCTGTTTCCGGGACAGCTGCAGTGGATCCTGCCAGCGGTCAGATTACCTATACCCCGAATCCCGGCCTTACTACAGACACTACCGATAGCTTTATCTATTATATTCAGGGTAACGCAAACCCCTTTGATTTCGAATATTTTAAAATCATCATTAATATTGATGTGCTACAGGTAAACACCGGACTGGCCCTGACCGCATGTTCTGCATCTAATGGTAACGGAACGTTTGACTTGACTTCCCTAACCTCTTCTCCTGATACAGGAACTACAACCACTTATTTCACGAATTCCAATCTTACCGGGCCTATTGCAACACCTTCCGCCTACAGCGGACCTACCGGAACGGTATATGCCAATGTAACATCGCAGTACGGCTGCTCGAAAACGACTCCGATTTCGCTCACTGCCAACCCGGGACCAAGTGTAAATACATCCGCTTTTAACGGAATACTCTGTGATGATAATTTTGACGGGATCATCAGTGTTAATTTTGCTACTGTTACACCACAGATCGTTGCCAACTCAGGCAACTTTACGGTACGATACTATCTCACCCAAGCCGATGCCAATGCCGGTAATAATAATACATTACCCACCAACTGGACATTCACTGCAAATACTACCGTATACGTACGCGCCGACAGCAATAACAGCTGCCCTCCTGCTTTCGGACAGATTAATTTCAGTATCGGGAATAAGATTGCTCTGCTTACCAATACAGCAACTACTGACATCTGTGACAATGACCTGAATGGATCTGAAAATGTGAATCTTAACGATTATAAAAATTTACTTACTGCCAATCCTGCAGCAACACTGACCTTCTACTCTTCACTGGCCAATGCACAGGCAGGAACGAATGCAATTCCCGCGTCACAAATCATTACTACCGCGTCAACCTTCTTCATAAGGGTGGTAAGTTCTACCGAATGTCCTAATACGGCAGTTATCAATATCAACCTGAAAAGACCGAAAAAATCTGATACCCTCCACGATAGGGTTGTCTGCGCCAACGATCAGGCTGTGTTGGATGCGGGAAGCGGATTCAGTTCCTATGCATGGAGTACCGGAGCCACTACACAGACGATAACTGCAGGAGCCGGAAACTATTATGTAGATCTTGGTTTTAATGGGTGCACTTACCGTCAACAGGTTAGCATACTCACCGCACAGGCTCCGATTATCAACAAAATTGATGTTTCCGGATTCAATGCGACAGTTTATGTTTCCGGAGGAACCTCACCATACCAGTATTCCCTGAATGGTATAGATTACCAGACTTCTAATGTGTTTACCGGCTTATCCAGAGGACTTCATACGGCTTATGTCCTGGGATCAGACGGATGCTCACCGGTGATTAAGGAATTTCTGGTACTAAACCTTGTCAATGCTATCACCCCGAATGGCGACGGCATAAATGACGTCCTGAATTATTCGGATCTGATGATCAAACAAAATGTCTCTATAGAGGTGGTGGACCGCTACGGTGCCCCGGTCTACAAATCTTCGGGTAAGAATTATGTCTGGGACGGTAAATCCGGAGGCAGGCCTTTATCCACCGGCACTTACTGGTATATTCTGAAATGGATAGAACCTGACACTAAATTGCCGGTTTCATATTCAGGATGGCTATTAATTAAAAATCGTGAATAATTTTTAAATTTGTTAACATATAATTAAATATATTTCAAATATTATTTTAATTTTGTAGGAATCCTAACATTTCATTTCATGAAAAGATTTCTACTAAGCTTGATCTTAATTTTCTTTACGGCTTTGCCCCTGTTCGGACAGAGGGATACTGAGCACTGGATTGCCCCTTACTATGATTCGTCTGGAGGGTACACCAATGCTTTATATTTATCTACAGATTCAACCACACCGTTTGAAGTAAAGATTTACAGCAATAATAACCAGATTGCCGCAGTAACCATAAGTAAAGGAAGCCCAGCAACATATACGGTTAACAACACCCTTATTTTGGCCTCTACTGCTACAAATGCTCTTACCGTTATTAACAAAGGGCTTTATCTTAATGCAGACAAACCTTTTTACTGCAGTTTAAGGCTGGCACAGCTTGCCCACGGAGAAATTATTACCAGTAAAGGAAAAGCCGGTATTGGTAAAGAGTTTTATGTCGCTACCAGCCCTAATACCAGCACAAGTACATTATACAACTTTACTGCCGGTATTTTGGCAACAGAAGACAATACGTCTGTTACGGTAACCTGGAATAACCCGGGATTAACCTTTTTCGGAGGATCTCCGGGAGGAAATACCCAGACTTTTACGTTAAACAAAGGACAATCTTACATATTGGCCGGTCCAGGAACAGCGAGTCCCAATCTATCCGGATTTATGGGAGCCAAAATCGTAGCTACAAAACCTGTTTCGCTAACCAACGGTAGCTGCAACGGTAATTTCGGATTAGGTTCTTCAGACGGCTCTGATGCAGTTCTCGATCAGTCAGTACCCGTAGAAAGACTTGGCAATACCTTCGCAATGGTTAAAACCAAATCCACTGTACCCAGTGAGAATATGGAGGGGGGAATTGTTATTGCTACAGAAGACAATACGCAAATATTCCTGAACGGATCTACTACTGCTATCGCAACCATTAATGCGGGCCAGTTCTATAGGATCAATGAAACGAATTATATCACGCAGCCCGGAGCCGGCACCCATGCCAATATGTTCATTTCCACATCCCATAACGTATATCTTTATCAGCTGGTTGCTGTAGGTGACAGTAATGCTACCTGCGGCTTCAACTATATTCCGCCTCTGAACTGTTTCTTACCGAGAAAAATTGATGAAATCGGAAAGATCAACGAAATGCCGAATATTACCAGTGCAATCAGCCTGAAACTGAATATCCTTACGGAAGCCGGAGCTTCGGTTCTGGTTAACGGTATAGCACCGACCGCTGCACAGGGACCATATCCTTTAACCGGGAATACCCAGTGGCAAACCTATGCTATTGAGGGAATCACCGGAAATGTAACCATCACGTCTACCAAAGCGGTAACTGCAGGAATTAACGGAGGATACAGTACCGCAGGATACGGAGGTTATTTTGCAGGGTTCTCATCTATCCCTGTTATTGCCAAGAAAAACGGAGACTGTATTCCGGGCATCACCCTGGAAGTAGATGATAGCTATGAAACCTATCAGTGGTCCCTGAATGGAGTTCCAATTAACGGAGCCACCAATAATACGTATGTACCTACCGTAGCCGGTAATTACACCGTAAAAGTAACAATGGGAACATGCCCGCCTGTAACCACTCCTGTTTACAAAGTGTTTGCCTGCCTTAAGCAAACGACAACGTCACTGAATGCATGTGCTACCAAAGTGATCAACCCGGCATTCTCTTATACAACTTCACAAACTCCCGTTCCAGGAACCGTAACCATTATTACTTATCCTACTCATGGAACAGCATCCATAAATGCATCAACAGGGGCCATTACCTATATTCCGCAGGCAGGATATCTAGGTCCGGACCAGATCGTGTATAAATTCTGCGGTAATGCACCTGAATTCATAGAATGCGAACAAGTGACCCTGAACCTGAATGTAGTACCATTTACCCTGAACGATGCAACAGTGAAAGCCTGTCAGTACAGCGGAAATGGCTATTTTGACCTTACAGCAGCAGATGTTACCAATTATACTCCTGTAACCAAAAAGTTCTACAAGACCCTCAATGACCTCAATGCATCAATTGAAATCAGCAATCCGGATCATTATTTTTCGGCAGAAGGGTTTGTTTACGTAAAAGTAACTACCAATGAGGGCTGTACAGGCGTTGCCAAAATCACTCTTGCATTCCTGCCTTCCCCTGTAGTTTATGAGGCTACTCTAAATGAATGTTTTGTAGAGAATAAAGAAAACATGGCCGTATTTAATTTAACTACAGCCAATGTTACTGCAGAAACTCCTGTAACTAAAATGTTTTATCCGACATTTACTGATGCAAGCAACGGGACTAATGTCATCATGAACAACCTTAACAGCTATCTATCTACGGACGGAGTACTGTATGTAAGGGTTATTAATTCCAATGGCTGTTATTCAATTGCAAAAATCAACCTTCACGTCATTCCTCCTAAAAGATCCGCGTTACTGGTAGACCAGTACATTTGTATCGATGACAGGACAACCATAGACGCAGGTCCCGGCTACCAGTCTTATCAGTGGAGTACGGGTGCGACAACGCAGGCAATTCAGGGCGTTCCTGTAGGTACGTACTGGGTTATCCTTAAAGATAACGGTTGCTTCGTTAAGCAGACTGTCAATATCAGAAAAGCTGAAGATCCGGTAATCAAGGAAATAGAAATTTCCAACAACACAGCTACTGTAATAGTAACGGGCGGAAAAGCACCGTATAAATATTCCGTAGACAATATGACCACATGGCAGGAATCCAATGTTTTCACTGGGCTTACCCGAGGTCAGCATACCTTCCATGTTAAAGATGCCTATGACTGTACTACTCCGATTTCCGTTGAAATAACAGTACCGAACCTCATCAATGTCATTACTCCGAATGGGGATAACAAAAATGATTATATTGATTATAGTGAGCTCGGCTACAAGGACAACCTTTCTTTTGTAATCTATGACCGATACGGTAATAAAATATTTACCGGAGACCGGTTCAATAATTACAAGTGGGACGGTAAGCATTTCGGGAAAAAGATCTCTACCGGAACCTATTGGTATCACATTAACTGGACTGAACCGAATAAACAGAAAACTCCGGTGAAATATACCGGATGGATCCTGGTGAAAAACATAGAATAACCACTAAAATAAAAACCACGATTACACCAATCGTGGTTTTTATTACTATACGTAAATTATCAAATACAATACAAATCCTAATTCCAGCCTATGAAAAAATTTTTATTCACTTTTCTATGTATTTTTTTTACTGCTAATATACTTTTTGCCCAAAGGGATACTGACCATTGGTTTGCTCCCTATTATGACAGCTCGTCTACCTCTTCAACCAATTACATCCATGGACTGTACTTCTCTACAGACTCCACCACACCGTTTGAAGTAAAGATTTACAGCAATAATGCTGTAATAGGAACGGTAAACATAAGCAAGGGAAATCCTCAGATGTTTTCATTAGGGGCTCAGTACATACGGACAATAGCTTCTTCAAGCGCTGCAGTACCTACTAATCTCGGGGTATATACAAAAGGGGATAGACCTTATTTTGCATCCCTCAGGATTTATAACTCTTCTCATGGCGAGATTATTACTTCCAAGGGTAAAGCAGGCATCGGAACACAGTTTTATGCTGCTGCGACACCCATGACCGTAAGCTCCTCTTCGAATAATTTCACTACAGGGATCATGGCTACAGAAGACAATACGACAGTAACCGTTTCCGGGTATGATCCTAATATACAGTTTATCAATGTATCCCAACCTACACCGCTTACGTTTACTATTACCCTTAATAAAGGGCAATCGTATATCTTAGCCGGCCTGGGAAATGTAATTGCCAACCGGGAAGGTTTCATTGGTGCTAAAATTGTTGCCGATAAACCTATATCTGTTACTAATGGTAATTCCAACGGATTTTATGCAACAACCACTTCCAGTGACGGCTCGGACCTTATTATGGACCAGTCTGTCCCGACCCAGCGTCTGGGTAACGAATTTGCCATGGTAAAAAGCATATCTACGAGCCCCAGCAATATGGAAGGCGGGATCATTATTGCTACGGAAAATAATACAGGGATTTATATCAACAATTCCACAACCCCTATCGCCACGATTGATGAAGGCGAATACTACCGTATTCTAGCCAATGCATATGCTACACAGGCAGGAGGTCACTCCAATATATACATCCGTACCACAAAGAATGTATATCTATATCAGCTTATAGGAGCGGGCTCTGCCAATAATACCGGAGGATATAATTATATTCCACCATTAAACTGCTTCCTTCCCAGAAAAATCGATGAAATAGGAAAGATCAACGAAATGCCTTCATACAACGGCAATGTAACATTAAAGCTCAACATTCTTACAGAAGCCGGTGCAGCAGTAACTGTAAACGGTGTTACACCTACAGCGGCCCAAGGGCCTTTTCCTCTTACGGGAAATACTCAATGGGTGACATATGCCATGCAGGGAATTACAGGAAATGTAACCATTACTTCCACAAAAGCTGTAACAGCAGGAGTCAACGGCGGTTACAGCACTGCAGGATATGGCGGATATTTTGCCGGGTTCTCCTCTATTCCGTTAATCTCTAAACAAACCGGAGATTGTATTCCCGGAATTAAGCTGGAAGTGGATGACAGTTATGATACCTACCAATGGTACCTGAACGGAAACCCTATTTCCGGGGCAACCGGTAATACTTACACGCCGACAGTCGCAGGGAATTATACCGTTAAAATTACGGTAGGATCCTGCCCGCCCGCCATTACGCCGGTATATAAGGTATTTACCTGCCTCCAGAAAACGAATAAGTCTATGACGGTATGTGAAGGATATCAAACAATCGTTCCTGATTTCACAAATTCTACACAAACCTATGTGCCAGGATCGGTAACCATCGTAACTCCTCCTGCAAACGGGACAGCTAGCATTGATCCTAATGGCGTCATCACTTATATACCGAATTTCGGTTATTTCGGAAATGATACATTTGTGTATAAATTCTGCGGCAATGCCCCTGAGTTTGTCGACTGTGAACAGGTGACCTTAACCCTTACCGTTTCCAAAAGCCCTGTTGTCAACAATGCTACGCTAAGGTCATGCTTTATAGAAAGCAATCCGGCTACGGCATTGTTCAATCTTACCGCTGCAGGAGTAACTACTGAAAACGGCATCACCAAAAAATATTATCCATCTCCTACAGACGCCGTTAATGGGACCAATGAGATCGGCAATCCGGCCAACTATATTGCTCCTAATGGAGTCGTATATGTCAAAGTGATCAATGCCAATGGCTGTTACAGGGTCGCTGAAGTTACCCTTGTGGTTCTCCCTCCGGTAACCTCCAGTGTGCTTATGGATAAAATTATTTGCATAGAAGACAAAACGACGTTGGATGCAGGTACAGGGTTTGCTGCCTATGAATGGAGCACAGGGGCCACAACATCTTCCATAAGTAATGTGGGCGTAGGAACTTACTGGGTAAAGCTTAAAACCGGAGACTGTGTAGCTGTTCAGACGGTCAAAGTATATGCTTCAGAGCAGCCTGTGATTTCAAATATAGAAATCAGCAATAGCACCGTCACGGTATATACTGTAGGCGGTACTGCACCATACCAATACTCACTGGATAATATCCACTGGCAGCAGTCTAATGTTTTTAACGAAGTACCGCGAGGAGATGGAACCGTGTATGTAAAAGATGCCTATGACTGTGAGCCCATCCATGTAACCATCACAGTTCCTAATCTTATTAATGTGATTACCCCTAACAGCGATGGTATCAACGATATCCTGGATTATTCGGCACTGGCGCATAAACCGAATTTCAAGTTCAGCATCTATGACCGTTACGGAACCAAAATCCACGAGGGCAATAAAACCAACGGATACCAATGGAACGGGCACATCAACGGACAAAAGAAGGTATCTACCGGAAACTACTGGTTTGACATCAGCTGGAATGAAAATAATGACAAAAAGACACCTGTAAAATACACCGGATGGATCATGGTGAAAAACAGGGATTGAAAATATTCCCCTTACTTTTAAAAACCGCGGTATACCTACCGCGGTTTTTTATTATTTTTCAGGCGATCAACCGTTTTTATTATTAAATTTGTGACAAAAGCGGTCACTGAATGAAGAAAATTCTATCTTTTATATTCCTGTTTTTTGTTTTCATCTGTACTTTTGCCCAGCTGGACAGGGAACACTGGTTTGCACCTATGGTAGACAGGACTACAGCGACGAATCCTTACCAGAGACTGTACCTGTCCACCAACAGAACAACACCGTTTCCGGTAAGCATTTATAACAATAATATCCTAATCGGTACGGTAACAATCAGTAAAAACAATCCTCAGAAATTTGACGTACTCAGGAATTATATCATTACTACTTTACAGACGGACCTTTTTACTCCTACAACAAAAGGACTGTATCTGAAAGCGGAGTTTCCTTTTTACGCCAACCTCCGGTTTTCTGTTATGAATCATGCCGAAATCATTACATCCAAAGGAATTCCTTCTACCGGTAAAAATTTCTATGTAGCTACTGCTCCTATCAGCGTAAACAACCAGATCCTGAATTTTATGACCAGCGTGCTGGCAACGGAGGACAATACCACGGTAACCATAACCGGCTATAAAAATACGGTTCAGTTTTCCAACGGAACAACCGGAGCAACCAATCCCACGCTTACATTTACTTTGAATAAAGGCCAGTCTTACATTATAGACGGTATTGGTACTATTGCAGGAAATTTCAATGGCTTTATCGGAGCGCATATTACTTCCACCAAGCCGGTCAATATTACGAACGGAAATTTTAACGGTCAATATGCAGGAAGTTTCCAGAACAATTCGGACATCCTGATGGACCAGTCCGTCCCTGTGGAAAGGCTGGGGAATGAATTTGCCCTGGTAAAAGGAAACGGAAGTATAGGCTCCAATATGGAAGGTGCCATCATCATTGCTACAGAAGATAATACCCAAATATTCGTCAATAACGAAACGGTTGCGCTGACCACTTTAAATACGGGGCAGTATTTTGTTGTCCCGGATTCAAAATACCAGCTTCACGGCAGCAGTCACTACAACCTGTACATCAGGACCTCCAAAAATGCTTATGTGTATCAGATCCTGGCTGGCGATTCCAATCCTTCCAATGAAGTGGCCACCGGCGGCTTTAATTTTATTCCTGCGCTCAACTGTTACCTGCCCAAGAAGATTGACGAATTGGGACTGATCAATGAAAATTTTGTCTACTCTATCAATAACCCTTCTGGTATCCTGAATATTCCCACTAAGCTGAACCTGATCACCGAAAGAGGCGCTGTCGTTAACGTCAATGGTGCCGTACCTCCTGTTTCTACAGGTCCCTTTGATATGACAGGAACCAATAATTGGGTTACCTACGGAATCCCCAATGTAACAGGGACACTTACGATTACTTCAACCAAAGCGATTACAGCAGGAATTACGGCAGGAACAGACGCTGTGGGTTACGGCGGTTTCTTTGCGGGCTTTCCTACCCAGCCAGTCATCCTGAAATCCGGTGGCGATTGTGCGCCGGGGATAGTTCTTACTGTAGACCCTATAATCTACGACACGTACCAGTGGTTTGTAAACAATACGCCCATCCCCGGGGCTACATCATCTTCCTACACGCCTACCCAATCCGGATATTATACCTGTTCGGTAACCATGGGAAGCTGTGCCCCGCTGATCACTGAAAAATTTAAGGTCTTAAATTGCACCAAACAGAGTACTGCCATCTATGATGTATGTACTTCCAAAACCATAACTCCGGCATTCAGCAGTTCAACACAGACTCCGGTTCCTTCCACAGCTGCGATTACCACAGCTCCAACGTTGGGAACAGCTACCGTAAATCCAGCGACAGGTGTTATCACCTACATCGTAAATAATCCGGGAACAACCGGAACCGACACTTTTACCTACACTTTCTGCGGTAATAACATCGACTTTCCGGATTGTGAAACGGTTACTGTAAACATCAATATTCAGGTCCTAACCGTAACCAACGCTTCACTCTCTGCCTGCACAGTCAATGGCCAGGGAACTTTTAACCTGACTACCGCCAATGTCACCTCCAGTTCCGGGACAACCGTTACTTATTACCCTACATTAACAGATGCACAGAACGAAAATCCAGCTGCACTGATCACAACCCCTACAGCGTACACAGCCGCTAACGGTACGATCATATATGCAGTGGTAAAAAATAACCTGGACTGTAAAAGCATTGCCCAGATTACCCTTACCCTCTTCCCTCTGGCAGTAGTAACAGAAAACTACACAGGAGCATTTTGCGATGATAACCTTGACGGAACCGTTACCATAACACTATCAGACATTACTGCTATTGTCCTGAACAACCCTTCGTATTTTACCAATGTCCGGTATTATGCTAATCTTAGCGACGCTACAGCAGGCAATAATAATATCCTGCCCAATACCTGGAGCTATACGACAGCGACAACGATTTACATCCGGGTAGAGTCTCCGAACGGATGTGCACCGGTAATTAAACCACTGAATTTTACGATAGGATCGAAAATTCCATTACAGAAAACCTCTCTGTCCATAAGTGTCTGTGATGATGACCTGGATGGGATAAAACAGGTCAGCCTTTCGTCTTATATCAGCCAGTTTACTACAGACCCCGCCGTTACAGTAACTTATCATGGAAGTCTTCAGGAAGCACAGAATGATGTGAATCCGCTGAACAATCCTATCAATCTGACAGGATCACAGACTATATATGTAAGATTTGAAAAAACCGGTGTCTGCCCTAATATTGCTTCCATTAATGTTACCATTAAAATCCCTAAAAAATCCGATCTTCTCACTGACCAGGTGATCTGCCCCAAAGCTAAGACCAACCTGGATGCAGGACCAAATTTTGAAAGCTATCATTGGAGCACAGGAGCGACGTCACAGTCTATCACCAATGTTCCTGCCGGAAATTATTGGGTAGACCTTACCTATCAGGGATGTGTATACCGGCAACATGTATCGGTTACCGAATCTCAGCTTCCGGTAATTACGTCTATAGAAATCAATGGCCAGGTAGTAACGGTAGGCGCAAGCGGCGGTAATCCTCCGTATGAATATTCACTGGACGGAGTGACATGGCAGAGTTCGAACGTTTTCAATAATGTACCGAGAGGAAACCATACGTTGTATGTCAGGGATTCCAAACGCTGCGAGGATGTGACAAGAACCTTCGTGATCATTAACCTGATCAATACCATCACGCCTAATGGTGACGGTACTAATGATGACATAGACTATTCTGCCCTGATGAACAATAAAAACCTTGAATTCAGAATTTTTGACCGGTATGGTGCAGAAGTTTTCAGGGGCACACCTTCTAACTGGTATACATGGGATGGCAATATGGGCGGAAGACCTGTAAATACAGCAACATACTGGTACTTTATCAGCTGGACGGAACTTGGCGGAACCACCACGGTTAAATATACCAGCTGGCTGCTGGTAAAACATAGATAAGTCTTTATTGGTCGGGAATTTGCATCAATCCGTAAACAGTATGCATTCTCATAACATACGTTAACATTTACCGGAAAAAGTTTAATATAACTTTAACCGTTGTAAAAGTTTTCAATGCATATAACTTGATGGATTTCTGTGTAATTTTGCCACATTATATGAACAAGTGTATCACCCTACTGCTGCTGATTTTTCTGATCAAAATCAATGCGCAACAATTTTCCGGAGAAGTTTTTATGAAAGACAATTCTGTCTTCTATCTCAATCAGGTATATGTTACAAATCTTAACACCCAGAAAACCGTTCTGACCAATTACAACGGAAATTTTACCCTAGCTGCTGCTCCGGGAGATGTCATACGCTTTACCTCTATTGTTACGGAAAGGAAAGATGTTAAACTATCCCCACAGATGCTGGATCAGAAGAACCTGATTGAGTTGAAAATTGCCTACCACGATATCCAGGAAGTTGTCATCAGCAGATTCAAACCTACCGGCAACCTCAGATATGATGTGAATGCACTGAGAAAAGAAGATAAAGGACTGGCCATTAAAAAAGTCATCGGGCTGCCTGAACCTAAAGGAGACGGTACACCGCCTCAGCTGCCTGTGGCAGGACTGAGGGATGGCGGACTGACTTTCAGTCTGGAAAGCATCTATGACATTCTTTCAGGGGAAAGAAAGAAAAAACAGCGGTATATGGCTTACGAAAAAATGAATACCTCCATTACACAGATTAAAAACTATCTGGGCAAGGATTATTTTGTTAAATTCAAAATACCGGAGAATCTTATTGACAATTTCCTTCAGTTTGTATACACTTCAGAAAATATTGAACCTTATGTATCGGTGGGAAATTTTGAAGCCGTAAAGGTCCCTATCGAAAAATATATACCGATCTATCAGCGGAGATTAAAGAACTCTCACCTTCAGGAAGTGATCAGTAAACCTTAAGGGTATTGAATTGATGAATTGATGTCCTGTCATGTAATTTACTGTTAACTTGTCTGGCATAAAGATTATTTTTTTAAATTTGTTCAACCGAAGGGATGTAAAACTGTCATTGATTACTGTTGCTTTTAAAACTATGGTCAAAAATACAAGGCTTTTTAATCTCTTAAAATTTGACCTGAATGAGAAAATTTATTTTAATCTTCAGCACGGTACTGTTTACCGGTCTTTCTGCCCAGAAAAAGGGCAAGGACTACAGTGATATCTTAAAAAGCAAAAATATCTACGAAATCAATGCCTTTCTCAGGGATGCCCATCCCGATGATCCCCGCAGGTCTGTCCTAAAGCCACGGGTAATGGAAATGATGAAGGAGTATATCAAAAATGCCCATCCTGCCGACCAGAAAGTCAAACAGATGCAGGAATGGCTGGCGATGCTCAAAAGAAGGCCGTCCACAAAAATTACCTTTGATGAGATGAATGCGATCATTAGGCAGAAACAGATCGCCAAGTATAAAGCTGAGCTGGCTGCCAAACAGCCTACAGTAGCATACACGCCCAGCAATCCCAGCAATGCCATTGTTACCGGGGCAGAAGCAGCGAGTACTGCGGCTATACCGGATGCAGAAGCAGAAGAATTCAATATGCTGATGACCGTATCTCCGGTAGAACACAAAAATAAAACGGTTAAGATCCTTAATTCCCTGTTTGATAATGATCCGATGAGCAAAGAATGTATTGTCCTGATAGAAAATAAATCAGACTGTAACATTATCATGCGGATGGAAGGTATCGGTACCATTAAATACAGGCTTCCTATCCCTGCCCGCAGTGATAATTCCATAGTAGTGCAAAAAGGTGACTACCTGTTTACCAGTATCGTATGTGGTGCTCAGTATGCTTCCCAGAAAACCATTCAGAAACCCGTGATGGTTTCTCTCGGCACATCAGCCTCAAAATAATCCTGTACCTATCGGTAATGACCATATGTGCATAAATTTTAGTACTTTTGCAGGGTTTTTATACAATCATGGGAAAGAATAAATTAGCAAGGTTTGCCGAAAATAAAATATTACCGAATGTCATCCAGCCAACCCGGGAAGAAGCTTTACAGGGCTTTGACCTGAAGGGCAAATGGAGAACTGATTTCTTTAAAAATGACCATCCCATCGTTCTGGAGCTGGGATGCGGGAAGGGAGAATATTCCGTAGGTCTTGCCAAGACTTTTCCTGAAAAGAACTTTATCGGAATAGACATTAAAGGCGCAAGGTTCTGGTTCGGTGCTAAGGAAGCAGTGGAAAACAATATGCATAATGTTGCCTTCTTAAGAACCCAGATTGAGCTTGTAGATTATTTCTTTGCAGAAAACGAAGTGGATGAAATCTGGATCACGTTCCCGGATCCGCAGATCAAGTACAAGCGTACAAAACACAGATTGACGCACCCGGATTTTTTAGCACGTTATAAGAAATTTCTTAAGCCAGGCGGAATTATCCATTTAAAGACCGACTCCGAATTCCTTCACGGATATACATTGGGTTATCTTCAGGGTGCAGGACATGAGATCATCACGGCTCACCATGATATTTACGGTGCTCCGGAATACGATCCGAAAACAGAACACCTGCGAGACATCAGGACATATTACGAAGAACTGTTCTCATCGAAAGGCAAAACCATAACCTATATAAAATTCCGGATCCACTGATGAAATAACATTTGATGAAAAATACAATTTTGATGGTTCTCATTTCTTTACTGGCAGCCTGTTCCCCTACCAAAGCCAGAAAGGAAAACGAGGATATTCTGACGACAACAGACATCAGCAGGATTGAAAAATATCTTGCATCTACCTATCCTGATGATCCCAGAAGAAGCATCCTGAAGCCTAAGCTCATTGCGTTAAAGAATGCGGCATGGACAAAAGGCAGGAAAGATGCCAAACCTATGGAAGCCAGGCCTGTGATGTATGAAATCTCCGGCAATGCCATTAAAAATTCCGGTTCTGCTGAAGCAGAAGAGTTTAAGCGCCTGATCACTGCAACATCACAAGGGCATACCGCTAAGACCCTAAAGCTTCTCAATACGCTTTTTGACCAGGATATAAGCAGTAAGGAAGTTATCATCCTGTTCAGGAATCTCTCAGACTGTAATATGATTTTAAGAATCCAGGGAAAGGATTTTTATAATCTGGCCGTTCCGGCAAAGGGCGATAATTTTATGGTCATCAACAAAGGAAATTATAAGCTTACCAGCAATGTATGCGATGTTATATACTCTTCCAGCAAAAATATTACATCAAGCCTGCTACTTACGATCCAAAATCCTGCACCATCCGGAAACGCACATGCTGAAATAAAAAAGTAAAAGCTTACATTTACTTGATAAAGCAAGTTTATGAAAAAGCATTTCAGTTTTTGTCTCTATATCATTGCCGCTGCAATAGCATACGGCTGTGGCAATAAAAATACTCCCGTGAGAACGTATCCTGTAAGAAAACCTGTCACAAGGACGTATAGTACCGGTAGCAGCACCTCTCCTGCAGCCCAGGTAGAACGAGAATACCAGAACCTCAGCAAGACCTATAAGCCTGAAACAGCCGCTGTGCTGACAGATCTGTTAAATGATTCTCCCAACAGCATCACAACGTCTTTTATGATCGAAAATAAATCCCGGTGTAATATTGTGTTAACCATCAGTGGCAATAATTATTTTAAAAAGATTCCGATTGGGGCCGGGAAAAACGGAGTAGTCATGGTCCCTAAAAACCAGACTTATAATCTTTCGGGAATGGTTTGTGATGCTGTATATCAGAAAACTAAGCTGATAACAGGCCCATCCCGCATTACATTATCAAACTGACCGCAGACCAGAAATGCATTCAATGCGAAGAACATTTCTCTTATTTTCTGAATTACTCAATCACAAAAAAACCATTGGATTGATCCAATGGTTTTAATATTTTAAAGAAAATCTTTAATTATTCAGCATCAAAGTCAGCATCTTTATCAGCAGATACTACTTCTCCTTCTTCTTTAGATTTTTCTTTGTCAGCTTTTCTCTGAGACTGACCTTCTTTGATAGAATCTGAAACAATATTCAGGATCATATCAATAGATTTAGAAGCATCATCGTTTCCTGGGATTACGAAATCAACTTTTCTTGGGTCAGAGTTTGTATCAACAATACCGAAAACAGGAATACCTAATTTCTTAGCTTCTGTTACAGCGATATGTTCTCTCATGATATCTACAACGAAGATTGCAGAAGGAAGTCTCACCATGTCAGCGATAGAACCTAAGTTCTTCTCTAGGTTAGCTCTTTGTCTGTCTACCTGTAATCTTTCTTTTTTAGATAAAGTTTCGAACGTACCGTCTTTTTTCATTTTGTCGATAGAGTTCATTTTCTTAACAGCCTTTCTGATCGTAACGAAGTTCGTTAACATACCACCCGGCCATCTTTCTGTAATATAAGGCATATTCAGTTCAGAAGCGTGTTTTGCCACCACTTCTTTCGCCTGCTTCTTAGTAGCTACGAAAAGAACTTTTTTACCTGCAGAAGTTAATTTTTCTAAAGCGCTGCAAGCTTCATCCAATTTAACAGCTGTTTTATGTAAATCTACGATGTGAATACCATTTTTCTCCATGAAAATGTATGGAGCCATATTTGGGTTCCACTTTCTGGTCATGTGACCGAAGTGTACACCAGCCTCTAAAAGGTCTTTTACATTTGCTTTTGCCATGTCTTTGTTTTTTGTTAGTTTACTTTCCGTCTTTTAAACAATCAACAACTTCTTTAGATGGGAGAAGCGTTTGGATGCTAAACGTAACGGGCAATTGTTGCTTTAAGCTTCAGGCAGTAAGCCGTAGGCTTTGAAGCGAATTAAAAATTTTAATAAGTTTTTCAAAAAGCTTATTGCATATTGCTTTAAGCTTATCGCAATTCTTAACGTTTTGAGAATTGGAATCTCTTTCTCGCTTTTTTCTGACCTGGCTTCTTTCTTTCCACCATTCTTGCGTCTCTTGTAAGTAAACCAGCTGGTTTCAATGCTAATCTGAACTCAGCGTTGATTTCGCATAAAGCTCTTGAAATCCCTAATCTGATTGCTTCTGCCTGTCCTGTATTTCCACCACCGAATACGTTTACGGTAACGTCATACTGACCAACAGTCTCAGAAAGGATAAATGGTTGGTTTAATTTGTAAACCATTACATCTGTAGAGAAGTATTCCTTAGCATCTTTACCGTTTACTGTAATGTTACCAGTTCCTGGCTTTACGTAAACTCTTGCTACAGAAGTTTTTCTTCTTCCGATTTTGTGAACTGTAGACATATTAATTATTTAAATTCGTTAACATTAATTGTTTTAGGCTGTTGAGCTTCATGTTTGTGCTCAGTTCCTTCATATAAGTAAAGGTTCTTCAGTAAAGCAGCTCCCAATCTGTTTTTAGGCAACATCCCTTTTACAGATTTTTCCAATACTTTTAAAGAATCTTTCTTTTGAAGTTCAGCCGCAGTCATAGACTTCTGTCCTCCAGGATATCCTGTATGCCAGATGTAAGTCTTGTCGTCCCACTTGTTTCCGGAAAGGGTAACTTTCCCAGCGTTCAAAACGATAACGTTATCACCACAATCTACGTGAGGTGTAAAGTTTGTTTTGTGCTTACCTCTCAAAATCTTTGCAACCGTAGAAGCTAGTCTTCCTAACGGCTGTCCTTCAGCGTCTACCACAACCCATTCTTTATTCGCAGTAGCTTTGTTCGCTGAAACAGTTTTGTAACTTAATGTATTCACACGTTTTAGTTAAAGATTAAACATAATTTCCCCCTAAAAGGGTGTGCAAAGGTATGAATTATTTTTGTAACGAAAAAACTTATTTTATGTATTGGCTGACATAGGATCAGATTTCAACCTGATGACAGACATGAAAGCTGGAAATTAAAACCTAATGATAAGCATTCAAATCATAAGAAAGTAATGTCTTAAATCTGACCAGGGTATGCAGGACATGATCTGGAAAATTACGGCTTAGCCTCTAAGTGATTTATTGCCCCTGAAGCTTGCAATAAGATAGTAGGCGACAAATACTGTTGAGAATTTCAGGATGGATGGGATAGCCAGCTCAAGATTAAATATAAGGGTACCGATCAAAACCAATATTGCCATAGCCGCGAATGAAAGCCCAAGTTTCTGAGGCAATGTAAAATCTGGCGTATCCAGATAATAGGCAATACCCCAGGCAAAGCCGAAAGCAACTGCATAAAAAATATCCAGTGCGATATTCTCTGAACTGTAAAAGAAATAATTGATCAGAAAACTGATCACTGTGCCCAAAGCAAAATATAATAAAGCCTTTTTCATACCCATATTAATAGGATGCAAAAATAGAGAAATTAATCTGAGAATAGATATTTAGAATGAACTGACGGTTTTATTAAAACAGTTCTGATTCCATGGTGTATTTCAGGTTCCCACTTCTAACAAATGTTTGTTAACGGTCAACAGACGCAAACAATTACACATATAACAAATTGAAAATTAACATATTAAACATAAAACAAAGGTTGTTATTTTATTATTATATTTGAGAATTCAGAAATGTTTTAGATTTTTATGGAAACCCAAAAATATACTCCAAACAATAAAGTAAGAATTGTAACGGCTGCATCGCTATTTGATGGCCATGATGCTGCCATCAATATCATGCGCCGTGTCATCCAGGGAACAGGATGTGAAGTCATACACCTCGGTCACGACAAATCCGCTGAAGAAGTGGTAAACACTGCCATTCAGGAAGATGCTAATGCAATTGCCCTGACTTCCTACCAGGGAGGGCATAATGAATATTTCAAATATATTTATGACCTTCTCAGGGAGAAGAATTCACCGCAGATCAAGATTTTCGGCGGTGGCGGCGGGGTAATCCTTCCTGAAGAGATAAAAGACCTCATGGATTACGGAATCGACAGGATTTATTCCCCGGATGACGGCCGTGAGCTGGGCCTTCAGGGGATGATTGACGATCTGGTAAACAGGTCAGATTTCGCAACGGGTAAGGAAGTAACAGCGGAAGATCTCAACTCCATCAGCTTTGAAAACCCGACAAGCATTGCCAAAATCATTTCAGCGGTTGAGAATTTCTCCGATGAAAAACCGGAGCTGGTAAAAGCCATTGATGAGCAGTCGAAAGACCTGCATATCCCGATAATCGGGATTACCGGTACAGGAGGTGCCGGAAAGTCTTCTTTAACAGATGAACTGGTACGACGTTTCTTACGCTCCAATACCGATAAAAAGATCGCCATTATTTCCATTGACCCTTCCAAAAAGAAAACAGGAGGGGCACTTTTAGGAGACCGAATCCGTATGAATGCAATCAATGATCCGAGAGTCTACATGCGTTCCATGGCAACCAGGGAAAACAATGTTTCCGTCTCCCCATTCATTCAGTCGGCACTCAATGTCCTGAAACTGGCCCATCCGGATGTAATCATCCTGGAAACTTCGGGTATCGGACAATCAGGTTCGGAAGTTTCTGATTTTGCCGATGTTTCCATGTATGTGATGACGCCTGAATACGGAGCTTCCACACAGCTGGAGAAAATCGACATGCTGGATTATGCAGACCTGGTCGCTTTAAATAAATCTGACAAAAGAGGCGCGCTGGATGCCCTGCAGGCCGTAAGAAAGCAGTTCCAGAGAAACCATCTTTTATGGGAACAGCCATTGGATGAAATGCCGGTTTATGCTACCAAGGCCTCCCAGTTTAATGACCATGGGACTACGGAACTTTACAATAGGCTGGTTTCTAAAATCAACGATAAATTTGCTGATTTAAATCTGAAACCTTTTTCAGAACAGGAAATCACGGAAGAGGTAACGATTATCCCTCCAAAAAGGGTGCGCTACCTTTCTGAAATTGTGGAAAACAACAGGCAATATGACGCTGCCGTTGAAAAACAGGCAGAACTGGCGAGAACCCTGTATCATATTGACGGAGTAAAGAAAATTATTTCCAGCGAAACTCTGGATGCCGAGTACCAGAAGGCTGAAAAGGAGCTTCAGCAGGAGAATATCGACTTCCTGAAAACCTGGGACGACACTAAAAAAGCTTTTCATGCTGAGTTCTATTCTTATTTTGTTAGAGGGAAAGAAATCAAAGTAGAGACTTCAACTGAATCCCTGTCACATTTGAGAATCCCTAAAATAGCCTTGCCCAAATACAACGACTGGGGCGACCTGATCAAATGGAAAGGCCAGGAAAACCTTCCGGGAAGCTTTCCTTACACCGCGGGAATTTATCCGTTCAAAAGAACCGGAGAAGACCCCACCCGGATGTTCGCCGGGGAAGGCGGTCCCGAAAGGACAAACAGGAGATTTCATTACGTTTCTGCTGAAATGCCGGCCAAACGTCTTTCCACTGCATTCGATTCTGTTACCTTATATGGACAGGACCCTGCCCTTCCGCCGGACATTTACGGAAAAATCGGAAATGCAGGAGTTTCCATCGCCACTCTGGATGACGCCAAAAAACTATATTCGGGCTTCGACCTGGTAAATGCCCTGACTTCCGTTTCGATGACCATTAACGGACCTGCACCGATGCTGCTGGCATTTTTCATGAATGCAGCCATTGACCAGAATGTAGAGAAATATATTGTAGAAAACGGACTGGAATCTAAAGTTGAAGATGTTTTAAAAGCAAAATTCGATGAGAAAGGATTGGCAAGACCGAAATATAATGGGGAACTTCCCCCTTCCAACAATGGTTTAGGTTTACAACTTTTAGGCATCACCGGAGATGAAATCATCCCGGCAGAGGCATATGCTGAAATCAAGGCCAAAACCATTGCAACGGTTCGCGGTACAGTTCAGGCGGATATCTTAAAAGAAGACCAGGCTCAGAATACCTGTATCTTCTCCACTGAATTTGCACTGAGGCTTATGGGTGATGTTCAGGAATACTTCATCAAAGAAAAAGTGAGGAACTTTTATTCCGTTTCCATTTCAGGATACCATATTGCAGAAGCGGGCGCCAATCCGGTTTCCCAGCTTGCTTTTACCCTCGCTAATGGATTCACCTATGTGGAATATTACCTTTCCAGAGGCATGGATATCAACGACTTTGCCCCTAACCTGTCTTTCTTCTTCTCCAATGGAATCGATCCTGAATATTCTGTGATCGGCCGTGTGGCCAGAAGGATCTGGGCCAAAGCCATGAAGCTGAAATACGGCGCCGATGAAAGAAGTCAGATGCTGAAATACCACATCCAGACTTCCGGACGTTCACTTCATGCCCAGGAAATTGATTTTAATGATATCAGAACTACCTTACAGGCACTTTATGCCATCTATGACAACTGTAATTCCTTGCACACGAATGCGTATGATGAAGCAATCACGACACCTACGGAACAATCCGTGCGAAGGGCAATGGCCATCCAGCTGATCATCAACAAAGAACTGGGACTGGCCAAAAATGAAAACCCGCTTCAGGGCTCATTTATTATTGAAGAATTAACAGACCTGGTTGAAGAAGCCGTTTATGCTGAATTCGACCGTATTACGGAAAGAGGCGGCGTACTGGGTGCCATGGAAACCATGTACCAGCGTTCCAAAATCCAGGAGGAATCCATGCATTACGAATGGCTGAAACATACCGGCGAGTATCCGATTATCGGGGTAAATACGTTCTTAGGAAAAGACGGTTCACCAACAGTCCGCCCGGGAGAGGTTATCCGTTCTACGGAAGAAGAGAAACAGGCACAGATTGAAGCCCTGCATAATTTCCAGAATGCCAATTCCGGTAAATCTGAGGAAGCCCTGAAAAATTTACAGTATGCCGCCATCAATCAGCAGAACCTGTTTGAGGTGATGATGGACGCCGTAAAATACTGTTCATTAGGCCAGATTACCAATTGCCCTGTTTGAAGTGGGTGGAAAGTATAGAAGAAATATGTAGTACTTAGCCAGACTGGCTAATTTTAATACAACCCTTTAAGGTTTTGAAAATCTTGAAGGGTTACTTTACACACAAATACATGAATAAAAATGAATCACAAACCTCTTCTGGAAGCAGGGAAATATTATCATATTTACAACAGAGGCAATAATGGACAGAATATTTTCTTTGATAATGAAAACTATACATTTTTCCTCAACCGGTATGACCAGTACCTATCACCACTTTGTGATACAATTGCCTGGGTTTTACTGAAAAACCACTTTCACCTGCTCATTTACGTAAAACCTACAGAGGAAATTAATATTGAAAAATTGCACTATACAGCTACCTAAAAACCGAAAAGAATTGACATCCATTTACAATTCGGACACTTTTTCAATTCTTACGCTAAAGCTGTCAATAAAAGATATAACAGGACTGGAAGTTTACTGGAAAAAAATTTTGAGAGAAAAGAAGTTTCTTCACCAGCCTATCTCAAAAAATTAATACATTACATCCATTTTAACCCTGTCAAACACGGATTTTCAGACTATACCTGGGATTACCCGTGGAGTTCTTACAAAAGCATCATTTCCCATAGCCCCACTAAACTTAATAGAAAATTTGTTTATCAACTTTTTAAAAGTGAGGAATACTTCAGGCTTTATCATGCTGATCATAAAGATTATTCAGATATAAATGAACTTATTATTGAATTTTAACCTCATCTTAAACCTTCAAGGTTTTGAAAATCTTGAAGGTTTAAATAAACACTTTTATATTAGATACAGCAGATAGCCATACAAAATATAAATCCTATTTTTGTGTAATATAAAACAGCTAATCATTAAACTCAAGGCAATATGAAGTATTCTTTAAAAAACATTCTGCTTTTCTGCGGTATTATCACCGCATCTTTTACGACTGCCCAGAAAAAAACCGAGGATTTTTCCATCAGCCTTCCTGATCAGAAACCGGAAAAAAGTTATTACAAAAAACTCAAACTGATCGATGCCAGAACTGATACCACTTCACTGGGAATCGTTCAGAAAGGGGCGTTTAATACCAAGGCAAAAGTAGTTCCCGCAACACCTCTTTCGGGACAGTTCCAGAATTTACTGACTGATCTTGATAATGGAAATGCTGAAGACGGAACGGTTGTCATGTATTTAAAACAGCTGTATTTTGCAGAACTTACGGGAGCATTCAGCGAGCATGGCTACTGTTACTTCCAGGCCTATCTGTTTGCTAAAAATGACGACGGCACCTATTCGTACCTGGATAAAATAGATTCTGTGATCGATCATTCTTCTATGGATGTAACTAAAGCCACCATGAAAAAGGGCAGTGATATGGTAAGCAATTTTATCAGCCGCAATATTTCAAAGAAAGCAGCAACAACAGATCAGTATTCTTTTACCGATCTCAAAAACTTCGATAACATAGAAAAACAGAAATTAACTCTGTACAATGCTTCTGAACTTCAGGACGGAATCTACCCTGATTATGCTTCATTCAGAGATCAAAAGCCTGCAAAGGAAATTGCCAATGTAAAATTTTACGGTAAATCGTCTAAAATCATCAAAATCTATGAGGCAGAAGAGGGAAAGGAAAAAGAAATCAGGAAAAATAATATCTATGCGATCGTATATAAAGGCACTCCTTATCTGCATCTTCCCATAGAAGATGCCTTCACGCCAGCAGAAAAAAAGGATGGAGATTTTTACTTTACCGGAAAAATAAAATCTACGGCGAAAACAGGAGATGTGGTACTGGCATCGGCATTTTTCGGAATTATCGGTGGATTGATTGCTTCAGGGCCTTCTTCAACCCTGTTCGAACAGAAACTGGACTATATGAACGGAGGTTTCATACCGCTCAAAGAGGTTGGTAATAAAAGAACCGCTCCCCAGCCGTAAGTTTAAAAAGCCTTAAAAAATTTAATATGAAGCCAAAAGCTGTTTTCAACTGGAGCAGCGGAAAAGATTCTGCCCTTGCTTTATACAAGATATTACAGGAAGACCGGTATGAAATGACCGCTTTGCTGACCAGTATCAACAAAGAATTCCGGCGTGTTTCGATGCATGGCCTTCCGGTGGCTCTTTTGGAGCAGCAGGCAGAAAGCCTGGGATTTCCCCTTATCAAAATTGAACTTCCTAAAGAACCATCCATGGAGGAATACCGGCAGATTATGGATACCACGATGAAAGAAGTCCTGAATATGGGAGTTACCCATTCGATATTTGGTGATATTTTCCTGGAAGACCTGAGGAAATACCGGGAAAACCAGTTACAGGCTATGGGGATACAGGCTGTTTTTCCGCTGTGGCAGCAGGATACCACCCGGCTGATCCATGAATTTCTTGACTTAGGATTCAAAACGATTGTTACCTGTGTCAATGAAACCTATCTGGATTCAGGTTTTGCAGGAAGGATCATTGATCAGGATTTCCTTAAAGACCTTCCTGATGATGTTGATCCATGCGGGGAAAACGGAGAATTCCACACCTTCACTTTTGACGGCCCTATTTTTAAAAATCCTGTTGCATTTGATATCGGAGAAACCGTCAGAAAAACCTATCCTAAACCAAAATCTCATGAAGACGAAGAATCAGGAGAGTATGTTTTCTGGTTTAGTGATCTTATAAAAAGTGATTAGACGGGAAAAGTTAATATGAACACTACGATTGCAACTAAGTTTCTCGTTGAATAAATCCTGATTAAAAGTCATAAAGTTTTCAGGGCATACATATTGCTGGAAGATTGAAAACACCCAATGATTAAAAGATTATCCTTACTTACTGCATTTATTTTTCTGTTGAACGCATTAACAAGCTGTCAACAGGAGATTAAGCCTGCAAAAATTTCGGATACAAACAGAAAGCTTTTGATCGACAGTACTGTTACAGCCTTTGAAAAAGCTCTCCTTCGAAATCAGATTGATTCCGTTTTTAAGAAATATCAGTTTAACGGAAGTGTTGCCGTTTTCAAAGATTCTGTTGAACTTTACCGAAAAAACCAGGGCTTCTCAGATTTCAAACAAAAAATAGACATTGATGACCAGACCATTTTTGCAATAGGATCGGTCAGCAAGCAGTTTACGGCTGTATTGATCCTGCTTCAGGAAGAACAGGGCAAACTCAATGTTGAGGATAAGGTTTCAAAATACTTAACGGCTTTTCAGAATAAAGAATATGAAAACATTACTATCCGTCAGCTTTTAAACCATACTTCCGGACTCAATACCATGGGCGGAAAACTTCATTTTAAAAGCGGTACAGGATTCCTATACTCCAATGACGGGTTTAATGCCCTGGGGAAAGTTCTGGAAAAGGTGACCGGAAAATCCTATGACGAAAATATTTCTGAACTGTTTAAAAAAGCAGGCATGAACCATTCTTCTACCGGCAGTTCACTTAAAAATCAAAACGGAAACTTTGCCGGTGCTCATCTGGGTAACGGAAAGATCGTTGAAGAGGTACATCCTATGCCGGAAAGGCTTGCCAGTAGAGAGATTGGTATTCCCGCAGGCGGTGTCCTGTCCAGTATCGATGATCTTCATCAATGGAACAATGCCTTATATAGCGGAAAAATCCTCCGTCCTGAAACCCTGAAGATGTTCGTGGCCAATAGTGCAGAAAGACACCATGCTATTTTCGGAAAGATGGGCTATGGTGACGGAATTATGACCAATCCCGGAACACCCGCCACATATTTTCACAGCGGTTACGTAAAAGGCTCCCCGTCTTTAAATATTTTTTATCCTAAAACAAAAACTTCTGTTATCATCCTGTCTAATATCGCGGATGAAGAAAGAGGGAAAGGATTTACTTTCAGACCGCATGTGGAAATTAAGAAAATTACCGATGCTTTGGAAAATGTTATTTCAGAAATGAATGTTCATCAACAGAATCAAATGTAAATATATTTTACAGAATAATGTAATGTTGATTTTCAAAGCTATAGGATTCCGTCCTTTTTGTGTCCGGTATTTAAACAAAAGTTCTCATTTGGTTAATCATTAGAATGATATTTCTTTTTTGACTTTTATATCAGCACATTTATCTTTTTGGAATTGAAATACAGCAGCTGTATCTGAACAATCAGTCCGAAAACCATAGGTATATGACCGAATAGATTTTTGGAAACTCCCAGGTAAGGCAGTATGAAAAATCTTGTCCCTATACAAAGAAAAATCAGAACGATATTCCGTATAAGAAGAGGATGGAAACTCAATTGTATATAATCTGAAAACTTCATTTTCCTGAATGCGAAATTGAAGATTAAAAAACCAGTCAAAGTCAATAGCAAAGCTATCTGAACATAGAATTGTGTATCAGGAAATCTAACAGACATCCATTCGGCCAATATTGATATCAGCAATGAAGAAATGAGGATATTCCTGAATCTCAGCTGTAAGGTATTCTTTTCTAGACGGGTAATTTTCCTGAAAGAAAAAATATCTGCCTTTACCATTTCAAGCTCATATGCCCAATCCAGCTGTACCTGATAAAAAGCTTTTTGAAAACTTATGTCCTCACAATCCATATTTTCTGAGATCTGAATAATAAAGTGATCCAGAACTTCATCGTAAAGCTGGGAACTCAGTTTTCTCTTTTTCAAATACTGTTCGATTTGAAGAATTTCTTCTTGGCGCATAGTTGTTAAATTATTGAATATTAAAAATGTTTCCTAAATTCAGTAGGTAGTTCTTCATTTCCGTTTCCTGTTCCGCCTGTTGCGTTTTACCTTTTTCAGTCAGCAAATAGTATTTCCTGCTTCTCCCATTGATTTCTTTTACCTCAGACATGATCATGCCTTCACTTTCCAGTTTATGAAGCAGCGGGTATAAAGCACCTTCCGTCATCTGAAGCTCACCTTCCGTAAGCTCTTTAGCGCGTTGCGTAATCTGGTAGCCATACATTTTTACTTCTCTGGAGAGAAGTTTTAAAATGATATTCTGAAGCGTTCCTTTATAGAGACTATTCTTTTTCATTCTGGATCAATACCTTACAAATATATGCATAATTTTCTTATGCATATATTATTTTCAAAAATTATTATTTATGAATTGATAATCAACAAGATAGAAGGATACAATAAAGAATACTTTCAGCAGAAAAACAGATGTACTATCTTTGGACAGTGATTGCAGAAAAAATAATTTTAGGAATTGACCCCGGGACTACAGTGATGGGTTTTGGCCTTATTTCAGTAAAAAAAGGCGTAATGGAAATGGTGTCCATTCATGAACTGTTGCTGAAAAAATACCCTAACCACGAAACGAAACTCAAATATATTTTTGATAAGACCCTGGCCCTTATCGACGAATTCCACCCGGATGAGGTAGCCCTGGAAGCTCCGTTCTTCGGAAAGAATGTCCAGAGTATGCTCAAACTTGGGCGCGCGCAGGGAGTAGCCATGGCTGCAAGTTTATACAGGAATATCCCGATTACGGAATATTCACCAAAAAAAATCAAAATGGCCATCACAGGCAACGGAAATGCAAGTAAGGAACAGGTGGCAGGCATGCTGCAAAACCTCCTGAAATTGAAAGAATTTCCAACCAAGTACCTTGATGCCTCAGACGGACTGGCCGTAGCGGTTTGCCATCATTTTAACTCCGGAACCATTGCAGATACGAAATCCTATACGGGATGGGAAAGTTTCTTAAAACAGAATCCGGACCGCCTTAAATAACAGTCCGGATTCAGGATTTATTTTTCCTTACCTTTATATTCCTCCGGACTGACGGTAAAATCAGTTAGTGGCTTGCCGTTTTTGTCGTAGTAAGAGTATTTGAAGGTTACCCCATAGTCTTTCAGGTCCTTCATTTCGGCAGAAGTTTTCAAACTGTTTAGTGCACCGTTTTTAGCTTCCTGCTTGAAATCCCCGATCTCCTCCGGTGTTACCTGTTCTTTGGTATCTTCAGTAAGCGTGTAATTGTACTTCAATGTCTTATTTCCCGTCGTAACGCTGTCGAAACGGATGCCATCACTCAGCACCTGGGGGGTAAGCTTGTTCATATTGGCTGCCGCTTCTTTCAGTTCATCATCAATAGCCTTTTCCTTGGTACAAGAGGTTAAGGCCAACACCAGACAGGCCGCCGAAACCCTGATTAAATTTTTCATACTCTGATTTTTGTGGATTGATGACTAAAGATAAGAAAAATTCTGCGGATAGGTATGAGTTGGAGGTTATTACAATTATTTAGTATGTTTCTTGTCCAATCCTATAATCAAAACTAATATTGAAGTAACTATGGCATATATAATAGGGGGACTGGGAATATGCATTTCAGGATTTTTTAAAGCCATAGAACCTGTACAGTAAAAAGTACCCACAACTAAGAGTATAGAAATAAAAGCTAATATCACTTTATTTCTTGTCCACAATCTAATGAGTAAACCTAAAATCAGCATTGCCGGGATTGAATACATTAAACCCATCATGGCAATAAAAAGAACAGCCTGCCAAAACTCTTTTTTAAATAGAATTGTATCATAATTCACAACGCCATGGATACCATAGTCATTTACCCAAACAAAAAGAAATGCTGATATGCTATTTGTGAAAATCCATATCTTCAATAAGAAAAAAAAGATTGCATTACCTGAAATAAGATTTAATTTTAAATTTTAAACCCTTGCCTTCCTTCAGACAGGAGAATAATACTATGCTAAAATAAATTAAAATCTATAAGATTCGGACTGTAAGACAGCTATTTATTTATTAAGGAATAAAGTATTCTATTTCTTTAGCATAAGCATAGTCGCCAAAATCCTGATTGTCTTTAGATGAGATTTCTCCCTTGAATCTTAAAAGTTTTATGATTTTATCTTTTGTTTTTAAATAAACAACAGCATGTTGTTTATCCTTTTCTAACTCGATAATGAAATTACTATACGCAAATTTCTCATTAGCCTGATAAGTTTCATCAAATAATCTTTTTAATGTTTCAGGCATTACTATGTTAGTATCATAATACGTTCCAGTGGATTTATCCTGCCATGAAACTGATAAATGTACTGGAATTTTACCTTTGGAACCATTATTACTAAAGTCATTAATATCTTCTGATAGTTTTTCTGTATAAAATGAAGAATACCATCCATCTGCTGAAACAACGTAACTCCTATCTAATTTTGCATCCTTATTTTGTGTCACAAATTTTATGTCATAATAATATTCTTTTTCATTATTAGCCCAAGCCTTGGCTGGTGTTCCATGATGTTGCCAATAGGTATAATATTTACCCCAATTCTTAAAATTTCTTAACTGGTATTCATCATTAGCAGTACTATCGTATCGCCCTTTTAATTGTGCTTTTAAAATTTCTACCTTGTCAAAGTCTCCATTTCCTTCGAACCAAATTTTTATCCAACCTTTAGGCGCCATTCCTACAATCAACTGAAAATTAGAGTTATCTAATTTTTTCGCTTTATTATCTATTTTGTGTTTAATACGAGATCGCTCATTAAAAAGAGAAAAAATTTTCTTCTTAGGCAATTGCAATACTCCTTCATAAATAAAATTGTTTTCTCCGCTAGAATAATGTATATATACATTTTCAGGTAATACTTTGTATTTATCTCCTGTTATAAAATTTCCTGCAGTATCCCCCCAACCGGGATCTATTCCTGTTAGGACACTTGCCGTAGCACCTCCTTGGTTAAACTTTACAAGTATATTGCTCGCAGGGTAAAATTTTGGAGCAGAAATTCCTGCAGACCAATTGTAATGGTCTGCAGGAATTTGTTTTTCAGTATTTTTACTACAACTCACAGTAAGAAAGGCACTAATGAGAGTTAATTTTATCTTATTTACATAATTTCGGTGTGTAGAATAAACGTTTGTAAGGTTGTATTGCACGTTCATTTTGGTTTTCATTAAATCGAGGTTCATTAGCATATAACCTTCCGATATGATCAAGCCTATCAGAGATTGTACTGCCGAAGTACTTATCCATTTGATCTTTTGTTAATCTTCCCGTATAACTTGCTGATAAATGTACAAATTTCGATACTATAGCCGTTAATTTTTTCAACTGTCAAAACATCGTCTTTATCAAGCATATTATATAATTTGAGCAAACTTGTTTTTATATTTTGATGCCTTCTTTGAAAAAACCGCAACTGGGAAAGTTGCGGTTTAAAATCTATTATTTATTTGGTGAAGGCGGCGGAGTATACACTTTTCCCTTACAATTTTCATCTGGTAAAATGTCTTTTTTAAACATTTTCAAAATCAGATTTTCTTTTTCCATCGACCAATCTATATAATTCCATTCATCATTAGAGAAATTATATCTATTTAAACCATTATCCGGAAACGCCATATATTTTTCAAATTTTCCATTCTTCTTAAATAAGAAAATTATTTTAGGATATTCAAACTGAATACAGTCACAACCAATATCTTCATGAAAGCTAGTTACTGCTCCGAAGGAATTCAAATAATAATGATTAAATAAAATATCAGAAAGTCTATCTCTTTCGGTTTTTGAAAGTAGTCGTTTTACATTGTGGTATTTTTCATCTATGTAGTTTCTAGGTTCATTGACATTTTTTACATAAACAGGATTTACAACATAAATTGAATCATACTTATTGAATGGATAAAGTTTCATCCTATCATTAAATTGGATATTAAATATTCTTTTCAATTTTGGATAAACACCAACTTTAGGCAGTGGAGGTGGATTATTTTGCTTTATCCAATTCTGTTCTATTTGAAACTTATTACAGTCTTTGATACAATAAGACCTTCTTAAATCCTGTAAAGTTTTTTCTTGTGAAAAATATGCATATGGAATGAGCATAAGAACTAAAACTATATTTTTCATGACGTATAATTTTTCTCATAAATCTATAAGCTTGTTTAAATTATTTTAATAATAATTTTATAGCAGATAATTCTGCCATGTTTCAGCATATTCCATTAGCAGCTTATAGAAATAAAGTATAAAACTAAATTTAATATTTAGCTTTGAAAAAATTATATTAAAAATTATCCATGATAATTATTTACATTTTTTTAAAAATATAGTCTTTTTATGATTATCATTATCCTCTACAAATATTGCATTATTAAAAAAATCTCTCTTTCCTGTCTGAGTATTATATAATCCTTTCCATTGCATAATTATTCCTCCTTTTGTTTTTTTTATAGTTGCAAATGAAACTGTCTTGGAAATATTTAATGAATCAATTTCTTTCTCCCATTTAGGAATAGGTTCATTATAAGAATAAAATAATTCATAAATCATTTTATTTTTCTTTACTATTGCATTAACAAATATATTATTGTACACAGATATATAAGCTTTATCGTTGGAAATATCTAATATTTGATACGGATTATTACAATTCAACTTGTACTCACCATTACTTAATTTTTCTTGAGATTTACCAGTAAATGAGACCATAATTAAAATAGAAAAAATAATTTTCTTCATAAATATCAATTTTATTTAAACCTTAAAAACTCTTAATCCTTTTTCAAAGAATATTTTAGCATCCTTCCAGCCTGTAGTAGCACCATTAACTCTTCGTCTTATTTTTTTTATATTTTCTTCACTTGAAATTTTAAGTGTATCTGCTGTTTTCCATATTGTATGCTTTTCCCAAAATGCTAATGCTGAAAGTACGGCATATTTTGGTTCTTTGATTTTATCCGGAAATTTTTCCAAATCAATATATTCTGTTGGGAAAATTTCTTGTAAAATCTCAGAAGCATCCTCATAATTCCCCCTTCCGGTAAGTTGTTTTAAGCCTCTCCCTCTATATTTATAGCCATCTCCGCTTGCTTCATTACCATTACCATTACCTTTACCATTTTCCGCAGCATACATAAAGTTCAATAGCCTTTTCTGAGGATTATCATTACAATAAATTTTTAATAATCCTTTTGCTTCTAATTTTTTTGCCCTATCTCCAAACACGGCTTTACAATTAGCTACTGTATATCTATGTACATCAGTTTCGACCATCCAATCTGGGTTAATTCCTAAAGTTTCTGCACCTACTTGAGCAAAAAAATGAGCTTTTCTTAAAGGCGTATCCAAATGAATTGGGCTGCCACCAAACGTATTTAAAAAGTTTACTATTTCTTGTCTAATTTTTCGATGTTTAGAATAAATACCAAAAATATCTTCAAGTTGTTTCAGCGTTATAATTTCACTTCCGTTCCCTATCTCAAAATAAGTTCCTTCAGAATTAGAAAAATTTTGCTCTCCCTGAGAATGATCAAAGTTAGAGAATTTAATCTCCGTATTTGGCTCATCCAGTACCTCTGCATGAAAATACAAATATAGTTTCTTTTCTCTTGAGTTTTCTATAACTTTTTTCCATCTTTCGAATTCACTGTCACTTTCAGGTTTTAACAAAAAACTTTTCCAAGCTAAGTTTTCCAATCTATTAGCATTTGCATATTTAGAAAAATAGTCTTGTCCATTTTCATCTTTATCTTTTGTACCTTTTCCTACAGTAATAATAATACTTCCAACTCTGTCTTGATTCTTAAAAACTATAGGCTTATCTTTATCTGTAATCTGGTTTTCTTTTGCTTGCCTTATTTCAATTTTAAGCTTTTTGCCTATCAAGTTTTCTGTTATTGCGACCAAAAATATTTCTTCACCTAAATTAGCTTTATGGATTTCAGGAAAAAACTTTTTTTGCTTCAGTTGTCCAGCTGTGCTATTTTCAGAATCGCTAATTGTAGGTATAGAAAAATAAACATTAATAACTTTTTTTTCACCTTGGACAGAGATACTATTACTTCTCTTTTCTTCATCAGCCAAAGCCTTAGCAGCATATATTCCTATTGGTTTATAATTATACATAATTTCATTTTTTTATCCTTCCAAAACCTCCTTTTAAAAGAGGTTTTGAAAAGATTAGATTAATTATTTATTGATGATTGTTGTTAATTCTCTTGGTAATGTTGTAGAATCACCACTATGCGACAGCTGCGCAGTCGTATCCAAAGTGAAACTTGTTTCAAATTCCAGTTCTTTCGGATTCTCACAGTTCTTCGGATCATCTTCAGGGAAAATCGGAAGCGGTTGCTTCACCGGTAAACCTGTAGAAGATTCCTGAAGGATGGTCAATGTAGTCGGCATTCTGGTGATCCAGTATTTCCCTTGAGGTTCTCCGGTAGGTTTTCTCATCTCGTCAACGATACTCATGTACATCGGGTCTCCGATTACCGGAACCGCTCCTCCGTTCCAGATCAGTCCGGTTTCCATAAACAACTGTACAGCGGCTTCAAAACCGGGCTTCACAGTTACGATAATCCTGGCCATTCCTGCCTGTAAGAAACTTCTGAACAATGGGTCCATGCTTTCCGTCAGGTAGAATTCCTGCCAGCTCTTACGGTTGGCCCAGTAGTAAGGATAGAACGTATAGTCCATGATCTCCCACTCAAAAGCCTGTTCCATGAATTTTGCCAGTGCAGTATATTTATCAAGCTCTTCACCCAGGTATACCTGGAAATTATCCATTCTGGTCGTATCTGCTGTTGCATTGGTGGTTTCCCTGCCTAATGTTGTTGAATCCAGGTAATTTTGCAACAGGTAAGCAATACAGTTATGCTTCAGTGTATCATGTTCCATATAGCGGTAGAAATTCCCCTGTCTTTCTTTCGCTGCTGCTTCTTTTTCTTTTTGTTCAGCATCCAGTTTGGCCTGCTCTTCCTGGAATTTAGCATAAGCATCTTCGTAGGCCTTGATAATGGCATTGAAGCTCTCTGTCTTCCATTTATTGATGTAGTCTTCACTCAGCTCACAGTTAACCGTTGCTTTCACGTTATAATGTCTGACGTTATGCCCTTTAACCTGGAAAGAAACTGTTCCTGTAAGGTTTAGTCCGGATGATGACCGGTCAAAGACAATATCACCATAATAACTGTCTCCTGTAAATCCTCCTTTCAAATCAGAACAAGTCACTTCGGAATAACGGGCTCCTGACCAACCGCCACCTCTGTTTCGGGCAGAATCACAATGGAAGCTCGCATTTTTTGCAGCATAATTATCCGGGATCACAAAACTTGTATAATCTACTCCGAAATCATCATTGGTTTGAGGGACGCTCGCCGCATTATGGATGATTTGTTTGGTTGCAGGTAAGAATGCTTCCAGTTGTACTCCATAGATGTCCGCCCAGTGCTGGATTTGTGGGACTGTAGCAGACTTCGGGTCAGCCATCGTCCACGGTTCCGGCGCTCTTCGGGGATCTACCGGTGCCGTAAGCACCTGGGCTTTCGCTACGGTAAGCGCCAGACGGTGTAATCTTGAAGGTTCAGGAACCATAAATTCAAACATGGTCCGCATACCATAGTTATAGATCTGGTTTTTATATTTGACGTCGATCCATCGGTATACACCGGTAATGTGTTTTGGGGCTGCATTTGAAGAATCCGTAGTAGCGGTTATCTTACCTCTGTTATCATATTCATGCACATTAGTTTCGGTGTATTCTTTGATGATTTTCTGAACCCTTTCCTCTGAAATTTTAGTCAGAACCCTTTCCATGGCCCTTTCCGTAATTTCCTGAGATTTCATCATGGCCTGTCTGGTACTGTCATGTTGTGCGGTATTGTTAGCATAATCAGCTCCGATCTCAAACTTCATGCCACTATCATTACCGTAGCTGAATCTTGTATATGCTGTAATACTCTGCTGTTTATCAATTTCCTTGGCAACTTCTGTCTGCATGTCCGTTCTGGAAGTCTTGGTAGTATCAGAAATTTTCTCGGTTTCCTGAGATTTGGATGTGGTATCCGTAATTTCAGAATATTCTCTTGATACGGAAGATTTATGCCTCAGCTCGCTGGCCATAACGTTTTCCACATTGGAAACTTCCCCGGGAACGTACGCATGGACACTCTGTACCACTTTCAGGTAATCTGCCACTCCAAGTCTCTTGATCCCGAAGTTTTTACGCTTTTGAACGGTAACCGGTTCAGCATCATTTGCAACGGGTTTTAAAGTCAGCATACCGGTACGCAGGATATCTTCTTTAGGATACATCTGGCCGAGATCTGCATACGCTTCTCTTCCGTTTTCAAAGATAATTTCTATCCTGAAAGCCAGGCTGCCCCTGAATTTGTTAATTACACTTGCAGGTATGGTAATTTTGTTGTCAACGACCGGGATGTCATTAAAATATTCCACAAACGATCCCGCAGTATCCGTAGTGGCGATAATTTTAACACTGGTGACATTCCATGAAACATCTTCCACTTCAAAAGAAAAATCCACAAATCCTCTGCTCCCGAAAAGGCTGGCGTTGTTGTGGGCCCAAAAACTGTAGGCCATCGGTGTTACTGCTCTTGCATTATTAACAGGTACGGAAGCACCACCTACATTAACATACTGTTGCTCCGGTAAAACAGAATTCTCCAATGCGGTCTGTATTGAATCGGAAATATGAGTATTGACCGCATTCATGGCATCTGCGTAAGTCGCTACATCACTATCCAGGACCAGGCTTTGGGTACCGATTCTCATCGTATCGTCAGAAACGATCTCGGCTTTTGACGCCTCTGATGCATCGAATTTCAGCTCTCCGTCAGATTCAGCGAAAAGCTCCAGGAAGAGATCATAGGACTCTGGTGTAAGCTGCCTTTGTAAATCTGACAGGTTAATTTCTTTCTTATAGGTAAATTGAAATGGCTCTACTACATACTTTAAGAGGCCTTCATACAGCTTATCCTTTTCTTCTTCGGTCATTTCAGGCTTGATCTGATCTTCCACTTCCTGCAGTCTCTTTTTGTATTCTTCCAAACGGGCTCCGTTTTCTGTAATATAAGCAGCATACGCCTCCTGATAAGCCTGATGGCTGGATTTATAGTATTTCTTCTGGGCCTTTTCGAGTTCTGAATTCAGTTTCTCTAAAGCGGCTTTTCTTTGAACAGCCTTGCTAACCAATCCGTTGGCTCTGGCTTCAGATTCAAGCCTCTGAATCGTTCTTGCAGATAAAGCAGGTAATGCGTCCGGAATAAAACCATCAATCTCTCCTGAGCCTCTGGAAGTACTGCCCGATCCTGCAACTCCGTCATCCTCTACAAAAAGCGATTGAGGAAGGACAATCTTAGCTTCTTTCGCTTTTTCCATGGGCTTTTCACCATTGATTTTGATCATTTCATCAGAAGAAATATCAAGAGTGTTGGCAAAGGCAAGATGAAGCGCCATTAAAATATGGCTGATGGCTTCCTTTACGTAGAAATCACGCTGGGTTACAATCTGGAAAATATAATTATCCCAGAGCGTTTTGAAAATTTTAATACCATCAGCAGTAAGCTCTTTATTGGAATCGATAAGGTTTGCGTAATAATTCTTGATATACATCCAGTCATTATCACTCAATGCTTCCCGTTTCGATATTTTACGTCCAGCGATGAGAAGCTGCCCGAAAACCCCTTCTTCAATCACTTTTTCCGTTTCGAATCCGGCTGTGCTGAAACTGGCGGCAGTCCTTTGCATGGCGCCTAATTTTAAGGTTTTGGCAGCTCTTGTACTTACGGCCGTATCAAAATCACCTGTTACTTCCTTTGGCCTGTGAATAAATCCAAGGTTTCTTTTTTTAGTCTCGGTCAACTGTGGATTTCTCAAGCTGACAAATCTGAAAAGCGTCTGCGACGCATTATTTACTGGTTCCATACTATTGTTTGATGTGTTGATAATGCCTTTCCCAATAACAGACTCTCCTACAGTAAATTCTGTATATGTTGTATTATTTGTTGACATTTTGTAAATTTGTTTTGATATTTTTGAGGTTAAGATTTGAAAGGCTTTTTCATTAAGCCCATTCAGGTTTTAGCCTTATTTTTTTAGGTGGTTTCCGGCGAAGATATCCACCTTATATTTTGATATCGAGTTTCATTGTCTGTATTTTTCTGAAGCAAATATCAGCGTGTGTAACGACAAAACTTGACGTATAAAAATAAATCTCAAAAAATTCACTTTATTTAGAATTCTGGAATTTTGAATCATCATTCATGAAGCATTTAAGCCGTAAAGAATAAAAGCCACAGCATACTTGGTAAAACATAATACTATCTTTTGCATTGGTATCTTTTTTTGTATTACCTTTGTTCTAAATTTTCAATTATGAAAAACAGCCAACAAACTATAAATCAACCCAGTCATTCCATTAATTGGTTTCAGAAATTTCTAATGATCTGCTCCGGAGGAAACATTCACATCATGCGAAAAACACCCAGTGAATGGAATAAATTTGCCGGTATCGGAGGCATTGTACTTTTTACGGCAGTGTTTGCTACACTTTCCGCCGGCTATGCCATGTATACAGTTTTCGATACTATCTGGGCATCCATTGGTTTTGGTGCCCTGTGGGGACTTATGATCTTCAATTTGGACCGTTATATTGTTTCTTCCATCAAAAAGACGGGAACATGGTGGAACCAGATCCTGATGGCCATACCAAGACTAATCCTGGCTACTTTTTTGGGGATTATCATCTCTAAGCCGCTTGAGCTTAAGATTTTTGAGAAAGAAGTGAACAAACAGCTGAATACCATTATCCAGAGAAACAAAAAGCAGCTTCAGGTGGAAATGAACGGAAGGATCCTTCAGCAAAGCGGGCCTTTTGAGACCGAGAAAAAACAGATCTCGGATAAGATCGCACAATACCAGAAATCTTATGATTCTGCATCTGTAGAGTTGGAAAAGGAAATTTTGGGAAAACAATCGGGTCTGACCAGCGGAAAAGAAGGTTTCGGGCCGAATGCCAAAAGGAAACAGGAACTGAAAGAGCAGAGAAGACAGGACCTTGAAAATTATCAGAAACAGGCCGCTCCGCGACTGGCCTATCTTGATCAGGAAATCTCAAAGGTATATACTAACCTGGAAACGGAAAGGAAGTCTACGGAAACTTTTGAGGATAAATTCAACGGATTTGCTGCAAGGCTTCAGGCGTTGGACGAGCTGGGAAAGAATTCTGCAATTATAGGTCTCGCAGCCACTTTCATTATGGGACTTTTCATCTGCCTGGAAATATCCCCGGTTTTGGTTAAGCTGATTTCTCACATTGGTCCTTATGATTATCTGCTGGAAAAAACCGAAAACGATTTCCGTCTCTATGCTAAAGAGAAAATTGAAAAAGGCAATGCCCTTACGGAATACCGGATTGATGATTTTAAAGATACCCTTAACAAGTAAGGATCAGCATAATATTGATCTTTTACAAACATATTAAAAGCAAAAGCCTCTGTTGTTGCTGAGCCGTTGAATAAAAGTGCTCCATAAATAATTGTTCTTTTCATTAATCAAATTTTAAAGTTTTTTATCAGGCTTTTAGAATAATGTATTCTGTTTAGGCAGATGTTGCTACAAATACGATTTTAAACAATATAGGGAACATATAATAAAAGAGCCCGGCAAAGTACCGGACTCTTTAGTTAAACAATTGCTTGCTTATGTATAACTTCTGTATGAAATCTGTTTTATATGATTAACTATATAAAAATCTCTAATTATTCTTTGATCACTTTCTTTGAAACAGTGCCCTGCTCTGTCTTAATTTCAATGATGTAAATACCTTTAGGATAGGATGACAGGTCAACTGGCTCCTTGCTGTTACGGATGCTTCCGCTCTGTAGCTTTTTACCTGATGTGTCATATACATTGAATACAGATTTTTCAGGTGCTTTTAAAATATTAACCACATCATGGGTGACGGATGGGGCTATAGCTATGCCATCTTTTACCGTGCCGGTGTCGTTTGTTCCCAGCAACTGGCTGTATCCCGTTACGATAACAGAATAGTTTTGTGGTGCGGCAGCTCCTGAATTGTTCACCAAAGTACCTTTGTTGGTAATCTCTATCCTGTATTTCCTTCCGGCTACCGGGTTGTCGATAACTACCTGTTCTACATTGTCGACTTTATTGTCTGCTTTGGTGGCAGGAGTCATCGGGTTGTTGGCATCCAGCTTCCATGGGTAATACACGGTATTGGTTGTCGTATCGATGATCCTTACGTCAAGATCATTGACAAGCCTTGAACTCCTATCATTATGGGCGGTCTGCCAATCTAAATTGGGAGATATTACATATTCAGGATCAATCCATGAAATGGTAGCTTTAATCGGTTCGCTGCCTGATGCAATGATATTTTTGGCATTGACCGTACCGCTGGTTAAGGTTTCATCCTTGAAAATAACGGTGTTGTTTGCTTTTCCTACCAGGATTTCAGCACCTTTTTTGGCATTGATGTATCCCCATCCGAACCATGGATCAGGACCTATATTACCTGCTTCGGAAGCAGAATGCACCATCAGGGTCTTGGCACTGGCGGCATTGAGCGACTGGCCGGAGAAAAGATCTTTGCTGATCTGCATCCAGAGCCCAATAACCCCTGTCACTACCGGTGCAGAATATGAGGTCCCGCTGCCATAATCATATGTATTACTTCCTGTAGTATTTTCTGCCGTTGCCGGAGAGAATACATCGGTACCGGTAGTAGCAATATCCGGTTTTATAGCACCGTCATCCCTTGGCCCTGCACTGCTGTAGCTGGAATGTACTACATCTGCAGCAGAGGTATATCTGTAGTTATTGGTAGAGATCACATCCGTAGCTCCTACAACAATAATGTTTTTAGCCAGTGAACCAGGCCCAATGCAATCGAAGCCCTGTGCACAGTTGGTCTGTGGCAGTACATCGGTGGATGTAAACTGCGCAGCGTTTCCATTCTCGTCTTCGTAATATTTAGGAAGTGAACCCGCGTTAGGATAATCCGGTCCCATACCGTATGTGTTCCCGGCAGATTTCACGATAACATAAGAAGGGTTTTGATAGACGATATTATCATAATTTTGGTCACTATCCAAATATGTTCCCTGAAGGTCATAAGATGTTGAAGGACTGGTGAAGTCCCCCATCCATATCCAGGCAACAGTGCCGTTGACCATGCCGATGTCCCAACCAAGATTGCTTCCATAGGAATGGTTGGAAATAGCAGGCTGTGCAGTCAGGATTTTATCAAATACTGTGCTTGGAGCTGTGTTTCCAGGTAAAATGGTGGTGGCAAACATATACGAATCCATAGTAGATGAGGAAGCAACTCCCTTGATGTCACCTGAAACAGGTGTTCCATTGATGGTACCGCTTATAGTCTTACTTTTGGCACCGATAAATCCGGCTACGCTGGTAGAGTGCGAACTGTAAATCTGGGAGGAAGCTTCTTTGTTCGTAATTCTTCCTGGAATATTATCAAATGCAGTATGAGCTGCATAAACCCTGCCGCCATCAAAAATAGTATACTTTATGCCTTCACCATTATAGGCATTGGTAAGGCCGGTTACGCCTCCTGCTGTATTGATAAGGTCTGCATTGGCATTCTTTCCCTGACGGATATCCTGTGATTTATAAAAGAAAGGCTTTCCATCGGGTGTAAATCCTGCTAGATTGCTTCTTTTTTCTTCTAAAGACCGTAGTAATTCCGGAGATTTGTCATTCCCATACTTTTTAGCCACGTAAGTATCAAATTTCCGGTTATTTTCCTGATTCTGTTTTGCAAAATCTTTTTTAAGGATCTCATTTTTATCCTGGGCGTTGATTATGATAGCCATTAAAGAGGCTACAGTAAGTAGATACTTTTTCATGATAATATTTGTATTAATATTTTTTATGTTTTGAGATCTGGCTGACACTAAGGGGGTCAGCTAGCTATTACTAAAAACTAATAACATTTAGCTTATTACTCTAGAACTTTAATGACATCTGCCTTTTTTATCAGATCTGCACTCCCGGCTCCGGTGATAAACCTCATATTTATTTTATTTCTATAACTAAAGACAACAAAAATTAAATATTGGTTACAAAAATTTTCTTTTCCTTAAAAACAGTATAAACGTCGACAATAATAAAATTAACTGAACAACATATCAAAATGCATCCTCTTCTACATTCAGAAATAAAGACTTAAAGATATTAACACATTTTAGCGATAGTCGTAAAATAAAAAAGGCTGTATGGTAGTACCATACAGCCTGATCTATTATTTACTTTTACTTACTACAAAGAATAATTAGGAGCTTCCTGAGTAATAATTACATCATGAGGATGGGATTCTTTCAATCCGCTTCCCGTAATCATTACCATTTTGGTGTCTTTTTGCAATGCTTCGATATCTTTAGCTCCGCAATACCCCATTCCGGCTCTTAATCCGCCCGTCAGCTGGAAAATAACATCTTCCAATTTTCCCTTGCTCGGTACACGTCCTTCAATTCCTTCCGGTACGAATTTCTTGGCTTCACTCTGGAAATACCTTTCTTTTCCGCCTCTTTTCATAGCTGAAAGGCTTCCCATGCCCTGATAGGTCTTGAACTTCCTGCCCTGGAAGATTATTTCTTCACCCGGTGCTTCATCTGTCCCGGCCAGGAGTGATCCCAGCATTACTGCTCCGGCACCACTTGCAATCGCTTTGACGATATCGCCTGAAAGTTTGATTCCCCCATCAGCAATTACAGCTACATTTTTAGACTGTGCATACTCATATACATTATAAATAGCGGATAACTGAGGTACCCCTACTCCGGCAACTACTCTTGTCGTACAGATGGAACCAGGCCCTACTCCTACTTTAAGCACGTTGGCTCCGGCTTTAATAAGGTCTTCGGCAGCTTCAGCTGTTACGATATTCCCACCTACAATGTCAAGATCCGGATACGCTTTTCTGATCTCAGAAATTTTATCCAGTACGCCTTTTGAATGGCCGTGAGCAGAGTCAATCCCGATGATATCCACTCCGGCTTTCACTAAAGCTTCGATTCTTTCAAGGGTATCTTCACCTACTCCAACGCCGGCTCCTACAATAAGGCGCCCGTTCTGGTCTTTATTGGCATTAGGATATTCAAGCTGATTATCAATATCTTTAATGGTAATCAATCCCACCAGTTTATTGGCTGAATCTACAATCGGAAGTTTTTCCACTCTGTTCTTCAGAAGAATTTCCTTAGCTTTCTCCAGGTTCGTATTTTTATCGGAAGTAATCAGATTTTCTTTGGTCATGATCTCTTCCACCTTCATATCAAGATTTTCCTGATATTTCACGTCCCTGTTGGTAATAATCCCGATCAGGGTATTTTCTGTATCCACTACAGGCAATCCGGAAATTTTATATTTTGCCATCAGTTCCCTGGCTTCTCCAAGCGTGTGATCTTTAGAAAGTGTAACAGGATCTGAAATCATTCCGTTTTCTGAACGCTTTACCCTGTTCACCTGTGCTGCCTGTTCAGCGATGGTCATATTTTTATGGATGAAACCCAATCCTCCCACTCTTGCCAGAGCAATAGCCAGCTCAGCTTCCGTAACCGTATCCATAGCAGCGGAAACAATCGGAACATTGAGGGTAATTTTGTCGGTAAGTCTTGATTTTAATGAAACCTGATTAGGTAAAACTTCTGAATAAGAAGGGACTAGAAGAACGTCATCGAAAGTGATGGCTGTCTCTACAATTTTGTTATGAATAGACATCTTTACTTTCTTGCAAAATTAAGGTATTTTGCTGACATACGAAAATGCTTTTTAATAGTTTAAATAAAACTTAATAATCAATGATTTAAATGAAAAAACCATCCGCAGCGAATGGTTTCAACAAAATATTTATATGCTTAAAATATGGCCGGCGTGCTATAAATTATTCTTTACAACATTTCCGTTTTCATCCAGTGACTCTAAATGGGTCTTGTCATTTTTGTCAACATAAATCCTTAGGCGGACTTTTCCTTTATTATCCCGCAGGAACAGACCTACATCACCATCTGCCGTTTTGCCGGCGAAAAAACGCTCACTACCCAGTTTCCCTTCCTCATTCAGCTTAGCAAATGCTTTTTTGTACAGTACAGGATCATTAAGTTTCTTCAGTGAATCGTCAACTTTTATCAGTTTTTCCAAGGTGAAATCATCCGGTCTGTCCCAGAGCTTCAGCCCGTAAATTCTTCTCTTCTCCTTTCCAACTGTTTCAGAATACTGCAGCTGCATGATCTGATCCGTATTTCTCTGATCTATAGAGTATGCCATCCCGGATCCTTTTTCATCACCATCATAAACGAGACCGCCGCATTCATCCCCTTTGGAATTAAAAAAAATCATACCGGCTTCTCTTTCCCTGGGTTTCATCATCGTGTGATTTACCATTCCCGGATGCTGCCTTTCTTTATTACTGATGACCATTTTCAGCGTCCCGTCTTTTTCTACAATATTAATCCTTTCGACATCAATTTCTTTAAAATGCGGTTCCGAACTGCCCCTGAATGCCAGAAAAATGAATACAATGCACACTAAGGTAAGTGCAGCAGAATACAATTTAAGAATGCGTATTTCTTTAAGTAATCTTTCCATAACCAATGTAGTTTTGGTAAATGTAAGATTATTTGTCAGAAACCGAATTGATCATTTTTGAAATATCATTGGCTGTAAAACTCCCTCTTACATCTACAAATACAAGATCTTTATCTGAATTAATGGTAATCAGCATATTCTTGATAGCATTTCCTTTTTGTTTCACCCTGATGTTAACATTATCTCCATCATGCTTTATCGTCGCCCAATCTTCATAATGATTATTGTTCAGATAGCCTGCAAAATCCTTCAGCATTTTCCGGTCACCATTTTCTACAGTCATTACCCTTATTTTTGAGATTTTTTTCACCATCTTCCACAACTCTTCATCGTCCGCGTCTTCTTTTAAAGCTTTCCTGATGTATGGTTTAGCCAGAAACATCGGGACATTGATGCTTACAAACTTAGCCTCTTTAAAATCATAGCCGGAATCATTAAAGAAAGCCATATTGGGCTTTTCTGAAACCATACAGGACTGAAGCATCCAGAAAGCAAGTAGGGCCAGTACTAAATTTTTAAATGTTTTCATAACTTGGGTATTAGTCGATTGATCTTAAACTTCCGCCGGACGTTTTGCTGATATCAGAACGGATCTCAGGATTTCCTTTAATACCTCACAGATCCACCGGAAGATGCCTTAACTTTAAGTCTGCGGGTAGCAAAGACACCCAGGCTCGCTCCTGAAGTAGATTCCGCTTCCACATTTTCTATTCTAAGTCCTTCGGCTTTACATACTGCACCGCTGCTGATATCAAGGCTTCCGGAAAGGGCTTCCCCGCTTAGAGAGGTGCTGGAACCACTGGAACCCTTTACAGTGATAGTGCCTGCATTAATATCGGCTTTCAAATCTGAACCTGAAGAGGCTTCAACCCTTGCTGCACCCGAAATATTGAAGTTTCCTTTAATTACGGATCCGGAAGATGCATCAAGAACAAGATCTTTTTCTTCAATAGTATTCAAAGTGGCAAAACTTGCTCCTGAAGAGGTTTTAATCTCATTCAGCCTCGGAGAGGATACATTAACGCTGATATTCTTAAACTTGAGGTTTTTCACACCTTTATTATCGATATAAACTTTAAGGATGCCGCCCTCAACCTTCGTAATGATATACTGAAGCTTATCCGCATCTGCGATTACTTTTACACTGGTCTGGCCTTCCTGCCTGAAAACCACATTCACGCCAGTGCTTACCTGGATCCCGCTGAACTGCGGCACATTCCTGGCCTCACCGTTAAGGTAAGAAGTCGTATCACCGGAAGAGACGCTGGTTTTGGTATTTGTTCTTGTACTGGTATTGGTTTCGCTTGAATTGATGATCTTATTGATATCATCCATGGAGAGTTTCCCATCCAGTTTGATCAGGATGTTTTCACCTTGCCCGCTGTCAATGCTTAAAAGAAGGTCGTCCATAATGCCGTTCTTGGCTTCTGAAGAAAGGAATTTGATTTTGCTTCCTGAACTTTTAACCGCCATGATTTCATTGTACTTCAGATTGGACAAGTACGATGCTATATCCCTGTTTAGCTCAGACAGATTCACAAGGTTATTTTTTCCGGTTCCCGTTTCCGAACCTTCCGTAATGAGGATCTTCAATCCATTGATCTTTGAGAGCAGCGGTTTGATCTGATCCAACTGTGAATCATCGATATTGAGGCTGCTCAGCATGCCAAACATAGGTTTCGCGATTTTAATCGTGGTTACCCCTTCCACCTCCTGATACTTATCAAAAAGTTTATCAAATTTATCTTCCTGCCCGTACACATTGAAAAAGTGTGAAAAGGCTAATGCAAATATTATCAGTAATTTTTTCATGAGTCAATTTTATTTATGAGTAAGTATGCCCTGATCAGGTTGCATTACCTTATTTAAGTTTAATAATTATCATCCACTACCTTCGTTTGCGCCAGTTTTTTACTGACGTGGTTGGCAAATACCTGGAATGAATATTTGGTTACGTTAATCGCTTCTTCCACATTTTCAATACGCTTACCATTAACAATCACATAATTGGCATTATAGCCTGTAGAATCTTTTGCCGGAGCATAATAAGTAGTATTTTTCACAAATTTCGGCTTCTTTTCTTTTTTAAGCCGTCCTCTTTTAGAAAGGATTTTATCCATCACATCATTCTCGGCAATACTGTTCTCCTGAAAAACAGAATCTTTTTTGGCTCCTGAAACGGAATCGCTGACAGTGTTGACCGCTACCTGTTCCTGATGTTCATTATTTTCTTCTATAAAGGTATTTTTCTGCTGCCTGATCTGGTGTTCCACCATTTTTGATCGGTCATCAATATCCGTTTTCTGGAGGTAGCTTACCACAAAGCCTGTCCCTAACAGCAAAGCTAATGCTGCAGCCATCCAGAACCATTTCGGAAAGGAAGGTTTACTTTTAGTTCCGATTGTGATGATTGGCGTCCCCGGATCATCCTGATGGGTTCCTTCCGCTTTTTCCAGGAAGTCATCAAAATCCCAGTCCATTTTTTCTTCCTTGATACTCTGGAAGATTTCGTTGTATTTATCTTGAAATTGGTCTTTGCTCATAGCTCATCAGTTGTGAGATTTGTTCTTTTACTTTCTGTCTTGCACGCATAAGGTTCACTCTTACAGCGTTTTCTTCCATATCGAGGATTTCGGAAATTTCAGAAACCTCGTATTCTTCTACGTCTTTCAGGTGTATCACCATTTTCTGCTTTTCCGGAAGCTGGCTGATAAACCCTATGATCTGCTCCTTCAGGTTATTCACATCCATACTGTACAGTTCAGACCGGTGCAACTGAAGGTCTGCAAAACCCTGCTTTACTTCATGGTGCTTGAGACGATTCAGGCATTCATTGCGGACCGCCTTCAGGGCATAGGATTTCAGATTCCCAAACTGCCCCAGTTCATCCTTTTTCTGCCAGAATTTAATCATAAGGTCCTGTACCACATCTTCTGCCTCATCACTGCTCATGACGAATCTTTTCGCAAAACGATACATATCGTCTTTGAGAATAAATACCGTAGCCTTGAAAATTTCCTGGGTCATGAGTTTTGCTTCTATAGGTAAGACAATTAGAAGTAAGATCTTATTACACCATAAATAAAAAAAACTTCAAAAAAATTGAAGTTTTTTTTTATTTACCGAGCAATTTTCTGAGGAATGCAATCTCCTCATCTTTATCCTTAAGCCGCTGCTCATACTGTTCTACTAGCTTTTCTGGGTGTTGATTTTGATAAATAAATCCACTATGATCTCCATTAGTACTGTTAATAGTAATATTATCACCGCTCAGGAAATCCAGCACACTGACTTCCAGCGCCTTTGCAATATCTTCCACCTGATGAAAATCCGGTTTGGTTTTATCATTTTCAAAATTGGAATAGGTCTTCTGGGAAACCTGGAGCACTTCTGCCAGGTATTCCTGCGTAAAGTTTTTATTGATCCTCGCTTTTTTCAGTTTTTCTCCCAGTGTCATAGCATAATGTATTTTTATCAAAAGTACATATTTTTTTCTTTCAGAAAAAGGCTACGGAAATCAGTAATTTTTTACTGTATTTTCTCAGATTGTTTTTCACACCTTTGTAGAATAAGAAAAATAATATATCTTTAACCTACTAAAAACCAAAACTTATGATGAGAAAATTAATTTCGTGGCTGTCTTTCATGATGGCCTTCTCCCTTGTACTGCTTTCCTGCGTCCATGATGAGATCTATACGGCCTCTGATCCGGCTTCTAAGGAATACCATTCCAAAAGTGTCTTCAGAGAAGATGAAAAATACATTAAAAATGTAATGCAGATCTATTTTGAACATGAAGCTGAGATTAAAAAAGGAAATGCCGTACCTTTATGGGACTATGCCATGACCATGGGAAACTATGATGAAAGCTTTTTAATTGTCCCTTTGGCAGAAGGAGGAAAAGTTACCGCCTGTCTTCAGGTTCCAAGAAACGGAGATCACGTTACTTTCCTGGAGGATCGTGACTCTGAACATATTAAATTCTTCCAGAGGTATATTGCTTCTAAAAAAAGAAAAGCTGTAAAATCAGAGCCTTACAGTTCAGCTGAAAGTAAAGGAATTACAGAGTGCCAGATCTCTGCGGTATCCATGTGGTATCCTGCAGATGAATACGGATCCAATGCCGGGCATTGGGAAACCAATTATATTGTTACCTGTCCTCCTGAGCCAACCGATGGAGACGGAAACGGAGGCGGAGAACAGCCTACCTACCCTTATCCGGGAGGAGGAGGAAGCACAAGCCCGCAGAATCCTAAAAATCCCTGTGATAAGTTGAAGAATCAATCACAGAACCAGGCTTTTAAAAATAAAGTAGCTGCATTGGATAAACCTGAAGTATTAAATTATGATCATGAAATGGGTTACGCCGCAGGATATCCGCCTGCTAACACAGGCGTTACCGGGACACAATATCCTCCTATGGAAAATACATTAGGCTCACATTCTGTCTCATTACCAGATGGCAACCAATATTTTGGATTCATGCATACACATAACAACGAAAGTAATGGAGGAATTCCTGTAAAGATCTTTTCCCCTGCCGATTTAGCTACTTTCTTAACTAGTTGTGTCGCTAACGCAGATGCACATGGAAGTATTGGAGACGCTTTTGCAATGGTAGTTACTTCTGAAGGAAATTATATGTTACAGTATACTGGTAGTTCTTCTGGCTTTGGAATTGGATCCAATACTATTAAGTTTTGGAAGTTATGGTATGAAAGAGAAATAAAAGCAATTCAAGATGAAGATGGAACAATCAATCAAAATAAAGTTGAAAACCTATTTTTAAGATTTTTAAAAGAAAAAGTAAAAATAGATGGTATAGAATTATACCAGATAGCTAAGACAACAGGCCAGGCTCAAAAATTGAATCTGAATAATGATAATACTGTAGTCTCTATTCCATGTCCCTAAAAGTAAAAAAATTATTATGAAAAAAATACTTATAATCATATCCATTCACTTGATACTCTTAAGTTGTGCTCAGGTGTACCCTTTGAACACCAATACTGATGTACCAACCGATGCTTATATTAAGGATCTTAATAACGAACTTATCCCATATGAAGGAACCTGGAAAGGTACATGGGACAATAAGACCATTTTTATTTATTTAAAAAAAATAAAAAAATATTTGGATCATAGGGAAAACAATCCTTATTACAAAGATATATTAATTGGAAAATTCAAAGTTATAGATTCCAATGGCCAAGTTTTATTTGATAACACTAATCTATCTGATAATGATGCTAAGATTGAAGGAACTCGTTTTTTTTCTATACCATATAAGAAATATTCGTTATTTTATTTGGATCCAGATATTTGTAATTCTACTGGTGATATATTAATAAAGTTTTTAAATAATGCTTCAACACAATTAGACTGGAAGTTTTCAGATACAACCGATATTATTGATTCTTCATGTCAATATTATAATGCCAATCAATTTCCCCAGCCGCTGCCTAAAGAAATTATTTTAACTAAACAATAATGTGAAGCCCCGGAAATGGGGCTTTGTCTGATGATGAAAATTATATTTTTATTAATACTATTTAGTTTTGCTTTATCTTGCAAAGCTCAACAAATTTATTCTCTAAGACCTAAAGAAATAGATCTTCCAGAAAATTCTTATGAAAAAGATACTAATAATGAACTTCTAGATTATGTAGGAACTTGGAACAATAAAATTATTACCATCACTTTTAAGAAAATTACTAATAAATATGACACGACTTTTAAGCATTATAGAGATTACTTAATAGGAAAGTTTATTGTAAAAGATTCTAATGGAAATATTTTATTTGACAATACAAATCTTTCTGATGATCAAGCTAAAATTGAAGGCGTAAGTTTTAGAAAATATGGGACTAAATATTCTTTGATATATATTGACCCTGATTTATGTCATATGACAGGCAGCGCAAGAATTAGTTTTACAGATGCAACTAAAACAAAGCTGGAATGGAAATATTCCCAAGATAATGACTGGGTAGAAAATGAATGTTTTTATCATGGCCTTCCTTATTCACAAAGACCAGAACCTCTGCCTTCAAATATTATTTTGACAAGACAATAATGCGAATCTCCTGAAATGGGGCTTCATTTAATAAATGTAAATATTATTATTCAGTGCAATAATTTTTGTATAGTACAAATACAGACGTAATGAAAAAACAAATTAGAATTCAAACTCCCTGCCCTGAAAACTGGGACCATATGCAGAATACTTCTGACGGAAAATTCTGCGAAAAATGCTCCAAATGCGTGGTTGATTTTACAGATAAAACAGATGAGCAGGTAGAGAAGATTATAGGAGATGCTGGAGGAAGAGAAATATGCGGCAGAATTTCCATTCGGTCATTATCTGTGGCAACAGCAGGAATTGTTCTTATTACCAATCTTACATTCATACAGGCTCAAACTAAAAGTAATCCCGGAGTTAATACTGAACAAAAGATAGACCGTATTACAAAAGTTTCGGGTAAGCTTACTTTTAAAAGGGCTAAAAAGGGGATAGCGGATGCTGAGGTATTCTTTATCTGTAAATCGAAATACATTAAAACAAAAACGGATAAAGACGGAAATTTCGTTTTAAACATTCCAAATGATTTGATCAGGAGAAAAAATGTTTTGTACTTTAGTTTTAACCAATTAAATGATGAAACCTATAAAAATTTAGACAGAGCACCTTCCAGTCTGATGAATGGTGATATTTATGAAAATACATCTGTTATTTTTACTAAAAAGGAACAAATTAAAGAAAGGGAATTTCAGATAGATTCACAGCATGCCTATGTAGGAGGCATTGCTGTTATGGAAGAAAGGCCACCTGATTACTATTATTTTGATGGGAAAAGCATCAGTAAAAACAAGTTTGAAAAGTTGAAAAAAGGAAATCCGGACTATCAGTTTTTCACTTTCAATGGTAAAGAGGCTGAAGTAATAGCAGGAAAGAATTATCTCGAAACTGTCCAGTTGCTATTTTCAAAGTGAAAGTTGAATCTCTTATTATCCACATTCGATGAAAAAACAGTTTAAAATTCAAACTCCCTGCCCTGAAGTCTGGGACCATATGCAGGATACTCCTGACGGAAAATTCTGCGAAAAGTGCTCCAAATGCGTGGTTGATTTTACAAATAAAACAGATCAGCAGGTACATAAGATTATTGGAGATGCTGGGGAAAGAGAAATATGCGGCAGGATTTATACAAAGCCCCTATCTATTGTGGCGGCAGGAATAATTCTTGTGACTCATCTCAGCCTGGTACAAGCCCAGACTAAGAGTAATCCTGAATTTCTTACAGAAGCCACGTCATCCCATATGACGAAAATTTCAGGCAGGTTAATTTTCGGAGAGACCCAACAACCTATTCCAAATGCTGATGCTTTTTTTATTACAAAACACAGATTTTTAAAATCAACGACAAATGAAAATGGCTATTTTTCATTAGAAATCCCCGATGATCTTTTGGAAGATGAAAATGTATTGTATCTTAATTTCGATAATTTAAACGAGAAACGAAGAAAAGAACACAACGAAAAAGATACGATAATCGGACATAATTACGGGGATCAAACAATCATTTTTTCAAAAAATGAACGCATTGAAAACAGACTATTTCAGGTTGGCCATAAAGTATTTGAAATGGGAGCAGTATTCATCGTAAAAGACCCGCCCCCGAACTATTATTACTTTAACGGTAAAAGAATGGATCAAATAAAATTTGAACAGCTGCACAAAGAAAACCCCGAATATCCGTATTTTGTATTTGAAGGAAAAGCAGCCGACATTATTTCACAGGACACATCTATAGATCAACTTTATCTACTCTATTCAAAATAAAAAAGAAAACCTCAGCAATCCTGAGGTTTTTTATCTGTTAATGGTACGTATCAAAAATATGCTTGAAAATCGCTTTGTCTTCTTCCGTTAAAGCGACTTTCCTCCTCGCCATGGCACGTTCCGCCACTTCGTAGGCTTTATCCAGCTTGAAGCGTTCATCTTCCTTCCTTCCGCCCCAGGAAAAGTTTTCTACCAGGTTCGGCGGGAAGCCTTCCCGGAAGATATTGGAGGCTACGCCAACTACGGTTCCGGTATTCAGCTGGGTATTGATGGCCGTTTTGGAATGGTCGCCCATGATCAGGCCGGCAAACTGGAGGCCTGTATCTTCAAATGCTTTGGTACGGTAACTCCAGAGCCTTACGTGGCTGTAGTTGTTTTTCAGGTTGGAGGAATTGGTATCGGCGCCGAAGTTGCACCACTCCCCGATCACGGAATTCCCGATGAATCCGTCGTGGCCTTTGCTGGTATATCCGAAAATAATGATGTTGTTCACCTCACCGCCTACTTTGCAATGCGGACCAATGGTTGTGGCGCCATAAATTTTAGCCCCAAGGTTAAACTTGGATTCTTCACCCAGAACAATCGGGCCACGGAGATGGCAGCCCTCCATCACTTCTGCATTTTTCCCGATATAGATTTTCCCGGTTTTCGTATTGAGGGTAGAAAACTCGATTTCCGCACCTTCTTCAATAAACAGGTCTTTCTTATCGCCTAAAAATCCATTGGTTGATGACAGTTTCTGTGAAGTCCGCCCGTTGGTCAGCAATTCAAAATCAAAATCAATCGCTTGTTTATTATAGGTAAAAAGGTCGGAGGGTTTTTTAAAGAAGATCAGCTCCTCTTTAATATCCGTCATTTTTTCAATCTGATGGAGTGAAAAACCTTCCATATTGATTTTTGCAGCAATCAGTTCATCTTCGTATACCAGAGCTTCTCCCTGCTTCAGGTCTTTGATCTGCCGGATCACCGTTTCTGTCGGTAAAAAATTGGTTACGAGGAAAAGGCTCTCCTTTTTTTCCGGTTCCGGGAATTTCTTCTGAAGGTACGTTTCCGTAAAATAAGACACCTCTGTGGTATCGAGGATTTTCTGCCATCTTTCCGCAAATGTGAGGATCCCGCAGCGCATGGCTGCCACAGGGCGGGTGAAAGTCAGTGGAAGAAAATCTTCCCAGTATTGAGCATCTGAAAATACCAATTGCATGTTATTGAAATTAGAAGTTAGATATTTAATATTTTTAAGCCTGAAACAAAAAATGAAGCATGATCATTCATAATAGCTGCTGTTCTTCCTGCTTTACGGCAGAAACAAAAATACGAATACTATCGCTAATTTCCTGCCTGGATGAGAATTATCCGGAAACAAAAAAGTCTCCCGGAATCCGGAAGACTTTTATATGGTAACATCAAAAAATTACTTAGCGAATTTTTTGTATTTGTTCATGAACTTATCTACTCTACCTGCAGTATCAACCAACTTCACTTTTCCTGTGTAGAATGGGTGAGAAGTAGAAGAGATCTCCATTTTGATCAATGGGTACTCCTGTCCTTCATATTCAATGGTATCTTTTGTTTCTGCAGTAGATTTGCAAAGAAACACCTCGTCGTTACTCATATCTTTGAAAACAACAAGTCTATAATTTTCTGGGTGAATTCCGTTTTTCATAATACAATTTTTAAAATCTTTGAAAAAATTAAATTTTGCTTTCGAAATAGTAATGGATATTTCTCTGCTAATTTTAGGTTGCAAAAGTACAACATTTTTTTAAATATCCAAACGGCCGATTCAATAATTTTTTCATAATAAGAAATTCAAAGTATTTTCGTTACATTTGAAATCTGTTTAAACATAATTTCAATGAAATTCAAACTATTACTGGCTTTTTCTTTCTGGATGCTTGTTATGGCGGTATCCTGTAATAAGGATGACATTAATTTTGATACGCCTTCCCAGGCACTGAGGTTTTCCAAGGATACGGTCTTCTGTGATACAGTATACCATCAGGTACGTTCTGAAACGTATGCCGTAAAGGTTTATAACAATGAAGACAAAGATGTGCTGATCCCAAGAATCAATCTTGAAAAAGGAGCATCCTCTCTTTATAAGATCAATGTAGACGGGAAATCCGGTTATGATTTTAAAAATGTTCCGCTGAGGAAGAAAGACAGCCTTTATATTTTTGTTGAAATTGCACCTGAAGCTTCCGGTCCCCAGGCGATTGCTGAAGACAGGATCTTATTTGACAGCCCCGCCGGACAACAGCACGTGACCTTGTTCTCTGTAGTTCAGGATGCAGAATTTTTTATCCAGACGCCCAACAATTCCAATACCATCAGCGGAAATACAACTTGGACCAATAACAAAGCGAAAATCATTTATGGTGACCTGACGATCAATTCTGGCGTAACATTAGACATCCAGGCCGGAACCAAAGTATATTTCCATAAAAACAGCGGGATGAAAGTCTCTTCAGGTGCCACCCTGAACATCAATGGTGCCCTGAATAATGAAGTGGTCCTCCGCGGCGACCGCAACGATCCTTATTATGATACGATCCCTAAAAACTGGAATTCGATACGGATGCAGGCCAACTCCAACCTCAACATGAATTTCGCCAGGCTTTTCGGAGGTACGAATGGTATTGAAATGAGACAGGCGAATGCCAACATCAGCAATTCGTTTATCCATACGTTCCAGGATTACGGGCTGTATGCCGTAGCGTCTACCGTAAATGCCAGAAACCTGGTGATGAATAACTGCGGGGAATCCTGCATCGGCATTTTCAAAGGCGGAAATCATAGCTATACCCATGCCACTATTGCCAACTATTCCGGAACCATGGGTTCACGCAACAGGAACGGTATTTTTGCCGGCAATGAATGGAAAAATGATGCCGGACAGACAGAACAGGGCGCTTTGCAACAACTGAATATCAGGAACTGCATCGTCTATTCTGACCGGGATAATGCCGTGAATTTCGAACCTACGATGGGACAGCAGTTTAACTTTCTGATCCAGAATTCCCTCCTGAAATATTCAGGCACATCAGAAGCCGGCTTCACATTCGATAATAATCCGAATGTGGTACAGAGCCTTAAAAACCAGGATCCGCTTTTCGTGAACTATTTCATAGCCCACCAGAACTTACGGGTACGGCAAAACTCACCAGCGCGCGGAAAAGGAAATGTTTCCGTAGCCGCAACCGTCCCTCTTGATATCGTAAATGCATCCAGAACTTCAAACCCTACCCTAGGCGCCTATCAATAATGGAAATCACCCATCTGCAGCAGCAAGTAGACGAATGGATCAAGACTATTGGTGTACGCTATTTCAATGAACTGACCAATATGGCCATGCTTACCGAAGAGGTAGGCGAAGTGGCGCGGATTATCGCCCGGAGATACGGTGAGCAAAGCGAAAAGGAAAGCGATAAAACCAAAGACCTGGGCGAAGAACTGGCCGATGTCCTGTTTGTGACGCTTTGCCTGGCCAACCAGACCGGCGTAAATCTCCAGGAAGCATTCGACAGAAAAATGAAGGTAAAAACTGATCGCGATAAGGAACGGCATCAGAATAATGAAAAGTTGAGATAGATGTTAGATTTAGACATCAGATAATAGATGGTAGTTAATCACTTAAAGTTTACAAAGACATCTGGAATCTGATATCTGCTATCTAACAGTCTTTTTTTTAAAAAAACAATAATGAAGTTAGGAAAATCAGAATTAAAAGAAAACATGGTTATACAGATCACGGGCTCGAAAAGTATTTCGAATCGTTTGCTGATCCTTGAAAACCTGTTCAAAAATATACGGATTGGAAACCTCTCCAATTCCCAGGACACTCAATTGCTGAAAAAAGCATTATCCGAAAATACGGAAACGGTAGATATCCACCATGCAGGTACCGCTATGCGATTCCTGACATCGTATTATTCTATTATAGACGGCAAAACAACCGTGCTTACGGGATCAAAACGAATGAAGGAAAGACCCATCGGATATCTAGTCAACGCATTAAGGGATTTGGGTGCTGAAATAGAATATCTTGAAAATGAAGGCTTCCCACCCTTAAAAATCACCGGAAAGAAGATCGTTAAAACTGCGGTGGACGTTCCTGCCCATATTTCAAGCCAGTTCATCACATCGCTTCTGCTGATTGCCGGGAAGCTGGAAAACGGACTGGAAATACATCTTGTGGGTGAGATAACGTCAAGGTCATATATTGAAATGACCCTGGATATCCTGACAAAAGCCGGAATTCAGAACAATTTTACCGGAAATACGATTAAAGTGGAGCCATTCGCCGGGGATCCGTCAGGAATAATAGATTACGAAGTGGAAAGCGACTGGAGCTCTGCTTCTTATTTCTATTCTTTTGCAGCCTTAGGGAGAAAAACCATTCACCTGAAAAGTTTCTACAGGGAATCGACACAAGGAGACTCGGCAATCGCAGCAATTTATAAGGAATTTTTTGGAATCAATACTACATTTACTGAAGAGGAGCATAAGGTGACCCTCGAACCTGTGCAGGCATTCATCTTCCCGGAAAAGATTGTACTGGATATGAACAATTGCCCGGATATTGCCCAGACGCTTTGCGTGACCGCAGCAGCACTGCATATTCCGTTTGAGATTTCAGGGCTTGGAACACTTAGGGTAAAGGAAACCGACCGCCTTTTAGCTTTGTACCATGAACTAAAAAAACTGGGTACAGAAACGGAAATTACGGACTCTACCATTGCCTCCGTGAGTTTCAGTGAACCCCAGAATGATATCTCCATTAAAACCTACCAGGATCACAGGATGGCCATGAGCTTCGCCCCTTTCTGCCTGATACAGGAATTAAACATCGAAGACGAAGCAGTCGTTGAAAAATCATATCCCACATTCTGGGAAGATCTCCACAGCCTTCTGACTGAATGACCTTTTCTGTAAGCTAAAAATACCAAAGGCTACCCTTATCCGGTAGCCTTTGGTATTTATACATAAAACGTTTGATCGTTTATTTCTGAATTCCGTATGCGGACAATATCTTGTTAAAGATTTCCGTATTTTCAAAGACACCGGTGAATTCTCCAGAATTCGGGCCATAGGCGAATACGCTTGCAGGAATTGAGGTGTGGTCATTCGTGCTGAAGTTACCGAGAACCCAGCCTTCTTTCAGGCTTCCGTCCAGAAGGGTAAGCCCTCCGGTTTCATGATCTCCGAGAACAATCACCAGGGTTTCCTCATTCTCATCAGCGAATTTAAGCGCTTTCCCAACGACAGTATCAAAGTCCAGAAGTTCGGTAACCAGCTGTTCTATATTATTGCTGTGCCCGCCTCCGTCAGTCTGGGAAGCTTCAACCATCATGAAAAACCCTTTATCATTGGATTTCAGGGTGTTTAAAGTTAGGTCAAAAGCATCCGACAGCCAGTTTCCTCTTCCATTGGTTATTCTCTGTGATGCCAGTGGGTCCATAATGACCGTTCGGTTATTGAGCTTTCCTGCTGATTTCAGGTCACGGTAAATGTCAATGTTAGCGTCTTTAAATTTCTGTTCGGTTTCCGGTGTCAATCCGCTGGTCGGTCCTCCGATCAGGATTTTTGTTTTGGAGGCAATGAAATCTTTCAGAATGGATGCTGAGCTGTTCCTGTTATCCGAATGGGCATAAAAATCTGCCGGGGTGGCATCAGTCACGTCACCGGTGGAAATCAATCCCGAAACCATTCCTTTACCGGCAATAATATCCGGGATCTGGGCTAATGCCTTTCCTGAAGCATCCACCCCTACAAATGTATTTTTTGTCTTTATCCCGGTAGCAAATGCCGTAGAACCGGGAGCCGAATCGGTGATATACGCATTATAGGAATTGGTTTTGGACAGTCCGGTGGCCTTCATATTGAATATATTCAACTTTCCTCGATTAGCCGTAAAGGCTGCATAATACTGCGGTAAAGCAGTGCCGTCCGGGATCAGCAGGATAACATTCTTTACTTTCTTCCGGATTCCGTCTGTTGCATAAGCAGGCGTATAGGGTATATAGTTTTTTGTGTTTTTATAAAAATTCTTCGGAATCGAATTCATGAATTTCTTAAGGTCAGGAATATGGTCTGTATTGATATAGTCCACGCCCATATCGATCAGGTTTACCCATGCGTTGGTAAAATCGGGAGCTCCGTAAAAACGTACCGGCTTATGTAAAGCATGTGCTTTTTCAATCGCTTTTGTGATCCGTTCCTTTTCTTCATCCCTCGGAATGCCTTTACCGCTCCATTTCACCAGATCTGTAAATGAGGCACTGAACATCCCTACCCTTTTCAGCTGGTCTGAAGTATAGGCCTGATTAAGGTCACCATCAAAATACAGATATTCCGGATAGCTTTTAAAGTTCTCCGGCTTTGGCCGGTCACCTGTAATGACAATTTTAATTTCCGGATTTCCGGTAATTTCCGGATATTTTTTCAATATGCTGACTAAGGCTGCAAGACTTGTCTGATAATCCTGTTTAATATCAATCAGCAGCTGAAGCTTTTTCTGCCCATCAGGGTAAATATTTCCTTTATTCAGTTTAATCTGTTTTGAAATATTATCCAGATAAAGGCTTTCCAGAGTTCTGTCCGGGCTAAGGTCTTTTTCCGTATGCGCTACCCACAAATGGTTTTTTACCAGGAAAACATCAGCCTCAATAGAACCGAAATGAGCATAATAGGCTTCCCAGAAAGGGATATCCTGCATATAATCATTGTGCGAATGCGCATTGGCTACACTATAGTTTACATAATTCTGCGCCTGAACCTGAGCACAGACCGCGACAGCTAATGCCGCCCAAATTTTTAATATCTTCATATTACCTCTTTAAAAACCATATCATCGCAGAATCCCGTGATGATCGGCGTATATTAATTCCAGTTACCAGCCTTCATTTTGTTTGATTATCCCTTTGCTGTTGACGATTTCCACCTGCGGAACCGCCCATACATTGTGTACCGAAGGATTAAAGTTCCTTGCCGCCCATACAACCTGTCCGTTGATGCCATGCAAAGGTTTTGCATAATTCGCCTGCGCATCTCCCCAACGTACAAGATCCCTGTGACGGTCTGCCCATTCTCCGGCCAGCTCACAGCGTCTTTCATGTTTAAGGTCAGCTAAAGTGCATCCTGTTTTCGGTGCTAAACCTGCACGGATCCTGATTCTGTTGATTTCCTGATCAGCATTCTGGCCCATCATCAGCATTGCTTCCGCTTTGATAAGGATCACCTCAGCATATCTCATAATAGGAACTGCAAGGTCCGTACACGGATAATCACCGTTGGCACTTACATGACCGCTATTCAAGGGATATTTAAAGGCATCCATATATTTATTGAACTGATAGCCGGTAAGGGAGTTGGTGGAGGCATATGTCCTTTCTGTTCCATTGAACGTAAACTTGTCCCCGATTTTCAGGATGGTGGCACTTCTCCTCAGGTCTCCCATTTCATATTCATCATAGAGTTCTTTGGTAGGCTGAAAATAGCCCCAGCCGTTGTATTGTCCCCAGCCCTTATTTTCGAGCATTACGCCAGGAAGGATACTTCCGATGGAATTGAATTTCGGAGTGCTTGGTACAGACCATATGTATTCTGAACTGTAATTATTTTCTGCTTTGAAAACATCGGTATAATTGGCAAGAAGATTCCTGTTTCCTTTGGTCATTACCTCATTAGCCCAATATGCTGCATTCTGCCAGTCTTTCATAAACAGATAGACTTTCGCCAGTAATGCCCATGCTGCCGCTTTATGTGGCCTTCCATAATCCTTTGCAGGAAGCTGTTCCTGGAAAGGCAGCAGGTCTGCAGCTTTTTTCAGGTCCTGAACAATGTAATTGTAATTTTCCATTACATTGGCTGCTCTTGGGATTGGGTTTGGATCCGGTTCTTTAGTCCGGTCTACAATAGGTACACCAGCTTTGTCGTTCCCGTAATTGTAAGCCAGTTCAAAATACATACGGCTGCTCATGAACAGGGCTTCCCCCAGATATTTGTTTTTTACTGCCGATGATGCCTGGATGTTATCCACATTCCTGATGACTCGGTTGGCCACACCGATTACAGTATATCTTTTATTCCACTGGGTCTCCAGATCACCGGCTGCAATATAATTGCTGCTGAAGTTTTTGGCATTATCCGGTTCGCTCTTCGCTCTTCCGGTTACCATATCATCGCTGGCATTGATGAACCAGAAAAGTCCTCTTCCGTAAAATTCACTGTCGGCAAGCGGCCTGTACATGGCATTGGCTCCTGTTATCAGGTCATTTTCAGTCTTCCAGAAACTGGCTTCGGTAGGCGTTCCCTCCGGCTGAACATCCAGTTCTCCCGTACATGACAACAGCATGGCAGAGATTCCGGACACTAAACATATTTTGTTAAAAAGTTTCATTTTTTTTGATTTTAATGATTAGAAATTATAATCCGACTTCCACTCCGAAAATGAACGCACGAGCCTGGGGATATCTACCCGTATCCACTCCGTAAGAATTCATCCCCACTTCAGGGTCAAAGCCTGTATATTTGGTAATGGTCAGCAGATTGTTTGTGGTCACATAAATCCTCAGCTTACTGATATCAAGCTTACTGTACAGTTCTTTCGGCAATGAATACCCGATGGTGAGGTTTTTCAGTCTCAGATACGATCCGTCTTCCACATAGAAATCAGATACTTTGGAGTAGTTGCCGCTTGGGTCTCCCTGTACCAGCCTCGGGATATTGGTATCTGTATTCTGAGGTGTCCATGCATTCAGGATATCCCTGTCCATATTGTAATTCTGTCCTGTACCGCCCGGATTCAGGGAAATAAATTTAAGTCCGTTAAATATTTTATTTCCGTACACGCCCTGCACGAACAGGTTGAGGTCAAAATTCTTCCAGGTCATGTTGTATGAAAATCCGTAAGAGAATTTAGGGTACGGACTCCCGAGATTCACGAAGTCATTGTTGTTAAGCGTTCCCGTATTCCCTTCTTTTTTAAGGAATTTAATATCTCCCGGTTTAGCATTAGGCTGGATCAGGTTCCCGTTAGCATCTTTATAATTATTGATCTCCTCCTGAGACTGGAAAATTCCGCCTGTCTTATATCCATAAAACGAATACAGAGGATCACCCACCTTTACACGTGTTGGCTTCAATACGCCTCTTACTCCGTTATCATTGATAAAAATTTCATCCACACCCGCCAATTGTTTCACCGTATTTTTTAGTTGGCTGAATACTGCCTCGATAGAATAGGTAAAATCTCCGGTATTTTTACTGTTGTAATTGATACCCAACTCGTATCCTTTATCCTGGAAAAGCCCTGCATTGATGTACTGATTGCTATAGGTAGCCGTGCTGGGAAGGCTTACATTAAAAATCTGATCTTTGGAATTTTTAATGAAGTAATCGAACTGTAAAGAAAGGCTGTTGCGAAAGAATGAGGCATCGATCCCGAAGTCGGTCTGCTCAGATTTGCCCCACTTCAGGTCCGGGTTTGGGCGTGTTGTAGCGTAATAAGCAATGTTTTGGGAAGGATCCTGTCCGAAAATCACATTGTTGTACCTTGTCATCAGAGGATTGACCGCCTGGGAAGAAATTCCCCCGAGGTTACCTAAAATACCATAACTTCCCCTGAATTTAAGGTTGGAAAGCCAGGCTAAATCTTTCATGAAGTTTTCCTTAGAGGGTACCCATGCTCCTGAAACTGCATAATAATTCGCAAACCTGTCCTGTTGGGCGACCAGTGAGGAACCGTCCCGCCTGCCCAATACGCTGACGATATATTTGCCTGCATAGTCATAATTAACCCTTGCCAGATACGATACCAATGTCTGTATGAATCTATAACTGGATACATCCCTGTTGGTATCAGCGGCATTTTGCAGGTACTGGAAGGTTTCCGCCTCGCTTCTGAAATCATATGCTTTGGCCATGAAGCCATCGTCAATGGTTTTCTGGAAGGTAAAGCCTGCAAGGAAATCGAAATTATGCCTTCCCGGAGAAAATTTATAGGTCAGGAGCTGCTCTGCCAATGCCGTAGAAGAATTATTGGACTGGTATTCCAGGCTGTTCATATCAAATATCTTCCCTACTTCAGGAACCCTGGCTGTAAAATTCTTTATATCCCCTATCTTAAAGGTCTGTGAAAAGTTGGACCGGAATTTTAAATCTTTTGCAAGAGTGACCTCTGCATACGGATTGATCAGGATTTCGTGTGTAGGATTCCTGATACTGATCCTTTTAAGATAGGCAACAGGATTGATCACATCTCCATACCCTCCAGCCACATCAACCGGTAATCCAGAAAAGGCTCCAGTAGAGGTATATACAGGGACATTCGGAGGATAATACATGGCAGCTACAATAGCTCCGGTATATCCGTTCCTGGTATCAGCTGTATTTCCGTCGGAATAATTATAATACATATTTTCCCCAAAGGTTAGCCAGTCTTTTACCTTGTGCTCGGAATTGACCCTGAAGTTATATCTTTTGGATTGGGTATTCAGCAAGATCCCTTCCAGGCTCCGGTGATTCATTCCTACGAAATACCTTGACTTGTCGCTGCCGCCACTCAAGTTCATATTATATTCCTGAATGGCTCCTGTGCGGAAGATCTCCTTCATCCAGTCTGTCCGGGTAATTCTTCCGTCCGGATAAAGATTTGGATTAAAAGCTATGGGAAGATTATTCAGCTTTCCTGCATTTTCATATGCCTGGTACATCACATCCTGAAATTCTGCTGCATTCAGGGTCTCTTTTATTCTCCAGGCCTGGTTGAGGCCGTATTTAACATCAAAATCTACGGTAAGATTGCCTTTCCTGCCTTTCTTGGTCGTGATGAGGACGACGCCTCCGGATGATCTTGCTCCGTAAATGGCTGCTGAAGCATCTTTAAGGACTGATATATCCTGGATATCATTGGGGTTAATAGATGGTGTACCGTTGAAAACGACTCCATCCACCACATACAAAGGGGTTTCCCCGTTGATTCCGCCCAGGCCACGGATATTTACCTTAGGGGTTCCGTTCGGGTCACCGCCTTCATTCACTACTGTAACCCCGGCAGCTTTCCCCTGCAGGGCTTCGCCTACTCCGGATAATGACCTGGAAGTGATTTTATCCAGCGAAGCTTCGGTAACGGCTCCTGAAACCTTCGTTTTTTTCTGGGTTCCATACCCTACAACGACTACCTCATCCAAAGATTTTTCTTTCAAACTGTCTTTTTTCTGAGCGAGGAACAACGGTGAAGCCGATAGGGCACCAATGAGCAATACCCGTCCCGTAAGATAACCTACTGAGACCGGGATCTTAAATACATTCATAAAATCCTTGATTTAACTTGATGCAAAATTAGACCAGCGTGACCGACTGATTCATTACGGTTCTGTTGTGCTTTTGTTAAGAAATTTTATCCCGACCAAAATAGTACTGTATCGTTTAAGCCACTAACACACTTTAGATCAACAGCATAGATAATCAAGATAATTATTCCGCCCAGAAGCGATAGGTTTTCAAGGTTAAATTTATTTTAAGTTTGTTACTAACCGGGGAGACAGACTAACCCGTAGAGGAAAATGATCTTGTTTCAACAGCCCACTTTTTTAAGAATGAATACATGATAGAGTTCATTTTCTTTTTTTACATTTGCTGAAATCATTTTCCGGGGCGTGCAGCTGTGTACCCATTTCCGGAAAAGCAGAAACAACTAAATCTTCAACTATTCCATGACCATCATCATTACAGGAACCTCTTCAGGAATTGGTTTCGCTTTAGCAGAATATTTCGGTAAAAAAGGCCATAAAGTATATGGACTGAGCAGAAAGCACACTGAAAGCAATTATTTCAGCTCCATCCCAACGGATGTGACAGACCTTAATGCGGTACAAAATGCAATTGCACAGATCCTGAAAGCCGAAACAAAAATAGATGTGCTCATCAACAATGCAGGAATGGGAATGGTAGGTTCTGTGGAAGATTCTGTCAAGGAGGATATTTTAAAGCTGTTTAACCTTAATTTAGTAGGTGCAGTACAGATGATGAGTGCAGTAATGCCGAATATGAGGACGTACAAATCCGGAAAGATCATCAATGTTTCCAGCATCGGAAGTGAAATGGGGCTGCCATTCCGCGGATTCTATTCCGCTTCAAAATCAGCCCTGGACAAAGTAACAGAGGCCATGCGTTATGAAGTATATCCGTGGAACATCCAGGTATGTTCGCTGCATCTGGGAGATATCAAAACGAATATTGCCGAAAACCGTGTCCGGACAAAAGTATCAGAACCTTACAAAAATATTTTTGACAAAGTGTATGCCTTAATGAATTCCCATGTAGGTGACGGTACCGATCCGCTTGAAGTTGCAGAGTATGTAAATAAGCTTTTGCACAAGAATCAATGGAAGGCTCATTATTACTTCGGGAAATTCGGACAGAAAATCGGGGTTCCTCTGAAATGGATCCTTCCTCAGGGCACCTATGAAAATCTGATGAAGAAGTATAATAAACTGGATTAGTTTCAGTTATTAAAAAACTCAATCATTATTCAATGAAAATATCTCACCCATTGGCATCCATTCACAAGACCTCTGATAACAAATGGTTTTCAGACCTTTAACCTATAATACTACCCGTACAGGCTTGAAGTTTTTCCTGACCATATTCTGCATCATTATCTGTGTCTTTGTACAGGCACAGAAGAAACAGTACTGGCTTACGGACAGTGAAACCCATGTAAAGAAGAAGGTGAAAGACTCTGCTTCTGCAGTGAAATTCCTGGATTCCCTGTCTCAGAACAGTTACTTTTTTACGAAACTGAAAGAAGTTAAAGTAAAGGGTGACAGCACAGAAATCATCTACGATAAAGGGAAAAACTTTAATGAAACCTATGTAAGCCTTTCTGACTCAATCATTGAGAAATTTCCTTCAAATAAAGAGTTTTTTACCAAAAACCTGGATTCCACCAAAAAAAGCCTCAATAAAAAATACATCGATGATGGCTTTGCTTTCAGCAGGGTAAAATCCAAATACAAAGGCCAGAAAAACGGCTACCCTCTGGTAGAACTGGACATCAGCAAGAACAATAAGCGAACGATTGACGGCTTTGTAGTGAAAGGCTACGAAAGGGTACCGAAAAGGTTCATTAAAAATCTTGAAAAAGATTTTAAAGGAAAGACCTACGATGATAAAAACTTGGTCTCCATCAATAAAAATTTCCAGAACCATCCTTTTGTCTCGTTGGAAAGGCCTCCGCAGACCCTATTTACCAAAGATTCCACTCAGATTTACCTGTTTATGGAAAAAAAGAAGACGAATACCTTTGACGGGGTAATCGGGTTCGGTAATGACAAAACTGAAAAATTCACACTCAACGGTACACTGAACGTAAACTTCAGGAATATGTTCAACGGTTTTGAAACTATTAACCTTTACTGGCAGCGGAATCCGGATAAAGGGCAGACTTTTGACCTACAGACAGATATTCCTTATCTGTTCAAATCAAATGTGGGGCTGAATATGAAGGTAAATATTTTCCGGCAGGATTCCACATTTGCCAATGTAAAGGCATTGCCGGCACTGTATTATCATATCAACAACCGCAACAGGATCGGGCTCAGGGGAACTTTTGAGACTTCCAGTATTATCGATACACTGTATGTCCAGGGAAAAGATTATAACAAACGGGGGATCGGGATCTGGTTTGAAATGACTGAACCTTCAGATGTGGACCTTTTCCTGTATAAAACGCGGCTGAACGGAGGATATGATTACCTGACCACTACATATACGAAAGACAATATCAATGCCCATCAGAATCAGTTTTATTTTTTCGGGGAGTATAATTACCATATTTCCGGGAACCATTACCTCAATATAAAAGCGGAAGGTGCGATGATGGATTCCAAGATAGAATTCTCCACCAATGAATTGTACCGCTTCGGCGGATGGAATTCCATGCGGGGTTTTAATGAGAATTCCCTTGCAGCTGATTTTTATTATTACGGTGGCCTGGAATACCGCTACCTGATAGGCAATCAGGCATTTTTTGACTTTTTTGGGCAGTATGGGCAGCTCAACAATAAATCCCTGAACCTCAAGCCCAAACTTTACAGTGTTGGGCTGGGATTCAATTTCTTTATCCCGATCGGGCTGATGAGTTTTCAGCTTTCCAACGGTAATGAGTTCGGAAATCCTTTTAAATTCAATGACATTAAAATTCACTGGGGAATCCTGAGCAGGTTTTAGACCTGCTATATACTATTGAAGTAACAAGAACAGTATCTTCTTTAATAGCAGCACCTTAGTACAGATCAGATTATTTTTAACATTAGGGTAAAACGAATAGCAGGAAAACCTGTTATCTTGCGTTTTCTTTCTATTGAATATTCAGGGATGAACAGAAGAGAATTTTTAGAAAAATCAGGTATATTAATGGCCGGCCTGGGAAGCTCCGGGATCTTACATCCTGCCATCATGAAGGCCCTCACGATTGAGCCTGCTGCGCGGTCAACTTTTTACGATGCGGAACATATTGTAATCCTCATGCAGGAAAACCGTTCTTTCGATCACGCATTCGGTACCCTGAAAGGCGTGCGGGGGTTTCTGGATCAAAGAGCTTTTAAGAAACAGGATGGATATTCCGTTTTCTTTCAGAAAGGTGATAGCGGAAAGTATGCCGCTCCCGCCCGTCTGAATTTAAGAGATACAAAATCTACGTGGATGAGCTCACTCCCCCATTCCTGGAATAACCAACAGCAAGCTTTTAATAAGGGGAAACTACGACCAGTGGCTCCAGGCAAAGGCATCCGGAAATAAAGAATACCAAAATATCCCGTTAACATTAGGATATTATAACCGGGAGGATCTCCCGTTCTACTACCAGCTGGCAGATGCCTTTACGATCTTTGACCAGTATTTCTGCTCTTCACTGACAGGGACTACACCCAACCGGCTTTTCCATTGGTCCGGAACACTGCGTGAGCAGAAGAACGGCAAAGTAAAACCGAATGTCTATAATGAAAATATCGATTATGATAAGGACCGTCAGGCCAAATGGAAAAGTTTTCCTGAAATTTTAGAGGAACAAAAAATTCCGTGGAAAGTTTACCAGAATGAGATCAGCCTGCCCAAAGGGATGTCCGGTGAGCAGGAAGCCTGGCTGGGCAATTTTACGGACAATCCCCTCGAATGGTTTTCCAGGTTCCATGTAAAATTCTCCAAAGGCTATTACCAGAATATTCCGAATATCATCGCTTACCTGAAGACAGAAGCTGAAAACAACCCGGAGCAGAAGGAAAAGTTCAATACTATGATCAGTGAACTGGAGGAAGATAAGATCAAATATCATCCGGACCGCTACGCAGATCTATCACAGGCTGAAAAAAATCTTCATGAAAAAGCATTTACCATTAATTCCGGCGATCCGGATTACTGGAATCTGGAAACAGGACAGGATAAGGACGGAAACAAACTGGTCGTCCCCAAAGGCGATGTTCTGTACCAGTTCAGAAAAGATGTCGAAACCAAACAGCTTCCTGTGGTTTCCTGGCTTATTGCACCTGAGCATTTTTCTGACCATCCGGGTTCCCCCTGGTACGGAGCATGGTATATTTCCGAAGTGCTGAATATCCTCACTCAAAATCCTGAAACCTGGAAAAAAACAATCTTCATCATCAATTATGATGAAAATGACGGTTATTTCGATCATGTCCTGCCTTTTGCACCTCCTGTAAATCCCAGCCAGCCTGTTGATATGAATGGAGCAGACGGTGTGGAATATGTGAACCGGGCACAGGAATACATGTCCACCAGGAACCTAAGAGATTATGAAAAAATAGAAGGAACAATTGGCCTAGGATACAGGGTTCCGATGATTATTGCTTCGCCCTGGACGAAAGGAGGGTTTGTAAACTCTGAGGTTTCTGACCATACTTCCGTACTGAAGTTTCTGGAGCAATTCATCCGGAAAAAATTCAATAAAGATGTTACTGCAGATCATATTAGTGACTGGAGAAGGGCTATATGCGGAGATCTGACATCGGCATTCAATTCTTCCGACACCAAGATCCCGCCAATGGAATACCTGGACCAGAAAACGTATGCCCGGACCATCAATTCTGCGAGAAATAAACCTGTCCCGGATTTGAAATGGTATCAGGAGCACGAGTTAAGCCGCAATCTACTGGACATTCAGGAACGCGGGCTGAAACCCTCTCATGCACTTCCTTACAACTATCATGTCAATCTGGAAGACCAGGCCATCAGAATGACTAATTTAAAGGAAAGAGCCGTTCCTTTGATCATCTATAACAGAAAGCAACTTGACGCTGATAATTTTTACTTTTCTTATGCATTGTATGCCGGTCAGGAATTGCTGCACCCGATGCATGCTGAACCTTATGAATATGAGGTTTTTGGCCCCAATGGTTTTTACAGATTATTTAAAGGGGAGGATAAGCCTGAGATCACGGTTTCATTGATTCACCATCCTTCAAAGAATGAAGTGGAACTGCTCATGAAAAAAGTAGGTAACACCGTTCATTCAGTTGCTATAGAAGATCTTTATGAAAAAAATAAGCATACCGTTTCTATGAAGCAAAATGAAGAGTATATCTCATTCAACCTTCGTAAAACTAAAAGCTGGTATGATCTGAGGGTTTGCTCAGGAAATACGGTCTGGCAGTTTGCAGGACGCCTTGAAACCGGAAAACCATCGGTATCTGACCCGCACTGGCTGTAACATCATTTAAGATTATATTTCTAAATCTTGCACTGAATAGTGTAAGATTTTCTTATTTTATCTAATCACCCACCTTAATAATTCTTGTTTTACTTCTAATAGAGTGATGAATTATTTCATTATTGTACAATATAGTTTATAAAAAAAATAAATCAAAATAAATATTAATATTAATAAAATACACAATTGTATATATTTTCAAATTAATAATAAATATAAATATTTATTAATTTAAAAAATACTGGCTACAAAAAAAATAATCTTTAAAGCTAATATTTATTCTTTACCATGGTTTAAACACCAATAGGAATAAATATCTTACTAAAAATAACAACAGTTTAAAAAAAGATAAAAATAACCTAAAATTATCTTTACTAAAATATTCATATTGTTATTTTTTTATTAACTTTACGGTGAATTAAACACCAAATTGTATGAGAATCACCAAATTTTCTTTGGGGCTGTCTTTAATTTTTGTGGCAGTTTCCCTCGCCAATGCCCAGGATACCAACACTGATACGCACACCGTTGGAATTACTATTCCTGAAGTTGCACTAGTAGACATTGAGCCTGCTGCCACCAAAAACATTACTTTGGGCTTCACTGCCCCTACTGAAGCAGGATTACCGATTACGCCCACCGGAAGCAATAATACCTTATGGCTTAACTACTCCTCTATTAAATCGGCTACGGATGCCACGCGTAATGTATCAGTTCGCCTTAATGCCCTTATTCCCGGGATTGATATCAGGGTAACCGCTGCCGCCGCTACCGGAGCCGGAGGCGGAACATTAGGAACGTCTGCCGGACAGATTACTCTGAGTGCAGCAGACCAGACCATCATTTCCGGAATCGGAAGTGCGTATACAGGTGACGGGGCCAATAACGGGCATAATCTTACTTATGCCTTAGCTCCGGGAAGCGGAACCGGCACAGTAGCTTCCTATGCAGACCTGGAATCCACCACAACTGCAGTAGCCACAGTAACGTATACGATTTCAGACAACTGATTTCCGTAATGACACCATAATTTACTCCGGAAGAAAGCATTTGCTTTGCTTCTCATTCTTCTTATCATTCATTCTAAACTTTACATTAAAATGTTAAAGCATATATTCTTTTGGCTCAGCATATTCTCACCTATGTTTTTATTAAAAGCCAATATTGTTATTCTCAATGGACTTACCCATCATTATACCGTAGAAAAAAGCCAGGTATACAAAGGCAAGATTGCTATTGAAAATACGTCTGTAACTCCCCAGAATGTCAAGCTGTTTCTTCAGGATTTTACTTATTCTGCAGACGGTTCGATCAGCTATACTGCACCGAACAGCTATCAGAGAACCAATGCAGCCTGGATCCATTTGAACACCAATTATGTAACTCTGAAGGGCAAGGAAAAAACTGAAGTCTATTATGAGATTAGTGTCCCGGATTCAGCAGATGATGACGGCAGCTACTGGAGTGTAATTATGGTGGAACCGGTAGATGATCCCATACCGGGCCAGAACGAGGCCGGAATCAGTATTTCATCGGTAGTACGCTATGCCATACAGGTGATTACGGATCACCGCCCTGAAAATGCAAAGCAAGAACTTAGATTTGAAGGAGTAAAAGTTGAGAAAGAAAATGGGAAATCCATTATCATGGTTGCCATTGCCAATAAAGGTAACCTTTACTGCAAACCTACAGTATCCATTGAAATGTACCATAAAACCAACGGCGATAAGGCAGGACAATTTTCCACTTTACCCATGGGATTACTTCCACAGACCTCAAAATCGTTTTACATTGATGCAGGTAAATTACCTCCGGATCGATACAGCGCTGTTTTATTGGCTACAGATGAAAACGAAAATGCATTTGCCTTGAATGTGGAACTAGATATCAAGAATGATTAAATCTTGGATCCCATATACAATATTTTTATTTCCGGTACTTTCTTTTTCCCAATCATCCGGAGGGATGTTTGCCGCAAAAGATAGTTTGGTACCCGGGAGCTCTACTTCCGTATCGTTTATGATAGAAAACAAAAGTGACCTTAAAAAAAACTTCATTGTAAAGGCAGAGTCATCCAGCCCGCATATTATTCCCATCCTGAAAGAAAACCATGTTACAATTTCACCCCACAGCAGTAGCGTATATCTGGTGCCATTACGCATCGCCGGAGACACCCTGCAAGGAATATACAGCATTATTATACAGGGTTTCCGTGAAGCCAGTGATGAAAGCTTTATTAAAAAGCGGGATATTATAGTTTCCGGAAAGAGCAGTTTAGCCTTTAGCGTTCTCGATGCTCCGGAATTTGTAAAAGCAGGAGAGACCATAACAGCTTCTTTCCTTCTTAAAAATACAGGTAATATGGAAGAACAAATTATTGTTAAAAGTAAAAATGCAGTGACAGATACGGAAGCATTCATAATACTTTCACCCGGGGATTCAAAAATTATACATATTAAGAAGCTGACCAAGGCTGACCTTAAGAAAAATGAGTTTCTAAACCTTGACCTGTCGGTCTATCCGAAAGGAGCTCCTAAGCAGATCCAGACTTTATATGCAACCACACAGCTGATTGCCATCCAGCCGGCAGAAGAGGATATTTATCACAGGTTTCCTGTTTCTTTATCCGGTGCATTTGTAAGTATGAGAAATAAGGGAGACCTTGAAAGTGGTTTTCAGGGAGAAATCTACGGTAAAGGCAGCTTTGATAAAGATGGCAAAGACATTCTTGAGTTTCGTGGAATTTCAAAAAACCCTGTTGAATTCAATTCTTTTACTCCTTATGAAGAATATTTCATCAACTATAAACGGGATAATCTCCTGGTGCATTTGGGTGACAAAACCTATTCCTCTTCCTATCTTACTGAATTTGCCCGGTATGGCCGAGGTGCAGAAGTCAGATTTGATTTTAATAAGATAAGCTTGGGAGGCTTTTATAATCATCCGAGATTTTTCAGGGATATTAAAGAAGAACTTAATGTATATTCCCGGATTCTCATCGGCAAAGAGTCTGAGATTGCCGCTGGCTATCTTTATAAAATCCCCAGAAAAGATGCTGATGTCATCAGCATGAATAATGTGATCCTAACTTCCGAATCCCATCTACCCTATCTAATCGGAAAATTTAAACTTTCGCCTCAGTTTACATTTTCCAATGAACTTTCTTACAGCAGGAGTGGAAATACTGACGGCACCGCCTATCTTTTACAGGTACAGGCTAATTTTACAAAATTTACCGGTAATGCCCTATATATGAAGGCAAGTCCTTACTTTGCCGGATATTTTAACAATACGAGTACGTTTAACGGTAATGTGCAATATAAACTGTCGGAGAAGCTGAACATATTTGCCAATTATGTACAGGATGCAAGAAATTTTCAAAGAGATACGCTATTTCTTGCCGCGCCTTACAGGAAATTCCTGCAATATGGCATACAGTATCAGTATTTGAAAAACGGATCTTTAAGGCTTTCCAATGGCTTTCAACGGTATGAAGACCGTCTTGAACCCAGAGAGTTTGATTATGCTGAACAATTCCTGCGCGTAGGTATTGACCAGCAGCTGGGTATGTTCCAGGTCAGTTTGGAGGGACAGTTTGGGAAGACGAAAAACTTTCTTACCGGATTTACCGGAAGCTCCAGTTTTTATACCGCCAATATCAGCTTTGAAAAATTTAAAACCTCTTTTAATCTTTATGGCAGTTACTCATTAGCATCAAGGTACCAGTACAGGAATCAGGAACAGGTATATTATGGAGCACGGATCATGAGCCGTTTCTCCGAAAAAACATATTTCAGCCTGTTTTACCAGAATAATTATCTTCCGGAGGAATATTTCAGGGACAGAAATCTGTTTGAAGTTCTTTGCCATCAGCAAATTTTTTCCGGGCATGATCTGGATGTTTCCGGACGTTACACTTTACAACGGGGTGAACTCGGGCATAAGGACTTTATTCTTTCCGCACGCTATACTATACGGATGAACATTCCTGTCCGGAAAATTGCTGAGTATGTAACGCTTCATGGAAACATCCGGAACCTGGGAGTAAAAAACATACACGGTATCCGGTTGCTGCTGGGCGGGCATCTGACCATAACGGATAAAAACGGAGATTTTATATTCAGGAATATTGTCCCCGGAGATTACCTTCTGTCTATAGACCGATCTACAACTGCAATGCAGGATATTCCTGACGTCAGCTTTCCGGCATCGCTTCATCTTGTCAATAAAGAAAATATATATAATTTCGGGCTTGTGTCTGCCGCAGAAATCCGTGGTGAGGTTGTATTCAGAGAACATGAGGTGAGTTTTGCCCATATCCCGGCCAACAAATTAAATAAAAAGAAAACAGGAAGTATTATTATAGAAGCTTCCAACGGTGAACAATCATACAGGAAAGTAGTTCTACTGGGAGAACGTTTTGATTTCACTTATCTGCGGCCCGGCGAATGGAATATTAAAGTATATCGAAATGGCCTGGACAAACGCTTTAAAATAACATCGGAGAGTTTTAAAGTCAATTTGAAATCATCGGAAATAAAAGCTCTCAGGATTGATGTTTTCAGGCAGCAGCCTGAAATAAAGTATCAGCAGGAAAATATTAAAGTAGGATAATCAAACAAAGAATCGCCTATGAAAAATATGATACGCTTACTGATATTGCTCCTTCCATTCTTTTATACCGAATGCTATTCTCAATCTACAGGAAACAGGACTGTTAGTGTAACACTTCCTGTTGTTACTTTGTTAGATGTTGAACCCACAGGAAATATCAGTATGAGTTTTACGGCTCCTGCAGATGCCGGCAGACCAATTATATCCCCAACGATCAATACAACTAAATGGATCAATTATACTTCTGCAATTGTTTCCGGAGGTGTAAGCAGGCATGTAACGGCTTCCGTCAATCAGACGATTCCGGGAGTTAATATCAGACTACAGGCAGCTGCAGCTTCCGGCACAGGCGGAGGCGCATTAGGAACACCCTCAGCCCAGGTAACGCTTGGTACTACACCAATTACTATTATCAGTGGGATTGGAGGAGCATTTACGGGAAACGGAGCCAATAATGGCCACCGCATAAGCATTGCACTGGTCACAAGTAATTATGCCAATCTTTCAGCCATTACTGCTGTTCCTGTGACCATCACTTATACAATCAGCGAATGAAATACTTATGAAACTTAAAAAAGAACGCAATACTACTATGCACTTTTTTTCAATGCTTCTGCTGCTAGGGATCCATATGATCAATGCGCAGCAGATGACTATAGCGGTTAGCGGCAATAACTGGGCTCCTGCGATACCCGCTATCACGGAAGCCGGGAATAACTATTCGGGAACTTATGAAAGTGCAGCGAACCAGATTTTATTATCGGTAAGTGTTCCTCTGCTATTGGGAAGCGGAAAAGTCTCAGTGCATTACGAAGCCAATCCCACGTGGAATAATTCACTCATACTACGCACACGGAGAACGGGAGACGGGACAACCACTTGTGTTTTATGTACCATTTCCGGTGGAACGACATATCAGAATATTACCCTTACCAGTACAGAATTATTCAGGGTCCAGGCAGTACTTTCATTGGCGTCTTACTCAAATATTCCTATACAGCTTGAACTGGCCGGTGTTTCTGTAACTATACCCGCTGCAACTTATCAAGGTAGGGTTGTTTTTACTATTGGTGCGCTTTGAGGAGTTTTCTTTAAAGGCTTTAGGGTTGTAGTGAGATAGAGTTTGAGAGTCGGAGAGTTTTAGGGTCTTAGAGTAATGAGTAATAAGTAATAAGTAATGGGTAATTAAGTATAGTGGGTGATTGTAGGATGTAGAAGAGGATTTTACTTACATCTTTCTATTTATTATTTATCTTTCTTAAATCTTTCTCCTCAATTCAGGAAGTACAGGCATCAATATCTATTTCTCCTGGATCCGGTAACTATTATCTAACCTTCTCTTTAGATCATAGGGTAGAGTCCTGGTTCTTGATTCTTGTATCTTGGTTCTTGGCTCTTGATTCTTGCATTTTAAGTCTGCTGTCTGTTGTCTAGCATCTGATATCTGAAGTCTATTATCCTTCATATGCCTCTTGGCTCTTGTGTCTAATGTCTTGGCTCCTGATTCTTGTGTCTTGATTCTTTTGTCCTCCCTGACTTCAGGGCACAAAAAAACCTCACACATTGCTGTATGAGGTTGATTAAAAAAACTGGCGGCGACCTACTCTCCCGCTTGTCGCAGTACCATCGGCGCTGGTGGGCTTAACTTCTGTGTTCGGAATGGGAACAGGTGAGCCCCACCGCTAAAACCACCCTAAAGGTCGTATATAGCTGTAGGCAGTAGGCTATAAGCATAAGGCTTACAGCATAAAGCATACTGCTTTTTATCGGTAAATTTCATCACAAAGGCAAAACCAGTAGCGCACTTATAAGGCTTGGCTTACAGCATAATGCTTTAAGCTTAATGCAACCTTATAGGCTATAAATCTACGGGTAATTAGTACTACTCGGCTATGCTGTTACCAACTTTACACCTGTAGCCTATCAACGTGGTCATCTCCCACGACCCTTAAAAGATGTCTCATCTTGAGGCGAGTTTCACACTTATATGCTTTCAGTGTTTATCTCTTCCAAACATAGCTACTCAGCGGTGCACCTGGCGGTACAACTGATACACCAGAGGTTTGTTCAATTCGGTCCTCTCGTACTAGAATCAAGCCCTCTCAAACATCTAACGCCCGCAATAGATAGAGACCGAACTGTCTCACGACGTTCTGAACCCAGCTCGCGTGCCACTTTAATGGGCGAACAGCCCAACCCTTGGGACCTTCTCCAGCCCCAGGATGTGACGAGCCGACATCGAGGTGCCGAACCTCCCCGTCGATGTGAGCTCTTGGGGGAGACTAGCCTGTTATCCCCGGAGTACCTTTTATCCTATGAGCGATGGCCCTTCCATACGGAACCACCGGATCACTATGTCCTGCTTTCGCACCTGATCGACTTGTTGGTCTCACAGTCAAGCACCCTTATGCCATTACACTCTACGCACGGTTACCAAGCGTGCTGAGGGTACCTTTGAAAGCCTCCGTTACTCTTTTGGAGGCGACCACCCCAGTCAAACTACCCACCACGCAATGTCCTTCTGAAAGAAGTTAGGCTCCAAGTAAGTAAAGGGTGGTATTTCAACGTTGGCTCCACAAACACTAGCGTGCCTGCTTCAAAGCCTCCCACCTATCCTACACATTACTTACTCAAAGTCAATACGAAGTTATAGTAAAGGTTCACAGGGTCTTTTCGTCCCATTGCGGGTAATCGGCATCTTCACCGATACTACAATTTCACCGAGCTCGTGGCTGAGACAGTGCCCAGATCGTTACACCATTCGTGCAGGTCGGAACTTACCCGACAAGGAATTTCGCTACCTTAGGACCGTTATAGTTACGGCCGCCGTTTACTGGGGCTTCAGTCAAACGCTTCGCTTACGCTAACGCCCTTCCTTAACCTTCCAGCACCGGGCAGGTGTCAGACCCTATACAGCATCTTTCGATTTAGCAGAGTCCTGTGTTTTTGATAAACAGTCGCCTGGGCCTCTTCACTGCGGCCAACATTGCTGTTGGCGTCTCTTCTTCCGAAGTTACGAGACTATTTTGCCTAGTTCCTTAGCCACGACTCACTCGAGCACCTTAGGATTCTCTCCTCGACCACCTGTGTCGGTTTTGGTACGGGTTGCTTCACTTCGGCTTTTCTTGGATCCAAGTTCACTACAGCAGCTTCGCCCGAAGGCTAGGCCTTGACTATTCCGTCAGTCTCCAGTAGCTACATTGAACCGTCCCCTTTTTAGTGTGAGCAAGTATGGGAATATTAACCCATTGTCCATCCACTACCCCTTTCGGGTTCGCGTTAGGTCCCGACTAACCCTCAGCTGATTAGCATGGCTGAGGAAACCTTAGTCTTTCGGTGAGGGGGTTTCTCGCCCCCTTTATCGTTACTTATGCCTACATTTTCTTTTCTATAAGCTCCACAATACCTCACGATACTGCTTCGGCGCCGATAGAATGCTCTCCTACCGATTAATTTAATTAATCCCATAGCTTCGGTAATATGCTTATGCCCGATTATTATCCATGCCGGACCGCTCGACTAGTGAGCTGTTACGCACTCTTTAAATGAATGGCTGCTTCCAAGCCAACATCCTAGCTGTCAATGCAGTCCAACCGCGTTGTTTCAACTTAGCATATATTTAGGGACCTTAGCTGTTGGTCTGGGTTCTTTCCCTTTCGGACATGGACCTTAGCACCCATGCCCTCACTGCCGTAGAACATTTATTAGCATTCGGAGTTTGTCAGGAATTGGTAGGCGATGAAACCCCCGCATCCAATCAGTAGCTCTACCTCTAATAAACTTATATACGACGCTGCACCTAAATGCATTTCGGAGAGTACGAGCTATCTCCCAGTTTGATTGGCCTTTCACCCCTACCCACAGGTCATCCGAAGACTTTTCAACGTCAACCGGTTCGGTCCTCCACTCTGTGTTACCAGAGCTTCAACCTGCCCATGGGTAGATCACAAGGTTTCGCGTCTAATCCTACTAACTATGCGCCCTATTCAGACTCGCTTTCGCTCCGGCTCCGGACCTTAAGTCCTTAACCTCGCTAGTAAAATTAACTCGTAGGCTCATTATGCAAAAGGCACGCCGTCACAGAATTAATCTGCTCCGACCGCTTGTAGGCGTACGGTTTCAGGTTCTATTTCACCCTTCTATTCGAAGTGCTTTTCACCTTTCCTTCACAGTACTTGTTCACTATCGGTCTTTCAGGAGTATTTAGCCTTGGAGGATGGTCCCCCCATATTCAGACAGGATTTCACGTGTCCCGCCATACTCATTTATCACTTATGTATGCCTTTCATATACGGGGCTATCACCCTCTATGGCTGTTCTTTCCAGAACATTCTATTAAACATATAAAAGCTTTTGGGCTAATCCGCTTTCGCTCGCCACTACTTACGGAATCTCTTCGATTTCTTTTCCTCCGGGTACTTAGATGTTTCAGTTCTCCGGGTTTGCTCCTCCTAAGAGGTGACATGTCTTCAACATGCCGGGTTGCCCCATTCGGACATCTCGGGATCAATTCGTGTGTGCCAATCCCCCGAGCTTTTCGCAGCTTACCACGTCCTTCTTCGCCTCTGAAAGCCTAGGCATCCGCCATACGCCCTTAACGATTTCTTTCCTATTTTTAGGTTACTCAAGCACTTATAAGTGCTCGGTTTTCTCTTTGTGATGTCTTTACCGTTAATGTCAATGATCTTTTTGCTTGTAATTAAGTAATCAAGTAATATGTATTAATGACGGCTCCGTCATTATGTAGAATACACATATCCTTTTATTACCCGCTTACATTATACTCTTGTACTCACGTACTTCGTATAATCCGTGGAGAATAAGGGAGTCGAACCCTTGACCTCCTGCGTGCAAGGCAGGCGCTCTAGCCAGCTGAGCTAATTCCCCTCTAGTAGAAATTTTAAATTCTAGATTATAAATTTTAAATCAAACTTGCGTTATATTCTAAAATCTATAATTTATAATCTATAATTCCCTATAATTAGTAGTCTCGGGCAGGCTCGAACTGCCGACCTCTACATTATCAGTGTAGCGCTCTAACCAGCTGAGCTACGAGACTCTGTTATGAGTGATGATTGATCAGTAATAATTGATATTTTCATACCGCATTACCTTCTTTCATTTCTCAATCTCTTTCCCGTTACTAATTTCTAGTGGGTTTATATTTTATATAATAGGTAATTGATGGCTGATTAGTGATGTTTTCATCACTCATCGATTATCATTCATCTATTATATATAGCAACCAATAAAAAAACTAAAGCTTGAACTTTAAGTAAGTTCTTGTGTCATTAAGACACTAATTTTGTTTATCGTCCCGAAAGACGCTCTAAAATGAGATGTTCCAGCCGCACCTTCCGGTACGGCTACCTTGTTACGACTTAGCCCTAGTTACCTGTTTTACCCTAGGCAGCTCCTTTTACGGTCACCGACTTCAGGTACCCCAGACTTCCATGGCTTGACGGGCGGTGTGTACAAGGCCCGGGAACGTATTCACCGCGCCATGGCTGATGCGCGATTACTAGCGATTCCAGCTTCATAGAGTCGAGTTGCAGACTCCAATCCGAACTGAGACAGGCTTTCGAGATTCGCATCACATCGCTGTGTAGCTGCCCTCTGTACCTGCCATTGTATTACGTGTGTGGCCCAAGGCGTAAGGGCCGTGATGATTTGACGTCATCCCCACCTTCCTCTCTACTTGCGTAGGCAGTCTTACTAGAGTCCTCAACTTAATGGTAGCAACTAGTAACAGGGGTTGCGCTCGTTGCAGGACTTAACCTAACACCTCACGGCACGAGCTGACGACAACCATGCAGCACCTTGAAAATTGCCCGAAGGAAGGTCTATTTCTAAACCGATCAATTCCCATTTAAGCCTTGGTAAGGTTCCTCGCGTATCATCGAATTAAACCACATAATCCACCGCTTGTGCGGGCCCCCGTCAATTCCTTTGAGTTTCATTCTTGCGAACGTACTCCCCAGGTGGCTAACTTATCACTTTCGCTTAGTCTCTGAATCCGAAAACCCAAAAACGAGTTAGCATCGTTTACGGCGTGGACTACCAGGGTATCTAATCCTGTTCGCTCCCCACGCTTTCGTCCATCAGCGTCAGTTAAGACATAGTGACCTGCCTTCGCAATTGGTGTTCTAAGTAATATCTATGCATTTCACCGCTACACTACTTATTCCAGCCACTTCTACCTTACTCAAGACATGCAGTATCAATGGCAGTTTCACAGTTAAGCTGTGAGATTTCACCACTGACTTACACATCCGCCTACGGACCCTTTAAACCCAATAAATCCGGATAACGCTTGCACCCTCCGTATTACCGCGGCTGCTGGCACGGAGTTAGCCGGTGCTTATTCGTACAGTACCTTCAGCTACTCTCACGAGAGTAGGTTTATCCCTGTACAAAAGAAGTTTACAACCCATAGGGCCGTCGTCCTTCACGCGGGATGGCTGGATCAGGCGCTAACCCATTGTCCAATATTCCTCACTGCTGCCTCCCGTAGGAGTCTGGTCCGTGTCTCAGTACCAGTGTGGGGGATCACCCTCTCAGGCCCCCTAAAGATCATCGACTTGGTGAGCCGTTACCTCACCAACTATCTAATCTTGCGCGTGCCCATCTCTATCCACCGGAGTTTTCAATATCAATCCATGCGAATCAATATATTATGGGGTATTAATCTCCCTTTCGAAAGGCTATCCCCCAGATAAAGGCAGGTTGCACACGTGTTCCGCACCCGTACGCCGCTCTCTCTGTCCCGAAAGACAAATACCGCTCGGCTTGCATGTGTTAGGCCTCCCGCTAGCGTTCATCCTGAGCCAGGATCAAACTCTCCATTGTATGTTTGTCTTGACTCACTCAAAGTTTTTTAACGCTTTAGTTTTTTCCTTACTTGGTTGTTATATTGTATGTCAATGATCTTCATTTCTTCCGCTTTATACAAAACTACTTCTTTCTGTCAGTGTTTCATTCCGTATTTGCGAGTGCAAAAGTAAAACTTTATTTTTTAATGACCAAATGTTTTGAAAGAAATTTTAAAGTTTTTTTCTTAACCTTAACCCTCTCTTAACTCTCTATCAACCTACTCCTGCGCTCCCCGCAATTGGGGACTGCAAAGATACAAAACTTTTTATTCCTCACAACTTTTTTCTGAAAAAGTTTTTAAAGTATAATCCGTTATACATGTACCTCTTTAAAGTAGTTCTAATAAAATAATACCGCTTATCTAAAAGCTCTTCTGCGCTACTGATCTACTCTCGTTTTCAGTGGGGCAAAGATAGAAACTACCAACCACATCTTCCAAATTTATTTAACATAAAGTTCATATTTATTTTACACTGTGGGAAAATAGAGCCCATAGAACACTGGAATACCATTACTTACAAAGAATAACATACTTATCCACATTGAGGCACTACACAGATGATGAGTAATGAGTAATGAGTAATGAGTAATGAGTAATGAGTAATGAGTAATGAGTAATGAAAGATAAGTGATAAGCGATGAGTGATGATTGATGAGTAATTCTTTGTTTATATATTCTTAACTAAAGAAGAGGATTGTAAGCCGGGCATCAGATGCAAGATATCATATATTGAGCATAAAGTACCTGGAAAATAGTTATAACATAATTCATAATTCATAATTCATAATTCATAATTCATAATTCATAATTCATAATTCATAATTCATAACTTATAACTAACTATTTACTACTCATTTTGCTTACATCCCTCCAACTCTCCAACCCTCCCCTCTTCCCTAGCCCCGATTGCAGCGGATACCCCGCAGCTGCCGCCGGAAAAAGCATAGGCGCGAGGAGTATGAGCGGAAAGCGGGAAAAAGCTCCAAATAAAAAATGCTAATACAATGAAATGCGATCTCAATGTATCTTCAAGGACTATCCGGAATACTGCCTTATAAAAAAGCCTGCCTTGGTTATTGCAAGACAGGCTTATATTCAATTAAGCACTATTCATTATATTGATGGGCTTATCTAAATGATAAATCAATCTAATTTTATCTGATCGTAGATGACACTTAAAAACTCCGCAAAGGATTGTTCAAGTCCTATGATGTCTCCGGATTTCAGATTTAATCCGCCGATTCCCGAATTATCAGCTTTAATCTTCGCAGATGAAACCTGGAAATACATGTTCTGATCTCCGGATTTAGGCTGTACTTTTATAGATGAGCCCAAGAGTTTCTTAGTAGAGATTGCATATACCTGATTGGGAACGACCTGAAGTTTAAGATATGACCGAGGTGCTATTATATAATCTTTACCATTTACCGCTATCTTCTGATCTTTATCCGAAGATGCAAATAGATACAGATTGCCGGCCTGATCCGATATTTTTTCTTTTGGAACGTAATACAGTGCCAGCCTATAATTTGATGGATTAAAGGCTTCCGGTTTACCTTCTACGTTTTCAAAAGGTTTCCATGCAAAAGCATTAGCTCCGATCTCTTTGGCCTTTTTATAAATCATGGAAAAAACAGCAGCATCATCCTTAGAATATCCCTGCACTTCTATTTCCCCTAAATATTCGGCATCTGGTGAACCATTGTTTAAAGTATAGAAAAATTTATCTGTGTTGTCGTTGGTCTTTTCAACTTTCGTCAGATAGACTTTCTGTGCGGATACAATCTGGATACAGAAAAATAGGGCTATAAATACGGATTTTCTCATGATACGGACTGGCTTTCGGTTAAGATTCTTACACAGTCCTCGAGACTGTTCTCCCAATACTTAGGTTCAATGGCATACACCTCTTCAATTTTATCCAGGCACATGGTACTTCTAGCAGGCCTTTTTGCAGGAGTGGGATACTGATCTGTAGTCAGCGGATTCAATTTAACTGATGAATCAGAAAACTCGGCAATCTTACCGGCAAAATCAAACCAGGTTGTTTCCGGATAATTTGAAAAGTGAAAAATACCGAATATTTTACGAGGGTTTTCGATAATCTTCATAATGGCTTCTGCCAGGTCATTGGCATTTGTAGGCTGCCCGAACTGATCGGCAACTACTCCCAACTCTTCTTTCTGGCCAAAGAGATTCAGCATGGTTTTCACAAAGTTTTTATTGAATTCTGAGTACAGCCACGAAGTACGGATAATAATGGTTTGAGGATTATTTTCCAATGCAAGCTCTTCTCCTTCTCTTTTTGATGCACCATATACACCCGTGGGATTTGTAAAATCATCCTCCGAGTAGCACAGGTTGGTCTCTCCACCAAATACGTAATCTGTAGACACATGAATCAACACCGTTTTATTTTCTGCACATGCCTGTGCCAGGGAAGCTACGCCGTACGCGTTTACAGCAAAAGCTTTTTCGCTTTCTTTTTCAGCCAGGTCTACCGCTGTATAAGCTGAAGCATTAATACAGTAATGCGGTTTCTGATTGTAAAAGAAGTCACTGATCTGGTCTTCATCAGTAATATCTAATGTCTGGGAGTCTGTAAAAATAAATTCGTATTTACTTTCAAAGTCAGGTGCAATTTTCTGTATGCAATTTCCTAATTGGCCGTTCCCTCCTATAACTGCTATCTTCTTCATGAATTTTTCGCGTTTTGTGATCTTAAAAATTTTACTCTTGACTGAAAGTCTTTCTGGTCTAAATCTACATAGAATTTATGGAATGTGTCTTTTATTTCTTGAGGATAAACTTCAGACCGCCTATTTTTGACATTAAAATAGATGACCGTTACCCACAGAACAGCATGAATGGTTTTTTCATCCAGGCTTTTCATCAGAATTTCCACCTTGGCCGTCCTGTCCTGAATTTCTATTGTTTTACTGCTGATGACCACCTGTGTATTATAGCGCACTTCTTTCAGGTAAGCAATTTCATTCTGTATGGCAATCCAGGTACATCCTGTCTTCTTGGTATATTCTTCATAGGTAAAGCCGTAAAATGTTTCGACATGATCTTCCCGGGCATTGAACATATAGTCCAGGTATTTTACATTATTCAAATGTCCTATCGGATCACAGTCACTGAACCTGACTTTTACGGTAGTTGATACTTCTTTTTCCATGTGGCAAAATTAAAAAAACCACCTCTAATAAAGAGATGGTTTGCTTTATAATGTTTGTTAATTTCCGTAATTACTGAATTCCTAATTCTTTTTTTACAGCTGCAGTAGCATCCGGACCGTTTTTATAAACGAAAGCCGATGAATTAGCATCCATGATATAATCATAACCGCTTGCTTTAGCTACTTTGCTTACTGCATCGTTCAGCTTCTTTTCAATCGGTTCATAAGCTGCATCTTGCTTAGCTACAAAATCTTTCTGTGCTTTGTCATTCATCTGCTGGATTTCTTCACCCAGTTTTTTCATTTCAGCTTCTCTGGCAGCATTTTCTTCAGCTGTTTTTTTAGGTGCTTCTGTCTGGTATTGCTGAAATTTAGTTTGAGCAGCATCTGCTTTTTTCTTGATCTCTGCCTGCTTGGCATCCAGGAAGGTCTTTAAATCGGCATCCGCTTTTTTCTTTTCAGGCATTACATTAAGAACACCTATAACGTCTAAAGTAGCAATTTTTTGAGCTTTTGCCATACCTACCGATACAACCATCATTACTGCTGCAAATAATACACTTAATTTTTTCATAATTGGTAAAATAAATAATTTAATTTGTTTTTAGATTTAAAAATAAGATAAAAGTTAATTACAACTTTTATTTTTTGCTATTAGTTTTTTCTTTTTTTTCTGTTCCCTTTAAAAGAATGTCCAGAACTTTGTCTGTATAATCAAATCTTTTCTGAAGAAAAATAACATTCACATTATTACTTTTATCCAGGACAATTCCCAAACCATTCTTTTCAGACATGGTCTTGATGGCATTCCAGATCTGGTCCTGAAAAGGCTGAACCAGGTTGGTCCTAAGCTTGGTAATTTCTCCGGTTGCTCCGAAACGAAGGCTGGTTGTCGTCTTGATATTCTTTTCAAGATCCATCACTTCTTTTTCTCTCAGCTTAAGCTGATCCCCTACCAACAATACTTTTTCATTTTCAAAAGCAGACCTCTTCTTTTCGTACTCAGACTGTAAGCTCTGAAGTTCATTCTGCCAGGTATCGATCTGTGCATTGAGCCTTGCTTCCGCTTCCTTATACTGAGGCATCATGCCCAAGATGTATTCGGTATCCACAACACCTATTTTCTGGGCATTGCTGACTCCGAAGAACAGGAGTAAAACACATGTGAAAAGTATTCTAAGGTTTCTCATATCTGTTATAATGACTGGTTCATCAAGAAGTGGGTTTTCCATCCTGAAGGTTCTGTTCCCAGAACTGTCTTATCAAATCCATACGCAAAGTCGAATCCGATAAGTCCGAAGGCACCCATATAAACTCTTACTCCGACACCGACTGATCTTTTCAGCTGGAACGGATTATAGCTGCCCCAAGAATTCCATACGTTACCTCCCTCTGCAAAAGTAAGGGCATAAATTTTAGCTGTCTGGTTCAGTGAGATCGGGTATCTAAGTTCTAACGTAAATCTGTTATAAATAGTACCTCCTCCTTTCTGTGTAATATCATCTACTGTTCCTCCGTAGGTGGAAGCATTTTCATATCCTCTCAGAGGAATCAGTTCCCGACCGTCGAATCTCCCTCCGAACAATCCTGTTCCCCCTACATAAAATCTTTCAAACGGCGGTGCTCCCAATTCTTTGTTGTATCCATCCATGAATCCCATTTCAGCAGAAGATCTCAGTACAAGCTTACCTACAATCTCATTATAAACATCCGCTTTAAACTTGATCTTGTAAAACTCCATCCACTTGTATTTATCTGTTGGAGTCATCGTAGAATAATCCTTGTTGCTGAATAGTGAATAAGGAGGCGTTAATTTAGCAGAAAGCTCTATATTGGAACCCATAGTTGGGAATATAGGGTCAATCCCTGCAGAATTCCTGGTTAAACCAAGGTTAAGACTGAGGTTATTGGCATTACCATAATATTCTGTTGTATTACCAAACTCAAACGGATAGTTGCTGAAATTATACTTCTGATACTGAAGTCCAGTATACAGGGAGAAGTAATCGTCCGGCCATCTTAGCTGCTTATTTAACCCTGCAGATGCAGAAAATATATTCAATTTCTGTGCATTACCTGCACTATCTGAATATTTTACCCTGGAATTATTGATGCTCACTGAAAGGGCCGTTGGCCTTGTTCCAAATACCCAAGGCTCAGTAAATGAAATTCCATAGTTCTGGAAATACTGTCCTGCCTGTGCCTGGATGGATAATGTTTGCCCATCTCCCTGAGGAACCGGTTTGAAATCTTTAAATCTCAGGAAATTCCTCAGAGAGAAATTGTTAAAGGTAAGCCCTAAAGTTCCGATAAAGCTGTTTCCACCATAACCGGCCTGTAGCTGTACCTGTGAAGATCCTTTTTCTACCAGCTTCCAGTTGATGTCAACCGTGTTGTCCTGCTGATTAGGATTAATATCCTGCCCGATCTGCTGAGGGTCGAAGAAAGACATTCCCGCAAGATCAAAGTAGGTTCTCTTAATATCGCTTTTCGCAAAAAGGTTACCCGGTTTTGTTCGGAGTGCACGCAGGATTACGTGGTCATGGGTAGTGGTGTTTCCCTGCCAGGTTACTTTATTCCAGGTTGCTTTTTCCCCTTCATTGATACGGATCTCCAGATTTACGGCATCCCCGGTCACTGATTTTTCCACCGGAGTTACGTTGGAAAACAGATAACCGTTATTCATGTACATGGATTTAATGTCGGAGTCATCTTCTTTCCCGCCGTCTTCTCCAACTTTTTTATTGAATCCTACGGCATCGTAAATATCACCTTTTTTATATCCCAGCATTCTCTGGAGGTAATCTGTAGGATATACGGTATTACCGGTAAAGGTAATATCACCAATGTAATATTTCTTACCCTCGTTAAGCTTGACGTTGATTTCGTAATTGTTTCTTTTATTTCTCCATACGGAATCCGAAACAATGGTTGCATCCCTGTACCCTAATGAGTTATAGTAATTGATCAGGTTTTGTTTATCTTCCTGATATTTTTCTTCAATATATTTAGATGGTTTCAGAATACCACCAATGCCGAATCTTTTTTGCTTGGTTTCCTTAAATCCTTTCTTTCTGAGTTTTGCATCCGTCACATTGGTGTTGCCCTCAAATTCGATATGGTCGATTTTGACTTTTTTACCTTTATCCACATTGATTGTCCAGTCTACCAGAGACGGGTCATTGGCGTTTACCTTATCCTGGATGGTAATCTTGGCATCTGCAAATCCTTTCTTGATATATTCTTTAGGAATATTGGTCTTAAGGCTTGAAACAAGGTTCTGGGTTATTTTGGTCCCCGGCTTAAGGTTGTTGTCTTTGGCAAGCTTTTCGTTCTTGGATTTTCCAATCCCTTTACCTGTGAATTTCACTTCTCCAAGTTCTTTCAGATCCTGAAGGTGAAATCTCAGTACTACAGTTTCCCCTTCAATGCTCTGTACGTATACTTCAACTTCCGAAAAGGACTGCGTATCCCAAAGCTTTTTGATAGCGTTACTGATTTTCTGCCCCGGAATATCTACAGTTTCGCCTTTTGAAAGGCCTGTAAATCTCAGAATCTGTGCCGGTGTATATTTTTTCACCCCATCTACAACGATGTCTTTCAAAGTGTATGTGCCTGTCTGGCTGTCTGCGTGTACAGGATTGTTCACCCTTGTGCTGTCCTGCGGAGTTACCTGTCCATAAAAATGTGCAGAAGCAACAAACATAATGATGGGTAATAGTCTAAACTTCATTTTATCGTAGTCTTTCTTTTCTTAATTTTACTGAATTTTTATCTGTTCACCGGTCATCCCGTACCTTCTTTCCTTATTTTGATAATCAACAATACACTGGAAGAAGATATCTTTTGTAAAATCCGGCCATAGAACATTTTAAAAATTGCAGTTCTGCATAGGCGATCTGCCAAAGAAGGAAGTTGCTTATTCTCACTTCACCACTGGTTCTTATCAATAAGTCAACTGGGGGAAAATCTTTTGTATAAAGATAATTTTCGAATAATTTTTCATCAATACTTTCAACATCCACTTTGCCTTCTTTTACATCGGCGCTTATGTTTTTTACGGCATTCAGTATTTCTTTTTGAGAACCATAGCTTATAGCCAATACCAAATTTCCTTTTGTGTTTTCTTTTGTGAGTTCCACCACACGAAGCAACTGGTCTTTCACCAAAGGGGGCAATTTATCAAGATCGCCAATCACATGCATCCTTAATCCTTTGCTAAAGATTTCATCAGCTTCCAAGAGTAATGTTTCCGTAAGCAGGTTCATCAGAGTGCTTACTTCGTCACTCGGACGGTTCCAGTTTTCTGATGAAAAAGTATACAGGGTAAGATATGGAATGTTTATCTCATTACAGGCATTGATGGCATTTCTTACGGCATCAATGGCATTTTTATGACCAAAAGTCCTCTCTTCTCCACGCGATTTTGCCCATCTTCCGTTACCATCCATAATAATGGCAACATGTTTCGGTAAATTCTCAGAATCTATTTTATCTTTAATCAACGACATATCACTAATCACAATAACATGGAGGTCTTCCAAAGGAATAGGTAAGTCCGAGACTTACAGTGTTCATCCAATCCCTGGATTCCTGATCTCCAATATTTCTTTCTCCTATAAATTTAGCCTCTCTTTCTTTGGATACCACGTAATAAGCTCCTGACTGCAATAAAGATCCACCGGTTGAGGGGTTTAGGATATCTCCGTTATAGGTAGACACCACATCTTTTCTCAGTACTTTGCTATAATCCAGCTGGTCTGTAAATGCATATCTGAACATCGCTTCTGCAAAGATAGCCCAGTTATGATTGAACTTATACTTAAGACCCACACCAAAAGGCACATGCATTACTGTTTTCTTTACCGTGGAGTATACCGGAGTAGTGGTAAAATCCAGTTCATTGTTCGGTGCCTGCGCAACGCCATCTGCATCTCTTCTGTAATCATTAACCAATGTAACTTTCGGGGCATCAAACATCAGCCCTCCTACTCCTGCAAAAATATATGGGCTAACCAAACCTCTTTGCTGCTCATTGTTTACCGGGAAAAAATTATATTCAAACATTAAGCTCGCTTCATATACATTGTTCTTTCCGAAGGAATTTCTTGCCCTTCTGTAATCCTCTTTTGCAGCCTTATCACTAAACTGTACCTGATTATATCCAAGATCCAGCCTAACAGTCTGATAAGGATTAAAATTAAAACGATATAATAACCCTCCATAAAACGGAACTCCCCAATCTGAGGCTCTGTTTAAATCCAACGGCTTTTGTAAAATATAATTTGTTCTTCCTACATCACCCACCAGGTTACTCATACCCAGACGAACTCCCAATTCGTTTCTTTGTGCTTTTACGCTTACCACAGTTCCCAGGGCGGCAAGGAAGCTAAACAATAGTTTTTTATTCATAAAAGAATATGGATTTATGGTTATATTCAATTTTAATTTTTGCAAATATAAAACATTTTTATATTAATGATTATCTTAATGCTTAGTTAAAAATAAACAAAAAAATATAATTTGTTATAAAGTAAACGGCAAACTCCCGAATTTATTCTTTTTTCAACAGATACAAAAAGTTCAATACGCAATAAACCCCCATCGCCTGAGGGTTTAACGTATTTAGTTTTTAAATATTGCTTTTATTTTATTCCTTATTCTTATGAGAAGCGGTTCTTTATAATTTTTATCCTCATCAAAATAGCCATAACCATAGCCGTAACCGTAACCATAGCCGTAACCATAGCCATATCCCTGTTTTGTATTATAGTCATTATATACGATACCTAACTTCTGAACCTCACCGTCATGATACTTTTCAGTAATCATTTTCAGCATATATTTCTCGGTATATTCGTGTCGAACGACATAAATATTGACATCAGAATATTTCATAAGTTCAAAGGAATCCGCCACAAGGCCTACCGGCGGAGAGTCTATGATAATGAAATCATATCTTTTCTTAAGCTCTTCAATAAACTGCACATTCCTCTCGCTCATCAGAAGTTCAGAAGGATTTGGAGGTATAGGTCCTGAAGTAGCCACGTCCAGATTGGATACCCGGGTCTTATTGATGATCTGGTCTATGGACACTTCACCGGTAAGGTAATTGGAAATCCCATACTGATTATCAATCTTAAAATCTCCGAATATTTTTGGTTTTCTGAGGTCCATTCCCAACAAGATGGTTTTCTTATCGCTTAAACCTAGAACCGAAGCCAGGTTGATAGAGATATAGGTTTTCCCCTCTCCTCCGATGGAGGAAGTGATCAGAACTACCTTACTCTGATTATTTTCTCCCGAAAGAAACCTCATATTTGCCCGAATTCCCCTAAATGCCTCAGAGACAGAAGACTTCGGCTGTTCCAGAACGGTAAGCATATTCTCATTGTTGTTGTTTCCAATGACACCAAGAAGAGGAATTCTCGTTGCATTAAGCAGTTCCTTGATGTTCCTGATCTTACTATCAAGTATTTCACTGGCTGCAATTAAAAACAGAGGGAGAAGTAATAATCCTCCTATGATAACCATTTTGGTCCCTTTGATATTAGGCGCTATTGGAGACTGTCCTACATTTTTGGCAGGGTCAATAACCGTGATATCAGACTGATTGGTAGCCAATTTCATCTGCGTTTCATTCTGTCTGCCCAGCAAACTGTTGTAGGTGGCTTCAATCATATTATATCCCCTTTCCGCATCGAGGTATTTTCTCTGCTTTTCCGGATAAGAAGACATATTGGCATTTGCTTCGTCAATTTTTTGGTTGATTTTGCTGATTTCAGTATTATACCGGTTATAATAGTTGCCTAACATTCCTGAAGATCCCATTTTAGCCTCTCTGATCTGCCGGTTGATTTCAAGCATCGGCTCAGACCCTGGTGTATAGATGGTGGACAGTTCCCTCCTTTTTTCATATAAAGCTTTCAGCTCCGCTACCGTCGCCCCAAACATTCCGTCCTCAAAGCCTGCAGCATTGGTACTGATCATATTGTTGAAATTCTGAGTCTCTATTGTACTTCTTATCCTGTTCAGTGAACTAAGCTTACTGATGAGGTCAGCTTTTTTCGCTTCCAGATCTTTGATTTCTACCAATGTTTTTTCATCCCTGTCTTTAATGTCATACAGCTTTTCCGTAGTTTTCAGATAGTTCAGAACATCTGCACTGGAATCAAGTTTTTTTCTGATGCTGGCCAGGTTGTCTTTCAGATAGATCTCGGTATTCTTATCCACGGTCATCCTGTCTGCAAGCCTTTTTTTCTGCAGCTGTCCTACCGATTTATTAAGGAAATTAACCGTACTGTTAAGGTTATACCCTGTTTTGGTAATGATCATAATGGTATTGATCTCCTTATCAAATTCAATTCCTATGGTAGAAACAATTTCATTAACCATCTGATTGACTGATGACAGGTTAACAATGATATTGGTAAGCCTGATTTTCGGTTCTACAGGATTTTTAATCAGCCTGAATTTTAAATTCGGAGAAGTATACCATTCACCTACCTTGATTATTTTATTCTTCGGGCGGGCATAAGGCTGCACATTCTGAAATCCCTCGTACTGGTAATTATAAAGGTTAGTTGTTTCCCCTTCTTCCGGCAATACGACTTCATAAGTCCCGTTGCTTTTAGGAATAAGTGTAATGGCGTAATTGATCTGCTGAGGATGTTTTTTATCAATTTCTAAAAATACAGGGGAGTCATCTTTGTCAAGATACGTAGACTTGATCATCCCCTTGGTAGAATAATTGACGAAGAGATCCAGTTCCTTTACCAGAAACTCGTTATGCGATCTGGAGAGGAGCATTTTTTTCAGGTATACCCCATCCTGGTTTCCTCCCTGTCCCCATATGAAGTTAATAGACTGGTTAGGCGTGAAATAGCTTGCCGTATTATTGGAAACGCTTAGAGACAGGTTGGATGCGTAGATATTCTGCGCGTAATATTTTCCATAAATCCAGGATATAACGTATCCTATCAGGAACATGAACAAAAACCAATACCAGTTCCTCAGGAGCCTCCTGACAAAATGCTCAGCGTCAAATAAAGCGAAATTGCCGTATTTTTCCTTCTGGGCATCATTTCTTTCTACTTTGGAGTTTTTTTCCGGGATCATGGTTATAAGTTTTTAAGAAGCAAATAAATGGATAATGCTGTAGTAATTACTGAAACTCCTGTTGTTAAAGTTTGTATAGGATCTTTTCCGAATCCGTTGAGGCTTTTCGCCCTGGTGTTGAGATAGATTTCATCTCCGTTCTGTACATAGTAAAAAGGAGAATTCATAAGATCTTCACGGGTAAGATCAATTTTAGCCGTTTTAATACCTTCAGGTAACTTTCTGCGGATCGTTACATTCTTACGGTCTACCGTACGGTTTAACCCTCCGTTCATTGCCAGTGCTTCTGTAATGGTAAGGGTGTTTTTATGGACTACTTTTTCTCCTGAAATTCCTACGGTCTCAATATCTCCTAAAATATAATATGTTATTCCGTTGGTATTGAGCCTTACTTCAGATTTACCCACCTGGAAGTTTTCATTTACTTTTTCCTGAATTTCTTTGGATACTTCATCTATTGTTCTTCCTTCCGCCTTAATATATCCGATGCCGAAAATATTGATATCTCCGTTAGATTCCACCTTCAGTCCGTTAAAATAAAAATTAATGTTTCCACCCATTCCGGACCCTGAGGAACCCACAGCTCCCCCCAAAGCATTATTAACTCCCGGGCTCCCCGATCCCCCTGAAGTATTCAAAGCAGAATAAAACTGGGCCGCATCTCCTTTAGGAGTGGTCACAATATTAAGGTTCAGGATATCATTTTTGGTAATTCTGTAAGTCGGGATATTGTAGGGAACAAGGCCTTCCTCATTAATGACGAGGCTTTCGTTAGGCTGCAGGTACCTTACTTCTTTTGTGGTAATACACGAAGCAAGCATACATGAAGCCAAGAGTAGGAACAAATACTTATAATTCTTCATTATATTTTTTTCAATTGTTTGCAAAAATAGAAATTTAATTATTACTTTTTAAATTTCTTGTATTATATATGAAATCAGGGAGGTAAGCTCCGAGAAAGCCAGTAAACAAAATAATCACTAGGAGCAGGTTAACATTGATATGCCTCAGGTAATAGGCCAGGGTAACAATAAAAAGATAGTAGACAATGATGTAGAAACTGGATCTACGATGGGTAAGATTTAATCTTAGAAGTTTGTGATGAATATGATTTTTATCTGCATCGAAAGGAGATTTCCCGTTGATAAGCCTTACAATGATCACATTCAGGGTATCTACGATGGGCAGTATGAGAATTGCCACCGCTACTACAGGAGCAGACTGTAAATGGTATCTCGGCACATTCGGAAGTGCCTTATCTATGAAAATATCTATAAAACAGATGGACGTAAATGCAAGCAGAAAGCCTAAGAGCATAGATCCTGTATCGCCCATAAAGATTTTATTGGTCCTGTAATTGGAAAGATTGTAATATAAGAATGCCAATACAGCACCTATGATGATCATGGAAAAAACAACCAATGGATAATTGTATTCCCCCAGGCGGTAATAACTGATCCCGAAAAGTGCACTGCAAATAACCGAATATCCGCCGGCCAGGCCGTCGATACCGTCAATCAGGTTAAAAGCATTGATTAATACAATAAAGGTAATAATACTGAACAATACACTTACAAAATACGTAAGCTCATAAATACCGAAGATCCCGAAAAGACTTCTGATCCGTATGTCTGAGCCTATGACAATCAATGATGAAACAATGATTTGCGCGACCAGTTTCTTATAGGCACGCATTACTACGATATCATCCATGACGCCTATATAAAGCAGAATAATCAATGAAGCAAACAAAAACTTGTACAGGTCGAAAAGCTCATAGGCAAAAATAGAGGAACATATTCCGATGGAATAAAAAATGGCAATACCGCCCAAGTTGGGAATTTTCCGCAAATGGGAACTTCTCAATCCCGGCTCATCCATAAGGTTTTTCCTTCTTGATATCTTAATAATGGTAGGAACGGAAAAATAGGTAATAAGAAACGAAAAAAGAAAGCCTAACCCTACCTTCAGATAAAAAAGGGGAATGCCTGAGTGTGATAAGAGCAATTCAAAGTTCTTCATTTTTTTTCTTTTCATAAATACTTTACTGTTTCTGAGAGGGAATCGTGTATGAAACAGTGGTATTTAAATTTGTGTTAAGTCAACATTCTTATCAGCTTCTTCTGACCGGTAAGGTACAGCAGATAAAAAATCTTTTTTTTCAGAGGCAAAGATAACAGATAATTTTTATCAAACCTCCTATACTTTAATATATCTTTCATTTTAAGACGCCTGATTTGCATAAAATGTGACAATTCTGTATCCATCTTATAAAATGTGGGCCCATCCTTTACGAAAGCAAGATAAGCCAAAAACGAGTACACACCTTCAAAAATCTGGAAGTTTTTAAGCTCCAAGACTTTCCCTGCGTAAGATGAAGACGTAAACGCCCGCTCTACATCTTCCACTGCACGCAATATATCCAGTCCTCGTTCGGTATGCGTTTTTGTGATAGAGTCTGACCGTTCCAGGTAATTATAATGGAATTCCTGAGTCTGTGCAAGCGTATCGCAACCCAGTAACAACTGTGGAATGAGCTGGATATCTTCAAAATGCGCTGACTTCTTGAATCTTTTCTGATCGAAAAGCGCTCTGGTAAACAACTTGTTGCAGGCGAAATAACTCAGGTCCGAAAAAACAGAAAAATTTTCACTGAGATTGATTTTTTCAGGCATGTTAGGAACCTGGGTCAGCTTCTGCACAACCTTACCATTTTCATTAACCTTTTGGATATTGCAGATCACCATTTGAGCCTGATGCTTTTCAGCCAGCTCCGTCATGGTTTCAAACATTGTTTCCGAAACATAATCATCGCTGTCTACAAAACCTATATAATCTCCGGTTGCTCTGTCCAGACCGTAATTCCGGGCATCGCTCAGGCCGCCGTTATCTTTGCGGAATGCTTCTATCTTTCCGGGATATTGTTTGGCATATTGCCGGATGACATCTTCTGAACCGTCTGTGCTTCCGTCATTCACCACCAGGATTTCAAGATCCTGAACGGTTTGACTGACCAGGGAATCAAGACATTTAGCCAGATAGCCTTCGACATTATAAACAGGAACAATAACGGAAACCTTAGCCATACCTATACTTTCGTAAGTCTTGCGTTCAGCCACCCTTTTTTAGCTTCATCAAAATCCCTCCTGGAACACGGAATACAGTTCAGTATGTCGTCATCATCACCAAAATACCAAAGGTTGCTGAAGGTATCCCGCTTGAAAGCGTACTGCCGATCGTTAATAAGAACGTAAAATATCTCGTACTGCCTTTCCTTCGGGTGCGATCTCTGGATATTGATCCCTTCAATCAGGTACCAGAGCATTTGCGCCACAAGCTGCTGATTCAGGATGCTGTCTGAATAAATATTATAATTGAAAATCCCTACAGACTGAAGGTTTTCACTGAGACCGATCTCTTTCATATACGCGCAGATCTCCCTCCTGTTCAGCCCATTCACCTGAGGATGCAGGGAAAAAGGTTCGCTGAAGCTTTCAATGGCATCACAGTTTACGGTAACCAGGTCTGCCCGTCTGAAGAACGGCTCCGTCTTTTCAGTGGAGTTCATCATTTCCGCAAGGCGCACAATATCGAATTCCACTTCCCTGATCAGCCGGACAGAATCTTCTTCGTTAAGGTGTTTCTGATACGCAAGGTGATGGTAATTTCTGATTGAAAAATCCTTGGTACTGAAAATTTTACCGAGGAAAGTATATTCATCCATGCCCTCATCCTGCCTGAATGAGATGATATTGCTGATCTGGGTATAGTTGATATTCTTCCGGTATATGTTCAGGGCAGAAAACAGGGAGTAAGACAGATCATTGGATCCGCCGATGACAACCGGAACAGCCCCTTTCTGGTGACATGCCGAGAGGACCTCCTGTAAGATATAATGGGAATCCTGAATGGATTTCCCGGAAACAAGATCCCCGAGATCCACTACCGGAATTTCGAAATCCAGCTGGGAAAGCTTATAAAATTCTTTTCTTATGCTTGTAAAGTCCTGGATTTCCGCATCGGCGCCCGCACCTCTGCAATCTGATACAAAGAGAAGGACAATGCTGCCTTCCTTAATATTTCCGGTAATGCGATTTCCAATCTGCCAGCTTTCAGTTTTAAATTTCCTTGGTGAAAGGATAAAATCTTCAAAATTCATAGGTTATCTGAATATTGTTCCTGCAATTATTCATGGCACAAACATACAAAAAACCATTGTAACGTTAGCTTTCCTGCATAAAAAAGCCATTGTCCGGAGTGGCAATGGCTTTTTTATTAAGCTTATTTTTTCTTAGCTGCGGTAGTTTTTTTTGCTGTCGCAGGCTTCTTGGCTGTTGTTTTCTTAGCTGCCGGCTTTTTCTTTTCGGCAAAAGCATTTTTATCCTGATCGGTGATCCACTTTTTAACTTCATCCAGCGAAACTGATTTCAGTTCTTCGGCTTCGTACTTGGTGTCATCCTTTTTCTTTGGAATCTTAAACATAGCCTTACCGAATTTAACAAATGGGCCCCATCTTCCGTTTTCTATGGATATTTTTTCTTTTTCCCACTGCTGAATATAACGGTTGGCTTCTTTTTCCAGCTTTGCTTCAATCAGCTCATTGATATCAGCCTGAGAAAGATTTTCAAAATTATACCGTTTAGGAACGTTGATGAAAATATCTTTATACTTGATGAACGGTCCGAACCTTCCTGCACCTTTGGTTACAGGCTCTCCTTTGTACGAAGCAATCGGAGCATCAGCTTTTTTCTTTTCATTGATGATTTCTTCTGCACGGGCCTGATCCACAGATAAAGGATCTTCTCCTTTAGGTATGCTGATGAACGCTTCACCCCACTTCACATAGGGTCCGAAACGGCCAACGCCTACAGATACAGGCTGCCCCTCAAAATCCTGCAGGTCGAAAGGAAGCTTGAACAGTTCCAGGGCTTCTTCCAGGGTAATGGTAGCGATGTTCTGCCCTGCCATCAGAGAGGCGAAAACCGGTTTCTCCTCATCTTCTGTTTCACCAATCTGGATCATTGGCCCGAACCTTCCTATCCTTGCATGTACATTTTTGCCTGTTTTAGGATCGATGCCTAAAAGCCTGTCACCGGTAGCACGGTCTGCGTTTTCCTCTACATCTTCAATCCTCGGGTGGAATTTAGAATAGAAATTGGTCATCATCTCTTTCCATTTCTGGTCTCCATTCGCAATTTCATCGAAGCTTTCTTCCACTCTTGCCGTGAATCCGTAGTCCAGGATCTCCCTGAAGTTATCCGTAAGAAAATCATTCACCACTTCCCCGATATCTGTAGGGACAAATTTATTTTTATCGCCTCCGAACTTTTCTTCCAAAACCACTTTTTTGATTTTGTCTTTAGTAAGGGACATTTTAATCACTTCACGGGTCTGCGGCTCAATTTCACGCTTGTCTACATAAGCGCGATTCTGAATGGTCTGTATGGTAGGTGCATAGGTTGATGGACGACCGATTCCAAGTTCCTCAAGTTTTTTCACCAATCCTGCTTCCGTATACCTTGCGCTAGGCCTTGTAAATTTTTCAGTTGCCGTAATCGTCTTGTAGCTCAGGGTTTCTCCTACCTTTACCTTAGGCAGCAGCTTTTCATTACTGTCGTCATCTTCATCATCCGTTTTTACAATTCCGTAGGCTTTCAGGAAACCGTCAAAAATAATTACTTCACCCTGAGCTTCAAAATGCTGGGGAAGCTGGGTATTTCCTATTTCTATTACGGTTTTTTCGATTTTGGCATTAGCCATCTGTGAAGCCAGCGTTCTTCTGTATATCAGCTGATATAGTTTATTAAGTTGGGAATCACCTATGCTTTTCACACTGAAATCAGTAGGGCGGATTGCCTCGTGAGCCTCCTGTGCTGAGGCAGATTTTGTCGTATATTTTCTTGGGGCAGAATATTCTGCGCCATATTCTGAGGTAATCTGTTTTTTAGCTCCTTCAATGGCTTCCTGGGAAAGATTGACGGAGTCTGTTCTCATGTAGGTAATATGCCCTTCTTCATATAGGGTCTGCGCAAGGCGCATGGTAGTGGTCACATTATATCCCAGCCTTGAAGACGCTTCCTGCTGCAATGTGGAAGTTGTGAACGGAGCAGAAGCAGAACGGGTTCCCGGGCGGGTCTCTACATTCAGGACTTTAAATTCAGTATTTTTTGCCAGTTCAAGGAAATGTTCAGCATCCGCTTCTTTTTCAAAATCTTTTTTAAGCTTTGCCGCAATTTCCTGTTCAGCGGTATTCAGGAATACGCCATCCAGTTTGAAACTTGCTTTCGGGACAAATTCCCTGATTTCTTTTTCTCTTTCAACAATGAGCCTTACCGCTACAGACTGTACTCTCCCGGCGGAAAGTCCCGGCTTTACTTTTTTCCAGAGTACCGGAGACATTTCAAATCCCACGATACGGTCCAGCACCCTTCTGGCCTGCTGTGCATTCACCAGGTTCTGGTCTATATCCCTAGGATTCTCTATGGCTTTAAGAATGGCATTTTTAGTGATTTCGTGAAAAACAATCCTCTTCCTGTTTTCCGGCTTCAGTTTAAGCTCATCGGCCAAGTGCCAGGCAATTGCCTCTCCTTCGCGGTCTTCATCGGAAGCCAGCCAAACCATATTGGCTTTTTTTACGGCAGCTTTCAGTTCGGTTACCAGTTTCTTTTTGTCGGCGGAAACTTCGTAATCCGGACTAAATGTTGCCAGGTCAATCCCCATTCCTTTTTTAGGAAGATCACGGATGTGCCCGAAGCTGGACTTCACCTCAAAATCCTTTCCTAAATACTTCTGAATAGTTTTTGCCTTTGCAGGAGACTCTACGATCACTAAATTTTTCGACATTCTAAAAATTTTTGCAAAAGTAAAGCTTTTTTATTATATACTTTTTACAATCACATTTTATTTAACAGTTCAGCAGGGGCAATAAAGATTCTGTATAACAGTCCTTCCCAGGTAAAACCTTTACCGGACATCTCAACCCTGTACAATAGGGAAAGTATAATGATGGCACATGTGATATAAAATTTGCTGTTGATACTAACAGGCTGATAATCCCATACAGACCGTCCGTTTTGCAATGACAAAGCAAAGAGTACAATCATCAGCATCATGTGGATATACATCCATCTGCCCCAGTCTATCGCAAGATAAAACAGAGGTATGGAAAAGACAAAAGCCCCGATCAGTAATATAGACAAAAGCTTTCTGTCTGTTAGAAATTTTAAATAATAAGCGATATGGAAAGTACTGATGATGAAGCTAAGGCCATACAGAATGTAGTCTTTTGAATGCTGGATGATATATTGTCTTTCATTGATATTCCAGAAAAATATTCCATAAACAGGATGAACACCCCGGTCACTGAGTATCTTCAGGGATTGTCCTTCGTTGATATTCTTTCCAAAAACAAAAATAAGTATGGCAGGGATTCCTGCGGCAAGAAAATATTTAATATATCTACGATATTCTAATTTTCCCGTTTTCAAATAAAGGCCAATGGCAAAATAAGGGACAAAGAAAACAGTCACTTCATGCAGCAAAGTACTGATTACAAGAGCAAAGCACAATAAGTATTCCTTTTTTTTCGATAATTGCTGACGATCCAGCACATAGATGAAAATCGTGAAAATAAGAAAAACGATAAACTCTTTTTTTCCTACGTAAGTCACTGTATTCAAAAGCCCGACAAATCCTATTGAAGACAACAGGAGCGAAAGGTATAACAGATCGGTCCGTTTATACCGTATCAGTTTGGTATAATACCAGAAAAAAGAACTTATGATGGCAAACTGCACAAAATAGACCAGATAATTGAGCCGTATGCCCGTCATATCCTGAAGCAGAAAGAAAAAGCTCCCGGACAGCCCTCTTCTTTTGAATCCTCCGTCCTGATAGTTAACCAGCCAGTCTGCCAGAATATATCCGTCATCTTTCAGATTATATACCAGCGTAAAGGCAAGCGTATAGAGTGCCGTTACGGCAATCAGCAGGTAAATGAATATTTTAATATTGAAACGGGAAAGAAATTTTTCAAGCTTCATAAGTGTTCAGTTGAATTCTAATAAAAAGAGAGATAAAACGGCTCTTTGTAATTTCATGATTTTCAGCCATGCCAAAAATATAAAATTCCAAATTGGTAAGCACTATTTTATCCCTCTTTTATGGGCTTCAGTAGCAACTGATCAAATTACTCCTTAATAATCTTCACGATATCTTTTGAGTTGTTAACGCGCAGGAGATAAGCACCGGAAATCAGCGAAGAAAGGTCCGTCTGCATATTATCAAACTTTCCGGATTTCACAAGCTGCCCGGACATATTGTAGATCTGATAATAGTATCCCTGATCAGAAGGAGCCTTGATATACAGTATATTCTTAACCGGGTTCGGGAAAAAAGAAATTTTATCTTCTTTTACCAGATTACTGATTTCTCTTTTGCTAAGTGCAGCCGCCTCTTTTGTTGTCGGTAAAGAGGTAATCTGTAATCTTGGGATTACACCTTCTTCATTCCCTGATGCATCATATTTTATCTTTACACAACGGCAGCTCATTCCAAAATAAGGATCATTGTTATCATGGAATACCACCATACGGTTGGCATTGGACGCAGCATCAAAAAGCAGGTTTATCGGCCTGCCGATATAACTGGAATTCAGAGCTGCCGTCCATACAGCCGGATACTGGAAATTAATAAAATTAAATGTACCGGTAGGACTCTGGTTGGTAATTACACTTCTTGCCCCTCTGGAGCCGGTATTGGGATAGTTTCCTATTTTATAGGAAGAATCATTAAATGTATACCCTATGGTTGACGTTGTGCTTGGATTTCTGACCCTGACTCCAAGATAATCGTTTGCAATGCTGTAGGTGGTAGAAACGTTTTTATCTTTCTTATACCAAGGAGTAAGCCCGAAATCCTGGTTCGACATAAAAGCAACACCTGTTAAATCCGGAATTCGCCAACCTTCCGGACATGGGTCAAACGGAGATTTCCTGCCACCTCTTCCCCAACGGTCATAGGCAAGGTTCGGCTCATTAGATAACCAGTCTGTTCCGTTGGTATAGGCAGGAGTTGTAGAGTTATACGCAGCAAATGTGCTTGGGATCATATAAACCAGCGGATTTCTTACAGAATATGAAAGCACTTTTGAAATCTTATCAGAAACTTTATCTGCAGTGCTTACATTGGCATTAGAAGCATTCGTGTAAGTGTTATACGGAACAATATAGCTTCCTGACATATCATTGTATGTACCCGCAGTGAGTGTACTGTAAGCAACCGTACCATTCGCTGAAACATTCCCCAAGAATACATTATAGGAAGCCCTGTTGTCCGCAAACTGGAATGTTGGTAAAGGATCTTTTCTTCCCCACTGGTAATGCAAACCCGTGGAAGCCCTTATTTTTGACAGTTCCGCTGCGGTAGGCGTAAGCGGATTGGCTACCACCGGGAAAGCATCGGTTGCCCCCAGATTCCGGTCCATAAATTCTGTCTGGAAAACGTTATCCGCTTTATTTACGTAATTTACATAATTAGTAACAGAGGTCATGGGAAGCTCTGTGGTATAATTATATGAACCTACAGGCGTATCCGTTACCCATACATGCCAGCTCCAGTAGACCGGATTTGAAATGCTTCCGTTATGAAGGGTAACTACCGCATTTCCACTCTGGTTGGGATTAATGGTAACCGATATTCTTGAAGAAGAAAGGCCGGATAATGAACTTGGTGAAGGATTAACCACGGATACGCTGCCAATCAGGCTGGAATTGGTTGTCCATAGCACATTGGCCTTAAGATTATTAAAGTTTGCCGCGCTTAATATATCCTTGTTATTAAGCAGTTGGCTCTGAACGGCAAATGCTTTACTCACCGGAATATCAACTGTAAATGAAGCCGTGTTCTTTACCACCTGATAGGTATTGGGATTATTTAGGCCTACCAGATATTCTGTTTCAGGGCTCAGGTATTCCGTAGGAAAGTCATAATTGTCTATGCTGTATAGCGGATCTTTAATACACCGGCAACCATTGGCGTCAGAAGTCACTGCCGTTGCGGACGGGAAGTACCAATACCTGCCCTGTACGGAAGGAAAATTAGGATCCGGCGTATCGGTCTGGTATTTATCTGGGATAACAAACAGCGCTCTTGCAGAAACAGCGGGACTGGCATCGAAATGCTTCACCATGGTAGAGGTCCATAAAGCAATCTGGTGCTGGTCTGTATACTGTCCCTGATGGGCCGCAATGGAAATACCGCCGGTTCCAGGAAAAATCCCCATATTATTGCCTCCTACATTCGATAAATCGATGCCGAAATTAGGATAAATCCTGAATCCTGTCATAAAGGAAGGCGCTCCGGAATCCGTTGGTTTTATAATATGGTATTTATTGGTCTCAAATACACTCCTGCCCATATTGGTTCTGACGCCGAAAGGAGAAAAGTCAATCCTTACGTCATCCGTATACCCCGGAGAGGCCAGATTGGCTACCAGGGCCGAAGGAAGCCTCCAGCCGTTGGGACACGGGTCATAAGCTGACTTATCCCTGTATGGCTGAGCATTGGTGTTATTGTTATAATCTTCATAAATCCTGCCCATAGAATTGTCAGACCATAAATTCAGCTCCGTAAGCTGATTATCTTTTAATGATGAAGACAACCCAAACCAGTTAACAGGTAAATTAGCATTGTTGTTATAATAGGCCGGACCGGAATTATCATCTTTATTCACGTAAATCAGGCTTACAGGATTTTTTATAGCAAGCCTGATGTTGTTGGCCACCGTTGCATTGGAAAGTTTAACAAATTTCCTGAGATTGTCAAAATTGGTTGCATTGGTAAAGTTTTTAGCTACCCTATGCCTGATTCTCCCAATTGTTCCGGTTACCTCATAGAAGTCATTTCCACGGTGTACTAACGGTGGAATCGGGTCTTTTCTTCCCCACTGATAAAGCAGACCTCCGTTTCTGTTCCAGTCGCCCCCGGTAATGGAACCGCTGAGCGCTCCAAGATTCCTGTCCATCCATACCCATTCAGAATCCGGAATTACCTCTACAATACCGTCATCTCTTTGTCTTGTAACGTCTGGATAACTTTTATATTTCGATCCATTGGTAGGATCATCAGTGACCCATATATGCCATGACCAGAAAATTTCACCATTAACCCGGAAAGCAATGACCGCATTTCCTTTTTTAGATTTATTGACAGGAACTTTAATTTTAGCATTTGCTCCTGAATCTACAACTTCCAGCGCATATCCTCCTGAAGATCTAATCAATCCGGGAGAATCTTCCCATAGTACATCTGCAGTAATTTTACCGGCGGGAATACCACCTCCTTCAATGTATTTGTCACTTTCCCACATCGCATAAGCTTTGCGTACGGGAATGTAAAGACCGCTACTATTCTGTGACGGATCAAATATATAGCTATTCGGGGCTTTTGTCCAGTCTCTTTTTACATATTGTTTATCAATTCCATTATCGGAATTTTGAACATCGTTTGAACCAGTCAATTTTTTATCAATACCAGTATGTTTTAAGTTTTTCTTTGATAAAGGGGTTATTAATGAGTCTACCTTTAGTGATGTTTTTTTTACACTTTCTGATTTAATAAAATATCTGGGGTCCAGATAATTTCGGGAATACATGCCTGCCGAGACCAGACAGCATGCAACCGCCAACTTTAATGATTTTTCCATATCCTTTGAATTAAACTATCTAACACTACACAACATTTGAGCCTATATCTATAACAGATTATTTATTTTATAAATACTATATACGTCATTTTTTAAGTTTTAGATTCCCATTCCCAAATAATAAACAACAAAATGACATTATAGATATGGTTATAACAAAAATATATTATAATATGATAGATTTATCAAATATTTAGCCACGTAAGCAAAAATAAACACTAATAAATTGAATATAATAATATAATCTCGATATATAATCACATATTGTTGCCATATACGCAATAACATACATTCTGATAATGAGCAAATTAGTGTAATACACTAAACTTAAAAATTCTTTATATAGGTTTATAAGAAAAAGCTCTCTATGAAAAAAATTCATAGTGATTTAAGGAAAAATTATTGAAAACTTAATGAATTCTGCAGATACAAAAACTCATATAATCTTTTTCAGCACGCGCTGGAGAGCCGGCTCAAGGAATCTGGCTACCCCATAAGCCAGGCTTCCAATAAAGAGAAATGCAATTACCGGAAGCAGAAAATAAGGAATTTGCGGAAAAAACTTATGAACCTTGATCACAGAAGCAATCAGCATATTCTCGTGTAACAGGTACAGGGGATAGCTGATAAACCCTATTGTTTTAAAAACCCTTCCAGAAAACAAAACGCCAAAAGGAGCCCAGAACAAGGCGCCCAGAAAGATCAACACCAGAATTATCAGATAGACATAAAGCACTGCATCCTGAAATTTATAGGCATAAAACAGAGAACAAAGGATTGTGATAATCAGCAGATAAAGGTATTTTTTTTCACGCCCCTGATAGTAAATGTACGTTAAAGCGCCGGCAACGAACCAGCCGAAATGAATAAAAGAACCAATGTATATTTTCATTGTGGCGGTTTCCGTGAACGCATGATAGACAATAAGGATCTGCAAAACAGACGCAGAAAGGTATAAGATGAAAATTCCGGCAAGTGCCGTAGCCCTGTTAAAAAGAAAATACAAGGCCCCGAAAATAAAGTAGAACTTCACTTCTACATATAAAGACCAGAATGAGAGTTCCAGCACGGGAAAAGACGTTCCGAAAAGACGTTCAAGGATACTGTTGTTAATAAAGGTAATGCCGGGCAAAAGCGATTTCAGTTCCGGAATCCCGAATGGGCGTTCATAAAAGAAGCCGCCCGTAAGGTAGATGATCAGGCTACAGATCAGCATACTCGGGAACAGCCTGATCCACCTGTTTTTTATAAAAGTCCAGAATCCGGGTGTTTTCTCAACAGACATCAGAATGACAAATCCTGAAATCAGGAAAAACAACTGTACGCCCAGGCTGCCATATTTAAACAACACATTGCCTGCATACAATTTTCCGAAAGGATAATAAGCGTCCCAAATGTAATAGCCGTGAAACAGGAATACCAGTACTATAGCCAGCCCTCTCAGGCCATCAAGTACTTCTATTCTTTTTCTTTTATCCGGCATGAGTAATATTTATATCGTTAAGGAAGAAGATGGTTACGGTAAAGATCATAGGTAAACCTACCTGCCCTGATGTTTTTAAAGCTGGAGAAAACAATGAAGTTAAATGCAATCAGCAAAATAATAAAGGAATGAATCAATGCTTTTTTCTGAGCAGATACCACATACATTGCATTTGGGATCAGGATATACGCAAAGACAATAAACGCCCCGGCAAGACGGGAAGAAAAAATTGGATTATTCCTGAAAATAAAGTAGGCGCAGATTCCTATTACCGCATAGTTCCGGTGGTATTCGTAATAAGGATATTTTTGTACCATTTTGGTATCGAACGCAAACAGGAAAAATGTAAGGATGGCCATCATGACCTCCGGGATTCCGATTCCCCCGTTAATCCTTTCAGCACTTTCGTCTATATAACCGTTGAATCCCACAGCCAGCGCATTATCACCGGCAAAATTCCCCAGGAATTCACCAAATGCCCGGTATACTTCAAACGGAGACAGAAATACAGACGTAATGATCAGGATAAACATCCAGGCTTTATTCAGCGGAATACGGGCTAACCACAATACATAGGTAAAAACAGATAGCAGACATTATGGATTCCTCCTGCTATATAAATACACAACAGGTAGGCCCAGAGTTTACGCTCTTTTATATAGCGGAGTGCAAAATACGCGATAAATGACCCCAGGTTCTGACGGATCTGTCCGGATTCTCCCACAAAGAAACCAGGAATAAATAGCAATGCCAGAAAGGTAAACGGATAAAAAGTATTGTCTTCGATGTATTTAAACTTAAAAATGATGGCAAGAGTAGCCACAACAAGGGTAAGGATATAAAACGGAGCATTGAATATATTCAGCAATACTTTGTTAATAAGCACAAACAGCCATTCCAGCTCCATAGGCTGAGGAGTTTTAAGGTGCAGCGCAGCAAAAAGGATGGTGATATAATCTTTGGTATCAGAATAAATATAAATCCCTTTGTAGCTTCCGAAATCCGGCCCTACCCCATCACGAAGTCCGGCAATAATAATAAGGTATGCGCCTAAATAATACAGCCATTTCCTCTCCACCTGATGTCCGTATACCTCCTGAAAACTGAAGATAAGCATGTATATAAGAGCAATAATAAAATACGGATGCAGTAAACTCATTGAGGACAATATTTTTTAAACTGATATGACGCGATAATGATTGCCGTAAGGATCAGCGGAATGAAAAGCCTGGTTTCCCAGAACAAACCTACCAGGGCAATCATGATAAGATAAGGGAGTGAAAAAAACAAATACCTTTTTATCATTATTTTGCCTGCTCCGTCAGCCATCCTGTATCCGAAATATATTCCGGCAATCCCGAAGAGCAGTCCGGCAAGGTTGTAAGGACTGGTGAAATTCTTAAGCAGATAGATTCCTTCAAAGAAAGAGGCCTGTTGTGGAATAGCGATCCTTAAACCTGCATAAGGTACCACAAATGCCAAAACCAACAACAAAATATCCTTAAAAACCTTATAATCAACAGCTTTAAACATCCTTAAATCAATATATAATGCTGCAAAAAAAGCAATATTCAGGCAGGCAGTTTCCCTCACCATAGTGGAAATGAAAATAATGATTGCCAGAACAATAAGATCACGGGAATTCCTGTTTTTAAAATATTTCAGACTGAAAAATATCCCCCCCAAATAAAAAAACACAGCAATAGAATCACAATTGGTAGGAACATACTGTACGATAACCAGAAAGAAAATACAGATAAGGTGGATAAGCCGCCGCACCATTCCGTTAGCAAGCAGATCGGTAGGCTCAAGTCTGAGAATGCGATCCAGAATCCACGAAGATAGTACAAAAAAGAGGCTGTTGATCAGGAAGATACTGTGGTAAAAAAGAGTTCCGCTTTTAAGCAGGAAAGACTTTACAAAAGGAGGAAACGTATTAACCAGGGCAGTGAAAGCCTCTGTAACATGCACGCTCAGGTAATTGGGAATGATCCTGTAGGCATACACGGATGAAAACATAAAGTCAGGTGCTTTTTCCATGGATTTAAGCCTTACATATGAAGACTCAAAACCATAGTAAGAGATCAGGAAAAGCAACAGAGGAAAAATTATGATCCATAAAAATCCATCTCTTTTTTCATCAAGTTTTGTAAACATATCAAAATACAAGTTCCTTTCCTTATAATAGATTGTCTGTTTTTAAAATGCTTTATGATTGGGAACTTTTGCAAAAGTATAAGTTTTTTTCATTTCACCAGAATATTTTGTTGATTTTCAGCCAAAACTTATCCGGTTAAATGTTTTGAACTAATACTGAAAAAATTAAATTTGCAGACTTATTCCCTTCCAATGCACCGTTTTTTTATTTTTTTATATTATCTGATTTCAAAACATAGGATTGTCTCCGCAATTTCCGCTGTGGGCATTGCAACCCTATGCCTGTTTTTTGCTTCCAAGATTACATTTGAAGAAGACATCAATCAGATCATCCCTAAAAATGAAAAATCGGACCTTACTGCCAAGGTTCTGAAGCAGCTTAACTTTTCAGACAAAATCATTGTGATTATCGAGCGGAAAGCTCCGGAAAACAGCTTCCAGCTTTCAGAAACCGCAGACAGCTTCCTCCAGGATGTACAGCCCCTGAAAAAATACATTTCCACGATACAGGGAAAGGTGAACGATGATGAAATCTCGCATACCTTTGATTTTGTACAGCAGCATCTTCCGTTGTTCCTTGCTAAAGAGGATTACAGGAAAATCGGAGAGAAACTCCATCAAGACAGCATTGATAAAAAGGTAGAAAGCAATTATGTATCCCTGGTATCTCCGGCCAGCCTTGTTACAAAGGAATTCATTAAAAAGGACCCGCTGGGTATTACTTTTTTGGGAGTCAAAAAACTTAATGCGCTTAACCTCAGCCAGGATTTCAGGCTTGAAGACAATTATATTGTCTCTCGTGACGGAAAGCAGCTTCTGCTTTTCATAGACCCTTCCCATAAAAGCAGTGATACCAAAGACAATGAAGCCTTCGTTAATGCGCTGAATGAAATAAAAAACAGGCTGAATACGAAGTTTAAAGGAAAAACGGAGGTAAGCTACTTCGGATCTCCGGTCATTGCAGTAGCCAATGCTCAGCAGATCAAGAAAGACATCAGAAATACGGTCATCATCTCCATGACAGTTCTCCTGATATTACTGATCTATTATTTCCGGAATTTCTTTACGCCGGTCATTGTTTTCCTGCCTACGGTATTTTCCGTATTGCTGGCTTTGCTGGCCCTTTATTTCATCAAAGATAAGCTTTCCGCCATCTCGCTCAGCGTAGGTGCCATTCTCATCGGTATTACAATTGATTATGCGCTTCATATCCTTACGCATTACAAGCATAATCATAATATAGAGGAACTATACAAAGAAATCACGCAGCCTATAATACTAAGCAGTGCCACAACTGCGGTATCATTCCTGTGCCTGGTTTTCGTCCGTTCCGAAGCCCTTAAAGACCTTGGTCTTTTTGCTTCGCTTACAGTCATCCTTTCCTCCTTTACGGCGCTGATTATCGTGCCACAGCTTTATCACCCTAAGAGAGAAGAGCATGCCCTTAATACCAACTTCATCGACAGGATTGGGTCCTATCCGTATGAAAAAAACAAGCCTCTCATTATCGGCTGCTCTGTGATCATTATTGCCTGCCTGTTCGGTTTCAGACATGTGGGATTCAATGAAGACATTGGTGATCTGAATTATGTTCCTAAAGAACTGAAACTGAGTGAGGCCAAACTTCAGAAACTGTCTGACATTACTTCAAAATCCATATACACCATATCCTACGGAAACTCTGAAGAAGAAGCTTTGTCTAAAAACACACAGCTGAACAGTTTTCTGGAAAGAGAAAAGAAGCAGGGTAAGATTTTAAATTACAGCTCCATAGGCAATGTAGTCCTTTCCCGGAAAGACCAGCAGAAAAAGCTTGAAGAATGGAACACCTTTTGGGCCGGAAGCAAAAAAAACAAGGCTCTTTCAGACCTGGAAGTAGCCGGTGCACAATATGGGTTCAACAGTTCCGCTTTCGACAGCTTTAAAGATATGCTGAATAAAAGCTACAATACTTTGAGCCTGCAGGATTATGAAAAAATAAAAGCCTTACAGGTCTCTGAATTCCTGAGCCATGATAAAAATTTCTTTACGGTTTCCAATATTGTTAAAGTAGACGAAAGCCACCGGGAAACATTCATAAAGGATGTGGAAAAAAATCATCAGGCACTAGCTATTGACCGCCAGCAGATGAATGAAAATTTCCTCGGGCTGCTGAAACGGGATTTCAATACCCTGATCAATTATTCCCTCCTGGCTATTGTACTAACCATCATCGTATTCTTCAGGAATTTTGAGCTTACCGTACTGACTATGTTTCCGATTGTGCTTACGGGGATTGTTACTGCAGGAATTCTTTATTTCCTGGGCCTTGAGCTCAATATTTTCAGTACAGTGGTATGCACCCTGGTTTTTGGTGTAGGAGATGACTTCAGCATCTTCCTTACCCAGGCCATGCAGAAAGAACATACCTCCGGAAAAAATGAACTGCCCACCTATAGGGTATCCATTATTCTTGCGGTATTCACCACCATTCTTTCCATCGGTTCGCTTATTTTCGCCAAGCATCCGGCCCTGCATTCTTTGGCGCTTGTTGCCTTGATCGGAATGTTCTCCGTGATTATCATTACCTCGACCTTGTATCCTTTCTGGTTCAGGTTTTTTATTACCAACAGAGCCCAAAAAGGATTATCACCCATCACATTCAGGCTGATGGTGAATTCCACGCTTTCGTTTCTGTATTACGGGCTGGGTGGATTGTTTTTCTCATTCATAGGAAGCTTTTTCGTAAAAAGATCAAAAGGAAAAACACTGAATCTTATCAAAGTTTTTTCTGCCCGGTTTTTAACTTCCGTCCTTTTTACGAATCCATGGGTAAGGAAGAAGCTCATTAAAAATACGGACGAAGACTTCAGCAGGCCTGTCGTGATCATTGCCAATCACACCTCTTTTCTGGACACCCTGGCGGTAGCTATGGTAACCCATAAAATAGTATTTCTGGTCAATGACTGGGTATACAATTCGCCGGTATTCGGAAAAATTGTAAAAGCAATGGGGTTCTATCCTGTGTCCCAGGGCATCGAAAATGGGATCAACCCGCTTAGGGAAAAAGTAAATCAGGGGTATTCCCTGGTGGTGTTCCCGGAAGGTGAGCGCTCTTATACCAATGACATCAAACGTTTCCATAAGGGGGCTTTTTACCTGGCTGAGCAATTCGGGCTGGATATTGTGCCGGTTTATATTCATGGTAATTCCGAAGTATTGCCGAAAGGAGATTTTATTATTTATGACGGAAGTATTACCATTAAGGTCGGCCAAAGGATCAGCAAGGATAATACGGCTTTTGGTACCCAGTACTCCGAAAGAACCAAGAAGATCAATGCCTACTTCAGGAAACAGTTTGCCGCATTGAGGAATGAGCTGGAAGATGAAAATTATTTCAGGAACAAGCTGTTCCTCAGCTATCTGTATAAGGAAAATGAGGTGGTAAAAGCGGTAAAGCAAGACTTCAATACATATAAGAAGGATTATTTCGTGCTTAACCGGCATATTCCCGCTGATGCCAACATCCTGCATATTGCAGATGATTTCGGACAGAAAGATCTCCTGCTGACATTGTATCAGGCAGGAAGAACGGTATTCACGCTGATTGCCGATGAAGAAAAAAGAGCGGTGGCGAAACAGAATTATCTGGTAAAAAGAAGGAAGATCCACTATATCAGTCACATTTCAGAGATCAAAAAGAATATTGGTATGCTTTTGGTTTCTGATAAGCGCTTTAATATAGGACAACTGGCGGAGCTTCCGGAAAAAATCATAACAATCGACACTGAAGTTCAGGACATTAAAGAATCAGGATATCGTAAAGAATTTGAATCAGGGATAATTAAAATTTACATAAAACAGTAAATACAACTGAAAAGCATATTTTTGTAGTACCTAAAGAAATATAATGAAGAAAAATATACTCGTCATCTATTATTCGCAGACCGGGCAACTGGAAGATATTGTAAAGAATATAGCCAGGCCTTTTGAAACCAAGGATGAGTACCAGGTGACGTATTATAATATACGCCTGAAAAAAGATTTTCCGTTTCCGTGGCCGGGTGATGTTTTCTTCAATACCTTTCCGGAATCTTACCTGCAGATCCCGAGTGAAATATACCCTCCGGAAGAGGAAGTGCTGAATACGCAGTTTGATCTGATACTTTTCGGATACCAGGTATGGTATCTTACGCCATCCATCCCGATCATCTCCTTCCTGAAGAGTCCTTATGCCGGGAATATCCTGAAGGGCAAGCCGGTGGTTACGATTTCCGGAACCAGAAATATGTGGATGCTTTCCCAGGAGAAACTCAAGGTATATCTGCGGGACCTCCAGGCAAAACTGGTAGGAAACATTGCTCTGGTAGACCGGCATGACAATTATACCAGTGTGCTTACCATTCTCCGCTGGCTTACGACAGGAAAAAAAAGAAAAATCCGGAATGCTGCCGGCTGCCGGAGTTTCGGATGAAGAAATTGCGGGATCCGTAAAGTATGGTGAAATTATTGAGAAACATTTCAGCGCCAATGAGCTGGAAACGCTGCAGCCTGACCTGGTGAAAAACGGTGCCGTGGAAATCCGCCCGTTCCTGGTGCGGGTGGAAAAAGTAGGCAATAAAATATTTACCGTATGGTCTAACCTGATTATCAGGAAAAAGGAGAAACGACCATTGCTCATTAAATTCTTTAAAGTATATTTGATGGCCGCGATATGGATTATTTCACCTATCGTACTGGTATTTCACATACTGTTAGCTCCTCTTCTGAGCTCAAAAAGAAGAAAACAAAAGGAATATTTACAAGGAATTAATTTAAAATAAAATGTACGACGTATTTATAACAAAAGCTTCAACATACTTACCGAATGAACCTGTTTCTAATGATGAAATGGAAACGTATCTGGGCTTGGTGAATGAGAAACCGTCTAAAGCAAGAGCTTTGATTTTAAGAAACAACAAGATTAAAACCAGATATTACGCATTGGATAAAAACGGTAAACCTACCCATACCAATGCACAGATTACGGCAAAAGCTGTTGAGGGACTTTTTGATGAAAATTTTACCCGACAGGATATGGAACTGCTGTCATGCGGAACCACTTCTGCAGACCAGATCCAGCCTTCACATGCCTCCATGGTGCATGGTGAGCTGGGCCTGAACAAATCCATTGAAATCAATACTTCCATGGGACTTTGCAACTCCGGGATGAACGCCCTGAATTACGGATTCCTTTCCGTAAAGGCAGGTGTTAAACAAAATGCAGTATGTGTAGGATCCGAAAGATTCTCATCATGGATGACGGCGGATAAATTCAACCATGAAGCAGAAAACCTGAAACTTCTGGAAGAAAGGCCTATCATTGCTTTTAAAAGGGAATTCCTAAGATGGATGCTTTCCGATGGGGCAGGAGCTTTCCTGCTGGAAAACAAAACCGCGTGAAAACGAAGTTTCATTAAGAATAGAGTTCATAGACTTTTATTCCTATGCCCATGAGATTGAAGCCTGTATGTACGCGGGATGCGAAAAGCAGGAAGACGGAAGCCTTAAATCCTGGGCAGACTACCCTTCCGATGAATGGCTTAAACAGTCTATTTTTGCACTTAAGCAGGATACGAAACTTTTAGATGAATATATCCTGGTGAAAGGCGCAGAAAGTCTTCGTGCATCTTTTGACAAGCACCAGCTGGATCCGGATAGTATAGATCATGTCCTCGCTCATATCTCTTCGGGATATTTCAAAGAAGGCCTGAAAGAAGAATTTGCCAAAAAAGGAATGGATTTCCCATGGGAAAAATGGTATTATAACCTTTCTGAGGTTGGAAACATCGGAGCCGGCTCTATTTTCATCGCCCTGGAGCAACTGATGAATTCAGGAACCCTAAAAAAAGGGGAAAGAGTACTGCTGTGCATTCCGGAAAGCGGAAGGTTTGCATATTCATGTGCCCTATTAACAGTTTGCTAATGGAAAAAACACTGCCTTCCGATAATCCTGCTTTTGTGGAAAGCCTGATCCCTCAAAGGGCTCCCTTTGTCATGGTCGATGAGCTTTCAGAATATTCCGAAACCCATCTTGTATCAGGATTCCGCATTAAAGAAGAAAATATTTTCGTGCAGGACGGAATTTTTCAGGCATCAGGACTGGTAGAGCATCAGGCTCAGAGTGTTGCCCTGCATACCGGATATAAATATTACCTTCTGGGGAAAGATGCGCCTACAGGATATATTGGGGCCATCAAATCCTTTGGAGCAGAGGTTCTGCCCAAAACGGGCGACCATCTCGTAACGGAAGTGACGATCCTGAGTGAAGTTATGGGGGTGACCCTGGTCAATGCCGTAACGAGGCTAGATAATGAGATCATAGCCAGCTCTCAGATGAAAACTGTTGTAAAATAATTGTAATCTATGGAGATCAGGGAAGAAAATATCATCAACATCCACCATTATCTGCCGCACCGTGAGCCTATGCTTATGGCAGATTATATCCTGGAACTAACCAAAGAAAAAGTGGTGACTTCCTTTGAAATTCTCAAAGACAATATTTTCGTCCATAACAATCACTTCATCGAGGCCGGACTGATTGAAAATGCAGCCCAAACCTGTTCCTCTATTATGGGGCAGAGTTTTTTTGAGCAGACCGGTACCGGAACCAAAGTAATAGGCTTCATCACCAGCATGAAGAAAATTGAGGTATTTACGCTGCCGAAAGTTGGCGATACCATTATTTCAAAAGCATCGCTGATTTCCCAGTTTGAAAATATATGCCATATTTTTTGTGAAACATTTGTAGGTGATGAATTACTGCTCAGGGCAGAGATTAATTTATTTATTCAGCAAATACAACACTAACTGAAACCGATGAGAAAACAAGACCTTCCTCAGGATGAAAGCAACATGAAATCGGCAAACATGACCGAAGTTTTGTATGTTATCGATGAGAATGATCAGTATACTACTGCCAACAGCATTGGCTGGGAAGCAAAAAAACTGGCACTGGACGAATCCATGGAGCTCATTCATGAAAGGATAGAAGAAGCAAGACAAAATGTAGCCCAGAATAAGGTAAGCCCGGTCATCTACTTTATGGAACTGAATAAAATGGACCTCAGCGTGCTGGCAGCCTACGTAGGTATGTGGCAATGGCGCGTAAAAAGGCATACCAAACCAAAAACATTTAAAACATTAAGCGATACCATACTGAAAAAATATGCCGATGCTTTCGGGATTTCGGTAGAAGAATTGAAAAACTTCGACGGTAAATAAACACGCCGGATACTAATATGCAATCTGTTATGAAATATAAACATCCGGCTATACAACCCCAACAAGATAAGAATGAAACTGAACTTCGAACACCATCAGACTGCTCATTGCGAAAACGGTGTCGCCTCCAATCTACTGCTTAATAAAGGCTTACATCTCAGCGAACCTATGATATTCGGAATCGGATCCGGGTTGTTCTTTGTATACCTTCCGTTCCTGAAAGTTAATTTCGCTCCCGGGTTTAGCTACCGTCCCATGCCAGGCGCCATCTTCACCAAAGCAGCTAAACGGCTGGGAATCAAAATTAAAAGACAAAAATTTTCAAATCCCGAAGAGGCCAGAAAAGCCTTAGAAAAAAACCTGGAAAACAATATTCCTACCGGTCTTCAGGTAGGTGTATTCAACCTCACCTACTTTCCGGAGGAATATAAGTTTCATTTCAATGCCCACAACCTGGTGGTATACGGAAAGGAAGACGGACGTTTCCTGATCAGCGATCCGGTAATGGATTATGTCACATCTCTTTCTGAAGCGGAGCTGGAAAAGGTACGGTATGCCAAAGGAGCCCTTCCCCCGAAAGGCCATATGTATTACCCTACCTACATTCCGGAAAAGGTTGACCTGGAGAAAGCCATTATCAAAGGGATTAAAGATACATGTAAAAATATGCTGGCTCCGGTTCCTATCATCGGGGTGAAAGCAATGAGGTGGGTTGCCAGAAGCATTCCTAAGTGGGCAGAAAAAAAAGGGACTAAGGAAACCAATCATTACCTTGGCCAGCTGATCCGTATGCAGGAAGAAATCGGAACCGGCGGCGGCGGATTCCGTTTTATTTACGGTGCCTTTTTGCAGGAAGCCGCAGATATTCTTAAAAATGAGCAGCTGCGCGAGCTTTCCAAAGAGATTACCATGATCGGTGATCTATGGAGGGACTTTGCCGTAGACATTGCCCGGGTGTATAAAAACAGGAATTCCAAAAGCAACATCTACCAGGAGCTTTCCAAATCCATGCTTCATATTGCTGACCTGGAAGAAGCTTTTTACAAAAAACTGAGCAAAGCAGTCTGATATGGCAGAAAATAGTATAGAGATCAGAAACCTGTATAAAAAATACAAAAACTCTGACGAGTTTTCTGTTAATGATATTTCATTGGATATCGGAAGCAATGAGATTTATGGAATCCTGGGGCCAAATGGCGCGGGCAAAACCACACTCATCTCCATGCTTTCCGGCCTGATACAGCCTACATCAGGACATTTTACGATCCATGGATGGTCTCCGCAGAAAAATAATTCCACCATAAAGCAGATCATCGGGATTGTTCCTCAGGAATATGCCCTCTATCCTACCCTTACAGCAAAAGAAAACCTAATGTTTTTCGGCAGCCTGTACGGGTTGAAACATAAAACGCTTCACAACAGCATCGATACAGCATTGGAAAGAATGGGGCTTTCTAAATTTGCGGATAAGAAAATCGAACAGTTTTCCGGAGGCATGAAACGCAGGTGCAACCTTATTGCGGCCACCCTTCATCAGCCTAAGGTCCTTTTCCTGGATGAGCCGACGGTAGGTGTGGATGTACAGTCTAAAAAAGTAATCATAGATTACCTTCAGGAGCTTAACCATGCAGGAACCTGCATCATCTATACCTCCCATCACCTTTCGGAAGCGGAAGAATTCTGTACTAAAATCGCCATTATAGACGGAGGGAAGATTCATGCGGTAGGAACACCGGCGGATCTGATTAACCGTGTGCCTCATGCGGAAAACCTGGAGGACGTTTTTATTTCATTAACCGGTAAAGAACTGAGAGATGTTGTATAAGCTTTGGAGGACTTTCCTGAAAGAAATTCTCTTGCTGAAAAGAGATATAGGCGGCATTGTGATTATTTTCGTCATGCCCCTGCTGCTGATTGTAACCATCACCCTGATCCAGGATTCCACCTTTAAAAATCTTGAAGGTACCCGGATTCCTATAATTTTCATTGATAATGACCGTTCCGAAGTTTCAAAAAGCATACGGCAGGAACTGGAAAAAAGCAAAAGTTTCGAACTTAAAACTCAATTTACCGAAGCTTCAGCCCGGAATGCCGTATTTTCAGGGGAATATCAGATGGCAATTGTGATCCCGGAGAATCTTACGAATGCCCTTAATACGACTATTGATACCAAAGTGCAGAAAATCGTAAGTTCATTCGGTCTTGAAACGGATGCCGCAACCCATCAGATACCTTCTGTACAAACCAAAGAAATCCACCTGTATTTTGATCCGGCGATCAATTCAGGATTCCGGAATTCCGTTATGAGTGCGGTGAATAAGATGGTTTTTGAAATCGAGAACAAAAAGATTTACAAAGCATTCCAGGAACAGCTGGGGACAACGGAAAACCTGGAAGAGAATAAGAACCTGATTGCGTTTAAGGAAATTACACCCCCGAGGAATAATGGTGAGGCCATACCGAATTCAGTACAACATAATGTACCGGCCTGGACGCTTTTCGCTATTTTCTTCATTGTAGTTCCGCTGTCGATCAATTTAGTTAAAGAAAAAAGTCAGGGGACAAGTGTTAGGGTACGCATCAGCCCTACTCCCTACTATATCCATATTTTAGGGAAAACATTCACCTACCTTATCATCTGTGTGATTCAGTTCCTGCTGATGGTGGCAGTAGGAATCTATCTTTTCCCGTACATGGATCTGCCGGCATTCGATGTTTCAGGAAAAATGTTCCCGCTGATGATCGTGACCTTAGCCGCCGGACTTGCCGCTATTGGTTTCGGGGTGTTATTGGGTACCATTGCAGACACTCAGGAACAATCTGCCCCTTTCGGAGCCACTTCCGTGGTTGTGCTGGCGGCAGTAGGAGGAATCTGGGTTCCTGTTTTCCTCATGCCTGAATTCATGCAGCATATCGCCCGTTTTTCTCCGATGAACTGGGGACTGAATGCCTATTATGATATTATCCTCCGCAATAGCGGCATCAGCAGCATTGCTACGGAACTGATCTTATTAATCCTGTTTTATCTCGTGATGGTAAGCCTGTCCATTATATATGAACGGAAACTCCACCGGGTCTGAACTAATGAATTTAAAGAAAGAAATGAATACCTTATCCTGTACGGAAGAAGTAAGAGTACGGTTCAATGAGACGGATCCTCTGGGAATCGTCTGGCACGGGCATTATATTGTATATTTTGAAGACGGCAGGGAAGCTTTCGGCCGTGAACACGGGCTTACCTATCTTGATATACAGAAAGCAGGGTATGTAACTCCGATCGTAAAGAGTACCTGTGAGCATTTTTTGCCTCTGAAATATGGAGAAACGTTCAGGATTGTGACTACATTCGTAAATTCGGTTTCTGCCAAGCTGATTTACCGGTATGAACTTTTTAATACTGAAAACCAACTGGTATGCACCGGGGAAACCATTCAGGTGTTTCTGGATGCGGACGGAAACCTCTGTTTGTATAACCCTGAATTCTTTCAGGCCTGGAAAGACCGTATGGGATTATCATGAAAAAGCAGACATTCATCACAGACTATAATTGTGTAACGCCTCTGGGCTTTGACACAGCCTCTAACTGGGAAAACCTGATCTCAGGTAATTCAGGAATTGCCCCGCATCCTGGTATGGGAAATCAGGGATCCTTTTATGCTTCCATCATCCCAGATGAAAGGCTAAACGAAGAATTCGATACATATTTCGATCATGCAGATTTTACCCGGCTGGAAAAAATGCTGTTGTTATCCCTGAAACCCCTGGTTGAAAGGCATCGTATTACAGAACATACGGGACTGATATTGTCTACAACGAAGGGAAATATCACCCTGCTTAAGAACCAGCCGCAACTTCCGGAAGGCGCATACCTTTCCGTGCTTGCCCAAAAGATTGCTGATCATTTCGGGTTTGCCACAAAACCTGTCGTCATTTCCAATGCCTGTGTATCGGGGGTTATGGCAGTGGCTGTAGCGAAAAACATGATTGCAGCCGGCAGGTTTGCCGATGCTTTTGTCATCGCCGGCGATGAGGTCTCGGAATTTGTGCTTTCAGGATTCAACTCCTTCCAGGCTATTGCACCAGAGCCCTGTAAACCTTATGATGCGTCACGGAACGGCATTAACCTAGGAGAGGCAGCTGCGGCAGCTTATGTCACTTCATCACCTCCAGGTACTGCACAGTTATGCTTTAAAATATTGGGAGATTCATCGGTTAACGATGCCAATCATATTTCCGGACCTTCAAGAACCGGTGACGGCTTATATGCCAGCATCACCCATGCCATGAAGGAGGCAGGCATAACCCCTGAAGCCATCGATTTTATTTCCGCACACGGAACCGCAACCCTTTATAATGATGAAATGGAATCCATTGCATTCGGCAGAGCGGGATTGCAGAGTACGCCTTTGCACAGCCTTAAAGGATTTTACGGGCACTGCCTGGGAGCTTCGGGGCTGCTGGAAAGCATCATAGCAATGGAAAGTGCCCTGCGCGGCACGCTCATTAAATCGAAAAACTTTCAGGCAAACGGAGTATCCGGGACACTGGATATCCTTAGGGAAAACCGTCCTGCAGGGATTACCCGGATCCTTAAAACAGCCTCAGGATTCGGAGGCTGCAACGCTGCTCTTGTCCTGGAAAAACGTTCAACACCAAGCGTATGAAGAAAACCGATATCTGTACCATAGCCGGATCAGCCATAACGGTAAACGGCGAAGTGATTTTCAAAAGTGAAGCAAAGGATTTTTCAGACTTTGCCAAAGAAGCTTATAAAACCCTGGAAATCAACTATCCTAAATTCCACAAAATGGACGCTTTGAGCAAGCTTGCTTTTCTGGGTGCCGAAATGCTTCTTAAAGATCAGGATAATAACCGGACCGCGCTGGTTTTTGCAAACAGGTCATCCAGCCTGGATACCGATGTCAAATACCAGGAAAGCATCAATTCAAAAGAGCAGTACTTTCCGAGCCCTGCTGTTTTTGTGTATACGCTGCCCAATATCTGTACAGGGGAAATATGCATCAGGCATAAGATGCAGACAGAGAACGCCTTCTTTGTTCTGGATGAATTTGATGAAGATTTCATGCATACCTATTCAGAGCAGCTGCTGGAATCCGGAAAAGCGGAAAAAGTACTGTGCGGCTGGATAGAACTTTATAAAGAAAGTTATAATGCTTTCGTATATTTGCTTACATTATAAATTTGATAATTGAAAACGGGCTCATTTTGAGAATGTAAATACTGCAATGAGCGTACAAAAATCATTAAGAAAGTATCTTTAATTTAAAACCCACGTATAAGATATAGTTTTAATCCACTTTCAGATTATCTAATTAACCTATTTTCAAATTAAAATCTTTATGGAAAATTTAAGAGAAGAATTAAAACACAAAATCATTGAAGTCCTTAATCTTGAAGACGTTGCCGTAGAAGAGATCCAGGATACCGATCCTTTATTCGGAGGCGGGCTTGGGCTGGATTCTATTGATGCCCTTGAACTGATCGTTCTTTTGGACAAAGATTACGGCATCAAACTTTCCGACCCTAAAAAAGGAAAAGAAATTTTCCAGTCTATCGATACGATGGCTAAATTTATTGAAGAAAACAGAACAAAATAAATAAGTAATGGGCGGAAAAATTGCCATTACGGGAATGGGCATCATTTCCTCCATCGGTCATAACGTGGAGGAAAATTTTATTTCTTTACAATCCGGGAAACATGGTATTTCTGATATTGAACTCTTTGAAACCCGCCATGCAGGAACCATAAAGACCGGGGAAATCAAACTGTCTAATGAAGACCTGATCCGGAAACTGGGCCTGCCTGAAAACAATAACCTGACCAGAACAGCTTTACTGGGCATCTGGGCGGCAAGAGAAGCGGTTGAAAAAGCAGGGATTTCAGATATCAATGAATGCAGGACCGGGCTGATCTCCTCTACAAGCGTGGGGGGAATGGATATCACAGAAAACTTCTTCTACACCTACGAAAACCATCCTGAGAAAATAAAATACATCGATGCACATGATGCTGGCAATTCCTCACTGGCTATCGCAGAAGATCTGGGGCTGAAAGGAATGGTTTCCACGATCAGTACCGCATGTTCATCCGCAGCCAACGCCATTATGATGGGGGCCAAACTCATCAAAAGCGGCGTACTGGACCGGGTAATTGTGGGCGGCACAGATTCTCTCTCCAAATTTACCCTGAATGGTTTTAATACCCTGATGATCCTCACCGATTCCTATAATACGCCTTTCGACCAAAACAGAAAAGGGCTTAACCTGGGTGAAGCTGCCGCTTTTCTGGTGCTGGAATCTGATGAAGCGGTAAAAAAAGACCATAAAAAAGTCTTAGGCTACCTTTCCGGATACGGAAATGCCAATGATGCCCATCACCAGACCGCATCTTCTGAAAACGGGCAGGGCGCTTACCTTGCCATGCAGAAGGCCTTACAGGTTTCCGGGCTGGCCAGGGAAGATATTGATTACATCAATGTGCACGGAACTGCCACACCTAACAATGATTTATCTGAAGGCATTGCCATGATCAGGATATTCGGGGAAGGCCTTGTGCCGGAATTCAGCTCTACTAAGGCGTTTACCGGACATACACTTGCCGCCGCCGCAGGGATTGAAGCCGTATTCTCACTTTTGGCCATACAACACAATACCATTTTTCCGAACCTGAATTTCACCACCAAAATGGAAGAGTTCGACCTCATCCCCGTTACTGAACGGAAAGATAAAAGCATCCGCCATGTGCTGTCCAATTCTTTTGGATTCGGCGGGAACTGTTCCACTTTAATTTTTTCAGAATCATGAGTTCCGTTTATATCAACAGCGCAGCCTGCATCTCAGCCCAGGAAACCCTGAAGGAAGGTTTTATGAATCACCTTCAGCTACAGAACGCAGAGCAGATTTTGCAGGCTATAGAACCCAATTATAAAGAATTTATTCCTCCTGCCATGATCAGGCGGATGTCCAAAACGGTAAAAATGAGTACCGTAGCAGCACATTATGCTTTAAAGGAAGCAGGGATTGACCAGCCGGACGCCATTATCGTGGGTACGGGGATGGGATGCTGCCAGGATTCTGAAAAGTTCCTGAAAAATGTCATAGACAATCATGAGGAATTCCTGACCCCTACGTATTTCATCCAGTCTACCCATAATACAGTAGCAGGGCAAATCACGCTGGGGATTCAGTGCCATGCCTATAATTTCACCTATGTGAACACGTCTTCTGCTCTGGAATTTTCATTTCTGGACGCCAAACTCCAGATCAATGACGGTGAGGCAGAAAATATCCTTACAGGTTCTACAGACGAGAAAACAGACCGTGTAATGGAACTTCATAGGCTGAACGGAAGCCTGAAAAAAGAAGAAAACCTCCCTGCTGACCACCTTCATTCAGATACTGATGGGGTAACCTGGGGAGAAGGAGCCAGCTTTTTTGTCCTGGGCAAAAGTAAATCTGAAAGTACCTATGCTGAACTGAAGGATATTAAGATCATCAATACGCTGAAGGCTGAGGAAACCTCCGAATTTATCACACAGTTTTTAGCTCAAAACCATATCGGTCCCCATGATATTGATGCTGTAATCTTGGGCTTCAGCGGTGATGCTGCTTCGGATATTTTTTATACAGAAGCGGTGAAAATTTTCCCGGATTCTGCATTGCTGTACTATAAACACCTGAGCGGCGAATTCAATACATCCAGCGGATTTTCAGTGTTCATGGCTTGCCATATCCTTAAAGAACAGCTGATCCCGGAAATAATGAGGATCAACACTGTACCAAAGAACGGCATTAAAAATGTGCTCTTATACAATCATCTGAAAGGGCATGACCATAGCCTCATGCTGCTGCAAAAAGCTGATTCTTAACTGATTTAATGATATTCAAAATATGAAACATTACCTGTTTATCCTGTTTTACCTGTTCTGCAACCTGTTTATCTATGGGTTTAAGGGAGGATTCTGGGTATATGTGTTCTGCTTCATATGGTTCTCAGCTGTGGTCATCTGGGCTTCTTTTGACATCCGGCTGGGGTATTTTGTGAACAGTATCACCCATAAAAGAACAAAAAAGAAAGAAATTGCACTGACTTTTGATGACGGCCCTACCGAATTTACCCAGGTTGTCCTTGACCTGCTTCATGAACATCAGCTCAAGGCTACATTTTTCTGCATCGGCAAGCAGGTTGAAAAATATCCTGAAATATTCAGGAGGATTATTTCGGAAGGCCACACAATAGGAAACCATACCTACAGCCATTCCAAATCCACAGGATTTCTATCCGCTGCTGCTATGACGGAAGAGATCAAGCATTGCGATGCAGCTATGGTCAGAACCGGAAATATTAAGACCCCATTATATCGACCTCCGTTCGGAGTAACCAATCCTAATATTGCCAAAGCTATTAAAAGGACCGGTAAAAAAAGTATCGGATGGAATGTGCGTTCGCTGGATACGGTAACTGAACATGCTCCGGCTATTTACAGAAGGATTGTAAAAAGAATCCGTCCCGGAAGCATTGTGCTCCTTCATGACACTTCAGAAAAAACAACCCTTGTCCTGAAAGATTTATTATTATTTTTGAAGGATAAAAAGTATAATACGTACACCATCGATTCACTCATCAAACCGGAATATCATGATTAAAAATATGGCTTTAGGAATTGTATTCCTTTTCTCAGGATTTGCCTCTGCGCAAAATACAGCAATGACTGGTACTGAAGCAAAAGCTTTTGTGGCCAAAGTTTCAGCAGAGAGCCGGCAGATCAAAACCCTGCAGAGCGACTTTACCCAGACCAAGAAAATGGATTTCCTGGATAAGAGCATCGTAACCCAGGGAAGGATGTCGCTGAAAGCCCCAAATACGCTGAACTGGAAATATACCAAGCCTTACCAGTATGCCATTGTTTTCAAAGACAATAAGATTTTCATCAATGACCAGGGGAAAAAATCTTCGGTAGATGCCAAAAGTAAAACCTTTGAAAAGATCAATAAGCTGATTGTAGGAAGCTCTAACGGACAGATGTTCAATGACCCGGAATTTACGGTGTCCTATTTTAAGAACAACGGCTTCAATATCGCAAAATTCACACCCAGATCTTCCCAGCTCCTGAAATACATCAAACAGATTGAGCTCTATTTCCCTAAAAACCAGTCAACGGTTTCACAGGTAAATATGCTGGAAGCCTCTGGGGATACTACCAACATCGTTTTTAAAAATACCAAGACCAATGCACCGGTTCCTGCGTCAGAGTTTTCTTTATAGCATTCTGTTTTTAGGGCTGATCAGCTGTACGACTTATAAGCTTTCAGATGTAAAGCCGGCCTCTGATACACTGAAAACTGCGGAGAACCTTTATTTTTCTTCCGGAGAAGATTATGTGTATAAGTGCCAGATGGATATTTACAGCAACCATGTCAGCGGAATCCTCATCATTAAAAAAACGGAAAACGGTGCTCACCGTGTAGCCCTTACTTCCGATTTCGGCAATAAACTGATTGATTTCACCATTTCCGATACGGATTTTAAAATCAACTATGTTATTCCTGATCTGGATAGGAAAATCATAATCAACTTCCTGAAAAATGATTTCCGAAAGCTACTGAAAAGACAGTATCCTGTAAATCAGACTTTTGAAAACGAACAATTCAGGATTTATATGTCAAAAGCCGGCAGGGAACAATACTATCTCTTCTTTGATAAAGAGACAAACATGCTGAGACAGATTGTATACACTGAAAAAGACCGTGAAAAAATTGATTTTACTTTCGGTGCAAAAAAACATATCTTCGCAGACAGTATACAGCTACAGCACAGGGATTATAAAATCAGCATCCGATTATTTCAGATCTCAGAAACAGAATAGGCACATGAGGAAACTATACTTTTTTATCTCTGATGTTTTGCTCATGCATTTATTCGTTCACGCTACTAGTAAGCCGGGAAATAAGCAGGAGCCTGTAGCTTAATCTTAAAAACAACCGTATGCAAAGCATTTTTACAGACTTTTATACAGTACAGTCAACCGAAAAAACAGAAAACGGCCATTTTACCGCCCGCATCATACTCAATAAAGACCATGATATCTTCAAGGGGCATTTTCCCGGTAATCCGGTTACTCCGGGAGTATGCATGATGCAGATTATAAAAGAAATTACTGAAGAATATACCGGGGCCAGGCTGTTTCTTAAATCGGCATCCAATGTAAAGTTCATGGCCATCATCAATCCGTTTGAAACTCCGGAACTCCTTTTGCAACTTGATATTTCGGAACATGAAAAGGATGTTAAGGTAAAAAATGTCACGACCTTTGGCGAGACTATTGCATTAAAAATGTCAGTACATTATCAAAAATTAGCATCATGAAATTCATTTTCTCAATTATAGCGGCATTGGTCTTTTTTTTCCAGACTTCGGAGATTGAATCTTTGCGGTACAGTTACGCCAAAGCCAATCAGTCTACGGCCAATACCAGAGCATTCATCAATGTAGCGGATAAACAGTCTGGATCAGATCCTGTTATCCTCGGGTATAAAGCTGCTGCGCAGATTATGGAAGCCAAGGTAACCACGGAAAAAGGGAAGCGCAAAATGTTTGTCAAAGCCGGAGCCACGAGCCTTGAAAATGTGATCAAAAGCAATCCGAATAACCTCGAGTTAAGGCTGATCCGTTTGAGTGTACAGGAAAACATCCCTAAAATTGTCGGATACCATAAAAACATGAATGAAGACAAAGCGTTCATCCTGAGCAACTACAGCAAACAGAACAGCAGTCTCAAAAGCTATATCAAAAGGTTCGCCTCACAGTCTAAAACCATAACTGATACAGAACGTTCAGCCCTTAAGTAATCGCCATGACCCTCCCTGAAGTTCGGCACTTCATTTCTGAAAAGAAGATCTGTGTCCTTATTCCTACCTACAACAATGCAAAGACCCTGCAGAGGGTTATTGACGGCGTTCTTGTCTATACGGAAAGCATTATTATCGTAAATGACGGTTCTACAGATGCCACACCCGGTATCTTAGCAGGATATCCTGATGTTGTGGTCATCCATCTTCCGGTAAACAAAGGGAAAGGCAATGCCCTGAAGACAGGTTTTAGGACTGCTCAGACTACAGGTTATGATTATGCCATCACTATTGATTCAGACGGGCAGCATTATCCGGATGACATTCCGGTATTTGTTGAAGCTCTTTTGAAAGAAAATGAAGACCTGCTGCTGATTGGTAACCGAAATATGTCCCAGGACGGAATTCCTAAAAAAAGCAGTTTCGGGAACCGGTTTTCTAATTTCTGGTTCTGGTTTGAAACAGGCATCAGGCTGGAAGATACCCAGTCCGGCTACCGTCTTTACCCTTTACACAAAATACCGAAGAAGTATTTTACCCCGAAATTTGAGTTTGAGATTGAGATCATCGTACGTTCCGCATGGATGCATATCCCTGTAAAAAACGTACCGGTAAAGGTCTTGTATGACCCGGCAGAAAGGGTATCCCATTTCAGGCCCTTCAAGGATTTTACCCGTATCAGCATCCTGAATACCATTCTGGTTGCTATAGCGCTGGTTTACATTATTCCCAGAAGGTTTGTGCATAATTTCAGGAAGAAAAGTTTTAAGCGGTTTATTAAAGAGGATGTTCTGGAAAGTGATGGCAGCAACCGTATCAAGGCATTTTCTGTGGCATTGGGAGTTTTCGTAGGCCTGTCGCCACTGTGGGGATTTCATACATTGCTGGTAATTTCGTTATCCGTATTGTTCAAGCTGAATAAGGTACTGGCTTTCATGGCTTCAAACGTGAGCCTTCCGCCTTTTATTCCTTTTATCATCGCTGCTTCATTATTCCTGGGTGCACCGTTTGTACAAGGTGACAGCAGCATTGTGAACGATGAGCTGAATTTTGAGCTTGTTAAGAGCCATCTGCTTCAGTATATCATAGGGAGTTTCATTCTCGCTACCGTATTGTCTGCCGTCTCAGGAGTGGTAACGTTTGTTCTGCTGAACAGGATAAGCCCGGATGCTGATGAACCGTTTAGCAAGTCGCATCCTGCTGAATAAGTTTCTTCCGATGATCATTTTAGCTTCCTGAGCGTCTTCTTCAGGTATTTTTCTGTATTTTCCTTATCCGGAACCGTAGTAATTTCTTTGGTAAGGGCTTTTTCAAATTCTGTTTTTGCTTTTGCGTATTCGCCTCTTTCAAAATAGTACCTTCCGGCACGCTCGTACACCAGCCAGAAATCAGGATTTAAGGATTGATAATGCGCAATCCATTCCTCATTGAGTTCTGCCTCTGTATGATGGATTGCTTTTTCAATGACCGGACTGAGTGTTTTGTATTCCTGGTACTTCTTAAAATCTGAAGTCCGGACAAACGGATCCTCCGCAATGGTCATTCCGGGTACAGAAAAGCCGCCCTCCTTGGATTTTCCGGAAAAGATTTTGTTGAGGTCATAACAGACAAATTCACCCAGCTGATATGGATTGGAAGATACCCAAACCAGTCTTTTTTCAGGTGAGAATATAACGGCATGATGAGCGATGAGCTGATTGATCGCCTTTTCATTACCATATCCTAACGCACGGTCTTTCAACCCTGACCGGTCTCTCAGCAAAGCCGCCATTTTTTCGGGGTTCAGGGTCCTGTTTTTTTCCATAAGCTCCTGAAGCTTCTCATACCGGTACTCTGAATGGCTCTCAAGGATGTGTTTTTGGTTTCTTTTATCATGAGCATATGCATCCGACTGGAAATGGTTCGTACAGAAAAGTTTATCCGAATTTTCAGCCTGATATACTCCGAAATTATCCGGTGATACCTCAATGATCACGGCTTTCCGGTCATGGGCGCTTCCAACCAATATGGATTCGGAAACAAATACCTTTCTCTTTCTGGCAATGGCTATAGCCTGATCGATGGTTTCGGCATATTGAAGGATCTCCCTGGTGACGAATGAAATCGGTGTTTTTGCTGTTAAAGGGATTTTGGATTTTCCTGCATTGATGGTAACGGTAATTCCGGATTTATTCATCCCTGAAACCACGCCGATCATTCCGGGCCAGCTGACTGAAAGGTAGGGAATCCCCCGGTCCGGCTCCACAAATTCAACCACTTTATTCTGTGCGAAGTCATCCCCTACATAAAAATCGAAATTCCTTCCGATCAATAAGTTGCCGTCATCCGTATACTGGTCCCAGACAGCCACGGAAGTGCAGCCCACCATAGCCAGGTCCTGCAGGGCATGGCCGATATCATGGGCACCATGCAGGTAGAGGTTCCTGAGGTATTTCGGGGCTATAAAATTGTAGCGGTCCGATGAGTAGCGGGACAGGCCGTAGAGTTCTGCCTGGTAGTCTTCACGGACGTTCAGGTACATTTTCCTGTTATACCATTTCAGGAATCCACGCAACAGTTTTTGCCTGAATTTAGAAGGTACGAATCCTTCTATCTTGGAAAAGAAAATTTCTTCCTGCTTCTGCATCAATGGCTGGGTAAGCGCGCCATTATTATACCCTAATTCCAGAGGATTTCCTTTGATATACAGTTCCCAGAGCTGCTGTTTATTTTTGGTAAGGTAGTTTTCCCTGAAACTGAAGGTGGAATCATTAATCCGCCTTACCTCAGGAACCTCAGCAGAATAGGCACTGATATCCGGGATATGGTGCACCGATCTGGAAACGCCGCAGGAACTCAGCATCCATAACAAAGAAAAAATGGTTACCATATGCATCACGTAACCTAACCGGCTGAAAGACCGGCCATATAGTTTTTTGCTACGATGCAGAGGTCTACTGTTTATCATAACTGCCCTTTAATGCATTTAAACGCTCACTTATCAGTTCTTTCCCGAGAATTTCAGCACAGGTACCGAAAGCCCCGATGGTAACCCCGAGAATGCCGTGCATATTTACCGATTGCCCTGTAAGAAACAGGTTATCAATCTTCGTTCTGGGTGAAACCATTGTTTTCAGCGGATTTTCCGAATTTTTAAGGTATCCGTACATATTGCCTTCAAAGCTTCCGATATAATCCCGGTAAGACAGCGGCGAAGAAGTATATACATGATCTATACATTGCCTGATGTCAGGTATTTTTTTCTCTAAAGCACCAATCATAGCTTCTGCTTTTTCCTTTTTGAAATGCTCATAGGCTTCTCCCCGGGAATGTTCATGAACAACCGTATTTACAGTATCTTCCCACTGTTTCACCTCTTCAAAATCCATATAGGAAATGGCTGTAAGGCTTTCCGCAAACTCCGGGTTAGTTCTGGAAGACGTACAGGAAAGCATGTAGTTTTCAGGCCATTGTTCTTTACGGTACCGGAATGCATTCCACACACTGTCTTCTGATGCGTAATGGTATACGTTATGATTGAAATGACGAATTGACTTAGGTTTCAGCACCATGTAGACACTGAAGCATGAAGACGTAGGTTCCCAGCTCATAATCCTGTTTAAAAAGGATTTCTTGAGCCTTTTTTCGCCAATGAGCTTAACCGCAGCACGGATATCTACATTGGAAATAAACTGTTTGGCAGTGAATACTTTTCCGCCAGTGGTTTTCGCTGCCCTCAAGATATTCCATTCATCAAAAACCAGTTCTGACACTTCAGTATGTTTATACACTTCCGCTCCGTATTCCCTTAATTTCCGGATGAGCAGCCTGGAAATCTGGCTTCCGCCTTTTACGCATTTATAGGCACTTTGCATATATGAGTTGACCGTAAGAGCATGCACATAAAAAGGAACATCCTCAGAATTTCCGGCATATAGGAAATTGGCCCCTAACAATACGGATTGCAGTTTTTTATCTGATGTAATGGATTCTATGAATCTTCTTGTATTAAGATGGAGCACTTCTTCATTGTACTGTTCTTTAACAGCAAGGTTATAAAGCGGGAACTGACTGCATACGTACCGGATTCCTTCACAGTAGTTTTCTATATTTTCTTTTTCTGCCGGAAAATAATGAGATAGCTGGGCTATGAAATTCTCATATCCCTGGGCATGCGGATATGCAGTTGCTTCTTCGCCAAAAGTAATATGGTCATAACCGTCTTCATCCATTTGATGGATCTCAAGATCATCCATAATTTCCAGATAGGAAAAATACCGATGAAGGTTCTGGCCTTCCGAAAGACCCCCGAGATAGTGTACACCGGTATCAAAAATTTTTTTATTCCTTGAAAAAGTCTGGAGATTTCCTCCATACTGGTTGTTTTTTTCCAGGATAACGACTTTCATTCCTTCCTTAGCCAGAATGAGTGCAGAAACAAGGCCCCCAAGGCCGCTGCCGATCACCAGTATGTCGTATTCTTTTTTCAATACATCTGTTTTGTTCTGCTAAATTACAATTTTAAATGGTCGGATATCTGCAGCCCGACCTGAATGGAGCTCTTTTTTATCTCCGGGTATCGGGCAGGGAATAAAAAAGCGGGAATGGAGGGCGGAAAAGCTGCCATCATATATTTAAGCCTGATCTATATCGTCCCAAAAATCAAAGTAATTAAACCATTGGAGAGGATATTTCCGGATCATTGCTTCAAGATTCCCTGTATAGGAGTTTAAAAGACCCTGAGCGTCCCTTTTTTTAACGTTTTCAGCCATTCTCGCATACAGGTGGTAATGCAGGTTATCTTCCTTCATTACATAGACGTATACCACGGGAACGGCAAGCCGGGAGGCAATCAGGAAAGGGCCTGCCGGGAATCTGGCACTTTTGCCCAACAGTTCTCCCTCAAGGTATTTGGATCCTTCAAAATAACGGTCGCCAGTAAAACAAATGAGCTCATTCCTGGCCAGAGCATCATTGATCTCAAAGATGTGCGACATATCATCTTTCACATAGATGAACTTGGTATTACTTTTCCTTACCGCGACACTGTCAAGGTATTCTTTTATAGCTGTAACTTCCTGATCTGTAGTAACTAAATTAATCTGACAATCAAAATCAATATCTGCAAAAAAATGCTCTGCGATTTCAAAATTACCGATATGCGCACTGATGAGGATGCCGCCCTTTTTTGCCGCCAAAAGGTTCCGGAGGTTTTCTATCCCGTCAAATTCATAGGTGAACTTATCTCTCAGGCCTGCAGAGATTGCAGTCTTATCAATCAGCACCGTTCCGAATGTGAAATAGCTTTTAAAAACGGACCACTTGGCTTTAAAAGGACTGTAATGCAAACGATGATGAAAATAATACCGTATGGACCGGCTGCTTTTTTTCAGGAACAGAAAGTAATAGGCTGCCACAAAATACAGAACGAAATATGAACTTCGGATCCCGATATTCCTGATGCACCAGACAAATATTTTATAGCCTGCAATATTGCCTTTGGATTTGCCTTTCCACTTGTTCACGGTTTTCATTTAGCGATGTCTCGGACTAACAATACACAATAAACCAGAATTAACTGATTCATTTTTAGATCATTAAACTTTAATAAGTAGATTTTAATCGATAATTATGCGTTTTTTTCAGCTATTTTATGTTCAATCTTCGAGTAGAAATCATCGAAGGTCACAATGTTCTTAAAGTCTGCCTCACCCAGCTTCACGCCGAAGTTGGATTCGATAACCACTACCAGGTCAATATAATCGAGGCTATCCAGCCCTAATGTTTTTTTAAAATTGGCTTCGTTGCTGATCTCATCGCTGTCTACCTCAAATTCGTTGACCAGGAAATCATTAACAGTGGCAATAATTTTCTTCCTTTCCATGTTTTATTTATATTTTTTTACTATCAATGCGGAGTTGGTCCCCCCAAATCCGAAAGAATTCGACAAAAATACATCAATTTTTTGACTTTTGGTTTCAGCAATGATATTTATCCTTTGGGCTTCATCATCAGGATGTTCCAGGTTGATATTCGGAGCCACAAAATCGTTTTGCATCATTAATATGGAATAGATCACTTCACTGGCACCCGCCATCCAGCATTCATGCCCTGTCATGGATTTGGTAGAACTCACAGGAATATCCCCGCCGAAAATCTCATAGATCGCCCTGGCTTCATTGGCATCCCCGATAGGCGTGGAAGTAGCGTGGGCGTTGATATAATCGATATCATTCACTGTAAGACCCGACTGTTGAAGTGCGCGTTGCATGGCCAGCGCAGGACCATCTACATTTGGGGTGGAAATATGTCCTCCGTTGGATGAAAATCCGTATCCGGCAATTTCTGCAATGATATGCGCCCCTCTTTTCTGTGCAGATTCCAGGCTTTCCACAATCAGCGTCGCGGCACCACCGCTTGGAATCAGACCGTCCCTTCCTGAGTCAAACGGCCGTGAAGCTTTCGTAGGCTCGTCTTCCCGTACTGAAAACACCCCTAATCCATCAAAACTTGCCATAGAATAGTGGTTGGTTTCCTGTGCGCCTCCACATACAATCATATCCTGAAAGCCGTTTTTAATCATCATATAGGCCAGTCCCAAAGAATGCGATCCGCTGGCGCAGGCTGCACTGATGGTCAGGTTGATGCCCCGTAGCCTGAAGATGGTGGAAAGATTCATGGTTACGGTGGAGTTCATGGATTTGAAAATCGCACCGGAACCCATCAGGGTGGTATCTTTCTTTTCCCGGGCTATATCAATGGATTCCACTACAGCCTGGGATACACTGTCATTGCCGTACAGGATACCGACTTCGTTGGCATCCAGAAAATCCTGGTTGATCCCGGCCTGCTGTAACGCATCCATTGTGGCCAAAAAGGCGTATTCACTCTCCTCGCCCATGCTAACGCGCTGCCTCCTGCTCAGCAGGTTCTTCAGGTCAGGTTTAGGAACAACACCACTGAGCCCGGACCTGAATCCGAACTCTTTTCTTTTATCCACCAGAACAATCCCGGACTTCCCCTTGAGAAGGGACTCTTTCACCTCATCCAGAGAGGTTCCTATGCAGGAATAAATTCCCATTCCGGTAATGACTACCCTATTTTCCATTTACTAAATGTAACAATTTACCAATTTAACAGTGTAACAACTTTTAAGAATATAGTACTTACAATTTTTAATTTTATATAGCCTGAATCAACAACTTAACAATAATCTAATCATAACATTACCAAACTGTTACATCGCTAATTATCTAAGAATAGATTCCCCCGTTGATATTAATGACCTCACCGGTAATATAAGATGCTTTCTTGGAAGCCAGGAAGGCGACCAGGTCTGCCACTTCTTCTACTTCCCCGAAGCGGTTGACCGGAATCATCGCTTTCAGCTCGTCCTCATTAAATTCCTGCGTCATATCGGTTTTAATAAATCCCGGAGCTACGGCATTTACGGTAATATTCCTTTTGGCGACTTCCTGGGCAAGTGCTTTTGTAGCCCCCACCAAAGCTCCTTTAGCAGCAGAATAATTGGTCTGCCCCGCCGTTCCTTTTACACCGGAAACAGACACCATATTAATGATCCTTCCGTATTTGTTGCGCAACAGTTTCTGGATGAAGAAATTCGTTACATTGAAAAAGCCGTTCAGGCTGGTATTGATCACGCTGTTCCAGTCTTCGCTCGGCATCCACATGAACAGTCCGTCTCTGGTAATCCCGGCATTATTCACGATGACTTCAACCACAGAATCCGGATTCTTTTCCTGCCACTGCCCTAATACCTGAAGGGTTTCTTCAGCATTGCCAACATCAAATTTCAGGATTTCACCCGTGGATCCCAGCGCTTCCACTTGAGCAAGCGTTTCTCTTGCTGCCTCTCCATTGGAGGTATAATTGATCAGGATATGATACTTTTTCTCTTCTGCCAGTTTGATGCAGATGGCCCTTCCGATGCCTCTGGAGCCTCCTGTAACAATTGCGCATTTCATATGTTCCTGTTTCATTCGTCTGATTTAATTATATTCTTCATCTTAGATTAAGACAATTCATTATTGGAGAAGGTTACATGCCCTTCAGATATTTCTTTACCTCTTCAAGGTACGGATACATCACCATATCATCTGAAAATACAGGAATGATATTCCGTATTTCATCATACAATGCCTTGGTTGAAGATGAAACCTGATCCTGAAAACCAAGGTAATCAATGGCCTGAACAATGGTTATGGCTTCAATGCTCAGAACTTCAAATGCATTCTCGATCACTTTTCTGCAAATGACCGCAGCATTGGTCCCCATACTGACGATATCCTGATTATCGTTATTGTTAGGGATACTATGGATATACATCGGGTTGGAAAGCATCTGGCTTTCTGCCGTGGTGGACGTTGCCGTGAACTGTACGCCCTGCATCCCGAAATTAAGCCCTAATCTGCCGAGATTGACAAACGGAGGCAGGATCTCATTGATCTTCGCATTCAGAAGATAGTTCAGCTGTCTTTCTGCCAGCATCGTAAGCTTGGTAACGGCAATTTTCAGTTTGTCCATTTCTAGAGCTACGTAATCACCGTGGAAGTTTCCTCCATGGTATACATGCTGGTCTTCAACGTTGATAATCGGATTGTCATTGGCTGAGTTGATCTCATTTTCAAGTACCTTTTCGGTGTATTCCAGGGTATCCAGCACAGGACCGAGGATCTGAGGCACACACCGAAGGGAATAGTATTCCTGAACTTTGTCTTTAAATATCTTTTCCTGTTCCTCAAAACGGGTATACAGGTGGTCTGCTCTTTTACGGATCAGCTTGCTGTCGGCCAGGTGTTCACGCATCCTTTCTGCAATTTTCTGCTGGCCATAATGCCTTTTGGTGGCATTCAGAGCTTCGGAAAGATGGTCATCGTATGCCCGGACAATCTCATTGATCGCGCAGGAAAGCTGTAAGGAAATCTCCGTCAGACGTCCGGCTTTAAATGCATTTACGGCTCCAATTCCTGACATTACGGAAGTTCCGTTCATCAGGGCCAGGCCTTCGCGGATTTCTACAGCTATCGGCTGAAGCCCTTCAGCTTCAAAAACCTCGGCAGTCCGTTTCCTCTGTCCTTTATAAAAAACTTCTCCTTCACCAATCAGTACCAGGGCTAAATGAGCCAGCTGTACCAGATCGCCGCTTGCCCCCACACCGCCGTGTTCAAATATCAGCGGTATAATATCTCTGTTAATCAACTCTTTAAGTAATTCCACCACAGAATGGTGTACTCCGGATTTCCCTAATGAAAGGGTATTCATCCTGGCAAGCATACAGGCTTTGACTTCATCAGCAGGAAGTGGGTTTCCGATACCGGATGAATGGCTCCTGATCAGGTTATACTGAAGCTGGTGCGTATCAGCATCGCCGATCTTGAATTGGGCCATCGGACCGAAACCGGTGTTCACTCCATATATTACTTTATCTTTAGAAAATTCTTTTAAAAAACGAAAACTTTCCTCTACTCTCATTAAAAGTGCGTCATCCAGTTCTATATTTTCATTTTCAATAATGATTTTCTGAAAGTCCTTCAGTTCTAAAAAGTTATTTATTTTCATCAATCAAAGTTAATGTAATATATATTTGTAAATTATTAATTAATTGTCATTAATTTTGCGGCAAAGATAAAAGTTATTATTAAAATAAAAAATCAAAGATGACTAAAGAATGGGTTGATGTCCTCGTTATTGGGGCCGGGCCTTCGGGATGCGTATCTTCTTCTTATTTAAAGAACAACGGCATCAACGTAAAAGTGGTTGAGAAAACCCTGTTCCCGCGTCTGGTGGTAGGCGAGAGTCTTATACCCCGCGTTATGGACCACTTTGATGAGGCAGGGCTGTTCCCGGCACTGGACGCTATGGGTTTTGAAAAAAAACTGGGTGCCCGGTTCCTGCGTGGAGAAGAAGTATGTATTTTTGATTTCAGCAACAAATTCGGCGAAGGTTGGGATTGGACGTGGCAGGTTCCGAGAGCAGATTTTGACAATGCCTTAGCCCAGGAAGTCATTAAAAAAGGTGTTGACCTGGAATTTGAAACCGAGGTAACCGGAATCACCTTTAACGGAACTGATTCGGTAACTACCGTAAAGAACAAAAACGGGGAAACCAAAGAGATCCACGCAAAATTCGTGATTGATTCCAGCGGCTACGGAAGAGTTTTGCCGAGGCTTCTGGATCTGGAAAAACCTTCAAAGCTGTCACCTCATTCGGCTATTTTCTCCCATGTACAAGACATTAACCGGGAAGAAGGCACAGAAGGAACCCTCATTTCATTTGACATTATAGAAACGGAAGTCTGGCTTTGGGTGATCCCTTTCTCCAATGGCAATACCAGTGTTGGCATTGTGGGTCCCACAGAATATATTGAACTGCTATCGGAAAACGGAGACCCCGCAGAAGCCTTAAGAAAGGCGATTTCCCTTTCGGATTATTATGTAAAACGCTTCGGAGCGGTTGATTTCCTTTTTGAGCCGAGGCACCTGAAAGATTATTCCTGTTCGGTAAAAAGCCTATTCGGAGATGGATTTGCCTTAACGGGAAATGCTTCGGAATTCCTTGATCCGGTATTCTCTTCAGGGATGGCCTTCGCCACAGAATCCGGAATGCTTGCCGCCAAACTGGCTTTACGGCAGCTGAACGGCGAAACGATCGACTGGCAGAAGGAATATTCAGATTACATCTTATATGGTGTAGATGTATTTACAACTTACGTAAAAGAATGGTATACCGGCAATCTTCAGGAGCTGTTTTTCCATCAGCCGGAAAACCCGGATGTTAAAAGGAAAATCTGCGCGGTTTTAGCCGGCTACGTCTGGAACAAAAAAAATACATTCGTCAGGATACACGACACGGCTGTTAAAAATCTAGCAGAATTTATTAAAGCAGAAAAAATCAAGTCATAAAAAATCCGCTTCCATCACAGGAGGCGGATTTACTTTTTATATTCAACCTGAAATTATTCAGCTGCAATCAGGTCTGCTACCTCAAATCTACCAGCGTAATCGGCTTCCTGCTGTTCGGATGAAAGACTTCTTTTGATAAAACATCGAAATCAACGAGTTCAATTTTAGGGCTTACCCTAAGTTTGGCCCGGAAATGATCCTTCACTGCGCCCACAAACTCTTCATCTGCATGTTCCGAACTCAGTTTGATGATGATTTCATCCAATCCGATGTCACTGGAATGAATGACGATCTGGTAACACTGGATCCCGCTGAAATCATTCAGGATATCATGCATCGCAGGCGGGTATAAAGTAGTGCCTTTATATTTAATCATCTGCTGCTTTCTGCCGATGACCGGACCCAGCCTCATGGTATTTCTGCCACATCGGCAAGGCTCATAATGTGCCTGCACAATATCCCCGGTCTTAAACCTAAGCAAGGGCATCGCCTCAACACCTAAAGTCGTAATCGTCAGTTCGCCACTCTCTCCTTCCGCAATCGGATTTCCCGAGTCATCCAAAATTTCTGTGATGATAAGTTCCGGATGGTGATGCCCTCCTGCCTGAAACTCACATTCGGTGAAGGCCGTACTCATTTCCGTGGAAGCATAAGTGGAAAACAACTGGATGTCCCACTTTTCTTTGATCTTTTTTGAAAGGATATTGTCTGTAAAATCCTGATTTTTGATGCTTTCTCCGATGCACACTGCACCATAAACGCTGGAATTTTTATAATCAATACCATTCTTTTCAGCATAGTCGATCATCTTCAGCAGGAAGGAAGGAACCGTAATCAGGTATTTCGGCTGGTACCGGAATATGGAATCCCATTGCAGCTCCGGAATCCCCGGTCCCATCCTTACGACGCTTGCTCCCATTTTTCTCAGCCCTAAAAAATAAGCCAATCCGGCCATAAAGCGTTTGTCAATGGTAGTGATCATCTGCACCACATCACCTTTTTTAATCCCGGCACAGGCAAAGGAAACAGCCTCGTTATAAGACAGTCTTTCAAGGTCCTGGTCTGATAATCCGAATGTTACCGGATCTCCCAGCGTACCTGAAGTTGTGCTGTAATCCACAATTTTATCCGGTGTAATGCAGAAGAAGTCATGGTTGTATTGCTGCAGGTCATCCTTTGTGGTTACAGGAATTTTCTGCAGGTCTTCCAGGGTCCTTATATCATGAATATGGATGCTGTTATCTTTAAACAGCCTCTGGTAAAACGGTGACCGGTCCTGAAGATAAATCAACAGTTCGCGGAGTTTCTGCTCCTGAAACTTTTTGATTTCCTGAATGTCGGCTTTTTCAATGGATGGATAGAGTTCCAATGGGTTTTATTTTAATGGACAAATGTATTTAAAATTAAAGATTATTGAACAATGAATATAAAAATAAAGCCTGTGTATCCACTTAAGATGTCTTTTTTGAAACATCATAATTTATTTTTTTACGTCAAGTTCTGTCGTTAACGGCATTGATATTTGCATTGAAGCTATTGAGACATTGGCTTAATGCCATCTCAATGATCTGAATACTATATGAACAATATGAAATATTAATAATGAAAAAACTTAAAGATGAATTTTAAAAACTCTTTAAAAGGGATGGATGATTTTGACAGGATCAGCCGGGAAATATGGGCAGATATGAGAGGAGAAAAAATCGCTACCAATTCCATAGAACCTTTTTTTACAAATCTGTGGGTAGATGAAAGAAAGCTTTTCACATTACTTGCTTCTTCAACAGATTTTAACACGTATCTGTTTGATGCCAAGAAAAACTTTATCAATTATGCTCAGGAAGTAGAACAAGTAAACCTGAAAGAAATACCTCCGGCAAAGATTGACAATGTAAAAGTAAAGGCCAAGATGATTGAGAAATTAATTATCCAGGAGCCTAAGCTGGATGAAAAACAATTTCAAAACTCTTTTCTGGAACGCCTTGATCAAAAGGTCTGGGTCAATGTAAGCCCAGGTTATATTGACCCACGAAAATACACCCATCACACGGAGATCGGAATCAGCGAGAGAAAAATAGAATGTACGATCAATATCCCTTATCGTAACTACCACCGGGAAGCCACAAAAACAGTAATAAACGAGACGGAAGCCACTGTACATTATTCTTCAGAATCTCCTGATGCCATACAAATCAGGCTGAGCGATGCAGAAGACTATATGGCTGCTATCACCTACCTTTTTCCGTACCATCGACAGGAGGCACAGGTTGCGCTTATATCCCATTTTGAAGAGGCCGGAAACGGGCTTACCTCTATTGATGACCTGATGTTCTTCTACAACCAGCTTCCTAATTTTGCCCTGACCGGGGTGGATTACAAAGGAAAAGCTAAGAAACTTTCAGACGGGATGTTATGGGATCATTTTTTGCAGTTTTTAAATTTTGATTCCCAATTAATCCGTGATGTAGATTCAATAGGCAAAGCCGCTGCTTTGGCAGTAGAGCCTTTCCGCGATAAAAGCCGTTATGCGATCCGTATTCTAACAGCCATTTCCGGGGAATTTGTTTACAAAAAAATAAAAAATGACCCTAAGCTTATTCTTCATATTTATCATTCTTTAGACGGAGAGAGTGTTTATATGGGAAAAGGCATCATTGCAGATACCACACAGGCCGCTTATGGACAAATGTATGAAAACAAGGAACTTTTCGTCATTTATGTAACGGCGTTCATGCAGGCACAGCATGCTACGGATGATGCTCATCAGCCTCTGGACAGAGGTTCCCTTTTCGCATTAGGTGTGAGCAGGGATTCTGATACGATAGAAAGGCATTGTGAGTTGACAGGGTATTTTATGGAAGGAGATCCTAACAATATCGTAACCTTGATTAATACTGTAAAAGTATTTAATCTGAAAACAAAGGAGATTGAAGCTGAAAACGAAATTGAAAACGGAGAATTCAGACCACTGGATATGCTGCACCTGAAGGTGTATGAAAAGATGAAGCTTCGGACGGGTACCGTTCAAACCCTTGAAACCGATACTGAAGTTCCTGCATTATTCTTGTATCACATCGCGCAAAAGAAAGCCGCTGAAGATGCATTAAGATGTCTCCGCGTCGCCGCGGATCTCATGGTTATCTCAGCCAGTCTTGCGACCATTGAATCCGGAGTTTCAGGATTGCCTTTATATGCGGCTTATGCAGATATCGGAGTGGCCCTTTCAGATTTTTATATAGAGACCCGCCTCAGAGATGAGCTTAAGATGACCACCAGAGGAAAAAAGCTTTTAAAATTATGGGATGATATTTATATGGTTCAGGGTACGGCAAGTGCAATGGCAAGTATGCTGACTAAAGCAGAAAAAGCACTGGATGTCACCGTAGAAGTACTGTATACTTCCCGATATCCGCGTCAACAGGAAAGCCTGCAAAAATTAATTAAAAATGCATTATATTCGTTTCCTTTAAGGGATTATTCTAAGAACGGATTAAGGGTTCTTTTAAAAGACGGCATTAAAAAGGTTACCGAGCATTCTTCTGATTTTGAGAAGCTGAATGTACTTTTTATAGAAAATGCACAGAAAGAAATAGCAGTCCTCTATAAAGGAAAAAAGTTTTTTCAAGCAAATTCTGCTGGAAGAACGGGTAAATTTTTAGATTATCTCTACAGAAAAGCTAGCGGTAATATCACAAAGCTTGATGAAGAGATAAGCCGCCTTGCAGGAATGGCGGAAAATGTTCCTCCTAACTTCAGTATGAAAGCAGAAGAGTTTGAAGCAGGATGGAAAGCTCTTCAGGAAGCTATAGTTGGAGGTAAAATTACTGGTGAAAATGCAATTGATTACATTTATGAAGTACTACCATATTTTAATCATCACGTGGTAAATGGAGAAGTTGTTATGATTTCTAATACTAATTGTGTAAATGTGGTTAAAAATGTAATAGAATATCTAACAACAGGTAAATTGAAGACTGCATTACCTTCTGAAGGACAAGAAGTTGATTTATTAGAACAAATTTATAATGATAAGTTTAAACCAACAACTTTAGAAGCTCTCAAGGCAGAGGAAGGAATGAAAGAAGGAGAAATTGGGATTATTTTTGCGTACAAAAATATTTCCACAACTATTAAAGGTCATGTTTTTAATATTGTTAAAAAGAATAACAGGCTGATTCTGCCCGATGGACAGTTTGGAATATTAGCCAGAACAAGAGACTATAAATATTTTGAATATATTAAAGTAAAATAAGATGATGCTAAGTAATGAAAAAATAGATAAAATCGCAGAAAGATATGTAAAAATGATATCTGAAAATATAAACGTAGAATTAATTATTCCCAAAGATATTATAATTGATAAATCTTATGGAAGAATTTATTTTTATGGAGCTAAAGATTACAAGAAACATCGACTGGCAGGTAATGGCCCATTTCTAGTAAAAAATGACACAGGCATTGTAATTCCGTTTGGTACCGCTATGGATGTTGATTACTATATTAAGGGATATGAGGATGGCACCTGGAAACCTGCGTCATATGGCGTTTGGGATCCTAATCAGAATTAACGATAAGCTACACATCTATACTAAATAAGTTCCACTCAGCAATTTTCAATAATAAACAGCCACTCTCGGGTGGCTGTATCCATTCAGGCTGTAAGCAATGATAACAGCATTATTAATGTATTCCAAATATCCTGATTGTATGGTAAAATAGCACACCCAATTCACTGATTCACGATTCACCATTCACTTTTCCCCTCATTTCCCGTTTATATTTCTGAAACAGAACTTTTTAATCGGCAGATCCCCAGAAAACATATCTTATAAACCGGCAAAATTTAGTAAATTTGCCAACTTAATTAATCAATCGATATTGAGATCATACAATGAGCCAGTTTAAAGAATACAAAAACCTCAACCTTATTGATATAGCCGACAATGTAGCGGAGTTCTGGAAACAGAATAAAACCTTCAGTAAGAGCGTTGAGATCCGTGAAGGACAGCCTGAGTTTGTTTTTTATGAAGGACCACCTTCAGCAAACGGGATGCCCGGAATTCACCACGTAATGGCCAGGGCTTTAAAGGATATTTTCTGTCGTTACCAGACCCAGAACGGAAAGCAGGTGTTCCGTAAAGCGGGTTGGGATACGCACGGACTGCCGGTAGAGCTGGGTGTGGAAAAAGAATTAGGAATCACTAAAGAAGATATTGGCAAAAAGATTTCAATTGAAGATTATAACAAAGCCTGCCGTGAAGCGGTGATGCGCTATACGGACGTGTGGAATAACCTGACCGAGAAAATCGGGTATTGGGTAGACCTGGATGATCCGTATATCACCTACAAATCCAAATACATGGAAACGGTATGGTGGCTGTTGAAGCAGCTGTACGATAAAGAATTGCTGTACAAAGGATACACCATCCAGCCGTATTCCCCGAAAGCAGGAACAGGGCTTTCTTCCCATGAGCTGAACCAGCCGGGAACTTACAGAGATGTTTCGGATACGACGGTAGTAGCACAGTTCAAGGTAAAAAAGGAATCTTCAGAGCTTTTCCGTGATGTGGAAGGTGATGTAAGCATCCTGGCCTGGACGACTACCCCATGGACGCTCCCATCCAACACAGCTCTTACCGTAGGAAGAGACATCGAATATGTACTGGTAAAAACCTTTAACCAATATACTTTTGAACCGGTAACTGTTGTTTTGGCCGGAGTTCTTCTGCCTAAAGTCTTCGGTAAGAAGTATGCGGAAGGAACAGACGAAGATTTTGCCAGCTATACTGCAGAAAGCAAAACCATCCCTTTTAAAATCCTAAAAGAATTTACAGGGGAAAAACTGGTAGACACAAGATATGAACAATTAGTGCCTTGGTTTACCCCGAATGACCATCCTGAAAACGCTTTCCGTGTGATCTTAGGGGATTTCGTAACCACAGAAGACGGAACAGGAATCGTTCATACCGCTCCGACCTTCGGTGCCGATGATGCTCGGGTGGCTAAAATGGCCCAGCCTGAAATTCCGCCGATGTTGGTTGAGGATGAAAATGATAACCTGGTGCCGCTGGTAGATTTACAGGGAAAATTTATCAAAGGAGAACATGTTCCTGAACTGTTTGCAGGAAAATACATCAAAAATGAATATTACGATGAAGGCACAGCTCCGGAGAAATCATGGGATGTTGAGCTGGCGATCTTGTTAAAGACTGAAAACAAAGCCTTCAAAGTAGAAAAATATGTCCACAGCTATCCACACTGCTGGCGAACCGACAAGCCGGTATTGTATTACCCGCTGGATTCCTGGTTCGTGAAAATGACGGCCGTAAAGGAAAGGCTGGTCAACCTGAACAAGGAAATCAACTGGAAGCCGAAAGCCACCGGTGAAGGCCGTTTCGCCAACTGGCTTGAAAATGTAAACGACTGGAATTTATCACGTTCAAGATATTGGGGGATTCCGTTGCCAATCTGGAGAACAGATGACCTGAAAGAAGAAAAGATCATAGGTTCCGTAGAAGAGCTGTACAATGAAATCGAAAAATCGGTAGCGGCAGGACTTATGGCAGAGAATCCTTTCAAGGGCTTTGTGATCGGGAATATGTCTGAGCAAAACTATGCTTTGGTAGACCTGCATAAAAATGTAGTGGATAAAGTAGTACTTGTTTCGGATTCCGGAAAAACGATGAAGCGCGAAAGCGACCTGATCGACGTATGGTTCGATTCCGGGTCTATGCCGTACGCACAACTGCACTACCCTTTTGAAAATAAAGAATTAATCGACAGCCATAAAGCCTTCCCGGCAGATTTCATCGCTGAGGGAGTAGACCAGACCCGCGGATGGTTTTATACGTTGCATGCCATCGGAACAGCGGTATTTGATTCCGTTGCCTATAAAAATGTAATGAGCAACGGGCTTGTCCTGGATAAAAACGGACAGAAAATGTCCAAACGTCTCGGAAATGCCGTAGATCCGTTTGAAACGCTTGCGGTATACGGACCAGATGCCACGCGCTGGTATATGATCTCCAATGCAAATCCTTGGGAGAACCTGAAATTTGACATTGAAGGGATAGACGAAGTAAGGAGAAAGTTCTTCGGGACATTATACAATACGTACTCTTTCCTGGCTTTGTATGCTAATGTTGACGGATTCACCTATGCTGAAAAAGACGTTGAAAACCGTCCGGAAATCGACCGCTGGATCCTTTCTGAACTGAACCTTTTAATTAAGGAAGTTAAATCTTTCTATGAAGATTATGAACCTACACGGGTAGCCAGAGCGATCAGCACTTTTGTAAATGACAACCTGAGCAACTGGTACGTTAGGTTATGCAGAAGGCGTTTCTGGAAAGGGGAATATTCAGAAGATAAAATCTCCGCTTACCAGACCCTGTATACCTGTCTTGAGGTGATCGCCAAATTATCAGCGCCTATTGCCCCGTTCTTCATGGACCAGCTGTATCAGGATCTCAATGCTGTTACCGGAAAAGAGCAATACGAATCGGTACATCTTACCGATTTCCCTGTGGCAGATGAAAGCCTGATTGATCAGGACCTGGTTGAGAAAACCCACCTGGCACAGAATATTACCAGCATGGTATTCTCTTTAAGAAAGAAAGAGAATGTGAAAGTACGCCAGCCATTGCAGAAGGTACTGATCCCGGTGCTGGATGCCAAAGCAGAAGCGCAAATCCTGGCTGTTGCCGACCTGATCAAACAGGAGGTAAACGTAAAGGAACTTCAGCTGATCAATGCGGAAGAAGCTTCCCACCTGATTGTAAAGCAGATCAAACCGAACTTCAAAGCCCTGGGCCCTAAACTGGGCAAAGATATGAAGACCGTAGGCGGGGCCATTGCCGGATTTGCAGCAGAACAGATTACAGAGCTCGAAAAAAAGGGAAGTATTGACGTTCAGGGATATGAGATCACATTGGATGACGTGGAAATTTCTACCAAAGACATCCCGGGCTGGACAGTAACTTCTGACGGTAAAACAACTGTGGCATTAGATTTGAAGTTGACTGACGAGTTAAAATCTGAAGGGATTGCCAGAGAGTTCATTAACAGAATCCAGAACCTGAGAAAGGACAAAGATTTCGAACTGACAGACCGGATCATCATTTCAATAGAGGAAAATACACCTTTCCTGAATGATATCATGAAGAACAAAGAATATATTTCTTCCGAAGTGCTGTCCGATGAAATAAAAACGGCACCTTCCCTTGAAAATTTTAATGAAATTGAAATTGATGAGGTTAGTTTTAAGATAAATATTCAGAAAAATTAACATTTAGTTATTGTATTTCAAATTCCATTTCATAAATTTATTAAAAAAGAGAAGAACAACATGACAGACGAGAGAATCAGATACAGCGATTCCGATTTACAGGAATTCAAAGCCATTATCCGTGAAAAAATAGAAAAAGCAGAAAGGGACCTGCAACTGATCCGTGAAAGCTTTATCAACGACCAGAATAATGGGACGGACGATACTTCCCCTACTTTCAAGGCATTTGAAGAAGGGGCTGAGACACTGAGCAAAGAGCAGAATTCAATCCTTGCTGGGAGACAGGAAAAATTTGTGCGCGACCTTAAAAATGCACTGATCCGTATTGAAAACAAAACATACGGCGTATGCAGGGTTACCGGTAAACTGATCCCTAAAGAAAGGCTTCTTGCCGTGCCTCATGCTACCCTGAGCATCGAAGCTAAGAACATGCAGAAATAACGATTCGTTTATCATCATACATTTAGGTTTATATCATATTATAATAAAATATGGTATAAACCTAATTTTTAATTTCCACCATGACGGAATTGTTAATTTTAATTCTTATTATTGCTGCCATATTGGCGTTCTTTAACCGCAACTGGATAAAGGACAGATTTTTCCCGGACCGTCAGAAAAACTATACGATCGATGACCGGTTCAACTCGGAAAAGCGCGAGCGGGAAAAAGAAATAGACCGGCTGTTAAGTAAAATGGGCAGGAACGGCATCAACGACCTGTCTGCAAAAGACAGGAAACGGCTCGACGAACTGTCTAAAAAGTAAAATTCATATTACATACAATGGAATCCATAATTGTCCACACCAAAAATGCCATGGAACTAAGTGCGCTGAAAAGCGTGTTGAAAGAAATGAATATCAAATTCGAAAAATTCCACACCAAGAATACGCACCACAACCAGAAGACGATTAAAAAAATCGTTGACCAGAAAAATGAGAAAATAGGAAAACCATCAAAACCTAAAGGACTGTAATGAAAAAGATTGTATGGGTCACTTTCCTTATTTTATTGATTGATCAGGCTTCAAAAATTTACGTAAAAACGCATTTTAATCTGGATGACAGCATTCCGGTATTCCCCGGATTCAAGCTGACCTTTGTAGAAAACCCGGGTATGGCTTACGGACTGCACTTCGGTGGAGTGATTGGTAAATATTTCCTGGTAATGGTACGAATCTTCCTGATTGGAGGAATGATCTACCTTTTCAGAAAATGGGTCCAGAAAGGGGAATCCAATTATCTTCTGATTCCCATGGCCATGATCTTCGCAGGAGCAATCGGAAATCTTATTGACGGAATGTTCTATGGGCTGATCTTCGACAGCGGAACCGTCTATGACGCCAGCATTGACCGCTGGATAGGATATGGCGGTATTTCCAAGATGGTACCTTTCGGGCACGGATATTCCACTTTCATGAGAGGCTGCGTGGTAGACATGCTCCATTTCCCTCTGGTAGACTGGAATGTTCCTGAGAGCTGGCCTGTGATCGGCGGCAAACACATTGAGTTCTTCAAATACATCTTTAATGTTGCCGATTCGGCCATTACGGTAGGCGCCGTCTTACTGTTAGTCTTCAGGAAAAAGGCCTTCCCGAACGGGCTGGAATTTTAATATCAACCCATAATGAAAAAATTCATTAAAAATATTCTTATCCTTTTCCTGCTGCTTTTTGTTGCAGGAATTGTTTTTATTGCCTGGGCAAACTACAGCATTAAAGAAAACAGTGACCCTTATATTTCATACAGCATTGCTGATCTTCCTGAAACCAAGACTGCCCTGCTTCTGGGTACCAGCAAAAACCTGGATAACGGACTGCCTAATGCTTACTTCTACAACCGGATTCAAGCGGCAATCGACCTGTACAAAAGCGGGAAGATCAAATATATTATCGTAAGCGGCGATAACAGCAGGAAAGATTATAACGAGCCTGAAGACATGCAGCTTACCCTAATGAAATACGGCATCCCTAAAGACCGTATTTATGCGGATTTTGCAGGATTCAGGACCCTGGACTCCGTTGTGCGGGCCAAAGACATTTTCGGGCAGAAAAAAATTATCATTATTTCCCAGAAGTTCCATAACGAGAGAGCAGTCTTTCTCGGAAGGAAAAACGGAATTGAGTCATATGGCTATAATGCCAATGATGTAAGCAAAAATGCAGGCTTTAAAACCCACATGAGGGAATACCTGGCCAAGGCAAAAGTATACTGGGACCTGCTGTTCGGCGTAGAGCCTAAATTCGGGGGCAAAAAAATCATCATTCCCTGAATTCTGGGCCGCCAAATAATCTCATGCATCGTTGAAATGCGTGGGAAGAAATAATTACATTTGCAGTTCATTAATTTTAATCATAAAACAATGTCAAGAATTCTTACCGGCATTCAAGCCACCGGAACCCCGCACCTTGGGAACCTTTTAGGTGCGATTATTCCTGCCATAGAGCTATCCAAGCAGGAAGGAAACGAATCATTTTTATTCATCGCGAATCTTCATTCTTTAACCCAGATTAAGAACGCGGAAGAACTGAAACAGAATACCTACGAGATTGCTGCGGCTTGGCTTGCTTGTGGGCTGGATACGGAAAAAACATTCTTCTACAGGCAGAGCGACATCCCTGAAACCTGTGAACTTTCTTGGCAATTATCCTGTTTTTTTCCATATCAGAGACTTACTTTAGCGCATTCATTCAAGGATAAGGCAGACCGGCTGCAGGATGTGAATGCAGGGCTGTTTACCTACCCGCTTCTGATGGCTGCGGATATTTTACTGTATGATGCAGAAATTGTTCCTGTAGGTAAAGACCAGCTTCAGCACCTTGAGTATGCCAGAGATGTTGCCTCAAGGTTTAACAACCAGATGGGTGAAACTTTTATCCTTCCGCAATCTGAACTTCAGGAAGATACCAAATATGTTCCGGGAACCGATGGTAATAAAATGTCAAAATCCAGAGGGAATATCATCAATATTTTCCTTCCGGAAAAAGAACTGAAAAAACAGGTGATGAGCATCGAAACTGATTCCAAGACCCTGGAAGAACCCAAAGACCCGGAAACAGATAAAATATTTGCAATCTACCAGCTGATTGCCACTCCTGAGCAGACAGAAGAACTCAGAGCCAAGTACCTGGCCGGAAACTTCGGGTACGGCCATGCCAAAAAAGAACTTCTGGATCTGATCCTTGTGAGGTTTGCGAAAGAAAGGGAACTTTTCTCATTTTATATGAATAACCTGGACCAGCTTGAGACCAAACTTCAGGAAGGAGCAGCAAAAACAAGGGTAATTGCTGTGGAAACAATGAAGCGTGTGAGGGCAAGCTTAGGCGTCTAACGATATCAATATTTATAAGCCTTTCTTTTTGAAAGGCTTATTTTTTTGAAATAATCAGCTGGTGCATCTCATCCTCAAAACGGTACGCAATGCTCAGGTCAGGATATTGCCTGATGATGGAATGGACTATTGATAACCCTAATCCTGTGGAACTATGATCTGCAGACTGCTTATAAAACCTGCTGAAAATACGATCCTGATCAAGAGGATGGTTTTGGCCGGGGTTCATCATAGTCAACCAGTTACGCTCAATAATCACCTGAATAAACCCATTGGGAATATTGTACTTAATGGCGTTTTTGAGCAAATTGGAAATCAGGATATGGGCAAGATCTGAATTGAATGAAGTACTGAAATTCCCACGTTCAACTATCTCAATACTGATTCCCTTATGATCGGTAAAATCCTTATAGGCTTCAATCACATCTTTGATCAGATTGTTAAAATCCACCTTCTCCGTCGCACTGAACTGGTTGTTTTCAATCTTAGACAGCATCAGCAATGATTTGTTGAGACCTGTCATTCTGGTAAGGTTGCCTTTGATATCCATAAGGAGGTGCACGGTGCTTTCATCAATATTTCCGTCCTGTACCGAAAGATCGATCTTATTGATCATGATAGCCAATGGTGTCTGAAGTTCATGGGAAGCATTTTCTATGAATTTTTTCTGCTGGTCAAACACCAATTCATTTCTGCGGATCATCTCATCGATTTCCTCATCAAGCTGCTCAAATTCTTTAATGGAATACTCCTGCCTCTGGTTTCCGGTTTTTTCTCCGAACTGATAATTTCTCAGTTTTTCTAAAATTGCATAAAACGGCCTCCATGCTTTGTTCAGTAAGAACCCGTTCACAAAAAGGATGCTGAGCACCAGGAAAAAATACAGGACAACGAGGGCAATGCTTAAATCATAAATCAGGTCATCCTCTTCTACCGTTGAAGTCCTGATCACCAGTTTCCTGTGTCCCCCGAACTGATCGGTAAAGCAGGTTTCCAATACACGGTAAGGCTCGTCATCATCATCGTATTCCATATAATAAGTCCTGTTGTAGAACTTATTCCTGTTGTTGCATTCCTGTTCTGAAATAGGAACAATTTTAAATTCATTAAATTCAAAATCCACATTGTTGAGCAGTTTTTCGTCTTTGTATACTGCTTTTATCAGCTGTATTTTCCTGTTTTTAAGGCCATCGTCCACATTATCATACACTTCATCCAGGATGAATGCATAAAACAGCGCCGCCCAGACCGCAATAATCAGCAGCAGGGCAACCACAATGTATTTCAGGGTATAATATTTTAAAGATAATTTCATGAAATCAATTTATAACCGATACCGTATACTGCCTGAAGATCCGCTTTGGCTCCGTTGTCCTTTAATTTCCTACGGAGGTTTTTTATCTGGGAGTAAATAAAATCGTAGCTGTCTGCCTGGTCAATATAATCTCCCCAGATAGCCTCTGCCAGCATCGTCTTCTGAAGGGTCTTTTCAGGATTGACCATAAAATAATACAGGACATCATATTCTTTCCTGTTCAGCACAAGCTCATTATCATCTATGATGACTTTCCTGCTGTCTGGATAGACTGATATATTACGGTAATGAAGTTTGTTTTCACCATCCTGGTTCTTTCTTCTGATCACAGATTTTATCCTGGCCAGGAGTTCCGCCAGGTGAAAAGGTTTAGCGAGGTAATCATCTGCTCCTATTTCCAGCCCGCTCACCTTGTCATCTACAGAGTCTTTTGCCGATAAGATGATCACAGGATCTTTTTTATCCAGCTTTTTGAGTTCTTTCAGCAGATCCATTCCGTTTCCGTCCGGCAGCATGATATCCAGCAGTATGCAGTCATATTCATAAGAAATGATCTTATCCAGTCCCGATTGATAATCTGCCGCATATTCCACCAGGAACAATTCCCGCTCAAGAAAATGCTGTACGACTTCTCTTAGTTCCGGTTCATCCTCAATAATTAATATTTTCATTGTGTATTTGGTGTTGGTGTTCTATATTCAAATATATAAATAACCTCCAAAAAAGAAGGTTATTTATAAGTCATAGAATATCAATTCTAGACATTTGTATCTGTAAATAATATGGTCACTCAGTTCCGGAAACATTTTCAGCCCCGAGGCTATCAGTCATCAATTTTACTGAAATTCCCATTGCGGTCAAACTCCAGATCTAGGCCGTTGGATAAATCTGCTTTATATTTCCATCTTCCCTTTTCGATCTTCGTGATATAGGTATTCGGGAAGTTCTTGGCAATGTAATTCCTGATCGCAGCAGGAACGAAGCCATTAGGAACTTTCTGGTGTTCACCGTCCACTTCTTTCCAGTTTCCCCTGCTGTCGAATTCAATTTTCATCCCGTTTCCTAGTCTTACTTTGTAATCGTCAACCCCATAAATTTCCCGGTCTTCAATCGCTGAAGCGACAGGAATTCCCCTGAAATTGGCAAACAGGAAGTTCTTGGCTGTTTTAGGCAGCTGGTTCTGGTTGATCACTCTGTCCTGACCGTAAACACAGCCGGTCATCAATGTAAGGATCAGTCCTAACAATACGGTAATGCTTTGCTTCTTTTCCATAATTCTATATTTTTCAAATTATTATTATGAAGCAAATTTCAGGATCAATTTGGGAAAGAATTAGGAATAGCAAAAATGATTAAAAATTATGCTTTCCCTGATGGAGTGCATTATAAAAATTCTCTGATCTGCAACAGATGACTGATGGCTTTCAGTCCCTCCTCTTGCGGGTTTTCATGAAGGACATCAAAGAAGATCACGTCCATCCCATAGTTTCTGGCCCCTACAACATCTGCAATCCAGTCGTCCCCGATCAGGATGCTCTCCCCTACTGTTGCCTGAGCAAGATTCAGTGAATATTCAAAAATTTCAGGCCTGGGTTTTCTTACGCCGACGGTATCGGCACTGGTAATGGTCTGGAAATACGGGGCGATTCCGGAAAGCAGGCATTTCCGTTCGGTAACTTCTTTAAATCCGTTGGATATGATGTGTAATGTGTACCCTTTGGCTTTCAGATATTCTAAAATAGGTTTGGTTCCTTCCACCAGTTCATTGTAATTCAGGATCCTGTCTAAAAAATGTTCCTCAAAATACATGGCAAGCTGCTCATCCTGTACGTTAAAATCGCTGAAAGTATCATAGAAACGATGTTTTCTGAGGTATTCTTTATCAATGATTCCGTCCCGGATATCTTCCCAGAGCTTTTCATTGATGCGGTGGTATACGGCATGGAATGCTTCAAAGTCAATCTGGTATTTCAGGTTAATCTCTTCTTTTTCGAAAAGGTCTTTGATGGTAAGGTAAGCGTTTCTGCGGTGATCCCACAGTGTATTGTCGAGGTCAAAAAAAATGTGCTGAATATTCATACAGCACAAAATTAGTCATTTTAATTTTTGGAGATCGGATAATTCTTTTCCCTGACTTTTACTACTTCCAGACTTTTGGAGTAGCTGAGCAGAAATTCAATAGTTTGCTTCTTTGGTTTCAAAGTTTTCACTTTTAAGGAATCATTTTTTCTCATAAGCGAGAGGTTTTCCTTAAAAACGGCGAAGTCCGGGATTTATTATCTTGTTAATACAATATTCTTCTCATCCATGATTTTTCTCAGGTTAATCAGAGCATACCTCACTCTTCCCAGGGTGGTATTGATGCTCATATCCGTGTGTTCGGCGATTTCCTTAAAGCTAAGTCCGTCAAAAAACCTCAGTTTGATCACTTCCTGCTGGTTCTGCGGGAGGTACTGCAGCATTTTCAGAAGATCTTCCTGGATCTGATTAGTAACCAGCTGGTCTTCAATGTTTTCCGAAGGCTCCCTGATCATGTCAAAAATAGAGTATTCATCCGTCTCGAAAGTCGTTTCGGATACCTTAATATTTTTGGCTTTGGATCTGAAATGGTCTATGATAAGGTTGTAGGCGATTCTTTTGCCCCACAGGATAAATTTACCTTCTTCGTTATACCGGCCTTCTTTAAGCATAAGGATAATTTTCATGAACGTATCCTGAAATATATCATTTGCAAGGTCTTCATCATTAATTTTGTAAAAAATGAATGTAAACAGTTCTTTCTGATGGCGATGGATAAGCGTAGATAATGCTTCTTCATCACCGTTCTGGTAAAGGGATATTAATAGGCTATCCGATTTTGATTTCATAACTCTTCTCAATAAATATATTTGCAGACAAGCTTTTTTCCAGATATATCATCCGGCATCAGCTTTAATTACAAAACAGTTTTTCAGAGTAAAGTAGAATCAATAGGCAGTATCATTTTTATTGATGTAAATATAATAAAAATTTAATAACTGTTAACCTTTTATAAAATATTTGCGATAAAAATTTAAAAAATCCTAATCAAACATATCATGAATAAATGCGGTAGGGATATTTAGTGTGAAATTAATATTCAGACCTTTCATCTGTTTTCCGTTCAGCAGGGCGTCTCCTACAGGAAAAGCATACCCTCCGGTCACATCCAGAATCCCGAAAAGGCTTACCCCGATTTTGGGAGCAATATATTTATTGGTGCCTTCCGCGCCGGCCAGAAAATAATACGAATGATAGAAATCTACATTTCTTTCGAAATTCAGCAGCACATCCGCCTGAAGCTTCGGCATAATGGCAAACTCGCCACGGGTTGATCCCATGAGAGCTGAACCACCCAGCCTGTAAATCACATCATCATTTTTCAGGAACAGCAGCCTTCCGCCAACTTCCCCGAAACTCTGGTTCTGATAAGCATAGCCCACCTGAATCATCTTATGCACCGTATACTGCGCTTTGGCGGCTACGCTGAAAAAAAATATCAAAAGTGCAGCAAATGCCGCCCTGGAATTCATCATCATACTATTATTTACTGTAAAAATAAAAAAAACTGCTCTATCTGTGACAGATAAAGCAGCCTAATTTATGTATAAAGGAAGATTAGATGCCGAAAGCCGCTTTAATCTCCTCTACTTTATCCAGTTTTTCCCAGGTAAAGAACTCCAGGTCTTTCAGGGTAATTTCGTTTTTATGTCCTTTATTAAAGGTCTTGTCACCTTTGTAGTATTCTTTACCCATGTGTCCGTAAGAAGCTGTTTCCTGATAAATAGGATTTCTCAGTTTCAGGTTCTGTTCAATCGCATAAGGACGAAGATCAAAAATTTCCGACACTTTCCCGGCAATTGCCCCGTCGTGAAGATCTACTTTTGCCGTTCCGTATGTATTGATGTACAGTCCGCAAGGCTCAGCAACACCAATCGCATAAGAAACCTGCACCAGGACTTCATCAGCCACCCCTGCCGCTACCAGATTCTTGGCAATATGCCTGGTGGCATAAGCAGCACTTCGATCTACTTTTGAAGGGTCTTTACCGGAAAATGCTCCGCCTCCGTGCGCTCCTTTTCCTCCGTAGGTATCTACAATAATTTTTCTTCCTGTAAGACCGGTATCTCCATGAGGCCCTCCGATCACGAATTTACCGGTAGGATTGATGTGGTATTTGATCTGATCATTGAACAACCCTTTGATCTCTTCAGACTGCTGGGCAACCACTCTCGGGATCAGGATATTCTTAATGTCTTCGCGGATCTTGTTCAGCATCTCCTCTTCGGTTCCGAAATCATCATGCTGGGTAGATACTACAATAGAATCAATCCTGATCGGTTTGTGGTCATCAGAATATTCTATGGTTACCTGGCTTTTAGCATCAGGACGAAGGTATGCAATCTCTTTGCCCTCCCTTCTGATTGCGGAAAGCTCTTTCAGGATGGTGTGGGCAAGGTCAAGAGCCAAAGGCATATAGTTGGAAGTCTCATTGGTGGCATACCCGAACATCATTCCCTGGTCACCAGCTCCCTGAGCATTGGCTTTAGCTTCAAAAGACTCATCATTTACCGCTCTGTCAACCCCCTGGTTAATATCCGGCGACTGTTCATGGATCGCAGAAATCACACCACAGGAATCCCCGTTAAACATATATTCACCTTTAGTATATCCGATCCCGTTAATTACTTCTCTTGCAATATTCTGAACATCCAGATACGCTTCAGACTTCACCTCTCCGGCCAATACCACCTGTCCGGTAGTTACCAGCGTTTCACAGGCTACTTTCGAGTTTTTATCGTATGCTAAAAAATGATCGATTAATGCATCGGAAATCTGATCGGCAATTTTATCCGGATGTCCTTCTGAAACGGATTCAGATGTAAATAAATAAGACATATTATTCTATGTTTTTAAGATTAAGAGGTAAGGAAAAGCTGAATACATTGCCAGGAAAGCTCAAAAAAAGAATACTGTTTTAGCATTTTTTTATAGAGGTTGCAATCAGGTCAAATTTTCCTCGTAAACGTGCGCAAATTTAAGTACTATTTTTTTAATACTCAAATTTTTGCCCGTTTATTATATTTTTGTTGATGCAGAACATCGATCCTACTGGTCTGAAGGCCTATTGCGGCTTGATACTCACGTAATCTTTCGGATTTTCTGTATAGTTCAGTTTTTTCTCCAGGGAAGTCCTGATAGAATGGGATAGCTCATCGATAATCTTCTGCTTGAATGTAGGCTTGTAATAGATGATGCTGATTTCTCTGTACGGGAAAGGTTTCTTGAACCGGAACACATTTTTCCTCTGCTCTTCAGAAAGCTGGCTCAGGGCAAGCTCCGGCAGGATGCTGATCCCTCCTACCTTATCCACCATATGCACCAGGGTCTGGATATTGGAAGCCAGGAAATCCAGGTTTTTAGGTTTCAGTGTATTCTCCTTAAGATGGCAGATATTTTCAAACTGGTTTCTCAGACAGTTCCCTTCTTCCAGCAGCCACACTTTTTCTACATTCAGCTCCTCCGGAATAATGTAAGCATTTTTCTTGTTGGCCTCCGTATCTGAACTATAGATCATCAGTTCCTCATTGAACAGGAAATCCTGATAAAATTCATCGGCAGTATCATATGGCGTGGAAATAATACCCGCATCCAGTTCTCCCGACTTGAGTGCCCTGATGATATTATCGGTAGTCATCTCCTTAACGTTCATCTGGATCTTCGGATTATCCTTCAGGAATTTAAAAATTTCGGTAGGCAGGATAAAAGAGGAAACAGTAGGAATGATCCCGATGTTGATGGTTCCTCCCAGAATATTGTTCAGCAGGTTGGCTTTATTTTTCAGTTCATTGACAGCCTCTATAATTACCTTGGCCTGATCGATGATCTGAAGCCCCACATCTGTAGTGCGGATCGGGTGAGTAGTCCTGTCGAAAACTTTCACATCTAGTTCATCCTCAAACTTCTGTATCATCGCACTTAGTGTAGGCTGGGTAATAAAACAGGCCTGAGCAGCTTTACCAAAATGTTTGTACTTATCTACAGCGATAAGATATTCCAATTGCTGAATATTCATCTGATTAATATTATCTATGACAAAGATATGATGTTTTTGCCATAAGAAATTAAAAATTCAGCTAAATTTGATAAATTGTATGCTGTGTATTTTGCAGTGTACGGGGGATATTAATCATTCAAATCATAACTATATGGATTCTAAAAAGTTAACGTTAAGCAATGGTGCTCCTTATTTTGAGCATCAGGATTCCCAGACCGCCGGTCCCAGAGGTCCTGTATTGCTTCAGGATTTTATTCTTCAGGAAAATCTTGCGCATTTTGTTCGGGAGAGGATTCCTGAAAGAATTGTCCATGCCAAGGGGAGCGGCGCATATGGTACCTTCACTGTGACCCACGATATTTCAAAATATACAAAAGCAAAATTATTTTCCAAGGTGGGTAATTCATGCAGAATGTTTGCCCGTTTTTCAACAGTAGGAGGTGAAAAAGGAAGTGCGGATACTGCAAGGGACCCCAGAGGTTTTGCCCTTAAGTTTTATACGGAAGACGGCAACTGGGACCTGGTAGGAAATAATACGCCGGTATTTTTCATCAAGGATGCCAAAAAGTTCCCTGATTTCATCCACACCCAGAAAAGAGTGCCTAAAACCAACCTGAAAAGCGCAACAATGATGTGGGATTTCTGGAGCCTGAGCCCCGAGTCTCTGCACCAGGTACTGATCCTGATGTCAGATCGCGGTACTCCATACGGATTCCGCCACATGCATGGTTTTGGGTCGCATACCTTTTCCATGATTAATGCCGCTAATGAAAGGACATGGGTAAAGTTCCATTTCAAAACAAAACAGGGCATTAAAAACTTTACCCATGAAGAAGCTATAAAAATGGCCGGTGAAAATCCGGACTTTGCCCAGGAAGACCTCTGCAATGCCATTGAAAACGGTGACTTCCCGAAATGGACCATGTACATCCAAGTAATGACAGAGGAACAGGCCCGTGAATTCAGGTGGAATCCTTTTGATATTACCAAAGTCTGGTTCCAGGATGATTTCCCTTTAATTGAAGTGGGAGAAATGGAACTTAATGAAATCCCTGCCAATTATTTTGCCCACGTGGAGCAATCTATCTTCTCCCCAAGCAATCTGGTCAACGGCATCAGCTTTTCACCGGACAAAATGCTTCAGGGAAGGCTATTTTCCTATCCTGATGCACACCGCTACCGCGTAGGCGTTAATGCGCACCAGCTGGAAGTGAACCGCTGCCCTTTTGCAGTACACAATTATCAGCGTGACGGTTTCATGGCAGATTCTTCAGAGTACACTGACAAGCCGAACTATCATCCGAACAGCTTTGATGACATTCAGCCAGATCCGGCCTACAGGAGCTTTGAATATGAATTGGACAGCACTCATGTAGCGTGCTACAACAGAAATGAAAATGACGACGATCATTATACCCAGCCCGGGCTCCTGTATACCAAAGCAATGAATGCGGAAGACCGTGAACACCTGGTGCATAATATCGTTGAAAGCATGAAGGGCATAGACGGACCTAAGAAAAACGATATTATCAACCGTCAGCTGTGCCATTTTTTCAGGGCTAATATTGAACTCGGCATGAAAGTGGCATCAAAGCTCAATATTAATATCGATGCCAACATGATGAACCACATTAAATAAGCCTGCAACAAAATAATTCAACAAAAAAGGAAAAAAGCTTATATTTTTTTCCTTTTTTTATGTAAAAAATTTCTAATTTGCGACTGTAATTATAAACCAAGATGAACTACGAGAATATTCTACTGGAAAACGAAGGACCGGTAACGGTAATCACCATCAACAGGCCTGAGAGCCTTAATGCCCTGAATGCCAAAACCATTCAGGAATTAAGTTCCGCGCTGAAAGAGCTTGATCAAAGCCCTGCCTGCAGAGCGGTCATCATTACGGGTAGCGGAGAAAAATCCTTTGTGGCCGGTGCAGATATTAAGGAGTTCAGCGATTTCGGACAGGAAAAAGCAGAAGAACTGGCCAGAAACGGACAGAATATCCTTTTCAATACCATTGAGAATATGAAAAGGCCGGTCATTGCTGCTGTAAACGGCTTTGCCCTGGGAGGCGGCCTTGAGCTGGCTATGGCTTGCCACATCCGCTATGCTTCAGACAATGCCAGGCTAGGCCTTCCGGAAGTTACTCTGGGACTGATCCCCGGCTATGGAGGTACACAGAGGCTTCCTAAGCTTGTAGGAAAAGGAATGGCCAATGAAATGATTTTTTCCGCGAAAATGATCCCTGCCCAGAAAGCCAAAGAAATCGGACTTGTCAATGAAGTATTTCCTATCGAAGATTTACTTGCGAAAACCAAAGAGCTGGCTCAGACCATTGCACGCAATTCCCCTATGGCCATAGCAAGAGCGATACATGCCGTTAATCTTTCAGACACAGATCAGGGTTTTGAAACTGAGATCAAGTATTTCGGGGAACTTTTCGATCTGGATGATAAGAAAGAAGGTGTTTCCGCCTTTATTGAAAAAAGAAAACCAAATTTCTAAACGACAATTAAAAATTATTTCGAACCAATTGATGCCGCTGTATGAATAAGTTTGATAAAGCTTATCTGAAAATGGCCCAGGAATGGGCAAAACTATCCTATTGCAAGAGAAAGCAGGTAGGTGCACTGATTGTAAAGGACCGTATGATTATTTCAGACGGATATAACGGAACTCCTTCGGGATTCGAGAACTGCTGTGAAGATGCAGAAGGGAAAACGCATTGGTACGTTCTGCATGCAGAAGCGAATGCCATACTGAAACTGGCTGCCTCCACGCAGTCTGCCAAGGGAGCCACTTTGTATCTTACCCTTTCGCCCTGCAAGGAATGCAGTAAGCTGATCTTACAGGCTGGCATTACCCGATTGGTCTATATTAATGAATATTCCGATGATGACGGAATATCATTTTTAAAAAACCATGGAATTGAAATAGAACAAATATCGGATTTTGAACTAAAAAAATAACACACAATGACTTGGGATGAAAAAATTAAGGATTTTGAAATTTTTCTTCGTTTTGAGAGGAATTTCTCAGAAAACACTCTTGACGCCTATATCCGCGATATCAGAAAACTGAAAGAGTACGCAGAAGAAGACCTGGAGAATATATCTCCGGCAACCATTACGTATGACCACCTCCAGGAATATATTTTTAAGCTTTCCAAACAGAAATTCAGCGAAAGGTCACAGGCCAGATGGATTTCTTCTATTAAAGCTTTCTTTAAATTCCTGCATGAGGACGAATTTCGCGAAGACAATCCGGCAGCCCTTCTGGAAGGCCCTAAGCTGGGCTTATACCTTCCGGACACACTGACACTTCCGGACATCAATAAAATCATCAGTGCCATTGAGATGAATACAGATCTCGGCAGGAGAAATCACTGTATCGTTGAGGTATTGTATGGCTGCGGACTAAGAGTTTCGGAGCTTATCGACCTTAAGATATCCAATATCAACTTTAAGGAAAATTACATCAAAATCAACGGAAAAGGGAACAAGACACGTTTCGTTCCTCTGGCTGATTATACGGGTGAACTGTTGAAAACTTATATCCTTGAAGTGCGCTGCAAGAATAAGGTGAATAAAAAACATGAAGACACCTTGTTTTTAAACAGCCGGGGAACTTCCATGTCCAGGGTAATCGTTTTCCTCATCATCAAAGAACTGACGGATAAGGCGGGTGTGAGCAAGAAAATTTCCCCGCATACGTTCCGGCATTCTTTTGCCACCCACCTGTTGCAGAACGGTGCAGACCTGCGATACATACAGGAAATGCTGGGTCACTCCAGTATTACCACAACCGAAATCTACACACGCCTTAAAACGGAGGAATTGCGGGATGTCATCCTGACCTACCACCCCAGAAATACCAATGTATTAGAATGAAGGAACTACCCTACTGCCCTGAATGCGGACAAAAAACCCTAAGATGGTACAGTGAAAAGAAGTGGAGCTGCACAGAATGCAGCTTTACGCTTTATCATAATGTTGCAGGTGCAGTGGCTGTTGTAATCCGGCATGGAAATGAGATTTACTTAACCAGAAGAAACCGCGAACCGGCAAAAGGCCTGCTGGATCTTGCCGGAGGCTTTGTAGACCCTCGTGAAAGTGCTGAGGAAACCTGTAAAAGGGAACTTTCTGAAGAACTTAATATCGAAATTGATTCCTCCAGGCTCAGGTATATTACCAGCTTGCCTAATGTATATCATTACAAGGGTATCGATTACAATACCATTGACCTTTTTTACGAATATGAGATTCAGGAAAAGTTTGAGGAAAATATTGAGTTGCAGGAAATTTCAGAAGGCTTATGGATTCCCATGAATCAGCTCAGACAGGAAGATCTTGCTTTCAGTTCCCAGAAAAAATTCTTTGAAAAGTACCTCAAGAATAACTAATTTATCCTGTGCAGATTTTATAATCTTGTAAGATCTGCACCTATAACTCAGCTTCTTAATACGATTCCGTCTTAAGCATATGGTCAAAATACTGCTCCAGTAATGTCCTTTCCGCCTCTGAAAGATTGGCTTCCGGATGATATACAATATAACCTGGCATTGGCATGGTCCTGTTCTGAAGGGTTTGTATCGAATGGCTGAGCATATTTTTCTTCAGATCCTTATTATAGGTTTCCCATACTGAAAAGTTCAGGTGTTCCCTCCCTTCATCAATATGGCTTTTTACAGACCATGATACAGGTGCTATAAAGGCATACTTAGGATATACCGTTTCATTGGAGTGGCAGTCATAACAGGCACCTTTAAGCAGGGCTCTGATCTTATCCGGGGTCTGTTTCACCTCGACAAAATTCTGAGAGCTCTTTACCGGTGGGTTGGTCCTGTTGACCGGGATAAACTGGATGACCACAAATACAATGAGCGACCAGAATAATATTTTTTTTGCCGTTTTCATTATCGTACGGGTTTCAGAACTTCCCTAGATGTCTCAATTACTTTATTGTTTTGCACAGGCGCTGAAGGAGCGGTAACTGGATTGGTGGTTCCGGCAGCATTAGTGTCTGTACCTGCAGCAGTTGCGGAAGTTCCTTTCGGGTTTTCAAGACTTCTGGTATCGCTAAGATCCCAGGTTTCGTTGGTATCCCAAAGCGGCCTTATTACTACGACTTTATAATAGGTATATGCATCCTCGGCAAAAACCTGGTTCTGGAAATCTGCTTCGTCCCAGTATCCGTTCCCATTGTTATCGGCAAGGATGCGGACTATGTATTCAGACGGCTTGAGAATATCAAACCTCACCTGGCTTCCTTTGGTGTACTTCTGGTAAACTACCTTATCTGAGGCATCCAACAGCTGAATCCAATAGTTTGAGGCAGGTGCATTCTGCAGTGTGAGCGTCAGGCTTCCGTAATTATCCGCCTTGTCGATTTCAAAATCGAAACGCTTGGACTGGGGATTTTTAGCATAAAATGAGTAAACGGTTTCTTTCGGTACGGTAAGCTGGTACTTTTTCCCGATCACAAAATCAGATTTTACAATGACCTGATACGGGTTAGTAGGCGAAATAACCGCACTGAACTGCTGTTTACTAAGTGTATCACCTGCTACCCTCAGCATCCATTTTTCAGGCTCTATCCTGTCTATAATGTAATTGGAAACCATTTTAAAGTCAGCCTTAGGAGGGATCAGTGCGCCACCGTTATCACTATCAAGCGTCATAACGTTCTTGGTATTATACCGGTAAAATACAGAAACAGTATCCTGTTTGTTATCGGCATTATAACTGAATTTGAGGTTTTCATTGGCGGTTTGTCCAACATTGCTTTTTGCCGCATCAAACCAGATTCTGACTGAATCGGATTTAGGCCGGTGCGTCACCTTGATATCCTGCAGCTTGTCATTGAGGGAAAGGACTTTCACATTTTTCCGGGGCTCCTTCAAAAGTCATTAGGATACCTCCTGATACTTCTTTCATTTCACCGTATTTCAAAGGCTTTCTGGATGGGTATACCTTAAGGTTAAGGCCGGAAATGGATTTTTCAACCGTAACAGGGTCTTTCAGGAAACCTACTTTTTCTTTTCCGGGATCATAGACTGAATTTCCGTTCTCATCGTCAAATGCAATGATCCTGTATTTCCCAGGCGAAAGGTAATTGAGTTCATAGTACCCGTCATTATCTACTTTGGTTATATAATAAGGCTTCTGTTTGTAGTTCATGGTATCCTGAACTTTGTACAGGCCTACAACCAGTTTATTTTCAGTGGCATTCGCCTGCTTTTTAGCTGCCAGGGCGTCTTTTACTTCCCCGCTAATGTACAGGTCATCCAGCTTATCACCTGTGGAGAATGCAAAATTAAAATAAGGAAGTACGTTGGATTCGTTATTGTCCACAATGGAATTCCCAAAATTAAAATTGTAGGTCGTATTGGCCTGTAAAGTATCCGTCCACTGGATCAGCACAAATTTATTGGCGATATTGGAAGGAAGTATCCGTTTTATATTCTTAATCGGAGGAGAAATGATCAGGTTTTTATTGACATCTTTCAGGGTTACATATTCATCGAAGTCCAGACGGAGCTCTTTGATGTCACGCGGCACGTTAATCCTGGTGGAGTCAATGTTAGATCCCAGAAATTTAGGTGCCAGCGTATCCTTCTTACCTCCTACGGGAGATCCCACCCGTGCGCAGGAATGGACGAGTATGGTGATGAGGAATAATAAAAAAAATCTTTTCATGAATAGGTTTGGACAAAAATAAACATTATTCTCCAGAAAACTCCCGCTGCCCGTTTAAAGTATCTCTGCTGTCGTCCATTACACTGTGAAGTTTTTCCTGCTGTGGCGGAAAGTTTTCAAACAGCCCGGATAAAGCCAGTGCCGAATACACTTTGTTGGAATAACAGTTCCCGATGGCCACAATGGTTACCTTGGATTTCAGCAGATGGGCAAATACGGAATTGGTACCGTGCCACCATCCGTTATGGTAGGTAAGCTTTTCACCGTTGTCATAAATTTTCATCCTGAAGCCTAATCCATAATTGTTCATCCCTGCTTTTTCGTTGCTGTAGGGCGTGAAAACCATTTCCATCAGTTCAGGCTTCAGGAAATTTTTGGAGAACATTGCTTTTGAAAAATTCAGCAGATCTCTGGGTGTCGTATATACATTTTTGTCGCCATAGATTAGGTCCAGCCGGTCCAGTGGATACAATCTGTTCCCACCGAAATAAAAGGACTGCGCTGCTACGGGAATATCTTTTTCCTGAAAAATATAGGTATGATTCATTTTCAGTGGTGTGAAAACCATTTCCTTCATGGCCTGCGGGAAAGGGGTCCGGGTTATTTTTTCAATCAGCAGGGCCAGTAAAGCAAAATTGGTATTGCAGTACATAAAACCGGTCTCGGTATCCCTGGCCAGTTCCGGCTTGTACCGGATAATCATATTCAGGATATCCTGGTTGGTAATGAAAGTTTTAGAGAGTTCCTGCGGAGCAGGCTGAATCTTCGTGATAAAATATTCATATTTCGGCAGGCCGCTTCGCTGGCTCAGGAGGCTTTTAACAGTAACATCAGGATAGGGAAAACCAGGGAAAAACTGAGTAAGGTGATCAGAAAGTTTGATCTTACCTGCTTCTATCAGTTTCATCATTGCCATGGCGGTCATGGTTTTGGAAACGGATGCTACATGCATTGGGGTATCCTTACCGATCGGCATCTGGTGCCCTTCCCTTCCGAAGCCCCGGTAATTTTCGTACAGAATATCATCCCCTTTCGCTACCAGAAGACCTCCACTTAGGTTCCCGCGTTCCCACACCTTGTTGTAGTACTGATCAATATAACGGACTACAGCAGGTTTGTTGGGCAGCCTATCATCGGCAGGAGTAAAAATTTTCTGTAAATCTACGGTACCGTAATTCGGAAGATTGGTTGTGCTTTGTATGACAGTTTCTTTAGATTCGGGATTCTTTTTACAGGAAAACAAAAACAGGGAAACAGCAAGAATAAACACAAAATTAAAACTCTTCATACGGCTAAAAAATGAGCGGCAATTTAATGAAAACTGAAAATAAATTTAAATCTGAGCAGGATATTATGAATTATTTAACATAAATTCATTCATAAAAACAGACCTGTAAAATCATCAGGGCTTAGAGCAGCCGTTTTTAAAGGATACAGCAATGAATGCACATGTTTATGCGAAGGAAGCTATTATTTTATCGACGATTACCTGTGCTAGTTTCTCTTTGCTCTGATGGGTCCAGCCTGCAATATGAGGGGTTACAATAACTTTTTCAGATTCAAGCAGGTAAGTAAGGTCTTCATTATCTGCTTCCAGATTTTCAAAAGATGATTTTTCATATTCCAGCACATCAAGGCAGGCACCTTTCACTTTTCCTGACCGTAAAGCCATGACCAGGCTGTGGGTATCTACATTGTTCCCTCTTGCTGTGTTAACAAAATAAAAGTCCTTCCGCATACCTGCTATAAATTCAGCATTTACCAAATAATGGGTCTTTTCCGTGAGAGGAATGTGCAGGCTGAGAATATCCGCAGAATCCTGAAGCTCCTGGAGACTCACCTGTGTGGCAAATTCATCGGAAAGCCCGGGAAGTATATCATGAAAAATAACCCTGCAGCCGAATCCGGAAAGCCTTTTCGCAGTAGCTTTTCCCATATTGCCATACCCGATGAGCCCTACTGTTTTACCCAGCAACTCATCTCCCCTATTTTCTTCGCGGAGCCAGATCCCCCTTTTTACTTCCTGTGAGGCAATGAATAGGCGGTTCATCAGGATCAGCAGCATCCCCACTACGTGTTCGGCCACGGAATCCCGGTTGCCTTCAGGTGAATTGATCAACTGGATTCCCAACGTTTCCGCTGCTTCAGCATCTATATTTTCCATCCCGGCACCTACCCTGGCTATGAATTTCAGGTTTTTTGCTTTTTCCAACAGGTTTTTGTCCAAAGGAATCCTGCTTCGTATGATAATGCCGTCATACTGTTCTATTTTCCGCCCCACATCTTCATAAGATGATGTGAAGTCCTCTTCCAGTATAAAGTTTTTTTCTGAAAGCTGGGCAGTGATCAGTGGATGGTTTTTATCTAACAAGAGGATTTTCATGAACTCAATTTTGAAATGATAAACAGGATAGAATTCTTTACTGATAACAGATAAAAGCATTTATTTCAAATCTGCATCATGAAGATACAGCAGCCTCAAAACCAGGAGCACCTTCAAAGGCCTTTCCCTCATGAAAGAATTCTATCAGATCATGTTTTAAAAGTTACTTTTTGTCTCCGGCAGGTTCCTGCGGTTCCTGAAACAGTTTTTTCAGTTCTACTGACTCCAGCGGCTTCATTCTTCCGGAAAGGATCAGGGAAAGTTCTTTTCTGCGGAAAGCGGCATCATACCTCAGTTTTTCTTCTTCGGTTTCCGGGATCATTTCCGGGATCGGGATCGGACGGTTGAATTCATCTACGGCTACGAAAGTATAAATACCTTCATTGGTATGCATCTTTTTCTGGTTGATGGGATCATCCAGCCAAACATCCACATACACTTCCATGGAGGTGGAAAATGCTCTGGATACTTTAGATTCCAGTACCACAACACCCCCTTCTGGAATCGGATGATTAAAGGAAACGTGGTTTACGGAAGCCGTTACTACCCTTCTTTCGCAATGTCTGGCCGCAGAAATAGAAGCACAACGGTCCATTTTAGCCAGAAGCTCACCGCCAAACAGGTTTCGTAAAGAATTGGTTTCGTTCGGAAGAACGATATTGGTCATCACCGTCAGGGAATCTGACGCTTTTTTTATTTTTGCCATGTAGCCTTAGTGGTTTTTGTCTTTGGATTAACATTTTTTGCAGCAGGCAGCACTGCTGAATCCTTCTTCAGCGTATCTTTTTTCAGCGTATCTGCTATCTGCGGGGTATGAACCTGTATTTTTATGGTATCTTCCACAATCCTGTGGGTTTTCGTCTGCACTGAAACATCATTGAACGATTTTTTACCGAAAAGAAGATCGCTCTGGGTATAAGCCAGATAGATGATCCCCAGAACCGGAATGATCAGCAGAAAAATCCATAGGATGGATTTCCTAAGCCTGTAATCCTTTTCAGGGTTTTGCGGTAATGCTTTTTTCTCCGGCGCGGTGTGGATATCCGAAAGGATAATTTCTTCCAGTCCGTAAAAATCCGGATGGTCTGTTGCCAGCCGGTTTCCTTTGAAGCTCACCGTTCCTTCATCGAGGAAAGCCGTCCCGAGATGCTGGATTTCCAGCTTGTGTTCTGCCTGGAGTTTCTTTTTCCAGAAATCCGTCTGTATTTTCAGATCAGTAGCCGCAGCCTGGGCAGACCGCTGTTCCTGGGTGCCTATAAAGGCTGAAAAATCATCAGACTTTACCTCATCATTAAAGACGAATGCAATCTGGCTCGCCGGCGGAAGGATGCTCCCGTTTTCCGAATTGATGATGGCTTTTGATTTTTCGAGTGAAAAAATGCCAAAACCCGGAACTGTAACAGAACCAAATTGTTTCACATATTCTAAAATGTACGCAGATATATTCATTTGGCAGCAAATTTATAACTTTTTCATGACTTTTCGGATGATTTATTGCCATGAAAAAAGACTGCGTTGGCAGCCTTTTAATGTTCCTTGCGGTACTATTTTAAATGGATTTGGTTTTAAGAATTTCAATCTGAACCCTTTTACTGAATCTTCCAGCTGATTCCGAACATAAAATTCGTACCTGCCTGGGAGAAATAATACGGCTGTCCGTCCCATACTGCCCCGTTATTTACATATTTACGGTTAAGGATGTTGTTCACCAGAAGTTTCAGGGCGATATCATTATTTTTGATTTTAAACTGGTACTGCGCATTGAAATCCATCAGGAAATAATCATTCAGGCGGAGATCATCATTACCGGTATTGTCCAGGTATTGCCTGCCGACATACTGATTTATGAGAGCCAAACGGAAGTGTTCATTCGGATCGAATTTCACATTAATATTGGCAATAATATCAGGGGAAAATGAAATCTGTGTATTTCCAAGGTCTTTTACCGCTGCTCCATCTTCCATTTTAAAGTCCAGGTTCCTGTTCTGGCTTGCACTGAAATTCCCGGAAAGTTCCCATTGTTTCGAAAGCTTGGCCAGTGTTCCCACTTCTACTCCTCTCCTGTAACTTTTGCCGGAATTGGTCCTGATGAATGCCCCTACATTATTAAGCTCACCGTTCAGCACGAGCTGGTTGACATAGTACATATAGTAGAGGTTGGCGGTAAGGGAAAATATCCCGATCTGCTTTTCAAAACCGGCTTCATAATCATGCAGTTTTTCTGCCAGAACGTTGTAATTAGCCATCAGGTCATCCCTGTTCGGCTCACGGTGCGCATGGGCATAGGAAATGAATAATTTCCCATTGCTAATGCGGTAGTTAATCCCCATTTTCGGGTTAAAGAACAGCCAGCTTTTATTAAGGTCTGCTCCCTCTCCGTCTCCGGCCTGCAGGATTCTGGTATTGTAGTCGACATTCCTCAGCTGCAGGTCTCCGAAGAATTCAAAATCATTTACACGGTATAATGCTTTGGCAAACCCGGCCACCTCATTTTTAACTGAACGGTTCCTGTAGTATTCATGCTCATTGATCTGAGGATAAAAAACCCCGGTTACATTCCCGAAGTGCCTTCCGTAATACTGGTTTCCTACAACTCCGAAATTCAGGTCAAGATCATCAAACTTCCCGTATAATGTAGACACAATTCCGTAGAAATCATTGTTCAGCCATTTTTTCCTTATAAAGTCAGAGTATTGCTCGACCTGCCCGTTATTCATGAAATCCGGTAAATTATAGCGTGCAAAAGGATCTCCCTGCTTGTAATTTTCATAATAGCCTTTGCCTTTGGTATAATGCAGGGTGGTTTCCAGGTTCCACCGGTCATTGAATTTCTGCTGCCAGAGTAGCTGGTAATGGTTCTGCCGGTAGTTATCCGTTTCATTATCATAGAATCCGGTAATATTTTTCCAGTCGGCATCATAAATCGCACCGGAATAATTGAATCGTGGATTCGTTTCCCAGGTTTTCCTGTCGATCCCGTTCCATGCCTGATAAGTTTTTTCTTTCCCTCCGAATGCCATCAGTCTTATCCTGGTTTTACCTTCTTCAAAAAGTGCCGTGAAATTATAGGAGTGCAGGTCTGAAAAAGCCCGGTCTATATAACCATCGGAATGGATATTGGTATACCTTCCCATCACGGACAGCCTGTTTTTCCAGAATTTACCTGAACCGACTTCTGCAGAGTATTTGTAGGTATTGAAGGAACCGTAGCTGTCATCCGTTTTTACGTAGAACTTTTCCTCCGGATCTTTGGAAATCACATTGATGCTTGCACCGAATGCTGCAGCCCCGTTGTTGGAAGTTCCTACCCCACGCTGGATCACAATCTGGGATGCAGAGCTGGTAAGGTCAGGCACATTAACGAAGAACGAACCCTGGCTTTCGGAATCATTGTATGGTACTCCATTCATCATCACGTTGATTCCCGTTCCGGAAACACCGCGGATCCTGAATCCGGTGTAACCTACTCCGTTTCCGGCATCAGACGTTGAAATTACAGATGTCTGGTTCTTCAGAAGAAAGGGCAGGTCCTGCCCCAGGTTCCGGCTGTCCAGATCTCTCTGAACATTAATGATTTCTTTGGCTACGGGAAGTCTTTTGGTAAAACTAACGGCTTCTATTTCCCCTGTTTTCAGGGTGTCTCTGTTTTGGGTCTGTGCAAAGCCCATGGCACTTGCGGTCAGCCCTAAAAAAATAAATCCTTTCATTCTATAAATTTTAACATTTAATGAATAAAAGGGGTCAGATTATGATGAGTAATGAGTAACCGGTATATTGTAAGCATTTTTTCACTGCTATTACCGATTGCTTATTTTAATTTCCCTAAACAGCATTATCCGTTCCAGGTTCATTGGGTATCATCTCAGCCTTTTACAGCACCCCTTTATTTCAGACTGCGAAAGTACGAAAAAATTGTTAAAAGGTTAGATGACCGGATATTGGAATTAAAAATGAATTCAGAAAAATGATTTAGGAAAAGCTGATCAGTACGTTTTATTATTGGAATCCACGTAATAATAATTTTTACTGTCTTTAGATACTTCAAACATATGACCCAGCTTCCAGCTGAAATTACGTTTGATATCATCATACTCAAATGGAATGATTACCTTATTATGAACATCGATTACGCCGAATTTATCATTATATGAAGCAATAATCATAGGATTTGCCACATCATCACCTTCCAGAATAAAAAGGTACTGATACTGGGGATAGATCTGGTAATCCCTGTAATCTGCCGCATTGGCGAACTTTTTCTTATCGATAATCCCGTAAAAGCCGTTCAGCACATAAGCCTGATAGAGCTGCTGATTATATTCCACGGGCTTGCACTTGGCCATATCCGAATCCTTGAACTGGTATACCCTTTTACCGGATCTGTTGATCCTGTAGGAAATCATATCTTTTTCTACCGTAGCATAATCATTGATCCCGAACTTTCTTACTTTCTCGTTCGGGGAATTCAGCAGGTTGCAGTCTTCATAGAAAAACACGGCGATATGATATTCCGGGGCTATGATAAATTTTCCGTTCTGATTGACATACCCGAACTTCCCGTCTTTTTTCTTGGGAATCAGCACCGGGAGCTCACTGTTGATGACAGGAAGGTCCAAAACCGGAGCAGACGGCGCTTTTTTAACTGAAGCTTTCAAAGTTTTGCTAACGGGATTTTTTTTAACCTGTTTGCTCTGGGAAAAAACAAAACAGGAGATCATCAGACAAAAGATATTAACTGCATTTTTCATATTCAGCATTTCATGCAAAAGTACAACCAAAAATAGAATCTATAAAATTCCTATTTATAAAGAATCTAAATAATTTCGTTCTTATAAAATAGTAAAATTTCGTAATTTTGGGGACAATTTTAATTGTTTGATAATTTTAAAAACGTTTGAGATATGACATTTGATATTGATATGATCAAGAAAGTGTATGAGCGTTACCCTGAAAGGATTGCTGCGGCAAGACAGGCAGTGGGAAAACCTCTTACACTATCAGAAAAAATATTATATGCTCACCTTTGGGAGGGCAATGCTACACAGGCTTATGAAAGGGGGAACTCTTATGTGGATTTTGCGCCGGACAGGGTAGCAATGCAGGATGCAACTGCACAAATGGCTCTTCTCCAGTTTATGCAGGCCGGGAAAACCAAAGTGGCTGTACCGTCAACGGCACACGCAGACCACCTTATCCAGGCTAAAGTAGGCGCTGATAAAGATTTACAGGAAGGGATCAATAAGAATTCCGAAGTTTTTAACTTCCTGAGCTCTGTTTGCGATAAATACGGAATTGGCTTCTGGAAGCCGGGTGCAGGAATCATCCACCAGGTAGTCCTTGAGAATTATGCTTTCCCGGGAGGGATGATGATCGGTACCGACTCGCACACTGTAAATGCAGGTGGTCTGGGAATGGTTGCGATTGGTGTAGGAGGTGCAGATGCTGTAGATGTAATGGCGGGCATGGCATGGGAACTTAAAATGCCTAAGCTTATCGGTGTAAAATTAACCGGTAAAATGAACGGATGGACCTCTGCAAAAGACGTTATCCTTAAAGTAGCCGGAATCCTTACCGTAAAAGGAGGAACCGGATGCATCGTAGAATATTTCGGCGAAGGGGCAGAATCCCTTTCTGCAACCGGAAAAGGAACGATCTGTAATATGGGTGCTGAAGTAGGTGCCACTACGTCCACTTTCGGGTATGATGATTCCATGAGAAGATATCTTGCCGCAACAGGAAGGCAGGATGTGGTAGATGCTGCAGACCAGATTGCCGAGCACTTGACCGGTGATGCTGAAGTATATGCAAACCCTGAGCAGTATTTTGATCAGTTGATCGAAATCAACCTTTCTGAACTGGCTCCTCACCTTAACGGACCTTTCACACCGGATTTGGCAACCCCTGTTTCTGAATTCAGAGCAAAAGCGGAAGCTAACGGATGGCCTATTGAAGTAGAATGGGCACTGATCGGTTCTTGTACCAACTCTTCTTATGAAGACCTTTCCAGAGCAGCTTCCATCGTTGAAGATGCTGTAGCCAAAGGCGTAAAACCTAAAGCGATCCTGGGAATCAACCCAGGTTCTGAGCAGGTAAAATATACTGCTGAAAGAGACGGATTCCTGAACTCTTTCAGAAAATTTGAAAATGCACGAATCTTTACCAATGCCTGCGGACCTTGTATCGGGCAGTGGGACAGAGAAGGTGCTGAAAAAGGAGAGAAAAACTCTATTATCCACTCTTTCAACAGAAACTTTGCGAAAAGAGCAGACGGTAACCCGAATACCCACGCATTTGTAGCTTCACCGGAAATGGTAGCAGCAGTGGCAATCTCAGGAAGACTGGATTTCAACCCGATCACTGATACGTTAACAACGGAATCCGGTGAGCAGGTAAAACTGAACGAGCCTAACGGAACTGAATTACCTTCAAAAGGATTTGCTGTCGAAGACAACGGATACCAGGCACCTTCTGAAGACGGATCTCAGGTAGTGGTTAATGTAAGCCCTACTTCAGACAGGCTTCAGCTGCTGGAAGAATTCCCGGCTTGGGACGGTAAAAACATCGTAGGTGCTAAAGTACTGATCAAGGCTTTCGGAAAATGTACCACAGACCACATTTCTATGGCAGGGCCATGGCTGAAATACAGAGGTCACCTGGATAACATTTCCAACAACATGCTGATTGGTGCCGTTAATGCTTACAATATGGAGACTAACCATGTTAAAAACCAGTTAACCGGTGAATATGGTGAAGTTCCTGCTGTACAGAGAGCTTATAAGGCAGCAAATATTCCTTCTATCGTTGTGGGAGACCAAAACTACGGAGAAGGTTCTTCAAGAGAGCATGCTGCCATGGAGCCTAGACATTTAGGTGTAAAAGCGGTATTGGTGAAGTCATTTGCCAGAATCCACGAAACCAACCTAAAAAAACAGGGAATGTTAGGCCTTACTTTTGCCAATGAAGCGGATTATGATAAAATCCTGGAAGATGATACTGTAAACTTCCTTGATCTTGATCAGTTTGCTCCGGGTAAACAACTGACATTAGAATTCGTTCACGCTGACGGAACTAAAGATATCGTGATTGCAAATCATACCTATAACGACCAGCAGATTGAATGGTTCAAAGCAGGTTCTGCCCTGAACCTGATTAAGCAACAGGAAAAACAAAATTAATTGTTAGATCGATTAATCATAGAAAAGCAACTTCATATTGAGGTTGCTTTTTTTATTTCAGGCGCTGCAGGAAACCGGCACGGTAGCTTTCACCCATCGGGATCTCCTGATCTGATAAAAGGGTGACATTTCTGGCGCCAATGCTTTTGATACGGTCCAGGTTAACGATAAAAGACTTATGGATGCGGGCGAAAGAAGATTCCGGCAGCTGGTTTTCCATGGATTTCAGCGTGTCCAATACAATATATTCCTGTGTTTCGGTACGAATATTCACATAATCTTTAATGCTTTCCACATACAGGATATCTACAAAATTGATTCTATGCTGCTGACCGGAACATTTAACAAAAAAGTAGGTCCCTGCTTTATTTTCTACGGTCATCAGCCTTTGCTTAGCTTTTATGGCACTTTTATAAAACCGTTCAAAAGAGACGGGTTTCAGCAGATAATCAATGATATTGTGCTCATATCCTTCAAGTGCATATTCTGAATATGCCGTTGTTAAAATATATTTCTTACTGTCCCCCAGGATTTTCATGAAATTGATTCCGGTGAGTTCAGGCATCTGAATATCCAGAAAAATAAGGTCTGATGGATGGTTCTGAATATATTCCAAAGCTGATATGGGGTTTTCCACAGAAAAAACAAGTTCCAGAAAAGGAACTTTCCGCACATAGCTTCCCAATAGCGATATAGCCAGAGGTTCATCATCTACAATAATGCATTTAATTTTTTCCATCCCTTAAATCAATGGTTAAATCTACAATAAATTCTTTCTCCGAATCTTTGATGTTCAGCGTATATTTTTTAGGATACAGGATTTCCAGTCTCTTTCTCACATTATCAATCCCGATTCCGGACACCTCATCTTTATTTCTGTAATCTTTAAAATTTAACAGGTAAAAATGCAACACCTTATCTTCATCTGATATTCTCATTTCCAATCCTTTATTCCGGAAATCTCCATGTTTAAAAGCGTTCTCCACAAATGGCACGAGAAGCATGGGAGAAATATCAAGATACGGGTAACAGATATTTTTTTCAACGACCAGCAGCTCCGGATTTTTGATTCTGAGCTTTTCCAATGCAGTAAGGCTGTCTATATATCCAATTTCTTTTTCCAGGGAGAATGAAGTCTTTCTCCAGGTCCTTGGTGCTATATCTTAACAGTGTGCTCAGCTCTTCAATGGCAGCCAAGGACTTATCAGACTTTTGGTAAACCAGAGAATAAATATTGTTCAGCGAATTAAAGATAAAATGCGGATTGATCTGGGTTTTCAGGGCCTGCAACTCTGCAATCCTCCGGGCCTCAACAAGTTGTGTCTTTTCGGCTTCAGTATCCATGGAATACTTGAAAAACCAGAAGGTTGTGCTGATAAAAATGGGAAAACTGCTGTAAAAAATATTGTCGCAAAAATAAAACCAGAAGTCAGTCCCTTCCATATAATTCCTGAATCCAAAAGTAGCTGGTAATAGAATTTCTTCTAAAGAAAACCGGACAATTACAAAACAGGTGACACCTAAAATGAACGCAATTACCCATTTGTACAACTTCTTCGCATCATAAAGCCGGGGAGTGATAAAAAAGTAATTGACATAAAAACATACAAAGTAGGTCACGAAAGAGGTGAATTCAAGCACTATTCTCTTTGTTGAGTTTAATTGATAATAGTAAATCAAAAAACTCCCTGGAAAATAGGTCAGCCAGAATAATAGATGTAAGTAGATGATCTTATTGGTTTTCATACAACAAAAATAGACGATCTGCGAGGTCAGGTAAACAATATTTTCGATAAAACCGGTTTTTTATCCGATGAACATGCTTTCATCGGGACAATTGACGGCCAAATCTAAATGCTGTTTCAGACAATATGTACTAAAAATACATTTGCGGTAAAGTTATCAAACATGAAGAAAACATTGTTATGTACTGCCCTTTTAGTTTCATCCGCAATTTTTGCCCAATCCCGGAAAGACAGTATTAAGAATATAGAACAGGTTGAGATCCTGGTGAAGAAAAAACTGCTGGAAAGAAAAGCGGACCGGATGATTTTTAATGTTGAGGCATCCATTGCTTCACAAGGTATGGACGGCACAGAGACTCTGGCGAATGTCCCATTGGTTAATGTTGATGAAACGATGGGTATTATTTCAATTGCAGGAAAAAGCAGCGTCAATGTAATGGTAAACGGAAGGATGCTGAATCTTTCCGGAACAGCGCTCTTCAATTACCTTAAATCTATCCGCTCCGAGAATATTGCCAGGATAGAAGTAATTACTACTCCACCCGCAAAATATGAAGCCCAGGGAAACAGCGGATTAATCAATATTATTCTAAAGAAGAACCCTAATCTCGGCTTTAGCGGAAATATTACTTCAACCCTGATCCAGAGAACCTATTCAGGATTCAGCGACAATGGTATGCTGAATTACCAGACGGAGAAATTCAGCAGCAGCCTGAAGCTGTTTTATTATGATACTGCCAAACGTTCGGATGAAAATTACAGCATCGTAGGCCCTACTCAAAACTACAGCAATACGATCAGGAGGGATATGGGAAGCGGACTGACTCCCAGCATCAATATGTCTTACAAAATCAGTAAAAATTCAGAAGCCGGATTTGAATACCTATTTTCCCGGCAGAAGTCAGGGATGGACATTGTGAACAGGACAAAAAACATCAGTCCCGACCTTGTAGAAGAAAATTTCCTTACAAATACGTTCCACAGGGGAAAGTCGCCTACCCATACGCTAAGCGCATACTACGACCTGAAGCTGGATTCACTCGGGAAAAAGCTAAGCCTTGCTGCAAATTTTTATAAAGATAATTCTAATACGGAAGTTAATTTTTCCACACGCAAGCTTTCCGACAATACCGTGCAGGATGTGAAAACCATTTCGATCGTTGAACCGCAGGTTTTCTCTGCACAGGCCGACCTTGAACTTCCTTTCTCGTTCGGAAACATTGAAACAGGGGTGAAATTCAACCGGTTTAAGAACAATTCCGATCTAAAATATTTCAACCTTACTGATAACGGGTATGTTGCCGATGAAACAAGAGCCAATCTTTTTCAGTATCAAGAGGAAAATTATGCCGCCTACTTCAGCTATGCCAAAAATTTCGGAGCGCACTGGGAGGCCAAAGCAGGCCTGCGTTATGAAGAGACTTCTGCCAAAGGCTTTACGCCTTCCACCGATTCCGGAAACCATTACCATTACGGACAGTGGTTCCCGTCTGCCTATGTAGCGTATAAAAAAGATAAGAATGTATTCACCCTCTCCTACTCAAGAAGGATCAACCGTCCTGACCTGGGTACCCTAAATCCATTCAGATGGTATTCCAATCCTTATTCCTACTCTTCCGGGAACCCTCTGTTAACGCCTTCATACATTAATAATCTTGAACTCGGATATACCTTTAACAATAAGCTGACCGCAAGCATCTACTACCTCAGAGTAAAAAATGCATTCGGGCAGGTATCCTATCAGGACGGACTTTCACAGATCTCCACCTATCTGAATTATTATAATAATAATGCGTTTGGGCTTAATGTTTCCTATACCGATACTTTTTTCAAATTCTGGGAATCTGTTGTGGCCATCAATGCCAGCGCACAGAATTCAGAATTCTTCGGAGTCAATGCGCAAATGCATAAAGGAAACTCACTGAGCTATTCTGTTAATAATACTTTTTCCCTTAACAAAAACAAGACTATTGCCCTGTTTGTAAATTATGGTCAAAACCTTCCCCGCAGAATTGTCAATTACTATTACTACAATTTTTCCGACCTTTCTTCCGGGCTGAAAATTTCACTGATGGACAAACAGCTCCAGATCAATGCAACGGTTACCAACATCTTGGCTCAGCGCTCCCTGGGAGATATTTACTTCACAGACCGTGTCCACCATATGAACCATTACTGGGACGGCAGGAGCTTCCGTTTAAGCGTTACCTATAACTTTGGACAGAAGAAAAGCATCCGCACAAAGAACATAAGATTTGAAGAAAAAGGAAGAGCTGAATAAAGCTGTGTAACAAAATCTGCTTTTCTGTGTCTAATAAAGCAGAAAAAAGCGATATGAAAAAAATTATTATTACTTTGGCTTTTCTCGGGGCTACTTTGATTTATGCCCAGGAAAAAACCAGTAATCCGGTAAAAGAAAAGCAGATTGAAGGGGTAACGATTACGAAAACTAAAAAAGCCGTTGAGCAGAAAGCAGACCGTACCATTTTTGATTTCTCGGAGCAACCGCAGCTGAATAACGGGAATGTCCTGGAAGGCATCAAAAAACTTCCGGGGCTGGTATCTACTGATATTGCAGGCATGATGTACCAGGGAAAAGTACTGGACGTTTACCTTAACGGAAGACCGTTGAATATTACCTCTAATGAGCTGAATTCCTTCCTGGAAGGCATGCCGGCCAATTCTGTAGACCGGATTGAGGTCATCACACAGCCCGGAGCCGAATTCCCTGCGACTTCCGGGGGCGCCATCATGAATATCATTACGAATAAGAATGCGAATAAATACCTTACCGCAACCTATTCCGGAAATTACTCATTTACGAATTATGACAAATTCAGGAGCCGCACAAGCAACTCACTCAATTTAAATGCCCGGAACAAGTTTTTCGGATGGCAGCTGAATGTGGGCCAGAATTACCGGGAAAGTATGCTGAATACAGATCAGAACGGATTGCTTTTCAGCAATACAGACCGTTTCGGACGGGGGTATTTTGCCAAATCGGGACTGACGTTTGACTTAGGGCAGGACAGGTTATTGTTAAACTATGATATTTACCACAACAGGAACAGCAATTACACTTTAAGCAAAGGAGAGGGCGAAGAGAAAAAAGTGGTTCCCAATACTGATCCGCAGGAATATACTTACAGGGACTTTAACTTCAATACATCGGATGCCGCCTATACCAATAACCTGAGACAGGAAGCTGTAGCAACCTATCAGAAGCGTTTTGCAGACAAAGCGCAGAAGCTTGATTTCCAGTTCGGCTATACCAAATCCGACAGCAAATTTGACCAGGATAATATTTTCCGTCTAGGGGAATTTTCTGATGGACAGCCAATTCCCAATGCACCCGGAAGAGTCCTGAGCAATAATTCGGATATGAGGGTTGCCAATTTCAAAATTGATTATTCCCAGCCTATCAAAATCATGGATGGCGGAAAAGTGAGCGCGGGAGGATTGTACGAGAAGCAGAATTTTGATACGGAAAGCTTCGGGATCACCAATCTGGAATATCAGCGGCAGACAGCCTCCACTTATCTTGAATTTCAGGCCAAGCTGAAGAAATTCGATTTTATCCTAGGAACAAGGGCGGAAAACTATGACATCAGCGGAATTACCAGAAGGGTTGACAGTACGGCATCCATAGTCCAGAAAGACCTGATCCCGTTCAACAAGTTCAAGTTCTTCCCTAATGCCAGCGTGCAGTACAACCTGATGAGCCAGGTACATATTACCGCCAATTACAATAAAAAAATCAGCCTGCCGAGCATTTCCGCGCTGAACCCGAACAATACCACATTCCAGGGACCGAACACACAGGTAACCGGGAACCCGAACCTTCAGCCGACCATCTTCAACAATTATGAAGTGAAAATTTCTGCATTCGACTATGCATTCATTGGATATAATGTAAGCTCAGCTAAAAACCAGGTCGCCCAAATCATCAGGAAAGATGGGAAAAACCTGTACAATGAGCAGATCAATATCGCCAATATGACGATTCATAATTTCAATGTTGGGCTTCCTGTTCCTTTTATGATTTTTAGCAAGCCGCTCAGTGAGATCATGAAGTTTGATTTTAACCCTGATAAGATCAATTTTATGTACCTGTATGCGGGTTACCAGAAGCATGATATTGACAACCTGAACAACAGAGGATTCTGGATCTTCAACATCATGACGCAGCTTATCCTGCCAAAAGATATCAAACTGACCGCCAATTACAGCTATCTGACACCTAAAGCAGGCTACTTTTATTTTACGGCAGAAAAACCGTTCAATAATTCTTTCGACCTTACCTTAACCAAGAAATTCATGGATAACAAGCTTACGGTTTCTGTTTTTGCGAATGATATCTTTAACGGACAGGTAATGCAGGTACGCTCTAATCCGCCATATGGGGAAACCGTGTACTTGAGGAATAAATACGATACGAGAAATTTCGGCCTATCGGTAAACTATAAAATCCCGACCAAAAATAAGCTGGCCAAAGAAGATCAGAATATCCTGAACCAGCCGAAAAAAGAAGATAATGGCGGGGTAATTCCGCAGGGACAGTAAAAAGATTTAAACAACATCAATCACAACCCCCTTTACTCTAAAAAATTAAAGGGGTTTGTCATATAATCCCGGATCTCGTTTGTGCCCTTAAAAAAATCTTAATTTCAGGATTGCAATGCGCATTGAGAGACATTTTTCTCTATTTTTAAAGAAAATTTTGAATGACAAAAATTAAATCAAGTGAACGCTTTTTTTTAAACATTAGCCCTTTGCAAAGGGGTATCATCAGTCTTTTGGCTGCTGCGCTGGTTTTCTTTTTGATTTTCAGGCTGAACCTCAAACCGTTAATCATCCTCATTTTTTGCTGGTTAGCATTTTCTGTGGTTTTCCTTTTTCTGGACTGGCAGGTTATTCTCCACAGGAAAGTGGATGACATCCGGAAAAAAGCCAGGGCAGATGACGGAAATGCATTCTTTGTTTTTACCACCATTATTGTTGCCTCTCTGGCAAGCATGTTTGCCATATTTTTCCTGGTTACGTCCAAAGATAAGGGGATACAGAAAGAAATCTATTTCCTCCCGGCTGTTCTCGGCGCTATGATCCTGTCCTGGATCATGGTTCAGACCCAGTATATCTTTCATTATGCACGGGAATATTATGATGAGGATTCTTCCGGGGAAAAAGAGGAAATCGGCGGACTGGAATTTCCAACGGAAAACAAAGACGAAATATACCACCCTGACTACATGGACTTTGCATATTACTCTTTCTGCATGGGCTGTACATTTCAGGTTTCGGATGTGAGCATTACTTCCAGGAATTTAAGAAAAATAACCATGATCCACGGGCTGCTCGCTTTCTTCATGAATACTTTTGTGGTAGCGCTTACCATTAATCTTGTTGCAGGCCTTAATGGTTAAAAAGACCTGCCAGACAGATATTGCTCCTCCGGAACAAAGAAAAAAACACTCTTCGATACTTAGTCGGTTGGTGTGATATTGACCGGGAAAAACTTCCCTCATCCAACTCCCCTCTTTCAGTCCATTAATCGAATCTTTTATCCATTCAACCTAAACTCATACTTAGAAACGAATAAGAGTAACACAAAGCTGGTAACTTTTCTGCCTCAATTATAAAGGGAGCAAAGCGGGGCAGCAAAGCAGACGGATTATTCTTGTGCTTCATCAGATCAGTTTGCTGATCCTTTCTTTGCCTTCTTATCATGTGCACCGGGAAAAGCAAACTTTGCGTAAAAAAACGGATAAAAATAGAATTACAGGCAATACCTATCTGAAACTCTTAGCCTTCGGATTGATATACAAAACTTTCAGGATTCAATCCTCCTCCTTTAACCAATTAATCTGATTTATACTTGGGTCCACATGATTTCTGTCTAAAAATCGACCGTCTGAAAAGTCCAGTTAAATGTATTAATCAAGGTCAGCTTATTTACAGGCACCGGAAGATCAGTAACTATTTTCAATACTAAATTTGCCATCATGCTTCCTACGATTCCGGGTAAAGCTCCCAGCACACCAAGGCTGTCGCAATCCGGGACCTCATCCTCTGAAGGCGGCTCCGGAAAAATATCCCTTAGATTCTGGCTACCCTGAACATTAAAGACCGCAACCTGACCCGAAAATCCGAGAATACTTCCGTAAACAAGGGGTTTCCCAAGCTTTATACAGGCATCATTGATCAGATATCTGGTTTTGAAGTTATCTGAGCCATCAACAATGATATCGTAGTCCGAAATAATTTGTTCAGCATTGGTATCATCTATTTTCAGGCGATATCCGGTAAAATTGACCTGATGATTAAGGTTTTTAACAAATTGTTCTGCACTTTCCACTTTGAAAATGCCGACTGACCGTTCATTATGTATCACCTGCCGGTTTAAATTATGCAGTTCCACCGCATCAAAATCCACTACACCCAATATACCCACTCCTGCCGCTGCCAAATACTGAATAACCGGGCTGCCCAATCCTCCTGCACCAATCACCAGGACTTTTGAATTCATAATTTTCTTCTGTCCGTCCAGCCCGATCTCTTCTATAAATATCTGGCGGCTGTACCGGGAAAACCGATCTCCTTTACTCATTTCCCGTTCTGTCATACGTTGATTTAGTTCTGCTGTACACCGGATCCCAGTCTTTCATTACCGGGTCGTATCCTGCATTCCGGATCACAGCTTTTATTTCTTCCATGCTCCTATCATCACTGGTTTCAAACTGTTCCAGGGATTCTTTGTCTACAGCGTAACCGCCGGGATTGGTTTTGGAAGCGGCGCTCATGGCTGTTGCCCCCAATGAAACAATATGATCCCTGAACGTTTCATTTTCCCGGGTAGAAATGGAAATTTCAAGGTCTTCATTCCAGATGCGGTAGGCGCAGATTAACTGCAGCAAATCTTTATCGGACATGATAAAATTAGGCTCGATGATCCCTTCTGCCGGCCGGAGCCTCGGAAATGATACGGAAAACCTGGACTTCCAGTACTGTTTCTGAAGGTAATCGATATGGAGCGCATTGAAAAAGCTGTCTACCCTCCAGTCTTCCAGGCCAAGCAGTACGCCTAGTCCGATTTTATGTATGCCTGCCCTTCCGACACGGTCCGGAGTATCAAGCCGGAAGTTGAAGTTTGATTTTTTGCCTTTCGGATGGTATTCTTTGTATACTTCCTGATGGTAAGTTTCCTGATACACCAGAACGGCATTCACTCCCGCATCATGAAGCAAACAATATTCTTCTTCCGACAATGGCTGAACTTCGATGGAAATATTAGCAAAATGCGGCCTTAATAACTTTATTGCATTCAGAAAATAGCTGACCCCAACGGTCTTATTGGCTTCTCCGCTCACCAGCAATACATGGTTTACACCCATTGATTTTAAAACCGTCGCTTCAATCATAAGTTCTGTATCAGAGAGGGTTTTCCGTTTAATAGAATTATCCAGGCTAAAACCACAATAGGTACAGATGTTCTGGCACTCATTGCTGAGGTACAGCGGAGCATACAGCTGGATGGTTTTCCCGAACCGTTTCCGGGTAAGCTGCTGCGCCAGCTTCGCCATAGTTTCCAGCTTAACGGATGCCGCCGGAGAAATCAGATTGATGAAATCATCCAGGCTTCTTTGTTGTTTACAAAGGCTCCTTTCTACATCCTGAAGGGTTACCTGGTCCAGCCTCCGGCGTACCTGGTCCCATGAATATTGTTCAAAAACATCTATAAAACTGTTCATCGTCATTCAAATAAAAAAGAGGTCAGCGGACTTGAGGCTTCGGCATGGTGGGAGACAGCTCCTAAACCGGATTCAAACGCCCGTCTCCCTGCAATAACGCCTTCTTTAAAAGCCACAGCCATCTGAACAGGATCTGCCGCTACGGCAATGGCGGTATTCACCAATACGGCATCGGCGCCCATTTCCATAGCCTTGGCTGCATCTGAAGGCGCTCCGATACCTGCATCTACCACTACCGGAACACGGCTCTGGCTGATGATAATTTCCAGGAAATCCAGGGTGCGCAGTCCTTTATTCGTTCCAATAGGTGCGCCCAAAGGCATCACTACGGCTGTTCCTGCCTCTTCCAGCCGTTTGCACAATACAGGATCAGCGTGGATATAAGGCATCACCACAAAACCCAGTTTGGCCAGCTCCTCAGTTGCATAAAGAGTTTCAATAGGATCAGGCAACAAATATTTCGGATCGGGGTGGATTTCAAGTTTCACCCAGTTGGTTTCCAATGCTTCCCTGGCCAGCTGTGCTGCCAATACAGCTTCTTTGGCGGTACGGGCTCCGGAAGTATTGGGCAGCAAATGGATGTTTGCAGGCTGCAATGCGGTAAGCAGGTCATCCTCTTCCGTAGAAGCAGAATCAATCCGTTTCAGCGCCATAGTAACCATCTGGGATTCTGAAGCGATGATGGATCGAGTCATGATTTCCGGGCTTCCGAACTTTCCGGTTCCCAGAAAAAGCCTGGAATTAAAGGTGCGCCCTGCTATGGTTAAAGTCTCGATATTCATTGTAATGCGGTTTTAAATTCGTTAATTAAGGTAGGATCATGGGTAATCTGCCCCGAAACAGCTACTCCGTAAATGCCGATCGGCTTTAAAAATTCAATATCATGAAGGGTAATTCCTCCGATGGCAAAAATCTTCGGGACCTCTATTTTCTCTGACTGCAATTCCTGTATGATTTCAAAATAGCCCCCAAAACCTAAGACCGGGCTCAGCTTTTCTTTGGTAGCCGTAAATCGCAGCGGTCCCAGGCCAATGTAGTTACAGCCTTCCTTTATTCTCTGTAGAACATCTGCCGCTGTATTCGCAGTCCCGCCAATGATTTTACCGGATCCCAGAATATGCCTTGCCGATTCTACTGACTGGTCTTCCAGCCCTAAGTGAACCCCGTCAGCATCTATCTGCCTGGCTATCTGTACGTGATCATTGATGATGCATACAGATCCGTAATCGCAGCATAGCCGCTTAGCATCTTCACACAGCCTCATCAGTTCTCCCGGAGAAGCATTTTTCCAGCGGACCTGGACCCAGCGGACTCCATGATCCAGCGCAGTTCTTATATTATTCTCCTGCTCCGATCTCGTCACTCCCTGTGATATATACTGTAATTTTTCCATGTTTTATGAATGATATCCTAATAAAGAAGGATTACTTTTTAAATAGTGTTCAACATATAATTTCGCTTTCCTGCACGCGGTTTCTGTATCTTCTCCCCTGGCCAGCCAACCGGCAATGGCTGACGAGAGCACACACCCTGAACCATGCTTGGCAGTATACTCCCTGCTTTCCTCTGAAGGCAGTATGGGGATTTCAACCCCGTTATTCCATAATATGTCAGTTCCTAAACGGTCTTTCCGGTGTCCGCCTTTCATCAGGACTGAACATACGCTTTTCTCAAAAAGATTATTTTTGTCCAGCATCTGATATTCATCCCAGTTAGGCGTGATAAGACTGATTTTATCCAGAACTTTATCCAGCTGCTGAAGCGTATCAAGATCAAAGAAGGCAAATTCCGACGTGCTTTTAAGGACAGGATCCCAAACGATTTTGATTCCTGTATTATTTCCGCTGATAACCTCCAGGATTTCGCCCAGCATAGCTGCATCTTTCACGACACCAATCTTTATTGCCTGAACAGGGTATTTTTTCAACAGAAGCTGTACTGTTTCTGTTATGGACTCCACCGGTTGCCAATCAAGACTCAGGCATTCAGATTCCGTTTGTACCGTCATGGCAGTACATACGGCAAGTCCTGCTGTTTTCAGCTGCTCCATAGTTTTGATGTCAGCAAGTACTCCTGCTCCCCCACTCGGATCGTATCCGGCAATGGTCATAACGAAAGGGCGCGTTGTCTGCATGCTGTATATACTTGTATTGGTTCTTCACTCTGCCAGACTGCTCCCAATAAGGCAGCTCCATCAACATCTTCTGTAAAAACAGCATCGATATTATGCTGACTGATACCTCCCAGAGCGATAAGGCCTGAACGGTCATTCTTCCTGTACTGAATGCTTTCCAGTATTTCCGAATCGGTTCCATAGCCTTTTTTGGAGATGCTGGGAAAAACGGGACTTATAAAAGCATATTCCCATCGGGCAGCCAGTTCATTAAAACAATCTATCGTGTGCACGGAAGTGGATAATACGTATTCATCAAAAAAATGATCCGGAACATTGTTCCGGTCTGCCTCTCTGAAATGAAGCCTGTAAATACCAAATTCTTCTGCCAGGCTGTAATGGCTGTGCAGGACTATCTGACTGTGGTAATCAGGATTGATCTGGCTAATATACTTACGCATGGCCTCCACGTTCATTCCGGGCTTCCTGACATGCAGAAGATCAAGCTTTTCCCTAAACAACTGATTGATCACCAATATCTCATTCTGAACCTGATTTTCAGGTGTGATAACCAGGATCATAAGTAAATCTCTTTCCCTTTTTCAATAAATTCCATAGACTTATCCATCATTCCCTGTTCCGCAGATTCACGGATTTCCTGTGTAATTTTCATAGAGCAGAATTTCGGCCCGCACATGGAACAGAAATGAGCGATCTTCGCTCCTTCTGCCGGAAGCGTTTCATCATGGTACGACCTGGCTGTTTCCGGATCCAGTGACAGGTTGAACTGGTCTTCCCATCTGAACTCGAACCTGGCTTTGCTTAAGGCATTATCCCTATACTGTGCACCGGGATGACCTTTCGCCAGGTCCGCAGCATGTGCTGCCAATTTATAGGTAATGACACCGTCTTTTACATCTTTTTTATTCGGAAGGCCCAGATGTTCTTTGGGAGTTACATAACACAGCATGGCACATCCGAACCAGCCGATCATCGCAGCCCCTATTCCCGAAGTAATATGGTCATATCCCGGAGCAATATCCGTTGTTAAAGGCCCTAAAGTATAAAAAGGAGCTTCATGGCATTCTTTCAGCTGCTTATCCATATTTTCCTTGATCATATGCATCGGGACATGCCCAGGCCCTTCAATCATGACCTGTACATTATGCTTCCAGGCAATTTTTGTCAGTTCCCCTAAGGTTTCCAGCTCAGCAAACTGGGCTGCATCATTGGCATCGGCAATTGATCCCGGACGCAGGCCGTCTCCAAGAGAAAAAGCGACATCATATCTCTTCATGATTTCACAGATTTCTTCAAAATGAGTATACAGAAAGTTTTCCTTATGATGGAACAGGCACCATTTGGCCATGATGGATCCTCCTCTGGAAACAATTCCGGTAATGCGCTTTGCAGTAAGGTGGATATACCTCAGCAGTACACCAGCATGGATCGTGAAGTACGATACACCCTGCTCTGCCTGTTCAATAAGAGTATCCCTGAATATTTCCCAGGTAAGATTTTCTGCAACGCCTTTTACTTTTTCCAGTGCCTGATAAATAGGAACGGTACCAATGGGAACCGGGCTGTTCCTGATGATCCATTCCCTGGTTTCATGGATGTTTTTTCCTGTAGACAAGTCCATGATGGTGTCGGCTCCCCAGCGGCATGCCCATACTGCTTTTTCTACCTCTTCTTCTATGCTGGAGGAAACGGCACTGTTCCCGATATTGGCATTGATCTTGACCAGGAAATTCCTTCCGATAATCATCGGTTCGCTTTCCGGATGGTTGATGTTATTCGGAATAATGGCTCTTCCGGCCGCAATTTCGTCCCTCACGAATTCAGGAGTAATTTTTTTAGGGGTATTCGCTCCGAAGCTGTTTCCTTCATGCTGAAAAGCCATCTCCGGAGTAACGGTTTCCAGCTGCTGAATGCGCTGGTTTTCCCGGATGGCTACATATTCCATTTCGGCTGTAATGATTCCCTGCCTTGCGTAATACAATTGGGTCACTTCTTTTCCTTCCCGGGCCACTTTAGGCTGATGATTATATGAAAAGCGCAAGGCATCAAGATTGGGATCTGCAAGCCTTGCCTTGCCATATTCTGACGTAATGCTGTCCAATATATCGACATCATTCCGCCCCAGGATCCATTGTTCCCGAATTCTCGGAAGGCCTTTCATAATGTCTATATCTGCATTTTCATCAGTGTAAGGCCCCGATGTGTCGTATACTGTAACCGGTGGGTTATGCTCCAGGTTTCCATTGCTGAGCCTGGTGGAGCTTAATTCTATCTCGCGCATGGCTACCTGGATAGGATAGATTTCCCCTTCCACATAGATTTTTTTGGAATTCGGAAACGGTGAACGTGTGATGGTATGATCCATAATATTGATTTTATAAGGTATTAACCGCCTTGGGTGGCAGTGATGATTAGTATTGAATCTTTTTCTACAAGTAGTGTTTCCTTCCAAAAGGCCTGGGGAATAATACGGTTGTTGAGCGCTATAGCAATCCCTTTCCGTTTTCCCGGCATTTCAGCATGCAGCAATGCCTCCAGGTTTTCCGGGAGGATATCGAATGTTTTGGTAACGTGATTGATTATGAGTTCCATTCCTAAATTTTAAATACACTTTAGGAATGGCTGTTATTGTACAATAGAATGCACAGCAAAAGTCATCTACTTTTCCCTACGCTGGTATGATCCAGATCAGGTTCAAAGGGTAAAATCTCAGTCTGTTGGTACAGACACCCCTAAAGTTGGAAGCGAAGTTAATTATTTTTTCACAACAGACAATGCATTATTGAAAATAAACATGGAAAAAATCAATACTATTTCTTACATTGATAAGAAATAATTTCCTACTTCATAAATTAATATTACTTTTGCCCAAACGGCTATTACTTGTTGACTCCATACAATACGGAGCCTGCCATCAAAGGCAATAAGCAGTAATGCAGCTGATTCAATTTAATAAAAGTAATAAACATGAAAAAAAAATTCTTAGCAGCGCTTATTCCAATGGCATCCCTGATGTACTCCCAGGAAAACGCATCCGGACAAAAATCATTTTTTGGGGTACAGGCAGGTCTTTTCGGGGTTAATGTCTATAATGAATACAGTATAAAGGAAAATTTTGTTCTGAGGACCGATATAGATTTTTCTCCTTCCATATGGGGTGGCGATCTGTACAGTAAAACAGGCTTTGCCATTGCTCCCGAACTGAAGGTTTCCCCTAAATGGTATTATAATCTGGACAAAAGGAAAGCGGATTCAAAAAATACAGCCTATAATGCAGCCAATTATCTGGCGGCCAAAATAGGGTTTGTCCCTGACCTCTTTGTTATTTCCAATGTAGACGGAATCAAGGTAAATCCTATGATCTCTCTGGTCCCGACTTGGGGACTACGAAGGAATTTTGCGGATCATTTCAATTATGAACTGCAGTTAGGACTGGGTATCGGCAAAATATTAAAATCTGGATATGACATTCAGGCCGTTCCAAACCTGAGCTTCAAAATAGGCTATGATTTCTAAAGTTTTTAACCGATAATTTAAAGCCGGAGCAACATCTGTTACAGGTTTTTATTATCAATACACGATAAGACATAAAGAAGGGACTCCCAATACTGGCAGTCCCTGAAATATTCTGAATAAGGCTCTGATCAAGGCTAGTTTTCACAAGCCTGCCATATCGCATCCTGAGTGGGAACCGGAGCTGTAATCTCAATACGTTCCTTGGTTACCGGATGAATGAACTCCAGCTTTCTGGCATGGAGATGGATACCGCCGTCAGCATTGGAGCGCGGCGAACCGTATTTAAGATCTCCTTTTATAGGAATTCCCGTTTTGGATAATTGTGCACGGATCTGATGATGCCTTCCTGTTTCCAGATCGATCTCCAGAAGCATATAATGATCCAGTGATTTTATGATATGATAGGTGAGAATAGCTTCTTTAGCTCCTTCTGTTGGTTTTGGGAAGATAATGGCCTTATTATTCTTTTCATTCTTTTTAAGATAATGGACCAGCCGTTGGCTTTGAGGAAGAGGTTCTTTAGGCACTACTGCCCAGTAGGTCTTTTTAATCTCCCTGTTCTTAACCATCTGCGTTAATCTGGACAAAGCCTTCGATGTTTTAGCATAAATAACCAGTCCGGACGTAGGACGGTCGATACGGTGGACCAGCCCCAGGAAAACATTCCCCGGTTTCCCATCTCTTTTTTTGATGTGATTCTTGATGGATTCCAGCAGGGATTCATCACCTGTCTTGTCACCCTGAACCAACTGACCCACTTTTTTATTGATTACAAGAAGGTGGTTGTCCTCATATACAATTTGTTCTTCCATATCTTACCGGCGGAAATTTGACCTGTTAGACAGTGAGATAATAACACCGATCAGCAACCCCAATGTCTTCATTCCGGACAGCCTGGATTCCAGCGGAAGCAAAGCGCCGATAAAGCACAGGGCAGCAGCAGCATACATCGCATAAATAAATTTCCTGTCAAAAAGAATCTTTGCCTGCAAAACGAAGCTAACGGCAATGAATATATAGAACATCCTGGCAGACAGGAATGTATTAATATCCTGAGGAAACAGGCGGAACCATCCTGCGGCAAGACACAGAACGGCAATAATGGAAATAATTCCCTGGGCCAATGCAATGTTCTTCATTAATAACTTTCATTTTCATTAGGGAAATCAACGCTTTTAACGTCTTTCACATACTGAGCTACGGCACCGGTGATCTCTGTATAAAGATCAAGGTACCTACGCAGGAATTTAGGACTGAATCCTTTATTCATCCCTACCATATCATGATAAACCAGGACCTGACCGTCACAGTGAGGCCCGGCACCAATCCCGATCGTAGGAATGGAAATACTTTCTGATACTTTTTTGGCCAGGTCTGCAGGGATTTTTTCCAGAACCACTGAAAAGCACCCCAGCTCTTCCAGAAGTTTCGCATCGCTGATGAGCTTCTCTGCTTCCGCATCCTCCTTTGCCCGTACTTTATAGGTCCCGAATTTATAAATGGACTGAGGGGTCAACCCCAGGTGTCCCATAACAGGAATGCCTGCATTGATGATTTTTTTGATGGATTTTGAAATTTCCTTCCCCCCTTCAATTTTTACGGCGTGGGCACCGCCTTCCTTCATCATCCTTACGGCAGATTCCAGTGCTTTTTCAGGATTACTCTGATAAGTCCCGAACGGAAGGTCAGCCACAACCAGCGCACGGTCTGTACCTCTTACCACACTCTGGGCATGATAAATCATCTGGTCCAGCGTGATAGGCAAGGTGGTTTCAAAACCGGCCATTACATTGGCTGCGGAATCTCCGATCAGAACTGCATCAATTCCTCCTGCATCCACCATTTTTGCCGTGGTGAAGTCATAGGCAGTGAGCATGGTTATTTTTTCCTTATCGAATTTCATTTTCCGTAAGGTTTCCGTCGTAACTTTCTTAATTTCAGAATGAACAGACATAATAGATCTATATTAAAAGTTAAAAAGTCGGCTTTCGCCGACCTGTATGTGTATGGATTATAAAACTACGTGACCGAGTTTCATGAGTTTGTCGTGGTTGAGAATCTTGATGTTTCGCCCGTCCACTTCAATCAGGCTATCCTGTTTGAATTCGGAGATCAGGCGGATGGCACTTTCTGTAGCAGTACCGATGATATTGGCGATTTCCTCGCGTGTAAGAGAGATTTTTATAAACCCTTCAGGATCAACGCCCAGTTTCTGCTCAAGCAGGATTAGAATTTCCGCAAGTCTCTCCCGTACGGTTTTCTGAGCCAGGAAAGTAATGGTATTGGAGGATTCTCCAAGTTCATAAGAAATTTTCTGAAGCATTACGAAAGACAGCTGAGGGTCCACTTCCAAAAGGTGCATGAAAATATCTGAAGGAAGGAAAGTACATTCAATTTCAGTCATCGCCTCAGCCTTCGCCTGGAAATTTTCCCCGCAAAGTAAAGAACGATAGCCTATAATATCTCCTTCCTTGATAAACCTGAGAATCTGGTCTTTTCCGAATGCTCCGGATTTGGATAATTTAGCAGCTCCTTTTTCCAAAAAATAAACCCCTTTCGGAGTTTCTCCATCTTCAAAAATCGTATCGTGTTTCTGAAAGCTGAGTTTCTTCTTGGCTTTGATATATTTATCGAAATCTGCACTGGAAAGTCTTTCCTTAAATGATTTATCATTAAAAACTCTGGCGAACCTATCTTCAATAGCAATCTGTTGTTCCTGCGACATTTTATATGACATTTATCACAAAAATAGAACATTTTGATTCGATAAACAAAAAAATTTGTTATAATTTTGTATCTCAATATTTTATGGAGGTGAGCGAGAACTGTTTTCATTGTGGTCAAGGGATAGAAAAAGAAAGAATTTTATTCGATGAAAAGACTTTCTGCTGCAACGGTTGTAAATCGGTCTATGAAATTCTGAACACGAATAATCTTACTAATTTTTACGAACTTAATAAAAGAGCGGGTATCCGCCCGGGTGATTGAAAATACGTCTCAGTTTGACTATCTGGATACCCCGGAAATTTTTGAAAAAATAACCGATTTTTCAGAAGGTGATACCAGCCTTGTGACGTTCAAGATTCCGGTAATCCACTGTTCTTCCTGTATCTGGCTCCTGGAAAGCCTCCATACCCTTAACAAGAATATTAAGTATTCACAGGTCAATTTCACCAGGAAAACCCTGCAGATCTCCTTCAATCATAAGGAATTAAAATTAAGCGAATTAGCCAGCTTCCTCACCAACCTAGGGTATAAACCGGCTATCAGCCTTGAAACAGCCGACAAAAACGTCGACCATCTTGACAAATCGCTTCTTGTAAAGTTTGCCATTGCCGGTTTTGCGTTCGGAAACGGGATGTTCCTGGCATTTCCCGAATACATCGGCGGAGAAGATTACTGGATGGACCATTACAAAGGTCTTTTCAGGACCCTGATGTTCTTACTGGCGTGTCCGGTCGTATTTTATTCTGCTTCAGATTATTACAAATCCGCCTGGTACGGACTTAAAAATAAAATTGTCAATATCGACGTTCCGATCGTTCTGGGTATCCTGGTTCTTTTCGGAAGAAGCGTGTATGAAATCGCTACAGATTACGGTCCGGGTTATTTTGATACCTTATGCGGGCTTCTGTTCTTTATGCTGATGGGAAAAATCTTTCAGAAAAGGACCTACAACGCACTTTCGTATGACAGGGATTATAAATCCTTCTATCCTATTGCAGTTACGAAGGTAGACTTCAACGGAAAACAGGACAATATCCTGCTTTCTGAAATTAAAGTCGGTGACAGGATTCTGGTCCGTAACCAGGAAATCATCCCTGTAGACGCCATCCTGATCAGCGGAGAGGGAAACATCGACAACAGCTTCATAACCGGAGAAAGTGTGAGCATCAGCAAACAGCCGGGGGACAAAATTTTTGCCGGCGGAAAGCAGATCGGGTCTTCGCTTGAGCTGGAAGTGATTAAAAATGTAGACCAGAGTTACCTGACGCAACTCTGGAATAAGGAGGCTTTTAAAAAACATGAAACAGGACTTGACACACTCACCAACAACATCAGTAAATACTTCACTTTCATTATTTTAGGCATTGCCATCATTTCAGGAATTTACTGGTCATTCATTGATCTGGAAAAAATGTTCCAGGTGATTTCTGCCATCCTGATTATCGCCTGCCCATGTGCACTAGCCTTATCGGCGCCGTTTACGTTCGGGCATATCATGAGAATACTGGGCAGGAATAAATTTTATGTCAAAGACACTTTAACGATTGAAAAGATCGCGAAACTGGATACGATAGTTTTTGATAAAACGGGGACAATTACCCAGCGCAAGAAGTCGAATATCAAATACGAAGGTTCTGAAATCAGCGAGTTCGACCTGCTGAACATCAAAACACTGCTTAAAAATTCAAATCATCCGCTATCTAAATCCCTCTATGAATTTATAGAAATCAGCGATGAGTATTTCCCTGTAGAAAGCTTTGCGGAACTCTCAGGAAAAGGATATGAAGCAAAGGTTCGCGGCAATGTTTACAAGATCGGTTCTGCAAAATACAACGGTCAGGAATCAAAGAATCTGGAAACAGCCGTTTACATCAGTAAAAATAATGAGTATATCGGTAAATTCATCTTTAAAAATGAATACCGCAAAAACCTTAAGTCTCTTTTCAGCAGGCTTATGGCATACAAAATATTCATTCTTAGCGGAGATAATGCTTCGGAGGAAAACCAACTCAAAGAGCTTATTCCGAAATGTGAAGGCATGGCCTTCAACCAAAACCCTGAAGATAAACTGAATTACATACAGGAGCTTCAGAACAGGAGCCTGAGGGTTGCCATGCTGGGCGACGGACTGAATGACGCCGGAGCTCTTAAGCAAAGCAATGTGGGAATTGCCATTTCCGATGATACCAATACATTCACCCCATCCTCGGATGTCATTATGAACGGAGACCAGGTGGTGAATCTGGACCACTACCTCAATGTATGCAAAGGTTCGATCACCATTGTTAAAATGACATTCATAATTAGTTTTCTTTACAATATTGTCGGATTAAGTTACGCTGTTACAGGCCATATGCACCCTCTATTCGCTGCTATCATCATGCCGATCAGCTCCATTACAGTGGTCACCTTTACCACGCTTTCTACCTGGATACTGGGGAGGAAATATTTCAGGAAAAACGCTTAAAACCCCGTTATTTAGACTGATTTTAAATTAGCCAAACGCGCTATTTCGTGATGAATATCATTATTTTTCATTAAATTTGAAACCCGAAAATAGGTTAATTTTGTTATCCAAATGGATATTCTATATTTAATGATCCTATGCAGTGTTTCCTTGGCTGCAGTTTTCCTGGTCGTTTTCATTATTAACGCCAGAAAAGGACAGTTTGAAGATGACGAATCACCGGCTGTAAGGATTCTCTTTGATTCTGATGAAATTAAGGAAGAAAAAGAGAATGATGATGAGAATCATAATGATGAAACGCAAGAAAAAAGTAAAATTGAAGATAAAAGTGAATAGTTGATATGGAAACACAAAAGTTTAGTTATGATAACAGTATTGTCCGGGCGTTTTTGTATGCGACCGTGACTTTCGGGATCATAGGATTCTTATTCGGGCTGACGGCAGCGCTGATGCTTTTCTACCCGGAGCTTCCGGAATTTTTATTCGGAACGGACGATACGACCATCAGAAGTCTGGCTTCCGGTAATATTCAGGGACTGATTAATACACAGGGAGCATTCGGATTCGGGAGAATCAGGATGCTACACACCACGACTGTAATTTTCGCCTTCGTTTGTAACAGTGTATTTGTGGGAGTATATTACTCGCTGCAAAGGCTGCTTAAGACAAGAATGTACAGCGATACTTTGTCATGGATCCATTTCTGGTCCTGGCAGATCATGATCATTGCGGCTTATATTACGTTCTTTATGGGGATCAACACCTCAAAAGAATATGCAGAGCACGAATGGCCGATTGATATTTTAATTGCTTTCTCATGGATTGTGTTCGGTATCAACATGTTCATGACAATTGCCAGAAGAAGAGTACGACACATCTATGTGGCCATCTGGTTCTATATCGGAACGTGGATTGCTGTGGTGATGCTTCATATATTCAATAACCTGGAAGTTCCGTTGTCTTTCACCGGATGGAAATCTTATTCTGCTTATGCGGGGGTAAAAGATGCCATCGTACAGTGGTGGTATGGGCATAATGCGGTTGCTTTCATCCTTACTACACCTGTTTTGGGTCTGATGTATTACTTCCTTCCTAAAGCAGCTGACAGACCGGTATTCTCCTATAAACTGTCGATCATCCACTTCTGGTCACTGATCTTCGTATATATCTGGGCCGGACCTCACCACCTTCAATACACTGCGCTCCCGGCATGGGCTCAGGCAGTGGGTACAGGATTCTCCATCATGCTGATCGCACCGTCTTGGGGAGGAATGCTGAACGGTCTTCTTACCTTAAGGGGAGCGTGGGATAAAGTAAGGGAAAATCCAATTCTTAAATTCTTTGTAGTAGCGGTAACATGCTACGGTATGGCGACTTTTGAAGGTCCACTTTTAGCAACCAAAAACATTAACAAAATCGGTCACTTTACCGACTGGGTTATTGGTCACGTTCACTTAGGAGCATTAGGCTGGAACGGTTTCATGGCATTCGGGGTAATCTATTATCTGATCCCGATCCTGTGGAGAACGAAATTATATTCAGTAAAAATGGCTAACTGGCATTTCTGGTTAGGAACATTAGGGATTATTTTCTATGCGGTACCAATGTACATCTCCGGATTTACACAAGGACTGATGTGGAAGCAGTTTAACCCGGATGGAACCCTGGTTTGGAAAAACTGGTTAGATACGGTTACGGCGATCATCCCTTACTTTAAAATGAGATTCGTAGGAGGATTCCTGTATTTCTCAGGAGGAATCTTAATGGTGATCAACCTGATAGCCACTGCAAGAAAAGGATCATTCCAGAAAGAAGTTCCAGCAGAAGCACCTGCTTTGGCTAACATCAGCGGGAAGCGTAAAGAAGGAGAAGGAACTCACCTTTGGCTGGAGAGAACTCCGGCTATCATGGGAATCCTTTCCCTATTAACGATATCTATAGGAAGTATGGTAGAAATTATCCCTACCCTATCCTTAAAGAAAAGCGTACCGACTATCTCAGCCGTGAAACCTTATTCACCGCTGGAGCTTGAAGGTAGAGATATTTACATCCGTGAAGCGTGTAACTCCTGTCACTCCCAGATGGTAAGACCATTCAGAGATGAGATCGTGAGGTTCAACGGTAAAAACGGACAGTATTCAAAAGCCGGGGAATTCGTATATGACAGACCATTCTTATGGGGATCTAAGAGAACCGGACCGGATTTACAGAGAGAAGGTGGTAAAAACCCAAGTTCATGGCATTACAAACATATGTATAACCCGAGATCAACTTCTGCAGGTTCTATTATGCCGCGTTTCCCTTGGTTAATAGCCAACAACCTGGACAGATCTAAAATGGTGGACAAAATGGTACTGATGAAAAATGTTTTCGATGTTCCGTACACCAAAGCTGAGATCGATACGGCTAACCAATGGGCCAATAACCAGTCTGCTAAAATCGTAAGAGATATTTTCTCTGAAGCAAATGACCTTAAACAGGCTTATGCGAAGAGACCTCAGGGCGAACTGGAGAAAAAAGAGATCGTAGCATTGATCGCTTACCTTCAGAGATTAGGAACGGATATTAAGACAACCGAAATAAAAACAGCAAGTAATAATTAACATTAAAAGGTTCAAGCATGATTCCTCAGAACTTTAAAGATATATTATCCAATACAGACAATGCTGGTTTTTACCAGACGCTGGCTCTGATTTTCTTTATGCTGTTCTTCGTAGCGCTGGTCATCTATGTATTCAGCAGGCCAAAAAAATATTACCGCGAAGAAGAAGAGGCCCCTCTGCAGGATGATGAAGATGAATTGAATTCTAAAAATTAAACAACCATTATGAAACAAAGGACACCGGTTTTCGTAAACATTTTAATAATAATCGGACTTTTAATCGTTTTTTATTATCTGTTTGTACAGAGCTACACGTTTTTAGGTTCACCATATTTCTGGGGGACAGTGGTTATTGCAGGTATTTTAGCCTTTATCCACAGTGCCATCGGCGATTTGATTGAAAATAATAAATTCAAAAGGTTATCACAGGAAGAAAAAGCCGCTTACCTGGCAGAAAAAAGAATCCCTTATTTCAAAAGGCTTTATGATGCTGCCTTTAAAAAGCAAACAGCATCTGAAGAAAAGGATATCCTTATCGACCATGGTTTCGACGGAATTATGGAGCTGGACAATCAGCTTCCGAAATGGTGGGTAGGTTTATTCTACTTTGGGACTGCTTTTTGTATTCTGTATGTAGCAGCTTACTCTTTCACAGATTTCGCCCATCCTATCAGTGAGTACGAAATTGAATATAAAGAGCAGATTGCAAGCATCGCAGAATATGAAAAGAACCAGCCTCCTGTAACTATTGAAACAGCTAAATATTCAGCTGATAATATCGCAGACGGAAAAGAGCTTTTTAAAACAAACTGTGCATCATGCCACGGTGAAGACGGAAGAGGAGGAATTGGACCTAACCTTACGGATAACTACTGGATCAACCAGCCTGAGAAAACTTTATTTAAAAACGTTTTCCATATGGACTGGAATGGTTCACCAAATAACCCTGCGATGAGACCATTCGGTAAAAACGGAGAGGTTTCCGGAGCAGAAATTGAAAAGATTGCTGCTTATGTATACCATATCAACCAGGAACAGCCTCCAATTACCCCTGCTCAGGGCGGAGCCGCTCCTCAGGGAACAGAAGCACATTGGGAGAAAGAATAATTTAAATTTAAATTAGAAACCTATGAAGAAAACATAATTTGTTATTAGAAGAAAAAATAGTAACAAATTATGTTTTTTCATTTTTAAATAGAGTATAAAAACATGTCAAACATAGAAGAAGTAGAAGTACGCGGCGGACAGGGCCAGGTTCTGGACCCTGAGACATATAGGGATTCTATAGGAACTATGGAACAATCCGGAAAGAGGAAATGGGTCTTTCCGCGGAAACCGAAAGGTAAATTTACCAACTATAGAAATATCGTAAGCTATGTATTATTAGCGGTCTATTTTGCTACCCCGTTCATCAGTATCAACGGAAACCCGTTTCTGTTATTTGATGTCATAGACCGTGAATTTTATATTTTCGGACAGCCTTTCTATCCACAGGACTTTTTCATCCTTACGTTAGGTGCTATTGCATCCCTGATATTCATCATTGTATTTACGATTGCTTTCGGGAGAATTTTCTGCGGGTGGATATGCCCTCAGACAATTTTTCTGGAATTTATTTTCCGGAAAATAGAATATGTGATTGAAGGGGACAGAAACAAGCAGATGAAACTTGACAGGCAGGAATGGAACGGCGAAAAGATCTGGAAGCGCAGCCTTAAATGGAGCATTTATGTGATCATTTCACTCATCATAACGCATTTCATGTTCATGTATATTGTGGGCTACCGTGAAGTGTTCAGAATTGTTTCCGAAGGGCCTTTTGCCCATCCGACCAATTTTATTGTGATGGTCCTATTCTCAGCAGCATTTTATTTTGTCTTCGCATGGTTCAGGGAGCAGGTGTGTACGCTGGTATGCCCTTACGGAAGACTGCAGGGTGTGCTGATCGACAAAGATACCATCAATGTGTTCTATGATTTCAACCGTGGAGAAAACAGGGCGAAATGGAGGAAAGGAGAAGACAGGAAAGCTGCCGGGAAAGGAGACTGTATCGACTGTCATCAGTGTGTGGTGGTTTGTCCTACCGGGATTGATATCAGGGACGGACAGCAGCTGGAATGCGTGAACTGTACCGCCTGTATTGATGCCTGTGATGAAGTCATGGAAAAAGTAGGATTACCGAAAGGCCTGATCCGCTACGCTTCGGAAAATGAAATTGAAAATAAGACCTCCTTCCAATTTACCGGCAGGATGAAAGGCTTTACCATTATTCTCATCTTCCTGATGGGATTCCTGGGATACCTGCTGTATAACAGGGGAGAAATGGAAGCCAAGTTCATCAAGCCTGCAGGAAGCACCTTTTTTGTAAGGGACGGTAAAATTACCAATACCTATAACTATACATTCCTCAATAAGACGAATGACAAAAAAATAGTAACGGTAAAGGTCATTGAACCTGCACATGGTGAAATCACGTACAGTGCCTCAAGCAAAATACAGGTGGACCGGGATAAAATATCCAAAGGAACCATTAATATCAGCTTTCCGGAAAGCGAAATGAAGCTGTCCAAACAGAATATTACCATCGGTGTCTATGATATGAAAGGTAAGCTGATCGACTCTTACCAGACGTATTTTGAAGGACCTTTTAAATTGCAATTTTAAGTTTTAGAAATGAAAAATTTTAGTTGGGGCCACGGTGTGGTAATCGCACTGGCAGCCTTTATAATCTTTATACTTTCCATGATGTTCCTGTTCCCTAACGGCCAGAAAAATTCCGAAATGGTAACAGATAACTATTACGAGGAAGAGTTGAAATACCAGGATGTGATTGATGCCAAGAAGAGAGCGGATCAACTGGAGGAAAAACCACAGTATACACAGAACGCAGGCGGTATTACCATATCTTTCCCAAAAGATTACAATAATTCCAATACCTCCGTTAAATTTGTTTTGAACAGAACAGATGACCAGAACCTGGATGTAAAGAAATCTGTACAGCTGAATCCGTCACAGTCCTTTACAATCCCGGCGCAGGTACTGAAACCGGGGAATTACACCCTGAGACTGATGTGGACTAAAGATAAGACAGACTACCGGATGGACTTTGATGTGATATGGAAATAGCACTTATAGTATCGGCCATTGGATTGGGATTCGCTTCAGGTTTCCACTGTGTGGGAATGTGCGGACCCATTGCACTGTCGATGGGCTTAACGAAGAAACAGGCCACCAATTTCTACCTGCAGAACCTCACCTATCAGTTCGGTCGTATTTTTACGTATGCTCTGCTGGGTGCTGTCCTGGGAATCATCGGTGAAGGATTTGAAATGGCAGGCATACAGCAGTATCTGACCATTGCTGTGGGCATCCTGCTGATTGTCATGGCTGTCTTTTCTTTTGGAGGAAAGGATTTTGCCTCAAGGATCCCATTCTTTTCAAAATTTTTATTCTCTGTAAAATCGAATCTCGGAAGACTGCTTCAAAAAGCAGACTACCGTTCCAGATTTACAACCGGTATCCTGAATGGGTTCCTTCCTTGCGGAATGGTCTACATGGCACTCACTGCAAGCCTTGCCAGTGGCGGGATATGGCAGGGAGCCGTTTATATGGCCTTATTCGGATTGGGAACACTTCCGTTCATGTTCGCGGTAGTTCTGGTCGGAAACCTGATGAATCAGGCATTCAGGATTAAAGTCCTGAAAGCGGTTCCCATCGTGATGATTATACTGGGTGGGTTATTTATTGTACGAGGCCTGGAACTGGGAATTCCGTACATTTCTCCCCGGGCTGAAGCCATGACGGTTTCAAAGGATAATCAGGGGGATTGTCATCTGCCTGGAGACCATAGTACGCATAATCATAGTGGCACGAATTGCCATTAAGAAATATATTATAGTTTATAACAACCCCCATTGTAAATACAACGGGGGTTTATTTCTTTCAATAAATTGACGAATATTTTTAACTGATCAAATCAAATCTCGCGTATTCAGCGACTTTTTTCGGAAGCCTGATGCCTTCTGCCGTCTGATTGTTTTCCAGCAAAGCGGCCATAATCCTTGGCAGTGCCATAGCTGAGCCGTTCAGGGTATGTACCAGCTGAGATTTCCCGTCGGCCTTGTACCGGCATTTCAGACGATTGGCCTGGAACGTTTCAAAATTGGAAACGGAGCTTACTTCAAGCCACTTCTCCTGGGCTGCACTCCAGACTTCAAAGTCATAGGTCATAGCAGAAGCAAAACCTGTATCGCCTCCGCAAAGCCTTAACACTCTGTAAGGCAACTCAAGGTCTGTCAGGATTTCCTTGATATGTTCTACCATTTCCTCAAGGACAGCATAGGAATTTTCAGGCTTTTCGATCCTTACAATCTCCACCTTTTCAAACTGGTGAAGACGGTTCAGTCCCCGTACATGGGCTCCGTAGCTTCCCGCTTCCCGTCTGTAGCACTGGGAAAAAGCCGTATTTTTTATCGGAAGGTCTTTTTCATCCAGCAATACATCCCTATAGAGGTTGGTTACCGGAACTTCCGCTGTAGGAATGAGGTAAAGGTCATCCTGACCGATATGGTACATCTGCCCTTCCTTATCCGGCAGCTGTCCTGTTCCGTATCCGGATGCTTCGTTCACTACGTGGGGCGGATTGACCTCCATATATCCCTTTTCGATATTTTTATCGAGGAAATACTGGACAAGAGCCCGCTGCAACCTGGCCCCTTTCCCGAGGTATACGGGAAATCCTGCGCCAGCAATTTTTACCCCCAGCTCAAAATCGATGAGATTGTATTTCTTGGCCAGTTCCCAGTGCGGAATGGCACCTTCTCCCAATCCTTCAACATCATGAGACTGATAAATAATTTCATTATCATCGGCAGATGCCCCATTTTTCACCAGCTCATAAGGAATATTAGGAATCTGATATAAGATATTCAGTAAAGCCTGTTCTTTGATCTCCAACTGGGACTGCAATTCTTTACTCGACTCTTTGTACTGTGCGGTTTTAGATTTCGCGGATTCAGCTTCTTCTTTTTTCCCTTCTTTCATTAAAAGACCGATTTCTTTGGAGATCTTGTTGATCTCGGAAAGCTGGGAATCCAGTTCAAACTGAACTTTTTTTCTTTCATCGTCAGTAGCGATCGCTTCATCTACCAACTCAAGATTCTTGAATTGTCTTTTTTTAAGACCTTCTAAAACGCGTTCTTTATTGTCGCGCAAAAAATTAACCTGTAACATTGTGTTGAGATGTTAAATATTAGAAATTAGCTTTTTTAGAGCTAATCATTTGCAAATGTACTTTATTTTATGATAGTAACCACGTTGGGAGATCCTGGCTGCTTGGTAAATTTAAGGTTTTTGTTGTAATAGACTTTCGAGACTTCAAAGACTGAGGGAGTCCAGCGATACTGGATTTCAAGGGTGTCATTGATGGTATCTGTTACATTATTCTGTGTCCTTCTTAAAGCCAGAGCAATTCTGGAGTGATAGGTCCTGTTGTCCGGACTCACCGAATCCAGCGTGATCCGTCTTGCTCCTGCAATATACTCGATATAATACAGGGAGTCAGCAGTTACCTTAAGCGTATTGTTTACCGGCGCATTATCTATGGTCCCAAATAGGTCGGTCATTGTATATCCAGAAAAAGAACCGTTTTTCTTGGCATTCAGTAAATCCTGCCCTGCACTGTTTTTAATATAAATATCCAGGATCTGATCAATATTCTGGATAGAGTCTTCGTCACTCCTGCAACTCAGAAGTGCGAAAAGGACCAGTGCTGTACCGAAGAAGACGTTTCTCATCCCAACAAAGATAAAACTTAAGTTTTATTTCTTCAAGAATTTATTCACTAATATCCGTATTTCCGCCCTGGAAAGAATAAAATCGCTGAAGTAAAATGGAGTTTCCTGATAAAATCTCCAGAACAGCAGAGATGAGGAAAGACAGTAGGAAACAGAGGTAATGATGCAGGCCCCCGCAATCCCCCACCGCGGAATAATAATGAAAGAGGAAACCAGAGTAAAGATAAGCCCTATTAGTGATTTCATATTTAAGATCCGCAATTTGTTAATCCCGGCAAAATAGTATCCGATGATATTGCTGACTGCAATAGCCATAATACCTGGAGCCAGCAGCAGCGTAATTTTCTTGACCTGTGAAAAATCTTTTCCGAAGATCAGGGCGTACCAATGAGACGGAACCAAAAGAATGATGGTGATAAACAATAAAGTGACCAGGAAACTGATTCTCATCGACACTTTAGCCTTCTGGATAGCCGTATCCGAATTGCTACTGTTAACCACATCAGCGTATAAGATCACCGAAAGGCTCCTGCTGACCGTCCATATAGCCTCTGAAAACGCTACGCCGACAGAAAATACGCCTACACTCATCATGCCCCGGAAATATTCCAAGAAATAAAAGGACAACCGGTTATTCAGGAACTGAAAAAAAGCGCTCAGTTGTGTTTTCCAGCCATAATTGAACAAAGAATTCAATACAGGACCGGAGACAGAAAATTTTGGCAGTGGCCTGCCCTTCATGATTTGATAGAGACTGGCAAAGAACAGCACGCTGTAGCAGACGATCTGGGCTAAAAAATAAGCAGAAACCGAAGTGAAGCCAATCCCATACACAAGGAGAGCAATAAAAGCAATATGAACCGCCTGTTGCAGGATCGTATATACATTAAACATCCTGATGTTCTTCTGACCTACAAACAGATTGACATTGGCCGCCAGCAGCGATGACGAAACTGACAGGCCGGTAAGATATCCTAAATGCACGGTATTTTTCGTAAAGGCGAACAGCAGCGGCATGGTAATCCCAATCAGCAAAGACCAGGCATAGGCATACAGCAGGATCTCTTCCGTTTTGTACTTGGGCGCAAAATAAGTGATGCTGCTGCCTACGAAAATACTCGCAAAAAAACTGATCACCGTTAAGTCGGCAATGACAATAGAGATCACCCCTTTTCCTTCACTGCCCCAAACATTCGTGGAATAGACCACCAGCCCAAAATTCAGTATCAGAATTAAGAAGCGGGAAACAAACGTTTTCAGGAGGGTTGCATGTTTCATTTGAGCATTGATTGTTTTACGAAATCCACAAATGAATTTTTAATGGTAGCCCAGTTGTACTGTTCTTCAAATACAGCTCTTGCCCCATGCGCATGCGCCTTATAAAGTGTCGGGTTATCTATATAAGTTATGATTTTTTCAGCTATAGCATCCGCATCTTCAGGATCAACCAGAAATCCGAACCTTGAAATATCCACAAACCGCCGTGTTGCCTTAAGATCACTGTAGATCACCGGTTTGCCGGAAGCAGCATAATAGAATATCTTGATTGGAAGACAATGATGGTTTTCAAAATTGATCTCCCTGAGATCAAAGCAGATATCCGCTTCCGAATATGCTTCGGTAAAAGTCTCAAAAGAGGCCGGCTTGCGGATGCTGATGTCTTGCCATTGGTATTTCTTGAGGAGAGTTTCAAAATAGGCCTGATCTTTTTCTGTCCGGGCACCGCCAATGATCAGTATGGAGATCTGCAGCCCGGGCCTAAGCTTCCGAAGGCGGTCAACCGCATTAAAAAAGTTCCCTATTCCCTTTTCTTCTGAGATCTGCCCCGTGTAACACAGCTTTATTTTACCGGCTTCAGGTTGCCTGATACTTGTATAAATATATTGGTCGTCCGGGAAATAAGGAAGAATAATGCTTTTTTTAAACGGAAAGCAGTAAGCCAGAGGAAACCGTTTGGTTTTTTCACCAAATATAAAATGCGTGCTGAGATACCCGGCATACAGCTGGATCATCAGGAATTTAAGCGTATGAAATATCTTCAGGAAAAAAGAATATTCCCGGACCATTCTCATTGACGGGTACCACTCGGTAATATCATAAATGAGGCTGGTTCTATGCCTTTTCCGATACTCTTTAACCGCAATAATCGCGAGAGGCTCTGATCCGATGATGCAATCCGGACGAAAAGTATTGCAGACCTCCTTAAATAGCCTGGTTTTTTCATCTGAGCTTTGATCCAGCACCGGATAGGATTCAATTTCAATTCCGTCAATACAGCCCTGATATTCCGAACTGAGGCTACAGATTTTCACATCATATCCCCTGCTTTTCAGTTCTTTTGCCTGGTGGTATAAAATCCGGTCGTCATTGTACCGGTGGGCTGTGGTTAAAAAAAGTATTCTGGGCATGTGTTAATCTTATCAAAGCAGGGTAAGCGGTCAGATTCCATGCAAATATACTAAAACGAAAAAAGTGGAACTCCTTCCACTTTTTTATTTTATACTGATGATGATCTTTATTGTATCGAAGCAGCCCAGCTTTTATCAAAAGGCAGTAAAAAATTACTCAGGAATTCCAGATAGGTATTTTTTGAAAAATCAAAAACTTCAATATTCCTGGAAATCTCCCCGCTTCTTATTTTAGATTTAAAATCCTGTAGTTTCAAAGTTTTCACCTCTCCGTTTTCTACGTAGCTTGCTTTCATACGGTCAAAAAGTCCCAGTTGGTACTCACCGTCAATTTCCCTCATTAGTTTTCCCAAGGCGTCTATGCTGCAGCCTGAAGCCAGTTCTTTTTCTTCATCTACACAGATGACAATAAACTGGTTCTTCTCTATTTTAAAAGAGGAACTCAGCGGTTTCCCGTGAGCAGCCCAGGTGGCCAGGAAATCAAACAGTTTCTCCGTAATGGTTTTGGCTTCTTTGGTGCTGAAAGGCCTGGATGCAGGATATATGATGATTCTGTAGTCGTTGGTTTCTACAATGCTGGATTCTTCAATTTTCATTTCCAATATTTTAAAGTATAAATTTATGAATTATTCATGACAAAAGAAAAAGAACCCGGGAAATTCCGGGTTCTCATTCATTCTGTACGTTATTTAATCAAATCTTATAAATCTTCTGCTTCAGCCAGAAGTTCTACAATATCTTTTACGGCTACTTCCGTATTTTTGTTAAAGTGTTTCACTCCATCGGTAAGCATGGTATTGCAAAACGGGCATCCGGTAGCAATCACTTTCGGCTCGAACGACAGTGCTTCTTCAGTTCTTTCGATATTGATGTCTTTGCTGCCTTTTTCAGGCTCCTTAAACATCTGTGCTCCTCCGGCTCCGCAGCAAAGTCCGTTGCTTCGGCAACGCTTCATTTCTACCAATTCGGCATCCAATTTTTCAAGAAGCATCCTGGGAGCTTCATATTCGTTATTGGCACGGCCAAGGTAACAAGGATCATGGAATGTGATTTTTTTACCTTTGAAAGATCCGCCTTCAATCTTCAGCCTTCCCTCTTCCATAAGATTTTTCAGGAACTGGGTATGGTGAAGAACTTCATAATGTCCGCCCAAGCTCGGGTATTCATTCTTAAGGGTATTAAAACAGTGCGGGCATGCCGTAACAATCTTTTTGATTTCGTAGGCATTCAGTACCTCAATATTGGTAAGCGCCATCATCTGGAATACAAATTCGTTACCGGCTCTCTTGGCAGGATCTCCTGTACAGCTTTCTTCCTGCCCGAGTACCCCGAATTCAACCCCGATTTTATTCAGGATCTTGCAAAATGCACGGGTAATCTTTTTGGCACGGTCATCAAAACTTCCTGCGCATCCCACCCAGAACAAAACTTCCGGTGACTTCCCTTCGGCAGCATATTCTGCCATTGTTTTTATATTGAAATCCATTTTTTTTCTCAATTTGAAAATGTATGAATTTGAAAATTTGAAAATACAAGTGATTAATTTTCAAATTTTCAGATTTCGTAATTGATTCTTAATCCTTTGCCCAGTTCAGACGGTCTGCCTGATTATACTGCCATGGTGCGGCGTTATTTTCTACGTTGGCCATCATCAGGTTAAGCTCCTGTGGTGCCGCAGACTGCTCCATCACCAGGAACCTTCTCATATCAAAGATAATGGAAAGCGGATCCAGCAATACAGGACAGGCTTCCGTACAGGCATTGCAGGTAGTGCAGGCCCAAAGTTCCTCTTTGGTAATATAGTCATTAAGCAACTTCTTCCCGTCGTCTACAAATTTGCCGTTTGCATCTATATTCTTACCTACTTCTTCCAGGCGGTCCCTGGTCTTCATGAGGATTAATCTCGGAGATAATTTTTTGCCGGTAATGTTGGCCGGACAAACCGAGGTGCATCTTCCGCATTCTGTACAGGAATAGGCATTGAGTAACTGGACCTGGTTAAGATCAAATACATCTTCTGCCCCAAACTTTGATGGTGCCGCCGCTTCATCTCCTTCCGCAGGTGCGGCGTATGGATCAGCATTCGGGTCCATCATCAGTTTTATTTCTTTCGTTACGGATTCAAGATTATTGAATTTCCCTTTTTTCTCCAGGTTAGCATACCATGTGCTTGGAAAAGCCAGGATGATATGAAGATGTTTTGAATAATACAGATAATTCATAAAGAAAAGGATCCCGACAAAATGGAACCACCATGCCGCTCTTTCTGAAAAGAATAAAAAGCGGTCTCCGAAATTGCTGAAAATAGGTGCAAAAATATTAGCACTAACCGGGAAACTTCCATGTTCTGCCAGTAACCCTCGTTGCTGCAAAACCCAATCTGAGGTGTTCATGGTAAAGAAAGCCACCATTAAAGCAAATTCAATGATTAGAATCCAGTTGGCATCCTGTTTCGGCCATCCGAAGAGTTCTTTCATGTTCAGCCTTTTTTACTCCGTAGAAATTCCTGCGGATGAAAAAGATAACCACTCCTATAACTACAAGCAGTGCCAGAATCTCTAAAGTTGCTGTAAAGAAATTATATACATTGTGACCCATTATAGACGCGAGGAACCTATGGGTCCCGAAAAGTCCGTCTACAACGATTTCAATCAGTTCAAAATTAATGATAATAAATCCAACATAAACAAACAGGTGCAGGACACCGGCAACAGGACGTTTAACCATCTTGCTCTGTCCCATGGCAACCCGCGCCATGGTAGCCCAACGCTCGTCTTTTCTGTCGCTGCGATTGATGGCCCTTCCTAACGTAATGTTCCTGTATATTTTCTGCAAACTTTTGGCAAACAATCCAAAGCCTGCTACCAGCAAAATGAGGAAAACAATATTATCAATATACTGCATGGTTACCTATTCGTTTATTTACTGTTCTTCCCGAATACCGAGAAGTTTACATATTTTTTCGGATTCGCTTTCAGGTCCTCAATGAGCAGATTCAGATTATTGGAAGCCGCATTCAGATTATTGTACAGCTGGTCATCTTTCATGATTTTACCTAAACTTCCCTGTCCGTTATCGATACCTGTAATTACCTGGTTCAGTTTTCCTACTGTGGTATCAAGATCGGCAATGGTAGCATTCAGCTTTTGGGTATCGATGCTTTCTGCTAAGGTACCGTACTTATCCAAAGTAACTTTTCCGCTTTGCATGGTAAGGCTCGCATCATCCAGAACCTTTTGCAGTTTAGGATCATTGTGCCCGACCAACGAGTTGATACTTCCGGCGGTCGTTTGCAGTGCAGCTACTGTTTTGTTAAGGTTAGCCAGCAATAACCTGATTTCCTCCCTGTTTTGGGCATTCACAACCTGGTTGGCACTGGACATAAGAGAATCTACACGGTACAGCACGGTCTGGAGCTGATCTTTTACCGGTCCTACCTGAGAAGAAAGGCTTCCCAGCGTTCCCAGTTTGAATGCACCTCTGAGCGTGTCGCCATCTTTTGCCGTTGCGCCTCCATAAGCGAGATTAACTCTCATTTCTTTTCCGGACATCAAACCCGGTTCAAAGATTTCAAGAGTAGAATTTTTTGAGAATTCAAAATTATTGTCAATGGTAATTTTTACGATAAAATCAATTTTACCGTCTTTGGAAGTCTGAGGAATGATCTTATCCACCTGACCCACTTTAAGACCATTGATTGAAACGGGCGAAGACTGCGCCAGCCCTTCCACATTATTGTATTTTGCGTAAAATATATTGTCGGTAGTAAAAAGGCTCCTGCCCTTCATAAACTGAAATAATACGACAAAGCCAACAATGGCTAAGAGCGTAATTAAACCTGCCTTTAATTCTTTACTGAACTTCACTTGCTAAATTTTTCTTATGAGCAAATATAGCACATTTTAAATTAATGTTTTTCTGTATTGCCCTGTGTTAAACCACAAAAAAAGTGGCAAAAATTCTGCCACTTTTCTATAGGTATGTAAATTTATTTTTATTGTTGCTGAGAACCCAGTTTATTCCAGATTTCGATTCTGTAATCTTTGATATCAGCATTGTCCTGAAGACTCTTTAACCAAGCCTGTCCAAACATTCCTGCATTTCTCTGTGTAATGGTTTCCGTAAACTGCTTCAGGTCTCCCGGCTGCTTGTTTACAGTCTCATTCTTTTTAAGAACAACATAAACCCCTGTTCCTCCTTCAACCGGCTTGGAAAGTTTTCCTTTCGCAACACCGAAGGCAGCTCCTGCCACTTTAGGTTCCATAGCTCCTGCCACTGAAGGGTTCAGAAGATTTACCTGAGCAGATTGTTTTGTTACAGAGAACAATTTGGCAATCTGATCCAGGTTTGAAGCTTTAGCTGCATTGATCTTTTCAGAAATCTGTTTTGCAGCCAGCTTGTTTTTCACAATTACCTCGATCTGGTCTCTTACAGACTCAGGATCTGCAGTTCCTTTTTCCTGGATACCGTTCAGGTAAACCACGATCTTATCTCCGGTACCATCTACGGTAAAGAACTCGGTATCTCCTTTAGACCTTTTCTTATCAAATGCCCAGGCTAGAATTTCTGCATCTTTATCGGTTCCTAAACCTTGCAGTTGTCCGTCAAACCTTTTAGCAGATTTAGGATTGGAGAACTGGTAATTGCCTTTTTTAGCAATATTCACGAAATCATTGAATGATTTGCCCTGCACTTGCTGGATGAATCTTCTTGCTTTTTTATCGGTATCAGCTTCTGTAGCGTCAGAAGGCTTCACTGCTTTTACCAGGTTGGCTACTTTATAGGCCATAGCGCCCGGTTTTTTATCTTCGATATTGATGACATGATATCCGTACTGAGTTTCTACCACACCTGTTGCTCCTTTAGGGTTGTTCGCCAGATAATGTAAGAATTCAGGCACAAAAGGTGTTTCAGGAGTTGTCCATCCAAGGCTTCCTCCCTGCGCAGCAGAGTTAGGGTCACTGGATAATTTAAGGAATTCCGTGAACCTGGCAGGGTTAGCCTTTACGATTGCCCCGATAGAATCCGCTAATTTTTTAGCCTGTTCTTTGGTTCTGGTCACTCCCTCTCCTGCAGGACTTCCTTTGAAGGCAATCAGGATATGTCTGGATAAAGTGGAGTCTGAAGTTTTCTTATCGATAAGCTTGGACACCACATAGAAATTCTGCTCTTTGTAAGGACCGAAAGTCTGGCCGATAGCTGCCGTGGTGATAGGCCCCTGGATTGTCTGAGGCAGTTGATCAGGCTTAAAATACTGGTTAGTAAACGGCATATCTGAATTGGCCATTACAAACAGTGAATCATTCGTCGTATTCTGGAAATTCTCCTTACCACCGCTCGCATCTGTACCTCCTGAGAACAATTTGGTAATTTCCTTCTGAGCTGCTGCGTCATCTGCCGCACTTGGCTTAGAAGGGAAATAAACGATCCCAAGATTTCTGCTGGCTTCTGTTTTGAACATTACAGGATGTTGCTTGATGTAGTCTGCAAGATCTGCTGTAGTTACTTTGATATTGTTTTTCTGAAGATAAGTAGCATAATCGATTTTTACAAAGTCGATATCTGCCAGCTGATCTCTTTCTTTCATCAGCTCTTCAGCTTCTTTTTTTCCGGTGGTGATCCCTGTGGAAACATTGGCAAATACCTGTCTTGCCATCAGCCTGTATTCAATAGACTTTCTGGTTTTCAGCCACTGGTTGTATGCCTCTGGATTCGTTGCCTTGATGTCCTCGATCTGTTTTTTAAGCTCCTGCGTCTTAAAGTTTCCTTTTTCATCAAACAGCTGCTTGTTCTGAGCAAACATCTGATCATACTGGATCTGGTTCCAGAAATAATCGTCTGTCATTTCAAAGCCCAACTTCTCAAACTGCTGCTTGATAAGCTTAGACTGCACCAGCAATTGCCACGCCTGCTCTTCAAGACCGTTCTTAGGCTGGCCCTGTTGTTCTGCCTGCTGCTGAAGCACGAAAAGCTGATCATTAAACTCTTCGCGGGTGATCTTATCGCCATTTACTTTTCCTAAAACATCAGGATTTTTACCAAAAACCTTATCGATGCTGTCCGGGTTCACCAGGAACGCTAAAAGCGCCAGTGCAATTACTCCCATCAAAAGCCAAGGTCTGTTCCTAATCTGTCCTAAAATTGCCATTATATAAATTATAGTTTTTTATCAGTTTGCGAAAATACACATTTTTAAGAAATTACAGAAATCTGAAACCTTTTTTTAATTTTTAAAATCCAAATAATGCAAAAAAGGAAATTTTGGCCGTAATTTCCACGAAAAAACAAATGGCATAAGTCTTGTGCGTTCTTATCCCCAACGGCATATGATGTGTTTTTCAGGGATGTTGCCGCCGCCGTACTTAACGATTTAAAAATGGAAATGACAATTTGTCATTCAATAACCTATGACAGAATTTGAAGATATAAGTTTAGAAGAAATGATCAATGACGGATTTGATATTGTAGCAGAAGAAATCAATCTTTCCGATTTTTCGGAAACGGATCAGGACTCCGAACAAAAAATATTCCCCATCCTGCCGGTAAGAAACATGGTGATGTTCCCCAATGTGGTCATTCCCATTACGGCCGGAAGAAAAAATTCAATACAGCTGCTGGAAGAGGCTCAGACAAGCGGTAGCCTGATCGGTATTGTAAGCCAGAAAAATTCGGATGTGGAACAGCCACATGAAAAAGACATTTTTCAGGTGGGCACAATGGCAAAGATCATTAAGATCATCAAGCTTCCCGAAGGGAATATTACGGCTATTACAAAAGGGTTTTACCGTTTCAAAATCAGGAAAATGGTTGAGAAACAGCCTTATTTTAAAGCTGAAATTACACGTCTGAAAGATACAAAGGCTAAAAATACAGAGCAGTACGACGCATTGCTCGAAAATATCAAAGATCTCGCATTAAAGATCATAGAACTTGATCCAAACATTCCGAATGCGGCCAATTTTGCGATCAAGAATATCAATAATAATGATGATCTGCTTAATTTCATCTGTACTAATTCCAATTTCCCGTCATCTGAGAAACAGAAACTGCTGGAGGAGAAAAACCTCATGGAAAGGGCTAAAAAGTCCTATGAAATGATGCATGAAGATTTCAGGAAACTGGAGCTGAGAAACCAGATCCATCAGAAGACTTCCAAAGATCTTGATAAACAGCAGAGGGAGTATTTCCTTAACCAGCAGATCCGCACCATCCAGGAAGAACTGGGCGGCGGACCTGAAAACGATGCGGAAGAGCTGGTAAAAAAAGCCAGAGCCAAAACCTGGTCTCCGGAAGTGGAAGAACATTTCCAGAAAGAGATTGCCCGCCTTCAGCGCCAGAATCCCAATTCGCCGGATTATAATGTCCAGCGGAATTACCTTGATTTTTTCACCGACCTTCCGTGGGAAACGTATACGAAAGACCTTTTTGACATTGCCAAAGCGGAAAAGGTGCTGGATAAAGCCCACTTCGGACTTGAAGACATCAAAAAAAGAATCCTTGAGCACATGGCCGTGCTGAAGCTTAAAAATAACATGAAATCTCCTATCCTTCTGTTATCCGGGCCTCCGGGAGTAGGAAAAACATCTTTAGGGAAATCTGTTGCAGATGCTTTAGGGAGAAAATATGTCCGTCTTTCCTTAGGCGGCCTCCATGATGAAAGTGAAATCCGCGGGCACAGAAAAACCTATATCGGAGCAATGGCCGGCAGGATTTTACAGTCGATTAAGAAAGCCGGGACTTCCAATCCGGTTATTGTCCTGGATGAAATTGACAAAGTCGGGCAGGGAATTCACGGCGATCCAAGCTCTGCATTACTGGAAGTCCTTGACCCTGAACAGAATAAATCATTCTACGACAATTTCCTGGAAATGGGCTACGATCTGTCTAAGGTTATGTTCATCGCTACGGCCAACTCATTGTCTACGATCCAGACACCGCTTCTCGACCGTATGGAAATCATACAGATTGCCGGTTATACGCTAGAGGAGAAAATTGAAATTGCAAAAAGGCACCTCATTAAGAAACAGCAACAGGAAAACGGACTTGATGTTAAATCATTCAAGCTGGGTTACGATGAACTGAAACATATTATTGAAGCGCACACTTCAGAAAGCGGGGTAAGAACCCTGGAGAAAAGGATTGCTGCCATAGCACGCTGGGTAGCACTGCAGACTGCACTCCTCAAGGATTACAATCCTAAAATCTCAATTGATAAGATTGACGGAATCCTGGGTGTTCCCCGACCGAAAAGCCTGTCGGAAATCACGGGTGTTCCCGGTGTCGTTACCGGACTTGCCTGGACAAGTGTAGGCGGTGATATCTTATATATCGAGAGTATCCTGAGCAACGGAAAGGGAAATCTTACCATGACCGGGAATCTTGGAACCGTAATGAAGGAATCTGCCACGATTGCGCTTGAATACATTAAGGCAAGGCATGAAGACCTGGGCATCCCACAAGATGACCTGGATAAGACAAACATCCACGTACACGTTCCTGAAGGTGCCACTCCAAAAGATGGCCCTTCTGCAGGAATTGCCATGCTGACCTCTATGGTTTCTTCTTATAAAAATAAAAAGGTAAAACCACATCTGGCCATGACCGGTGAGATTACGCTGAGAGGTAAAGTACTTCCCGTAGGCGGAATTAAAGAAAAGCTTCTGGCTGCTACAAGGGCGGGAATACAGGACGTGATTCTGTGCGATGCCAACAGGAAAGATGTGGAAGAAATTAAAAAAGATTACCTTAGAAACCTGAAAGTCCATTACGTAAGCCGGATGGAAGAAGTAATTGAAATTGCCATTGAGCAGTAATTGGGTGATCAAATTTCACTTTGATCAATGATGATAATAGGGTTAAAGACCCTGTATTGTGTAATTTATTACAATAATGATCATTTTAACGATATTTTTTTTAAAACCTCATCTGTATATGATGAGGTTTTTCTTATTTTTATGTAGCAAAATCACAATCGGATATGAATTATTTTAAACTTCCTTTTCTCCTCAAGCTTACGCTTGTTGTCATCTCCATTATAGGCCTTGGATACCTTTTGGCTTTAGGGCAGAGCATCATCGCTCCATTTTTCCTTGCTTTTCTTATGGCCATGCTTTTTCTGCCTCTGGCAACCTTTTTGGAAAAAAGATTAAGGCTCCCAAGATCTTTATCAACGATGGCGGCTGTTTTATTGATGCTGATTATCCTTACGGGACTGATTTATTTTTTCGGGTCACAGCTTTCCAGTTTCAGCAAAGACCTTCCGCGCTTACGCATGCAATTCAACACCGTATTCAATGATCTTCAGCGTTGGGTTTCAAAGACATTCCATGTAAAAATCAAGGAACAGCTGGATTATATTGACCAGGGATTGAGCAAGTTGTTGTCCTCTTCAGGCGTTATTTTAGGATTTACGTTTGGGATATTCTCTACCGGCATAGGCTTTATCCTGTTCTTCATCCTGTTTTTCATCTTTATCCTGAACTACAGAAGGGTATTGAACAATTTCATTCTGACGGTCTTTAACGAGAAACACAAAGCCAGTGTACAGGAAGCCGTTACGGAAATCCGGATCATGACAAAGAAATATATCATTGGATTATGCCTTCAGATCATCATTGTTTCAACTTTAACAGGAATCGCACTTTCTATCATAGGAGTAAAATATGCGATCCTCCTGGCGGTTCTCACCGGATTACTGAATGTAATCCCTTATCTGGGTATTTTTATTTCGCTGTTTATTTCGTGCTTTATTGCTTTTGCTACAGGAACACCTTCCACATGTATCTACGTAGTTATCGGCTATATCGTGGTGCATATCATTGACGGAAACATTATCCTGCCATTCGTAGTGGGCTCTAAGGTAAAAATCAATGCTTTGTTTTCATTTCTGGGAATTCTTGTCGGCGAACATCTCTGGGGAATTGCAGGAATGTTTCTGTGCATTCCGGCTATTGCCATCCTTAAAATTATATTTGAAAAAATTGAAGGGCTGCAGCCTTGGGGAAAATTACTGGGAGAGGATGAGAAGCCTGATAAGAAGAAAAAGACCTATAAGATATCAAAGAATATCACATTAAAGGAGATGGATTGAGGGGATTTAAGAGTAAACGGTCAATTCACTAAGCTCGTCAATTTATTTCCTATATTAATTAGTTAATCTTTGTATCGATAAAATATCCTGACCTTTACAACTTATATATGTTATATATGATCACAAAAAAGCCTTCCGAAGAAGGCTTTTTGTATAATTCATTCCGGATGAAATTATCATTCACAAGCATAGCGAATTGATCATTCACGATCGCTTATTCGCTTCAACACCTGTTCTTCTCTACACAAATGCACTGAATCCGGTAATAGACCTTCCTACAATCAGCGAGTTGATTTCTTTGGTTCCTTCATAAGAGTAAATCGCTTCGGCATCTGCAACAAATCTTGCTACATCATACTCCAGCAGGATCCCGTTTCCTCCCAGGACCTCTCGTGCCCTGGAAACGATATCCCTGGTCCTCAGCGTACAGAATACTTTTGCCAATGAAGCGTGTTCATCTTTTAGAATCCCCTCATCCTGCATCTCAGAAAGCCTGAATACCATGGTCTGCATTGCCGTAAGATTGGATAGCATTTCCACAAGATGGCCCTGTATCATCTGAAAAGAGGCGATCGGTTTCCCGAACTGTTCTCTTTTGCGGGTATAGTCCAGAGCGCTTTCATAAGCACCTCTTGCACAGCCTGTAGCCATCCATGCTACGCCTGCCCTGGTCATTCGCAGTACCTTTCCTGTATCCTTAAATGAATTGGCATGTTGTAATCGGTTTTCTTCCGTTACCAGGCAGTCTTTTAAGGTGATCAATCCATTCTGCACGATTCTCAATGCCATCTTACCTTTGATTTTTTCCACGGAATAGCCCGGATTATCTTTTTCAATAATAAACCCTTTCACTTCTCCGTCATCAAGGTCTCTGGCCCAGATGATAACCAGGTCTGCAAAGGTTGCGTTACCAATCCATTTTTTCTGTCCGTTCAGTATCCATCCTTCCGGAGTCTTCTTACAGGTAACAGTTAATCCGCCTGCTGCACCGGAACCTACTTCAGGCTCAGTAAGTCCGAATGCCCCGATTTTCTCAAACTTCTGCATCTGTGGAAGCCATTTCTGTTTCTGTTCTTCAGATCCGCAGATATAGATAGAGCCCATTGCTAATCCTGACTGCACACCAAAAAAGGTTGCTATGGAAGCATCTACTCTTGCCATTTCCATCGCAATCACCCCTTCCATAAGGAAAGGCATTCCCGGGCAGCCATATCCTTCATAGGTCACCCCGCAGATATCCAGCTTCTGGAATTTCGGGATCAGCTCATGGGGAAATTCATCCCTTAGCCAGTAATGGTTTACCAGAGGTTTTACCTCTTTTTCCATGAAAGCCCTTACTTTCAGCTGGATTTCCCTTTGTTCCGGCGTTAGCGTATGGTAGATATCATAGAAGTCACCATCGATAGGCGGAAGTTCTTTTTTCTTTTTATTGGGATCGAGCATTTTCATAAGTCCGCTGAGCTGCTTATCATCCAGCTTGGAGAAATTCTCCATCAGCTTCGGCAGATTTACTTTTTGTGAAATGGTACTCAGCTGGTCGAAATCTATAGTCCGGAATAATTCTATTGCGTTTCTGATTTTTGAAAAGGTATTTGACATAATAAATGGATTGTGTTTGATTCCTAAAAGGTAGCAAAAATTAATCCGAAAACCAATGCCTACCTCATACTACGTTTTACAAAACCCTTAATATCAAACCATTGAACCGGAATTTCTTTTTACAAAGCTTTTGCCTTTGATTTTCAATCTTTACAAACGATTCACCCTGAACTTTGGAAAAGACAAACCTTAAAAATCAACATTATGAAAACCATTTGCATTCAACTATCGCTGGCTTCTGTTCTGCTATTAGGCTTATATTCCTGTAAAAAGGGAGAAGCAGCCCGCAAAGATTATGAAGCTTCCGCCACAGCAGACTCTGCAGCCGCTGTTACTTCCGACAGCATATCTTCGGTAGCAACCATGAAAGTAAAGGATAAGCAGTTCGTAAAAACCGCAGACGTGAATATGGAAGTGCAGGATGTATATGAAACCACCATCTCCATAGAAAAAACCGTTCAGGATATGGGCGGATTTGTAACCAACAGCAACTTGCAGAGCTCAGTATTATCCGAAGAAACCTACAATACGTCCGACAAGGATGCCATGCTCGTTAAAAAATACCAGACGGAAAATTCAATGAAGGTACGTATTCCGACTGCTAACCTCGGAGAATTCCTTACGCTGATCAACACGAAAAAACTGTTCCTGAATTCAAGAACGATCAGTGCGGAAGATGTTACAGCGGAAATACAGTATGCTGCTCTTGAAAGAAAAAGAATGAAGACCACTGCTGATCATATTTCCGAACTCAAAAGCAGCAAGGACAAAGTGAAGCTCAGTGACGAGAATATGTCTGAGGATAATATGCAGCAACTAGCTAATATGGATATTACAGACCGCCTCAAATACAGCACCGTTGACATTTTCATCAGAGAGCCCAAGCTCCGGGTTTCGGAAATCGCGGTTACCAATACAACCCATATTGACAATAAATACAGGATCAGTTTTATATACAGCATGAAAAATGCTTTTGCCGAAGGTTGCTATCTGATCCAGAAAATCATTGTATTGCTGATGACCATCTGGCCGCTGTGGGTTATCGCTTTACTTATTTTTGTCTTCATAAAAAGAAGAAAGCCAGCGAGGAAAATTCAAAAAACGATCTCTGAGTAAATTTTCGTTCGGATCTCATCAATTACGTTATTCCCATAACCTTCAGAAAAAACCTGAAGGTTATAGCGGCATCTGATATAATTTCAGAATTTCATGCGCAGCAGACCCGGCCTGGTTTTATAAAGATGAAGGATCAGTTCGCCGAACAGAGTGTTGGCCCAGGCAAACCAAGACCTCGTAAAATTTCCGGGATCGTTCACGTCAAAAGATTCATGGATGAAGCCGGTTCCGGCATGTGTGGCTTTTAATGTTTTCAGGCAATAGATGATCTCATCCTCCTGGTCTGTGGTCAGGGCCTGCATAATCAGGCCTAAAGGCCATATTTTATGTTCACCTATGTGAGGACCTCCGATCCCCTTTGCAAATTTTCCTGTACTGAACCAGGGATTGGCATTACTCAGAGAAAACTTCCTCGTATTCCTGTATACTTCATCTTCCCCGGAAGCATATCCTAAATAAGGAATTGACAGCAGGTTGGGTACATTGGCATCATCCATGAACAGGGCATTTCCGAAGCCATCTATCTCCAGGGCGTAAATACTGCCTGCTTCAGGATGTTTCAAAATTCCATATTTACGGATTGCTGCATCAACTTCATTTGCGAGGTCCATACAGTCTTTTGCCATAGACCGGTCCTTAAAAACGTCATTGAAGATTTCTGCGGTCTGCCTGAGGGACACGACTGCAAACATATTGGAAGAAATAAGAAACGGATAAAAGGTAGCATCATCGGAAGGCCGGAACATAGAATGGATCAACCCTATCTTTTGGGTTGGATTTCCATATCCGCCGGCAAATTGTGTATCCAGAGGATTCCCGTCAGCCCTCTGGAAGTGGTACGGCCCTTTCGAATTTTTTCTCTGCTGCTCCCTAAACGTCTGTACAATCAGACCCATAGCTCTTTTCCAATCTTCATCCAATACAGAGGCATCTCCGGTTACTTTCCAGTAATGATAGGACAGCCGCATAACATAGCATAAAGAATCCACTTCCCACTTTCGTTCATGGATGCCGGGTTTCATTTCGGTGCGGTCATCTTTCCATTCGCTGATTTTACTTGGATCATCATAAAAAGCATTGGCGTAAGGATCCAGCAGCACGAATTCAATCTGTTTATTGATGACACCTTTCAAAAGGTTTTTCAGTTTTTCATCTTCATTGGCAAGGTTCAGGTAAGGAAATACCTGCGCTGAAGAATCCCGGAGCCACATCGCATCTATATCACCGGTAATGACAAAGGTATATGGCTTAGTGTTTTTATGGTAAAAGGTGACAGTGGTATCCAGTGTATTCGGAAAACAATTCTCAAACATCCAGGCCAGCTCCGGATCGGCAATCACTTTCTTTACAGAACGTATCGTTTTCTCCACCTCTTTTGAGATGAATTTTCTTTTGCCGACTTCCGGTCTGCGGGAAATAAAATCCTGTGGTGATAAAAACTTTACAGAACCTGGTAATAAGGAATATCCTAAGCCTATTCCGGACTTTTTGATAAAACTTCTTCTATTAAGCATGGTTACAGATGAATATTGATTAAAATTAACCATTTAAAATTATCCGCTAAAATTTTTCATCCGTTCAATTTTCCGTAAATTTGCATTTTAATTTCAACCGGTAGACATTCCGTCACCCATTGAATGCTCAATCTTAAAACAGAATTTACTTATGCTGTCAAAAATAAATCCTCTTCACACGGAAAGCTGGAAAGCGTTAACGGAACATTTTGAAAATAATGATTTTGATCTGAGAACCCTATTCCAGTATAACGAAAACCGTTTTGAAGATTTTTCCATTAAGAAAAACAATTTCCTGTTTGATTATTCTAAAAACCTTATTGATGCAAGAACGAAAGAATTACTGCTCAACCTTGCAGAGGAATGCCAACTGAAAGATGCCATTTTTAAAATGTTTTCCGGCGACAAGATCAATGAAACGGAAGGCAGGGCCGTCCTTCATACAGCCTTAAGGGATTTTTCAGATGAGGAAATCCTGGTTGACGGGGAAAACATCAAGCCGCAGATCAGAAGAGTGCTTGATCACATGAAATCATTCTCCGAAAGCGTTATTTCCGGGCAGCACAAAGGTTTCAGCGGAAAGGAGATTACGGATGTGGTGAATATCGGAATCGGTGGCTCAGACCTGGGTCCGGTAATGGTGTGTTCGGCACTGAAACATTTCAAGACCAGGTTAAACGCTCATTTCGTTTCCAATGTTGACGGCAACCACATCGCTGAAGTGGTAAAGAACCTCAATCCTGAAACGACTTTGTTTATCATCGCTTCCAAGACTTTTACCACACAGGAAACGATGACGAATGCCAATTCTGCCAAGGACTGGTTCCTTCAAAAAGGTCAGCAGGAAGACGTATCGAAACATTTCGTAGCATTATCCACCAATGTGGAGGAAGTTAAAAAATTCGGGATTGCAGAAGAAAACATCTTCGAATTCTGGGATTGGGTTGGCGGAAGATACTCACTCTGGAGTGCTATCGGACTGAGCATTGTGCTTTCAGTAGGGTATGAAAACTTTGAGCAGCTCCTGAAAGGGGCTTCAGATACAGACCAGCATTTCCGTAACACGGAGTTTTCTGAAAACATTCCTGTTCTGATGGGACTTTTAGGAATCTGGTACCGTAATTTTTATGCCGCTACCAGCTATGCTATTCTTCCATATTCCCAATATCTGGACCGCTTTGCCGCCTACCTTCAGCAGGGAGATATGGAAAGTAACGGAAAGTGCGTAGACAGAAATGGTGAATTTGTGGAATATGAAACCGGGCCGATCATCTGGGGTGAACCGGGAACAAACGGGCAGCATGCCTTCTATCAGCTGATCCACCAGGGAACAGAACTGATCCCGGCAGATTTTATCGCCTATGCCAAAAGCCCGAACAAAGTTTCTGACCATCAGGATAAACTGCTGGCCAACTTTTTTGCCCAGACCGAAGCTCTTGCTTTCGGAAAGACAGAAGAGGAAGTGGAAGCAGAACTCAGAAGCTCCGGAAAATCTGACGATGAAATCGATGCCTTGCTGAATTACAAGGTCTTCCACGGAAATACGCCTACCAACTCCATATTATTCAATGAATTAACCCCATTTTCACTTGGACAACTGATTGCTTTATATGAGCATAAGATTTTCGTTCAGGGAGTGATCTGGAATATTTTCAGCTTTGACCAGTTTGGAGTGGAATTAGGGAAAGTATTGGCCAATAAAATTTTACCGGAACTTGAAAGTAATGAAGCAGTAAGCTCTCATGATTCTTCAACCAATGGTTTAATTAACTATTATAAAGCAAATAAGTAAGTGTTGCATATTTTCATTAATTTTGATTAAAATTAAAGGAAATGAGCACCATAACAATACATCTGAAAAATAAGGAAGAAGAGACCTTTATGGAAAATCTTCTGCAAAGGACGAAGATCAGCTTTGAAAAAAATGAGGATGATGCACTAAAGCAGGACAGGTCTGAAACGGTGGACGGCAAGGAGTCTTTAAAAAGAAGCAGGGCCAAATATGGACTTTGATTATAAATTCTTGCCGACTGCAGAACGTGATATTGAAGAGGCAACTGATTATTATGCCAATATCTCTTTTAAGGTACTTAAAAGTTTTAATAAGCAAATAGATGTTTCTATAAGCAATATTTTGAGAAACCCTTATTTTCAAAAAAAGGTTCAGACCGGTTAGGGCTCTTCCTGTGAAGAACTTTTCCTACGTTATTTTCTATGAAGTTGATGAAGAAGAAAAAAATAATTTACATCCTGTCTGTTTTCTGTACCCATCAGAATCCGGATAAATATCCTAAAATCTAAATAAAAAGTAATAAAAAGTACAATGGCAGAAATTCTTGACGGACTGAAAGTATCCAAAGAAATTAAAGCGGAAATTAAGGCGGAGGTTGAAAAGATCCTTGAGAGTAAGAGGAGGGCACCGCATCTGGTGGCTATTCTTGTAGGAAACAACGGAGCCAGCAAGGCGTATGTAAACAGTAAAGTAAAAGACTGTGAGGAAGTAGGATTCCAGTCCAGCCTCATCAAATTTCCAAGCACGGTTTCAGAAGCTGAATTGCTGGAAAAAATCGATGAGCTGAATAAATCCAAAGCAGTGGACGGATTTATTGTTCAGCTGCCTCTACCGGATCAGATCGATCAGGAAAAGATCATCAAGGCTATTGATCCCAGAAAGGATGTTGACGGGTTCCATCCGGAAAACTTCGGCAAAATGGCCCTTGAAATGGATACCTTCCTGCCTGCTACCCCATTTGGGATCTTAACCCTTCTGGAGCGTTACAATATTGAAACCAAAGGTAAGGACTGTGTGATTATCGGCAGAAGTAAGATTGTAGGAAGACCGATGAGTATCCTGATGGGAAGAAAAGATTTCCCGGGGAACTCTACCGTTACCCTTACGCACTCTTATACGAAAGATATTGAAGCCTATACCAAAAAAGCGGACATCGTAATTACAGCACTCGGAGATCCTCACTTCCTGAAGGGAGATATGATTAAAGAAGGAGCCGTAATTGTGGATGTAGGAATTACCAGAGTAGATGACGATTCTCCGAAAGGATATTACCTTGCGGGAGATGTGGATTTCGACAGCTGTGCGGCAAAAGCCAGCTGGATCACGCCTGTTCCAGGAGGAGTAGGTCCGATGACCAGAGCCATGCTGATGAAAAATACCATCCTCGCCTATAAGACCTCAGTCTATAACGACTAAATTGATAATGAACAGCGAAGAAAAAAATATTTTATTGCAAGAAGGTAAAATGCTCCCCGTAATGGAGCATTTTTACACTTTACAGGGAGAAGGGGCACATACCGGAAAAGCAGCCTATTTCATCCGTTTGGGTGGCTGCGATGTAGGCTGCCACTGGTGCGATGTAAAGGAAAGCTGGAATCCCGACCTTCACCCATTGATGAACGCGGAAGAAATTGCAGAAACGGCAGCAGCCCACTGCAAAACCATTGTGCTGACAGGCGGTGAACCACTGATGTGGAATCTGGATATCCTTACTTCAAGGTTAAAATCCCTGGGATGTACGATTCATATTGAAACTTCAGGAGCGTATCCTATGAGCGGACAACTGGACTGGATTACATTGTCACCGAAAAAGACCGGCCTGCCGAAAGAGGAAATCTACCAGAAAGCCCATGAGCTGAAAGTCATTATTTTCAATCAGCATGACTTTATTTTTGCCGAAGAACAGGCGGCCCGGGTTTCTGAAAGCTGTAAACTGTACCTCCAGAGTGAATGGAGCAAGCGCGACGAAATGTATCCTAAAATTACCGATTTTATTCTGGCCCACCCGCGGTGGCAGGCTTCAGTTCAGACCCATAAATATCTGAATATCCCGTAAAATTACGTACATTAGCTCCTCGTATCGCTAAAAGAATTAGATGCAGAGAATTCGATATTCGAGATATGTGAAATCGATTATTATTTTGCTTGACCTTCTGGTTATTGCATCGGTCTTTATATTCTTTTTTGTGAGCAGGAACGAACATCTGAAATACAATCAGGAGACCTGGTATCAGAATATGTTTTCCCTGATCCTGTTATTTTTATTCTGGATGCTTTTAAGCGGCAGGACAAAAATATACAATATCGCAAGGAACCTAACCTATACCCTGTTTCTGGAACGGCTGTTCATTCACTGCCTGCTGTTTATCCTCGGTATCCTGCTGATCAGTAAAGTAAGTTATAATACGTTCTTTAATTCGGATGTATACTGGCTTTCCTTATATCTTTTCTGCTTTATTTTTCTGGTGAAGTCCCTTATTTTCTTTGCAATAAAATACCTGAGGAGCCTGGGTATCAACCATCGAAATGTGATGTTTCTGGATGAAAATGCTGCCACAGAAGTACTTAAAAATATTCTTACCGAAAGGAAAGACTATGGTTATAAGATTTTTGATTACGGCAGTACGGAAATTAATGCCGAATTGCTGGTCAGCTTCTGGAAAAAAAACGGAATTTACACTGTATTCCTTCCGTTGGAGAATTCCCTTAGCGAAGATACCGAAAAAGAGGTCTTTAAGCTGGCGGAAAACAACAAGGTACACATCTCCCTTGTTCCCAGCATTGCGCAGAGTGATTTCCTCCTGCATGACCTCGGTTATATCCAGACTCAGCCAGTCCTTAACCAGGCCAGGTACCCTCTGGATTATTTTTCGAATTTTCTTTTAAAAAGAATCTTTGATATTGTTTTTTCGGTACTTATTTTGGTACTTATCTGTTCATGGCTTTTTCCGGTCATTGCCCTCATCATTAAAATGACTTCAAAAGGCCCGGTATTCTTCATCCAGAAGCGATACGGCTTTCATGAAGAGGTTTTTAACTGCATCAAATTCAGGACTATGGTGGTGAATGATGAGTCAGCAATCCGTACAACCTGTGAGAATGACAGCAGGATTACCCGTTTCGGTGGCCTTCTCAGGAAGACCAGCCTGGATGAGATGCCTCAGTTCATCAATGTACTGAAGGGAGAGATGTCCATAGTGGGACCCCGCCCTCACATGCTGGCTGTTGACCAGTATTACAAACCCAAAATCGGAAGGTACAGCCTGAGGAGCATGGTAAGCCCGGGCATTACCGGGCTTGCCCAGGTAAACGGTTTACGGGGTGATTCCGGGGATGTTGAGGTGGAAATGAACAAACGGGTACTGGCCGATACCTTTTATGTACGGCACTGGAGTTTCATCATGGATATGGTGATTATTGTGAAGACCGTGGTACTGGTCATCACGGGAGATAAAAATGCAAAATGAATAAAGCTTTAATAAAAAAAGTCTAATTTAGCGATATGTTAAAAAAGTTTTTTACAGCCGTAGGAGAATATATGATCCTTTTGGGCAAATCTCTTCAGAAGCCCCAGAAAATGAAAGTTTTCTGGAAACTCTTCATGAGGGAAATCAATGATCTTGGGGTCAATTCTTTTGGGCTGGTAGTGTTCACTTCCATATTCGTAGGTGCGGTAGTTGCTATTCAGATGTTTAACAATTTTGATGCATCTTCATTTCCTATTCCTCCTTCGTTTGTAGGATATGCGACCAAAGCGGTATTGGTTCTGGAGTTTTCTCCTACCATCATCAGTCTGACCTTGGCCGGAAAAGTGGGTTCTTATATTGCATCCAGTATCGGAACCATGAGGGTATCCGAACAGATTGACGCCCTGGATATTATGGGGGTTAATTCACCCAATTTCCTGGTACTCCCTAAGATTGTGGCCTGTATGATATTCAATCCTCTGCTTATTGCCATCAGCATCGTATTCGGTATTGCCGGAGGGTATCTTGCCGGGATCTTAACGGGTAACTGGACTGAGAATGACTACATTACCGGTATTCAGATGTATATGCCGACTTTATTTATTTATTACGCATTCACCAAAACTATTGTATTTGCCTTTATCATTGCTTCCGTTCCTTCCTATTTCGGTTATTTTGTTAAAGGAGGTTCACTGGAAGTGGGTCGAGCCAGTACCCAGGCTGTGGTATGGACAATGGTGTTCATTATTATTTCTGAATTAATTTTAACCCAGTTAATACTAAGCTGATGATTGAGGTAAAAAATCTTAAAAAGAGTTTTGATCAGGTTGAAGTGCTTAAGGGGATTTCAACGACGTTTGATAAAGGAAAGGTAAACCTCATCATCGGGCAGAGTGGTTCCGGGAAAACGGTTTTTCTTAAGAGCCTGCTGAACGTATACCAGCCTTCTTCAGGGGAAATCCTTTTTGATGGCAAAGATATTAATGTAATGACCAGGGACGAGAAACAACATCTCCGCTCTGAGATTGGCACGGTATTTCAGGGAAGCGCCTTGTTTGATTCTTTAACAGTAGAAGAAAACATCATGTTCCCATTGGATATGTTTACGAATTTAACTTTCAGAGAAAAAAAGAAAAGGGTATTTGATGTCATCGGAAGAGTGCATCTGGATAAAGCCAACAGAAAATATCCTTCAGAAATTTCCGGGGGGATGCAGAAAAGGGTGGCCATTGCAAGGGCAATTGTAAATAACCCAAAATACCTGTTCTGTGACGAACCGAATTCCGGACTTGATCCTTATACATCCAATGTCATCGATGATCTTTTGCTGGAAATTACAAAGGAGTACAATACAACGACCATTATCAATACCCATGATATGAATTCTGTAATGACTATTGGTGAAAAGATTGTTTATTTACGATTGGGAATCAAGGAATGGGAAGGAAATAAAGATATTCTGATTACCGCCGGCAATAAAAACCTGATTGACTTCGTTTATTCATCAGAGTTGTTTAAAGAATTAAGGGAATATTTACTGGAGAATAACAAAACTATTGATAATACAATCACTAAACTAGATGACAATGAAAAAGGTACTTAGTATAGCATTTATTAATGCAGCCCTGTTTGCTTCTGCCCAGATTTCGTTTGCAGGAAAAGCCAACCTTATTTTTCCTACCGGATCACCTTCCTGGAAAAATATTAAAGGTACCGTTAATACGGCTGTTGAAGGAGAAGGCAAGAACAACGCAGGTTTCAACGTAGGACTTTCCATGAAGGTAGGTATTCCTATGGCATTCTATGTAATGCCGGAATTGTATTATACCCATTTTAAAAATGAGTTTACAGCGTCCAATACTACATTTGATATCCAAAGCAACAGAGTAGACCTTCCGGTCCTTTTAGGATATAACCTTTTAGGTAATACACTGAGCGCCTTTGTAGGACCCGTAGCCAGCTATAACCTGAGCAAGGAAGATACCTTCAATGACTTCAGGGAAAATGCAAGAGACAACTTTACGGTAGGCTACCAGTTCGGGGCTCAGGTTGAACTTAAAAGCCTGATCATCAACGCGAAATATGAAGGCTCTTTCAGCAAGGATTCCAGAGATTTCATCAACAGGGTATCCGGTGAAGAGATCAGATATGATAACCGACCTAACCTGTTTATGGTAGGACTCGGATATAAGTTTTAAGGCATATCCTTCTATCAATAAAAAATTAAATCCTCAAATATTAAATTTGAGGATTTTGATTTTTATAAGAAGCTTCAGCCTGTATTTCTGCCTCTCTCCTGGCCAGTTCTGCTGCCTGCTTTTCCAGGTCTTCTTTTTCTTTCTGAAGCTGCTTGTATTCTCTTCTTTTCTCTTCGGCCTTCACTGCACTTCCTTTACTTACGTATCCTACCATCCCGCCTATAATAAGACCGATTCCAATTCCTGCCATAACGCCCATAACATGGGACAATGTAATTCTTTCTACGGTAAAATCTGTAGTAAGGTAGAACAATAACGCCGATATGGCTAAAAGTACAATCCCTGTAATTGATAAACTTTTCATAATAATGTGTTTGTTTTGGTTAAGAAAAAGAAAGCCTTATTCCATAGATCAAGATCCGGATAAGGCTTACTTCGTGAATAGATTAAAGTGTTGTTGTTGATTTATATTTTTCCTCCGGCTGCCTTATAATACTCCAGAGCTTTTGGTAAATCTTTCTGAATATCTGAAATTCTGGTTTCAGGATTCGGGTGGGTAGACAAGAATTCCGGCTGCCTGCTTCCTTTGGACGCTGCTTCCATTCTTCCCCAGAATGCGGTTGCTTCCCGAGGATCGTAGCCTGCCATAGACATTAGGTACAATCCCATTTCATCAGCTTCTGATTCCTGGTTTCTGCCGTATTTTAATAATGCCACCTGCGAACCTATCGGGTACACCTGCTGGAAAACGCTCGCCCACTGCGCATTAGAAATAGTTCCGCCCAGAATGGCTCCGCCGTATTGTGCTACCATGGCCTGGGAAATCCTCTCATTACCGTGTCCTGCAAGAGCGTGGGATACCTCATGGCCCATAACAACTGCAAGGCCATTATCGTTTTTAGTAATCGGCAGGATACCTGTATATACAGCTACTTTACCACCTGGCATACACCACGCATTCAGCTCGTTGCTCTGAATAAGGTTAAATTCCCAGTTATAATTAGCCAGATCCGCAGACCTTCCTATATTCTGATAATATCTTTCGGCAGCAGCCTTTATCCTGCTTCCTACATTAACTACTCTTCTGGCATCTGCAGTTCCGGTGATCACTTTGGATTTGGACAATGTAGTTTTGTATTCCTGTGCAGCCATCGTGGCTATTTCAGAATTATTAGCCAGCTGCAAGGAAGATCTTCCTGTAATAGGATTGGTTGTACATGCCATTACAGAAAGTGCTATTGCGGATGTTCCTAACAAATGTTTTATTTTCATATTCCGAGTGTTATTTATTTCAACTTTAACAATTATTATTCCAAACAAAATAAGCTTGCTATATTTGCATGCATTTTGCTCTCTCTACTTTCTAATTATCATATCATGAAAAAACGTATTCCGCTTTTGGCCCTGCTTGGATTTCTATTTTTTTTCCAAAACTGCTCCTCACAGGGATCTCTCGATTCCAAAACTGTAGATACCCTCGTTAATTCACAGGAATTTACGTTCTATGCACAGAGAGCCAACCCTACGAACTATGATGTAATCAACGTTATGAACTCTATTCCGAATTCAACATCAACGAACATATTGCAGCTCAACGGAAATTATACAGTAGTGCTGAAAAATAATATGCTGGATGTCGCTTTGCCTTATTTCGGCAGGGTATTCAACCCCACTTACGGGGCAGACAACAGTTTCAGATTTACGACGAAGAATTTCACCGTGAATAAGTCCCAGAATAAAAAGGGCAACTGGATCGTCAGGATAAAGCCTGAGACCAATGACAGTAAGAATATTGATGAAATTATCATTGAGGTATATAAAACCGGAAAGGCTTTTACATCTATTCGCAGCAATGACCGACAGCCGATCACGTATGACGGGTACATCTCAAAAAATGAGGCAACGGCAAAACCCTAAGTTTTTTTGAAAAACACGCTTTCAACGAATATTTTTGCTTCGGTACTGGGATTGGAAATCCTGTCCGAAGCATTTTTTTTATGGACTGCATAGGCTTCTTCCACGGAAGCATCCTTTTTCATCATATTCAGCAGGTAATGTTGTACCCAGTACTCAAATCTTTTTTCTGCCTGCTGTGTCCTGACTTCAGCAAAGCTTCCTGACTTTTTCTTGAGGCTGATGAAGGTATCAATCTGCTCAAAAACTTCATTCAACCCTTCGTTATGCAATGCTGAACCCAGCAGTACCGGCACTTTCCAGCCTTTTTCCTTCGGAGGCATAAAATCAAGTGCGCGCTTAAGCTCAAGCCTGGCATTTTTTGCTTTCGGCAGGTTATCCTGATCCACTTTGTTGATAAAAATGATGTCTACCATTTCCATAATGCCCCGCTTGATGCCCTGCAGCTCATCTCCTCCCCCAATGATTTTGAGGAACAGAAAAACATCGGTGATATCAGCTACCAGAACTTCAGACTGTCCTACTCCTACGGTTTCAATCAAAATATAATCATAACCTGCAGCTTCACAAATCATCATTGTTTCAAAAGTGGTGTTGGCTACACCGCCCAGAAAACCTGAGCTTGGAGAAGGCCGGATAAAGGCATTTTCTTCCCTGGAAAGTTCTTCCATGCGGGTTTTATCCCCGAGGATGCTTCCTTTGTTGACTGAGGAACTGGGATCTATAGCCAGAACTGCCACTTTCTTTCCGTTAGTAATAGCGAGCCTGCCGAAATTTTCTATAAACGTGGATTTTCCGGCTCCCGGGACTCCGGTGACGCCTACCCTCAGTGAATTTCCTGTAAAAGGCATGATCCTTTTAAGCAGATCTTCTGCCTGCTGGCGGTGTTCTGCCTTTTTACTTTCAACCAGGGTAATGGCTTTTGCAATCAGGCGTTTGTTTCCTGACCGTATCCCGTCGACAAGCTCTTCTGTAGAAAATTTCATTAGGTCAAAAATATAAAATAACCGGGACAATCCTTTCCCAGCCTTTAATTTTATTGCTTCTAAATTAGGTTTGGCCTTACGAACCACTAACGGAATTGATTACATTTGTTTTGTTAAGCCTAAATATCGGATATGAAAAAATTCATCGCTGCAGCATCATTTACTGCTGTCTTATTGATTTCCTGTACGCCTAAGACCTCTACCCCCACAGCCGCTACAGGCCCTGCGACTTCTACTGCAGAACAGATCGCCCAGGGAAAAACCATTTTTGAAAATTCATGCGGAAGATGTCACAAATTGCCTGATCCGGCCAGCCACACTTCTGTACAGTGGGTAGGAATCATGAATTCTATGGCACCTAAGGCAAGGCTGACAGATGAACAGCACCAATGGGTGTATGACTATATAGTGTCTGCCGGAAAAAAATAAGTTCGTATCAATTCGCTAAATACTACCATATGAAAAATTCAGTTCTGATCCTGATGGCCGCCGCGGCATTCCTCACTTCGTGCGGACCTAAAAGCACTGCTGTAACAGGGCCCAAATACTCTTCCACCGAGAAGATTGCCGAGGGGAAAACAATTTTCGAAAATTCGTGTAACCGCTGCCATAAGCTTCCCGATCCTGCGAAGCATGATGACCAGGGATGGATAAAAACATTAAGCAGAATGGCCCCAAAAGCCAAACTATCTGATGAACAACATCAGATGGTGTATGATTATCTGGCCTCTGCCAATAAAAAATAAGCTTTCTTTGAAAGCTTATTTTTTATTTTATCCTTAATTGAATCTTAATTATTTAAGATTCCGTTACATTCTAACCATTTTTTAAAAAGCTGTGGCCAGGAAGATACAGCACTGCCTGGTTTTCCCATACCCCATCCATGTCCACCCGCCTGGAAAATATGCATTTCGGACAGAACGGTTTCTTTTTTCAAAGCAGCAAACATCAGCAGGCTGTTTTCCACTGAAGCAACAGGGTCGTCTGCTGCCTGAGCGAGAAATACCGGTCCCATCCCTGTTTTCACCTGTCTTTCTACGGAAAATGCGGTTTCCTGTTCAAGGCTTGGTTCTTTTCCTAAAATGCTTTTATGCGAGTGCGTGTTATCATTAGGAGGAAGCATGGAGATCACAGGATAGATAAGCGCAGCAAAATCAGGCTTTGAAGGGGTGGCGTCCACATCATCAACCGGCGGGTAAAAAACCTTATCCGGTAATGTTGCGGTAATCCCGGCAAGATGACCTCCGGCTGAAAAGCCCAGCACACCTATTTTATGTGGATCAATATGATAGAGCTTCGCCTGACTCCTTATTATCCGCATGGCTCTCTGTGCATCTTCAAATGGGACCAGACGTGTCTTCCAGCCTTCCTGCGGCAGCCTGTAGATCAACTCAAATGCAGTAACGCCTTCTGCTTTCAGCCATTCTGCTGCGGGGCTGCTCTCTTTTCCGGTTTCAATATGGGCATATCCTCCCCCACTGATAACGAGCATTGCGATACCATTAGGGTGTTCGGGGACATGGGCAATCAGCCTTGGCTTTGAAACCTGGGTAATGGAACCTTTATTATTGATTTCCGGACCGCGGGCTCCTCCGGCATCGGGCATCACGCCTGGCCATAGCTCTATTTCAGTATTTGTGCTTTGCTTCTGTGCATAGGCCGGGGAAGGGGTCAGGCATCCAGTAAGCAGCAGGATCAGCAATTTTTTCATCAAAGCTCATTTAATTTCCAACTGCAATTTAATTAATTGAATATTAATAACCTATGGTCCTGTTAAAAGAAAAGGAGACTAATATGTCTCCTTCACGTCTTTATGGGTCTTTTTCTTTTTTTTAGGTATTTTGCCTTTTACAAACTTTTGCCTTTCATTAAGAAAATCCGTCATGGTTTTATGGTAGCTGAATTTTTTTGCTTCCTTAATATACTGCAAAGCTTTCTTATAATTTTCTTTCTTTTCGTATAGGAAGGACTGCCTGTACAGCAGGTCTGCTTTTGCAATTCCCTTTATTTTCAGGGCATATGCAATCAGCTTCTCAGCCTCATCATAATCTTCATTATCGATGAGGCATGAGATATAATACTTAGGGATATTGACATTGCTGACATTGCTCTGCATTGCCATTTCAAAATATGATTTTGCTGTTTCATAGTCCCTCAGGCTTTCAGCATAGATCCTTCCCATGAGGCATAAGCTGTCTGCATCTTCCGGATCATAAGAAAGCGCATAATTCAGAGCTTCCAGACAATCCGGCAGGCAGTAAGGGTAATTATCCAGCGCTTCAAAGTAATACTTACTTTTAGTTAAGGTCATTGTGCTCGTTTTTTAATTGTTTTTTTAAAGCATACCTCTGCTTTTTGAAAGACAGGTCCCGATGGTGACTCTTAAAATCAGTGCCGGTAAAAGTCCGTACAGGATTTCCCCTTTCAACCTGAAGATGATTGTTCCAGGTATCCTGCATCCTTTTTTCCAGTTGCCTGATGTGAAGTTCCATTAGTTTTTCCCGTAATCTCATCATTGCCAGTTTCTTATTTTCCAGTTGAGAACGGGAATCCTGTGCAAAAACACTGATTCCGGCCGGAATGTGGGTAGCCCGTACCGCAGTACTGACTTTGTTGACATTCTGCCCGCCGCTTCCCTGGCTTCTTGTAGCCTGGAACCTGATGTCTTTTTCACTGAAAGTTATTTTTTGTATTCCTTCCAGCTCAAATATACCTATGTACCAGTTGCTTCTTTTGTGCAGCTTGCGGAACGTGCTTTTCCCGGTCCAGCAGATGCTTCCCGTCCAGCTTTTCAGAAATCCGGTCAAATGTTCTTCTTTTGCTTTCAGAAGCAAGGTGACGGATTTGAGGGTCATATTTTCATCCCCTTTCTCCCGGTGAATGATTTCGTAATCTATCGTATTGTTTTTAGCCTCCTCAAGGAATGCCTTCAATACCCTGGCAACTACCCACTGGCATTCTAAAGGACCTCTTCCCGAGGTGATCTGTATTAATTTTTCCATGTTATTCCGGTATTTTACTGAGTTCAGGATGGCCGACGGGATCAATGTTATGATCCAGCAATCTTTTCGCCGCCATCACAGCCCAGCATTTATCGCTTGAATGGATATTTCTGTAAAAGGAAAGCAGAATCTGCGGTTCAGGAATGGTAAAGCCGTTTACTTCAATGGTATCCAGATCACTACGTTCAAAGAAATCTATCGTGATCCTGTGGGTCTTCCCGGTTTCCGTTTCTACGGTCTTTTCATACCGCCTGAAGTTTTCTTCGCTAGGCAGGTGATCATACCGTGTCCAGACTTTGGAAAACCCTTTTTGTTGAAGCAGCATAACGACTTCCGCTACATTTTCCTTGGTTACAAAAATATCAATGTCTTTATGGTCATGGGCGTGCTTGTATTCCATATGCCCGGTTTCCGACATGAAATGCCAGGCCCAGCCGCCCGATATAATGACCTTATGTTTTAAGTGTTCTAAAATTTCCAGGCCATACTGAATTCTATATTCCGGCCATAGCTCTCCATATCTTTTGGTATTATGTGGTGCTCCCATTTTCGTTGATTTTTTTAATTTAATTGTTGATTGTAAGATATAATGCCATCATGTAACTGTAACTTATGAAAAACATTACTCATTACTCATTGCTCATTACTCATTACATATTATTTATCCATCCTCACCATCCTCGGCTGAAAAGTTCCCAGGATATCCACCAGTTCGCTCTGTGCATTCATCACTTCATGGATATCTTTGTAGGCCATTGGTGCTTCTTCTGCATTCCCGCCCATCAGTGTGACATTTTTGAGTTGCAGCTCTTTTTTAATGTCATGCTGGGTAAAGCGGCTCCTGCATTCTCCTCTTGAGAAAGCTCTTCCTGCTCCGTGAGATGCCGAATTCAGCGCTTCAGGATTTCCTTTGCCCCTGACAATGAATCCTTTTGCCGTCATAGAGCCTGGAATTATGCCCAGTTCACCGTCATGAGCCGGCGTTGCACCTTTGCGGTGGACAATCACTTCTTTGCCGTTATGGATCTCTTTCCAAGCAAAATTGTGGTGGTTCTCAATCCTGGCCTTTACCCGGCCGCCTACTGCTTTTACCAGCCTCCTGTGGATATCGTCATGGCAAGCCGAAGCATAATCTCCCGCGAGGCTCATAGCTGTCCAGTATTCAAGTCCCAGATGGGTATTCAGGCCCAGCCAGGCAAACTGCTGCGCTTCTTTGGGAAGGGGGCACTGTTCTGCCGCTACCCTGGAATAATACTGAGCGATTTCGGCTCCCAGGCCTCGTGAGCCACTGTGCGAAAGGATGCCCAGGTACCTGCCTTTGGGAAGACCGATCTGTTCATCTTCTCCGGTAATTTCCACTTCACCGAATTCCACGAAGTGATTTCCGCCACCGGAAGTGCCCATCTGTTTTACGGCTTTTCCTTTCAGCCTTCGCAATATGGGAATGAGATCAAACGTATCCTGTTCAAAAATCTCATGGTCCACATGCGATTTATGGGTTTCATACATCCCGAATTTGGTATGCTCTGCCAGTGCTTTTTCATATTTTTCTTTGGCACCGTCTAGATAGGAAACCGGTGTATCCAAAATACTGAGGCTCATCCTGCATCCGATGTCCATTCCGACTCCGTAAGGGATGACTGCGTTTTCTACAGCCAGCACTCCGCCAATCGGCAGTCCGTATCCACTGTGGGCATCCGGCATTAGTGCACCCTGTACCGATATGGGCAATTTCAGTGCGGTATACAGCTGGTTTTTAGCTTCGTCTGAGATATTGTTCCCGAAAATCTGAAATGAGGCACGCTGCCTGTTCATCATTCTTTTTTCCGTTTTCCGCGAAGAAAGCAGAGCTTCAGCAATCTGGCCAAATGTAAGGTCCTGTTCAAAATGTTCCGGGTTCAGCAGAATATCTTTCAGGACTGATTTTACGTGATGGATATTTTTAGTGGCAAAATTCCGTTTCATGACTTCCAAGGCTATATTGATGCTCTGGTTGTTCGGATAGCCTAATTTTAATATGTCTTTTCCTTTAAGTTTTAAATTTCCCATTGTTTTGGTTTTAGAGGTCAGATGTCAGATCCAGATTTCAGATACCAGATGTTCGCTTGGTATGAGTTCTGATTTCAGATATCAGAGTTCTGACGAAATATTTAGTTCAATGTGCCACTGATGAGAGGGCAGCATTCGAACGGATGCCTTTTTCTAGCCCCTATTGCAGCGGATACCCCGCAGCGAGCCTGAAAGGCGAGCGAGGAGTAGCAGCGGAAAGCGGGAAAAAGCTCCTGATAAAAAAGATCCGGGTTAACTTAATTTTGAATATTGCGCAATAAAAAACCCGGAACCAGTGGCTCCGGGAGGTATATTTGTACTGTTATTCTAAGAATGTACCCAACCACGAAGCCTTACCACCATAAGCGGTAATCCAACTGTAGAAAAATGTTGTGCATTGAACATTGCTTCGTTATTTTAAAGGGTTAATACTGATTTTCGGGTGCAAATATATGGTTTTTTCCGAATATGCAAAATTTCACATCAAAAAAACCTGAATAAAGATTCAGGTTTTAGGTTATATTTTTGTGCTATATTAGTCTTTTGAGCCCTGGCTGTCCATCTCATCTTCCATTCCTCGGGCATTTTCATTGTCTTCTCTGTTCGATCCCAGAAAATAGATGTTGTGCCTTGCTTTGGCAATAATTCCGTCATATACTTCCTGTGACATGCCTGCCGGTGCACTTTCATGGCTTTCTGATTTTGCTCCTTTACGCTGTACCTGGATAGCGCCTCTTTCATTAAGGACCGTTTTGGCTCTCTGTGCCTCTTCCAGGCTGTCTGTATAGACAACAATATTGATTTTTCCTGCGCTCTCATTCCTGTATGCATCCAGTGCTTCCACATCGTTGGCAAACACAAAATCCCAGAACCCTCTGTCCTTTACATCTTTCTGATGAGCTTCTCCGGACACGTCAGTGGCTGAAGTGGAATGTGAAACGATGATATCCGAATCACTGAATCCGTAATTTTTTAATTCATTCTTGATTCCTTCGGTATCTGCACCTGAAGGGAAAATTGAAACTACTGTATACGCCATAATTAATATTTTTGATTATCAATACAAAAAGCGTACAACTTATGTTTCAGGAATTGTATTGCAGGAATTTTTCCAGGATATCCACAGCACATTTCGGCAGGTTGGTTCCCGGCCCGAAGATAAAGTCGGCACCGTTGGCATACAGGAATTCATAGTCCTGTTGCGGGATGACGCCTCCCACGACAATTTCTATATCATCCGCCCCAAGTTTTTTCAGTTCTTCCACTACCTGCGGAACCAGCGTTTTGTGGCCGGCTGCCAGTGAAGAAACCCCCAGGATATGGATATCATTTTCCACCGCCTGTTTCGCAACCTCTTCCGGAGTCTGGAACAGCGGTGCTACATCCACATCAAATCCCATATCCGCAAAGGCGGTTGCCACTACTTTGGCTCCCCTGTCATGACCATCCTGGCCCATTTTAGCTACCATCAGCCTTGGGCGCCTTCCTTCTTCTTCTTCAAACTTTCTGGTCAGGGCAAGTGCCTTTTCAAAATATTCGTTTTTTCCTGCATTCATAGCATATACTCCTGAAATAGTCCTGATATTGGCTTTGTACCTGCCGAAGCTTTCTTCCATTGCATCGCTCATTTCCCCCAACGTTACTCGCCTGCGGGCAGCCTCTATGCAAAACTCAAGAAGGTTTCCTTTTCCCGTACCGGCACTTTCGCGGATGGTATGGAGAATCTCTTCCACAGCTTTTGTATTTCGTTCTGATTTTATGGTGTTCAGCCGCTCAATCTGCTTCCTGCGGACTTCGGTATTATCAATATCCAGGATTTCTATTTCATTCTGCTTCAGGGCAGACCTGAAAGAATTGACCCCAATAATAAACTCCTCGCCACTGTCGATCTTAGCCTGTTTCCTTGCCGCAGCTTCTTCAATCCTCATTTTAGGAATGCCGGCTTCTATGGCTTTGGTCATTCCGCCCTCCTGCTCTACTTCATCAATATACTTCATGGCCTCCTCAATCATCTGCTGTGTAAGGCTTTCCACTAGGTGGCTTCCTCCCATCGGGTCTACAACATCGCAGATGCCACTTTCCTGCTGGAGGATGATCTGGGTATTCCTGGCAATTTTCGCAGAGTAGTCTGTAGGAAGGGCAATGGCTTCGTCCAGTGCATTGGTATGCAACGACTGTGTTCCTCCCAATGCTGAAGAGAGTGCCTCAATAGCCGTCCTGGTAATGTTGTTGAACGGTTCCTGCTCCGTTAGTGACCATCCTGAGGTCTGGGAATGGGTCCTTAAGGCTAAAGATTTAGGGTTCTGTGGATTAAACTGTTTCAGCAAAGTAGCCCAGATGTACCTCGCAGCCCTCATTTTGGCAATTTCCATAAAATGATTCATGCCGATCGCCCAGAAAAAGGATAGCCTCGGTGCAAAATCATCGACGTTCATACCGGCCTTGATCCCGGTCCTTACATATTCCAGCCCGTCTGCAAGCGTATAGGCCATTTCCAAAACCGGAGTGGCCCCCGCTTCCTGCATATGGTATCCTGAAATGGAGATGGAATTAAATTTTGGAATATTCCGGGATGTATATTCAAAAATATCCGCAATAATTTTCATGGATGGTGCCGGCGGATAGATGTAAGTATTCCGTACCATGAATTCTTTCAGGATATCATTCTGAATGGTTCCTGAAAGCTGGTCCTGCGTCACTCCCTGCTCTTCTGCCGCCACAATGTAAAATGCCAGGACCGGAAGCACAGCCCCGTTCATGGTCATGGACACTGAAATCTGGTCCAAAGGGATTTCATTGAAAAGAATCTTCATATCTTCTACGGAATCAATCGCTACGCCTGCTTTTCCCACGTCTCCCACAACTCTTGCATGATCGGAATCATAGCCTCTGTGCGTTGCCAGATCGAACGCCACTGAAAGCCCTTTCTGCCCGGCAGCAAGGTTTCTTCTGTAAAAGGCATTGGATTCTTCAGCCGTTGAAAATCCGGCATACTGACGAATGGTCCACGGTTTCTGAACATACATGGTGGAATAAGGCCCTCTCAGGTAGGGCTCTATTCCTGGAGCGGTCTGTGTAAGCAACGGATCTTTTATGTCATCTGCACTATACGCTGACTTCAGCTGAAGCCCGTCTTTTTCAAATGCATAAATTTCCCTGCTTTTTTCAGATATGGTAAATTGAGGAGCTTTGTTCTGAACTTCTCTTCTCATAATGTCCGATTTATTATCTGGCTAAAATTACACATTTTCGGGAGAATACATTTTTAATAATTTTCCGATAAAAAAAAGCGTCAAAATATGACGCTTAAATTTGATTTAGTTCTTATTGATTAATGAGATTCATAACAATCCGGGTAACCATTATGATTATTATCTTCACAGTCAGGATTTTCCGGCGCAGGTAAAGCAGGAGTACTTTGATAACAATTATTTACTTCAGTTTCAATTGACTTTAACTCATAATCATTTGTTACAACACCATTTTCTTTAACGGTATTTATCTTTATTTCAATGTTCCCATAACTTTTATTTGCTGTTTTAAAAACGTCTAATGTCTGGGAAATATACTGTCCTGCCGGAATTGTAAAAATTTTACCTTCAATAATAGTATTATCGCTAATAATTACAATATTTACCTGTCTATCATTTACAGATAAAACATCAGAACTAGCATATAATCTGTACTTATTACATGGAGAATTATCGTTATTCATTGAAGACTGTTCAATAAAAATAACAGGAGTAACATAATTCTCATCATTTAATGTACTTGATGATTTACTTACTAAATAATTAGATTTTATTGATGGAAAACCTCATGACTATCACTCTGAAGATCTGATCCATTACAAGAAGAAAGTAAAAGCATAAGTACTGCACAGGAAGAAAATGATAATAATTTTTTCATATTTTTATAATTAGACCACTAATATATAAAATTATCAGATTTTTCTTATCCCCATTTCATACAATGCAAAAGAAATCAGATCTGCATTTTCCCCGATCACCTGCTCGGTAGATCGTCCGGCGCCGTGACCTGCATTTTTCTCAATACGTAAAAGGATGGGATTGCTGCATGCCTGCTTTTCCTGGAGTTCGGCTCCGAATTTAAATGAGTGAGCCGGAACTACCCTGTCATCATGATCGCTGGTGATGATCATGGTGGACGGATAGCATGTTCCGACTTTCACATTATGAACCGGCGAATAGGATTTCAGGTATTCAAACATTTCTTTGCTGTCTTCCGCTGTTCCATAGTCATATGACCATCCGGCGCCGGCAGTGAACTTGTTGTACCTCAGCATATCCAGAACACCCACTCCCGGGAAAGCCACTTTAGCCAGGTCCGGACGCATAGTCATGGTAGCTCCCACAAGGAGGCCTCCATTGGATCTTCCGGATAGGGCCATATATTCTTTTGAAGTATAGCCTTTACTCTGTAAATATTCTCCTGCTGCAATAAAATCGTTGAAGACATTTTTCTTCTGCATTTTGGTTCCGGCATCATGCCATTTTTTTCCGTATTCTCCACCACCGCGGATGTTCGGAACAGCATAAATACCTCCATTTTCCATCCATATGGCATTGACTACTGAAAAAGCCGGCCGCAGGCTGATGTTGAACCCTCCGTAAGAATAGAGCATTGTAGGATTTTTGCCATCCATCCTGATCCCCTTTTTATAGCTGATCATCATCGGAATTTTCGTTCCGTCTTTGGAAGTATAAAATACCTGCTCAGAAACATAATCATCCGGATTGAACTTTACCCTCGGCTTTTGATATACTTCTGATTTTCCTGAATCTGTATTAAATTTATATGTGGTTCCGGGCGTTATATAATTGCTGAATGAATAATACAGTTCTTTTTCTTCTTTTTTTCCGCCGAAACCTGATACATTTCCTTTTCCGGGAAGTGTAATTTCCCTGATGAGCTTTCCGTTTTTATCCATCTGCTTTACCTGGCCCAAGGCATCTACCATATAGACGGCAAAGAAGTATCCTCCTCCGGTAGAGATGCCCAGAACATTTTCAGTTTCCGGGATTACATCTTTCCAGTTTTCCGGCGTTGGATTTTGGATGCTGGTCTTTACCAGGCGCATATTGGGAGCATCCTTATCCGTAAATATATACAGATCATCACCATCCGTATCCACAATACTGGCATTGATATCAAATCCTTTTACTACCTGCACAAAGTCGCCGCCTTTCTTTAAATCCTTAATATATAATTCATTACCGTTAGTTGCATTAGCCGCAGAAATAATCAGATACCGCTGGTCTTCAGACACCCCTGCTCCCAGATATCTTCTCGGTGTCTTTTCACCGCCGAAAATCAACTGGTCTTCAGATTGTTTTGTGCCCAGTTTATGAAAATAAACTTTATGTTTATCCGTCATTCCTGAAAGTACAGTTCCTTCTTTAGGTTTATCATAGCTTGAATAGTAAAATCCTTCATCACCCCGCCAGGAAATGCCGCTGAACTTTACGTCATTCAGGGTATCATCAATCTGCTTCCCGGTTACGGCATTCAGGATGATGATTTTATTCCAGTCACTCCCGCCTTCCGAGATGGAATAGGCTGCGAGGTTTCCTTTTTTGTTGAAGGAAAGCTGCGCCAGTGATGTGGTTCCCTTATCCGAGAACTTGTTAGGGTCCAGGAATATTTCTGTTACTTTAGTCTTGTTATTTGTTCTGTATAGGACAGATTGCGCCTGCAATCCATCGTTCTTATAATAATAGGTATAATCCCCTTCTTTGAACGGTGCTGAAATCTTTTCATAATTCCAGATATCTCTCAGCTGATTTTTGATCTGCTCCCGAAACGGTATTTTTGAAAGGTAATTCTGGCTGTAGGCAACTTCTTCATCCACCCACTTTTTTGTGGCTTCAGAATCATTTTCCAGATCCCTGAACGGATCCTGTACTGCGGTCCCGAAATAAGTATCGGTCTGGCTTCCTTTTAATGCTTTAGGATAATTCATTTTCTGAGAATAGAAAGAGGCGGAATACAGGATTCCGGCTGTCAGTAATATGGGTTTAAAATTCATGTGAAAGGATTTTATCAAAAATAGGGAAAGTATCGGAAATAAAAAAGCGGTCCAGTAAAGGACCGCTTCAACGGTTATTTTATATTTTTAAGATAAGCTTCTTCCAGGTTCCAGGATAGGGATTCTGGTCCTCCGTTCCAATAAAATACATTTCCGTCTTTGTATTTCTGGTACAACCTGAATGTGTCTGAAATCAAGACCTTCTTATCCGCTTTTTTTAAATGCGAAGTAAGATCTTTAAGGTATTTCTTCATTTCGCCAGCAGTGAATCGTCTGATATCTCTTTCTTTCGTATCCAATGGTCTGGACGGCACTTTAAGATTTACCTGGTACAGTATTTCCGTCACTTTCTGTCCCTCAAGCTGTTTGTCTGTAATGTCCGATACACTTTTGATCTGATAGTTTGCATTTTTAAGCTGATCCATCAGAACTGCAAAATAATTTCGGGCATCCGGAAGGCAGGCTTGTGCTACCTTATCCGGCAGGGTGGAAAGAAAAATTTTGGTCAGGTGGTCCACTTTACTATTGAAGGTCTGTTCCCTGATGCTTTCGGTGTCAAGGAACTGGTTACCATACATATTGAGCTCATCGAGTGAGCGGTTATCATATCTGATGTATGCATTGAAGTACAGCTGAAATACCTTTTCCGGCTGTAAAACAGGGTCCTGCGCCTGCAACTGCTGAATACACAGCATCATCAGGAGCATAAAAAATACTCTACACTTTTTCATAGCTTAACTGTTTAATTACTCAAAAAAAAAGACTCCTGATTAACAAGAGTCATTAAGGTATAAATATAGAATATTTTTATAGATTTTCTTCTTCTCCCTTCATTTTTTCAGCATTTTCTGCCATAATAACGGCATCTATCATTTCAGAGATATCTCCGTTCATGTATGCATCCAGATTGTACATGGATTTGTTGATCCTGTGATCCGTTACCCTTCCCTGAGGATAGTTGTACGTTTTGATCTTAGCGGAACGGTCCCCGGTAGATACCATGGTTTTCCTTTGTGCAGCAATGTCTCCCTGAACTTCCTGAAGCTTGATGTCATATAACTTTGCCCGCAGCATCTCCATAGCCAGCTCACGGTTGGCCAGCTGCGAACGTGCCTGCTGGCAAACCACCACCAATCCTGAAGGCTTATGGGTAAGCTGAACTTTGGTTTCCACCTTGTTTACGTTCTGCCCTCCTGCTCCTCCTGAACGGGAAGTCTGCATTTCGATATCGGCCGGATTGATTTCCACATCCACTTCTTCCGCTTCCGGAAGGACAGCAATGGTAATCGCCGAGGTATGCACCCTGCCCTGAGATTCTGTTTCAGGAACACGCTGTACCCGGTGAACGCCGGATTCAAACTTCATGATTCCATAGACACCCTCCCCTTCCACTTTCATAATAAGTTCCTTATATCCCTTCGCCGCTTCATTGGCATCGGTTACTTCATGCCTCCAACCTTTCGATTTGAAATACATGCTATACATACGGTAAATATCTTCTACGAAAATAGCAGCTTCATCTCCTCCGGTTCCTGCGCGCAATTCCACGATAACGTTCTTATCATCGGCAGGGTCTTTAGGAATCAGCAATACTTTAAGCTCCTCTTCCAGTCCCGGAATCTTTTCCTGGGCTTCCAGTTTTTCCATTTTAGCCAGGTCTACGAGATCCCTGTCTGATCCGTCTGCAATAATTTCATCGGATTCCTCAATCGTATCCAAAGCAGCTTTGTACTGGTCATACACCCGTACAATCTTTCCCAGGTCGCTGTATTCTTTGTTCAGAGCAGAATACCTCTTCTGATCCGAGATCACATCGGGCTGGATAATGAGATCTGCTACCTCATTATATCTTTGTTTTATAGCTTCTAGTTTCGGGACTAACGATTTAGACATGATGGAAATTTTGTGGGTGCAAAGATAAGAATTATTAATTCAAATTAAAAACCGGTTATGGTTCTGATTTATAAAGTCTTTTGATTCAAAACGCTTATCAACAGAAGAGGCTGCGTTATGCAGCCTCTTTCCTGATCTAATGGTATATATTTCTGTTAAGGAACGATCATTTTCTGGATAGCCGTCCCGTTAGCTGCCTTCAGGTAAACCAGATAAGTCCCGGCAGGATATGCTGCTTTGAACTCATGGGTTCCGTTCTCCTGATTGAGTTTAAATGAATCCATTTTTTTACCGCTCATGTCATAGATCACAATCTCTGCATTTTTAGCTTTATAATAAATGAATTTTGCCTGTCCATTCTTCACAGGATTATCTGCTACCTGTAGGGAAAGCCTGTGAGCAGTATTTTCATCCGTAGACAGGGATCCCGCATAATTCCCGAAAATCCTGAATTCGCCGGGCTGAAGTGTAATAGGGGCCGTAGTGGAGGTGATGTTTGAAACCGTATTGTCCATAAGGTTCTGCCATGCTCCGGCATAAGGGAAATAAGGCACTACATTCTGCGCAGAGGTATTGTAGTTAGCCAGCACGACTATATTTTTCATGCCTGTAGTGAGCAGGTTATCATACACATAAATCCTGGTGATCAGCCCATTGGGATCATTGGAAAGGTTATTGGATTCGATGGTATAAGTTTTTGACTTGAATACCGGATGGGAATTCCGTATATTGATGATCTGCGCCCAGGTATTATACACTGCTTTCCTGTTGGCATTGGAATCATAGCCCAAGGTGAAAGCTATAGGTTTTTCATCTGTACGGCAGTTATTGTTGATCGTTCCGTCTGTACACCTGTTGATGCTGAATTCATAGCCCAGTTCACCAAACTGCCAGATCATTTTAGGCCCGGGAATGGTAAAAAACGTAGCCCCGAAAGTCTTCATCCTTTCCAGTGCCGTATTGAGGTTTTTAACATCATAAGCACCGTTGGCAGCACCATAAGCAAGATTTTTGAACATCAGCCTTTCTTCATCATGGCTTTCTCCGTACCCTACCGCACTCATATTGGTAAATCCGTGGAGGGTATGGTTCATCCTGTCATAGTTACTGTTTTCCTTGTACCCCATTGTATTCTGGTTGTAAGGATCGGTCTGTTTATTCCACATCAGCACCCCTTTTCCTTCTGCAATACGGTAATTCGCCCACTGCTGCTCTTCCGCATCTGTTCCCAGGTGTTCAAAGATCATATATGAATTCGGATCGATGCCCCATTGTTTATCGGCATAATATTTCAGGATGTCTACCCTGTCCTGCTGATAGGCATTGGTACAGTTTTCATCGCTTGCCGTACAGTTCTGGGTAAATCCTTTCGTAAGGTCCCAACGGAAACCGTCGATATGATATTCCGTAAGCCATTGCTGAAGGCATCGTTCAACATAGTATCGGGTTGCGGTACTCGTGTGGTTAAAGTCATTGAAAACGCTGTATGAATGTTTCGCTACCTGGTTGAAATAAGGATTGTTAGCGGCTACATCCCCATATCCGTCGCCATCAGGGTCTATATTCCAAAGTCTTACCAGCGGTGACCGTCCGGTAGCATGGTTGAAAGCGACATCCAGAATTACAGCAATCCCATTCTGGTGGCACAGGTCTACAAATTCTTTGAATTTTTCCGGCGTTCCATAGGCTTTATCCAATGCATAATGGAACGAGGTATTATATCCCCATGATACATTCCCGTCGAACTCCATTATAGGCATAAGTTCAATGGCATTGATGTTCAGGTTTTTGAGGTAGGTAATTTTATTGATCAGCGACTGCCAGTTTTTTTCCTGCGTAAAGTCCCTCAACAGGAGCTCATAGATGATCAGGTTATCTTTGGATGGCCTCTGGAAATTGCTTACCTGCCAGTTGTAAGCAGTCTGTCCCGTTTTAAATGTGGAAACTTCAAAACCCTGCCCGGAAGGGAATGATGGTAACCCCGGATATGTAGCTGAAGAAATCCACTGGTCATCATAGGATGATAAAATCTGCGGAGAATAAGGATCGGCAACTTTTTTAAGATCATTGGTCCTGTATTGGAAGGTATAGAGTTGCTGAGGTGTCAGGCCGCTCAGTTCGATCCAGTAAAGATCAGGATTGGTAGTATCCCTTTTCATCAGATAATTGTCATTGACCGTCCAGTTATTAAAACTGCCGATGACGTGGACGAAGTTCTTATAAGGAGCATATAAAGCCAGCCCTACTTTGGTATTGTCTGTAGGGTTGTAATTGATGCCCTGTCTGATCCATGAAGGGATGGCCTGTGAAACCACGTTTCTCGGAACCTGCAACACGAAAGCCACAGATTTGGAGGTAGACCCTTGTGTTGCGACCAATTCCATATCGGCATCTCCTGTTACCATATAACTGTAGGAATAAGAAGTTGAGGGTGTTGAAGTGCTATTCACCACCACACCATTGGCTTTCAGCTGAAATGTTGCCGCAACATTAGTAGTTCCCGTAACCGTAATCGAATTTCCGGAAGGTACGGATGTAAGGCTGTTGGCTGCCGGATTGGTAAGGCTTAAGCTGAGCACCCCTACATTCACATAATTATCTGAGGTCTGGTGGGCGCCTGTTTTATCTTTCAGCAGGAATCCGATCCTTCCGATTCCTGTCCTGTTATAAAATACAGTAGGTGTAAAGGTTAAAGAGTACGTGTCCGTTGTTGCATTGTAATTGAGTTTGTTAAGGTCATTAGAATTATTCCAGCTTCCGTTGGTAGGGCAGTCCTGACTGTTCTGATAGTTGGTATCCAATGACCATGACCATATGTAAACAGCGTTATTGGTAACGCCCCATGCAGATTCATCGATCTGGTTCCCGGGTATGGTAAGTGTAATCTGATCCGTTTCATTAAACGGGTTTGGCGTAATGCTGTAGCTGATCTGCCCGAAAATAAAGGCCATCATGAACAGCAATACGCCTGAGTAAAGTTTTTTCATACTATAGATCTTGCTTTATGATTAAAATTCCATTAATTCCGGAAATTACAAAATTGTGACTTACGGAAGTATTACAAATGTAATTTTTTTATTGTGGACACTCATGATTTTATTTTATTGTATAATTTCATCATAAAGCGATTCGATTATTAATAAACAGATTTAAAAGGAGACAGCCCTTTCATCAATATTAAAGGCCCATCTTTCGATGGGCCCTTAAGTCAAATAAAAAAATTGAATTGTGTTGAAAAAATGACTTTAGTTGTCGAACATCCGGATGATAGAAATTTTCCGGACTATTTTTTAATGATTTTCTCGGAAAAGGTTTTCCCGTTTTTTAATTGTACTTTTAAAATATATATGCCGTCAGGAAGTCCCTGCATATTGATCTGGCTGCCAGAAAACGGAACGGTCAGTTTCTGTCCTGTTACAGTGGATAGTATAGCATCCTGTACAGGGGAATCTGCTTTAACAAATAATATATCACGGGTTGGATTCGGGTAGATTGCCATGGTATTCAGCTTAAGATCTAATGTGTTCAATCCCGATACATCTTTAATGCACCTTACGGAAGCCCCCTGCCCTCTCGGTGCGCCTGAAGAAGCATTGGCGCTGGCCGTACCGATGTATAAATATTTTCCTCCTGAATTAGCCGTATCTGAACTCCAGAAGTACCCTCTTTGATCCACAAAAGTAAATCCTCCGCTTGTATTGCTCCTATACCCTCCTGCAGGTAGTTTCAGGTTGCTGGCGTATGCTGATGCCGGATTGTTGATGCTTTCTGCCCCGACCAGGCCAGCCCAGTCTGCCTGTGAAGGCATCTTCCATCCGGATCCGATCGCTTTGCAGGGGTCTACTCCGTTTGTAGCAGTTACTGAAGAAGCATTCGCTGCCGCCCACTGATCTGAAGTACTGTTGCCGGACCACCAGGAAGCAGTACTGCTACCCATGATAAATGAACTGCTCGTACCAAGGCCGTCAGGAGAATTGGGCGACGGTGCAGCAGCCGTCGCTGAATTCCTCAGCTGGTGACCATCATCCCATCTTCCCCACTGAAAGAGGTCTCCGTAAGCATCCGCATCAGAAACCGAACCGGCTACTTTTGTACTTCCCAGATTTTGCTGCAGCCATATCTTTCCGTCTGCACCTCTTACAGTGGTATAGATTACATTCTGCCCTCTGTAAGTGAAGCTTACACAGCCCGTATTTCCAGGAGTGTTTCCAGGATCGGTATTATTACAAACGATTGCAGGATTCCCCTGAACGATTTTTTTTACTCGGGCACCACTCTGAGAGTAGAGCAGAACCAGGCTGTTATGAATATTATCGAATGCAAGATCATTGTAAGTAGCCTGGCCGTCTGAGATAAAGTCTCCGCCCAACGGAGCCCACACCTGCGTGGCTGCATTAAACTTATATACGGTATTCCTTGAAAAATCATCATTTTCCCAACGGCTGGCAACCACATAAGGTTGCCCAGATGCGCTAACGGCAATGGCGACATGTTGTGCTTTCCCATTTGAGAAATTGGGTGCTCCCAGCTGTACCCAGGACGTCCCGTTGAATTTTTTTACATTGAGTTTCTGTCCGTTTGCCGAATTGGAAATATATGCTACATACAGATGATTGTCTGCATCAATTGCAATATCCGAATTATACTGTTCTGAAGAAGAGGAAGCGTCCACAATGCTCCCGCCCACCAGGCTCCAGCTATCTGCTGAACCCGCAGTAGTGGAATTTTCGTATACTTTTACTCCCCCTGAAATATTGCAGGTATAGACTTTATTATTTGATCCTATGACCATTTCCGCGTATGATGCGCCGGAAGAAAAGCCTGAGTTACCTACCTGCTCCCATGCACCGTTTATAAAACGTTTTACAGTCCCAGAATTTTCTCCTGAAAATGTAAACAGAACTCCGGATGGAGCTACCGCAGAAGCATGGTAATTGATCGCAACATTAGCTGAATTGGGCAACTGACTCCAAGATGAACCGTTAAACTTACGGACTTCCATCCCTGCTCCCGGCCATCCTAACTGGTTGGTATAATACACATTTCCTGAATTATCTGTTGATAGAGAGTTGTACGTTGCAGTTCCTGATGTAATCCCCGCCGATCCTCCTGCATAAGACCATGACGTACCGTCAAATTTCTGTACCGAACCTTTGCCGGCAGAAACATCATAATAAGAAATATAGTAATTCCCTACATGATCAACAATAATATTGGTATAACCGCTTCCTCCGGCTGAAACCGGCTGAGTATTTCCTACATTCTCCCATTGTTGTGCAGAAAAACTGCCATTGGAGAATACCATGCAGCCAATGGCAGCAGTGATATTGAACAGAACCCGAGGTAAAACTTTAAACATAAGTGCTTATTATTTTTATTTATTCTAAATTATATTTATTTTTGTGCAAAATTAATGTTCCATATCAAAGCTGAGTTATCATTTGTAAACAATCTGTTATCGGACATGAGTATCTCCAAACCATACCTAATGTAACAACGCTCATGAAAAAGTTATCTGAAAAAAAGATACTGTTTTGTTCTGAAGACATCAGAATACAATCATATACCGACCGTTCTGCCGACTATTATATGAAATCTGATGCTCTGGAAAGCAGATCAGGTTTTACACTTTTATTTCTGCTGAGTAATGATATTCATCTTGAAGCTCCGGACTGCAGGACCTCTTTTCGTTTCGGAAAAAATCAGTACATTCTCCATTTTCTTGAACAGGAAAGCAAGGCAGAGCTCTGGACGGAAAACCAAACAGTTCTGGAATACCTCCAGATCGATATTGATTACCAGTATATGCTTCATCTGATTCAGCCGGCACCGGATAGCGAAAGTGCAGATATACTCGAACGCCTGATAAAGAACAGGTTTATTTTTCTTCATCAGCAGACACCGCCATCCATTACAGTCGAAATGCATATGATTATCAAGGAAATTGTAGGCTATTCCAAAAAAGGAGTATTGCAGAAACTCTTTATAGAAGCTAAAGTAATCAAGCTATTGATGCTGATTTTAGAACAGTTCAGTGAAAAAGACAGTACGGATATCTTTCCAGGCACACCGGAAACCGTTAAGAAGTATATCGATGACCACTACCACACCCACCTCAGAACAGAAGATATTGCAAGGCTGATCGGTATCAACCAGAATACCATCCGAAAGGAGTTCAAATCACGGTACCATATAACGGTAAGCGATTATATTGCAGAACTGAGGATGCTGAAAGCTAAAAAGATGATCATTGACAGGAAAGTGATGATCAAAGAAATTGCCATTGAATGCGGATATGAATACGTGCAGAACTTCACCCGCGCATTCAAGAAAAAGTTCGGCATCTCCCCGGAAAAGCTGAGGAATGAATAAAAAAACCACTCAGTATTGCCGAGTGGTTTATATATGTTGTTTTGCTTTGATATTGCCTTTTCAGAATTCAGGTGAAAAAGCAATGACAATATCAATTAATGATGATGTCCGTGGTCGTGGATGAAAGGTCCGTTACCTTTAGGTTCATTAAAGATCACTTCAGTACCTTCCTGCTCATAAATCTTTTTTCTTCTGATATCTTCCGGATCAAAAGGCCTTACCTTTCCGAAATATTCTTTAAGGCCTTCAGTCAGCCATAACGGAATAACAAAACCGAAGAACATGAAGATACACCAGAACCCTACCAGGAACATGATGATGAAGAAAACAGTCCAAAGGAACTGATAAAACGGCCAAAATGCTGACAAAATCGTGATCATTATCTTATAGATTTTAGGCAAAAATAGAACATTTTTCCTTTTTACACAAAAGATGAACCTGCTATTTTATAATTTATTTTGATTTTAAATTGATCTGAAGGCAGTTTTCACTTTTTAACAGCATTTACAACTGCTTTTGCCATATCCTTTACGACCTGCGTCGGGGAATGGCAGTCGCAATTGCTGAATCCTATCACATACAAATCGAGGGATGGAACGTAAACAGCCATGGACTTGAATCCGAAAATACTTCCGCCATGCTCCCTGCTAGGAATACCATTTATGTCTTTCAAATGCCATCCGTAACCATAGGTAAACTTTTCCCCATTGTTGAGCGTATAAGCAGTGAAAGCTTTGTTGATGTGAGCAGCATCAAGGATAAGGCCGGTGTTGAGCGCGTGCTGCCAGCGTACCATATCTTCTACCGTTGACATCAGCGAACCTGAAGCAAACGGAACACTGAAACTTATAATGGTTTTATTGACATAGCCATCAGTCTTTTGATGGTACCCATAAGCCCTGTTCCTGATGATCTTCCGGTCACTGGCATAGTACGAATTCTTCATACCTGCTTTTTCAAAGATGTTTTTCCGGATAAAATCTTCATAGCGTTCCCCTGAAACCAGCTCAATCAGGTATCCTAAGATAACATAGCCAGCATTATTATATTCAAATTTTTCGCCGGGCTTAAAATCAGGAGTTTCATTTTTGAAAAAGTCGACCATTTGTTTAGGCGTCATTTCCTTCTGAGCGATATACTGAAGTGATTTTATTTTGGTAAAATCCTTAATGCCTGAGGTATGGGTAAGAAGATGATGGATCGTAATAAGATTTCCCGAAGGATAATCAGGAATATATTTGGAGACCGGATCATTGACGCTTAGCTTTCCCTGGGACTCAAGGATCAGCACTGCAATAGCCGTAAACTGCTTGGTCATGGAACCGATCTCGAAGACATTGCCGGAAACCATATTAAAGTCCAGTTCAATATTGGCTTTTCCGAATGCTTTTTCATACAGGGTTTTTCCTTTTTGTGAAACGAGGAACACCCCTCCCGGTGCATGCGGATCAGAAAATTCAGTTTGTATGATGCTGTCCAGTTTCTGATTAAGTTGGGCAAAAGATTGCTGAAATATACAGAGGATCAGCAGAAATGAAAGCGAAATATTTTTCATTGATAAACAATTTGTATTGCAAAGATATCCTTTAATAAGATACCTTGCAATACAAAGTAGTGTTTATTATAAAATAATTTCTTTAATGGGCAAGATTTGCGAAAAAGTCGTTTCCTTTATCATCAGTGATGATGAACGCCGGGAAATCTTTCACTTCGATTTTCCTTACCGCTTCCATTCCAAGTTCCGGGAAATCTACCACCTCAACGGAAAGGATATTGTCCTTTGCCAGGATGGCAGCCGGTCCGCCAATCGAGCCGAGGTAAAACCCTCCGTATTTCCCGCAGGCATTGGTCACATCTTTACTCCGGTTTCCTTTGGCAAGCATAATCATGCTACCGCCATGGCTCTGGAATTCATCCACATATACATCCATCCTTCCTGCCGTAGTAGGTCCAAAGCTTCCTGAAGCCATTCCTTCCGGCGTTTTTGCAGGGCCTGCATAATAAATCGGATGGTTTTTAAAATACTCAGGCATCGGCTGTCCGCTATCAATGATCTCCTTGATTTTTGCATGGGCAATATCTCTTGCTACGATCAGGGTACCGTTGAGTTTCAGCCTGGTTTTGATGGGATATTTAGAAAGTTCAGCCAGAATTTCAGGCATGGGTTTGTTCAGATTGATTTCCACAGCTTCCTCAAGATGCGGCGGCGTTTCCGGCAGGAATCTTTTAGGATCCTGCTCAAGCTGTTCCAGGAAAATCCCTTCTGCGGTGATTTTCCCTTTGATATTACGGTCTGCAGAGCAGGATACACCCATACCAACCGGGCAGGATGCCGCATGACGCGGAAGTCTGATCACCCTTACATCGTGGGTAAGGTATTTTCCACCGAACTGTGCTCCGATCGAACTTTCCTGACAGATTTTCTGCACCCTTGCTTCCCACTCCAGATCCCTGAATGCCTGTCCGGCTTCATTGCCTTCTGTAGGAAGATGGTCATAATACTTTGCAGAAGCTTTTTTTACCGCAGCAAGGTTGGCCTCAGCAGAAGTTCCGCCGATCACCAAGGCTAAGTGATAAGGAGGGCAGGCAGCCGTTCCTAAATCTGATATTTTCTCTTTGATGAATTCTTCGAGTGATTTTTCATTCAGTAATGATTTCGTTTTCTGGTATAGAAACGTTTTATTGGCAGAACCTCCACCCTTCGTTAAAAACAGGAATTCATAAGAGTTCCCTTTTTTAGCATAGATATCGATCTGCGCGGGAAGGTTGGACCCTGAGTTCTTTTCATCAAACATGGTTAAAGGAACCACCTGTGAATATCTCAGGTTTCTCTTCTGATAGGTATTATAAATCCCTCTACTCAGGTATTCGCCGTCATCCACTCCTGTATACACGTTCTCTCCTTTCTTACCCATGACAATAGCCGTTCCGGTATCCTGACAGGATGGAAGGGCGCCTTCTGCCGCCACAGCTGCATTCTGCAAAAGGTTATAGGCTACGAACCTGTCATTATCCGTTGCCTCAGGATCATCAATAATCCTTCTTAGACTGGCAAGATGAGACGACCGGAGCATAAAGGAAACGTCTGCCATAGCTTCTTCAGCCAGCAGTTCGAGACCCTTGGGATCAATGGTAAGTATTTCCCTGTTTCCCAGTTGTTCAACCTTTACATAATCTGAAGTGAGCTTTTTGTATACCGTATCATCTTTCTGAATCGGATACGGATCCTGATATCTGAATTCCATTGAATTTTTGTTTGGCTGCAAAAATAAAACATCCTCTAAAAACATGAGGAAAATCACTCCTGCCAATTGATATTTATAATGATTATAAATTGTGAGGTTTTTAAGTAATGAGTATTTTTATAAACTACAAATCAGAAATTCCAATCGTATGAATTACAGAATAGAAAAAGACACCATGGGAGAAGTGCAGGTTCCTGCAGACAAATTCTGGGGAGCCCAGACAGAGCGTTCCAGAAACAACTTCAAAATCGGGCCGGAAGGATCGATGCCCCATGAAATCATTGAAGCTTTTGCTTACCTGAAAAAAGCAGCGGCCTTTGCTAATACTGACCTGGGTGTGCTTCCGTCAGAAAAAAGGGATATGATCGCCAGGGTTTGCGATGAGATCCTGGAAGGGAAACTAAACGACCAGTTCCCGCTGGTAATCTGGCAGACCGGATCCGGGACACAGTCCAATATGAATGTGAATGAAGTGATCTCTAACCGTGCACATGTAAACAACGGCGGAACCCTGGGGGGAAAATCTGAAATCCATCCGAATGACGATGTCAACAAGTCCCAGTCTTCCAATGACACCTATCCTACAGCAATGCATATTGCGGCATACAAAAAGGTGGTGGAAAAAACCATTCCTGCCGTTGAAAAGCTTAGAGATACCCTGGCTGAAAAATCGGAAGCTTTCAAAAATATTGTCAAGATCGGAAGGACGCATTTAATGGATGCCACACCGCTGACTTTAGGACAGGAATTTTCCGGGTATGTTGCCCAGCTGAATTTCGGAATCAAAGCATTAAAAAACACATTGCCGCACCTTTCCGAGCTGGCTCTGGGCGGAACTGCCGTAGGAACCGGACTGAATACACCTCAGGGCTATGATGTAAAAGTAGCCGAGTATATTGCAGAATTTACTGGACATCCCTTCATCACGGCTGAAAATAAATTTGAAGCCCTCGCTGCCCATGATGCCATTGTAGAATCGCACGGTGCCCTGAAACAGCTTGCCGTTTCATTATTCAAAATTGCACAGGATATCAGGCTGTTGGCTTCAGGACCGAGATCAGGGATCGGGGAAATCCATATTCCTGAAAATGAACCTGGGTCCTCCATCATGCCGGGGAAAGTAAACCCGACCCAGAATGAGGCGATGACGATGGTTTGTGCACAGGTTCTGGGGAACGACACATCCATTTCCTTTGCCGGAACACAGGGGAATTATGAATTGAATGTATTTAAGCCGGTAATGGCTTACAATTTCCTGCAGTCGGCACAGCTTATTGCTGATGCATGCATTTCATTCAATGATCACTGCGCGGTAGGTATCGAGCCTAATGAAGCAAGGATCAAAGAATTGGTTGATAAGTCTTTAATGCTGGTTACGGCTCTTAATACGCATATCGGCTATGAAAATGCCGCTAAGATTGCCAAAACGGCCCATAAAAACGGGACGACTTTAAAAGAAGAAGCTGTCAATCTCGGACTGCTGACTGCCGAACAGTTTGATGAATGGGTAAGACCTGAAGATATGGTAGGAAGCCTTAAATAAATGATAAAAACACTCCGGAAGATTATTTCCGGAGTGTTTTGCTATAGGTATGTTAGAGAATATGGCATCGGATTATAATAAATCCTCTGTTGTATCGCTGTTAAATGAGCTGAGAAGTTTATAAACCGACTGCTATTCCAAATACCAGGGGCTTTATCGTTTTCAAAATATCCGTCCTTGAAAAAATTGCTGAAATCTTTCTTAACGAAGATGCTGAAATCGTCATATGATAATGTCAGCTGTGCCCCGTAGACAAATGGATTCACCTGATAATCCCCCCGGCTTCTCAACTCCCCGATATCACTTTTGATAATGTTATTGCTGGACATCTTTATGCCTCCGTAAGCGTTGGCTGTAATCCTGAATCCCTCGGCATAAGGCCTGTATTGGACATCCATTCCGGCATTTTTCAGTTTGGAAAAATTATACTGGAATCCCAGCGGAATCATAATATATCCTGTCCTCAGCTTACTCTTGTCCAGCGTACCATCATATTTGGTCAGGAAAACATCGGCGTTGCTGTTTTTGGTAAAACGCATGTCATTATCCAGCCGGATGGTTCTCCAGGAAAAACCAAGACCAACAACCAATCCCCATGGGCTGGTTCTGCCGAACTGATAATTAAACCTAACCCCCAGCTCCAAGTCTCTCCCCCGTTTCATATTCATGTCAAGGTCATTATCCGGAAGATTATTGGTAAGGGTCAGCACCCCTGTAGTGAAGTATGGGGATATTTCTTTGGTAGGGCGGAACTTTTTCAGCAGCTGCGCTTTCATTTCCTCATTGGAAGTAACATCTGAATTCAGGAGTGAGAACCTTACCTGTTTCTGGATCACCTGATCGAGGTCAAATCCAAGATCATGAATCCGCTGGTCGATCTTCTCGGAATACCGGTCGGCCACTTTCGTTTTTTCCTCATCAAATTCAGCTTTCCCGAGTCCTTGTTCCTGGAGGCTGATTAATTCGGCTTCCATTAATTTTTTTTCTTCCTGGATGATGTTGTTGATTTTCATGGCATAGTCTTCCATCTTTTCTTTGACAATGGGGCTCACCTCTGTATCTTCCTTAGGCTGAAGGCTAATTTTAAGAGCTCTCTGACCATATGCTGAAGCCGTGGCAAGGCATACCATTCCTGTAATGATTAATTTCCTGATCATTATATTATATTTTTAAAACTGGATTATCTGGCGTTAAGGTCAACCTTTGCTACATTGCTCACCCCTTTTGTCTTCTCTATAGCATCTTTATGCTCTACGGAAAAAAGAAGTGTCCCCGCATCGGTATATCGTTTCTTATAGACAGGCACTTTGGACGAATCTGCTGCGGCAAAGGCTTTAGAAGCCGGTATTTCAACAGCATATACCTTACTTTCTATTTTTTCTTCAGGAGCTAAATGTACCGCGGTTAACGGCATAGCCTCCTTCTGAGGCAGGATCTCCGTTTGGGAATGCTGTACCGTAGGGCCTTTAGACGGTATATGCTCAGCTATCTTCTGGCTGCTTATTTTATGCTGTTCGGCAGTTCCATAACTCACTGCTGGCTCTTTAGATTCTTTCTCTTTATGAACGGTGTATACTTTTTCAACAGGCTGAGCCTTTTGGCTATTGTCATCCCTCATCATGAACAATACGGCTCCCATGGCTGCCACCAGTATACAACATGCCGCCGCAAAGATCCATTTTGCATTTCCGGAAGACTGTGTAGCCGGCTGATGTGCCTGAATTTCTGCCCACAAATCACGGGAAGGATTAATCTCCCTTTCATCCATCTGTTTTTTGATTTGTTGTTCAAGATTATGCTTAGACAAGTTCATTTTTAATTTTTTTTTGTTGCTTAAAATAAATCTTTCTCATTTTTTCTTTTGCCCTGAAGAGTTGTGTTTTGCTTGCCTCAACCGAAATATTCAAAGCATCAGCTATTTCCTGGTGCGAATATTCTTCGATCACATAAAGGTTGAAAACCATCCGGTACGGATCAGGCAATTGGTCAAGAAGTTCCTGGGCATTGAAATCCGAAACCACCGTTTCTTCATAGACTTCCTCTAAAGCAGAAGCATTTACTTCATCCAGGTAGAAAATGGTTTTATGGCTTTTGATGAAATTGAGGCATTCATTGACCACAATCCTTCTTGCCCATCCTTCCAGTGCCCCTTCGCCCCTGAAGCTTTCCACAGATTTGAACATCTTGCAAAAGGCTTTAATAACACAGTCTTCAGCCTGGTACAGATCACTGATATAGCTTCTGGCTACACTCAGAAATTTCCTGACGTTCTGATCATAAAAAATTTTCTGTGCAGCCGGATCCTGTTTTTTCAGGCGGCTGAGCAAATCTTCTTTCTTATTTCCAGATAAAAACTTCATGGGCATCTTGTTTCTATAATAAAGACAACAAAAATCTAAAATGGTTACAAAAAAAATATTTTTCCGTGACAAATAAATGTAAAATATTGGAAACAAACAATTTATCAAATAAAAAAAACCTGTAGGATTACGGAATCCTACAGGCTGGTAGTGTATAGGTATAATGAAAATCTAGTTCAGTTCCCCGGAAAGGTTGACCTGGTCTGCAAAATACCGCTCCAGTTCCTTCAGGGTTTCCGGATGGGTCTGAATATCTTTTACCAGCTGTCCCTTATTTACTACGACAATCCGGTTGCAGACTTCCGTAGTATGGGAAAGGTCATGGCTCGATATGAGAAACGTAACCCCCTCCTGCTTGGAAAGTTCCTTGACCAGGTTTTTAAGCTTGATCTGGGTGGAAGGGTCAAGGTTTGCAAAAGGCTCATCAAGGATAATGATTTCCGGGTTTCCAATAATTGCCCCAACAATTCCGACTTTTTTCTGGTTCCCCTTGGAAAGGTCACGGATGTATTTCCCAGAATTTAAAATTTCTCCATTGAAAAGATCGTGAAACTGTTTTAAAAACTCGTCTACGGAAGCCTTGTTCTGCCCTCTTAATTCCCCGATAAAATAGAAGTATTCTTCCGGGGTAAGGTAACCGATCAGAAAGGAATCATCTACGAATGCGGCAACCTTGCTTTTCCATGCTTCAGATTCATTCACCTTGATATCATCGATGCTCACATAACCGGTTGTAGGCTGGATAAGATCCAGCATCAGGCTGAAAAGTGTGGTTTTCCCGGCACCGTTATTTTCCTACAAGACCAAAGGTCTCCCCCTTTGGGATTTCTAAATGCTCAATATTGAGGACGGTGGCTTTCCCGTACGTTTTAGATAAATTATGGATTGTAATCATGTTAACTTTTGTTTTTAAATGCTTCTAATGTGCTGTATTTTTCAACTTTATAATGGCGTACGATGATGTTGAATATTGTCTCGCGGAATAAAAATCCAATGAGTCCCAGAATGGCAATGCTTACAACACCCGCTGTAATCCCGAAGAAATATTTGGTGAGGGCAAAAACAGCCATCGGCAGCAGCATCTTGGGAATTAATAATAACATCGTTTTCAGGTTAAAGCTATTTTTCTGACCGATTCTTTTCTCTTTGGAATTCAGGTCGATCTGTGTTTTATTGAAAGCACCGGACCAAAGGGTAAACTGTGAATTCACACCGATGTTGTAAAGGCCGGCTGCAAAAAAGGTAAAATACACTTCCCATCCCCAATAGGCATAAAACAGCGCCAATACGATGGAAACTCCCGTAACGATGTTCATCAGCCACCATTTTGCTTTCAGGTATTCTTTATAAGGGACGTTCTGGGTCATCATCAACGGGTAATAAGAACTGTCGAAAGCGGGCACCCTCTGCCCGAACATGAATTGGAAACCTCCTGTTACGAAAAGCCCCATAAACATCATCATCATCGGCGTGCGGTAGATATCAGACGTAAACATAAGCAATCCATAGAACAGGAACATAAAGCTCCCCATAAGAATGCCTTTGGTCACTTTATTCCGCTTCAGCATTTTGATATCGTTATTGATGAAGGTCCCTATGGCACCATACTTATTCAGGAAGGCAATGTTTTCAGTTTTTCCTACTTCTTTCTTTGCTTCCAGACCCTGGTCCAGATAGAATTCCTTATGGATGAACTTATAGCAGATCCACCATAAAACAGCAAATACAACGATAGGAAATATTACAAGATAAGGATGTTCATAAAAACTGTGAAAGAGCCACTCGGAATAGTCAAACAAAGGCAGAATATCATAATAAGAAAGTCCGACGACGATAAGGAACAGGACCCCGACTGCAATGGCAACGGCTTCTTTACCATTGAACAGGATGTTGATAAATGTGTTGAGGTAAAACAACAGCGATATCCCGATAAACCAGGCAGCGATGCCCAATGCACTATAGCCTTTAAACATCGCAATAATGCAGAAGGTTACCATAAAACAGGAATTGATCCAGCTGAATACGGAAAGGAAGGTCTTGGTGAGCATATAGTTAACCAGTGTACGCTTCGGAATGTTCAGGGTAAGAAAAGGCTTGATGTTCTGGGTGGGCATTTCCTGCCAGATATACTTGACAATCAAATCCAAAGCCCAGGCAATGATCATAAACCGGGAAATAATCTTTACCGCATCGGCATGCATTTCTTCCTCTACATAAAAGAAGGCGATAAAGGCACCTCCGATCAGGCATCCCATAAAATAAAGTATAGCGAAAAACCTGAGGATCTTCATAGCAAGATTGACCCCAACGGAACTTCCCCGGAAAAAACTTTTGTACTCTAATTTCAGGAATTGTAAAAACATAGGCTATTTTTTTGTATTAGTTAAAAAAGCAGCTGATATGTTACAGATTTATATCAATAAGATTTAAGTTTGGAGAGAATATCCCGCCAATAGCCTCAGATTAACCGATCAATTCTCTGGCCTGTGCAAGTGCAGCCTCTGTAATCCTGCTTCCGGATAAGAGCTGTGCAATTTCATTCAGCTTTTCATCTTCATCAAGCGGAACAATGGTGGACTGGGTTTTGCCGGAGACGTCCTGCTTCACCACTTTATAGTTGTTATTGCCTTTCGCTGCCACTTGTGCAAGGTGTGAAATAACGATCAGCTGCATGTCTGCGGACATTTCTCGCATCAGATTTCCGATCTCCTCGGCCACCTTTCCTGAAACTCCGGTATCTATTTCATCCAGGATGAGTGTAGGAAGCTGGTCACTTTCCGCAATAATTTTTTTCACTGCCAGCATGACCCTGGAACGTTCGCCTCCTGATATTGCGGTCTGGATCGGCTTTAACGGAAACCCGGAATTGGCCTGGAACAGAAGTTGGATACTTTCTTTACCGAATGCATTGAAATCTTCCGCCGGTTTCAGCTCAATATCCACTCTGGCTTTCTCAAGGCCCAGTTTTTTAAGCAGCCCTTCTGCTTTTTTGATGAAAACAGGAATGCTTTTCTTTCTGTTTTCTGAGAGTTTCTGAGCCAGCTTTTGAAGCTTCTGCTCTTTTTTTATGATATTTTGCTCCACATCCATGATGAGGGCTTCCAGCTCGGAGGCTCCCTTCTGATCACCGGCCAGCTGGTCCCTGATATCCATCAACTCCTGCACATTGGCTGCATTATGCTTGATAAAAAGGGTATTGAGCCTGTTATTCAGTTCTGAAAGCTGGACCAAGTTATCCGGATTGGCTTCGATATTTTCTGCTTCGTCTTCCAGCTCGGAGATGATATCCTTTAATTCCACAAAAGAGGCTTCAAGGCGGCTGTCTAATTCAGCAAAGCCATGTGACACCTCAGAAATCCTGGAGAGTTTATTTTTAGCTTCATTAAAAAAAGACAGGATGCCGATTTCTTCCTGATGAAATCTTGATAATACCTGCGCCAGGTTTTCGGAAATCATTTCAGCATTTTCCTGGATGGAAAGCTGGTTCTGGAGGTCTTCATAATCTATAGCATCCAGTTGCAGGTCTTCCAGCTCAGAAAGCAGGAACTGCTTATAATCGCTTTCTTTGGTATTCTCGGAAAGCTGGGCTTGGTATTTTTTAAGCTGGATTTTCAGGCTCTGGAAATCGGAATATTCATTCTGGTATTCCTCGATCCTGCTTTTATTTTCAGACAGGCCGTCGATAATTTTAAACTGGTATTCGGAAGTAAAGAGATTGGAGGTCTCGAACTGCGAGTGGATGTCAATCAGCTTTGAAGACAGTTCCCTGAGAACGTCCAGGGTAACGGGTACATCATTAATGAACGCCCTTGATTTCCCTGTAGGTGAAATTTCCCTGCGGATAATGGTCTGAAGATCATAATCCAGATCGTTTTCTATAAAAAATTTCTTGAACTGATTATCCAGGGAAAATTCAGTTTCCACAATGCTTTTCTCACCCGTGTTGGCAATGGACTTTACATCTGCTCGCTCTCCTAAAATAAGCCTTAAAGCACCCAGTATAATGGATTTCCCTGCTCCGGTTTCTCCGGTAATAACCTGTAAACCATTATGCAATGATACTTCAAGCGTATCAATAAGGGCAAAATTTTTAATGTAAATTCTCGAAAGCATGTGATAGAGGCAGATTACTTTAGGTACTGCAAATATAGAACTTTAGAATTCAGAATTCAACAACGGGGTAAGCCGCTTTTGGGATTATTTCCATTTGTTCCATTTGTCATCCGTGAATTTCGGAGCAAACAGGATCATAAGCTGCTTCAGATCACTAAGCACAATTCCGCCGTTGTTGCCGGAGTTGAAGATATTGTAAATCTCGTCGCTTTTAGTTGTGATGAACAGGTTGAAGAAATAATTCTGCTGGAAAGAGTTTTCATACATCTTAAGCTGCATCAGGGCATCAAAAATGGCTCTTTTAGCGCCGGTCTGGTCCTGGTTGAAGAGATTATCCATCCCACCTCTGTGGTAGGTATAAAAAGATGAGCGCAGCTGTGCCATATTCGGATTGAGGATCTCACCGATCAGGATTGAGCGGCTTCTCGGCTCGTTGATCTGCTTCCAGCCGTCGTATGTATTCTGCGACTGCCCATTCTGAGCGATCTGCTGAGCTTTCTGGAACCACTGGGTCCCTGACATGGACTGAAAGCTATCTGCATCATACCCAAGGATCAGATAGACATAAAAGCTGATCACATCAATAAGATTTTTACCGGAAAACTGACGTTCGTTGAAAATAAGGTTTTCATTTTCCACATAATCAAACGTAAACCTGGTATCCTGCAGGTTAATTAATGGGGATTCATAAGTAGTCCCATACACTGGCCTTACTGCCTGAACTACGATACTGGCAGTAAAACGGTTGCCATCCCTGCTGGCTACCACTATAGCAAAGTTGGATTTAATTTTCTCAAAATTCTGGAGTTTCTTGCCTGTCCAGCTGGTATTGTTGATAAAGTCCTTAAGGCTTTTCTCAAGTACTTTGAAAGCCTGCTGGTTACTTCCTGCCACCTGCTGCGAGTTAACCTGAACAGTGGCTAACAGCTCCTGTGAAAATGAAACGTTATATAAGAAAAGCAGTAAAAATAAGCTGATAAGTTTTTTCATTATTCCTTTAAAAGTTGAGAACGGAAAATTATTAATTTTATTTGAGAATTTCTGCTTCAATACAGTCGAGAATATCCCGGGCCACCTCTTCTTTGGATTTCAGTGCAAATTCTTTTTTTCCTGCCGGAGTAAAGATTTTTATGCGGTTGGTATCGTTCCGGAAACCTGCCCCCTTATCCCGGAGTGAGTTCAGCACAATCATATCCAGGTTTTTCTTCTGCATTTTGGCCTGTGCATTTTCTTCTTCATTTTCGGTTTCCAGGGCAAATCCCACCAGGAACTGATGTCTTTTCTGTTCACCCATGGTCTTGAGGATATCCGGATTTTTCACCAATTCAATGGTCAGATGCTCATCCTTCTTTTTGATTTTTTCTTTCGCCACCTCTCTCGGGGCATAGTCTGCCACTGCTGCGCTGGCAATACCGATATCCGTATGTTCATAAAATTCGAACACTTTAGCCATCATTTCTTTTGCCGAAGTTACCCGATAAAGCTCAATGGAGGGATGCTTTACAACCATGCCGGAAGGCCCTGAGACCAGAATTACTTTTGCACCCCTTTCAGCCGCTTCTTCAGCCAGCGAGTAACCCATTTTTCCGGATGAATGGTTGCCGATAAATCTTACCGGATCAATTGCCTCATAAGTCGGGCCCGCTGTAATCAACACCATTTTTCCCTCAAGGCTTCTTTTCCGGCCTGCCGAACTGAAAAACTCTTCAACAGCATATACGATCGTTGCAGGTTCCGCCATCCTTCCCTGTCCTATCAATCCACTGGCCAGCTCCCCGCTTTCGGCAGGGATGATCAGATTTCCGAAATCTTCCGCCAGCTCAAGGTTCTGTTTTGTGGAAGGGTGCTGATACATATCGAGGTCCATAGCTGGTGCGATGAAGACCGGACATTTAGCGGACATATAAGTAGCGATAACCAGGTTATCACAGATTCCATGGGTCATTTTGGCCAGGGTTCCGGCCGTACAGGGCGCCACAATCATCACATCAGCCCATAACGCCATTTCCACATGGCTGTTCCAGGTGCCGTTATCCCCATAAAAATCTGAGTATACAGGATTTTTGGATAAAGTGGCTATGCTGAGCTTGGTTACGAAGTGCTCTGCATCAGGCGTCATGATAGCCTGTACTTCCGCTCCTTTTTTTATGAAGTCGCGGATCAGGAAATGAATTTTATAGGCTGCAATTCCACCGGAGATTGCGATAAGAATTTTTTTTCCGGAAAGGCTGCTCATTCGGTTAGGTTTTAGGCCGTAAATTTACTTATTTATCTTCTAAGGTAAACAAACAAAGGTCATAAAGAACAGATTCCTTATGACCTTCATATATAAAAAACACAAATGATTATTTTCTATCGTCAGTTTTTCTGAAGTAGATGTCTCCGTTCAGCCATTCTTCTACAGCAATAGAGGTAGGCTTAGGCAATTTTTCATAATGCTTGGAAATTTCGATCTGTTCCCGGTTTTCGAAAACCTCTTCCAGTGTAGAATTATGAACGGCAAATTCGTCAAGCTTATTGTGCAGTTCTGTACGGATTTCCGCATTGATCTGCTCTGCTCTTTTACCCATGATAACAATAGCCTCATAGATGGAACCTACTTTTTCTTCAATCTTATCTTTATCGTAAGTAATCGTATTGACTTCTGCTTTGGTATCTTTTACACTCATTTTGAGAATATTATTTTATTTATAAGATGGCAAATTTACAAATTATCTTTGAATTTTGAAAGTCGCTGCCGGCGGAGGGGTCTGAATCGCGGCGCTATCCCTCTGGATCTGCTTTGCTTTTTTCTCTGCATCTATCTGATCCTTCATCTGCTGCTCTGTTTTATTTTTTTCAGCAAGCCTGTCCGCTTCTCTTTTCTGTTTTGCCGTAAGGGCTGCTATTTTAGCTTCAGTCTGTTTTTTTACCACGGCGAAATCCTGCTTTTCCTTTTCCAGTTTCCCCCTTAGGTCTACCGCAGTCTTAGCATATTCCGTATTTGGAAGTTCTTTTTCTACCTGTTTGGTAAAAGACAATGCACTTTCTATACGTTCATCCTTAAGGTCGTAAACAGATTTAGTAGCCAGCTCATACCTGGACTTCATGATGTAATCATAGATTTTCGGGCGTAGCTTGGTACTCGGGAAATCATCCAGCACGTTTTCAAAAGCTACATTGGCAGCCTTGTACTCAGCCATTTTATAATACTGTTTCGCATTTTCGTAGGCTTTGAATTCAAGCTTGTAAGCGAGCTCATCGATGAGCTGATTGATATTTTTAGATCTTTCGGAATTGGGATAGTTGTTCAGGAAGTCCTGAAGCTCGTTGATCGCAAGCTCCGTACTGGACTGATCCAGGTTATAATCCATTGAACCTTCGTAATAACAAAGCGCAGACATATAAGCTGCCTCTTCTTTTCTGCTGTCCTGCGGAAAACTGATGGAAAAATTCTTGAACTGGCTTCCTGCCAACCGGTAATTTTTATCGTAGTAATTGGCATATGCAGAATTGAAAACCACATTCGGGGCATCATCGGTACCTGCAACCAGGTTCGGAAGCCTGTCATAAAGTGCCAGTGCATTTTTCCATTTCTTTTTGGCGAAATTCTCATTGGCTACTTTAAGGATGTAATTCTTATCAGCACTCTTCATTGCTTTGTCCTGCTGGCTTATACATGATGAAACCACCGCAACAGCAAAAAGACCTAAAATATATTTTTTCATAAAAAGTTCAACAGTTTTCGGATTCTCCCGATCTATTAATTTGCAAAAATATAACTTTTTTGCCAATAGATTTTTTTTTATGATTATTTAACGTAATTTTAGTCTGCAGCGTATCCCAGGATAGCAAAAATGCTGAGTAAGAGATTCATCCTTACTTTCTTCTCAGCTTCCTTAGCATAGGTTTCCTCATCTTTGTTAGGGACATACATTTCGTAGAAATTACGGTTACGGATAACAAACAGTGTAGATCCGATAATGGTGGTAAGAACATCTTCTGGTTTCGGGGTAAAGGTGAACACTCCTGAAGCCACTCCTTTCTTGATGACATCATCAAGCTTTCTCACAAAAAGCTGGTAAAAGTCCAGCAACTCGTTCTTCACACTGTCCGTATGACGAAGCTCCTGGGTGACAAAACCGTGAAAGTAGTTGTATTTAAACAGTTGTCCTACAATATATTTGATGATCTCCTTCATCTGCATTTCCGGCTTGCCGTCTTTAATGGTATCTGCAAATTCCGAAAAGTTTTCCCGGGTCTTCAGTACCCGGTACTGGTAAAGGTAGGACATCATTTTTTCCTTTGACCCAAAATAGTAGGAAATCATTGCGACATTAATGCCGGCTTTGGAACATATATCCCTAACGGATGTGCCCTCATATCCCTGTTTGGCAATGAGTTCCTCTGCAACATCCAGAATATAGATTTGTTTTTCAGTAAATTTTTTTCTCATATAGCGCAGTTTACGTAAAGTTATGAATTTTTTAACAGAAATAATAAACGTTCGTTTAGCAATTACTATTAGTCGTTAATAATTTATTGAGTAATTTTGAAGATGGAGTTTTTTGATTTTCACCACCATAAGAAAACCCGTCCTTTCGGGATCTATAATGCGGATATTCAGGAACCTCCCCCTGATTTCCCGTATTCTGCAGGAATCCACCCAAAAGATATTGATCAGAGCGGCATGCAGCCTCAGCTTGAACGACTGCAAGAGCTGGCCGGTCATGCCCTTTGCATTGCTATCGGGGAATGCGGACTGGATTCTATGGTGGCGGCAGACCAGCATCTTCAGGAAGAGATGTTCATGAAGCAGATCCGGATTTCGAATGATGTAGGAAAACCTCTCATCATCCATTGTGTCCGCAAATATTACGAGGTGATTGCTTTCAGGAAAAAGGCAGAGCAGGCGATGGTCATCCATGGATTCAACAAAAAAAAAGGTATTGCCGAAGATCTGATCAGGAATAATTTTCACCTCAGTTTTGGAAAAGCGGTTTTGTATAATTTATCTTTGCAGGATACTTTGAAAACCGTTCCCGTGAACAGGATTTTCCTGGAAACAGATCATGAGGATTTTGACATCGCGGAACTGTATCAAAAAACAGCGGAAATAAAGGGCCTTACTGTAGAGGTACTTAATGAACAGATTAGAGAAAATTTAGCGCAGATAAAAAATGGATAAATACTGGTTGGAGAGAACAGAGCTTCTGGTAAAAGAGGAAGGCCTGGAAAAACTGATAAAATCAAATGTCCTTGTCGTAGGATTGGGTGGCGTAGGTTCTTTTGCCGCTGAATTCCTTGCCAGAGCCGGGATTGGCAATATGACCATTGTAGACGGTGACACGGTTGATATCACGAATATCAACAGACAACTGCCTGCTTTGAGATCTACCGTAGGAAAACATAAAGTAGATGTGGTTGCAGAAAGGCTTATGGATATCAATCCTGATCTTAAACTGACCAAGATCAATGAATTCCTGAATCCTGAAAGGATGGATGAGATACTTGATTCTGCACCTTTCGATTATGTCCTGGACTGTATCGACAGTGTAACGCCTAAGCTTTGCCTGATTATCGCAGCTAAGCGGAGAAGGATTAAAATTGTAAGTTCCATGGGAGCCGGGGGAAAAACAGATCCGAGCAAGGTGATGGTGAGGGATATCAGCAAGACGGAGCACTGCCACCTGGCAAGACAGGTAAGAAAAAGGCTGAAAAAAGAAAAGATCGACAAAGGGGTTCGCTGTGTTTTCGCCAATGACATACAGGATGAAGAAAGCCTTAAGATGACGGATGGCACCAATTATAAAAGGTCATTCTATGGCACGATCAGTTATATGCCGGCGATCTTCGGATTGTATGCTGCCTCAGAAGTGATCAATTATCTGCTGGATAAAAAATAATTTCAGGACTGGAGGAGACCTATGAATCCATCCTCTTCCGGAACCCGTGAGCCAAATAAAGACTATCTTTACAGCAAGCAATGACAAATTTTACTTATCCCAGAACTGAAAAACTTAAGAGAAATACTGAAATTTCGCTGCTTTTTGAAAAAGGCAGATGGAAAACACATGGGAGCCTGAGAATCATTGTTCTCAAAAACAAACCTTCCGCTCCTGTGGAACAGGCGAAGTTTGGGGTGTCTGTTTCTAAAAAATATTTTAAGAAGGCTGTATACAGAAACAGGATCAAAAGGCTGCTGCGGGAATGCTACCGCTTGAATAAAGGGCTTTTCAGGGAAGCTTTCGGAGAACAGTCTATCACAATGCTTTTCTGGGCATCATCAGAATTGCCTAAACACTTCCGGGACGTTGAAGCTCAGTTTATCAGCCTCTGCCGTTCACAAAAAAAATCCTGACTATGCATACAGGATTAAAGCTTACGGTTTTAAATCTGAACATTAGAAAAAGGGATATTCAAAAAAAAATACAGCGGCGGAAAATTTCCGCCGCTGTATTTTTATCCTATTGTCCGATTAACATATTTTGAAGTAATTATTCCCAGAGGTTCGCTGACCAGGAAGAATGAGTGCCATACAGGTCCTGATCCCGGATTTGGTTTCTACTGGAATTTTCAGTGCCAAAATCTGTAATGTAATCAGCATTATAGCAGAATATATAAATTCATATGGAGTACTAACTAAGATGGTTGTATGCTTTACGAATTATGGCTTTATTTTCCTATGTGATGAAATGACATTATAAATACCATAGCCAAAGGCGAACAACAGGCACCCATAGCTTCTTAATAACCCTTCTGCCTTACCCCACTCCGGATAAAAAACATAAGAAAGGCCAAATCCTGTAATCAGATATACCGCAACTAAGAGCGTGATTCTTATAGCCATGTTACCTCTATCAGCCTTTAGTTCGGAAATCTTTAATTTCTTTAATCCTGTTTTCGAAATACTCTTTCTTATCCGGATATTTATTGATCAGGATTTCAAAAGCCTTAATAGCCTTTGTATAGAGCTTCTGTTCAAAATACAGGTTGGCCAGTGTTTCCGTCATCAGATGGGAAATATCATCGTTCTTTTCTTTGATTACGAAGCTGCTTTCCTCTTTTAGCTGGCTTATTCTCGGATTATTTTCTATAAATGCTTCAATCGCTTTATTCTTGATTTCCGCTTTTTCTTTTACCGGTTCCTGCGTGCGGTCAATTTTCAGCCAGCTTTGCCATGTATTGATGAATCCCGGCACGTTGCTGTCCGCCGCTGCCTGTGTAGTTTTAGGGGTAGCCTCGGCCGCTTTTTCCTCAGACCTGCTCTGCTGCGTGTTTTCTTTTTTGGTCTGATCAACGGTCCAGCTGGAGATATCGGAACTGAAAAATGACACATTCATCACCGGAGCCTGTTCATCATGATCTTTATTCTCTGGTGTTTCAGGATCTTCTTTTAAAGGTTCGTCATGGCTTTCTCTATTTTCTGAACGGTCTTCTTTCAGAGCCGGCATATCTTCTGCAGGCGGTAGTATTTCCTGAAGCCGGTTTTCAGCCTGTACGGCAGGTTCCTTCCTGTGTTCGGGAATTTCCTGCTTTTTATCGATCAGTGAATCCGGTGTGTGGACCTCAAAGCTCATCGGTTTCCATGCTGTTGCAGGTTTTTCAGCAGGAGGAACCGTATTTTCTTTCTGATCCTGATCCGGTTCACTTTCTGAAAAGGATTCTTCTATATGGGTTTCTTCATTCTTTTTCTGAGGGTGTTCAGCTTCAGAAGACGATGTAGCTTCAGTAGTCTCCTTAAACTTTTCTTCCTGCGAATCGGCAACAACGAAACTTTGCGTTTCTGCAAAACTGATTTCATGCCCGGCATTATCTTCCGCATCTTTTTCTGCCTTTATTTCCGAAGTGTTTCTGGATGCTTTCATCTTCTTCTCAACTTCTTCAATCAGGCGCCTCATTTCCTCTTCGTGCTTGTTGATGGCAGGCTTAGCGGAAATAGGTTCAGCTGTCTGGTCCTTGTGAACAGCCTGGATCTGGACATCCGGCAAAAAGGAATCCATACCGTGAAAGCTTAATTCAGTTTTATCCTCAAGGTTCTCTTCTGTCTTCTCAGAATTGATTTTATCCTCGCTGATGATTTTTTCATGTGTAAAATCCAGGCCTTTCTCATCAGCTTCTGCTTCAACGGATGAAGCCTGCTGCTCATCACTTTCAGTATTTCCTTCAGCATCTGTTTCCGGCATGAATGCTTCCGTTTCTTTGAAGCTTACTCCTGTAGGATCAGCTATCTTATCTTTAACAACATCTTCAGTATTTTCCTCCTGGTCAACGATTATATCTGAAGAAAATGCTGTTATTGCATCAGCTGCCGGTTCCGATTGATCTTCACCACTACTTTCCCCTTCTTCTGCTCCGGCATTTTCGCTTACGCGGGGTTCCGGCATCAGAGGTTCTGCTTCCTTAAAACTTACTTCTGCAGGATCCGTTATCTCCTGTATAATGTTTTCAGCATTTTCTTTTTGCTCAATGATTTCATTAGAAGACAATTCCGTAGGCTCTTCGTGGTTTTCCTGCCTCTCAGCCGCTATATTTTCCTCAACACCGGACTGGTCAGCGGAATCGTGTCCTACAGGATCATGAGTTATGACAGACTGATTTTCTGTATTTCTTGTAACATCTTCCCCTTCTGACGAAATATTCTGATTAGAAGGCCCGGATTCCGGTTTCTGGGTTACGATAACCCCGGATTCCAGTGTGGATTCAAGATCAATGACTTCATGATTGTCTTCATTCATGAAGTTTTCTTCACCGTCAAACAGGATCCTGTTCCGTTCCCCCTGCACATAAACGTGCTTAATCTCTGGTTTTGGCGCAGGCTGGATATAAGATGTTTCCCGATGATTTTCAGAAGGTTTGTTGTTTTCTTCTGCCTTATCTTCCCTTTTTATCGGGAAGCTGCCATTGTTATATGAGTATTTAAAATTTTGCGGAGCCTCCGTTTTTTTCTTTTCTGTTACAGGTTCTTTCCGCTTCTGTTCTATTTTGCCGTTAATCAGCTGATAAAGAATTTTTTTATCCGTGGTGTAAGCGGCAGTAGTGGCCAGCTCTTTCTGATAATTTCCTTTATCATGCAGATGAACGCCATACAGATGCAATGCTCTGATATTCTGAACATAGGGAAAAGAATTGATTTCTTCTTTCAGAAGGGTTAAATCTTCCGGCTGAATGTTTTTGGGCTCTTTTAATAATTCTAAAACTCTAGGATTCATCTTACCAGTTTGCTACAATATCGTTAAATATTTTATTAATAATTCTTTCTGTAACCAGCTTCACCTGAGAAGATTCGATATCGCTCTGCGACAGGTTGTTATTGAATACCGCCTCATCAGAATAGGTCCTGTCAAAGCTCAGCTCCGGGTGCAGCTTATTTTCATAATGAACTTTTACAGTAATGGTCAGTTTATTCTGTGATTCATTGATTACTCCTCCGGTATTGGTTGAAGTGGTAGTGGAGCTGATGGTGGTAGGAGTAATGGAATAGTCCGTAATCTCTCCTTCAACAAGGATATCCGGATTTTCTTTGGTCCCTTTCAAGGTTGTCCTTTGCAGAAAGCGATTCTGAATATCCGTTGAAAACTGCTGGGACAATGTTGGATTCACCAGAGCGGCATTGTTGGGAAATTCATTGATCTGAATCGTCTTTTCATCCGTAAGGGATGATCCGGTAAAACTGTAGCAGGAATGAAGCATTCCCATGCAGAATACCAGCAGGAAAGAAATCTTGATGTATTGCAAAAACTCTTGTTTATTAATATTCATTTTTTACTCCTATTTCAGTTATCTCATCATACTGAATCTGTTGCAGGGCATCTTCAATGGCCATAAAATTGCTGGCATACACAAAAGGAATGGTTAAAAATATCCCGATTCCGCAAAAGATAATACCCAATTGCCCAAGTATTGCTGTAATAATTACCAATAAGAAGATCGATAACAAATTATTTTTTGTCATGGTTACTGACATATTCCACGCCGTTTTGATGTCTTTTACTCCGGCAATTGAAATCAGACCCGGCATATAGAATGCTTTGAGCACGACTATGAGAAATGCAATCATAACAATAATCATGTAAGGGATCATGATCATCGCAAAGACAGGTGAAGGTTCACCATTCTCAGCTCCTGCTATAAATCCGACAATCATCATGGGCAGATAGATAACAATTGCCCCGGCAAATACAATCAGCTGTAATATGAAATACGGCACAAAATCGCCGAAATCAAAAATATCGCCCGGACCTGCAGGTTCACCTTTCCTTAATCTATGCAGATATCGGTACAGGTTTCCTATTCCTAAGATCCCGCAGAAGGGGATGATGTTCATAACGAAACAAAAGAAATAGGCCAGCAGGATATCTCCGAAATTATTTTTATAAAATTCAAATCCCCCGTTAAGATATTTGCTGAAATCAAAATTAACCGGTTTTACGTTAAGTTTCATCATAATTTAGTCTTCTAAGTTATATTGTTTTATTTTTCTGTACAAGGTCCTTTGGGAAATTCCCAGTTCGTCGGCAGCCTTATTCCTGCGTCCTTTATGCTTCTCCAGGGCTTTGATAATCAAATCTTTTTCGTTATTCTGGAGTGAAAGGGATTCCGGCCGGTTTTCCTCTACCTCAATCTCTTCAATGTCTTCATAACTGCTGTCCGGATTGGAAATAATCGTAGGGGTCTGAATGTTGTCACGGTCTTCAAAATACAGCAGGGAATTTGAAGAAGCTGCCTGCTGCTGGTTATCCGAAGGGGTATAAATCCTGTTGATCAGGTTTTTCTCATGGCTGCTGAGATCCGTTCCTTTATTCTTGATCAGTTCTGATGTGAGAGACTTTAAATCATTGATATCATTCCGCATATCGAAAAGGATTTTATACATGATCTCCCTTTCGGTGCTGAAGTCATTCTGTTTGGCATTGTTAGGTGTGTTGACAACCATAGGCAGATGAGATTCCATAGGAATATATTCAGCCAGTTTTTCTGCCGTTACTTTCCGGTTCCTCTCCACAACGGTCATCTGTTCAACTAAGTTTCTCAGCTGACGTACGTTTCCGGGAAAGGTATAGCTTTCTATATAATGAATGCCACTGGGTTCAAGCTCAAGCTCAGGCATCCTGTATTTCTCTGCAAAGTCTATGGCAAATTTCCTGAACAGCAGGTGGATATCTCCCTTCCTTTCTCTTAAAGGAGGCATATCGATCTGTACGGTATTCAGACGGTAGTACAGATCTTCACGGAACCTGCCGTCCTGAATAGCCTTCATCATGTTCACATTGGTAGCTGCTACAATTCTTACATTGGTTTTCTGGACCTGTGACGAACCTACCTTCATGAATTCACCGCTTTCCAGTACTCTCAACAGGCGTACCTGGGTCTGTAACGGCAGTTCTCCTACCTCATCAAGAAATATGGTTCCGCCGTCTGCTACCTCAAAATATCCTTTCCGGGTAGCCGTAGCTCCTGTGAAGGCTCCTTTTTCGTGCCCGAATAATTCGGAATCAATGGTTCCCTCCGGGATTGCTCCACAGTTCACTACAATATAAGGCTGATGTTTCCTCCTCGATTCTGAATGAATGATTTTAGGAATAAATTCTTTACCCACACCACTTTCCCCGATAACCAGAACGGAAATATCCGTAGGCGCTACCTGGATGGCTTTTTCCAGGGCACGGTTCAGGGCCGGGAAGTTCCCGATGATCCCGAAACGGTTTTTTATATTCTGAAGTTCTGCTGACATGTTTAATTAAGGTTTAATTGCTGACCTTTCGATCAAAGTTAATTCAAGTTACTGAACGGTTTCCCCTAAAAGCGTGCCCTGTGTATTGTCGAAGACAAAAACGTTCACAATGTCACCTATCTTCTGTCCTTCGAGTTTATCGAATACACAAACGGCATTCTGGGAATTCCTTCCCTTCCACTGGTTTTCATTCTTCTTTGAAGTTCCTTCAATAAGCACCTGATGTGTTTTTCCCACATAAGACCTCATCCTGTTTCTGGAAAGTTCACCCTGTAAGGCAATAACCTCCGCCAGGCGCCTCTGCTTTACATCTGCAGGAATATTATCCTCCATTTTTTTATGGGCAGGCGTCCCCGGACGTTCCGAATACGCAAACATATATCCGTAATCGTATTCCACTTCCCGCATCAGGCTTAGTGTATCCTGGTGATCTTCTTCGGTTTCATTGCAGAAACCTACGATCATATCCTGAGAGAATGCGATATCCGGAACAATTTCTTTTGCTTTTCTGATCAGCTCCAGATATTCTTCACGGGTATGCTGGCGGTTCATGGCCAGAAGCATATTATTGCTTCCGCTCTGTACCGGAAGGTGAACATATTTGCAGATGTTTTCGTGTTTAGCGATCATCCTGAATACCTCAAGGCTCATGTCCTGAGGATTTGAGGTGGAGAAACGGATCCTCATTTCCGGTACCGCTAAAGCTACCATATCTAGCAGCTGGGCAAAATTAACAGCAGTAAGCTTCTGCATTTCCGAAGCTTTGGCAAAGTCTTTTTTCGGTCCGCCTCCATACCATAGATAGGAATCTACGTTCTGGCCCAAAAGGGTAATTTCTTTATAGCCGCTGTCCCATAAGTTTTTACATTCTTCGATAATGGAATGCGGGTCCCGGCTTCTTTCGCGTCCCCTCGTAAAAGGAACGACACAGAAGGTACACATATTATCACAGCCTCTGGTAATCGTTACAAAAGCCGTTACGCCGTTACCTCCCAGACGAACCGGATTGATATCTGCATAGGTCTCCTCTTTAGACAGGATTACGTTGATGGCATCCCGGCCGTCTTCAGTTTCCTTGAGAAGGTTAGGCAGATCCCTGTAAGCATCTGGACCTACGACAAGGTCTACCAGCTGTTCCTCTTCAAGGAATTTGGTTTTCAGCCTTTCCGCCATACATCCCAGTACTCCTACCGTCATATTCGGCCTTTCCTTTTTAAGGTTCTTAAACTGGGACAGTCTCATCCTTACAGTTTGCTCAGCCTTTTCGCGGATGGAGCATGTGTTCAGAAGGATAAGGTCTGCTTCCTCTGCTTTCAGAGTAGTGTTATATCCCTGTTCATTAAGGATAGAAGCTACAATCTCGGAATCTGAGAAATTCATCTGGCAGCCATAGCTTTCCAGAAAAAGTTTCTTGGAGTTCCCGGATCGTTCTGCAATGGCAAAAGCTTCTCCCTGTTTGGTTTCGTCTATATATTTTTCCTGCACGTTCTTTTATTTAAAGTCCTGCCCGCCCGGAATTCAGCTTATTTCCGGTCACGACAAAACAGTTGAGTTTGCAAAGATACAAAATATTGTGACAGAATGGCAGGATTATCTTCTATAGAAATTCGCTGAAAATATATTACAGATCTGTAGAAATAGAAGAAAGGTTCATTTTGATCTTTATTTTAGAGGCAATAGGTTTCCCGTTACAGGTAGCGGGAATCCAGCTCTTTTTGAGCCTGCGCATTATGTATTTCATATCATCAAAGAAAATCTGGCTGTTGGCTACCTTTGGAGAACCTTCAATATCCGCTACTTCCCCGTTCTCATCTATTGTCAATGTGAAAGTAAAATCCCCATTAAGAACATAAAAATCCGTATTCAGGTAAACATACATATTCTTTCTCAGCATTTCCCTGTAAGCGGTGACCCCGCCTTCAATGTCCGCTGCTTTGAAATCACCGCAGTTTTTGGCGGCCACCTGAAAGAATGGCTCCCTGATATCTATTTTCAGAATATTTTTATTATTGCTGCTCTCCGTGATAAAAGTATCATCCCTGTCCTCCACATCATATTGCGCCAAACAGAAATTCGCCATTAAAAGCCCAAGGAACAAGATTAAGGTTTTCATAATCAATGAGTATAATTTCTATAACAAAGATAAATCTTTCAGAAAGTTGAAGAAAGAAAAACTCCACAGGTCATATGAAGTTTTCCTTTGTATTGATCTGCAACGGTCAGTCTGCTGAAACATTTACTTTTCTTCCAGTCTCCCTCAGTAGTAACGAAACCAAAATCGCCAGTACAATTCCGGCAATCCAGAACAGGACTGAATGCTGGAAGTGTATGGTTCCCGGCACATTTCCGAGGCTTTTTCCAAACCACCTGCTGAATACAGGATTAAGCAGCGTCGTGACCCCGAAAGTAATAAAATTGATGGCTCCCGTAGCACTTCCTTTAACATAGTCCGGATTTGCTTCCTTAATCACCGAATACGGAATCATCGCCGCTCCTGAACCCAACCCAAGAACAAACATGCTTATCTTGGCCGGATACAGATCCGGAAGATATATCAGCTGGAGCAGGCTTAGGATCATCAAGATTGCTCCTCCTGCAAGGACTGGTTTTCTTAAGCCAATCTTATCCGTTATAAATCCTAATAAAGGACAGCCGAATACCCAGCCGAAAGCTACCATAGCACTCGTAATCGCAGCATCAGAGAATTCAAAACCCTTATCTTTTTCAAAAAATGCTACCGCCCAGGTCATCGCAAAAATAGTGGTGGGGGCAAATAACAGCCCGGAAATGATTCCACAAAGCCAGGATTGGGGATTCCTGAAAACTATTTTATAGGGTTCCAGGTAGCCTAAAGCCTTTTCCTCCCGGTTATTTTCCTTTGTTTCGCCGGGAATCACAAAAAACAGTACGACAGCTGTAATAAGGGTGATGATTCCGGACCAAAGCCAGAAGGTATCAATATTCATCCCTTCTTTGATCCACGGCCCTACCATAAACTGTCCGGCTGTTCCGCCAAGCATGCCTATGCACTGCGTTACCCCGATGGCGGTTGCCAGGGATTTCGAGGAAAATCCTTTGCTTGCAAGATATACACAACCGGGAAATGCAAAAGCACATCCCGCTCCCTGCAAAAGCCTTCCTGTAATACCTGAAACCTGACTGGAAAAAAGAAACAGCAAGCAGCCAATTCCCAGAATAAAAGTACCTGCAAATATGGAGCGTTTACCTCCGAATTTGTCCAGGGCAATCCCTGCAATAAGGCTGCAGGTGGAATATGTGTAATAATATGTCCCCACCATACTGATCAGCTTCAGCTCCGTCGTGTTGAAATTGCTGACGAGCTCCGGGATCATTACTGCCGGCGCAGACCTGATGACATAATCAAGAAAATAGAAAACAAGCCCGAAAACCCAGGCAATGATATAAAACTTCTTCAGGGAATCACTAATCATAACAGGTCTTTAATATGCTTGTAATTGCTCTTCACGGTGTCCATCACCTCTTCCATTTTCCCGCCGAGCATCAGCTGTGCCATGGATTTCGTCATTCCCAATACCTGGTTCATTTCTATTTTTGGAGGAAGTGCCAGCGCATTCGGGTTTGTGAATATATTGAGGAGATAGGGTCCTGTATGGTTAAGGCATTCTTTAAGGGCCTGCTCCACTTCTTCAGGATGACGTACGTTTTTGCCGGGATACCCCATAGCCTGGGCAATCATAGCGAAATCAGGATTGATCATATCGGTTTCATTATCGGGCAATCCTCCTACTTCCATTTCCAGCTTTACCATTCCCAGAGCCCTATTGTTGAAGACAATCAATTTTACAGGCAGCCTGTACTGAAGAATGGTGGCCATATCGCCTAATAACATGGATAATCCTCCGTCGCCACACATGGCAATCACCTGTTTTCCGGGGTAAGCCAATGAAGCACCTATGGCCATTGGCATCGCATTAGCCATAGAGCCGTGATTGAATGACCCCAGCATCTTCCTTTCGCCGGTACCGCTGATGAATCTGGCACCCCACACGCAGCACATTCCTGTATCTACCGTAAATATGGCATCCTTTTCAGCAATCCGGTCCAGGAGATAGGTTACATATTCCGGCTGAATTGCATCTTCTTTACCGGGATCTTTCACATAGGTCATCTGGTTTTCTTTTACTTTTTCATAGAATTCCAGTTGCTGATTAAGGAAATTTGTATCGGTTTTTTCTTTTAGAAGGGGAAGCAATGCCCTTAAGGTTTCTTTGATATCTCCGGACAAGCCCAGTTCAAGTTTTGCTCTCCGGCCAAGCCTTTCTGCACTTTCATCGATCTGAACGATCTTATTCTTGACCGGCATGAATTTTTTATACGGGAAATCGGTCCCTAACAAAACTACCAGATCTGCTTCGTGCATTGCGTGATAAGCTGAAGGAAGCCCCAACAAGCCCGTTAATCCAACTTCATTAGGATTATTGGGCTGTATGGCCATTTTTCCCCTGAATGAATAGCCTACCGGCGCCTTCAGGTATTTAGACAGCTGAATAACCTCATTTGCTGCATTTTCGGCACCAATGCCACAGAACAGGGTTACCTTCTTGTTTTCGTTAATGATATCAGCAAGGCGCTGAAGTTCCTCATCCGAAGGGCGTATCACCGGATTGGTCCTGAATATCTGGGAAGAAGTAACAGATTCCTCGGCTTCCAGCTCGGAAACATCTCCCGGCAGCCCGATCACAGCAACCCCTTTTTTGGAGATGGCATGCTGGATGGCAGTCTGTACCGTGCGTTCCACCTGCTCCGGCCTGGTGATCATCTGATTGTAATAGCTGCAGTCATCAAAGAGCTTGATGGTATTGGTTTCCTGGAAATAATCCATTCCCATTTCATCGCTCTGGATGGTGGAGGCGATCACCAGCATCGGAAGATGGGAACGATGTGCCTCATATACCCCGTTGATCAGGTGGATATGCCCGGGCCCGCAGCTTCCTGCACAAACGGCAAAACCATCAAGTTCTGCTTCAGCAGCGGCAGCATAGGCACCTGCTTCTTCATGTCTCACATGAATCCATTCAATGCTGCTTTTCTTTACGGCGATATTCAGATGGTTAAGGCTGTCGCCGGTTACTGCATAAATTCTTTTTACCTGGGCACTTTCGAGCATCTCAACAATCTGCTCAGCTATGTTTTTAGCCATAATTAATATTCTTTGGGTGTTACTATTTAATTTTTTTTGGTTGTTAACCGTTAAAGGAAATGGAATATAGAAAGTCAGGAAAATGTGACCTAATCAAATTTAGCTAAAAAATCACGAACGGCAGCCGTTTTACCTGCTAAAATATTCTTAAAAAACAAAAGCCCCGCACAAGTGCGGAGCTGATATAAATGATTGTATAATTTATCCTGATGAGTTTACAATACTTCGATCTGATTTTTCAGTAAATCCTCAAATTCATCACGCTTACGGATGAGGTGGGCTTTACCGTCCAGGAATAAAACCTCGGCAGGTTTCAGCCTTGAATTGAAATTAGAGCTCATTTCAAAACCATAAGCCCCAGCATTATTGAATACGAGGATATCGCCTTCCCTTACTTCATTCAGCTTCCTGTCCCAGGCAAATGTATCGGTTTCGCAGATATTCCCTACCACCGTATAAATCCTTTCAGCTCCTTTAGGATTGGAAAGGTTTTCAATAACATGGTAAGAATCATAGAACATAGGACGGATGAGGTGATTAAATCCTGAATTAACTCCTACGAAAACAGTTGCTGTCGTTTGTTTGATCACATTGGCCTTTACCAGAAGGTAGCCGCTTTTCCCCACGAGGAATTTTCCCGGCTCAAACCACAGTTCAAACTTTCTTCCCGTAGTTTTGGAATAATCTGCAATTACTTTCTCTACTTTTTTACCTAACGTTTTTACATCTGTTTCTTCTTCACTACCACGATAAGGGATTTTAAAACCGCTTCCCATATCCAGGTATTTAAGATTCGGGAAATTTTCTGCCAGTTCAAGCATGATATCCAATGCCTGAAGGAAAACTTCGGGATCTTTGATCTCGCTTCCGGTATGCATATGCAGCCCTTCTACATTCAGGTCAGTAGTCTTCATCACTCTTTCAATATGCCTTAGCTGGTGGATGGAGATCCCGAATTTACTATCGATATGCCCGGTAGAAATTTTATAGTTTCCGCCTGCAAAAATATGCGGGTTAATTCTTACGAAGATAGGATACGTATTTCCATATTTATTCCCGAACTGTTCCAGGATAGACATATTATCGATATTAATATGCACGCCATGATGCATAGCCTCTTCAATCTCTGCCAGGTCTACACAATTAGGTGTAAACAATATTTTTTCTTTCGGAAAGCCTGCTTTCAGCCCGAGTTTAACTTCATTGATAGATACACAGTCCAGGGATGCACCCAGGCTCTTGACGTATTTAAGGATATTAATATTAGTTAATGCCTTCGCTGCATAGAAGAACTTGGTGTGTTTTAAAAAAGAAGAGGTAAGTTTCTCATATTGAGTCTTAATGGATTCGGCATCATAAACATACACCGGTGTGCCATATTCATTGGCAATCTGTAGCAAATCTGTTGCATTCATAATTGGTAAGTATCTTCTTTTTTGTTATTAAGGAAGTGCAAATGTAAGAAATAGCTGCCTATTTTGGCAACGGTAGTGTCTCAAAATCACCACGAAGCAATGCAAGCTGCAGTTCATTGTTGAGATCCGGTGTTTGCAAAGGGAGGTCAATTTTCAGTTTAGACAGCTTACTCATGGTCTGAATCTGCGTGAAAAGCTCATAAAAACCATAAGAAGCCACCCTGCCGTTCTCAATGATCAGAAAAAGTTTTTCACCCAGCCTCCTGCCCGTTCCCAGCCATAATTCATTGCGCTTTTTAAAATCTATCATATTTCTGAGCGAATTAACGTCACTGAATTCGTCCTGTGAAGTGATGAACTGAACAGCTTTTGAACCCTGGGTAAAGGATTTGAATTTCAGGATTGGCCGCTCTGTCTTATTGAGCTTGTTTTTCTCTACCACATAGGTATCATTCCTATAATAAAGACCGAAAGGAAGATGCTCCCTCTTTCTTATATTCCTGGAACTCAAGATCAGCTTAGCAATGATATCTATCCCTGTAATCTCATAATTGATCTGTTGCACCTGGGCCTGTACTTCCTCCCATCTTTTGGATTTAGAGTTGAATATTTTTTTAGAGAATTTATTGATATTCTGTACGTGATCAGAAAATATAATATCTCCGTTCCCACTCTGAAAATAAACGAATCCTTTTTCATTCGGCAGGTCCTGGGTTAATATTCTGATCTTATTTACATAGCTTTTGGCATTGGTTTCCTCATATTGCTTGCTGATAATCTCATTTTCGGTATCTTTCAGAATCAGGAGCCTGAAGAGTTCAAGTGTAGCCCTCGCATCGCCATCAGCCCTGTGATGGCTTACTAAAGGGATACCCAGTGACTTCACCAGTTTACCCAACGAGTAGCTGACCTCATCAGGAATTAGTTTCTTAGCAAGAGGAATCGTATCCAGGGTGTTGATTTCAAAAGTATACCCCAGGCTTTGGAAGGACTGGCGAAGCATTCTGTAATCAAATTCGATATTGTGGCCGACCAGGGTGGTATTCTGTGTAATTTCGATCACTCTTTTAGCAATTTCATGAAATTTTGGCGCAGTTTTAACCATCTTAGGGGTAATGCCCGTAAGTCTTTGCACAAATGGGGTAATATCGCTTTCTGGGTTAACCAAAGAAATAAACTGGTCTACAATCTTCTGTCCATCATACCGGTAGATCGCAATATCAATAATGCATTCTTTCCTGTAACCTGCACCATTACTTTCTATGTCTATAATCGAATACATTCTGGGTTCTCTCTTTACTGCTGCTTGGGCCATCCGTGTAGCTACCAAAACAGCCACCGAAAATCTGCTAAAATAAAAAAAATTATGTTAAAAAGCCAACACGGCTTATGCCATAACATGAGTCTGCAAAATTTAATCCAAAATTTCAGCCGTAATGAAGCATACAATGCAAATATAAATACTTAGGGTGTACCACCGGCATGCATCACCTATCTCCGCCTTCCGCCCAGCCCAAGCATTCCCAAAATTGCCTTGGCTCCTTCCCGCATCAGGGTACTGGTAAAGGTCTTTCCGGCTTTGCTTTGCAGGATCTGTTCAAACATTCCCGGCTCCTCTTTGGCAGGCTTGGCTTTCTGGTCAGGTTCCGCATTCTGTACTGCTGTCTCCATTCTTTTTACCAGGATTTCATATGCAGATTCACGATTGATCACCTGGTCATATTTAGCCACTAAAGCTGATTTCGATGTCAACTCAGAGATTTCAGCATCATTCAGGACATCCATTCTGGATTCAGGCGAAATGAGATAGGTATGCACCAGCGGAGTCGGAATCCCTTTTTCATCCAGAGCCGTCACAAAAGCTTCTCCGATCCCAAGGTTCTGAATCAAGGTAGGTGCATCGTAAAATGTTGTCGTCGGATAATTTTCCACCGCCTTGGAAATTTCTTTCTTATCTTTTGCCGTAAACCCTCTTAAGGCATGCTGTATCTTCAGTCCGAGCTGAGACAAGACTGCTTCAGGCACATCTCCGGGAATCTGGGTAATGAAATAAATTCCCACTCCTTTAGAGCGGATCAGTTTTACCATAGTTTCGATCTGGGAAACCAAAGCCTTGGATGACTCATCGAATATCAAGTGAGCCTCATCTATAAATAAAACCAGCTTAGGCTTTCCACTATCGCCCTCTTCCGGGAAAGTCATGTAAATTTCAGCAAAAAGGGAAAGCATGAAGGTTGAAAAAAGCTGTGGCTTATTCTGGATATCAGCAACCCGGAGAATATTAACGACTCCTTTGCCATCCCGTGTCTGTAAAAGGTCATGAACGTCAAAACTCAGTTCACCGAAAAATTTCGTGGCTCCCTGTTGTTCCAGGGCAACAATGGATCTAAGGATCGCACCCAAAGATGATGAAGCGATGGACCCATAATTGGCAGCCAGCTCCGCTTTCCCCTGCGCATTGTCCGTTACATACTGAAGCACTTTTTTAAGGTCATCCAGATCAATAAGCGGCAGTCCTTTATCATCACAATACTTAAAGACAATAGACATGATGCTCTGCTGGGTGTCATTCAGCTGCAGGATTTTGCTGAGCAGCACAGGGCCGAATTCTGTGACTGTGGCGCGCAGCTTCACTCCTCTTTCGCCGGAAATGGTCATGAGTTCTACCGGAAAAGACTGAGGCTGATAGGGCAACTGGGTTCGCGAATACCTTTCCTCTATGGCTGGATTCATTGTTCCCGCTTCGGCGATGCCCGAAAAATCGCCTTTGATATCCAGGACCAACGAAGGAATTCCGGCATGAGAAAGCTGTTCTGCAAAGACCTGTAAGGTTTTTGTTTTTCCCGTCCCGGTAGCTCCGGCAATAAGGCCGTGGCGGTTAATGGTTTTTAAAGGGATGGTTACATTGACTTCCGGTACGACTTCGCCGTCCAGCATGCCTTTTCCCAGTATAATATGTTCACCTTTAGGTGTATATCTTGCATTAAGTTCTTCAATGAATTGTGTTTTAGATGTCATTATTGTTTTTTTAAAGTTCTAAATATAAAATTTTTTATAAAACCCTTGTCAATAAGCCATCAGTTATTTTAGCCTGCTGTTGCAGATCAACCATCTTTTGGCTAAATTAGAGGATTAATTGAAGCTGAAGATACTTTATAGATTTCTTCTATTAATAGTGATTTTTTATTTTGCCTTCTTTTAAAAAAATAAACACGATTTTTGTACTATTAACAAACCGCTACAACCATAATGAAAGTTGAACAAATATATACAGGATGCCTGGCTCAGGGTGCCTATTACATTGTGTCCGGAAATGAAGCAGCCATCATAGACCCTCTGAGGGAAGTAACACCTTATCTGGAACGCCTGGAAAAAGATGGTGTCACGTTAAAGTATATTTTTGAAACCCACTTCCATGCTGATTTTGTTTCGGGACATCTTGATTTAAGTAAGAAAACGGGTGCCCCTATCGTATACGGACCCACAGCCGAACCTGATTTTGAAGCTATTATTGCTGAGGATAACCAGGTTTTCAATATCGGAGATATTACAATCAAAGTGCTGCATACGCCGGGCCATACCATGGAAAGCTCCACATTCCTCCTGACTGATGAAACCGGTACTGAAACAGCCATTTTCACCGGAGATACCCTTTTTCTGGGAGATGTCGGCAGACCTGATCTGGCCCAAAAGGCAACCAACCTTACGCAGGAGGATCTGGCAGGCATACTATACGAAAGCCTTCAGAATAAAATTATGCCGCTTGATGACAGCATTACCGTTTATCCGGCCCATGGAGCGGGTTCTGCATGCGGAAAAAATATGCAGAAAGAGACGGTTGATACTTTAGGCAACCAGAAGAAAACCAATTATGCGCTTAACCAGCCAGACAAAGAATCTTTTATAAGAGAAGTACTGGACGGCCTTACAGCTCCTCCGAAGTATTTCGGAATGAATGTCGCGTTGAACAAAAACGGCTATGAAAGTATTGACCACGTTATGAGCAAAGGACTGAATCCAATTGATCCGGCTGACCTGGAAGCCATCGCTGAAGATACCGGAGCACTGATCCTGGATACGAGAAGTCAGGGAGAGTTTCATAAAGGATTTATTCCCAATTCTATTAACATCGGCTTAAAAGGAGACTTTGCACCCTGGGTAGGAAACATGATTGTGGATGTGCAGCACCCTATCATTCTGGTGGTTGAACAGGGAAGTGAACAGGAAGCCATCACCAGGCTCAGCCGCGTGGGCTTCGATAATGTTCTGGGATACCTTCAGGGCGGTTTCGAAGCCTGGAAGAATTCAGGAAACGAAATCGATGAAATCAGAAGGATTTCCCCGGCCGAATTTGCTGAGCAGTTCAGTACGGACGCCAAGGTTATTGATGTAAGAAAACTGACAGAATATTCAGCAGAGCATGTTGAAAATGCCTATAATAAGCCTTTAGACAACATCAGTGACTGGGCGGGGACCATAGACAGCTCAGAGCATTTCTTCATCCACTGTGCGGGAGGCTATCGCAGCATGATTGCCGCAAGCATACTGAACGCAAGAGGGATCAGGAACTTTACAGAAATAGAAGGCGGATATAACGGAATTAAGAAGACTGAAAAGATTCCGACGACAAGTTTTGTATGCCAGTCAAAAGTACTGTAACAGTAATGAGGCATATAGCTGTCATAACTTCTGTATGCATGAGCATCATGCTAAGCGCCTGTAAAAATATTGCCAGCATCAGCCAGACGGACAACAGATTAACTGATATAATCAACAGTGCAGATGTTGTTTTAGTGGACGTTAGAATTCCTGAGCAGTACAGAGAGGGAACTGCAGATCGCGCGGTAAATATCCCACTCAGGGAACTTCCGAAGCGGATCAATGAGCTTAAAGGCAAGAAGGTGGTCGTTTTCTGCAATAAAGGAATACAGGCTGATCAGGCTATGCAGATCCTGAAAAAAAACAGGATAAAGGCCTATGACGGCACAACATGGAAGAATATACAGGCGATACAGCACCTCAACAATACCGAAAACCATTAAAGTATACACTATGTCACAAAAATTTCAGGAAATCATTGATTCGGAGCGCCCTGTTCTGATCGATTTTTTTGCTACCTGGTGCCAGCCCTGCAAAGTGCAGTCATCAGTCTTAACCACTGTAAAGGAAAATATAGGCGAAGGAGCCAGGATTATAAAAGTAGATGTAGACCAATATCCTGCTATCGCCTCACAGTATGGAGTACGGGGAGTTCCTACCCTGGCAATCTTTAAAAATGGAGAACTGCTCTGGAAAGAAAGCGGCGTGCATGACGTCAATACTCTTACACGGCTTCTCCAGCAATATGCTTAGATTCATCGGCTGAACTCAAAAACAAGTTCAGCCGTTTATTTTATAGCTTGATGGTAAAATGATCCCGGTCATCCAGGAACCTGAAATGCTTCCTGAACTCCAAAAGCTCCTGTAAGTCCGGATCTGCAGAAATGATATTTCCTTCTTTAACGGCGATCTCTTTACCGTCAGCGAAAAAACAATGCGAACTTTCCCTGTAGAAAAGATCATTCCCGTCTGTCCCGATCCTGTTCAGGCCGAAAACAAAGCACAGATTTTCAATAGCACGCGCTTTAAGCAGGTGTTCCCATGCGTCTGCCCTTTTTTCCGGCCAGTTGGCGACATAAATGATCATATCATAATCATCATTATTCCTGGCAAATACAGGAAACCTGAGATCATAGCAGACCTGAAGCAGGATCCGGAATCCTTTATAATGAACAATAACCCGTTCTTTACCGGGTGTATAAACCTCATCTTCTCCGGAAAAAGAAAAGAGGTGCCTTTTGTCGTAAAAATCCGTTTGCCCGTCAGGATGCACAAAGTACATCCGGTTATAGAATTTACCTTCCTGCTTTACCGGCGCACTTCCGCAAAAAGCAGCATTTTTTTCTTTTGCCATTGTTCTCAGAAATGACAGGGATTCTTCATGACTGTCCGCCACTTCAGATGCTTCCATGCAGAATCCGGTAGAAAACATTTCCGGGAGGACAAAAATGTCGGCCTCCTGGCTTTCAAGGGCCTGTTCTATATTCCTGAAATTCGCTTCCTTATTTTTCCAGATGACATCCAGATTGATTCCTGTAATTTTCATAAGCGTTCTAAAACTTCTATAAAAATAGGGTTTTTAAATGATTTCGGTTTTATTTTTGATGCGGATAATTTCCAGTACTAACTTTTAATGGGTATTATATTATGAAGAAATTGGTTTTAATCTTAATGGTTGTATTCGCGGGAATCACAGCCAACGCACAGGCATGGACAGGTAAAGGAGATCAGAAAATCCAGCTGGGCCTTAATGCATGGGGCTATGGAACCGGGGTAACCGGAACCTATGATTACGGGCTCAACAAACTTATTTCCATAGGAGCAGGACTGAATGCTTATTTTGACGGGTATAAGGATAATGATAAAGACAACCGTGTTTTTGTTTTCGGACGGCTGAACTTCCACCTTCAGGAAGCACTGGACCTTCCTGAAAAATGGGACATATATCCTGGAGTTGACCTTGGTGTCTTAGGCAAGGACTTCGGTATCGGGGCACACATCGGAGCCCGTTACTTCTTTAACGACAGGATCGGGGTATTTGCAGAAGTGGGCAATAATGGCAGCCTGGGAGTATCGTTCAATTTGTAATTCAGCAAGAAATATATGACAAAGCTTCTCATTTAGAGGAGCTTTTTTATTTGGCATAGTATTGATAATTGTTACCTTTGCAAATTAAACCTAAAATTTATTAATGGAATTAGCAATCAAGATTTTCCAGTTCATATTAAGCATTTCAATCTTAGTCATTCTTCACGAGCTCGGGCACTTTATTCCCGCTAAACTATTCAAAACCAAAGTTGAAAAATTCTACCTGTTCTTTGATCCATGGTTTTCCGTTGTCAAGAAAAAGATCGGTGAAACCGAATACGGGATCGGCTGGCTTCCTTTCGGAGGATATGTAAAAATTGCCGGAATGGTAGACGAGAGCATGGATACGGAGCAACTGAAGCAGCCGGCCCAGCCATGGGAATTCAGGGCAAAACCGGCATGGCAGAGACTGATTATCATGATGGGTGGCGTTACCGTAAACTTTTTCCTTGCATGGCTGATCTACAGCTGCCTGTCTTTTTTCAATGGGGAAACATATACCGACCTCACGAAGTTCAAAGAAGGCATTGGAGTAACTGAAGCCGGACGGAAAATGGGATTCCAGAACGGAGACAAAATCATCAGTGTTGACGGCAAGCCGGCAGAAAGGCTTGAAAACACTTCCATTAACATCCTTTTCAGCGACCAGGTTACCGTTTTAAGAGGCGGTAAGGAAGTAACTTTTAAAGTAAATGAAAATGGTGTAGCTGATGTGATCAAACAAAGAGAAGCCAAACTGTACATTACGCCAAGATTCCCGATGGTAATCGATTCCCTTGCCAGCCCTTCAGCAAAGGCATCTGGATTGGAGAAAGGCGATAAAGTAGTATCGATCAACGGAACCCCTACTTCTTATTTTGATGAAGCTAGCTCTGTTTTAAACCAGAACAAAGGCAAAACCGTATCCATTGAAGTATTGAGAAACGGAAAACCGGAAACTTTATCTGCCTCCGTGGACAAAAACGGTAAATTAGGCGTTGGAGTAAATCAGAAAGGCATTGCCAATGTGATCACCGATAAAAAATATTCTTTCGGGGAGGCAATTCCTAGAGGATTGACAAGGACTATTGAAGCCCTTACCATGCAGGTAAAGCAGTTCAAAATTATGTTCAATTCAAAAATCCAGGGATATAAAAACGTAGGAGGACCCATAGCAATCGTAAAATCCATGCCTGTAGACAGGGATGCCAATGGCGGTTTCGTAATCAATTGGGCAGCATTCTGGAGTTTCACTGCGATGTTCTCCATCTGGCTGGCCTTCCTGAACCTTATTCCGATTCCGGGACTGGACGGGGGCCACGTTATTTTTACGCTTTATGAAATGATTGTAGGAAAACCGGTACCGCAGAAAGTGCTGGAAAATGCACAGATGATCGGTGTTATATTTCTTCTGGGTCTGATGCTGTTGATTTTCGGAAGTGATATTTTCAAAATATTTACCGGGAAATTATAATCGTAAAAAAATTATTCCAAAAATTTGTCTGGTATAAATATTCGTCCTATATTTGCACCACTTAAAACATAAGGACATTCCTCCTTAGCTCAGTCGGTTAGAGCATCTGACTGTTAATCAGAGGGTCGCTGGTTCGAGCCCAGCAGGAGGAGCCAAGAGAGTTACAGCAATGTAGCTCTCTTTTTTTGTGACGATCTGATCCGGTTTTTTACAAAAGATTAGTTTCGTAAAAGTGAAGGACCAAAGAGGAGATCAGGGATTAGCATCCAAAATTAGGAAGATTAATTTATAATTATGATTTCATGTAATGTCAGCTGACACAGAATTATTAAAATTACTGTTACTTGAATATTTGGTAGAACACTTTAATATTACCCATTTTGAAGAAAAGCTTAATGCAGCGAGAATTGCACATGAATCTACTTCGCCTACTCATACATGTTTGATGAAAATTATAAATGTTTCAAAATATATTCGGGAGTAATTTGTGTTTTTAAACAGTCCAAAAGGCTGTCTTTTTCTATATTATGATAGATGGATCTGGTTACAACAACTTTTTAAAGCAATATTATTCTTGTACGCATCAGACTTATAAATATAATATTTGCAACTACTCTGATTACAAAATATGTTATTCCGGAGACTTCCTGCACCAAAAAGAAGTAAACTTGATGATCACAAATTGAAAATAGAGGCTTTACTTAAAAATGATTCTATCAAAAAATTTATAGCAAAACACTACAACTCGACTCCGGCAAACCTTTATAACCGGATCAACAAAAATAAAATACAGCATCAGTAAATTTGTTTTATAAAGATTCTATTTTTAATGCGGTTTCTTTACTTTTCGGGAGCCAACCTCTTATTGCATACAAATTATGAGTACCCGTAATTTTTAATCCATTTTTTACTACTTTGAACCTAAGCACTGAGGACAGTAGTTTTTTTTAGGTATTATTAATTAAAATTTAACGAACTAATTGTTTTTTTCAAAATTTATCATAAATTTGAAAGCTAACCTAATAATTAATAACATTATGAAATCTCTAAGAAAAATCGCAAGCCACCCTGTCATACTAGGTACATTACTTGCTTCGTTTTTAAACATGTCCTGTAGTCAAGGTGATACTCGTGACAATCAGAGTATTGAAATCAAAAATCAAAAACCCAGTAGTAATTTTTCAAAAATATCATCGCTTAGTGATACTGATGTCTTCAAAGGAGTGATGTTTTTTGAAGGAGATATCGCTAATAGCCTAGCAGATTTCAAAGAGTTAAACTTTAGAAACTTTATTACTGACAATACAAAAATTGCAGAGATTGAAGTATTTCAAAATAAGGTTGTTAATAATATTGAATCTTCAAATCCTGGCTATATGGAGAATTTTAGAAAAAACATCTCTTCTGGTGATTATTACAAAGTTGAAGCTGCTATAAAAAGTGCTGCTGAACTTGTAAGAAAAGAAACAATAGCTTTAGCTCAAATTAATGATGCAACAGCAACAGATCTTACAAATGTTTATGCGACACAGATCAAAGGACAAAGTGACATCAGCAGCTCTACATCAGTCCCAGAGGTTGCTTCAAAAGCGAAAAAAGTCAAAATACAGGCTGGGGATACGGTTTGGTTCGATACTGACACTGTTGTTTGGGCAGTTGTAGCAGTAGCAGGAGCTGTAGTGGTGGTAGGTGCAATAGCTGTATTTTTATTTGCGCCAGAGACAGGAATGGATACTCCTTATTTACAAGAAAAATTTACTTCAGATGTAACAATACAGTTAGAGGGGATATAAGTATTTTTACATGAAAAAAATAAGCATATACTCAATAATAGCTCTTTTTTCAGGGCTATTTGTTGTTTTATTCATATTCTTTAAACTCCTCAGTGTTTATTTAGGAAACAACCCTCTTAACAATAGCCAGAGCATAAAAGCATCCTACGTTTCGTTTTTTCCGGAAGGTTGGGCTTTTTTTACTAAAACTTCAAAAGATCCAAAAATTCATATCTTTTCTGTAAAAGGAAATAAGATAAAATATCTTAATCTTAGAAATTTCTCCTCTGAATATTATTTTGGTATATCTAGGCACAATCGAGTATTAAATATTGAAATAGGAAATATTATACAACGTATTAAAGAAGATTCTGTTAAATCATTTACAATAACTGCAAAGTCTGAATTAAATATTTTGGATAGGGTAAAGTCTGACACTTTACATTACTCAAATATCATAATAGACAATAAAAGTATTAAAAATTTTAATGGAAAATACTTAATTTCATTAGAAATTATTCCTCCTTGGTCTTTATTAAATCAAAGCCCAGAATACCCTTCCAAATTCGTAGTTTTCCCTATAAATCTTATCAGGAAATGAAATCATTAATTTTATTTTTGGAAAGAAAATCTATATTTAACGAGCGTTTAGCATTTGTCCGATCTATATTCGCCTTAGGTGCTTTATTAACTCTTTTATTCAATAATGTTCCAGAATTAGCTGATTTTGAGTTATTAGCGAATAAACAGGATATGATATTCGTAAGAAATATACCACTCACTAATTTTAGTATTTTCTATTTCTTAGGTTTGGAGGTGGGAAAATATGTTTCTATCCTGATCCTGTTATCCGTATTTACAGGCTTTATTCCTCAAGTAACAGGTCTATTACAAGCATGGGTACATTATAGCATTTGTAATAGTTTCTTGGTTGTGGAAGGTGGTGATCAGATTGCCTCAAACCTTACCATTCTGCTTGTTCTTATATGTTTATTTGATAACCGGTTAAATCAATGGAGGCCAGAAAGAAAAAGTGAAGGCAGAAAGCCTGTTAATGTTTTTTTTAATGTATATTACTTTTTGATTATACTTCAAGTTGCTATCATATATCTGCATTCGGGTATCGGAAAACTATACAATGAAGAGTGGAGAAATGGAACCTGTGCATATTATTGGTTTACGCACAACGTATTTGGAGCGCCGGTTTGGATACAGAAAATTTACAATATTTTTACATTAAGTAAGTTTGCCCCCCTATTTACATGGTCTGTCATTATTTTAGAACTTTTACTTTTTGCATGTATATTGGCTACAAATAGAAAGTTAAAGTATATCTTTTTAATTATTGGATTGATTTTTCACCTGAGCATTATTTTTACTCATGGTTTAGTCTCCTTTTTCTGCTCTATGGCTGCAGCATTGATACTCTATCTTGATGATAAAAATATCATATATCTGAAAATAAAAGAAATATTTATTAAAAACTATTATGGTAAGAAAGTATAAAGCTAGAATGGGAGCAATGTCTATATTCCTGACAGTAATGCTAAATGTATTTATTATTAGTCTTTACTATTTTATTATTTTTAGAAAAGACTATGTTAATATTCCTTCAACAGTGACGAAATATTTTCTTTTATTGTTGTTTGCTATAATAGCTATAGTTCCGTATATTTTGCATCCTAAAGAATATTTGATAAAGGATAATTATATTCTTATAAAATCACCTGTTTTCACCATAAAAAAGATTAACATTTATGATTTGGTGGATATAAAAGAAACAAGTACACATGCATTCAATATGCATATACGTATGTTTGCTTCGAAGGGCTTTTGGGGGTACTTTGGAATATTTAATTCAAGACCATATGGCAGGTATTCAGTATATGCTTCCAATCTAACAGATCTTGTATTTATTATTACAAAAACCAAGAACATTACTATTATTAGTCCAAAGCAAAGGCTTGATTTTATAATGGTCTGTCAGAAAATAAGATCTCAACAATTGGAAAAATTGGATTAGGAATTATTTGTATAATTATCTTCAAATACTTTGGAAAAGGCAGGGAATAGTCATGCATCCAAATGCAGATTTTCTTTACCTTCTTTTTTCCTGTTTTACAAAAGGTCCCCGTCCCAATTAAATAATAACCCTTTGAGAACAGCCATAATTAAGAAATCTTCTTTGTAGTTTTAATTTCAAGTATCCGAGAACCTATATTTTCAGTTGTTTCCCTTACAATTTAAATCTTTGAAAACGAGAATTTAAGCTGCGAAACATCTGTTTTCGCCCATAAACACGGGATAAAAATTTGCTTGATATAATTATTCGTTTTATATTTGCACTACTTAAACGAGGACATTCCTCCTTAGCTCAGTCGGTTAGAGCATCTGACTGTTAATCAGAGGGTCGCTGGTTCGAGCCCAGCAGGAGGAGCCAAAATCCATCAGAAATTTTCTGATGGATTTTTTGTTGCTATATTCAAAAATTGTGTCATGCAGGCACAAACAGCCCATGTTCACTAAGGTATCCAGCCTTCAAAACAAAGTAAAAAATAAAACATACACTTAATAAAGGTTTTATTAAATTTGCACCAAACCGATAAAAAATGAAAAAGTTATCTTATCTGCTTATGTTCAGCTTATTGCTTTTTACAGCATGTAAGAAAGATCAGGTAGATGCTACCAATACCAAGACTCTGCAGTCGAGTATCAATGATATGACTTCCAGCCTTCCTACCATTAAACAGATTAAATTCAATGAGGCGCTGTATATCCTTAAGACCTTCGGAGTGGAAGCAGACGGCGATGTTGCCGAACTGAAAGCACTGGGAAAACTGATTAACGGGAAAAAAGTTCCTGAAATCCTGGCTATGGCAGATGAAGTAGCACAGAAAAACGGGATTGAATGGGCCAGCAATGCTCCGCCATCACTGGGAGAAATGAATATCTTCGGTTGATGAAAAAGCCAAGGAAAGCGATCCAAACGACGTAAGAGCCAACGCCCTCAGCATCATCACCAGGCCAATGGGTGACGACGGGACCGGGGCCACTTCCCTGCAGATCATTCCGAGACTTGTAGACAATGCCGGAAATCCTGTTTCCTTTACCGGAGCCGGTCTGGAAACCACATTGGAGGTTTTCAGCAACGGCGTAAAGATTTCGACATCGAAAAACCTGATGCAGGATAACAATTTCAAAGGCTTTAACCTTAGATACTCCTCTATCCCTGCCGCTAAAGTGGTTGATAACAAGATAGACATCACCGTTTCTGTGAAGACAACCGCAAAAACGTTCAAAATGTCTAAAATCGGACTGGATGTCAATCCATCCGCGCTCAAAGTGCCTGAACCACCTAAAGTAGATTCTACTGCCGTGATACAGGATCCATCGGCTATCGATCCTAATAATCCTGGAGCCACTCCGGGTACTATTACAGATCCTGCTACCGGTGCAACAACTCCTGCAGCTCCGAAACAACCTGCAGCAGATCCTAAGACGACCGTTAATAAATTCCTGAGCAATGTAAGTTCTCAGAACCTGAAAGCGGCCTTCGACGCATCCAACAATCCAAGCTGGGGCAGCTATGAAACATTCTCCAATCCTAATTCAGGTTTCGGTTCTGTAAAGAATGTAAGCGTTAAGAATATTACCACCAATGCCTCGAATACAAACAATGCCAGCGTAAATGCAACGTATGATGTGACGGATAAGAACGGAAGGACTACTTCACTTAAAGCAACTTTCGGACTTAAAAACGTTAACGGGGAATGGAAAATTTCAAGCTATAAAATCAATCCATAATGGCTTCACAGGAACTCATCAGACAACTTGAAGAAACAATAGAGAATATTCCTGATTTCCCGATTCCGGGGATACAGTTTAAAGATATATCCCCTATCTTCCTGAATCCTAAGCTGTATGAAGAAGTGATCCGGGATCTGGTAGCCTTCAGTAAAGGAAAAGTGGATGCCGTATGCGGAATCGAGAGCCGAGGATACCTTTTCGGAATCGCCATTGCCGTGGCACTGGATGTCCCGTTCATCCTGATCCGGAAAAAAGGAAAGCTTCCTCCGCCTGTCGTTTCCGAAGAATACGATCTGGAATATGGGAGTGCAGCAATTGAAACGCGCAAAGGACAGATCAAACCGGGCCAGAAAATCCTGATCCATGATGACCTTCTGGCCACAGGAGGCACCACGGAAGCCGCAGCCAAACTCGTTCAGAAGCAGGGTGCGATACCGGTACAGTTCAGTTTCCTGATCGGGTTGAAAGACCTGAACGGCAAAGACAAGCTTGAAAAATTCAACGCTGAAATTTACCACACGCTTGAATTTTAACACCGCAAAACCACAGGAAAAAAGGATCAAAAACACGCTCAACAGGATAAAAAATACACTGTGATGCAGTTTTATCAATAATACCTGCAAAGTATTTTGTAAATCATTCAGAAACAATTAAATTTGCATTTCAATTTTTAAGAATTTATGGCAAAACTTACAAAGAATGCTCAGCAAGAGCAAGAAGGTAAAGAAACGGTAGAGTTTTTTAAAGACCTTGATAAAGAAGCTTTAAACACTGAGAGGTTCCTTGAAAGATATTCAAAACCGCTGAGTATTGTGTTCGGAGTTTTGGTATTGGGAGTTTTAGGATTTTTTGCCTACAAGCAATTTGTGGTAGCTCCTAAAAATGCAGAAGCCGTTAAAAGCTTCCTTGCTGCCCAGAAATACCTTGCCGAAGGAAAAGACAAAGAGGCTCTAGGAGGTAAATCCGCTGCTAATCCTGGTTTTATAGGAACTTATAATGAATATTCCTCAACGGATATCGGAAAACTTTCTGCCTACAATGCAGGGATCCTTAAATTTAAAGAAGGGAAGTTCCAGGAAGCTTACGATCTTTTAGATAAGTTCTCTTCTGATAATAAGACCATGACTGCTATGAAGTATGGAGCTATGGCAGATGCCAAGTCCGGGCTTAATAAAAATGATGAAGCTTTACAGTTATTGGACAAAGCAGCTTCAGCATCTGATGATCCTTATACAACCTACTATTTTACCAGAAAAGCAGGTATCGTAGCTTTAGGATTAAATAAGAAAGCAGAGGCTAAAAAATATTTCTCTGTTATTGACGAAAAATACCAGGATTATGACAACGGAATGTCTGATTCTTACATTGAAATGACTAAATACTACTAAAATAATGGCAACAGTTAATCTTTCCGATTACAAGCCACTGAATATTACTAATGCCGATGAGTTTTCTATCGGCATTGTTTTTTCTGAGTGGAATGATTTTGTAACCTACAACCTCCGTGATGCCGCTTTGGAAATCCTTGAAAAAGAAGGGGTAAAACATGAAAACATCAGGCTTTTTGAAGTTCCGGGTGCATTTGAGCTGAATTATGCTGCCATGCAGCTGTGCAAAGAGCGGAAGTATGATGCCGTCATCGCAATCGGATGCGTGATCCGGGGAGAGACGCCTCATTTCGATTATGTTTGTTCAGCAGTTGCCCAGGGAATCAAGGACTGTAATATCCTTACCGACACACCCACAATTTTTTGTGTGCTGACAGATGATAATAAGGAACAGTCTATAGCCAGAAGCGGCGGTAACCTTGGCAATAAAGGAGTGGAAGCAGCAGTAACCGCCCTGAGGATGATTGATTTTAAAAAGAATCTTTCAGTTAAAAAAGGCAATATCGGTTTCGGACATTCTTAAAAAACTGGAGGCAAAAAATATTTCAGGAGGCAATTTGCCTCCTTTTTTTATTAACATATCCTGAAAATCAATTGGTGTTTAAGAGACAATTCTTAAAAAAATTTTAAATTATTTAATAATGTGTTCAAAAATTGTTCACATCATTTATCTTTGCAGCTCAATACAGATTCTCTCATGGATTTAAAGAAAACACAGCCATTCTTATACCTTGGACTATTTTATCTCATCATATCCTTTATTACCAGGATTATTTTCTTCTTTCATCCGATTACTTCAGCGGATTTTACATTGTCTGAAGTTTTAAAGGTACTGGTGATCGGTATTGCCAATGATGTATTCGTTTTTATCCTGGCAAGTTCTGTATTGGCATTGTACTTATTATTTCTGTCTGATTCAAAATATAAAAAGCCTTACGGTCCGCTGATCCTGTCCCTGCTGGTCCTTATTTTCCTGTACATTCTCATTGTCCCGAATAATATTTTCAAGCAGTACGGAGGTTCCGTAACAAAAATAGTCCTGATCTTTGTTGGACTGAAAGCCTTTCTTTTTGGCCTGATGTTTTTCTTTCCTCAGAAGAGGATCAAAATAAGGAATGTACTGTATTTCATTACCCTGTTCTTATATGTTCTGCTCATCGTTTTCAATGCAGTAAGTGAATATTTCTTTTACAATGAATTCGGTGTACGGTACAATTTCATTGCCGTGGATTACCTGATCTATACAAATGAAGTGATCGGCAATATCATGGAAAGCTATCCTGTAGTGCCGCTCTTCAGTGGCATCTTCATCATTACGCTTGCCATTACCTTACTGATCTACCGGAAAACCAGAAATGAGCTTCAGAACCTGCCCGATTTCAGGCAGAAAATGATCCTGTTGGGTTCTTTTGCCGTACTGGTAGCGATCAGCCTTCTCACCCTTCCGGTGATGATGCAGATTAAATCTACCAATGTTTTTGCCGATGAGATTGGTTCCAACGGACTGCCTAAATTTTATTGGGCTTTTACCCATAATGAACTGGACTATTTCCAGTTTTACATCCAAATGGATGAAAAACAGGCAGAAAAAAACTTCCTGAGCCAGTATGCCGAGCCTTCTTTATCAAGGCCTGTAGCATCTGCTCAGCCGGAAATAAAGAAGAATGTAGTCTTGATTTCGGTAGAAAGCTTGTCCGCAGACTTCCTGGAACATTATGGAAATACCCAGAAAATTACGCCTTTCCTGGACAGCCTTGCAGACCGTTCGCTGATGTTTACCAATCTGTATGCTACCGGAAACAGAACAGTAAGAGGACTGGAAGCACTTACCTTATGCATCCCTCCTACAGCAGGCGAAAGTATTATCAAAAGGGAGAACAATAAAAACAGGTTTACTACCGGCAGCGTGTTCAAATCAAAAGGATATGATGTTAAATTTCTATACGGAGGCTACAGCTATTTCGACAATATGCAGGATTTCTTTGCCGGTAACGGTTACGGCATTGTAGACCGGAACAATTTCAAGCCTGAAGAAATATCCTTTGCCAATGTTTGGGGAGTCGCTGATGAAGATATGGCCAAAAAAGCGATACAGGTAATGAATGCAGAAGCAAGATCCGGTAAACCTTTCTTTAACCACTGGATGACGGTTTCCAACCACAGGCCGTTTACTTATCCGGACGGACGGATTGATATCCCGGGAGATGCAAAATCCCGTGAAGGCGGTGTTAAATACACGGATTACTCTCTCCGGAAGTTCTTCGAGATGGCCAAAAAGCAATCCTGGTACAGCAATACCGTATTCATTATCATTGCAGACCATTGCGCGTCCAGTGCCGGAGATACGGAACTTCCTATGGATAAATACAGGATTCCTGCCATAGTTTTTTCGGAAGGATTCATCCAGCCGCAGAAATTTGACGGCCTGATGTCCCAGATCGATGTAATGCCTACAGTGTTCGGATTGCTTCATTTCAACTATACCTCTAAATTCCTCGGCCAGGATGTGTTTACGAAAGAATTCCAACCGAAAGCCTATATTGCTACCTATCAGGATTTAGGGCTGGTTAAGGATAACTCCCTTACCATCCTTTCACCGGTAAAAAAGGTAAAACAATACTCCCTAACACCGGAAACAGGAAAAATAGCCCCTGAATTCAATATCTATTACAAAGAAAATCTTCTTAAAAAACCGGAGCAGAAGCTGGTGAATGATGCGGTATCCGCTTATCAGTCCACTTCATACTGGGTAAAAACCAATGCGCTTACCCGCTGATAAGATGCGGAATGAACCTGCTCTGATTATTGGTGATCAGGTGAACGCTTTCCCGGATACCGATTCCGGCAGGCTCCTGCCCAATCACCCAGCTGCCGATAACGGGATGGTTCCCGTCAAAATCAGGAAGTTTAAAAAGTTTCTGGTAGATGAACCCTTCTTTTTCATACCCTCCTTCGTTATGCTCAACAGCTACGCGGTTCTGGTATAAGGTTACGTTGGCTCCCTCACGTGAAAAGACCGGCTTTCTGGCATAATCTTTCATGTCTTTGGGCCCGTCAAAGTATGCTTCGAGCAGATAAGGATGATCCGGATAAAGTTTCCACAGCACCGGCAGGATCGCTTTGGATGAAAGAAGGACCTTCCACGCTGGCTCTATCCATTGCGAACGGAATGCATTTTTTACAAGCTTTTCGCTGAATCCGTCTTCCAGAATCCATTCGTAAGGATAAAGTTTGAAGATGTATTCCATAATGGTCTGGTCTCCCGAGATAAATTCTTCTATATCGTCTGCCCACCCAATATCCTGGACCGGAATAAACTCTGTCTCAAAACCCGCCTGTGTGGCACAATCCCGCATATATTCCACATTCGTCACATCTTCAATATTCGTAAGCGAAGTAAAATAAATATGGCGCGGATTCATGTATTTGGTAAGATATTTCCAGTAGTCGATCAGCTTTTCATGAATGGAATTGAACTGGTCCCGGTCAGGAAACATGTCCTGAAGCCAGTACCACTGGATTACCGAAGCTTCGTATAAAGAAGTCGGGGTATCCGCATTGAATTCGAGGAGCTTCAGATTTTTCCCGTCAAATCCGAAATCAAACCTGCCGTAAATTGAGGGATGATCTTCTTCCCAGCTGGTCACTATATAATCCCTGAAGTGTTGAGGAATGTTGAAGCGCTCCCAAAGATTTTCAGCAATCACATGGTCTACTGCCTCCAGGCACATCTGCCAGAGTTCGGCTGTAGCATTTTCAATAGCTTCGATTTCGCTTCCGGTAAATTGGTAATAATGACTTTCATCCCAGTACAGGCCTTCCAGTGAATGATACCCGAATCCAAGGCCCTCAAGCTTATTTTCCCAATCCTTACGTATTTCCGTCTGTATTCTTTCCATAATTTATGAAGAAGCCCTGAATCCGCTTCTGCCTAATAATCCTCTGGTTACATTGCCTTTGTATGTGCTTCTCCCGATATTGGACTTCGAGCTTATCGCATCACTGTAATAGCCGGCGCGGCGGTAAACGCCATTGGTATAGGCTCCGTATGGACGGAATGCATGATACCAAAAATATCCGGGCACGAATCCATGGCTCCTGGTATAGGACGCAGTGGTATCGGAACGCATATAAACTTTTTTTTCATTCTGCCATTTCGACTGGGGCTTCTCCTGGGAACAGGCCGCAAGAAGACCCGTTACGAAAAGCAGTGTTATGGAATCTGATTTTTTCATGATTACTGAACGGTTATATAAAATTCGTAATCTTTCTTAATGTTGGCTGTACGACTATTCCCATGGTTATCCTCAACCGTTTGAAGGGTATCTCCCAGCGCTGGAATCGTATCGCGTTTGATAAGTTCTTTAACAAGCTTATGGTCTTTCCAGATCTTGTGCCGGGTGACCAGAATATCCACAGAGTCCGCATGCTGAACGGAAAGTTCTGTTTCCACAGCTGCTTTTTTGTTTACCGTATTCACTTCATCTGCTTTGGACTCTCCGTCATTACACGCCCCGAAAGCTGCCAGAGCTGTCATTAAAAGATAACTTCTGAATTTTTTCACTTTGGTTACAATTTTGCACAAAAATACTCATTTAATAAAGACATTAATTTTAAATCTTTACATTTACTAACACAAAAATTACTGACTATGAGATGGACAGACGACAGGAGCGGCAATGTTGAAGACCGGCGGGGGCTGGGCGGAGGCGCCGTGGTTGGCGGCGGGCTAGGAACGCTGATTATAGCCGCAATTGTATTTTTTCTGGGTGGAGATCCTTCATCCATTCTTTCTTCTTCCGGCAGCACTTCTGCCCCTACGGAGCAAAGGGAACTGAATGACAAAGAGCTTAAAGTACGAGAGTTTGTAGAGATGATTACGGCTGAAAATGAGCAGACCTGGACCAAAATCTTTGCTGAAAACAATATGCAATACAGTCCTGCAAAGGTTGTGCTTTTTGAAAATACAACCCAATCCGGGTGCGGAACTGCGCAATCGGCTATGGGACCATTTTACTGTCCTGCAGACCAGACCGTTTATATGGACATGAGTTTTTTTAGAGAACTGCAGGAGCAGTTCGGCGCTCAGGTAACAGAGTTTACGATTGCCTACGTAATGGCCCACGAGATGGGTCACCATGTCCAGACTTTACTGGGCACCACCCAGAAAGTAGATGAAATGAGGAGAAGCGGCCAGTATTCGGAAGCGCAGATGAACCGTGTTTCCGTTGCGACAGAACTCCAGGCAGATTTCTATGCAGGAGTCTGGGCCAAGCAGACGGATAACAGGGAGCATATTCTTGAACCGGGAGATATAGATGCGGCAATCAGCGCAGCGGAAGCCGTTGGTGATGATAACATCCAGAAACGTTCCCAAGGATATGTAAACCAGGAAAGTTTTACCCATGGTTCATCAGCACAACGTAAAGAATGGTTTATGAAAGGGTATAATACCGGAGATATCAAACAGGGAAATACTTTTGACGAGCTTTTAAAATAACTTTATTCTCCTCTCACCATAAAATAAAACCGGGCTATGAGTTTCATAGCCCGGTTAATTTATTTCAATTCTATAGGATTGCTGTTTCTCTTTGCTTCATCTTTGATTCTCTCTTCCATTCTTTTTCTTGCATCAGCAGGTGGTGTTGGCGGGCCACCTTCTCCGCCTCTTGTCATCATTCTCATCTGCCCTCCTCCTGAATTCATGAATGACATAGGGTCTGCCGCGAAACGTTCCTGCTGTTTAATATAATCTGCACGCTTTACCTTGATTGTATTTCCAAACTGATTCAGGGATGGAAGTTCAGCCAGTTTATAGTTTTTCATCAGGTCAAAGGAATAATCCCCTTTATCATCCTCTGCTTTCACAATAAGCCCTGGAAGTCCGGTGAATTTGTAGGGACCATCCTGATAAGGCAAATCTGCAGTAAACCATGCTGTCCAGTGGCGACCGCCGAAATCGGTTTCTGCCTTTTGTACTTTGTACTCCCCTATCTTGGTAGTTTCCGGAAAAATCTTCCAGTTCATGGGACGGTCTTCCTCGTACGTATAAATATCCCTTCCTATCCTGTCCTTAAAATAGGTTTTCTGGCTGGTTTTATCTTTTTCAATGGAATAATTGATATTCGATCTCAGGCTTTCCATCTGATCCCTGCTGATCATGCCTCTTCCTCCGCCGCCCTGAAAAGCTTGCTGAAAAATGGAATCCCTTTTGAGCCTGTTCTCAGAATAAAACATGGATTTGTCTTTAGAGATATCCAGATATGCATTTTCCGTCTTGATGTCATTCTTGTTGGAAGCATCCGGTTTCATGGTCACCTGGTATACGAATCTGTTGGTTTGTGCAGCAATGGACTGCATCAGAAGCATAAAAGCAATAACGCCTAATTTTTTCATTTCTTAGCCTGATTTATAGATTGGATTTCAAAAGCTTATCAAAGTTAAAGCCATCGATGATAAAAATTGATAAAATAAAATTGCCGATTTTTATATCCTGATTTTTGTTCGTATTTTTGCCTAATTAAATCATTCTAAATAAATACAATGATAAAAGTATCAGATCACGCAAAAGAGAAAGCCATACTGCTCATGAGGGAGGATGGATTTGACGCTTCTGAAGATTATATAAGGGTAGGTGTAAAAAGCGGCGGATGCTCCGGTCTGGAATATGTACTGAAATTTGACAACCAGAAAACAGATGCAGACCAGATTTTTGAAGATAACGGGATTAAAATCATAGTGGATAAAAAATCTATCCTGTATCTTGCAGGAACTACCCTGGAATACTCAGGAGGACTTAACGGAAAAGGATTTGTCTTTAACAATCCAAACGCAGCCAGAACATGCGGTTGCGGGGAGTCTTTCAGCCTGTAAAGGCTATTGAAAGATTCCGGGATTAAGAAATTTAGAAATTATATGACTGTTTCATTTGAACATTTCCCGGTTTATAAAAAGGCAATTTCATTTACAGTTGAAGTTTTTAAAATTCTTGATGATGAAAATTTACAGAAAGGATTTTCTCTTAAGGAACAGTTGAAAAGAGCCACATTATCAGTAAGCAACAATATTGCTGAGAGCTCTGAATATGGAAGCAAATAAACAATTAATCAGATTCCTTTGAATTGCTAAAGGGAGCTGTGCTGAAGTAAGAAATATGCTGTTTGTGTTATTCCGGTTAGAGAAAATTGATGATAAGATTTTTCATGCACTTAATCATGAGTGCCTGGAAATCACAAAAGAAATTTATCATTTTATAAAATATCTTGAAAAGAGCAATTTAGATTCTAGAAATTCCTGAATTTCTTAATCTCTGAATCTCTGAATACATTATGAGTAAATACACAGAAGACGACCTAAGGGTTGATCTAGAAAATAAAAAATACGAATTCGGCTGGGAAACCCAGATTGATTACGAGGAGTTCCCCATCGGCCTGAATGAAGATATTGTGCGAGCCATTTCCGCCAAGAAGGAAGAGCCGGAATGGATGACGGAATGGCGTCTGGAATCATTCAGGGTCTGGCAGAAGATGACAGAACCGGAATGGGCCAACATCAAATATGAGAAGCCTGATTTTCAGGCCATCAGATATTATGCGGCACCCAAAGTGAAACCGGAGCTGGCCAGCCTGGACGAAGTGGACCCTGAGCTGATCAAAACATTTGAAAAGCTGGGCATTAATATTGAAGAACAGAAAAGGCTTTCCGGAGTAGCCGTTGATATCGTTATGGACTCTATTTCCGTAAAGACAACGTTCCAGGATACACTGGCCGAGAAAGGGATTATTTTCTGTTCTATTTCTGAAGCGATCAAGCATCATCCGAATCTGGTGAGGAAATACATCGGGAAAGTGGTTCCGCGAGGCGATAACTTTTATGCCGCCCTGAACTCCGCTGTATTTTCAGACGGCAGTTTCTGTTACATTCCTAAAGGCGTACGATGCCCGATGGAGCTTTCCACCTATTTCCGGATCAACCAGGCCGGAACAGGGCAGTTTGAAAGAACACTTGTTATTGCTGATGAAGGCAGTTATGTATCTTATCTTGAAGGATGTACTGCACCGTCAAGAGACGAGAATCAGCTGCACGCAGCTGTCGTTGAGCTGATTGCCCTGGACAATGCTGAAATTAAATATTCGACGGTTCAGAACTGGTACCCTGGTAATGAAGAAGGAAAAGGCGGGGTATTCAATTTTGTAACGAAAAGAGGGCTTTGCGAGAGAAAGGCAAAGATTTCATGGACACAGGTTGAAACGGGTTCTGCAGTGACATGGAAGTATCCGTCATGCATATTAAAAGGTGATGGTTCTATCGGTGAATTCTATTCTATCGCAGTAACAAATAACCATCAGTACGCAGATACGGGAACTAAAATGATCCATATCGGGAAAAATACCCGCTCGACTATTATTTCAAAAGGAATTTCTGCAGGAAAATCGCAGAACTCCTACCGTGGGCTCGTTAAAGTAATGCCTTCGGCCAAAGGGGCAAGAAACTTTTCCCAATGTGATTCTTTGCTGATGGGCAATGAATGCGGAGCACATACATTTCCATACATTGAAATTAAAGATCCTTCCGCACAACTGGAGCATGAGGCGACCACTTCAAAAATCGGTGAAGATCAGATCTTCTACTGTAACCAGAGAGGAATCGATACAGAGAGAGCTATTGCTCTGATCGTAAACGGGTTCAGCAAAGAAGTCCTCAATAAGCTGCCAATGGAATTTGCCATTGAGGCCCAGAAACTTCTGGAAATCTCACTGGAAGGCTCAGTAGGATAATATTTCAATCAGGAATACAGAACAGAATATGATTGTGTTCCGATCACTTGGCCACCTTATGAATACTCTGCATACAGAGGAATTTAATAGAATTATAAAAAGAAAAGTTAGCAAGAATGTTACAAATTAAAGACCTTCACGCCAGAATTGAAGACGGCGCACAAATATTAAAAGGAATTAACCTCGAAATCAAGCCGGGCGAGGTCCATGCCATCATGGGGCCGAACGGTGCCGGTAAATCTACCTTATCTTCTGTTATTGCAGGTAAGGAAGACTATGAAATCACAGAAGGAGAGATTATTTTCGACGGAGAATTGATCAACGAGGATGCTCCTGAAGAAAGAGCGCATAAAGGAATTTTCCTTTCATTTCAGTATCCTGTGGAGATTCCCGGGGTTTCTGTAACCAATTTCATTAAAGCGGCCCTGAATGAAAACAGGAAAGCCAACGGTATGGAAGAAATGCCTGCTAAGGAAATGCTTGCTATGATCCGTGAAAAATCTGAGCAGTTGGGCATAAAAAAAGATTTTCTTTCCCGATCATTAAATGAAGGATTCTCCGGTGGAGAGAAAAAAAGAAACGAAATTTTCCAGATGATGATGCTGAATCCTAAACTGGCAATCCTTGACGAAACGGATTCCGGACTGGATATTGATGCATTGAGAATTGTGGCAGACGGCGTGAACCATTTCAAGAATGAAGGCAATGCCGTACTTTTGATTACCCACTATCAGAGATTACTGAACTATATCCAGCCTGACTTCGTCCATGTACTGGCCAACGGAAAGATCATCAAAACAGGAGACAAATCCCTTGCCTTTGAACTGGAAGAAAAAGGATACGACTGGCTTTTAAATTAAGATTGAAATTTTGAGCTTCAGTGAGTGATTCTCCTGTTATAACAGTGATGAGTCATGGTCTCAGATATACAAATGAGTCTATTTTGCGGAATAGCAATTCAGCCTAATAAAAAGAAAAAAATGGTGCGAACCACAGATATACCAGTAATGGCATTAAAAGAACAGATTACAGAAAACCACAATGAGTTTTTGGAAAGTCTTCGTCATAGATTCCTTGATGATGACCGTAGAGCAGCGCTTGAAAGATTCGAAAAGAAAGGTTTTCCATCCAAGAAAGACGAAGAATATAAATATACCAACCTAAAGGAAATCATTGAGAAAGGATATAACTTTTTCCCGAAAGAACCTCATACCATCACCAAAGAACAGCTGGACCAGCTGCATCTGGGGGAGGAGAATTTTGACTGGATCACGTTCGTTAACGGTAAACTGAATAAGGAACTATCCAAAGTTTCCATTGAAAACGTAGAGTTCCTTTCGTTCAATCATGCCCTGAATGATGAAAAGCACAGGGATATCTTCGATCAGTATTTCAATACAATCGCTTCTAAAGATTCTGCATTTACAAATCTTAACCAGGCGTACTGCAAATACGGATTTTTCCTTAAAGTCCCTAAAAATGTAGTGATCGAAAAACCGATCCATGTTTTTTACATCTCCCAGAATCAGGAAGAGAATACATTTTACAATACCCGTAACCTGCTGATCGTTGAGGAAGGTGCCAAGGTGGAAATCATAGAGAGTCACCATAACTTCGATGCGTCTTACGTGTTTACCAATTCGGTAACGGAAATTTTCACGCATGCGAATGCAAAAGCTGACTGGCATAAACTGCAGAACGACAATGATACTTCGTATCTTGTTGACAGTACTTTTGCCAGGCAGGAAAAAGACAGTTTAACCACTGTGAATACATTTTCATTCGGTGGGAAACTCGTCAGGAACAACCTGGATTTCATACACAACGGATCAAACATTAATTCTTTCATGAACGGGATTACCATTATTGGTAAAGACCAGCTGGTTGACCATCATACAGCAGTTCACCACAATTTCCCGAACTGTGAGAGCTACCAGAATTATAAAGGGATTTTTGACGGCAAATCGCATGGCGTATTCAACGGAAAAGTTTTCGTGGATAAAGAAGCCCAGAAAACCAATGCCTATCAGCAAAATAACAATGTTTTACTGAGTGAGGGAGCCGCTATCGATACCAAGCCTCAGCTTGAAATCTTTGCCGATGATGTTAAATGTTCTCACGGATGTACTGTAGGCCAGCTGAATGAGGATGCATTATTCTACCTGAGAGCAAGAGGGATTTCTAAAAAGGAAGCTCAGGCACTGCTTCTCTATGCATTTGCTAATGATGCCATGCAGAATATTGACATTGAAGCCCTAAAGGAAAAAATCTCCAAACTTCTGGTTGAAAAGCTGGAAGTGGACATAGAATTTTAGGAACATGTTTCCCAATATCAAAAAAGCACTTCATAATGAAGTGCTTTTTTGGGTTAAAAGATATATTATTTTTTAATCCACCATTGACTGTCCTGACGGCTGGAGCGTTTCACACCGTTATCCACCGTATAGGCAAATCCTATTCCCAGGGTTTGTTTCAGCTGGGTTTTCTGGATCTGGTTATGGTCATATAATACATCCACCGTTATGTTGGTAGAAATAAATTTGTTCACTTTCATATTGAGGATGGCACCATAGGACAGAACAAGCCTTTCCGGATGGTCCAAATAATTTGAAAATATAGAGGCTGTATTTGTAAGATTAATATTTTCCATAATTTTCAGCTTATAAAAAGCGGTACCCAGGAAACCAAATTGTAAAAGCGAAGTATCACCGTCCTGTTTTAAGCCGTATGTCCCTGCTGTCTGAAGTTCCTTATCTAATACCAGAGTCCATCTGGCATTGGTTGGTCTGAGGTTTACAGTAATATTATCATTCGGCCTATAAGTGATCCCGAGACCCAAGTTCAGGTAGCCCGGAGCCATGAAATTGGAGATTTTTTTAGCTTGGGGATTGTTTCCGTCTTCATAACCGGCAGAAAACTGGGTCTGTAATCCGGCACCTGCTGACATATACCAGCTTTTAGAAAACTTCCTCCCGTAATTGGTGGAAATATTGATGAGATCCTGTGTTTTTCGCGTTCCCAACCCTTTGGTATTATTCTGCCCATAGTCTAAAATAATGATGTTTTCCCAAAGGTCATTGTCCTTTTCGTAGGTGAGGTTATAATTAGCCCCGGCGAGCCAGCCGACATTGTTGGCTCCCCCTCCTACCCACTTTGAAAAGGCGGTCTGGTTGACCAGCAATGTATTTTTTCCAAGAACCGACCAATGCTTCACCGTATCAGATACCGGCTGCTCATCAGTCTTTTCTTCCTGAGCATGAGCATATATTCCAAGAGTTACAGCAATCGCGAATACAAGTTTTCCCATATTTCAAAAAAATTTTGATACAAAAATAAAAATATAAATTTTGCCGTTTTCCTGCTTTATGTGATGAATACTCATTTTATAATCAAATCATTAAGAATAAATGATATAAAAAGATAGGATTGGGGCAATATTTTCATTTTAGGATATATTTTTCTGAAAAATCTACTTTTTGTCTCAAAAAGAACTCATCTCCTGAAAACCTCGCCAAAATTTCCGGAATTTATTCTTGGCTTCCCGTTTGACGTAATCTAGCCATGCTAAAAAATGTAATTTCCAGAAAAGCTGTTATTTATCCTTTACTGATGCTGGCTGCGATGTGGCTGGGCTATCTGTTGCAGATGGCCGGCTTTTTTGAAAATTGCTTCGGAGCTATTATTCCCCTGTTGCCGGAAGGCCTGCTGGGTGTAATTACTTCACCTTTGCTGCATGGCAATCTGGATCATATTATTGGCAACTCTATCCCGATAGCCATCCTGATGTTCCTGCTGTATCAGTTTTATCCGTTGGTTGCCAATAAGGTTTTTGTTATCGGCTGGCTGGCGACGGGGCTACTGCTGTGGCTGCTGCCTCCCGTAGATATCCTCACGGGAGAATATATGTACACCTGTACTATAGGGGCCAGCGGAGTTGTTTATGTCCTTGCTTTTTTTCTTTTTTTCAGCGGTGTATTCCGGTGGAATGTTAAACTCCTTACCATCTCTCTCCTAGTCGTTTTATACTACGGAAGCCTTGTTTGGGGGATGTTTCCTGAAGAATTGTTTTACAATCTTCAGGCACCGAGTAAAGTTTCGTGGCAGGCACACCTGGCTGGAGCTATTGTAGGAAGCATTATTGCATTTGCCTTTAAAAATGTAGGTGAAAAGAAGAAGAAATACATCTGGGAATTCCCTAATTATTACAGTGAAAGAGATGATAAGCTCTGGCAGCAGTACAAAGAAAATCATCCTGAAGATTTTTCTGAATTGCCCTACAAGAAAAAAGATGACATTTGGGATCATCTGGACGAATTAAGGAAGAAATAAATCTTAATTTGTTACATTTGATAAAAAAACACCTATGATTTCTGAAGAACACCTGTACGCCATCGCACTCCGCGAGTGCAGTCTCATCGGCGATATTAATTTCAGTAAGCTTGTAAGAACCTTCGGCAATGCAAAGCTTGCCTGGGAAAAAGCACGCCCGGGAGCTGGGAGCCGTAGAGGGAATCGGGCGTAAGGCAGTAGCAGATATCGGCAATCCGGATTACCTGAGGTTTGCTGAAAAAGAAATTAAGTTCTGCGAAAGAGATAACATCACAATTAAATTAAGGCATCTGCGTGATCTTCCACCACTTTTAAATGAATGCGATGATGCGCCGGCCATCCTCTATCAGAAAGGCGAAATTGACAATACGCTAAAAACGGTAAGCATTGTAGGAACGCGGAATATGACGCCGTACGGAAAATCTTTTATCCATACTTTTTTTGAGGAAACCCAGTCATGCAGGTACAGTTCTGTAAGCGGACTGGCGCTCGGAGTAGATAAAGAAGTCCACGAACAGTCACTGAACATTAATATTCCTACCGTAGCCGTACTTGCCCATGGGTTCCATACATTATATCCTTTCAGAAACAGGAGGCTGTCGGAAAGAATCCTTGATCATGGAGGAGCACTCCTCACAGAATTCAATTCTTCCCGGAAGCCGGACCGTGAAAACTTCATTCAGAGGAACAGGATCATTGCCGGACTTTCCCCTGCAACGGTGGTGGTTGAAACCGCTTTCGGAGGAGGATCAGTAAGTACAGCTACCTTTGCCAATCAATATAACCGTGACGTATTTGCCCTTCCCGGTAAAATTACAGACCCTTACAGCCAGGGCTGTAACCATTTGATATTCCAACATAAAGCGTCTGTTATTTCCACGACTAAAGAACTTATCGAACAACTTGGACTCAACGGTTCCCGAGAACATATGGAAGAACTGTTTCCTTATAGTGCCATACATGTTCAGTTAAACGAAATTCAGGAACTCATTTATCAGTGCATCAAAGAAAACCAACAGATATCTTTAGACGATATGGCTGCCTCAACAGAGCTTCCGCCCTACAGAATTTTACCCGTAATCCTTGAACTGGAGCTTTTGGGGAAGATAAAAACGCTTTCCGGGAGACAATTTACAGCAATCTGATAATTAACTATTTCTTAATACTGCATTATTTAACAGATAACATTTAATTTTTGGCAATATTTGTATAAAAATTATCAATTTAACAATATTAAGTCATAATTTTATTAAATTATAAACAATCATTGGATAAGGTATTGTGAATCTTGAAAAAAAATTTAAATTTGTTGGCAATAATATTCAACCTTAATATATGGAACAATATAATATTGAGCAGAAAATTCAGGAGTTTATTGCTAAGATAGAAGCAAAAAATCCTAACGAACCGGAATTTTTACAGGCGGTAAAAGAAGTGGCTGTAACTGTGATTCCGTTTATTGCTACCAAGAAAGAATATAACGGTATGAAGCTGCTTGAAAGGATGGCTGAAGCCGAAAGAATCATTATATTCAGAGTTCCATGGGTTGATGACAAAGGTGAGATTCAGGTTAACAGAGGGTTCAGAATCCAGATGAATTCTGCTATTGGGCCTTATAAAGGAGGAATCCGTTTCCATCCTACCGTAAACCTTTCCGTTCTGAAATTCCTTGCTTTTGAGCAGGTATTTAAAAATTCATTGACTACCCTTCCTATGGGCGGTGGTAAAGGTGGGTCTGATTTTGACCCTCAAGGGAAATCTGATATGGAAGTAATGCGTTTCTGCCAGGCTTTCATGACGGAGCTTTGCAAGCATATCGGCCCTGAAACGGATGTTCCTGCTGGAGATATCGGAGTTGGAGCCAGAGAGATCGGCTACCTGTTCGGGCAATATAAAAAAATCAGAAATGAGTTTACCGGCGTGCTTACCGGAAAAGGTCTGGCTTACGGAGGATCACTGATCCGTCCTGAAGCTACCGGATATGGGGTTGTTTATTTTGCAGAGCAGATGCTTAAGACCATCGGACAGACCTTCCAGGATAAGATCGTAACGGTTTCAGGTTTCGGAAACGTAGCCTGGGGAGTCATTAAAAAAGCGACAGAACTGGGAGCAAAGGTCGTAACGATTTCCGGACCAGATGGTTATATCTATGATAAAGACGGGATCAGCGGTGAAAAGATCGATTATCTGCTTGAGCTGAGATCTTCAGGGAATAACAGGGCGGAAGATTATGCTAAAAAATATCCGTCTGCTGAATTCCATGCCGGGAAACGCCCTTGGGATGTGAAGTGTGATGTAGCCTTCCCTTCTGCAACCCAAAACGAACTGGATCTTGAAGATGCTAAAATACTGGTTGAAAACGGATGTGTATGCGTAACTGAAGCAGCCAATATGCCTTCTACTCTGGATGCGATCAATTATTTCCTAGACAATCAGGTACTGTTCTCTCCGGGGAAAGCATCCAATGCCGGAGGAGTTGCAACTTCAGGATTGGAAATGACCCAAAACTCGATCCGTCTGAACTGGACTTCTGAAGAAGTTGATGCACGATTGAAAGAGATCATGATCGGAATCCATAAAGCCTGCAGGGACTATGGAAAAGAAGAAAATGGCTATGTAAACTATGTAAAGGGAGCCAATATCGCCGGCTTCGTGAAAGTAGCAGAAGCAATGCTTGCACAAGGTGTGGTATAATATAGAGCCGGGAGAATCTCCCGGCTTTTTTTAATATAGCCTGTCCCGGGAGAATGGGAAAAAGTAAAAAGTGAAAGGAGAAAGCATTGAATAATTCAATGCTTTTTTTAGCCATAAAAAATCCTGGAAAGACAAGTCTTTCCAGGATTTCTAATTTATCCAAGATAAATTATCTCGTTTTCTTCTTGGATTTTTTAGTTTCCTTTATGGCATCTCTTGAACCATCTGTTCTTGCAGTATCTATAGTAGTACTGTTGGAACGTGTGTTATTCATGCCATTATTATCCAAGGTACCATTGGTTCCATTGTTCAATGTCCCGTTGGTGGTATTATTGGTACCATTATTCAGGTCACGGTCACTTTGCTGCTGTGGTGTCAGTGTGCCCGTGCCGGAAGTGTCCGTTTTGGTTTGTGGAGTTACCTGCGCCGAAGCAGTAATTAATCCTCCTACTACAAATGCCATTGCTAAAAATAACTTTTTCATAATATAATATTTTATGGTGTTGGTTATATTAAAAACGACAAGTTTTATACTAAAGTATGGTAATGGGTTTTATTTAACTTTAATTATAACCTTTTGTGACTAATTGGGATTAAAGTTTATTTTTTTAGCCTTTTAGTCATATTCTCTACAAATTCGTAAGCTGCCGGACAGATAACAGTATTTTTTATCATAATGTTATTAATCTGATATATCTTTTTACGATCTGTATGAGGGTATTCACGGCAGGCTTTAGGGCGGACATCATAAATCGAACACGTGTTATCGTTATTCAGAAAAAAACATGGTAAATGCTGTAATACCTTATCATTATCCTCATCAACCCTCAGAAATTTAGCCTCAAAATCTGCCGGTTTCATTTTCAGGTGTTTAGCAATGCGTTCAATATCTTTTTCGGTATACAGGGGCCCGGTAGTTTTACAGCAGTTGGCACAGCTGAGGCAATCGATGGTCTCAAAGACTTCTTCATGAACCTCCTGAACGATGTAATCAAGGTTCTTGGGTGGTTTCTTCTTCAGCCCTTCGAGAAACTTACGGTGCTCATTCTGTTTCTGAAGCGCCTGTTTTTTATACAATTCTATATCCATTATTTTTCATCTCTTAAAACAGGTATTTCTGCCATTGTATATTCATTGATTTTCTCAAGGTCAAGAATTGTGGATCTTTTATCCTTTGAGGGATAATACATCGGCGTAAATACGGCTCCGTATATAATCTCATCTGAGGCATAAGAAGTGCGTTGAACGACAGTATTGGAAAAAACTTCATCAAAAGCCCGGACATGTACAATGATTTCTATATCCGTACTCTTAAAATCCTGCTCTGTAAATCCGTAAAAAGGTGAATCTTCATCTATGGCATGCACAATAGTCCAGTTCAGAGCCAGCGTATTGATATGGCTTAGCTGCGTTTTCAGGCTATAAAATTTACTTTTATGGTTTCCGTCTTCATGAACTTGGATAGCTGCCGAAACAATAACATCCGCATTCGTCAGCGAATTATTTTTATAAGGTGCCAGCCTGAACATCAAAGCAGAAGCATTATGGAAGGGAGCAACCAGAGCCACATCCGAAAATGTAAGGTAAGCTCTCGGACGGGAAAAACGCCCGTAAAAGAGCCCTGTGGCTATCGCAAAAGTAAGCAGTCCCAAAAATGCCTCAAAAGTAGCGACCAGGCTTGCCATAAAGCCTACCGGAGCTATTCTCCCGTAACCTACGGTAGTAAAAGTCTGTGAACTGAAGAAAAAGACATCAATAAATTCATTGACCGCATCCCTTTTATCAATGCCTGTAAGATGTTCTACTCCGATAAGGTAGTAGATCAGAGCAAAGATCAGGTTAACCAGAATATAGGCAATAACCAGGTAAGACAGGAACCTGAACGTGGAGAGCTCAAGCATGGTATGGTACCAGCTGAAACGGTTGAGCATTGAAACTCCTTTGCGCTCTACATTGGGCAGTCCGTCTTTTTTGATGAACCGTCCGGATGCACTGTCACCAAAGCCACTGTTTTCCGTGCTTTTCTGAAGAATCTTTTTTCTGAAACCGTTTGCCATCCCTATGCCTGAAATTTTATATCAACAGGAAAATATGCTGCAAAGATAAAATATTGTTTCCATGAAATTTATCAACAGCCCCATCGAATTTTTAAATTGATTTTAAACTAACTTTAACGTATGAAAAAACTGGAGACCAGACAGGATATTGAACACCTTGTCAACTCATTTTATGATAAAGTAGTGCATGATGAAACCATCGGTTTTTTCTTCAATGACGTGGCCAAAGTAAACTGGGATAACCATCTTCCTAAAATGTATGCATTCTGGGAATCAGTTCTGTTCGGGCAGATGACGTATAAAGGAAATCCCATGGGTGCCCACTTTCCCATTAACGAGGTTCATGCAATGGAAAAGCAACACTTTGAGCGGTGGCTTGAATTATGGATCAGCACCATTGAAGAGGAATTTACCGGGGAAAATGCTGATATGGCGGTATATAAAGCTCAGAATATAGCCAAGCTTATGGCTTTTAAAATGGAACTTGCCCGGCGCCTTTAAGGAACGATTACCGTAAATATGTACGCGGCCAGATTCACCAGCAGTACAGTGCCATAAAGAATATTGGTTTTCCCTCTGCTTAATGACAGCATTACGATGAACACAGACAGTGAAAGCAGGATAATATCTTTTTTATCCAGCCCAAGGACCAACGGAATATCGTACAGGATACAGACAATGGACACTGCAGGAATAGACAATCCTATACTTGCCAATGCAGAACCCAATGCCAGATTCAGGCTCGACTGGATCTGATTTCCCCTCGCCGCACGGATAGCCGCAAGTCCCTCCGGAAGCAGAACCACAGCTGCAATAATTACCCCAACCAAAGATTTCGGTGCACCGACACTCTGTACCATATCTTCTATGGTAGAAGAGAGCCCTTTGGCCATCATGACCACAATAGCAAGGCAGATCACCAGGAATACGAAACTGATCATGGTTTTGCCCATAGAAGGAACATAATGTTCAGCCGGGTGCTCATCCGGTACTACAAAATAGCTCCTGTGGCGCACGGTCTGTACCATCAGGAAAATGCCGTAAATCACCAGGCAGGCAATAGAGACGAAAATAAGCTGTGCATTATTATAAAAAGGACCGTTAACGCTTGAGGTAAAATTAGGAAGGACGAGTGTCAGGATCAGTATGGAAACAATACTTACGAGATAAGTAGTCGCTGAACTGCGGGCAAAGAACTGTTCATAATATTTCACGCCTCCCACGAGGATACAGATTCCTAGAATACCGTTTAAAATAAGCATTACTGCTGCAAAAACAGTATCCCTTGCCAATGTGATGGCCTGATCCCCTCCTGCAACCATCAGTGAGATGATCAGGGCTACTTCGATAATCGTAATACAAAGTGCCAGAATAATCGTTCCGAAAGGCTCTCCTACTTTATGAGCCACCATTTCTGCATGGTGGACAGCCGAAAGAACGCTTCCGGTAAGCAGGATTCCGGCAATCACATCATAAAGAACCCCATGGCCAATAAGTCCTGAAAAATAATACAGGACCGCTACTACGGGGAAAATATAGGTGTAATGTAAAAATTCTTTTGGTTTCATAAGTGTCTACAAAATACAAAAAATCTATCATTTTTAAAATAATGAAAGAGGATATTAATTATTTTTTAATGACACCAGAAATTAAAATCCTGGAAATCCGTGAGCATATGCAGCAGCAAGCCAATAGCAATTATCCTGATATTTCCTCTGAAGAGGAGCATTAAAATATACACTGCGATGGCATAGTAGGAATGCAGGAAATGAAACCCTATGCTGTTCCGTGAAGGATCGAAGACAGGATCAGCGAAAAGATGGTCCAGGTCTACAAGCATGGTTGCCAGAAGGATGAGATAAGTTCTGAACCAGGTCTTCCTGTAGAATATCAGGGCAATAAAAACCGGAAAGATCAGGTGCAGGAAATAATGAACAATGGTTTTCCAGAAGAAGCAGTCTTGCATAATTATATTTGTCCTTTTAAGTATTTCTGGCGCAACGGTTCGTCCAGTTTCTCTATGGCATACCTGAGGCAGGTCCTTGGCATATCCTGGTAATGCCGGTTGAGATAACGGATCAGATCATCGGGAGCCTTCTTTCCCATTTCTCTCAGCATCCAGCCGTTTGCCTTATGCATAAGGTCATGCGGGTGCTCCAGATTGTTGGAGACCAGCTCTTTGGTCAGTTCAAACGAGTGTTTTTTTATATGGTATAAAGTGGCAACTACTGCAATCCTCTTATGCCACATCGGATCGGAAAGGGCTAATGAACGCAGCAGGTCCGCTCTATCATATTCATAGGCATAACAGCCGAGTATCGTATAGGAACTGGAATCCGCCAGATCCCAATTGTTTACATATTGCAGATGTGACAGGTACAGGTCCACGATTTCATTCTTTTCTGCCTGAGATTTAGCTTTCCGAAACCGGTTTACCATCATCAGCAAAGCTGTAAGCCTGTGTTCATGATAATCCGATGAAAGAAGGAGGCTTATTTCATCTAATGAAATATTCAGATAAAAGGCTTTGGCTACTGCTCTCTGATCCGGAACCGATATGCCCAGAAAAACATCACCTTCACTGTACTCTCCTATACCGGTTTTGAAAAATTTCTGATAATCCAGGGCTTTACCGGGCACAGCCAGTGCAGCCAGTGCTTCACGGATATCGGTAACGACTGAGCTCATTATTAATTTTCATCTATGATAACGGCTTCTTTCTCCTCACTCACAATCTTTTTAGGGTTAGCTACTTTTGCAATCGTAAGACCCTGGACTACAATAGAGAACACGACCACACAATAGGTAATACTTAATATGGTGTTGCTGTATTCATTTTTAGGAATAGATAAAGCCAGGGCGATCGATACCCCTCCGCGTATTCCTCCCCATACGAGGACTTTTACCGTTTGTGGATTAAACCTCGTTCTCAGGGACATGAATTTCGTAGGTACCCAGATGGAAATAAACCGCGCCAGCAAAACCACGATGATGGAAATGAGACCCGGAATCATGAAATACTTCAGGTCTTTGATCATCAAAAGCTCAAAACCAATGAAGAGGAACAGGACCGCATTCAGGATTTCGTCAATAAGCTCCCAGAACTTGATCAGGTAATCCTGGGTGATGGATTTCATATTGAATTTGGTATTGAAATTCCCCATAAAAAGTCCAGCAGCCACCATGGTCAACGGCCCGGAAATATGCATCTGCCTTGCAATAAGATATCCTCCCATCACAACAGACAGGGTTACCAGAACAGAAATAATATAGTCGTCCACTTCCCGCATCAGCCTGGAAGTAACCCATCCCAACACCACTCCCAACAGCAATCCTCCGCCGGCTTCTTTGAGCAGCAGCATTCCTATACTTTCGAGACTGAGGTCGACTTCCTGCCCGATGGCCAGCTGCAGTATAACTGTAAAAACCACGACTGCCATACCATCATTGAATAAAGATTCTCCTGCAACCTTGGTTTCCAGGGACTTGGAAACATTGGCTTGTTTAAGAATACTTAATACGGCCACAGGATCGGTAGGCGAAATAAGAGCCCCGAAAACAAGGCAGTAAATCAGCGGCAGCTCAATCCCTACCAGTGGCAATAAATAATAGGTTCCGAAACCGACAACGAATGTTGAAATGACCACTCCCGCAGTAGAAAAAATAACGACGGGCCTGAACTGTTCTTTAAGATCATCGATATTGATGTGTATTCCTCCTGCAAACAGAAGGAAATTAAGCATCGCACCCATCAGTACTTCGGTAAAGTCGATGCTGTTCATCAGGTCATTAAGGTGTCCGAATGTCCTTGGCAGAAAAGTTTCACCAAATAGCACTAGAAAAATGGATACCACAATGGCTATAACCATGATTCCGATGGTACTCGGAAGTTTTAAAAATCTGTAATTGAGGTAAGCAAATATGGATGCCAGGACTATTAAGGCTGAAAATGAATAATATAATTCCACTAATATGTGTTTTTTATAAATTTAAATAAAATACTTTGATATAAATTTTATTGTTTTCCTTCTCCCAAATATCCATGATTCCGTCTTTGGAGGATTTTGAGGCTTTGGTATATCCTTGCCCGATATTCAGCATATTCAGAAGGATGTATTCATCTCCTACTGAATTTACCAGATAAGCTGTCTTTTCAGATTTCCCGTCCCCAGAACTTCTGATGGCTCCCGTCAATGACCGCAACTGACTCAGATGATAGATAAAATTATCTTTGTCCTGCTTGGCATCGTAGGCTCTTAGCAGAATAAGAAGCACGTCCAGGTTGGTAGGGTCCTTATCATATAAAACCTTGCCCTGACGAATACATTCATCGAAATTTTTATCTTTAAAAGCCTGTGCAAGCTGTTCAAACCTTTCATCTGTAGTAGAAATCCTATCCTTACTGAAATTCCTTCCATAGTAAAGGTGCTGTGCCTCAAGGCTGTCTAGGGACTCGGTAAAGCCCTTATACTTAAAAATCAGCTTTTCATAAAAATATGGGGAAGCTGAATCTTTGAGGTCTTTATCAATCGATTTTAAATCGATTCCTGATTTCTGGCTGAAGCCGAAAACAGGCCACAGGATCAGCAGGAAGAAGAAGTAATTTTTCATGAACCGTTATTTTCTTCGTCATCATTATCGAAATATTCAAACAGGAAATCGTTATATGGAAATCTCGAAATATGTATTTTCATCACCTCATCATAAATCATCTTTTTCATTTCAGGAAAGTTTTCTTTCGTTAGCGCCGAAATAAATACGGTAGGGTACTTTGATTTGGCCATCCAGGTCTTCGTCCATTCTTCAAGAGAGATGTTCTTACGCGTTGAGGGCGTAAGATCGTCATCTTCTTTCTTCTCATAACTGAAATCATCAATCTTATTAAATACCATGATCATCGGCTTCCTGTGGGCATCAATCTCCTGCAGGATCTGGTTGACCGAATCGATGTGGTCCTCGAAGCTTTCATGGGAAATGTCCACCACATGGATAAGGAGATCCGCTTCTCTCGCCTCATCAAGCGTAGACTTGAATGATTCTACCAGCTGGGTAGGCAGCTTACGGATAAACCCTACGGTATCTGTCAATAAAAACGGAAGGTTCCCGATAACAACTTTCCTCACGGTAGTATCCAGCGTTGCGAACAGTTTATTTTCTGCAAATACTTCGGATTTCGAGAGTGCGTTCATCAGGGTAGATTTTCCAACGTTGGTATATCCTACCAATGATACACGGACCATCTTGCCCCTGTTATTTCTCTGGGTTGCCATCTGTTTATCGATGGTCTTAAGCTTATCCTTCAGTAAGGAGATCCGGTCGCGGATGATACGCCTGTCGGTTTCAATTTCCGTTTCCCCTGGTCCCCTCATCCCGATACCCCCTCGCTGGCGCTCAAGGTGGGTCCACATCCGGGTCAGCCTGGGCAAAAGATATTCATATTGAGCAAGTTCTACCTGGGTCCTTGCGTAAGAGGTCTGAGCCCTCTGGGCAAAAATATCAAGGATAAGGTTCGTACGGTCAAGTATTTTAACCTCAAGTTCACGTTCCAGGTTTTTGAGCTGTGACGGAGAGAGTTCGTCATCAAAAATGACGGTTCCTATTTCATATTCTTTAACGTAATCCCGGATTTCCTGAGCCTTTCCGCTCCCTACAAATGTTTTGGAATCCGGCTGGGACATTTTTTGAGTGAACCTTTTTTCAACGGTAGCTCCCGCGGTATAAGCCAGGAATTCCAGCTCATCCATATATTCCTTTAACTTTTCTTCATCCTGGTCTTTGGTTACCAATCCTACCAAGACCGCTTTCTCATAGTTATGTTCTTTCTTGTCTAGCATTCAGTTCTGTCTGTATTGTGAGATTTACAAGATACTATTTTTAGGAGGAAACTCCAAAAAAAGTCTTTCTGAAAATGTTTTTTCTGATTAGATTATAGTGTATCGGCACAAAGGGTTATCCTGAGAGATCAATCATTCCCGTTAATCCCAATCCGCAGCAATGAATTTCATAGAATCACCATTTTCGTCAGATAAAATAAGATACTGCCCTTCTGTCCTGTAACGGTTCATTTTCTTGAAAAATGCAGCAAAAGAAGTTTCCAGCTGCATATTACTGCAAGCCATCATAGTTCCGCCAACATCAGAAATAGTAAGCTTATTCCCACTGCCAAATTCTGCAGTAAAAAACATCCTGTTGCACCCCATAAAGGCACCTCCGTGTATTTTCCCGTTCTTCTCCGGTGCCGTGAGGTTAATCGCTGCTTTGCTTTTCGTGAGTTCTTCTTTGGAAAAAGTTCCGAAAGAGACCAGCATCCACTCCCTCTGGACCTGCTGTTTCCCGGCATTTGCAACCTTGCAGCTGATGACTGATTCCGGCAGCAAAATGATAAAAAGTATATAAATCAGGATCTTCATGGTGCTAATTGTGCCATTTTTATACCATCCCGGGACTGAATCCCATAAAAATTAGTAAATTAGCGACACAAAATTAATTTATATAATGAAAAGAATAGTTCTATTATTCACTTTCCTGCTGAGCTTTGTTCAGATGAGAGCGGACGAGGGGATGTGGCTTCTAATGCTCATCAAAAGGCTTAATGGTGTTGATATGCAAAAAGAAGGTCTTCATCTGACTCCTGAAGAAATTTATTCCGTTAACAATTCCAGCCTGAAAGACGCTATCGTAAGCTTCGGAGGATTCTGTACCGGAGAGATCGTTTCCAGCCAGGGACTTATTTTTACCAACCACCATTGTGGTTACGGAGCTGTTGCTGCGGCATCCACACCGGAAAAAGATTACCTTAAGAACGGCTTCTGGGCCATGAAACAAAAAGACGAATTCAATGCCAAGGACCTGTATGTAAGGTTTCTGGTAAGAATGGATGATGCTACCCAGAGAATCAATTCCAAACTGAACAACTCAATGACCGCCGAACAAAGAAAAGCTGTTATTGATGCTGAAAGCAAAGCCATCCAGGCAGAGAATTCTGAAAACGGGAAATATACCGTTGTAGTAAAAGATTTCTTTAACGGAAATGAGTTTTATTATTTTGTATACCAGGATTATAAAGATATCAGATTGGTGGGTGCTCCGCCTTCTTCATTAGGAAAATTCGGTGGTGATACCGACAACTGGGAGTGGCCAAGACATACGGCTGACTTCACTGTTTTCAGAGTATATGCCGACGCCGCAGGAAACCCTGCAGAGTTTTCTCCCAGCAATGTACCTTTAAAGCCTAAGCATTTCTTACCGGTTTCCCTTAAGGGAGTTAAGCCCGGTGACTTCTCTATGATCTTAGGATACCCGGGAAGAACCAACCGTTACCTGACTTCATACGGAATCGAGCAGATGGTGAATAAAGACTATCCGGCATGGGTGGAAGCTTCCAAACTGGCTATGGATGTTATGAAGAAATACATGGACAAGGATAAAGCTACCCAGCTTAATTACGCTTCGCAGTATGCTTCCGTTGCCAATTACTGGAAAAACAGACAGGGAACCATTGATGCCGTTATAAAAAACGGAACGATTACCGATAAGCAAAAAATTGAAGATATCTACAGAAAGTGGTCTATCCTTCCCGGAAATACAGAGTATGACGGAGTTCTTGATGATATCGAAGTATATTACAAGCAGGTATCAGACAGAAATGTGGAGCGCAATTATATGAGCCAGCTCTCAAGAAATGCGAAATATATCACTCTTGCCCTACAGGTGGGGTCTGTACTGAATGCTTATGCAGCACAGGATATGCAGGGAAGGCTTACTATGAAACCGAAAGTAGATGCCGCCATCAAAGCAGCTTATGAAAACTTCAATACGCAGCTGGAAGGTGAAATGCTGAACTCTATGGTCAACCTCTACCAGACGAGGGTGAAAAAAGAGGTTGCTTCCCCTACGATTATGGGACTGGATGCCAAAAACCTTTCCAACGTAGCCTATTCTTCGATTTTTGCCAATAAGACTTCAGCGACGAATTTCATTCTGAATCCTGACCGCCTGAAGCTGGATGCAGATCCGCTTTGGAAGATCGCCAAAGGATTGGTGGAAGACCAGAAGCTGGCTGCCGAAAAATACTCTAAAGTAGACGATAACTTTGCTAAAAATAATCGGCTCTTCTTAGCGGGTCTGATGAAATCGATGCCGGAGAAGAAATTCTATCCGGATGCAAACTCAACCATGAGACTTACATACGGAACCGTAGACAAATTACCGATCAGAAGTGATAGAAATTATTTCGGGGTAACGGATAATTATTACACGGATATGACCGGCCTTGTTGGGAAATACAAAAAAGGGGATGAAGAGTTTGACCTTCCTCAGCGTGTGATCGATCTTTACAACATGAAAGATTTCGGACAGTATGCTGATGCCGCCGGATACATGCCGGTAAACTTCCTTTCCAATAATGATATCACAGGAGGTAACTCCGGTTCTCCGGTAATTGACGGAGACGGAAACCTTATCGGTATTGCATTTGACGGAAACAGCGAAGCATTAAGCGGTGATATCGTTTTCGAACCGGAATGGCAGAAAACAATCAACGTAGACGTTCGTTTTGTTCTTTGGACCATCGACAAATACGCCGGTGCCAGAAGACTGATCGACGAACTTCAACTGGTAAGAGGTGAAAATACTCCTGCCGACACGAAAACTAAAGCTCCTAAAGCTGAACGTAAAACGACAACAGGTAAAAAGAAGAAATAATCTTTTTTAAATATTGATATAAAACCGTGAATCTCTTTCACGGTTTTTTTATTTTTGGACAGAAGAATATCTCATGGAAACACAGCCCATCCAATTTACAGCCATCATTCAGCAGCAAGGCAATATGAACGCTGCCTATGTTGAATTTCCGTTTTCTGTGCAGGAACTGTTCGGAAGGAAAGGACAGGTAAAAATCAGGGCGATCTTTGATGGTCATGCAGAATACCGGGGCAGCCTATCCAAAATGAAGTCTGAGCAGCATCTTCTCGGCCTTACGCAGGAAATCAGGAAACAGCTTGGCAAAACATTCGGGGATAAAGTTTTGGTTTCACTTACCGAAGACCTTGAGGAAAGAACCGTCTCTATTGCAGAAGATATTGCTTCCGTATTGAATGAAAATCCTGTGGCAAAAGCTTTATTTGACGCCATGAGTTATACGCACAGGAAAGAATACATCCGCTGGATTGAAGAAGCCAAGAAAGCTGAGACCAGGGAGAGGAGGATGCTGAAAATGATTGAAATGATTCTGGAGGGAAAAAAGGGGATCTGATCTATGATGATCACTTAAATTCCAGCCGACAGGCAGGTTTTAAACGCAAAATAAAAACATCAAAGCCCCAGTTCTTTAATTGAGATTTCCCGCATTTCCACTTTCCGGATTTTTCCTGAGATGGTCATTGGGAATTCCTCGACAAACTTCCAGTATTTCGGCACCTTATAATGGGCGATCCGTTCCTTGCAGAAATCTGTCAGTTCTTCTTCTGTAATTGTGTAGCCTTCACGCACCTTAATCCATGCCATAACCTCTTCACCGAATTTTTCACTCGGCACCCCTATTACCTGGGCATCCAATATATTGGGATACTGATACAGGAAATCTTCAATTTCTTTTGGCGAAATATTCTCTCCTCCACGGATGATAAGGTCTTTGATCCTTCCCGAGATATTGATGTAGCCTTCTTCATCCATCATAGCCAGATCACCTGTATGCATCCATCGCTGCTCATCCAGGACCTGCCGGGTTGCATCAGGATTATTCCAGTATTTCAGCATAACAGAATAGCCACGCGTGCATAATTCGCCGTGTTCCCCTCGTTGTACTACCGCTCCGGTTTCAGGATTGATGATTTTGATTTCAATGTGGTCCTGGACCGTTCCTACAGAATTTACCTGCTTATCAAACGGTGTTCCGATCTTTGTCTGGGTAGATACCGGTGACGTTTCCGTCATTCCGTAACAGATTGTGACTTCTTTCATATTCATCAGACTCCCTACTTTTTTCATGATCTCAGGCGGGCAGACCGAACCGGCCATCACACCTGTCCTTAAAGACTGCATATTAAAATCCTGTGACAGCATTTCATTCAACATCGTAATAAACATTGTAGGAACACCATACAGGGAAGTGCATTTTTCCTTTTCCACAACCTGTAATGTTTTTACAGGATCGAAACTGTCATTCGGAATTACCATAGTTGCGCCATGGGAAGTGCAGGCCAGGTTTCCGATGACCATTCCGAAACAGTGGAAAAAAGGCACGGGAATACACACCCGGTCCTTTTCGGAATAATGAAGCCGGATGCCGATGAAGTATCCGTTGTTCAGAATATTATGGTGCGAAAGTGTCACGCCTTTAGGGAAACCGGTAGTACCGGAAGTATATTGGATGTTCACCGGATCATCAAACTGAACCGCGGACTCCCGGTCTACAAGCTGTTCGTCGGAAACAGAGTCTGCTCCGTTCAGAAAACGGTCCCAACTTTCGCCCCAGAAAATTTCATTCTTAAGAACAGCAGCAAATTCCCTCGCATCCTCAATCATTTTTTTGTAGTTGCTGGACTTGAATTCAAGTGCAGAAAACATATAAGAAATTTCAGACTGGTTCAACACAAAGATTAACTCGCTGGTTCGATAGGCCGGATTTATATTGACAAGGATGACCCCGATATTTGCCGTTGCATACTGCAGCAATACCCATTGATAGGTATTCGGGGACCAGACTCCTACTCTGTCTCCTGCTTTTACACCTAAATGGATCAGCGCTTTGGAAACCTTTCTCACCTGTTGATAAAACTGGCTGTACGTGGCCCTGTAATCCTGGTGGCTGCATACCAGGGCTTCCTGATTGGGGAATCTTTCAGCAGTGCGCTTCAGGTTTTCACCAATGGTTTCGCCTAAAAGAGGGATATCGGAGGCTCCATGTACATAAGAAAGTGTATTGCTCATCTTCATTTTTTTGAATTAAACATGCTTTAATAAAAAGCAGATATAAAATTATGGATATTTTCAGATACTAATGCCTGATTTCAATGAATTCAGTACTTTTTCTGACACCTTTTAGAAACTGTGTTGATCATACATTCCAAAAATCCCTGTCCAGGCTCCTGTACTGTATGGCTTCAGAAATATGATAGGATAAAATACGTTCAGAGGTTTCCAGGTCGGCAATGGTCCGGGCTACTTTGAGGATCCTGTCGTAAGCCCTTGCAGATAGATTCAGTTTTTCCATGGCCGTTTTGATCAGGCTGAAAGAAGTTTCATCCAGCTCACAGAACTGCTCAATCTCCTTAGGCCCCATTTGGGCGTTGTAGCTGATTTTTAGATCCTTATACCGCTCATGCTGTGTCGCGCGGGCCTTAAGGACACGCTGCCGGATATTTTCGCTGCTCTCGCCTTTCCTTCGTTCAGCCAGCTGTTCAAACTCTACTTTCTGGACTTCGACGTGTATATCAATGCGGTCCAGCAACGGACCTGAAAGCTTATTCATGTAGCGTTGCATTTCGTACGTAGACGAGGTATTGTTGGGATCATCAGGGAAATACCCGCTTGGGCTTGGATTCATCGAAGCCACCAGCATAAAGCTGGCCGGATAATTTACCGTGAACTTTGCCCTTGAAATCGTAACTTCCCGGTCTTCCAGCGGCTGTCTCATGACTTCCAGCACCGTTCGTTTAAATTCCGGCATTTCATCCAGGAAAAGGACACCGTTATGCGCCAGCGAAATTTCTCCCGGCTGCGGGTAACCGCCACCGCCAACCAGGGCGACATCTGAAATCGTATGGTGCGGGGCACGAAACGGACGGATGGTCATCAGTGAAGTTTCTGTCCCCATCTTTCCGGCTACAGAATGAATCTTAGTCGTTTCCAGTGCTTCCTTTAGCGTGAGAGGCGGCAAGATACTGGGCAGCCTTTTGGCCAACATCGTTTTTCCGCTTCCCGGAGGACCGATCAGGATGATATTATGTCCGCCGGCTGCTGCCACTTCCATCGCCCTCTTAGCGGTTTCCTGTCCTTTCACTTCTGAAAAGTCGAACGGAAAATTGTTGATTTTTTCCTGAAATTCCTTCCGGGTATCAAGTATGGTCTGCTCTATCGGCTTGCCTTCATTAAAGAAGTCGATCACCTCTTTGATATTTTCTGCACCCAAGACTTCAAGGCCACTGACGATCGCTGCCTCCCGGGTATTCTGTTTCGGAAGAATAATCCCCTTAAAGCCTTCTTCCCTTGCCTGAATGGCAATTGGCAATACGCCTTTGATAGGCTGAAGAGTTCCGTCGAGCGAAAGCTCGCCCATAATGATGTATTCCTGAACACGGTCTGCAAGGATCTGATCTGATGCCGCAAGAATGCCCACGGCAATACTGAGATCATAGGCAGAACCTTCTTTCCTGAGATCGGCAGGAGCCATATTGATCGTAATTTTTTTACCCGGAATTTTATAGCCCACATTTTTAAGCGCGGCAGAAATGCGGTAACTGCTTTCTTTGATGGCATTATCGGGAAGCCCTACCAAGTGATATCCGATTCCCGTATCCACATTAACTTCTATGGTAATGGTCTGAGCTGCCACACCATGAATGGCACTTCCGTAAATTTTGATCAGCATACAATGTGTTTTATGGTAAATGTAATAAGAAAACCAATCATATCAAAGTGATCCCTACCTATTCTCATTATTTTGCTTATTGAACCTGCAGAATTAGAAAAGCCGCCTCGAAAACGAGACGGCTCTTTTAACGTGTAACCGATGTATTTATTAAACAGCTAATCCTGAAATGCTAATCAATTAGCATAAACCGATCTGTTCTGAAAAACATTCATTCCTGCCACTTTATTTTTATCGGTATTATAAATGATTTCTACTGAAAAACAGGATACCTCATACAAGGCATACTTTAAATTATTAATTGTTTTTTCGTTCATCATGCGACCCTGATTGATCACAAAGTTGTATTTGGATTGCTGATCCGGTAAGTTCTGAAAGTCGTAGTAAGAAATATTCATAGCTGTTGATTTAATTTGTTATATTTTATGCTTATGCAATTTTTTAACCAATTTTACCAATATTTATCATTTTTTAATAAAATTTCAAATATTAGCATTGCTTATCATAATGTTTAGGTTTTCAATGCCTTATTAGCTCTGCATTAAACAACATTATGCAGTTGCAACAGAATGTATAAAAATATTTTTTTAATAGTTTATTATAAGATGTGCCTTTTAATTTTTCATTTGATTTCTCTGATGCAAAGATGAAACAGGCCAGCGACAAAAGTTGACGTGTTTGAAAATGTTTTTGGAAAATGTTTAGATATAGAAATGTGAGTATTAAATACCTAAGTATTAACATCTGATCCGCCATCAAATTCTTGACCATATACAAAACTGATGATCTCTGTATTTAGAGATTCACCATGTGCATAATTGCCACAAAATAATTATCCAATTGCTACTATAATAATCATCAGGTTAGAATTTTTCCAGCAGTCCGGGGCTATAGAGAATATTCGAAAGTTTTTTAACGATTAATATTAAAAAGTACCACAACCATGTAAGACATTGTGTGGAGGGGAACACATGTTAATTACAAAGCGAGAAATAAGACTTCTTCAATTTCAACTAGGGTTCACTCTGATATTTATTGATTGTAATCCACTCTTCTATAATCAAAATAACAGGCAGTAACGAATCTCCTTTTCCTGAAAGTCCATAAAACACTTCAGGAGGGAAAGTATTAATTTGAGTGCGTTGTACGATTTCAGATTTTTCCAGTTCTTTTAATTGTTGTAATAAAACTTTTTTAGAAACAGCAGGGATTGCTCTCCAAAGATCTGTAAATCGCATGTTTCCATTCTTGAAAAAGCAATATAAAATGATCGGTTTCCATTTTCCCGAGAAAGACTTCAAGAAAACATTCAACGGACAGTTTTCAATTTCTTTATAATTCATAGGTTACAATTTTGTGAACAGTTGACATTAAAGTTAATTTCTTGTTGGTAAGACCCATACGACCTACATTCGCTAAAACAAATTTAAAAATAATCTATCATGAACATCAGACTGATCAGAAATGCTACTTTATTTATATGTATCAATAAAAAAGGAATACTGGTAGATCCTATGTTAGGGCCTAAAGGCTCTTTTGGAAAGTTTCCATGGACTGACAGTAAACTTAAAAATCCTTTAGTAGATCTTCCATTAACAGAAAGGGATTTACAAATATTAATTAAGCAAACAGATGCAATTCTACTTACTCATATGCATCCTGACCATTGGGATTCCAAAGCTCAGGGAATTTTGTCCAGAGAAATCCCTATCTACTGTCAACCGGAAGATATGCCTGAACTTAACAGGCAGAAGTTTACCAATCTAACCCCGGTAAACGATACTGTAATCTTTGAAGGTATCACAATAATAAGGACAAAAGGAAAACACGGTTTGGGAGAAATAGGTGATTTAATGGGCAAAGTAAGTGGATATGTTATACAATACCAAGAAGAAACACTGTACCTTACAGGCGATACCATCTGGTGTGATGACGTTATTGATTCATTAGATAAATACAGCCCTGATTTTATAATCATCAATGGTGGAGGTGCGAAATTCAATATCGGACAACATGTTACCATGGATAAATTTGATATTAAAACTCTCTTAGAATATTATCCCGGTCATAAGATTGCTATTGTACACCTCGAATCGGTAAGCCCTTCACAAGAAAGCAGAAAGGATCTTATACAATTCTTATCTGATCATAACATGGTAAATCGAGTCATTATCCCCGATGATGGTGATGTTTTTACATTTTAATCAGAATCTGCCTTAGTAAATTTTGCACTCAAACCTACATCACATTCATGCATTTTTAATACATTTGTTAAAACGGCACAATGAACTTCGAGCAGATCCATCTCCATCTCGATGCTTATAAAAGGCATAATCAGATTGCAGAGGCTGCGGAATACCTGATCCGCTCCTTTCAGCTGGAGCATGAGAATTTTGCAGGATTCGGTTTCAGGGAAGAATTTTCACCCAATTCATTACTCCTTACGGCAGAAGGTCCACTGGGCAAGCCTCAAAAAGTAATGATTCCGAGGAATCTGTTTGACTTTGATCTTCACCTCGTCCTGAATATGCTTGCGCACGAAATGCTGCATGTAAGACAGAAAGCTCATGGCCATATAGTAGAGGATAAAAATGAGAGGGAATTCCAGGCTTATTATGAAATGCTTTTTCATCGGGTTTTCCCCCAGATCCCTGAAGTATCAGACTACCACAAAAGATTTTTTGGCAATAAGGCGCTGGAATATTACAAGAGAATGGGAGAAGGCTCTGAACTTCAACAGAAATATGCCGTACAGAAAGCTGAAATAGAACATTTAATATATTTATGATGATGGTAAAACCTGAAATATCGTGGGAGGACTTTGAAAAGATCGACATCAGGACAGGAACTGTTATTTCAGTCCAGGATTTTGAGAAGGCAAGAAACCCCTCTTATAAACTGGAAATTGATTTCGGACCCTTGGGGATCAGAAAATCCTCTGCGCAGATCACCGCATTGTACAGCAAAGAAGACCTGATGGGCAAGCAGATCTTAGCCGTAGTCAATTTTCCCAAGAAACAGATCGCCAATTTTTTAAGTGAGTGCCTTGTCCTGGGCATATATGGAGAAGATACCAAAGAGGTAACCCTTCTTACACCTTCATTACCCGTTAAAAACGGCCTGCAGGTAGGCTGACCAGAGATAACGGAATACAGTTAAACACAAATATATGATGCAGCACATTCCTTTAGATAAAGTTTTATTCCTTGATATTGAGACCGTTCCGGGAGCAGCTCTGTGGGAAGACCTTACGGAAGCAGAGCAAAGGCTCTGGGATAAAAAGACAAGATTCCAACGTAAAGAGGATGTTGAAGCCGGGGATTTTTATGTGGAAAGAGGCGGAATTATGGCAGAATTCGGCAAGATTATCTGCATTACGATCGGAATGCTGGAAAAAAACGATACCCTGAAAATTAAAAGCTTTGCCGGCCACAATGAAAAGAAGATGCTGCTTGAATTCGGGGAGATCTTCAACAGTCCGAGGCTCAGGGATGTCATATTATGTGCCCATAACGGTAAGGAATTCGATTTTCCGTGGATTGCCAGAAGATTCCTGATCAACGGACTGATGCCACCGGTACCGTTTCAGATGTTCGGCAAGAAGCCCTGGGAAATCCCCCATATTGATACGATGGAGTTATGGAAATTCGGTGATTATAAAACCTTTGTTTCCCTTGAATTACTGGCACATGTGTTCGGAATTCCGACTCCGAAGGATGACATTGACGGATCAATGGTTTCATCAATTTACTACATAGAGAAAGACTTGCAGCGAATAGTAGACTATTGTGAAAAAGATGTCTTAACTTTGGCCAACGTTTTCCGGCGCATGCGTCAGGAGGATTTATTGAAAAGGTATATCAATTTAGACTAAAATGAAATTTACAGACGATCAGATTGCTGATATAGGTGAAAACATCATCAGAGTGCTTAAAACCGTATACGACCCCGAAATTCCGGTAGACATCTATGAACTCGGGCTGGTATATGACGTACAGATTTCCGATGACGGCGATGTTAAAATTATCATGACCCTTACCACCCCTAACTGTCCAGTAGCGGAAACCTTGCCTCAGGAAGTGAAGGATAAGGTGGCAGAAGTGGAACATGTGAACAGCGTAGACCTTGAGCTTACTTTCGAACCCAGCTGGAATAAAGATATGATGAGTGAAGAAGCGAAATTTGAACTCGGAATGCTTTAACAGAAAGAGTAAAAAATAAAACAAGGCTGTCAGTCTCTGGCAGCCTTTACTGTATCTTTAAATGTCTTTTGCAATCTCTTTCCCTTCCCTTCTGCTCCACTCGCTCCAGGAACCCACATAAAGGGATGGAATTCCAAAGCCTGCGTAATCCAGGGCCAAAATAGTATGACAGGCAGTTACACCGGATCCGCAATGGATAATCAGGTGTTGTGGTTTGCCCTGTAGCAGATTCCTGTATTTTTCTCTCAGTATCTCCGGCTTCAGAAAATTTCCGTTTTCATCCAGGTTTTCGGAAAAAGGAATATTGATGGCTCCGGGAATATGTCCGGCAATTAAGTCAATCGGTTCAGATTCTCCTTTGTACCGGTAGGCATCCCGTACATCAACCACAACCGAAGAACGGTTTACTAATTCATTTTCAACCATTTCCAGTGACGACACCGGAAGAAGCCAACCCTCTTTTTTAATAACTTCAGCTTTTTGAAAGAGCTCTTCACCTGATGAAAATTCCAACCCTTCTTTTTCAGCGTTTTGAAATCCACCATCCAGAACACTCACACCGTCAAATCCAAAAGCTTTAAGCATCCACCAGGCTCTCGCTGCTGCATTAGCTCCGCTTTTATCATCGTATACAACAATGTGCGCTCCTTCATACACACCTAGGCAAGAAAGGGTCTCAGCGAATTTTTCAATCCGGGGAAGCGGATGTCTTCCTCCGAATGCAGCATCCTCTCCGATCTCCGCCAGATCCCGGTCCAGATCTATGAACCGTGCCCCTTTAATATGCTTGTTAAGGTAATTCTGATAGCTCTCTTTTCCTACCCTGGCATCAAGGATAATAAGGCTTCCAGATGGAATTTCATTTAGTTCTGATGGAGAAATTACTGCGGGCATGGTATTGAATTTTGTTTTAAATTGCTCAGCTTTCATAAGTAATTCTTACCTGAAATGGTAAGCTTTCCGGATATCCTAAAAATTAAAAATATCTTTCGCTTTATTATAAGAACTTTCAAAGTTCAGCAGGTTCAGTTTATGGTGTGCTTTTTCCACGCTCATGAAATTGATCACCTGTTCGGTAGGCATATTTCCTACCAGATCATCCTTGGCCATCGGGCAGCCGCCGATTCCTTTGATGGCGCTGTCAAATCTCCTGCATCCCTGATCGTATGCCGCCTTTAATTTAGAGTAAGAATCTTCATACCGGTTGTGGAAATGCCCTCCGAAATTAATCTCCGGATATTGGGCAGGGATTTTTTCAAATAAGAGCGTAATAGTCTGTGGTGTGGCTACTCCTGTAGTATCAGACAGCAAAATATCCTTGACTCCGATGTCTGAAAAACGCTGTGCCCAGAAATCCACATCTTCCCATTTCCACATTTCACCATACGGGTTTCCAAAGGCCATGGAAAAATAAATATTCAGCTGCTTTCCTTCAGTTTTTACCAGTTCCAGCATCCTGATGATTTCATTGAAGGCTTCTTCCTGGCTTTTATTGGTATTCCTGTGCTGAAAGGTCTCTGATATAGAAAACGGAAAGCCCAGAATATCCACAGACGGATGTTTCAGTGCTTTTTCTGCCCCCCGGTAATTTCCGATGATCGCAGAAATTTTAGTGTTGGACAATGACTTGTCTATATTCTCCGCAACTTCGTGTGAATCGGCCATCTGCGGGATCGCTTTCGGAGATACGAAACTCAGGCAATCCAGCACATCAAAGCCCACTTCCATTAAAGAATTAATGTAATCTATCTTTTGGTGTGTAGGAATAAATTTTCCCCAACCCTGCATGGCATCTCGCGGACATTCGGTAAGAAACATTTTTACTTTTGATTTTTTCAAATATAATAAAACTAAACAACAACAGCCATGATATTGCTAACAATTACAAAACACTGATTTACATCCCTTTAAAATAGACTTCCCTTTTCATTCCCTGAGCTTCTGGTTCAGATAATGCATTCTGAAAATCAAATTTGCTAACTTTGCTGAAATTTATACCATCAGATGAGTACAATAGAATTCAACCCTTTGTGGAAGGAAAAGTTACTGAACCGTTTTTTAAGCTACGTAAAGATATATTCAACCAGTGATGCAGAAAGTGAAGCAACCCCTTCTACCCCGCAACAGTGGAATATTGCCAAGTATATTGCAGAAGAGCTGAAAACCATAGGCCTTGAAGATGTTTCGATAGATGATAACGGCTATATCATGGGCTATGTTCCGTCTAATCTGGAAAACAGCCAAAAGCCAACAATAGGGTTTATCTCCCATTACGATACTTCACCGGATTTCAGCGGGGAAAATGTCAATCCTCAGGTTTGGGAAAACTATGACGGCAATGACCTGGTCCTTAACCAGACTACCGGATTTACGCTTTCACCGGCTAAATTTGAAAGTTTAAGAAAATATACCGGGCAGACTTTAATTACCACGGACGGAAATACCCTTTTAGGTGCTGATGATAAAGCCGGCTGTGCAGAAATAGTAACGGCTGCTGAATATTTAATCGCGCACCCGGAAATCAAACACGGAAGAATCGCTGTTGGATTTACTCCTGATGAAGAAATCGGAAGAGGAGCCCATAAATTCGATGTAGCAAAATTCGGGGCAGAGTTTGCCTACACCATGGACGGAGGCGAAGTAGGAGAATTGGAATACGAAAACTTCAATGCAGCAGGAGCCGTGGTAAAAATCCACGGGCTGAGTGTTCATCCTGGATATGCATACGGAAAAATGGTGAATGCCGCACTGCTTGCTTCGGAATTTGCGCAGATGCTCCCCGCCAATGAAACTCCCGCTACTACCAAAGGTTTTGATGGTTTTTACCATTTAATGGACCTAAATGCCGATATTTCAGAAGCCAAACTGCAGTATATCATCCGTGACCACGATGCTGATAAGTTCGAGGCCAGAAAGAAATTTATGGAAGAAAAAGTTGCTGAGTTTAATAAGAAGCACGGCGAAGGAACGGCTGAAATTGAGATTAAAGAGCAATACCGGAACATGAAGCAGCAGTTTGAAGGTAAAATGCACATCGTTGATCTTGCTGCCAAAGCGATGAAAGAAGCAGGAATTGAGCCGAAGATTAAAGCCATCCGTGGGGGAACCGACGGAGCGCAGTTATCTTACATGGGACTGCCATGCCCGAATATTTTCGCAGGAGGAATCAATTTCCACGGCCCGTATGAATACGTAGCGCTGGAAAGTATGGAGAAAGCCATGGAGGTAATTTTGAATATTGCCAAAGCATAAACCTTAACATACAGATAGAAAGCCAGCTCGATTGAGCTGGCTTTTGAATTTCAAAAGCAAAAGGAATATTGTAAGCATATTCTCTTATATTTCCTTATTCATTGCAGGAAATCCCCAAAACCAAAAGTAGATAAAGAAGAATGGCTGGCAATAGATTCAGTAAACGAAAAGCAGATTAAAACGTTAAAAAGTCATCAATGGAAATTACGAAAATCCAGGATTGTTGATCAGTACAATGGTTTTTGAACATTTAAATTTCCTTAACAATACAAAATTACTATACATCCAATATTATAAAATATCCCAAATTTTTATAAATTAATGGTCTGATTTTTGAAAATCATTAAAACAAAATTTTACAATGAAAAAGAGATTATATTCAGTTGCTGTGATTCTTTTATTCGGAATCGGCATATCAGCACAAAAAACAAATTCCGTAAAGCAGGAAATAAAAAAAGATGCTAAAACAGTAGGTAAAGCAGCTAAAGATGGCGCAGAATGGACCGGCAAAACAACTGAAAAAGGCTATGACGCTACCAAAAAAGGGGTAACAAACGCAGCAAAATGGACTAAGAAAACAGCCAAGAAGGGAGCAAAAGCAGTAGATAAAACCTATCAGGACGCAAAAGCAGATATTAAAAAAGAGTAATTACAGAAAAAATAAGACATAAAAAACCACCGCCTTTGCAGTGGTTTTTTTACGATATAAAAGGTAACCTATTCTTGCTGATTCCCCAAAAAAGCATCCCAACCCTGCGCAGTTAATGCGACCATTTGGTTAGATCCTCTTGCGACCATAAAATTACCGTCTTCCTTGGTAACGGCATGGCCGATGATGGTAAAATCCGGATGGTTTTTAATTTTATCGAAATCATTCGGGGAAATCGTGAACAGCAGTTCGTAGTCTTCGCCTCCGCTTAAAGCAGACATCACCGGATTCAGGTTAAATTCATCCGCTGTCGTGATCGTCAGGTTGTCCATCGGGATTTTCTCCTCGTATAGCCTGAAACCTACTCCCGACTGATCTGAAAGATGCAAAATTTCTGAAGCCAGGCCGTCTGAAATATCGATCATGGAAGTCGGCCGGATATCCAGCTGTTCCAGAATTCCTTTAACATCTGTTCTCGCCTCCGGCTTCAGCTGGCGTTCAAGAATATAATCATAGCCTTCCATTTCGGGCTGCATATTAGGATCTGCCAAATATACTGCATGTTCCCGCTCCAGGATTTGCAGACCCATGTAGGCTCCTCCCAAATCTCCGGTTACGACCAGCAGGTCATTGGGCTTTGCATTGCTTCTCTTAACCATTTTTTCCCCGTTCTCCATTCCAACAGCGGTAATGCTCATCACAAGCCCGGCATTAGAACTCGTAGTATCGCCACCGATCAGATCTACCTTGTATCTTGCACAAGCTGCCTGAATTCCGGCATAAATTTCTTCTAGCGCTTCCACCGGAAAACGGTTGGAAACAGCAAGGGAAACCAGGATCTGTGCAGGAGTTGCATTCATTGCAGCAATATCGCTGAGGTTTACCACCACTGCTTTATAACCCAAATGTTTCAGCGGCACATATCCCAGATTAAAATGAACACCTTCTGCAAGCATATCCGTAGTAAGGACAATCTTCCTGTTACCCGGATTAACGATTGCCGCATCATCTCCCACACCAAGTTCTGAAGACTCGTTGGATAAAGGAAAATATTGCGTTAAATGTTTAATAAGACCGAATTCGCCCAACTTGGAAATCGGCGTTAATTCCTGTGATTTATCTTCGAACATAATTTATGTATAAGTAATGCGTAATAGGTTAGGTAATGAGCAATAAGTGTTTTGTAATCACCTGGATCATCAGGTATCACTGATCATCCACCATATATTTATTGGAATACCTCCGGATTGATATTATGCGGATGGAAAGGTAATTTTTTGAAATCCTCTCTTGTTAATACTGCGGTTTCCGGAGATTTGTATTTGTTCATGGCTTCTACCACATCATCCGGAGGAGTCGTCATCTTTCTCAGCATCATATCGATCCAGACGCCGGTGGCTTCTGCTGTGGCGCAGTGAATCCCCTCCGGAGTATAAAACTTATGTACAAACCTGTAAATGGAGGAATCATCTGAACATCCATCGATTTCCACACTCACGATAACGGTCTGATCCGCATAGATTTCCTTGAAGAAAGAATACCTTTCATGAAGGATCACGGGCCCTATCCCCCATCTGCTAAGCTGGGTAACCCCCATTTTTTCTTTGGTCATAAAAGCCATCCTGGCCTGTGCGCAGTACTGCACGTAAGATGAATTGGCTAAATGTTTATTGGCATCAAGGTCGCTCCAGCGTACTTCAAAGGTATGGTAGTAAATCATTTAAGATGTATTTAAATATAAAATTTAACTTATCCTGCCGCGAAAAATATTGAACCAATTGCCTTACTTGTTGAAACAACTGAAACTTCATCCCTTTTGCGGCGTCTTTTTTCGATTAAAATCAAAAAATTATATTCATCAAAATTACTCAAATAAGATGGTTTATAAAAATTGTAGTTTTGCAAAAGTAATCTTGCGCATAAGATTAAGAAATCATGAAGAAAATTATCATTATCGGAGGAGGAGCAGCCGGGTTTTTCTGTGCCGCCAACCTGGACGAAAACCAATATCATATCACCATCCTGGAACAGAACTCGGATGTCCTTCAGAAAGTAAAGGTTTCCGGAGGTGGACGCTGCAATGTTACCCATGCCTGCTTTGATCCTAGGGAGCTCGTACAGTTCTATCCCCGTGGGAATAAGGAACTGCTAAGTGTTTTCACTAAATTTCAGCCTGGAGATACCATGGACTGGTTTGAACGCAGGAATGTTCCGCTGAAAATTGAACAGGATAACCGCGTTTTCCCGGAAAGCAATTCTTCACAGAGCATCATTAACGCCATGACGCAGGAGATACAGCAAAAAAATATTGAGGTAAAGACCAAATGTTCAGTAAAGGAAATTGAAAAGCTGGATGCGGCTTATCTGATCAAAACCAGCCTGGGCGATTTTATAGCAGACATTGTCATCTACACAACCGGAAGCTCACCCAAATCACTGAAAATCATTGAAAACCTCGGCCATAAGATTATTGATCTCGTTCCTTCTCTTTTTACGTTCAACATTAAAGATGATCTGCTAAAAGATCTTGCCGGAACGAGTTTTGAAATGGCAGAAACCTCTATTCCGCAGCTGAAAACGGAAGAAAGCGGCCCTCTGCTGATTACCCATTGGGGTCTTTCCGGCCCTGCTATCCTTAAGATATCAGCCTGGGAAGCAATCAGTCTGGCTAAGATGAAATACCATTTTGAAATTGAAGTCAATTTCATTTCAAAACCGATAGACGAAGCAGAAAAAATGTTCATGGATTTCAAGCAGTCCAATCCTAAAAAGACCATTGGACAGTCAAAAATTTTTGATATCACCAACCGTTTCTGGCAAAGGATTTTAGAAGTTTCAAAAATCGATCTCAATAAACAGGTCGCCCATCTCTCGGGGAAAGAAATGCAGACTGTCATTGAAAACCTGTGTAGGAAAAAGATGAAAGTGACGGGAAAATCAACCTTCAAAGATGAGTTTGTTACCGCCGGAGGCATTGACTTAAAGGAAATTAACTTTAAAACCATGACATCAAAGCTGTTGCCGCAATTTTATATCGCAGGAGAGGTTCTGAATATTGATGCAGTGACCGGAGGCTTTAATTTCCAGGCATGCTGGAGCGAAGCATGGCTGATTGCACAGGATCTTAATCTGAAAAGAGACAAACAGATGATAAACTAATAGATCATAGATTTTTAGATGGAAAGCGAGATTATTTAAAGAAATAATTTGTAGCTGCTTTTGGCGTTTAAACTGATCTTAGCCTGATCTATAATTATTGAGTATTTTTCTGCCGGTTGCATAAAAAGGAAGTTATCCTGTTGGTATAGAAACTTATGGCGATGCATTCCTGTGAAATATACTGTTCAGAGCTTTGCGGGTTTTGCCATCCCTTCTCCAAAAGAATTTCATCTGTAGTTGCCATTTTTTATTATATTTAGTTCATATTTTTGCTTACATTTCTGTATGTAAAACAGCTTTAAGACTGCTGTAAAGAATGTTATCTGTAAGACCATGCATACCGTTAGAAAAAATATTTCGGATGTCCTTAAAATCCTTTTGATCCTGGGATTCGGATATTTCTTTTGGCTGATGCTGCAAATTACCCTGGAATATGTTCCGCTGAGAACCGACGTCAGTTTCCTGATGATCAAACAGACGGAAGTGTGGCACCGGCCAGAGTACCTGTGCTTTTTCTATACCCATGTTTATACCAGCATTTTTGTTTTGTTGTCCGGATTTTTAAGTATTATCAGAAGAGATTTCGGGATCAAAAACTTCCATAGGAATGCAGGAAAGGCTTATATTTTCCTGATCCTGCTGCTTGCCGCTCCGTCAGGAATCTATATGGGCATTTTTGCCAATGGAGGGGTTTTTTCGAAAATTGCATTCGTTATGTTGGGTTGTCTGTGGTGGTTTTCCACGTTTAGAGCTTACCGTTTTGCTACACAGAGAAAATTCAGGGAACATAAACAATGGATGTGGCGCAGCTTTGCCTTGACATTATCTGCCGTTACCCTGAGAATGTGGAAGGTAATTATCGTATATTTATGTCACCCAAATCCCATGGACGTTTACCAGATCATCGCATGGCTCGGCTGGGTACCCAATATCTTATTAATTGAATATTTAATCGCAAAAAAACAGATATGAAAAATTTAAAACCAACATTCCTTGCTTTTCTTGCCGTAATGGCTACAGGATGTAAAAAAGAGTCTGAAGGTACCAGTAAACAAAAAGACAGCCTGTCTGCGGCAAAATCTCCTGAAGTTGAGGAGATACATAAAGAATACTACGGCATTTACAGTGGAAACTTTATCGGAAAAGAGAAGATGCTGGATGAAACCGACGGTACGGAATATGAAGGCGAAGTATACAAAAGGATTTCTTTAAAAATCAACCGCATTACCAAAGACAGCGTATACGGACAGAGTATTGTAGACGGCAATCAGCGCCCGTTCAGAGGGGTTTTTAACAGCAGTTCCGAATCATTTATCCTAGATGAACCGGGGAATGATAAAACGGACGGGCGGTTTGAAGTTAAACTTAGTAAAGACAGCCTGAACGGAAAGTGGGATGCCTTTAATAGCAAAGCGGTAAAATCTCCTGTAAAAACGGTAAAGCTTGCGAAAAAAGAATTTGTCTACAACCCGAACTTTATGCTGGATAAGGATTCTGAGCTTATTGACTGGAACAACCCGAAGGAATTTGTTGAAAAATACACGAATGAATCTACCGGTAAAACAGAGAGCTATACCACCCAGAAAAACAGGATTGCCTCTGATGCAGTCTTTACTTTGAACGGCTCCAAACAGAAACTAACTGAAAATGAGCTTAAAAACCTCCGTAAACTGGACCTTGAAATCATCAAAAATTCTATTTTCGCACGGCATGGATACGCTTTTAAGAAACCTACCTTCAGGAACTTCTTTGAGCAGACGCAATGGTACATACCGGTATCAGACAACGTAGACAATGACCTTTCTCCAATGGAAAAAGAAAATGTAGTGCTCCTGAACCGCTTCATTAAGTATGCTGAAGACAAATACGGAACGTTCGGAAGATAGCGGTGCCTAGCTTTTCAGTTTGGCAACCCCATACAGGATCATGCATCCGGCTGCATAGCAGACGATATCAATCCAGGAAAAGGAATTTCCTATAATGATATACATGATACTGCCACGCTCAAAACCCATCCTTTCTGCAATATTGAAGTATTGGGCTGTTTCAATCATGCATGAAAATAAAAAAATGCCCAGGATCAGCCTGACTTCATCCATACAGATGAAACTACGAACGAATGCATACAGCAATATGACAACCAGCACATCTCCCAGGTAGGCCCTGACAAAGAAAATATCTTTTAATATGGTTGCAATAAACACCTCAACCAGAAAGAGAAGGATGGCGGCTATACCATAGCGGTAATTGAACTGTATAGACATACAAAACTACAGAACTGATTATCCTCCAATCATTTTCTTGATTGAATTCAGCTTCATCAAGGCTTCAATCGGAGTTAGGGTGTTGATGTCTATTTTTGTCAGTTCTTCACGGATATTTTCCAGCACCGGGTCATCAAGCTGAAAAAACGAAAGCTGCATATTTTCTTCCGTAACCCTTTTAATGGTATCAGAAGAAGAACTTCCACCCTGGCTCCGGCTTGATTCCAGGGTTTTTAAAATCTCGTTGGCCCGGTTCACCACTTTGGATGGCATCCCGGCGAGTTTGGCGACGTGAATACCAAAGCTGTGCTCACTGCCTCCCGGAACCAATTTTCTTAGGAAAATGATATTCCCTTTATTCTCCTGGATGGAAACATGGAAATTTTTTACCCGCTCAAAATTCACCGTCATTTCATTCAGCTCATGGTAATGGGTGGCAAACAAGGTTTTGGCCTGTGTAGGATGCTGATGGAGGTATTCCGCAATAGCCCATGCGATGGAAACTCCGTCATAAGTAGAGGTTCCGCGTCCGATTTCGTCCAGAAGGATCAGGCTTCTTTCGGAAATATTGTTAAGTATATTGGCTGCTTCATTCATCTCCACCATGAAAGTCGATTCTCCGGCAGAAATATTATCCGTAGCCCCTACTCTGGTAAAGATCTTATCTAAAATCCCGATCTCAGCATGTTTTGCCGGAACAAAGCTGCCAATCTGGGCCAGTAAGCAGACAATAGCCGTCTGGCGGAGGATGGCTGATTTACCGGCCATGTTCGGACCGGTCACCATGATGATCTGTTGGGTGTCCTTATCCAGGAAAATGTCGTTCGGAATATATTTTTCACCCAGAGGAAGTGCATTTTCAATAATCGGGTGCCGGGCTTCTTTCAGGTCGATGGCAAAACTCTCGTTCAATACTGGTCTTGTATAACTTTCCGACACGGCCAATTCCGAAAAGCCTACGGCAACATCGAGTTGTGCGATGATGCCTGAGTTTTCCTGAATCTGGTCGATATATACCATAGTCTCAGAGCACACATTTCTGTACAGCTCATTTTCCAGCACGCCTATTTTTTCTTCTGCTCCGAGGATTTGGTTTTCGTATTCTTTCAGCTCTTCGGTAATATATCGTTCTGCATTCACCAGCGTCTGTTTTCTTACCCAGTCATCCGGAACTTTGTCCTTATGGGTATTCCGTACTTCAATATAATATCCGAAAACATTGTTGAAATCAATTTTAAGGCTGGTAATTCCTGTGCGCTCTACTTCACGTTGGCACATTTCGTCCAGGAAGCCGCGTCCCTTGCTCTGGAGGTTTCTCAGGCGGTCAAGCTCTTCAGAAATACCTTCCTTGAGGATATTGCCTTTCGCGATGCTTACCGGCAGTTCTTCATTAAGGTGGTTCTGCAGGAAAACAATCAGTTGTTCAAGGTCATACAAAGGCTCCAGCCATGCTAATACATCTGCATGCGGATGCAGAAGCCCTTTTATTTTATGAATGTTGATCAGGCTCTGGCGGAGGTAACCCAATTCTTTGGGGGAAAGCTTTTCAGCAGCCAGTTTTCCCATGAGCCTGTCCAGGTCGGAAATCGATTTCAGCAATTGCCCTATTTCATACTTAAGCTGGTCGTGCTCATTCAGGAAGTCGATCAGTGCAAGTCTTCTGCTGATCTCATTCACGGATTTCAGCGGAAGGATGATCCTTCTTCTGAGCAGCCTCCCACCCATAGGAGTACAGGTTTTGTCTATAATATCCAGCAGGGATTTTCCCTGGGGATGGCTCGGGTATACGATTTCAAGATTCCTCAGTGTGAAGTGGTCCATCATCAGGTAATCATCCTGAGGGATGATACAGATTTTGGTGATGTGTGAAAGCAGGTTGTGGTGGGTATCCTCTACCAGATACGCAAATATCGCCCCGGCAGCCGTGATGGCCAGTGGCAGGTGATCTACACCAAACCCTTTCAGCGACTGGGTTTTAAAGTGGTTGGTCAGCTTTTCATAGGCAAAAGCATGCTGATAGGCCCAGTCTTCAAGCTTAAAAGCGCTTCTGTTTTTCAGCTGGTCCGGCATCTGGACACTGCGCTGGTAAATAATCTCGCTGGGATCGAATGTATTGACAATATGGAGCAGTTTATCAAGGTTGCCCTCGCTTACCAGAAATTCCCCGGTAGAGACATCCACAAGGGCGATGCCATATTTCTCTTTCTCTTTATGAAGAGAAAGCAGAAAATTATTCTTTTTGGAATTCAGGACCTGGTCGTTAAAGGTAACTCCTGGCGTTACCAATTCCGTCACTCCCCTTTTGACAATGCCTTTAACCATTTTGGGATCTTCCAGCTGATCACAGATGGCTACCCTCATTCCTGCTCTGACGAGTTTTGGAAGATAGGAATCTATAGAATGGTGGGGAAATCCTGCCAGTTCTACGTGGCCTTCGCCATTATTTCTTTTGGTTAAAACAATTCCCAGAATCTGGGAGGTTTTAACGGCATCCTGTCCGAAAGTTTCGTAGAAATCCCCTACCCTGAACAGCAGAAGTGCATCAGGATATTTTGCCTTGATGGTATTGTATTGCGTCATGAGCGGGGTCTCTTTCTTCGTTTTTGCCATTAAAATCTGTCTTAAAATTGGGACGGTAAAAGTATGAAATAAAATAAAAGCAGTAAAGGCTTTGCCCAAACTAGTTCATGCTCCGTAATGAACAGGCCTTTTGCAGCAGTATACTCATTGTATCCGTAAAAAATTTGATCAGCAGGATTTATATAAAATGTTTTTTCAGTGCCTCGGAGCTCTTCTGATGTGCCCACTGCTGTTTGTAATTTACCCATCTTGCCTTAAAGATCCTGCGCATCAGTTTATCCGTATATCTCATGATGAAAACATGGTAAAGCATATTAAAGAAAACACCCGGCCGATGCGGAAGCGCCCTGAGCGACATGGAAAAACCAGGCTCTAAATACCGGTTAAAATGCCAGAATCCTCCGGGAATAAACAAAGCATCTCCGTGCTCCATAAAAATCTCAAAGCCTTTAGCATGTTTAAGAGCGGGAAATTTTTCATAATCCGGATTTTCGTAATCGAGATCATAAACGGTATGTACAGAAAGCGGTACCTTATATAAAAATGCAGACTGTTTCTGGTCAAATAACAGAATCCTCTTCTTTCCCTGAAAATGAATATGGATAAAATCTCCAAGATCTACATCATAATGCATGAGCACATGGGCTTCGCTTCCTCCGAAGAACAGGGTCGGCAGACGCTTAAAAAATTTCATTCCGAGATCGGGATACGTAAAGTTCTTGAGCAGTTCCGGCAGGCGGTCTGTAATGATATAAAAGAAGATACGCAGGTCTGATGGTTTACTTGTAATGGTGTCTATATAATCACGCATCTTCATATGCGTTACAGGAGCATCGGAACTCTTGGAAGCATCAGCGGGTTTGTTATCATACAGGGGAACTTCCTGATCTCCTGCCTTTTCACGGATGAAATCAAAGTTCCACTGATCGAAAGCGTCCCATCTGCTTGCAAAATTCTTGATCAGAAGCGGCTTATGCCTTTTAAAATAATTTTTCTGGAAATCTTCTTTACTGATATCGGTTACGGTATCTACATTTTCAAGGATCATTTGGTGTTATTTTTAATGCGAATAAAAATACAGTTTTTTTGAATTTCAGAAAAATTTTCATCCTGAAATCACTTATCATCTGTCATCGCACTAGATGAGCCTCAATGAAAAGCATACCATACAACCGTTATGATTCCGCAAAAAAACAGCACCGCACAGCCCTGCGGACCCTTAAACCTGGTTTTCCTCCTGCCTAATGAGCTTACATAATGTCCGCTGACCCATTTTCCGCTTTTCCTGAAATGACCTTTTCTATAATATCCCATCTTTTTTATGCAAAGAAAAAGAAGAACGGCTTCTATATTTTACGGCTTTCCGTAAGACGGATATATCATGAAATCATTTATATTTGTACACGAACAACTATTATGAGGGCTTATAACACCAAGAATTTCCTGAAAATCCTGTTCAGCTTACACAAAAGCGACACCCTGAAAATATTGTTTCCTACAATGATTCTCGTAGGGTTGTATTCTTACGGAATCGCTTATCTGGAACTGGAGTACCTGCATCTTAACTCAAAATCCAAGGTAAGCAATGTAGGACTCATCCATTCCTTGTTGGGCTTTGTGCTTTCGCTTTTATTGGTATTCAGGACGAATACGGCGTATGACCGTTGGTGGGAGGGTCGTAAACTATGGGGGAAACTGGTTAATGATACCCGAAATTTTGCTATTAAAGTAACGATCCTGCTGGAAGGGAATACTAAAGACATCCACCAGATTGCTAGATACCTGAAATTTTTCCCGCACTTTCTGGCGAAACACCTGTCTAAGGAATCTACCAGATTGGCCCTGGATGAAGATTATTCGGAAATCGAAAAATCCCTAAAGCAACATGGCCCCAGTGAAATCATCACACTGCTGTCACACAAGCTGCATCAGCTGAAAAAGGACGGTAAGATTTCGGATGTTGAAATGATCTATCTCGATACCCAGCTTTCAGGCTTCCTCGACGTCTGTGGCGCCTGTGAGCGGATTAAAAATACACCCATTCCCTATTCTTATTCTTCATTTGTGAAGAAGTTCATCATCCTGTATGTCCTTGCCCTGCCCGTAGCATACGTTATTAATATTGGCATGTTCATGATTCCGCTGACCGTTTTTGTATATTACGTCCTGATGAGCCTTGAGCTGATTGCAGAAGAAATTGAAGATCCTTTTAACAATGATGAAAATGATATCCCAATGGAAACCATTGCACAAAATATTGAAAAAAACGTCCATCAGATTATGGACACAAAATAATCTGCTGTAAAATCCGATTTACTTATAGAATCGTACATAAATATAAACCACGCATAAAAAAAGAGACAAATACTTTGGTACAGAAATTAAAGCTGGAGGAGCTGAACAGGATTGATGTAGAGACCTTCAAAAAAACGGATAAGATTCCGTTGACCGTTATTTTAGATAATATCAGGAGTATGCACAATGTAGGAGCCACATTCAGAACTGCTGACGCCTTCCTTATTGAAAAAATCATCCTTTGCGGCATCACTCCGCAGCCGCCGCACCGGGAGATCCATAAAGCGGCTCTGGGTGCTACGGAAAGTGTAGACTGGTCATATGAAAAGAATACCGTAACAGCAGTTAATGATTTAAAAAGCGCAGGTTACCGCATCATAGGAGTGGAACAGACGACCAATAGCCTGGAGATTTCTGATTTTGAGATTGAAAAGAAACAAAAATATGCGGTGGTTTTAGGAAACGAAGTAGATGGCATCAGTGATGATGCCCTTCAGCATATGGATTCGTTTATCGAGATTCCGCAGCTGGGAACGAAGCATTCACTTAATGTAAGTGTGTGCGGGGGGATTGTTATGTGGGAATTTGCCAAGGCCTTAAAATAAAAAACTGCATATGTCTTTTTGACAGTGCAGTTTGAAATAAATCTAATAAAAAGTAAAAATGAAAGGCTACAAAGGTAATTCTTTTTTCATCACAAACAAATTTTAAAAAGGCTTTTTTTTCGTTGGTAAGAAAAAAAAGTCATGGGTCCGGAAATAATTTTATTTTATTTTTTATAAATTAGCATCATGTTTATCAAGGATTATATCTCAAAAGATTTCCCGTGTTTCAACCTCACTGATTCTATTGAATCGGCAAGAAATACATTAGAGGACTTCGGATATTCCCATATTTTCATTAAAAAATCCAATCTTTTTTACGGTGCCATTGCACAGGATTTCCTGTATGAGGAAGACGGCCTCCTGAAAGACCTGGAACACCAGATTGAGCGGTTTGCGATCCTTGAAGATCATAATATCATGGATAGCATTCGCTTATTTCACACATTCAGTGCGAATGTAATCCCGGTGATCAACAAAAATGAGAAATACCTGGGATACATCTGCTGTGACGATATTTTCCAGGACCTGTCCAAATATCCACTGTTTTCAGAATCCGGAGCTATCCTTACGGTAGAAACCCCGGCAAGGAAATATTCCATGACGGAAATTGCCAATATTGTGGAAAGCAATAATTCCAAGTTTTACGGTGGATTTATCAGCTTTATGTCTGACGAGGTCATTCATGTCACCATTAAGATCAGCAACGAAAACCTGTCTTCAGTGGATGCTACTTTTGACAGGTATGATTACAGGATCGTAGAAAAGTATTATTCCGACGATAAATCGGATCTCTTTAAGGACCGGTTCGGATTTTTCCAAAAATTTATAGAAATATAGCATGAAGGCAGCCATATACTCTCAGAAAAAAGATCTTGATACTTTTTTATATCTGAGCAAGTTTATTTCAGAACTTGAAAACAGAGGGGTAAAATCAGTTTTATATGATGAAATGGCTGAAGCACTTCAGTTCTCGAAAATCTTTGAGACATTCAACGGCAAACAGGACCTTATTGATAAGGAGGTAGACCTATTTTTCACATTCGGGGGCGATGGTACCATCGTAAATTCCCTTATTTTCGTGGAAGATCTTGAGATTCCGATTGTGGGAGTTAATACCGGCCGGCTCGGTTTCCTGGCAAGCTTCACTAAAGAAGAGGCATTCAATGAGCTGGATTCCATTCTGAAAGGCAACGTGAAAACCAGCAGAAGAGCGGTTATTCAGGTGATCTCCGAGGGACTTGAAGGTTTTTTCCCGTATGCGCTGAATGATGTTACCATTTCCAGGAAGGAAACGACCTCCATGATTACCGTGGATTCATACATCAATAATGAATTCCTCAATGTTTTCTGGGGAGATGGAGTCATTATATCAACACCTACCGGTTCAACAGCATATTCTTTAAGCTGCGGGGGACCGATTATTTCTCCCAATAACGAAAATTTCGTCATCACTCCGATTGCACCCCACAACCTGAATGTGAGGCCACTGATTGTTAATGATAAGGTGGAAATTAAATTCAGAGTGGAAAGCCGTGTGCCTCAATACTCTCTTTCCCTGGATTCCAGGCTGATCCATATAGAAACGGATAAGGAGATCATCATTAAGAAAGCAGCATTCCAGATTCTCCTGGTGCAGCCGAACAACCTGAGCTTTTATGAAACCATCCGCCAGAAGCTGCTTTGGGGAAGAGATAAAAGAAATTAGTAATTCATCAAAAATTAGTACCTTTACAAGGTTTATTTAAATACATAATACATTCATTAAAAATTAAGATATGAGCAGAATTTTCCCGGCAGGAGTTGCCACAGGACAGCTAGTGACAGATATTTTCCAGCATGCCAAAGAAAACAGGTTTGCATTGCCTGCTGTAAACGTTATCGGATCCAGCAACGTAAATGCAGTTATGGAAACCGCTGCAAGACTGAACTCTCCTGTTATCATCCAGTTTTCTAATGGCGGATCTGCTTTCAATGCAGGAAAAGGATTGAGCAATGAAGGGCAGAAAGCGGCCATTCTGGGTGCAATTGCCGGCGCGAAACATATCCATACTTTAGCTGAAGCTTACGGAGCAACTGTTATTTTACATACAGACCACTGTGCCAAGAAACTGCTTCCTTGGATCGACGGGCTGATGGAGGCAAATGAAGACTACTTCAGACAAACCGGAAAATCATTGTATTCCTCCCATATGCTTGACCTTTCAGAAGAATCTCTGGAGGAAAACCTTGAAACCTCTGCGAAGTATTTTGAAAGAATGGCTAAAATGCAGATGACCCTGGAAGTGGAAATCGGCGTTACCGGAGGAGAAGAAGACGGAGTGGACAACTCTGATGTAGACAACTCCAAGCTGTATACTCAGCCGGAAGATGTTGCCTATACCTATGAAAAGCTAAAAGCCATTTCCGAGAATTTCACGATTGCGGCAGCTTTCGGAAACGTGCATGGGGTTTACAAACCTGGGAATGTGGTACTGACCCCGAAAATCCTTGACAATTCTCAGAAATATGTTCAGGAAAAGTTCGGAACGGCTGCCAAACCGGTAAATTTTGTATTCCATGGAGGATCAGGTTCTACTATCGAGGAGATCAGGGAAGCTATCGACTACGGAGTAATCAAAATGAATATTGATACCGACCTTCAGTTTGCCTATACAGAGGGGATCAGAGATTATATGGTAGACCATATCGACTACCTGAGATCCCAGATCGGAAACCCTGAAGGAGAAGAAAAGCCTAACAAAAAGTTCTATGATCCTAGAGTATGGGTGAGAAAAGGAGAAGAAACTTTCTCTGCAAGACTGGTTAAGGCATTTGAAGATTTAAATAACGTCAACACTTTAAAATAAGAAACTGTAAATGTATTCATGCAAAGGAAACCATACCCCGCATGAATACATTTTACATTATACATTAATACAAGCACAATGGCATTCGACTGGTTTAAAAGAAAAGCACAGAATATTACTACTTCTACTGATGAAAAGAAGGATGTTCCCAAAGGCCTTTGGCATCAGACACCATCCGGAAAGATCGTGGAGCATGATGAGCTGAGAAGAAACAACTATGTTTCTCCGGAAGACGGATTTCATGTAAGAATCGGCAGTGCGGAATTTTTCGATATTCTTTTCGATGAAGGAAAATTCACTGAACTCGATGCAAATGTTGAGAGTATTGATATCCTGAACTTTAAAGATACCAAGCCTTACGCAGACCGTCTGAAAGAGGTAAAAGCTAAAACAAAGCTTACTGACTCCATCAGAAATGCCGTAGGAACCGTAAAAGGAACTGAGATGGTGGTTTCCTGTATGGATTTCGCTTTCATCGGAGGATCTCTAGGATCTGTGATGGGTGAAAAGATCAGAAGAGCGGTAGATTACTGTATAGAGAAGAAACTTCCGTACATGATCATCTGCCAGTCAGGAGGTGCCAGAATGCAGGAAGCGACTTATTCCCTGATGCAGCTGGCTAAAGTGCAGGCTAAACTTGCACAGCTTTCAGAGGCCGGGCTTCTCTACATCGCTTATCTTTGTGACCCTACTTTCGGAGGTATTACAGCATCATTCGCCATGACAGCCGATATTATCATGGCTGAGCCGGGAGCACTGATTGGGTTTGCCGGCCCTAGGGTAATCCGTGAGACCATCGGAAGAGACCTTCCGGAAGGCTTCCAGACTTCGGAATTCCTTCAGGAAAAAGGTTTCGTTGATTTTATCGTCAAGAGAACAGAAATTAAAGATGTGGTATCCAAAACAGTCAATCTGTTAACAGTACATGCATAAAACTAATTAAGATATTTTTGAATCTCTCTCATACCGGGAGAGATTTTTTTATCTATGAGGACCTTCAGTATATTTTTCAATACCATCCGGAGCATGAGCCTTAAAAAGATCTTCCGTCTTTTGTCTCTTGTGCTGCCGCACCCTTTATTCTCCATACTCAGCTTTTATGCTACCATTAAAGCGTATAGCATCGCTCAGAAAAAGTTCCCGAAAACCGCCTCAAATAATGGCATCGGAAATTCCTTCAGGCATGCTTTATGGTGCTGCCTGATCATGATGTACTGCTGTAAAATATCCTCGCCTGAAAAAGCCCTGAAATTCTGCAAAAGAATTACGGATCTGCACGAGGAGCTTTTTCCGAATAAACCTCTGGAAACCAAAATGGACCTCCATAACAACAAAATCGGAATGGATTACTTCATGGAACTCCTCCCCGGAACCCATCGCCAGTTCTTCGAGAAAAGCTTTTTTATAGACGGTCTGGAAAAGAAAATGAAGGACGCCAAAGTGCTGAAAAGCCTGGATGATGAGTTTGATGGTTTCCTGGTGTATCTGGATGAGGAATAGGTTGATAATTGTGAATAGTCAATTCGCTCTGCTAGTCAATGTTGCTCCGCAAGTGAATTTTAAGACGTATTATAAATTTACCATTGATGACGGCATCCTTTGTAATCTGAAGTTTTTTTGATAAGTTTAACCCAACATAATTCAATCCGATGGTTCTCAGCAGAATTTGGTCCGCATTTATCATAGTAGCTATTGCTATCGCAAGTATAAAATACATTTCATCAGACCACTACAAAACTATTTTCAATGATATGGTGGTAGGGAAAGGCGGTGATACGGTACAGATTGCAACACAGAAAATGAGTGCCCTCTCTCCTGTAGTACGCGACAGCCTGATGAGAAAGCCGGATTTTGCAGACAGCAGGATCCATTATAAGACCGATTCTGTAAAACAGGATGTAAAAGTATACCGGGTACAGGAAGCTGATGGTGTAATCGGCACCTCTGAAACAGCCGTAAAAATATGCCTTGGGCTGGTTGGTATCATGACCCTGTTCATGGGTTTTATGAGCATTGCGGAAAAGGCAGGAGGGATTAATCTTCTCAGCCGGCTGATTCAGCCATTCTTTTCAAAGCTTTTTCCTGAAATCCCCAAAAACCACCCTGCCTTCGGGCACATGCTGATGAACTTCAGTGCCAATCTTCTTGGGTTGGACAATGCGGCCACTCCTTTCGGATTAAAGGCTATGGAGAGCCTCCAGTCGCTGAATACCAACAAAGATACGGCCAGCAATTCCCAGATCATGTTCCTCTGCCTGCATGCAGGAGGTATGACCCTTATTCCCGTTTCCATTATTGCCATCAGGGCATCCATGGGCTCCAAAACGCCTACAGATATATTCCTTCCGTGCATGATCGCCACTTTTACGGCAACACTTGCTGCTATGGTGATTGTTTCCGCATACCAGAAAATCAATCTCCTGAGGCCTGTCGTCATTGCCTATGTAGGGGGTATTTCAGCAATTATTGCCCTGCTGGTGCTGTATTTGGTACAGCTAAGTAAAGACGAGCTTGATGGTTTCAGCAAAGTGGTGAGCAATGGCCTTATTCTGTTTATTTTCCTGGCCATTGTCCTGGGCGCCACCTACAAGAAGATCAATATTTTTGATGCTTTTATCGATGGCGCAAAAGAAGGTTTCTGGACCTGCGTTAAAATCATCCCATACCTAGTCGGAATGCTGATTGCAATTTCCCTGCTGAGGACTTCCGGCGTTTTTGATGTGATCATTGACGGGATGAAATGGGTGGCCAATGCGGCCAATGTGGATCCAAGGTTTGTTGACGGACTGCCGACTGCTCTGATTAAGCCGTTATCCGGTTCAGGAGCCCGGGGAATGATGGTGGATACCATGAGTACTTTCGGTGCCGACAGCTTCCAGGGCAAACTGGCAGCCGTTCTCCAGGGAAGCTCAGATACGACGTTTTACGTTATTGCCGTATATTTTGGGGCTGTAGCTGTAAAAAACACCCGATACACGGTTGTTGCCATGCTTCTGGCGGATCTCGTTGGGATTATCACTTCCATTGCGCTGGCTTATTTATTTTTTGCGTGATATGAAAGCATATATACAGACTTCTGAAAACGGAGAATTTTACAATGTCAATGCTTTTATTGCCTATGAAGGATTGAGTCATTTTGGATTTGAGACTGAAAAGTATATTGATGCTGATGATCTTATCGATTTCCATCCGGAAGACATTGTTGTCGGCGGTATTGGAAATGTAAGAAAGAGATTACGCCATCTAAAGATTTTTCATCCGGAAAAGGAAATTGACTACCCTGAAGAACTGAAGCCTTTTTTAAAAAGGAAAATATGGTCCTCAACCATCAATACCTTGTTTGAAAATAAGGATAAATGGAATATCTTTATCAAAACAGAAACCAAATTATTTGCAGGCAAAATTGTTGCTGATGAAAAAGACTTTCTTGGAATCATCAGCGATGATCGTGATACTGAAATATGGTGTTCCGAACTGATGAACTTCAAAACAGAATGGCGCTGTTTTATCCGGTACGGAGAGATTCTGGATATCAGGAGGTACAAAGGAGCATGGGATACGGCATTTGATGTGAAAACCGTTCAGTCAGCATTAGAAGCATTCACTTCAAGACCCAGAGCCTTTGCGATGGATTTCGGACTGAATAATAACAACGAAACGGTATTGGTTGAAGTAAATGATGGCCACTCATTAGGTACTTACGGGATCTCGGCTCTGAATTATGCCAAATTCCTTTCCGCGAGATGGAGTGAACTGACTTCTACGGAAGATTATTTAAACTTTTAAAGAAAAAACTTATGATTACAGATAAAGAATTTACACTGCGACTCATCCGTCAGCTTTCCCAGGCACTCGAAAAACTGATCCTGGACAAACCTGAAGAAAGTTTAATGCAGAAAGAACTGGATTTTGATTCTTTGATGCGGGACATTTTTAAAATGAGTTTCACAGAGATTTCCTCTACAACCAAAGAAGGCCTTATAGCAATCGTTAACGAAAGACAGGAAAGAGATCATAAAGATTACTATGAAATGCTGGGCAACCTTTTTTACTTTAAAGGAAAGACTGAACAGAACAATGACTTTCTGGATAAGGCCAAAACATTTTATGAGCTGTACCTGCAGACCAGCGGTATTTTTGCTCTCCCGGTCATCAACAGGATTAATGAAATAAAAAAAGCACTTGAATAAAGTGCTTTGTCCGTTTAGAAGGTAATTTTATAAGATCCTGTGGAAGAAACACTGGATTTTTCAGCTTTAACATATTTCCGCACCCATGAAACCGCTGTAGAACTGATGCAGGGGTCTGAAGTGCCTCCCGACCTCCTGGCAGAAACTACATTTCCGGCTTTATCTACCGTGTAAGCAATGGTAATGGTTCCGCTGGCAGTGCAGTTATTCGCTGGTTGCGCTCCTCCCCTTCCCATAGTTCCGGGAATGAACCCAACAAGCTTCCTGTCAATCCCCACTTTGCTGTCTCCGTTTCCGTCACCTCCCAAAGGGTCACCTGCATTTCCTATACCGTTTCCGTCACCCTGGCTTCCTGCTTTGGTTCCTCTCCCGCGGATAAGGTTTCCGATTGCTGCCGTTCCTTTGCCATCACCATTTCCGGTTTTGGAATTGGCTGTGGTAGCTCCGGATTTTTTGGTATTTTTTGAAGCGCTGGTACTGGCCGCTGATTTCTTATTCTCTTTTGATTCTTCTTTTTTAGGTATCGTAACCTTGGGGTTATTTCCGGTAATGATTTTTTCCTTGGCTTCGGATTTTTTTGTTTCCGGCTGAGGTTCGATGGTTGTTTTGGTCTCGGGAACCGCCGTTTCCACAGGGTCAGCGGTAACTTCTTCAGTTGCGGCGGCTAAGCTTCCCGGCTGGTCAGCAGGTTCCTCTTCCCCGTTTCCATTCCTGTTGTCCCCGAAATTCACAAGCATGGTGGTTACCACTTCTTTTTCCGGTTCTGCAGGTTTTGGGGTCAGTTTATATAAAAAAACAAACAGAAGGATGGCAGACCAGATCAGGACTGAAAGCAATACGCTCTTAATCCTGTCCTTGTTTTCCTCTCTTCTGTCTATGGTATGGCTTTTCATACGGTCTCAATTTTCCGGCCGTGGACCGTTATTTATCTTTAACGGTTGCTATGGCAATGTTAAACTTATGCTTTTCAGCAATTTCCATGGCAAAAACCACATCTTTATGCAGCGTGCTTTCATCGGCACGTATGGTAAATGATTTATTGGTTTGCGAGGTTAATTTGTTTACGATGGCATGTTCCAGATCTGCCCTGTTGACAGGAACATCATCCACAAAATAGGATCCGTCCGGCTTGATGCTTACGGTCAGCGGATTAGGAATATTATCATCCACCGCCCCCGTTTTCGGCAGCTTCACATCAATAGCGCTCTGATTGGCTGCGGAGGAAGTGATCATGAAGAAGATCAGCATCAGCAGGATAACGTCTGTCATCGCAGCTAAACTGAATTCCGGGCGTGCTTTATTTTTTCTCTGAATTTTCATCTGTTGACTGTTTGTTTAAATGGATCAGACGGAACCTTGCGGTTTCATACCAAAGATTTATAAAGGTTTGTTGATAAGATCTAAGAATTCTCCGGACATATTCTGCGCTCGCAGCACGAATTTGTCAATTCTGGTAAGAAGGATATTGTAGAAAAAGTTGGCCGGAATAGCTACTGCAAGACCCACCGCCGTTTGTCCCAATGCCGTGTAAATACCTTCCGATAGGGTTTTTGGGGAGAAAGCACCTTCCATATTGGAAAGGTCAAAGAAAGCAATTATCATCCCGATTACCGTTCCCAAAAGCCCCAGCATCGGAGCAATACTTGGTACTACAGCAAGAAGGTTCAGGTTTTTTTCCATATTGGCCACCTCTACCTGCGCCTGTGATTCCATGGCACTTACGATATCCGAAACCGGGCGCCCAAGCCTGGAGATTCCTTTTTCAAGGATCCTTCCTTCCGGGGAATGCTGCCTTTTACAGTAGTCTGCAGCAGATTCAATTTTTCCTTCCCGGATAAAATCCTCGATGTTATTCATAAAGTCGGGATCTGTCTTTGAGACCATTCTTTTGATAAAGAAAAAACGCTCAAAGAAAAGGTATACAGAAAATACCCCGAGCAGTAACACGGTAACCATTACAATTTTTGCGAATACGCCTCCGTGAAACATGATTTCCCAAAATGAAAATACTTTTTTAGGTGCTTCTGCCACTGCAGATGTTGTAACCTGTGCGAATAAAATCTGAGTAAGTTCCGTTAACAGCATTAATGTGTATTTTTATAAAAGTTGTAACGACAAATGTAGTGGAATATTATGAATCGTTCTCTTAAAATTTGCTTAAAAACAGCAAATTTCCCTTCAAAAAAGATTTGAAAAGAAATTTATGGATGGTATAATGGCGAAAGATCTTTAGTCTTCGTCTATCTCAATCTGGTCCTGTTTAAACTCGCATTTCAGCCTGAAAGGAATAGGTGTATCAGATCCTGTATAGAAATCATCAATGGTTCCTTTCCAGATCACCTGCAGCTCACCCTCTTCATTTTTTTCAAATAAAAGCTCATTATCATAGATATAAGCGTCCTCATCATCATAAAGGTCTACTTCCGTGTAGGTTTCCTCATCAGAATCTGTGATGGTAAAGGTTTTCCCTTCTATCTCGGCAGATTCAATAGGAAAATCAATGATTTCAAGTGATAGCTGCGGAAAATTGTATTGCAAAGAATCATCTTCTACATGATCCAGACCGTCATCCGTAATGATTTCAACCTCTAAAAAATGTTGCTGGTTGCTGTAGACCGCTTTACAATATGTATTTCTGATATTGTATTTCAGCGTTTCTTCCGGATGGTAAATTTTTAAAATCCCTTTCATTATTTCTTAAAAAGAGCTGTAATAATATGATTGCTAAATGTTTTCAACAAAGATAGAAAATTGGCTGAATGTGTAAAATGTTTTGAAAATTATTTTTTAAAAATCAACCTTTTCAGAAATCCGGTCATATCTTAATAATACTTATTTTTGCGTTAAAGATCCGGAAATGAAAAATATCATCTTAAAAAGCATCCTCAGCCTGGGCCTGCTGGCAGGTATTACTGCCTGTAGGAAATCTGATTCTCCCCTGACAAAGGTTACGCCATCCAACCTGGACTCTATTGCCTCCAATTACTATGAACAGTACCTTAAACTGTATCCTTTGGATGCAACTTCGCAGGGAGACACCAGATACAATGACCAGCTTCCGATTAATATTGATAAAGATTTTATTTCCGGAGAGGTCGCTTTTTACAGTTCGGTTCAGAAACAGCTGGAGAATGTGGATTATGAAAAGCTTTCCGATGAAAGCAAGACGGTTTATGATGTCCTGGATTATACTCTGCAGGATAAGATAGAAGCCTATGCTTATCATCCTGAATACATCCCCTTTACGCAGTTTTCAGGCCTGCCGCTTACCTTTCCGTTATACGGGAGCGGACAGGGTCCTCAGCCGTTTAAGACGACCCAGGATTACGATAACTGGCTGAAAAGAATGGAAAAATTCCCGGAATGGATGAATGCTGCCACAGAAAATTTCCGGGAAGGAATAAACAGCAAAATGGTGCTGCCCAAGAAACTTGTGATTAAAATGATCCCTCAGATGAGGGCTCCGGAAATCATCAGTATTGATCTTAAAACGAATATTTTCTACGGACCGATCAATAATTTCCCGAAAGGCTTTACAAAGGCACAGAAGGATCAGTACACTACGCTCTATAAAGAATCCGTTACCAAAAACATCATTCCGGCTTATACCAGGATGGGTGATTTCCTCGAAAAGGAATACCTGCCTAAAGCCAGAGATACGGACGGTTACAACAGCCTTCCTAATGGGAACGATATTTACCGGTACTATGTAAAAAGCTGGACAACGACTAAATACACCCCTGAAGAGATCAATAAAACAGGCCTTCAGCAGGTTGCCATGCTCCGCGCTGAGATGGAGAAGGTAAAACAGCAGGTAGGTTTTAAGGGAACGCTTGAAGAGTTCATCAGCTATGTAAAGACAGACCCGAAAGCCATGCCGTATAAAACCTCCAAAGAGGTGCTGGATGCCTTCAATGCGATCTTAACCAAGATCACCCCTAAGCTGAAAACCATGTTCAGCGTAACCCCGAAAACAAAATTTGAAATCAGGCAGACCGAAAAATTCAGGGAAGCCAGTGCAAGTGCCGAATATATCCAGGGTACGGCAGATGGAAAGAGGCCTGGTATTTTTTATGTGCCGCTTCCTGATCCGTCTAAGTTCAATGTTACATCCGGCATGGAATCACTGTTTCTTCACGAAGCAATTCCCGGGCACCATTACCAGGTTTCTCTTCAGCAGGAAAACACCAAACTTCCCAAGTTCATGCGATTTGGCTGGTTCGGTGCCTATGGCGAAGGCTGGGCGCATTACTGCGAAACTTTAGGGCCTGAATTCGGGCTTTATACAGACCCATACCAGAAAATGGGCTACCTGAGCGACCAGATGCTGAGAGCGGTGAGGCTGGTGGTGGATACCGGGCTGCATACCGGAAAAATGACCCGTGAGGATGCCATCAAATATTTCCTTAACAATATTGCCTATGACGAAGCCGGTGCAACGGCAGAAGTGGAACGCTATATGGCTATGCCCGGACAGGCGCTGGGGTATAAAATCGGATCTTTAAGGATCCGTGAGCTAAGGGAACAGTATCAGAAAGAATTAGGAAAAAAATTCAGCCTGGCCAAGTTCCATGATGAAATACTGAACCAGGGATGCCTTCCGCTGGATGTTCTTAACAGGAAGATGGAACTCTGGGCAAAAAAGCAAAAATAAACAGACTTAAAAAGGGTATCAATTAAACGAAGTACCCTTTTTAATTTTATAAAAAAAACTGATATGATCACAGAAAGTCTAAGATCTCTTTACAACAGAGATTTAGATAAATTAAAAACAGAGCTGGAAGCTTATCAAAACGAAGAAAATCTTTGGAAAACTGATAAAAATATTGCCAACTCTACGGGTAACCTCGTCCTTCATCTGGTGGGAAATCTTAATCATTTTATCGGAGCGCAGCTTGGAAACACAGGATATGTAAGACAGCGTGACCTTGAATTTTCGTTGAAGGATATTCCCAAAGCGGAGCTTATTGAAAAGGTGAAAGCGACTGCTGCAATGATAGATTCAGTACTTTCTCAATTGTCTGATGAAGACCTGAAAAAAGAATATCCATTGGTTGTTTTTGAAAGTGCAATGACAACCGATTACTTCCTGATCCATCTGCTTACTCATCTGGGCTATCATCTGGGGCAGATCAATTATCACAGAAGATTGTTGGATAATCGATTATGAATGACTTATTCACGACTCATATCAACATAATTAATTTTGAAAATAAAATTCTCAAAATTCTGGAAAACAAAGGTGGCAATACTTTTGTTATAAATACCGTCCAGGCAAAAATTCAGAATCAGGATGTCTACAAGTCTTTCATCCTACTTTACCATTAGTATCATATTTATTATCAAGCTTTTAATCTGAAAAACACATTTCAAATATGTATTATTAGCTAGGAAAATAATGCCTTTGCTAAACGAAGTGCTTCGCGAGCTATTTCAAAGTAGTTTTTATAAAAGACCAGCAAACATAGCACTAAAATAATTGAATTATTTCTCAAACATCATTTTCGTAATAAAATCCTTTTCTCCTTTTCCACGTGCCGGGGAATACTCTCTCCCGTAATAAATGATTTGGAGGTGGAGCTTGTTCCAGGCGCTTTCAGGAAAAATTTTCTTGGCATCTTTTTCAGTTTCTACCACATTTTTTCCGGAAGTCAGTTTCCATAAAGTCATCAGGCGGTGGATATGGGTATCTACGGGAAAGGCAGGAAATCCAAAGGCCTGGCTCATCACCACAGAAGCCGTTTTATGCCCTACTCCCGGCAGAGCTTCCAGCTCTTCATACGTAGCAGGAACCTGCCCGCCGTGCTTTTCTATCAGTAGTTCGGCCATTCTTTTCAGGTTCTTGGCTTTTTGATTGGAAAGCCCTATTTCTTTAATCAGTTCCTTAATTTCAAAAACCTCCAGCCGTGCCATCCTCTGTGGTGTCCCGGCTACCCGGAAGAGATCAGGCGTTACCTGATTGACTTTTTTATCTGTGGTCTGTGCAGAAAGGGCTACTGCTACGAGCAGCGTAAAAGGATCGGTATGATCCAGGGGAACAGGCACCTGAGGGTATAACTTTTCTAATTCGCGCTGAACGAGCTCGGCTCTTTGCTTTTTTGTCATGTAACTATTAAATTTGAACAAAATTAAAATATTATGTTGAAAATCGGAGACCATTTACCAGAATTTAAAGGCACCAATCAGGACGGCAAAACCATAGCTTCATCTGAACTGATCGGTAAGAAACTGGTGGTATTCTTTTATCCTCAGGCCAATACACCAACCTGTACGGTAGAAGCATGCAACCTCAGCGACCATTATTCAGAGCTCGAGAAAGCCGGATATACATTACTGGGAATCAGTGCGGATTCTGTAAAAAAACAGAAAAACTTCCACAGTAAATTTGCATTTCCTTATGACCTGATTGCCGATGAGAATCATGATATCGTTGAAAAATTCGGGGTTTGGCAGGAAAAAAACAATTTTGGGAAAACCTATATGGGAATTGTAAGGACCACTTTTATTTTTGATGAAAAAGGGATTTGTGTAAGGGTTATTGATAAAGTTACTTCAAAAACGGCCGCAGCGCAGATCCTGGAAGGGTAAAACGGAAGGGCCGGGATTAGGGCTCTACTCTGTTTCAAAATACATCAGCTCTTCATCATCATTAGGGATCGTTACATACTTTTTGAATTTGAGCCCCAGCTTCCCGATTAATTTCTGGGAAGCAAAATTGTCCTTTGTGGTAATCGCAGATAATTTGGTCAGTCCAAAGTCTACCATGCCAACGGATTTTACTTTTGTGGCCGCTTCAAAACCATAGCCTCTACCTTCAAATTCCCCAAGAAAGGAAAATCCTATATCGGCAACATCAAGCCCTTCCCGTTCAAAGATTCCTACTGCCCCAACCTTTTTACCTCCGTATTTTTCTGTTATGACGTAATTCCCAAAACCTGATCTTTCAAACTGGGGAATAAATCTTTTATTGATATACTGCTCTGCATCGTGAATGCTTCTCAATCCACGGTCACCAATGTACCGGATAAAGTTCGGGCTGTTGTGTAATTCCAGGATAAAGGCGGCATCATCTAATGAAACCGGCTGGATAATAAGCCTTTCGGTTTCGTAAAAGCTATTTTCTTCGGGCTGGTTGTTTTGCTTTTTTAGGTTCATCTGCCGGCATTTCTTTTTTTTCTATTTTTAAAAGCCTCGGATTGTTGACACACTTCTTATTGTATAACTCGATATACGTTCCATTATCCTTTACATTGGTTACTTTTCCACTGGACTTGTTAACCGTAAGTGTAAAATGTGTTTTCTGGTACGGGCACTCCTTTGAAGTCAGCTTTCCCAGGTCAATGTAATAGTTTGAGGCATCCTGATAGTAATTCCCGGCTACATTTTTGAATTCCTCGTCGATAAAATAGCCTTCCGCTGTTGCGTCAATAACCGCTTCCTCAACATTATCAATAGCCCCGATAAATGTTTTAAGGCCTGAAAGATCCGTTATATAGTCAATTTTTCCCGCTCTTGAATAAGCAATATAGTAGAAGCTGTCTTCTTCAGGGAAAAGATTGAATCCGGAAGACTGCGGGATATACTCTTTTTTCACTCCGGAAATTTTCAGCTCCTCATTTTTTCCATAATGATTATGAACCAAGACCCAGAAATCTGTCCGGTCATTGGGTATGATGGATTGAAGGATCTGTGGAATGCTGCCCAACTGTTTTTTTTCCTGAGCTGTAATGCATACGCCCAGAAATAAAAAAATACAGACAATATTTTTCCTGATGGTATTGGTCATACTTCAAATAGGCTGTAAGCCTGTCCTGTTAAATAAATTTATCCCCTTTCTTGAGGTTTTTTAAATCCAGCACATAATCTTTAATCAGCTGGTCATGTTCTCTCGGGCAGATCATCAGTACCTTATCGGTATCCACTACGATATAATCTTTAAGCCCGTCTATCACCACAGCCTTATTGCTGTTCTTTATATGAACGATATTTCCACTGGAATGGTATGTGAGGACGTGTTTTTGCTTGACGGCATTCTGATTTTCATCTTTTTCCGTGTTTTCGTAGACGGACGTCCAGGTTCCCAAGTCGCTCCATCCCAGATCGGAAGGAATGACATATACGTTTTTGGCCTTTTCCAGGATCCCGTTATCTATGGATATTTTCTGAAGCTTAGGATAAATCAATTCTATGCACCCTTCTTCCCCATCGGCATTGTATTCGCAGGCCATGAACTGCTGGGTCATTTCAGGGAGGTATTTGTCAAACGCAGAAAGTATGGATTTTACACTCCACACGAAAATACCCGCATTCCAGAGGAAATCGCCGCTCTCCAGGAATGATTTGGCGATTTCAAGGATAGGTTTTTCCGTGAATGTTTTTATTTTAAAATATTCGGATCCTTTTTTATCAACGAACTGGATGTAACCGTATCCCGTATCAGGTCTTGTGGGTGTAATGCCCAACGTAATAAGATAATCGTTTTTCGAAGCAATTTCAAAAGCTAAACTTGCTTTCTCAAGAAATACTTCCTCACGCAGGATAAGGTGATCTGCCGGTAAAACAATCATTTGTGCATCAGGATTGATTTCAGCAATTTTATTGGCCATGTAAAGGTTACATGCAGCCGTATTTTTGGCTAAAGGCTCCCCTACGATGTTCTGCTCCGGAATTTCCGGCAGCTGCTGATGGGAAAGACTTACGTATTCTTTATTGGTAATGACAAATATGTTTTCATCCGGAACAATTTTGCGGATTCTGTCGTAGGTCTGCTGAATCATCGTACGTCCTACACCCAGGATATCCTGAAACTGTTTGGGAAACTTCTGCGTGCTCATCGGCCAGAACCGGCTTCCTATCCCTCCTGCCATGATGACACAGTATTGATCTGATCTTACCATCTTTAACTACATTTTTTCACTCTGGCCAACGGCTTGAAAGAGTATTGCCTTCCGGTAACCAGGTTCCTGCAAAGATAGTTTTTTTTGATCAGACCCTCCAATAAATACTTCTCGTTACGGTACATAAAGGAATCTCCTTTTTTGAGCTCTTCCATAAACTGGAGGTCATCTTCTTCCCTTCCGATGTGGAAATATCTTACTAGCTCCGGGCTGGACATAAAATTGGCTTTGGGAGATTTGGAGAATCGTGTAATGATAGGCCTCAGATCCTGCTCGTACACTTCCAGGCTTTCCAGGAGCATTTTCCGGAAGGTATCTTTCCACTCCGGCCCGTGCGGGTAAATCCTTCTCCCATATTTTTCAAAGGCAATCAGATGGGCCAGCTCATGCGTAAGGACAAAGAAAAAAAGTTGAGGGGCTAATGTGGAATTGATGGTTATCTCATGCGACCGGTCCGGCAATTTTCTGTAATCTCCAAGTTTTGAATGCCGGTCACGGGTAATTTTGATATGGATATAATAATCTGAAAACCAGATTTTCAGGTATTGAAGTGTATTGGGAGGTAAATATTTTTCGAGGTTATGAATAGACATTTTACAGGCTTAACGGAATTCCCGCATAGAAGTTCAGCAGTTTGAGGCTGAAGAGATAATTAAACTTTGCCTGTGCTACGGAGCCCTGCGCATTGGCATAATTATTACGGGCAACATTCACATCATAGATGGTCGACCTTCCTGCTGCATAGCTTTTATCTGCAAAATCCAGGGATAAGCGGGTACTTTTCTCGGCCTCTACCGCAGCAAGATAGGCCTCATAATTGGCATCCACATCAAACTGGGCCTTCTGAACATTCTGCCTTACCGCCTGTTTCTGCTGTTCCAGGGAATTTTTAGCAACATTTTCATTGATTTTGGACTGTTCTACCTGCAGTTTCGTAATCCCCTTGTTAAACAATGGTACATTCAGTGAAAGCGCCAGTTGCTGGCCGAAATTATCTTTGTACTGCTGAAAGAAACTGCGTTCAACAACCGGGATACCGTTGATATCAACACCTGTAATATTGGTGTTCAAACGGTTATTGTAAAAACTGCCCAGGCCTGCACTTGCCGTCAAGGTAGGCCAGAATGATGTCCGGGTAATTTCCGTCTGTGCTTCTGCAGACCGTATTCTGCTTTCTGCAGCTTTAATCTGGGGCTGCGTCTGGTATGCGGTTTCCAGAACCTCTTCCACAGACTGAAGCTGAGGAGCCAACTGATCCGGGACATTCACATCTTCCACATCGAAATCCCGATATTCTTTAAGCTGTAAAAGCTGTGCCAGGGCAAACAGGCTTCTGCCGACATTGATCTCGGCGGTCTTGAGGTTTTGTTTCTCCCTCGCCAGTCCGGATTCTGCTTCTGCAAGTACAGTCTGGGCAGTCGTTCCTACCTGAGTGGTGATTTTCGCCCTGTCGTACTGTTTTTGCGCATTTTCAACGGCTGCCTCAGAGATTTTAACGATTTCCTTATTCAGCAAGGTCGTCAGATATTGTTGGGCGATCTGAAGCGATATATCATTCTTTACTGTTTCTATATCATACTGGCTGGCCTGTACATCATATTCCGTCTTCCGGATATTTTTCTCTATTCTTCCGTTGTTGAATACGGTAATATTGGCCCCTACATTGGCACTGTTGCTGAAGTTATCATTCCTGATACTGGTATTGATAAACTGGGTCTGCCCGAAACTTGCCGAATTGCTGATGCTTCCTGAAACCGAAGGCAGGTATTCCCTTTTAGCCATCTTGAGGTTGGCATCCTGAATCTGTTTTGAATATTCATTTTGGATCACCTGCAGGTTATGCTGTACCGCATAATCCACACATTCCCTCAAAGACCACTTTTTCTGGGCATTAGCTCCCAGATAAGACAGTCCCAGAATAATTATCAAAACTTTTTTCATGCTAATTTTTACCTGATTAGACGCCTCAAATATAAAAAAGTTACAGTTCCGTACAATTAAATATTCCTTTTTAAAAAAACTTTTGAGAATTTTGCACCATGACAGCAGAACAATACCGCGAAGCCGTTGAATGGCTATTTGTACAGGCGCCCAACTACCAGATTGACGGGCAGAAAGCTTATAAACCCGGGCTGCACAATATCATCCGCCTCTGTGAATTCTTTGGAAATCCTCAGGAAAAAATACGCTGCATCCATATCGGAGGGACCAACGGAAAAGGGTCTATCAGCAATATGCTGGCCTCCGTGCTCCAGGAAGCCGGGTATTCAGTAGGCCTGTACAATTCTCCCCATCTTATCGATTTTACGGAGCGGATTAAGGTAAACGGTAAAAACTGCGACAAAAGTTTCGTGTACGATTTTATTATGAAGCTGAAGCAACTGCCGGAAGATATACAACCCTCCTTTTTTGAGTTTACCACCATTATGGCTTTTGAATACTTCTACCATAAGCAGGTGGATTTTGCCATTATTGAAGTGGGTCTCGGAGGCCGGCTGGACTCCACGAACATCATCCTGCCCATGGTTTCAGCCATCACAAATGTACAGCTAGACCATCAGAATATCCTTGGAGACACTATTGAAGAAATCGCTGCCGAAAAGGCCGGAATCATCAAATCCGGAATCCCTGTGATATCAGGAGATGAGCAGGATTCGGTCAAAAACATCCTCAGGAAAAAGGCAAAGCAGGAAAATGCCCCTTTTTCAGATGCTACCGAGATAGCAACAAACCTGCAATCTGACCTTAAAGGAAACTATCAGAAAAAGAATATCCGGGTAGTTTTAGGGATTATCCATGAGCTGCAAAAACAAAACGTAAAGATTTCAGAAGCGCATATTGAGCACGGTCTGATGCACGTGCATCAGAATACCGGATTTATAGGGCGATGGTTTGAGTTCTCCAAAGATCCGCTGACCATCTGCGATACCGCCCATAACCAGGCAGGTCTAGAGCAGGTTTTTGCACAGCTGAATTCGATAGACCGCCGTAAGCACGTTATCCTTGGATTTGTGAATGACAAAAAGATTGATGAAGTCATGCGCCTTCTTCCGGAAAATGCAGTTTTCTATTTTGCAAAACCGTCCATCCACAGAGGCAGGCACCCGGAAGAGTATGAAGACCTCCTGAAAGCGGCAAAAATAAATTATAAAATTTACAATTCTGTACAGGAAGCCTATCTTTCTGCTAAACAGGAATGTATGAAAAATGAAATGATTTTTATTGGGGGGAGTAATTTTGTAGTGGGAGAATTTTTAGAAAAAAATTTGGAGATTTCCGAATAAGTCGTATATTTGCACCACTCTAAACGAGAAAACAAGTATAGAGGGTTCTTAGCTCAGTTGGTTCAGAGCATCTGGTTTACACCCAGAGGGTCGGGGGTTCGAATCCCTCAGGACCCACAGAAAAGGAAACGAAACCTTTCAAAAAAATTCGGGTTCTTAGCTCAGTTGGTTCAGAGCATCTGGTTTACACCCAGAGGGTCGGGGGTTCGAATCCCTCAGGACCCACAAAAGATCTCTCAGGTTTCTGGGAGATTTTTTTATTTCATTTTTCCCAGGAGCAATGCCAGCTTATAAATGTCCAAGAGCCTGATTTTGGGGTTTTCTGATACCAGGTTACGGTATAGTATCTTCCCGGCTATTCCGTACATAACCAGAAATGCAGCATCCAGTTTAAGCTTCTTTAGTTTCGTGGCTGCCCGATACACGCGGATATCCTGAATGAACGGGCTGTTTTCTGCACTCGTCATCAATCCGTATAGAGTATCCATGCTTACTTCCGTTTTCTTCAGGAAAACAGCATTATCCGTATCATCTACATGGATAACAGGATTGTTAAAAGCCAGAAAGCTGATTCCGTTTTTTTCCAGAAGTTTGGCAAAGACATAATCCTCATACCCATACCCGGTAAGGTCTTCATTGAATGGAAACTGTATCAGCACCTCTTTTTTAATGGCAAAATTGACGGTTTTAAAAATTGAAATATCAGAAGATCTTTCCCCGGAGAAGATTTCCCTTGCAACGGAATAGCGGTTTCTGAGGCTTCCGGAATGCTGTTCCGAGATTTTAAAGTTCCCGTAAATAAGCTCCGGTACCGGGTTTTGCCTGAGTTCAGCAATATATCTCCGCAGAAAGGCAGGGTTGTCGATCCTGACGTCACAGTCCAGGAATAATAAATAGTCTCCAACGGCATACTGTATAAACCGATTCCTGATCCTGGAACGCCCGATATTCTGTTTCAGAAAGACAAAATGATGCACCTTGCCTACCAATTCCCTATTGATTTCGCTGAACGAATTTTCTGATGCATCATCTATCAGGATGATTTCTGCATCCAGCGTATATACATAAATTTCCCTGTTGAGCGCAGCAACGAGCTCCCTGACATCGAAATTGTATACCGGAATGCAGACGGAAATTTTCATTCCGAAGAAATTTTATCGATAATTTTCTGAATATTGAGTTCCCCAAGACATGCCCAGTCTCCCCTGAAGCATTCTTTATCGCCGAAAACAGAGCACGGCCTGCAAGTAAGGTCCTTAACCTCAACCACATCATCTTCACTCTGTCCGAACCCTAAAAATCCGGCATACGGATGCGTCTGCCCCCAGACGGAGACACAACGGGTTCCTGCGAGGCTGGCCAGGTGCATATTGGCAGAATCCATGGAAATCATAAGCTCAAGCCCGGCAATAGTCTTAAGTTCTTCAGATAAGCTCAGCTTGCCGGCCAGGCTTACCGTATTGGGAATCTCTTTTTCCCATTGGTTAAGGGTCTCCGTTTCTTTAGGACCTCCCCCGAAAAAATAAATCTTTTTTTTCTGTGCCAGGATCCGGGCCAGTTCATACGATTTTTCCAGAGAAAGCATTTTGCCTTTGTGCTGGGCGAAAGGAGCAAAACCGATGCCTGATTTAAGAGTTACCTGTGGACGTAACGCATGCGAAAGTTCAACCTGAAACCCCATCTTCCGGAACACATCGGCATAGCGCTCCACTGTTTTCTTTAGCTGTACTTTATCCAGGTTCCAGATATCTGTTAAATGTTCTTTCTCTTCTTTTCCTTTATCAATCTTAAATACTTTCAGTCCCCTCCTGCCATAAATCTTGTCCAGGACTTTTGTACGGATGACATCATGGAGATTGGCTATGATATCAGGCTGGAACTCTTTGATCAGTTCATGCGCCAATCTTCGCAGACCGAAAAACCCCTTATAATCATCCAGGTCTATCCCTTTGAAAATAACACGGGGAATCCCGGAGAACAGGCTTTCGAAATTTTTCCTGGACACCATAATAATTTCCACATCCGGATTCTGTTCCAGGAAATCACGGAAAACCGGGGCCGTCATGGCGACGTCACCAAATGCTGAAAAACGGTATGCTAAAATTCTTGTCACGGTTGATTATGCCTTCAACTGGTACGCTACAGCGTAAAATTTAATCTGTTTTGTCATAGCCATCAGTCCGTTGGCCCTGGACGGAGAGAGAAATTCCTGCAATCCTATCTCGGAAATGAAATCGAAATCAGAATCCAAGATTTCCTGCGTGGAATGGCCGCTGTAAATACTGGTAAGCAATGAAACAATACCCTTCGGCAGTATCCCGTCTGAATCTGCATCGAAATACAGTTTTCCATCCCTGAACTCAGCATCGATCCATACTTTGCTCTGGCAGCCTTTGATGAGGTTTTCATCAGACTTTTTATCTTCAGGCAAACCTTTCAGCTCTTTCCCAAGGTCAATGATATATTCATATTTCTGTTCCCAGTCTTCAAGAAAGGCAAATTCATCAATTATTTCCTGCTGTTTTTCTTTGATGCTTTTCATAAATTTATTTCTAATGCAAAGATAGCCAATTTTAGGAAGATATCTGGGTATCGATTTAACATAAATATACGCTTAAACCTCCCTGAATCATCCTTTTAACCTGATTTATACCCGCTCTATAAGGCTATCGTATTTTTTCAAAAATCTGCAACAGTTTGGCTTCTTCATTTTCCCAGCAAAGTACTCCTGCTGCTTTTTCCAGTTCATTCTGAAAGCTTTTACGTCCTTTAGTCAGTATTTTCCGGACCGCCTTGGCAATATTTTCCGGGCGGTGATCTTCAATAATTTCACCTACATCAAACTGATTTTTAATCTTCTCCATTTCAGGCATACGTGACATGATCAGTGGTACGCGTGCCTGGATACAGTCGAGGACCTTGTTCGGCAGGGAATAAAAATAGCTTTCGCCGCCGTTTTCTTCAATACTCATCCCACAGTCTGCGGTAAGAGTGATCAGCCGGAGATCTTCCGGTTTCAGTTTACCTAAAAACTGTACTTTATGCTGAAGGCCTTCTTTTATGACCAGCTGTTCATACTCATGCTTCCTTGGTCCATCCCCAGCTATTTTAAAAATAACTCCATCAAGATGATGCATGGCCAGGATTGCTTTGTCAATGCCACGGAACGGGTTGATCGCCCCCTGATATAGCAAAATTTTCGGATTGTTTTCCGGTATTTCAGAATTGAAATCTATTCTTCGGGGTGCATTCTGGATGACTATAGAATTCACACCGTACTTTTTTTGAAACCATTGCGCGTAGCTTCCGCTGGCGGTCAACATCAATTTTAGTTTGGGAAGGATGGCCTTTTCGGTGAACCGCCATAATTTCTGTGACATTTTGCCCTGTATGGCAGGCATTTCGGAAAATATTTCATGACTGTCAAAAACCAGGGGGATATTCAGTTTTCCGGCCAATATATAATTGGGAACCAGGACATCCAAATCATTGGCATATAAAATTACATTCGGGGATGCTTTTTTTTTCAGGATTCTGTATAGTTTCCAGTTGAATTCAAAGTAAGCGGTTTTAAGGCTTTTTGAGGCCAGCTCTATTCTCGAAAAAGGATATGGCCGGGACATGTCTTCGGCGCCGTTCCAAGTATTTCCGATCAGTTCAATATCGTACCCGTTCTCATGAAGCGTCCGGCAGACCTTTTCTATACGCTGATCGGTATACAGGTTACTGAATGCTGAAATGATCAATTTCTTACGCATCGGCTTTCTTTCCTGCCATTAGATGATACAGCTGGATAAAGCAGATCAGCCCGTTGGGAATGATCACAGGCCAGAGCATTCCGCTGAATATCCCGTAGATCACAAAACAGATGCATCCTATCAGATTAACGATCCTGATCTTTCTTACATCTTTCAGTATAAAACTCAGCACGATGAACAGCGAAGCTGAATATCCGATATAGGTTGCCGTTTCGGGATTCATAATCAAAATTTTGGGCCACAAACTTAATCATTTTCAGCAAGATAATAAAATTTTTTCTGCCATAAAGTCATTAATTGTTTTTTGGTAGAATATTTGTAATTTAGATATCGGATAAATGGTACCTCTACCTTTATTCTAATTGAGACATACTATGGATTATAAGTTTTCACAAGGTTTGAGCCAAGTGTTCAAACAAAGCAAGAGCGAAGCGAAGAGGCTGAAAAGTGAATTTCTTAATACAGAACATCTGCTTTTGGGGATTATAAAAACAGAAAACTCTGCAAAAGAAATCCTTCAGGGCCTTAATGCGGACTTAACACAGATCAGAAGAAAAATTGAAACTCTAAATACAGCAAGTCTTAATCCTGTTTCCGAGGAGGTTAGTAATATTTCCTTCACCAAGATGGCAGATCATGCCGTTAAACGTGCAGAACTGGAATGCCGGCAGTATAAAAGCAATGAAATCAATACCGTTCATTTGCTTCTCGGTATTCTGTACAAATATGAGGACCCAACCTCCAGCATCCTGGGAGCCTATGACGTTGACTACGAAGGAGTTTCAAGAGAGTATCAGACGATGCTAAAGAATTCCGGACAGGCACCAAAAATGAGTGCATATGATGATGACGATGAGAGGGAAGATTTTGAACAGATGAGAAAACCTACCGGAAACCTGGGTTCAGGAAAAAGCAAAACCCCTACGCTGGATAATTTCGGAAGGGACCTTACTTCCCTGGCCAGAGACGGAAAACTGGATCCGGTTATCGGCCGTGAGAAAGAAATCGAAAGGGTTTCTCAGATCCTTTCCAGAAGAAAGAAAAACAACCCTCTGCTTATCGGTGAACCCGGAGTAGGTAAATCTGCCATTGCAGAAGGACTGGCTTTAAGGATTCAGCAGAAAAAAGTATCTAGAGTCCTGTATGGCAAAAGGGTAATTACCCTGGATCTTGCCAGCCTGGTAGCAGGAACAAAATACAGAGGCCAGTTTGAGGAAAGAATGAAAGCGATCATGACGGAACTTGAAAAGAACCGTGATGTGATCCTGTTCATTGATGAGCTTCACACTATTGTAGGCGCAGGAAGCTCTACCGGAAGCCTTGATGCCTCCAATATGTTCAAGCCGGCACTTGCAAGAGGAGAAATCCAATGCATCGGGGCCACTACTCTGGATGAATACCGTCAGTATATTGAGAAGGACGGTGCATTAGAAAGGAGGTTCCAGAAAGTAATGGTAGAACCGACTTCTATTGATGAAACCATTCAGATCCTGAATCAGATCAAAGATAAGTATGAAGAGCACCATAATGTAATTTATACTCCGGAAGCCATTGCAGCCTGTGTAAACCTGACATCAAGATATATTACGGACCGCTTTTTACCGGACAAGGCTATTGATGCCATGGACGAGGCTGGTTCCCGTGTATACATTAAGAATATGAAAGTCCCTACTGAGATCATTGATTTTGAAAAGAAAATTGAAGAAATCAAGGAACTGAAGCAGAAAGCAGTAAAAGCTCAGGATTACCTGGAAGCCAGAAAACTGAAAGATGAGGAAGAGCGTTTACAGATGGAACTTAATTCTGCCCAGGATAAGTGGGACAAAGATGTGAAGGAGAAAAAAGAAACCGTAAGCGAAGAAAATGTAGCGGAAGTGGTTTCTATGATGAGTGGTGTTCCGGTAACCAAAGTAGGTAAAAACGAGCTTGATAAGTTAGCCGGAATGGACGGAAACCTGAACGGGAAAGTAATCGGCCAGGAAGATGCGGTGAAAAAAGTCGTTAAGGCAATCCAGAGGAACAGGGCCGGGCTTAAAGACCCGAACCGTCCTATCGGTACCTTTATATTCTTGGGAACAACGGGTGTCGGTAAAACCGAGCTGGCGAAAGTAATGGCCAGGGAATTGTTTGAATCCGATGAATCTCTGATCAGGATTGACATGAGTGAATACATGGAAAAATTCGCTGTATCAAGATTGGTAGGTGCGCCTCCGGGATATGTAGGCTATGAAGAGGGGGGACAACTCACAGAAGCCGTAAGAAGAAAACCTTATGCTGTGGTGCTTCTGGATGAGATTGAAAAAGCACATCCTGATGTATTCAATATTCTGTTACAGATCCTTGATGAAGGTCACGTTACAGACAGCTTAGGAAGAAAGATCGACTTCAGGAATACGATTATTATCCTTACATCCAACATCGGAACGAGAGATCTTAAAGATTTCGGGGATGGTGTAGGATTCGGAACTACGGCGAAGAAAACAACCTCTGATTCCAGAGCGAGAAGTACGATTGAAAATGCCCTTAAAAAAGCGTTCTCACCGGAATTCCTCAATAGGATCGATGATATCGTCATCTTCAATTCGCTTGAAAAAGATGATATCAAGAGAATTATTGATCTCGAACTGAACAAGTTATACAGCAGATTGGAGAAACTGGGTTATAAAGTTGAACTGACTGAAGAAGCCAAAGACTTTATCTCAGAAAAAGGCTGGGACAAAGATTTCGGTGCAAGACCACTGAAACGTGCCATTCAGAAGTATATTGAAGACCTGTTAGCTGAAATGTTGGTTAACAAACAACTGAATGAAGGCGAAACTGTAATTCTTGATCTGAATGAAGCTAAAGATGGACTGGCAGGAAAAACTTCCAAGTCTAAGAAATCTGCAGCGGAGAAATCTTCTTAATAAAAGATTAACTTAACTCAAAATAGGCAAAGCACCGGAAGTTTCCGGTGCTTTGCTGTTTTATAAGGTTATCAAATAATTTTAACCTGTACTTTAATCATCATATTCTGTTAAGATTTATCGTTTTTATCGATGTTTAATATCATCCCTTTTTTACGACTCTATTTAATTGTATTTTTGCGGCATCAAACTAAGGACTCCCGTTAAGAGTTCCGTAAAATTGAATCAGATGAAAGTAGTTGTAGGATTATCAGGAGGCGTGGATTCCAGTGTGACCGCCTACCTGCTCCAGCAGCAGGGCCACGAGGTGGTGGCTCTGTTTATGAGAAACTGGAATGATGCTTCAGTAACGCTGGAGGATGAATGTCCCTGGATTGAGGACAGCAATGATGCCCTGATGGTGGCCCAGAAACTGGGGATTCCGTTCCAGGTCATTGACATGAGCGACCTGTATAAAGAGCGCATCGTAGATTATATGTTCGCCGAGTATGAAAAAGGAAGGACTCCGAACCCGGATGTCCTGTGCAACCGGGAGGTGAAATTTGACGTATTCATGAAAACGGCGATGTCACTGGGAGCGGATAAAGTAGCCACGGGACATTATGCAAGGGTCACTTCGACTTTTGATGAAAATGGTAAAGAAATATTCCATCTTCTTGCAGGCAAGGATAATAACAAAGATCAGTCATATTTCCTGTGTCAGCTAAGTCAGGACCAGCTATCGAAAGCACTGTTCCCGATTGGTGAGCTGACCAAGCCTCAGGTAAGGGAAATCGCTAAGGAAATAGGCCTGGTAACCGCTGATAAAAAGGATTCCCAGGGGTTATGCTTTATCGGTAAAGTAAGCCTTCCGCAATTTCTTCAGCAGCAGCTGGTTCCTAAAGAGGGTGAAATTGTAGAAGTTTTCAGGGATGCTCCGCTGTTTGCGCAGGAAGTTCCTCAGTTTTCCTCCCGGCAGGAGGAACTGACTTTTCTAAGCACCAAAATCCATTACCAAAAGTCTGACGGAAAAGTAATCGGAAAGCATCAGGGAGCCCAGTTTTACACGATCGGACAAAGCAAGGGCCTTGGTATCGGCGGCCATAAAGAAAGCTGTTTTATCATCTCCAGAGATATGGAAAACAATATCCTTTTTGTAGGCGAAGGGCACAGTTTCCCCGGATTATACAGAAGGGCCCTGAAAATTGATCGTTCGGAAGTGCATTGGGTCCGGGAAGATCTGGCCCTGAAAAATGGCGAGTCTAAAGATGTGATGGCGAGGATCCGCTACAGGCAACCCTTGCAAAAAGCGGTGTTGCATCAGTTTGAAAGTGGTTTATATATTGAATTTGAAGAGCCGCAGTCTGCTATTGCAGAAGGACAGTTTGCTGCATGGTACCAGGATGACGAGCTTCTGGGAAGCGGAGTGATTTCATAAAGAATGATCGTCCTGTAACAGATTTTGAATCGTTAAACGTACTTATTAGTTACAGTTGATCAAAAAGTCGGAGGAAAACCTCCAAAAGATGATCGAAGATACTTATTTTAATATCCCAAAAACCGGAGCATTTTTGTTCCGGTTTTTATTTTTTTGATCAAAAGCAGATTAAGGTTCTCATATCTTATTTTTCAGCTTTCTTTTGAATATATCCTGATGATGGCTGTAAAGACAATGACTTGGATTATCAGCATTAGTATCAGAAGCCCTACAGGTTTTCCAAGGTAAACTCCTTTCACAAATTTAATTGCCCCGAAGATAAAAATAAAAACACCAAAAACAACGGTGGTTTTGGAAAAGGATCCTTTATAAAACTTTGCGAAAAGCAGGGTAATGTACCATCCAAAAAGCAATATGGAATAGAAACTGAGAAATTCAGGGCCTTTTAAGGCAAACGGATTTAAAGTCTGATGCATCAATCCAATCCAAAGAAGGCTGATAAGCAAGGATGTAGCCTGAATAGTCGTATTTTTCATAACCTCATGTTTTAATTAATCGCCCCCACATCCCCCACATCCCCCGCAACCTCCACAACTTCCACAACCGCTATGGCATGAACTTCCGCCACTGCATGACCCACCAAAGCTACTGTCTCCCCCATTGTTATGACGATCGTTATCGCCATTCCTGTTCCTGAAGATCACTGAAAAGAAGAATATCAGCGGCAATGCTATAAAAATGATTTCCTGCAAGGCATCGGAATTATCTGCACATGAGCTTAATATCAATAAAAATAATAGTAAGGATATCAATCTGATGGACACCCCAAATTTCCTGTTACTGAACTGAAAGCCTTTCGAAGCTGACCATATATCTGCCGGCGGCTCCTGCTGAAAAACCCGTTTATAAGCGTCCAAAGTACCCTGCAGCAATTTTTTGTGTCTCCTGTGTTCAGAAATACCTCCTTGCGATGGGTGATGGTGGAGTTTCCGCCGCAGGATCTGCGGGCAGAAAACATCCCAGTAAATTTTAGTATACAGCAGATGCATATGCCAGACTTTATCCACCGTTTCACTGGGCGAGGCACCTTCCGGCAGCACACAGCACAAGTAGATAAATTTCTTATATTCTTGTATGGCTTTTATGGTAAATTCAATTGTCCACTTTTCTTCTTTCGCAAGCTTTTTTGAGAACGGGAAACTGGCCCCGTGTTGATCCAGTGAGAAATTCTGAAGCCTGTTCCAAAGTGTATCGTTTTGCAGAACATTCTGTGTTTCCATTGTTAGATTTTTATATTCACTCAAATATCTTTTATCCGGTCAATATAAAAGTCTTACAAAAGCATTTTTAGATCTTAAAATAGTCTTATATTAGTCTTAAGAATTATAGGGCAATGAAAGAGGATATTGTGCACCTTGAAAAACTTGTCAACTATCTTGGCCGGCATTTCTTAAAGAAAGCCTGCTGGGAAGACATTTCTAAAACTGAATGGTCTTATATTGTTGATGAGCTTAATGAGTTAATCGTTAAAGAAAATTCTGAGAAAAATATTCGGAAGAAGCCGGATCTCTTAGGTTCTAATTACCTGTATGAGCATCTGATCATCAATAAATTAAAGAAATACCATCAGAATCAACATGCCCGGATCGGCAAACCTAATCTGGCTAAACTTAGTCTCATTGTCAAGGCATTGGGATATGCCAATTACATCGATTTTATCAATTCCAATACGGAATCGTTCAACTTCAACGACCTGCGGATCGATATGCAGAATGTAACGCCAAATACAGCACTTCTGGAGCGTATGGTAGGCTGTTGGTATTCTTACAACCGGAACCTTCCGGAAAATCCGTCTCAGACAAAGGATAATCGAATCTGGCGGTCCGCCACTGAAATTTATAAGTCGGAAACTACCGGAGAATACTTCATTGAGAGAAGCGGCGGGGACCGGCATAAGTATTTCGGTAAGGTAACCGCCTATTCAGATTATATTTTCATCATCATGAACAGCAATACGTTTATCCGGCAGCGGCATTTTGTTTCAAGAGTAAAAGACAGCCATGAAAAGCTGAAAAACCCAGAGTATAAGTTCCATGAATTGCATTTTATAAGTACATGTATCAGTTTTAACCAGGAGCCTATTGCCCTGTTTGAAATTTTCCAGAAGGCAGACCGGAAAAACTTCGTTCCGGATTCCACCAGCTTTCCTATTGACAGCGATGAAATCCCAAAATCCATCATACAGCAGCTTGAAGATACCGAAGCGAACAGGATCGACTTTAAATAAGCCTTAAACGACAGAGCACATCACAATGCCTAAGTCCGGTCTTACATCCTTACAATCCTGTCTGAAATCTGATGCCTGCTATCTGACATCTTAACCTTTACCTCATCAGCCAATCCTTAAAATCCTTCACCCGGTCACGGCTGACAGTAATTTCATCTTCAGGCTGAAATTCGAGCTCCACTTTATAGTATGGAGACGTATGGATATTTTTGATATGGTCTGAATTGATGATAAACTGCCGGTTTACCCTGAAAAACTTATTGTCATCCAGCACATCCGCCAGTTCATCAAGGGTAAAATCTGAAGGATAGGTACGTTCCTTCGTCTGAAGATAGACGATTTTATTTTCACTGAAAAAACAGCTTACTTCATGGGTCTGGACAATTTTCAGGTTGTACCCGATCTTGACCAGGATCCTGGAAAGAGTACTTTTATCTTCCTTGATCAGCTGTTTTATTTCCTGTGAACTCACTGCATTTCCGGAGGGAATAAAGGATTTGAATTTTTCCACTGCACCGGCCAGGTCTTCGTCCAGGATGGGCTTCAGAAGATAATCGATGCTGTTCAGCTTAAAAGCTTTCAGCGTATACTGATCAAAGGCGGTTGTATAAATGATGAATGCTCTGGTGGGAAATTCCTGAAAAATATCGAAGGATAATCCGTCTCCCAGCACAATATCAGAAAAAATAAGCTGAGGATGTTCGTTTTCAGAGAACCACTGTTTGCCCTCTTCCACAGATTCTATCCTGGCCACGATTTCGATATCGGGAAAAGTACCCAGCATACGTTCAAGCTTTCTTAAAGCCGGTTTTTCATCTTCAATAATAACCGTTTTGATCATTGTTTATCTCTGTTTGATTTCTGAATTAAAAGCGACTGAAAGTTCCGGCATATTAAAATTTAACCGGGTCCTTATGTTTACCCATTTCTTTTTCTACAATGCTTCTTTCCCAGTCGGCATCAAAGATAAATAACTTTACGGCTTTTACCGTCAGAATAATTCCCCAGATCAAAAGAATAACTGATCCATCCCAGTGTGAAATATTGAAAATTCCTTTTTTAAATAGGTCATCGGAAAAAATAACGATGGAGACGATACCGAACCATAGAAGGCTTTTATAAAACCTTTTCAGCTCTTTTACTCGTTGTTGTGCGTGATAATAATCCATGATAATTTATTTTACGGTTGTATAATTAAAAAGTTTTTGCCTGTTTTTGCTCTTCGTCCATCAGTTCCCTGATCTTCTTTTCTTCCCAGTTTCTCCCGATCCCGAAAGTACTTACTCCATGGGCAGCGATCCCTATTCCCCATCCCAGCATCGGCCAGAAAAACCAGAGATTCTCAGGGGAAGTCAGCAGGTTTAAAACGACCAGGAAAGGGATGACCAGGCAGTAAGAAGTCAGGTTGCTGTAAAAGCCTTTGATTTCTTTCACTCTTCGGGCTGCCTTCTCGTATGCCCTGCTTTCTGTGTTGAATGATGTTTCCATTTTTTTATTGTTTAGATTAAACTGTTTGTTTTTGTTGAGACAAATGTAGGTCAATGTTCACCTCCGGATCAATTTTAACTGACCGAACCGTAGAAAATGAATGCCGAACGGTGAAAATGGCTGTCAATCCGTATAAGCATTTATGAAGCTGACAAGATAAGCAGAGGAATTTCTTAAAGAGCCGTATTGAGGATTATAAAATGATCTATTGCAGGCAGGGCATACAATAGATCATTTTAATGGCAAAAAGTATTAGCTTAAAATAAGTGTTCAAAGGCTGAAAATGCTGACTATAATTTCTCTACACAAGTAACTATCAAAAAGATCCATTGCGGAGCTGAAAAAATTAATCTGATGAAAAATATCCGATTTAAATTTTTAATATACAAAAGGAATCAGTTTCTTTGTTTTGCGCCTGTATTCCAGATATTCTTCCCCGAACTGCTCAATAAGCGTATCTTCCTCGATCTTAATCCTGTAGCTGAAAGCGATGAACGGAGGAATAAATGCAAAAGCCAATGACAGCCAGTTGTTGAGGTATAGTCCCAGGCCTAAAGAAGTAAGCAGGGAAAATGTATAGGATGGATGCCTCAGATACCTGTAGAATCCTTCTTTTTTGATGGTGTGGTCTTTCCTGATCGTTACATCAACGGTAAAGTATTTACCCAATGACCGGATGATGATAAACCGGACAATAATTCCAATCAGAATCAATGCTTCTCCCAGGTACAGGATCCAGATATCATGTGCAATTGGAAACCTGGTATAATAAGACAAGGTTACCGCACTGATAATAGAAAACGGAATGGCCATCCAAAGGAAATTCAGGGTAGACCGGTCTTTGTCTTTCCGGTCTGTTTCCCCGGATTTTAAAATGTTCTTATACAGGAATTCACTGAGGAACCAGGCCAGCATAGAAACGGCAAAGATAATCTGTAAAGTATTCATGTGTTTACTGTTTTATTTTAATCCGTTCCGGGCAGCCATTTCCTCGTCCATGAGCTGTTTGATTTTCTTCTCCTCCCAATGGTTTCCCAGAATGAAATTAGGAACAAATACCCGCAATCCGCATACCAAAACACCCATTCCCCAGAACAGCGGAAGGCTGAAATATTTGAGGTGCCAGATGGTCTGGCCCGGTTTCAGTTCGCGGTAATTGGTGATTAAGATGAATATGTTCACCACGAGATATACAAAGAGGAAAATGTAGAAATTCTTGATTTGCTTCACTCTTTTTTCTGCCTGCTTGTAGCGGATATCATCCTGGCTGATCTCTTCCATAAATTTGGTGTTTAATGATTATTTATTCTGTTTTTCTAAAATTTCCCGGATCTTTTTATCTTCCCATCTTTTACCCAGGCCAAAAGCACTCACTCCGTGAGCGGCGACGCCAATCCCCCATCCTAACATCGGATAATAAAACCAAAGGTGGTTCGGGCTCGTAATCAGGTTAATGATAACCAGTGACGGGATTACAATGCAATAGGAAGTAAGGTTGCTGTAAAAACTTTTCAGTTCCTTTACACGCTTCTGTGCCCTTTCGTAAGCTTTATCTGAAGTATCCGTTTTGATACTGATTTCATTAGGTTTACTGACCAGCACCGGAAGTTTAACTTTAAAATAGTCTTCTGATTTTTCAATGAATACATTTCTTTTCGTCAGCAGTGAGTAGCGCTGGACAATATTAGCCAGTCCAATGCCTGAGCTTTCCTTGATCTGCTCCCGGACCTGAAGATTGTTTTCAATGCAGAGTGTATCATTTTCAGAAAATATTTTAATGATGAGCGGCCTTGATGAGGTGGCAAAATTATGCTTGATGCAGTTTTCCAGCAACAGCTGTAAAGAGAGCGGAACCACGAATCTCCGGTAATCTTCTTTTCTTACATCAAATATAAAATCTACACTGTCTTCAAACCTGGTTTTCAACAGCTCGCAATATGTCCTGGCAAATTCAATCTCATCTTCCACCGTGACCAGCTCTTTATCTTTCTGCTCTAAAACATACCTGTAAATCTTTGACATTGAGACTGTAAACTTCTGGGCCTGGTTTGGGTTTTCATCAATAAGGGAACTCAGAACATTCAGAGAATTGAACAGGAAATGCGGATCCAGCTGATTCTTTAAGCTTTCAAACTGCGCATTGGCTGATTTGGCAATGAGCTTCTGCTCTACAACTTCCTTGCGCGAAGTTTTTTTCAGTTCCTCCATAAATCCTTTGGCATGCAGGAACGCTGAAATAAGAAGGGCGATATTAATCGTAAACCAGTTGATGAAGCTGAACTTTCCCGAAAAATATTCTTCGGTAGTCGCAGCCTTCTGAAAAACGACAAAATTCATATAGTTGCAGAAATAAACCATTATGGTATTCGCGATAAGAATCGATACAATGCTTATAATGGCCCTCCTGGTAGTGGCTTCAGACCACGGAAATCTTTTGTTGAGGAAATCATTGATATAGCTGTTTCCCATAGCCAACACAAAGGAATACATAAAACATACAACAACGGTAAGCAGAAAATTATTCAGCGTCTTTTCATCTGTAAATCCAAAGAAAAAAATCATGGATGTTGCCAGTGATATCCAGCATAAGGTAATAAGGTTCCTGCGTTTCATAAATGTTTTTCCTGGTTCAAAATTAATCTATTAGAGTATTTACGGCAATTATTTTCTCCTGAACAGTCATTTTTGCAGACTGAATAGTATAAAAAAACCTTCCGTAACGGAAGGTTATGTTTGATTTATGGCAAACCGCTTATTTAGCCTGGCTTACAAAATATTCCGCTTCAGATTTTCCCCAGTTAGGATCCAATGCTGTTTTCGAAGTATAAGATTTGAATTTGTTAAGGGCATCTTTAAACATTTCCATCCCTTTTACTTTGCTTCCCCCGTACTGTTCCGGCATGAAATAAATATCTTCAGCTTTGATCAGGGCAATCCTAGGGTTATTCGGATCTAGCTTTTCAGCCTTTTTAAGTTCTTCAGCAGCTTTTGCACCATCGGTCATATACCTCTGCTGAGGATTTACCATCATTTTCAGGGAATAAGCCATTTTGCTTAACAGGTGGATTTCCGCATTGTCGGTAGGGGCAACATGGGAAGCTGCTCCAATGTATTTCTCTGCCTGCCCAGCAATGAAATCAAGATCCTGAGTCTTACCCTGCTGCATCAATACTCTTCCCTTCTGGATGTTGGCCAGCGCTGCATAATAGAACGGAAGCCAGTTATTTTCGTCTTTTCCAGCGATTCTGTGGAAATCGTTCGCAAGAGCCTGGAATTCTTCCGCTGTTTTAGCCGTTTCTATCTTGGCCACTTTTTCAGTCATTACTTTTTCATAATCAGTCTGTGCAAAGGCTGTCAAGCTTACAAAAGCCAGTGCAAAACTCAATAAATATTTCTTCATTTTTTCAATTTTTTTAAGGTTACTGTATAATTATTCAAAGATATATATTTAATTTATATAATAAAATCATTACCTATATTGATTATTCATCATTTACAAATTATTATTGATCGCATCTTCCGTCTTATCCACACCGAAACTGATAAAGGCTCCGACAAAAACAAAGGTATTGGAAGGCGGAACAACGGCAGAACTCCTGGACCCGTCACCGGAGAAGTTATATCCATAGATATTTTTAGTGCCTAACATGTTAGAGATGCTGAGAACAAATATGGTAAATGCTTTTGCATCTTTCTTTCCGAGGTTCGGCAGGTAGTTGAAGCTCAGGTTTAGTGAGCTGTAATCCTTTAGTCTTCCTTCATTACGGATGATATTGTTATTCTGCTGGCTGACAATATCATAGTATGGCCTTCCTTTAGCATAAGTGTAGGACAGATTTACCCCCAGTTTCCATTCCGTAATAAATCTTTTGGCGACTGCAGACAGCGTATGTTCTGAAGCAAAATTGGGTTTCAGGCTTACCGGATAGTTCATGAAATCCCTTTTGGAATCCAAATAAGAATAGCTGATCCAGTAGTCGATATTCTTAAAGGTTTTTTTATCCCTCCAAAAAAATTCTGCTCCTTTGGCATAGCCATAACCATCATTGTTAAGGGCCGTTTGAATCTGCTGGTTCTGACTTTCCCCGGGATTTATGGTAAAGGTTTTGATCAGCTGGTCATATTTTTTGTAAAACGCCTCCAGCCTCAGGCTTCTCCCTTCTGACGCCCTCTGGATCTGGAAAATATAATGCTGTGACTGTTGAAATCCAAGGTTTGCAGGCGCATTAATGTATCTGCTTTCAGGATTCTGGTAAAAAAGCCCATAGGCAATGGAACTGGTCCAGTTCTTATCCAGACGGTAAGCAAGGGCAAGCCTGGGTGCAATATTACTTTTATCAAGAAAGGATGAGTGCTCTGCCCGTACGCCTATTTTTGCAGACAGCTGATTGCTGAAGCCCAGGTCTGATTCTAAAAATGCAGCGGAGATCAGATCATTATATTTTTTGTTTACCTGCTGAAAATGAAGCTTTTCATCTGAATTATTGAACTCAAGGCCACCCCTCAAGGCACTGATCCTGTTGATTTTCCTTTCCAGAACAGTTTTGATATTGATGTAATTCCCGTCTGTCAGCAATCGGGTCCGGGTAGATTCCTGATCTGCAGTCTCCGTTGAAAAATTAAGGTCTGAACGGTTGTAAGAGTACGAGCTCCCTATATTCAGCAGGTATTTCCCGAATTTCTGCCTGAAAGACAGGTTATGATAAGTATTTGCGCCTTTCAGCCGTACCAGGGAAGCATCGTATTGAGGTTCCAGGCTTTCTGTCTTCACTGCCATTCTGTTCATATCGTATTTCCCGTAGTATTTAAAAAATCCTCCCGATTTTGTCCTGATCCTGAAGTTAAGGTCTCCGCTCAGGCTACGCGGAGATTCTGTAAAGTCTGTATTGAAATGCAGTATGTTCTGCATCAGTTCAAGATTGGAATAGCCTACGGTTGCTCCATAAGAATAGTTCTTGTTATTGCTTAAACGCTGGAATCCTGCGTCAATGAATATCGGCGAAATTCCGAAATCATAGGAACTTTCATCCGGCAGGTCCACACTTTCCAGCATCAGTGCTCCGGAAAGTGCCTGCCCATATAAAGCTGAATAGCCACCGCTGGAGAATATGTTTCCTTTGAAAAGAGAGGTGTTGAAACGGTCTCTTCCTGCTATGCCCGGTACGGAATTGGAAAAATAGTTGTTGATGAGGCTGCCGTCCATAAAGATTTTGGATTCGGCCCCGGTTCCACCGCGGATAAACAGGCCTTCTGACTCCCCTACTTTCTGTACCCCGGGAAGGTAGGTTAATGCAGAGGAAATCTGCCCGTCTGCTCCTGCAGTAGTATAAATATCAATAGGCGTCAGCAAAGCGGTAGCCCTTTTCTTATCGCTTGCCTCAATAGATCCTGCGGAAACCACTACGGCATCTATCTCATTGATCTGCTCTTTCAATTCTGCATTTACCGTGATTGCCTGGTCCTGGATCTCCACCGGTTTCTCGACATCATTGTATTTCGGATGGGTAAAGGTTATTACCTGGCTTCCTTTTTCAGCGGTATCAAAAGAGAAATTCCCTTCCGCATCAGTAGTTGCACCGTCATAAGTGTTTTTTAAAGTAACGTTCACATCTGCCACTCCTTTATTTTTATAGGTGACTTTACCGGATATTTTGATCTGGGCAAAGCTCAGTATACAGGATAAGAAAGAGAACAGAAATAATAGTTTTGTTTTCATAGCTGTTGATTACGGTTCAAAAGTAGGATGAAATTCTTTGGCAGATAAATTTTTGTCCCCGAACGGTAATTTTTCGGACCTGAACGGTTGGTTTTATTTCTTTGTACAGAAAAGTAACCCGTTCCAGGAAAGAAATGTGAGCCTAAGGTCTAATAAGTACGGTAAACTACCCCTTCATTATAGAGGTAGTTTCAATGATTAGGGAAAAGTGGTTTAATGAATCGGGATGCAGAAATCAACGATCATTTTTCCTTCCGGATGTTCCCTGAAATTGGTGTGGTAGATTTCAAAAGGAAATGCATTCCTTACCGAATACTCATTCTCATTCATCCATAAAAAGAGTGAAACCCAGCACTGTTCAAAATCGTCCAATGTGACTTCACCGCTTCCGATGATGAACTTTCCGGCTTCAATGGTTTCAGGAAAAACTTCTCCTTCCTGTTTTCGTAAGGGCTCATCCAAAAGCATACAGGCATGGATCCTGACTTTGTCCGGTGGTGTCACTTTGAAGCTGTCATGGTACACGGAAAGCATTTTTACCTGCTCCCGTGGAAACAGGCTTTTTCCTTTTGCCCAATCTATCAGGGTGCCGAAAGAAGGTTCAACATGGGCAACACCAAGACTCATGACGGCAGCCAGATGCATTTCCGGAAGATGGCCTACTTTGATTTTTAAATTCATATTCATCCAGTTTAAAAGGTTTTCTACATTGCAAATGTACTGGCTGAAAACGGCATCCATTTGTCCTTTCTTGCTTTCTTCAAGAACAATCCTGTGAAAACTTTCCGGAGCTGCTTTTCGGAATCCTGAAGGAGATATACCGTAATATTTTTTAAATGCTTTATTAAAAGCGGAATGATTGGAAAAACCTGACTGATGATAAATATCCGTGATACTCATCTCTTTTCTCATAGCCAGATAAAAGGCCCCTTTTTCAGCCCGCCTTCTGGCTACATAGTTCTGTAGGGTTTCTCCTGTAATCAGCCGGAAAATCCTGTGAAAATGAAATGGGGAATAGGCTCCGGCTCCTGACACTTTCTCCAGTGAAAGCTCCGTATCCAGGTGTTCTTCTATATACCGTATGGCCTTGACGATGCTGTGTTTATGCGCTTCCAATTCTGAATATTTTTACTGCAAAAATAATAAGCCGGGACAAAAATGATTTGTCATTTTTTGCTATTGATGAATTTTTGCTAAAATTAAAGGTATTGCCTAAAAAACCTGACCTGATTATGCCTTTTTTGGTAAATCTTTCTTTACATTTATATATTAATCACTAAATCATAGTATAATGAACCTTAAAACATTAACATTATTAGCCGGAATATCAGTATTTGCTGTTTCCTGCGGAACCAGCCACACCTATCAGGTGATGTCTAAAAGCAACACCCAGACGGGCGGAACAGCAAAATTCACCCAAAAAGGGAACGAAGTTATCATGAAGCTGGATGTTACCAATCTTACTCCGGGCATCCATGCGGTACATATCCATGAAAAAGGAGACTGCTCCGCTCCCGACGGGACTTCAACAGGAGGCCACTGGAACCCTGCCAAGGATGATCATGGTCAATGGGGTGCCGAACATTTCCATATGGGAGATATCGGGAATCTTAACGCAGACCAGAGCGGAAATGCCACACTGACATTCAAAACGGATAAATGGTGTCTGGGATGTGAAGATGCATCTAAAAATATTATAGGTAAAGGCCTCATCATTCATGCCGACAAAGATGATTTTCATACCCAACCCACCGGAAACGCAGGCGGAAGAGTGGGCTGTGTGGAGATCAGATAAATTAAATGAGCATAAAAAAACCACTAAATTTTATTAGTGGTTTTTTATTTATTTATTAAGCTTTAGCATTCATATCAGCTATGATATTCATTGCTTCCTGCAAATAAAGGTCTTTTTTAAGGTTTTTAATCCACAGTTCGGATTTCTTTTTGAACGCTTCATCTTTTTTCTCCCGCTCTATCTCGTTCTGGTACATCATGAACTGAAGGCCGTTCTCAAATTTAGTCAGCGACTTGAATTTTTCAATCTGCGCTTTTCTCTGCTTCATCAGCTCATTGAACTTATTGATGTTAAGCGTAATGGTTTCTTCCTTATCCAGCTTTTCCCTCCATTGTGCAGATTCCAGTAACAGCTGGTAATTGGTATTCTTAGCCATTCTGTCGGCACTGGCCTTTTCCAGGGCTTTGATATCGAAATAATTCAGCTTCTGGAAGCTTGTTCCCGGAATTTTATCCCAGGCAAGGGCATAATCATCAAACCGCTCTCCGATGTCTGCATACGTAAAGAAGTCCTTCATCTGGATATCGGATACAATCCCTTTTCTCTGGGTAGACTCTCCGGTAATCCTGTAGAACTTCTGGATTGTCAGTTTCAGAGACCCGAAATCATCTTCTGTATCCAGGAACCTGTTCAAGTCTACGAATCTCTGTACGGTTCCTTTTCCGAAAGACTGCGGCGATCCTACAATAATTGCCCTGCCGTAATCCTGCATTACTCCGGCAAGGATTTCTGAAGCAGAAGCGGAAAGCTCATTCTGCATGATTACTAAAGGACCGGTCCAGATCGGTGTTTCATTCTTATTTTTAAGGATCTCAATTTTTCCGTTACTGTCTTTTACCTGTACATATGGGCCTGATTTCATGAAGAGTCCCATTATATCTCCTACTTCGGTAAGGGATCCCCCTCCGTTGTTTCTAAGATCCAGTATAATGCCTTCGATGTTCTGGGCTTTAAGCTTAATGATCTCATTTTTAATATCATCAGAAGCATTTCTTCCCTTTTCATTTTCAAAATCAGCATTGAAGCTTGGCAGGTTGATGAACCCGTATTTTTTACCGTTCGGTGTATTCACCACAATACTTCTGGCAAAGGTGTCTTCAATAGCTACTTCTTCACGGATCATGGTAACATCTTTTATCGTACCGTCTTTCTTCTGTACGGTAAGAGTAACCGGCGTTCCTTTTTCACCGCGGATCAGCCTTACTGCTTCGTCAGATATCATCCCTACAACATTTACAGCATCTTCATCAGGCTTGGATTTCACTTTCAGGATTTTATCCCCTTCTGAAAGCTGTTTTGATTTCCAGGCCGGAGCCCCTATTGTTAAAGGCCCCAAATAGAGATTTCCTTTTCTGTATTCTATCATCGCACCTATACCTATGACTTTTCCAGAAAAAGCCATATCAAATTCCTGTTTATCTTTTGGCGAATAATAGTTGGTGTGCGGGTCGAAAACTTCAGTGTAAGCATTCATATACACTGTAAACCAATCCATTTTTTTTCTTTTTTTAAGTCTTTTAAGAAAATCAAATGTATTATCTTTCACTTCACCTGTTGCTTTTGTCAGCTTTTGCTGAGGAGTAAGAATTTCAAGCTTGATGGTATCTTTCAGTTTAAATTTCTGTACAGAATCTTTCTTCTCTTTCTGGGCTTCTTCCTTGCTGTTTATTGATTCTATCTCCTGCAGGATGTTGTACTTGATGAATTTTTTCCAATCATTATACTGTTCCTGCTTATTGGAAGGTACTTTCTTCAGTTTCGGCTCCAGCGTGAGGGTTTCATCTTCATTCAGATCAATCGGTTTGCTGAAGATATCCTGGGTCACCTTATCAATTTCATCCACTCTCTGATAAAGCCTGTCTACCGTAAGCTTGTAAAAGGTTAGATCACCGGTATTCAGGTAATCGTCCAGTTTGGTTTCATGCTTGGCAAATTCATCCATATCCGACTGCAGGAAATATCTTTTGGCCGGATCTATCATTTCAAAATATTGCTTATAGACATCTCTTGCATAAGCATCATTGATAGGTTTCGGACTGTAGTGTAAATAGGAAAGGGTATTTTTTACGCTCACCATAATCGTCTGCATTTTTTCATCATCATTTTTAGGTGAATTGAAACAAAACATAAGACTTGTTAATGGAATAAAAAGTAGAAATTTATTTAGTTTAAAATTTTTCCACATAAATCTATAATATATTTTTTATTTTTTTTAACTACTTTACAATTAGTAGTCGTAATTAAATTTGTGTTACAAAATATCAAATTTAATACCTTTAAATATAATTTCCTATATTTTTATTTTTAGTTCTTAAATTATTTTTTTTATATTTGATTACATTTAAAAATATAAAATATGAAAAAATCTAATTTAAAAGCATTATCAAGAAATGAGTTGAAGGTTATTAATGCTGGAAAAAAAATAATCAGCTCTATAGGTAGTTCCAATTGCCAAGCTTATTCTGGCTGTAGTAGTGGCTGTGCTGAATATCGATATGTAAATGACCAAGTTTTTGGTGATTGGTATTGTAGTTCTTGTTGTGTAGCGTAATCCAATTAAAAAAGACAATAATAAGGCTGCTTTAAATATAAAAGCAGCCTTTTCTATAATTAAAATTTCTTATGGAAAAACCACTAATTCTGGTTACTAATGATGACGGCATTACAGCACCGGGCATCAGAAATCTTGTGAGTTTTATGAACGAAATCGGGGATGTGATCGTAGTTGCCCCTAACTCACCGCAAAGCGGAAAAGGCCATGCGATTACCATCAATTCTACACTGAGCTATGAGGAAGTTCACCTGGATGGCCCGCAAAAAGACTTTTCATGCAGCGGAACTCCTGTAGACTGTGTAAAAATGGCTTTGGATAAAATCCTGCCGAGAAGGCCGGATATCGTTGTTTCCGGGATCAACCACGGCGCCAACTCCTCTATCAATGTCATCTATTCCGGAACCATGTCTGCTGCTGTGGAAGGCGGTGTGGAAGGACTTCCCTCCATTGGATTCTCACTGCTGGATTTCAGCTGGGAAGCAGATTTTACCCAGGCAAAGGAATACATACAGAATATTGTGAAAAGGGTTCTGGAGCAACCTATGCCGAAAGGAATCGTCCTGAATGTCAATATTCCCAAACTTTCCAAGGAGGAAATAAAAGGTGTGAAAGTATGCAAGCAGGCCCATGCCAAATGGGAAGAAAGCTTCGATGAAAGGGTAAACCCGCACGGCAAAAAATACTACTGGCTTACCGGATATTTCAACAATATGGATGAATCGGAAGATGCTGATGAAACCGCACTGGCTAATGGCTACATTTCTATTGTTCCGGTGAAGTTCGACTTAACCGCGTATGAATATATGAATACTCTGAGTGAAGTAATGAAATTTGACCATGTACAGTAAATTAGACAATCCTGTCTATCATGCTCTTAATGAATTCCATGAAAAGTTCTGCTTAAACTTCGGAGATACTAAATTCTATAATCCCGAAGTGGCTGCTTTTGGCGGATCAGCATACGTTTCAGGAGAGAAGGACATCACAGACTATGCAAAATCCTGTGATGACTTTCTCGTTTTCGGAGCAAAGCCTCAGACCGATCATCACCTTTCGTGTCTGGTGTGTGACCAATACGTTCTTGAAAAGACGATAATCCTTGATGACCCGGAAGAAATCATTCAGCTCCGGGAAGAAAATCATGAAGAGCTTTTGGCTTTTATTGCAAAGTTTTATCCGTACTATTTTAAAAACAGAACGCCTGAATTAGGAAGGTATTTTGGTATTTTCAAGGATCATAAGCTGGTTGCCGTTACCGGTGAAAGGATGCAGATGAATGACATGACGGAAGTGAGCGCTGTGATCACAGATACCGATTATCTTGGTAGAGGCTATGCTAAACAGCTCGTCGCCCATGTTTCCGGAAAAATACAGGAAGATAACAAAACCCCTTTTCTGCACGTTGCCGAAGGCAATGCCGGTGCCATAAAACTGTATGAAAAGCTTGGCTTCAGCCATCGCGGTAAAATAAAAGTATGGGGTATTAAGAGGTAATTAAGACAATTCCTTTATATCCTTTCTGAATGAATTCCGGATGATTCTTCTATGAATGATCATGCTAAAAACTTTCAGAATAATACTTTATCTTCCTTTCTGAGCTCTTCAAGGTATTTCATCTTATCATCCCTGTAAAACAGGTTCATCGTTTCAAAAGGGATGAGCTTAAGGTCTTTATTAACGATGTGGACACATGATTTTTTTACTGCCCGCACATCAAAATCATGGGCATCCATGAAATTCATAATGATGATCCTGAACAGGTTATCATAATCCAGATCGGGAGCACAAACTTCCGGCAGGCAGCATAGCAGCTGATTAACCTTGGGCTGCACCTTATCTACTGAAATTCCGGTACTGAAAATATCCAGGAGCTGCATCTGCAGTCCTGTATCCTGCTCGTAAACAATGGTATTCCGGGTTTCATTGTTCAGCAGATCCGCAGGATTGATATACCGGGTTAACGGAATGGTTTCCCCTTCAAGCTTCAGGATGTATCCCATGGCCAATGCATCAGGATTGCATGGTACAGGAATAATATCATCGCTGTTTAGTAATGGAAATTGATTTAAAATTTCCTGCCGGACTTCAGTGAGGGTTATTTTCTCGTATGGGGAATCTTCCCTGTTTCTTCCGGCAATCTCTACCGGCTGAAAAGTTATGCCGCGTACACATTTCTGTTTAAGGGCAAACTCGATGATTTTTCCGATTTCATCAATATTTTTATCTTTCTGAAGCACAACGACCAATGTGGTGGAAAGATTGAGGGCATTTAGCTTTTCCAGCGCTCTCATCCTGACATCTGTAAGGTCTTTTCCCCTGAAATCCTGCAAAACTTCAGGCCTGAAAGAATCAAACTGCAGGTAAATCTCAAATTCCGGGGCATAGGTAGCCAGTTTTTCTGCAAAACCGGGGTCGTTGGCAATCCTTATTCCGTTGGTATTGAGCATCAGGTGCTTGATCGGCTTGGATTTCGCAATATCCATGATCCTGAAAAATTCAGGATGGATCGTGGGCTCTCCTCCGCTGATCTGTACGACATCCGGTTCTCCTTCATTCTTTACAATCACATCAAACATGGCTTCAATGTCTTCCAGACTGCGGTGGCTGCCATAGTGAGGCGATGACATCGCATAACAGGTCGGGCAGGTCAGGTTGCAGCGATCGGTGACTTCAACAATAGACAGGCAGCTGTGCTGTTCATGGTCTACGCAAAGGCCACAATCGTACGGACAGCCATATTCAACATCAGTCCCGAAATGCAAAGGCATTTCCGAAGCTTTATTATAGTTCCTGATGTTTTTATAATAATGGACATCAGAAGCAATTTTGGTTTTGAAAAAGCCATGATCCGGACATCTTTTCGTCATAAAAACCGCATCATCCTCAATAATAATCTTGGCGCCCACCCTTTTCAGGCATTCCGGGCAGAGGCTAATGGTATAATCGTAATAAGTATAATTTCTTACCGGCATAATAATGAGTATGTAGTATTCAACAATGTAATCATGTAACCATCTTTAAAATAAAGACTGATTAAATTTAAAAGCCACCGCCACAGATATAACCGCTGATCAGACCGAAAACAAGCAGGCAGATCAGCATGGTCTGTATAAACTGTTTTTTCGAAAAGGTCCTGTTGTTACCAGATTCGTAGATCAGTTTGACAATCAGGGTTATGATAAGCGATACCACCAAGGCGACAAAAAGAATGGCAAGAATGATCATTATTATAAATCCACCCAAGCCTAAGTTATTAACCTCCAGAAGCGTCAGAATTTTCATATGTTGATATTTGATGTGAAGATACAGATTTTGTGTTTCTCATTATAAAAATATAATAGGCAATTACACAAAGACATACCAGCTGGATGGTTCCCAATCCCCAGAAAAGTTCTACCCTGGGCTTAATAAAATCCAGGCAGAACCTGAACATGAAATAAGCTATCATAAATATCTGAAAAACAAATCCGGACCGGTACTTCCTGCTGTTCTGAATTTTTTTCAGGAAGACCCAAAGCACAATTAAAAACCCGATTTCATAAAGGGCTACAGGATGCCTCAGGTACTGATCTCCAAGATGCATTCCGAAAATAAAACGGGTCGGAATTCCATAAGTTTCTTCGTAAATTCCGGTAAGGAAACAGCCAATCCTGCCGATGATCATCGCCAGCATCAGCGGGAAAACAATCAGGTCACCCGTACTTTGCCGGTGGCCGACAATTTTTTTAGCCAGCTCTACGCCGATCAGCCCAAAAGCCAACCCTCCGACAATGGTATTATTGGACCAGAACCTGGCAAAACTGAACTTTTCAGAAAACAGGACAAAAGGATTCTCCAGGTTTCCAATGAGTTTTGACCCGATTAATGCCCCTGCAGTAGCACCGATCAGTACAGCAGCAGAAGTATTGAAAGACAGCTTTTCCGCCGACTTCCTTTTAAGATAAAAATAATACCGCATCCCGATAAACATCCCCAAAGCTTCAAACAGGGGATGCGCCAGGATAGTCTTACCGAGAATATGAAAGGTGACAGGAAAATCCATGATACCAAAAATAAGGTTTCAAAAGTGAATAAATACCTGTTTGACATTTTATTTATGAAAATAAAAGCAAAATTTCCATATGATACACTTTCATCAAAAAAGTGTTAAAGCTTAAAACCATATGACATTAAATTAAATATGGACCTGAATCATTAAAATATATCATTTTGTTAATGATTATTTATCTTACATAAGGTTACTGATATATAGTTAATCAATAATTAATCTTACTTTTGCGCCGACAATTTTTCAGCAAAAGTCTGAAAATTGTGAATAAACAGAATTATATATGATTAGACATCTACTCACTGCAAGTACTTTATTGCTATCTATTATTACTTATTCCCAAGTAGGGATTAATAATCAGAATCCGAAAGTCACACTGGATATTACGGCCAAAACCTCAGACGGAAGTAAGCCGGAAGGAATCCTTGCGCCGCGACTTACCGGAGATCAGATCAAAGCGGGAAATGCACAATATGGCTCAGACCAGAAAGGTACCCTTATTTACGCTACCGCGGCAATCACCTCATCAGATACCAAGACCGCTAATATTACTGCTGAAGGATACTATTACTTTGACGGAAATCTCTGGCAAAAAGTAGGCAATACAGCAGCAGCTAGCAACTGGAATATGACCGGTAATGCAGGAACGAATCCAGCTGCCAATTTCATCGGTACAACTGATGCCCATGCTTTCGTCATTAAAACCAATAATAATTTAGCCGGTTACATCGGTACAGCAGCCTCTGATAACCTTACGCTCGGAGTTGATGCCGGAAAAGTCAATACAACAGGCAACCTGAATGTTTTTGTAGGGAATAGTGCAGGTTCTGCCAACACCGCAGGAAGCTCCAATGTTTTTGTTGGGCCCTATTCAGGCACTTCCAATACTACAGGAAATTCAAATGTGTTTATGGGATACAATTCAGGAAGCAGCAGTACAACAGGAGATGCCAATGCTTTTGTAGGAACATGGGCAGGAAATACCAACACTACCGGAGGCTATAATGCTTTTATGGGCTATCAGGCAGGAAACAGCAATACTTCAGGAAGTAACAACACGTTTCTGGGGTACAGTTCCGGAAAGAGCAACACTGCAGGGAACAATAATGTTGCTGTAGGAACGCTGGCAGGCCAGACCATTAGTACGGGAAGTAACAATACCTTTATAGGAACAGGTGCGGATGCAGATACCAACAATCTCACCAATGCTACCGCAATCGGTTACGGAGCGAAGGTAAGCACCAGCAACAGCCTTGTTTTAGGAGGCACAGGATCTTCTGTAGTGAATGTGGGGATAGGAACTTCGTCTCCCGCCTCTAGGCTGGAGGTGGATGGAGCTTCGACCAATAAATCTGCTTACGATGCAGGGAGCAGCACCACTATTGATTACAGCAAAAGCAATCTGGCATACACCTCTGCTTCAGCAGGGAACTTTACGCTTCAGAACATCAAGGATGGAGGAACGTATACGTTAAGCGTCAGAGGAACCGCTTCCGGAACATCTGCATTTACAGCAACCGGATTCACTTTCAGATATGTGAACAATAATCCAAGCATAGCCAATACCCATACGCTGTATACCTTTATGGCCATTGGCAATGTGGTGTATGTATATTGTGTAAGAGGCTTATAAATACAGAAAGAAATGAAAATCAATTCAACACTGTTTTTATTTTTCCTTTTAGGTCTGATACCAATACAAGCACAAATTCCGGGCACACCAATCATGTCCCTTAAGGAAAACAGAAATGTATTCGGCGGAAGTTCAAGTGATGTAGCCCGATCGGCAGTTGCTACCACGGACGGCGGGTATGCAGTCGCAGGATATTCTTCCTCATCCAACGGTGACGTGTCCGGAAACAACGGAAGTGCGGATTTTTGGATTCTAAAAGTCAGCAGTTCAGGAAATTTGCAATGGAAGAAAACACTGGGAGGATCAGACTATGATGAAGCAAGATCAATAGTCCAGACTGCGGACGGAGGATATGCTATTGCAGGAGTTACTGCATCTTCTAATGGAGATGTATCCGGCAATCATGGTGGGAACGATTTCTGGGTCGTAAAGCTGGACAGTTCCGGGGCATTACAATGGCAGAAAACATTTGGAGGGCCTGCAGACGAAAATGCATATTCCATTGTACAGACTTCGGATGGCGGTTACGCAGTAGCCGGATATGCTGCTTCAAATAGTGGAGATGTGTCCGGAAACCTGGGAGGCATTGATTTCTGGGTGGTAAAACTCGATAACTCAGGAACCTTGCAGTGGCAGAAAACATTAGGAGGATCGGGCACTGAAAGTGCGCAGTCAATCATCCAGACTACGGATGGAGGATACGCCGTAGCCGGATACAGCGATTCAACTAACGGAGATGCAGTCGGAAATAACGGAAATCAGGATTATTTGATTATTAAACTGTCCAGCACAGGAAATGTAGAATGGCATAAAGTTTTTGGAGGTACAGATACAGACATTGCCAATGCTGTTATCCAGACGGCGGACGGAGGATTTGCATTGGCCGGATATACACTTTCAAATAATGGGAATGTATCCGGAAACCAGGGAATGTATGATTCCTGGGTGATAAAACTTGATAATTCAGGAACTTTACAATGGCAGAAGACACTGGGTGGCAGTGGTAATGAAAATACTTTTGCCATGCTTCAGGATACCGATGGAACCTATATAGTGGCTGGAGATACCCGATCGAATGACGGAAATGTTTCCGGAAATCATGGCGGACTGGATGCCTGGGTGGTAAAACTCAGTACCACAGGAAACTTAGTATGGCAGAAAGCTTTGGGAGGAACACTCAATGATTCAGCCGCTGCTGTAACGCGCAGCCAGAATGGCTATACCATCGCGGGACGAAGCAGCTCGAATGATGGCGATATAGCAGGCCCGGTTAACGGTTCCTCTGACTTTTTAATTCTTAAAATGGACACCAATGGTACTATCATCCGCTTTTGGGATGATACGGCACTATAAGGCAATATGCTTATGGCAGAGCGATCTATATCGGAATATATTAAATAGCCATCAGGATGAAACGTAAAATAAGGGTCAGATATGGTTAAAGTGCCTGTACAATTCTTTTACCTTGAATCTTTTTGCTATTTTTATTTAAATTTCCAATGTTATGAGAATAGAATATGATATAAAGCTGGGGTTCAAAGATGTGATGTTCCGTCCCAAACGCTCCACGCTGAAATCCAGGTCTGAAGTAGACCTGGAACGGGAATTTACCTTTTTGCATACCCAAAAGAAATGGAAAGGAATTCCGGTTATTGCTGCCAATATGGATACGGTAGGAACTTTTGAAATGGCGGTAGAGCTCGCAAAAGAGAAAATCATCACCGCGGTGCACAAACATTATTCTACGGAAGAATGGGATGCATTCCTTGCCAGCCAGCCGGAAAGCATTTATCAATATATTGCACTGAGTACAGGTACCGGTAGCGCTGATAAAGAGAAAATCCGCCACATCCTCGAAAAGCATCCTAAAATCGAGTTTCTCTGTATTGATGTTGCCAATGGTTATTCTGAACATTTCGTAGACTTTGTGAAGGCTGCAAGGGCCAGTTTTCCCGATAAGATTATCATCGCCGGAAATGTGGTGACCGGGGAAATGGTGGAGGAACTTCTCCTGGTTGGCGCCGATATTATTAAAGTAGGTATCGGGCCTGGATCTGTCTGCACCACGCGTGTGAAAACAGGAGTAGGCTATCCGCAGCTCTCGGCCATTATTGAATGTTCAGATGCAGCCCATGGTTTGGGAGGCCATATCATAGCCGACGGAGGCTGTAAGGTTCCGGGTGATGTAGCCAAGGCTTTTGGCGGCGGTGCAGATTTTGTGATGCTGGGCGGTATGTTTGCCGGGCATGATGAAAGCGGAGGCGAAATTGTAGAGGAAAACGGCAAGAAATTCCGGCTGTTCTATGGAATGAGTTCTAAAACAGCTATGGATAAGCATTCCGGAGGAGTGGCAGAATACAGGGCTTCGGAAGGCAAAACCGTTAAAGTACCTTACAAAGGCCCGGTTGCCGAAACGGTAAAGGATATTCTGGGTGGGGTACGATCCACATGCACGTATGTAGGTGCCTCAAAATTAAAGGAACTATCTAAGCGCACTACATTTATCAGGGTACAGGAGCAGGAAAACCAGGTATTTAAAGATTAGAAATAAAAACGCCGGACATCTCATCCGGCGTTTTATATATCTATTTAACAGTAACTTAAGTTAACATCCCTCCATCTACATTCAGGGTCTGTCCGGTAACATAAGCTGACATATCGCTTCCTAAAAATACACAGGCATTCGCTACATCTTCCGGTTTTCCGCCTCTTTTCAAAGGAATACCTTCTCTCCAGGACTGAGTAGTTTTTTCATCCAGTGCGGCAGTCATTTCCGTTTCAATGAATCCGGGCGCAATAGCGTTGCAACGGATGTTTCTGGAGCCTAATTCAAGTGCTACGGATTTGGTAAATCCTATAACACCGGCTTTGGATGCGGCATAATTCGCCTGGCCGGCATTTCCGCTGATTCCCACTACTGAAGTCATATTGATGATAGATCCGGATTTAGCCTTCATCATAGGCTTAATAACAGCCTTGGTAAGGTTGAATACAGAATCCAGGTTTACTCTCATAATTACATCCCAGTCTTCTTTAGACATTCTGAGCAAAAGATTATCCTTGGTAATCCCTGCATTATTGATCAGAATATCGATCTGGCCAAATTCTGCCATTACCTCATCAATTAATTTCTGGGCAGCATCATAATCCGATGCATCAGACTGATACCCTTTAATTTGTGTTACAGAACTTAAAGTGGCTTCCAATTCTTTAGCTTTGTCTACAGAACCTGCATAGGTAAATGCTATTTTTGCACCGTGCTGTGCAAAAACTTCAGCAATCCCTTTTCCGATTCCTCGTGTAGCTCCCGTAATCAGTGCTACCTTTCCTTCTAATAGTTTCATATATATGACAATTATTTCTTAAATGATTTAATTTTCAGCAGTGTCTGATCTGAACAGTTGTACCATACTACTATGGAAAACTGGGTCCGCAAAGATATTATTAATTTGCTATTTAACACATTTTAAATCATCAAATTAGTTAATTTTTTACCTGTTTTTTATCACGGTAAACAGCCACAATAAGTAACTATTGGAAAAGAGTATGGATTAAATTGAATTGTTGACAATGAGGACTATTTCGCCTTTAAGTGTTTTTGATTTTGAAAACTCAATCAGTTCAGTAATGGTTCCGCGTCTTGTTTCTTCAAATTTTTTGGAAATTTCCCGGCTTAAGCTCACCCTGGTGTTTTCGCCGAAAAACTCTTTGATCTGTTCCAGCGTTGTATTGATCTTATGGGGGCTTTCATACAGGACAATGGTCTTCTTCTCTTCTGCCAGTTGCTTCAGCTTGGTCTGCCTTCCTTTTTTCTGCGGAAGGAAGCCTGCAAAAAGGAATTCGTTATTAGGCAGCCCCGAAACCACTAAAGCCGGTATCAGCGCTGTCGCTCCGGGAAGGCAGATCATTTCGATGTTATGGTCTGCTCCGGCTTTCCCCAGAAGGTATCCGGGATCTGAAATCCCCGGTGTCCCTGCATCGGTTATGATGGCGATATTCTGTCCGCTCTTAAGGTCTGCAATCACTTTTTCAGTAGCCTGGTGCTCATTATGCAGATGATATGATTTCAGAGGTTTTGAAATTTCAAAATGCTTCAGGAGGATGCCGGATGTCCGGGTATCTTCGCAAAGGATGTAATCTACTTCTTTCAGTACCTTCACTGCCCTGAAGGTCATATCTTCCAGGTTCCCTACCGGTGTGGGAACAAAATATAGGATTCCGCTCAAAATTATATGAATTTATTTTCCACCAATATCCAGAGCCTCTGGGCATATTCGTCAACCTTGTTCCACTTCCTTTCGTAGTAGAGGTCACTCAAATATTCTTTGGCCTCTTCAAGGGTTTTGAAGCTGTTTAAATTGCCGATCACTTCATTCAGGTCCGTCTGGCTTCCTGCAAACAGGGTTTTGGTAAATGCAATCCTGTCGTTCAGATCAAGTTTGAATTCCGGTCTTGACTTTTCAGCTTCCATGAAATCGGTTGGAATATTGGTTTTCAGAATGCTTCCTGTATCAGGTTTTATTCCGGCAGGTTTGTCCTCAGGAATTTTATGGTGAAGATGGTCATCATCAAAAAGGCTCTGTACTGCCTTTATTCCTTTGATATGGGCCAACCTGATCTTCTTTTCCTGCTGGTAGGCATCCAGATTTTCAAAACTTTCATCAGAAGGCTTATGCTCAACAGATTCGTGATCTGCAGCATGGGGATTAAAAATATCGGTAATTTTCCTCCTGTCATTCACTTCTGCGAGCACATTTTCTTTCTCATTCGGGGATTCTTCAGAATGTTCATTCTTGATTTCACTCAGCATATGATCAACGCTGGAGGTTTCCGTAACCATTTCCCCCTGCTCCATGTTCGTTGAACTGCTGCTGAGAAGCTCGCTTTCATTTTCCTCGATCAGTATTTCATCTTCCTCAATTCCGGTATCGAAAATGCTTGGGATGATGGCTTTCATATCCGCTTTTTTTTCTTCTTCATGCCCGGAAGCATCAAAGCCTTCCCGGATCCGCTCCTCTTCTTCAAAATCATTGTCAGGTGCACGGTCTTCATCAGAAAATTCATTCTCAAAGCCGTCAATTTCATTAAGCTGATTGTTGAAAACCGCTTCCTCTTCCATAGGCTCATTCGTAAAGGCCGATGTTCCGGAAATATCTGAATGCTCTGATCCCGTTTCTTCAGAAATTATGCCCTCATTCCGGCTTTCTTCAGGAGCTGCCTCCTGATAGCCTTCCTGGGTCTCCTGTGAATGTTCTTCAACAAAATTAACAACAGTCTCGTGGAGCTCACCTTCTACAATCTCATTAAGCTGGTTATTGAAAATCGCCTCCTCTTCGGTCACCCCGTTGAACGCCTGGTTTTCGTACTCAGGTATTTCATTGAACTCATTATTGAAGATCGCTTCTTCTTCAGTAACCGGCTCGTGGGGTTCGTAAGCAGTTGGCTCTTCCATAAAAGGTTGGAAGTCCTCTTTTTCTTCTGCCTGATACGGAACGTGCTTTTCCAGCAAATTGAGCAACGTAATCCGTTCAGCAAGATCATTAACAAGATCCTGACAGGAAGCCAGTTCGGCTGCGTGGTTGATTTTATCCAAAATACCAATGATATTCCTGGATTCGAAAAAAATCTTTTCCTTTAAATCTTGGATGTTCTGCATAGAAGATTGTTGTTAAAATTGCTTACTTTTGGTCTTAGAAATATACGGCTAATTTAACAAATGTTTTTAGAAAATACAATTAATCATTCCAAACAAAGTGGTTGGATGGAAGTTATTTGTGGCTCTATGTTTTCGGGAAAAACCGAAGAACTGATCCGGAGATTGCGGAGGGCAGAAATGGCAGGACAGAATGTAGAAATTTTTAAACCTAAAATGGATACCCGGTATTCTGAGGAAGATATAGTATCCCATAATCAGAATAAAATCCGAAGTACAGCAGTAGATTATCCCGGTGAAATCCTTTTGCTGGCTTCCAATTGTGACGTGGTGGCGATAGATGAAGCACAGTTTTTTGATGAAAGCATCGTAGATGTTGCCAATAACCTGGCCAATAGCGGAATAAGAGTAGTGATTGCAGGCCTGGATATGGACTTTCTGGGACGCCCTTTCGGGCCTATGCCTAACCTGATGGCTACAGCCGAGTATGTTACCAAGGTACATGCCATCTGCAGACGGACCGGAAACCTGGCCAATTATTCAATGAGAACTTCCCAAGGAAATGATCTGGTAGAGCTGGGTGAAACGGAAAGTTATGAAGCAGTGAGCCGCCGTGTTTTCATTGATGAAGTGCTTTCCAAGCAAAGAAGAAAATAAATTTTTAAATTTGATCCGGGGATATGCAGATATTACCCGGATTTTAATCAGTACAAAGACGCAAAATAGGATGATAACCTGCTTCATGACAGGAAATTTCAGAGATAAAAAATGACTTCTTTCTGTAATTCTGATCCTGAAGGAATTTAAAGCAAAACACTTTGCGCCTTTATCATTAAACCTACAGCACACAAAGGGGCGTCTATGAATTATACAGTACAGGAAATATCAGCCATTACACAATCCAGATCCATTGGAGATAAAAAACTGAGGATCAGAAACATTGCTTTTGACAGCAGGACCATTTATTCCATACAGGATACAGCATTCATCGCAATCAATACCCATAAAAATTCCGGTGAAAAATTCATTGAATCTGCTGTAGACAGAGGAATACGGGTGATTATTTCTGAGCATCACTATCCTCAGTTTGAAGAGGTCACCTGGATCATCGTAGAGAATGCTGTTGATTTCCTTCAGCAGCTGGCTGCCTATCATTTCGGACATGCACGGATCAAATCAATCGGCATTACGGGAAGCAACGGAAAAACCATCCTGAAAGAATGGCTGTACCAATGCCTCTGGAATGAATTTTCAACCGTAAAAAGCCCGAAGAGTTTCAACTCACAGATCGGCCTTCCGCTATCTCTGCTGCAGATCAATGATTCTCATGAACTGGGCATTTTTGAAGTGGGAATTTCAAAGCCGGGCGAAATGCAGAAGCTGGAACAGATATTTCATCCTCAGATTGGTCTCCTGACGCATATCGGAAATGCTCATGCAGCAAACTTCCGGTCTGAACAGCAGCTTATTGAGGAGAAAGTCATCCTGTTTAAAAATTCGGAGGTGATTATCTATAATGGAGATAATATACTGACTGACAAAAAGATAAAAGACCTTTACTCAGGTAAGAAATTAATCTCATACGGACTCAGCGCTTCCAATCAGGTTTATCTCCAAAAGAATGTAAAAGATGAAGACCTCATTGTTCAGTACTTCGGAGAGGAGCTTAGTTTTCCGGCCCATCAGAGGGATGAAGCAACGCTTACCAATGCTTTGGCTTTAATTACAGTGCTGAAGGAACTGAATCTTTCCAATGAAAAAGTCATTGAGAAAATCAATGCGTTAAAATCCATAGAGATGAGGCTGGAAGCTATTGAGGGCATCAAGAGCAACATCATCATCAATGACTCTTTCAATCTTGACCTGGATTCCCTTAAAACAGCATTACAGTTCCTGAAGGAATATAATAAACCTCAAAAGTCTCTTGTGCTTACGGATATTGTGGGCGTCAATTCCAATGCTGAAGAGCTCTACACTGAAGTTGCAGACCTGGTTAACGAACAGCATTTCAATACTGTTTTCCTGATAGGCGAAGTGATTACCCGGTTCAGCCATTTATTTACATCCGAAATATTCACTTTCAATAATACTCAGGAACTGATTGACAGCAAGCGGCTTACTGAAATCAATAATCAGATCATCCTGCTCAAAGGAGCAAGAAAATTTGGTATTGAAAGACTTAAAGATATTCTTGAACTCAGAAAACATGATACCGTTCTTGAGGTCAACCTGAATGCCGTCCTTCATAATATCAATTATCACAAATCGCTCCTGAACCCTGGAACTAAGATGATGGCCATGGTAAAAGCCAATGCATACGGGTTGGGAAGCTACGAGATCGCTGAATTCCTGCAACACCACCACATCGATTATCTGGGGGTAGCTTATGCCGATGAAGGTGTTGAGCTCCGGAAAAAAGGAATCACAGCGCCTATTATCGTTATGAACCCTGAACAGCACAGTTATGAAGCGGTTATTGAATACAACCTTGAACCTGAAATTTATAGCCTGAGGGTATTGGAACTTTTTAATGATGCAGTACAGAAGGCAGGATATGATGAACGCTATCCTATCCATATCAAGCTGGAAACAGGAATGAACAGGCTTGGCTTTAAAGAAGCCGATCTTGCACCTCTACTAGAAGCCCTTCGCCATAAAAATCTCAGGGTAGAAAGTATTTTCAGCCATCTCTCCTCTTCAGATATGCCGTCTGAAAAAGAATTTACGCTTCGGCAGATGGCCATTTTCAGGAAAAATTCAGACACTCTGATTAAAAATTTAGGCTACAGCCCTATACGCCATATCCTCAATTCATCAGGGATTACAGAATATCCGGATTATCAGTATGACATGGTAAGGATCGGAATCGGAATGCTGGGAGAATCACAAAATAGTGATATAAAAAAACAGCTTCGTCCTGTTGTAAGTTTTAAAACGGTAATCTCCCAGATTCTGCAAATACAGGAAGGAGAATCTGTAGGGTATAGCCGGAGATACAAAGCCGACCATCCGGCAAAAATAGCGACTATCCCAGTGGGCTATGCGGACGGAATTCCGCGTCTTATCGGAAATCAGGTCGGAAAAGTAGGCATTGGCAAAAAACTGGCGCCAATAGTAGGAAATGTATGCATGGATATGATGATGATTAATATCGATGATATTCCGCATGTAAAAGAGGGCGACCCGGTAATCCTGTTTAATGGACAGCCAAGCCTGAAAGAATTCGCAGGGTACTGCAACACCATCACTTATGAAGTATTAACATCCATTGCTCCCCGTGTGAAGCGGATTTACATAAAAGACTAAATATGAAAAAAAAATTTCTGTTACTCTTCTGTTTTCTCTTATTGCATCTGATGGGTGCACAGGTCCGAAAAGATCTTAAGATCCCGAAAAATCCCAGGATCGGTCTCTCACTGGCTGGTGGCGGAGCTAAAGGATTTGCTCACGTTGGTGTCCTTAAAGTCCTGGATTCCCTGGGCGTAAAAGTAGATTATATTGCCGGGACCAGCATGGGAGCCATTGTAGGAGGTTTATATGCTTCCGGCTATTCTGCGAAAGATATTGAAAAGATCGTCATGGATACAGACTTTTATTCACTGATCCTGGATCCTAAGTCCCGGCAGGAAGCCACCTTCTTTAATAAATCAGTGGATAAATACCTTCTCTCGATCCCTTTGAAAAATGGTAAGATTACACTTCCCTCCTCTATCAGCACCGGCCAGAAAAATGTTTACCTTCTGAAAGAACTCCTCAAGAACGTTTCCAACATCAATGATTTTTCAAAATTGCCGATTCCGTTTATGTGCGTTGCTACTAATCTCGAGAGCGGTGACATGAAAATATTTGAAAAGGGAGATCTTGTGCAGTCCATTATGGCGAGTTCTGCCTTCCCCTCTCTTATGGATCCCGTAAAAGTGGGTGACAGCATTTATATAGATGGAGCTATGTCTGTCAATTATCCTTCAAAGCCTTTAAAGGATAAAGGAATTGATATTGTTATCGGAGTGGACCTTAACCAGGATCTTTCCAAAAGAGAAGATTTAAACAGCATTATTGCCATTCTGAATCAGATCATTGATTTTGGCATCAGGAGAGATACCAAAAAACAATATGAATATACGGATATCAATATTAAACCAAACCTTACGGGAATGAGTGCTACCAGCTATGATGAAAAGAAAAAAATACTGGACAGCGGCTATGTTGAAGGCGAAAAATATTCAGCTATTCTCAATGAACTTCCCAAAAGGACATATGACCATCTCAGACAGCCTATGAACCCAATCTATTCCAATGTCTATAAGATAGACAGCATAGAACTGATCGGAAGCAGGATCTACGGTGAAAACTACGTACTAGGAAAAATGGGTCTTCGCCTGCCCTCCATGCAGACTTACGGAAGTATAAATAAAATGATTGATAAACTGATCGCAACAAATAATTACCGGTTCATCAATTATGATATCGTGACCCAAAATGACAGCAACTATCTTAAGCTGTACGTTACTGAAGATGATACCCGCCATTTTCTAAAATTCGGGTTGCATTATGATGAGGTCTTTAAAACAGGATTATTGCTGAATTATTCTGCCAAAAGACTATTATTCCGGAATACCAACCTTTCACTGGACGTTATTGTGGGAGATAAGCCGAGATATTACCTGAACTATTTTATCGATAACGGTTATATTCCAGGGTTGGGAATCTATTCCTCAGGAATGAATTTCGATCTGAGGGATCAGGAAAACAATGAAATCGACAATTGGGAATGGTTCAGGAATGAAGCTTACATCCAATCTATCTGGAAGGATAAATTTGCCATCGGAGGAGGAATCAGCCATGATTACTTTGAAGCCAATATGAACGGAACAAATAAGCGCTACAGCCGCTTCCTGAATCCGTATGTATTTGTGAAGAGTGATACCCAGAATGATAAAGAGTTCCCCACTAAAGGTTTTTATATGTCTGCGGAAGGAAAGCTGATAGATGTTCTAAGTTCAGAAGTGAAGGATAAACCGGTACAGGTACAGGCAGACATCCGCATCCATATTCCTATTTCAAAACAATTTTCTTATCACTTGAACTTGTATGGTGGGATAACCATCGGAGAAGAACTGCCGGAATACTATCGTTACAGGCTCGGAGGCATCTTTGAACAGAATGTAATTAATTTCAAGAGCTTCGGAGGATTCTATTTTGCACAGATGGCTACGAATAATGTTGTGATGGCATCCAATGACCTCCAGTTCCGTTTCAATAAGAATTATTTTATTACCGGAACATTTACATTTGCCAATCTTTCAGATTCTATTTCTGTAGAAGAGGCAGTAAAACTTAATTACAGTTCACTGGGTATTACGGCAGGATACAAGTCTCCTTTCGGACAGATAAAGATAAACTTCAGCCATTCACTTAGGAATAATCAAAAAGGCATTTTCAGTGTAATATTAGGACACTGGTTTTAAAATTATGATACAATTTTTTTATGAAACTCAACCGGAATCTGTAAATTCAGATTATATACAATGGCTGGAATCCATTATTATTTCAGAAGGTAAAAAGCCCGGTGAAATCAATTATATTTTTTGTGATGATGAATATCTTCTCAAAATTAATCAGGACTATCTTCAGCATGATTATTATACGGATATCATAACTTTTGATTACGTAAAAGGCAAAACCATAAACGGGGAGATTTTCGTATCTTTGCAGCGTATTTCAGATAATGCTTCTACCCTTTCCAGAGATTATGAAGAAGAGCTCAGAAGGGTTTTAGCCCATGGGATTCTTCATTTATCCGGCTATAAAGACAAGACTGAAGAAGAAGAAAAGCTCATGAGAAGCAAAGAAGATTTTTATCTGAATCAATATTAAAGTTTATTAAAGAATATCTATAATCTGCTTTAATCAATAGGGTTAAAACATCGTCTATCAGGGCTTTTAAACACCTATTCTCAACTAATGTTTCACGTGAAACATTTTAGATAAAATAATAAAATTAGCGCTTTAAAGAGCATATAAAGATGATTTCAGAAGTTTATGATGTAATTGTAGTAGGTGCAGGACATGCCGGTTGTGAAGCCGCTGCCGCTGCTGCCAATATGGGTTCAAAAACCCTGTTGATTACAATGAATATGCAGACCATCGGACAGATGAGCTGCAACCCTGCCATGGGTGGAATAGCCAAAGGGCAGATTGTAAGAGAAATTGATGCGATGGGCGGATATTCAGGAATTGTGGCAGATAAATCCGCCATACAATTCAAAATGCTTAACCTCTCCAAAGGACCAGCCATGTGGTCTCCAAGAACACAAAACGACAGGATGCTTTTTGCTGAAGAATGGAGGCTCGCCCTTGAAAATACACCTAATCTGGATTTCTTCCAGGATATGGTAAAACAATTGATCGTTGAAAATAATACCGTAAAAGGAGTAGTAACTTCTTTAGGAATTGAAATAAAGGGAAAATCTGTTGTTTTAACCAATGGAACATTCTTGAACGGATTGATCCATGTGGGCGATAAACAACTGGGAGGTGGAAGAATGGGTGAACCAAGAGCTTTCGGAATCACAGAACAACTGGTTTCTTTAGGGTTTGAAGCAGGAAGAATGAAGACCGGTACCCCACCCCGCGTAGACGGAAGAAGCCTGGACTATTCTAAAATGGAAGAACAAAAAGGAGATGAAAATCCTCAAAAGTTCAGTTATCTTGATACACCTAAATTAACAAAACAATTAAGCTGCCATATTGTATATACCAATGAAACGGTACATGATATTTTACGCGAAGGATTTGACAGAAGTCCAATGTTCAATGGAACGATCCAGAGTTTAGGTCCAAGATACTGCCCTAGTATCGAAGATAAGATCAACCGGTTTGCAGAAAGAAACAGGCATCAGCTTTTTGTAGAACCTGAAGGATGGAAAACTGTTGAAATCTACGTGAATGGCTTCAGTTCTTCGTTGCCTGAAGATGTTCAGATCAAAGCAATGAAACACATTCCGGGGTTTGAGAATGTAAAAGTTTTCCGTCCGGGATATGCCATTGAATATGATTACTTCCCTCCTACCCAGTTAAAGCATACACTGGAAACAAAATTAATTGATCATTTATATTTCGCCGGACAGATTAACGGAACTACTGGATATGAAGAAGCAGCCGGTCAGGGACTGATAGCAGGTATTAATGCGCATAATAAAGTTCATGAAAAAGACGAATTTATTCTGAACAGGGATGAAGCTTATATCGGAGTTCTTATTGATGATCTTATTACAAAAGGTACCGAAGAACCTTACAGGATGTTTACATCCAGAGCAGAATACCGCCTTCTTCTCAGACAGGACAATGCAGATATCAGGCTAACGGAAAAAGCCTACAATTTAGGTTTAGCAAAAGAAGAAAGACTGAAAGCAGTAGAAAAGAAAGTGGCTCAGAGCGAAGAACTGGAGTCATTTTTAAGGGAATCTTCTTTAAAACCGGGTATAATTAATCCTATCCTGGAATCCATTGAAAGCAGTCCTGTGGATCAGGCTTACAGAGCCTCTCAGATCCTTACCAGACCTAATATGACACTGGAAAAGCTTGAATCCATAGAATCTATCGGTAATTTTCTTTCGCAATACAACGACGAAGTAAGAGAACAGGCAGAGGTCAACATCAAATACAGAGGCTATATTGAAAAAGAAAAGGAAAATGTGGCAAAACTGAACCGTCTGGAGAATATCAAAATCCCTGAAGATTTCGATTTTACGAAACTATCCAGTCTGTCCGCAGAAGCTAAACAGAAAATGACACGTGTCCGTCCTAAAACCATTGCTCAGGCAGGAAGAATCAGCGGAGTTTCACCGGCAGATATCAATGTTTTGCTGGTTTATTTAGGAAGATAAGATGAAGATGTTCCACGTGAAACATATCAAAATAAAAAATTAAAAGTTATACTCAACTTATCCACAATTCATAGCTTTTAATAACGATTTATGCTTATTCAATGAAAATAAAAGATCATTTTCTCTCGCAGGAAATTTTTGATATTAAAGAAACGGAAACTCCGGGAGTTTTTAAAACCTCCCCTATTCCATCTGATCTGTCAAGATATTATGAAAGTGAGGATTACATTTCCCATCATCAGGATTCAGGGAGCCTGAAGGAAAAACTGTATAAATTCCTTCAGTCGTTTAATCTGCAATACAAAAAGACAATTCTACTGGACAGGATTTCCAAAGGTGGAAAGGTATTAGACTACGGATGTGGTGCCGGACAATTTGTGAAATTTATCGAAAATGATTTTGAAACCTTAGGATTTGAACCGGATCCGGATGCCCGTACAGCAGCTGCAGCAAAACTAAAAAAAGCATCGCTGGTTAATGATATAAGAAATATTGAAGATGGAACTTTAGATGCTATCACTTTGTGGCATGTTTTTGAGCATATAGAAAACCAGGATGAAATGCTCCACTTGTTTCATGAAAAATTAAAGGACAAAGGACTGCTCATCATAGCAGTTCCTAATCCTACGTCTTATGATGCAAAACATTACGGGCCGTATTGGGCAGCGTATGATGTACCCAGACATATCTTTCATTTCTCTAAAAACGGAATGGAAAATTTAATCAGAAAGAAATCAGGATGGAAACTGCGAAAAATAAAACCATTGGTGCTTGATTCCTATTACATCTCCATGCTCAGCGAAAAATACCGTAAATCACCGTTTTTTTGGGTAAAAGCTGTAGTTCACGGAACGATTTCTAACGTAAAAGCCCTTTTTTCGAACGAATTTTCAAGTTTGATATACATTATCGAAAAAAGATAGAAAATCGATTTTTGGGCTATTTCTGAAAGCCAATTTTTCGTATTCTTCTATAAATTTTTGTTTTTTCAGAGTAATCAGAAGTAAAATAATTGTTCCTTATTAATCAAAGAGCAAAAAAATTTGATGGCTACCCTACCCTGATGATTTGAATTTTTTTAAATTATAAGAAGATAGAAATCTGTCATTTGATTTAATTGAATATATAAAAATTAAAAAACTTAATTTCTTTGAGTATTCTTGATACGCTTTAAATTTTGATCTGGTTAGCCATTGACAAATTAGCATGAAAGTATAAACAGTCATAAAACAAAAAAGGTCCTCTGAAAATTCAGAGGACCTCTTCTTTTATAAAAAATATTTTTTACTTATTGATAGCAGCTACTCCTGGAAGTTCAAGTCCTTCAAGGCTTTCAAGCATCGCACCGCCACCGGTAGACACATAACTCATTTTATCTGCATAACCGAATTGTTTTACAAACGCAACGCTGTCGCCTCCTCCTACCAGGGAAAAAGCACCCAGCTTGGTTGCCTCTGCAATGCTGTTTCCTAAAGCAATGGTTCCTTCAGCAAAATTAGGCATCTCAAATACACCAATCGGCCCGTTCCAAAGGATGGTTCTGGAGTTCAGCAATACATCATTGAACTGATCCCTGGATTTATTTCCTGCATCCATTCCCATCCATCCGTCAGGAATAGCATAAATATCAACTTCTTTTCTTTCTGCATCATTGCTAAAGCTCTCAGCAACGATCGTATCTGAAGGCAAATAAACTTTTACATTATGCTCTTTTGCTTTCCCAAGGATTTCTATGGCTAGAGAAAGCTTATCATCCTCAACGAGCGAATTTCCGATTTTTCCGCCTAAAGCCTTAATAAAGGTAAAGGACATCCCTCCACCAATAATCAGATTATCAACAGCCGGAAGTATATTTTCAATAACGGTAATTTTAGTTGACACCTTAGATCCACCCAAAATAGCTGTTACCGGTCTCTCCCCGCTTTTTAATACCTTGTCGATAGCCTGAAGCTCTTTAGCCATCAATAAACCGAAAAACTTAGTTGATGGAAAAAACCTAGCAATAACTGCAGTGGAAGCGTGCGCACGGTGCGCGGTCCCGAATGCGTCGTTTACATAAGCATCTCCAAGTTTTGAAAGCTGCTCGGCAAAACCTTCATCCCCTTTCTCCTCTTCTTTATGAAAGCGCAGATTTTCCAGCAATAAGATTTCGCCGGGCTGAAGCGCCTGAGCTTCCTGTTCAGCCTTCTCCCCTACGCACTCATCAACAAATTTGACTTCCTTTCCCAAAACGCTGGACACTTCGTCCACAATATGACGCAAAGAGAACTCATCTTTTACTTCACCTTTGGGTCTACCCAGGTGAGCCATAAGGATTACAGCACCCCCATCTGCCAGAATTTTGTCAACGGTTGGCTTCACAGCGACAATCCTGGTATTGTCTGTTACTTTCAGCTGCTCATCCTGCGGAACATTGAAGTCAACCCGAACAAGGGCCTTCTTATCTTTAAAATTAAAATCTTTGATTGTTTTCATAAAATATCGTAGAATTTTCTCTTTCACAAATGTAAGATTTTAAAATCTGGGAACGAATCGGAACAAATAAAAGTTTTCAGAAAAATTAATCCGCACACCCAACACTCACTAACCAACAATTTCTTTTTCTATAAAAAAAAATAATGTTACTGTTGTTGAGTGTTGTGAATTTAGGGGATAAGTTTTCAGGAAATACTTCATAACATTTGTTTGGAGGTACAATTCACATTTTATTTACATTATAATTTTTTGGAAATCAGTTTTTTCAGGTACTTATTAACAAATATGGATAACTTTTCCCCAATTTCCTTTATGAATAACTGATTTCTGGAAAAGCCGGAGAATTTCTGAAGGAAAGTTCTGCGAACATTTTCATGAAAAATATAAAAAGGATTTCTATTACAAATTTTTTCAATGTTACGAAACATTTATTTTACGGGACTTATCCACACTTACTAACAAAGCTTTAAACAATTAATCCCCGAACGGCTAACAAACTTTGTGAATATTCTTACCTTTGCAGAGAAATAGATCAAAAAGAGACTTAATAAAATTGTTATGAAAAGAAAAATCGCTATTGCGGCTGACCACGCTGGTTTTGAGTACAAAGAAATTGTTAAGAACTTTCTTTCAGAAAACTTTGAGGTTCAGGATTTTGGAACGTTTTCCACAGACAGTGTGGATTATCCGGACTTTGTACACCCCGCAGCGACCTCTGTAGAAAATGGAGAAAACGAGCTGGGCATCCTGATCTGCGGAAGCGGAAACGGAGTACAGATTACAGCGAACAAGCATCAAAAGATCAGGTGTGCATTATGCTGGATGCCGGAGATCGCAGCACTGGCAAGACAGCACAACGATGCGAATATGATATCCATCCCGGCGAGGTTCATATCCAAGGAGCTGGCCATAGAAATTGCAGACAAATTTCTGTCTACCGATTTCGAAGGCGGAAGACACCAGACCAGAGTAGATAAAATTGCATTCTGTTAAATTATAAAGGCTTGTAAATCAATTTGCAAGCCTTATTTATTTTTTATTCGTATATTTGCGGCGTCTGACAGAATGTACCAGTCTGTCAATTCCATATAACCTGCATGATGCCGATCAGCATTTTTGTTAACGGTTTTCTATTTCCCTTCTCCAATTTTATAGTATATTTATATCAACTAAAGGCTTCTGTTATCCGGCAGTTGGAAAGAAAATTGATGTTGTAAAACAAATATTACATTTGAAATAAAACCTTTGTGTATTTTTATTCCGGATTATGGTGAATAAAAAAATCCAATGCAGTAGAATGTAAAAAACAGGATCTGGAAAAGAATTATGATATTATGTAATCATCCGGATCATATTAATCATCGGAGCCATCCGATTTATAAAAAGAATTTAAAATGCCAAAAAAAAGAAAATATATAAGTCAGAAAAATGACCATAAACTCCGGGAGATCGGAAAGCTGATTCTCCGTTATATGAACGAAAACTCAACAAAAGTTTATAATTACAAACAGATTGCAGACGGAATCGATTATAAGAATCCCAGGCAGAGAGAACTTGTAATCCAGGCGCTGCATAAATTGCAGGCCTCAGACAGGATCAAAGAATCTGAAAAAGGAAAATACATCGTTAACCTTAACATTAAAGGAACCCTGACAGGAACCATCGATTTTAACCAGTCGGGTAATGCCTATGTGAGCGTAGAAGGTATCGAAGATGATATTTTTATCCATTCCAAAAATGTAAAAGATGCGCTACAAGGTGATAAAGTTTTAATTGTTACTTATACTTATAAAGGCAAAAAGCTGGAAGGCTCCGTCCTGGAAGTTCTGGAAAGAACCAGAACGGAATTCGTAGGGACCTTGCAGGTTGTTCCTCACAAGGACTTCGGATTTGTGGTCTGTGACAAGAAAACGATCAATACTGATATATTCATTCCGAAAGGTAAATTCGGAGGAGCGGAAAATGGAGATAAGGTGATCGTAAAAATGACGGAATGGAGGCCGGGAGATAAAAATCCTGAAGGAGAGATCATCCAGGTTTTGGGAGCACCGGGGGAACATGAAACTGAGATCCATTCCATCCTTGCTGAATACGGATTACCCTACACATTTCCTGAGGAAGTGGAACGGGACGCAGATAAAATTGACCGCAGCATCAGTGATGAAGAAGTAGCCAAACGCTGGGATATGCGTGATGTATGTACCTTCACCATTGACCCTAAAGATGCCAAAGATTTTGATGATGCATTATCCATCAGGAAACTGGACAACGGAAACTGGGAAATCGGAGTTCATATTGCAGATGTATCACATTATGTAATTCCGGGAACCCAACTGGATGACGAAGCATATCAGCGGGCAACCTCAGTATATCTGGTAGACCGTGTGGTACCCATGCTTCCGGAAGTGCTGAGTAATGATGTTTGTTCACTACGTCCGAATGAAGATAAATTTACCTTTTCCGCAGTTTTCCAGCTGGATGACGATGCCAAGATCCACAAACAGTGGTTTGGGAGGACAGTGATCCACTCAGACCGCAGGTTTACCTATGAAGAAGCCCAGGAAAGAATTGAAACCCAGCAGGGAGATCTTCAGGAAGAAATCAATGTACTGGACAGGTTGGCTAAAATCATGCGTGCAGAAAGGATCCGCCAAGGGGCCATTACCTTCGACCGTAGCGAAGTGCGATTTAATCTGGATGAAAACAATGAACCGGTAGGTGTATACTTCAAGATCAGCAAAGATTCAAACCACCTCATCGAAGAATTCATGCTGTTGGCCAATAAAAAAGTATCCGAATTTATATCATTGAACAAAAAAGGAGATATCTCACAGAATACCTTTATCTACAGGGTTCACGCGGATCCGGATCCGGCAAAGCTGGAAGCCCTGAGAGATTTTGTATCTACTTTCGGATATAAAATGGACCTCGCGAATACGAAAAAAGTAGCGGAATCACTGAACCAGTTATTGCATGATGTAAAAGGTAAAGGAGAAGAAAACATGATTGAAACCCTGGCCATGCGCAGCATGAGCAAAGCGGTTTATTCTACGGAACCGATCGGACATTACGGATTGGGATTTGATTATTATAGTCATTTTACCTCTCCGATCCGTCGTTATCCCGACCTGATTGCCCACAGGTTGCTCCAGCATTACCTTAACGGCGGCAAATCCCCGGATAAGAATGCTCTGGAGGAACAAGCGAAACACTGCAGTGCCATGGAAAGATTAGCTGCCGATGCGGAAAGGGATTCCATCAAGTTTATGCAGGTCAAGTTCATGGAAAAACATCTGGGTGAAACATTTACCGGCGTAATTTCCGGTGTGGCGGAATTCGGATTCTGGGTTGAAATCCCTGAGAACGGTGCCGAAGGACTGATCAAGCTAAGAGATCTTGTGGATGATTCCTATACGTATGATGCCAAAACCCATGCGGTGTACGGAAACAGGCACGGAAGAAAAAAGATACCAGTTGGGAGATCAGGTTCAGATCAAGGTGGTTAAAGCTAACCTGATACAGAAACAGCTGGATTTCAAGATTGTTGATTAATTACAATAAAAGCTGGAAATCAAAATCCCTATCAGGATAATTTGTTCTGACTAAGAATATGTAAGCTCTAGAAGGCTTAATCCAATAGCAATAGTTTAAAGATCACAGTTTGTGGTCTTTTTTCTTTTCTTTTAATTCAAACTCAAAAGGCAGATTTAATTCAAATAAAAATATAATCTTTAAATTTGGCTTTGAAACAAATTATAAATGTTTGAATTAATAATTTCTGCCATCATACTGGGATTTATGCTGAGCCTGGTTTTCATAGGACCCATTTTTTTCCTGTTGATTGAAACCAGTTTTTCCCGAGGTCCAAAACATGCTTTAGCTCTTGATATCGGAGTGATTTCAGCAGACCTGTTATGTATTGTCGCTGCTTATTATGCAAGTGCAGACATTGTAACGCTGATTGACAAGCATCCCGGGTTTTACCGCATTACTTCCATCCTCATCTTTGCTTACGGAATCGTAATGATGGTCACCAAAACCAAGATGCACATGCACGGTGAGGAGAAATTTATCAGTCAGAATTACGTCAAGACGTTTGCCAACGGATTTTTCTTCAACCTTTTGAACGTAGGAGTCATTCTTTTTTGGCTGGTAACGGTGATTTCGGTACGAAATCAGTATCCGGATACCGGCAATTTTATTTTATATATCGGCATTGTCATTGCGACCTATCTGGGCATAGACCTTGCTAAAATATTTCTTGCCAAACAGTTCCACGATAAGCTGACCCAGAAACTGGCCAACCAGATCAGGAGAATTGTAGGCGGAATTTTAATAGTATTCAGCTTCTTTATCTTTTTACAGAGCTTTAAAAAATTCAACCAGTTTGATAAAAGGCTGGAAGAGGCTGAAAAGAAAGAAGTAAAATATCAAAAACACCATGAGCAAAATAATACTTCCGGAACCGTTAAAAAACGGTGATGCCATTGCCATTATCTCCCCTGCCGGTTCTGTAAATCCTGCGCAGCTGGAACAGGGATTGCAGATGATCCGTAACAGAGGTTTTGAACCTGTATTGGGAACACATCTTTACAGCCAATTCTCAAATGGGTATTCCTATGCCGGAACCGAAAAAGAACGGTTGAAAGACCTCAACAATGCCCTCAATGATCCAGATATTAAAGCAGTCTGGGCTTCCAGAGGCGGATACGGATGTCAGCACCTGCTCCGGAAGATAAAGATCAAGTCATTCAAAAACCATCCGAAATGGTACATCGGATATTCGGATAATACCGTGATCCAAAGCTATCTGATGAAGAAGGGCTATGCCTCTGTCCACGGGCAGACGGTGAAAACATCCAGCTTTGGGGTAACGGAAGAAAGCTATGATGGGATATTCGGTATCCTTGCCGGGAACCTTCCGGAATATACTCTTCTTCCCCATTCCTTGAACCGATATGGAGAAGAAGAGGGAAAGCTGATCGGAGGAAACCTTGCCTTGGTATATGCTCTTTTGGGAACGAAATATTCTTTTGATTTCAAAAATAACATTCTTTTTATCGAAGATATCGGAGAAAACTTCTATGCACTGGACCGTATGATCATGAGCCTTGAGCTTGCCGGCGTTTTTAAAAAGATCAAAGGACTGATCATAGGAGGCATGACCAATATGGGTGATGAAAAAGATAATCCGCAATATCAGGAAAGCTTTGACGGAATGGCTTACCGGATCATTTCTGAAAAGGTTTCGAGATATGGATTTCCCGTTGCATTCGGTTTTCCGAATGGGCATATCCGTGACAACAGGCCATTGATTATAGGCGGGCAGGCATCATTGAAAGTGGGAGAAACCGTTTCATTACACTTTAAGAATTAATCATGCTGTATTCAAAGTACATATTGGCATTTTTACTGGTAGCAGCCGGAATCATGCATTTTGTTAAGCCGCAAACCTACCTGAAAATCATGCCCGGTTATATTCCGTTTCACCTGCCTATGGTATACATCAGCGGGATAGCGGAAATGGTATGTGGAATCCTTCTCCTGTTCCCGGCGACCCAGAAGTTTGGTGCCTATCTTTGTATAGCTTTGTTCATAGCGGTGTTTCCTGCCAATATTGAGATGGCAAGAAAGTTCTACCTGATCCAGCACAAATACTTTTGGCTGACCGTTCTGAGACTGCCTTTACAGATCGTCCTGATCTGGTGGGCATGGCAGTTCCGGAAGTAAAAGAAGAATGAGGACTACCATCCTGTACTTTTCAAGAGAATACTGATCATAAAATTAACAGCTTAAAATAAACTCTCAAACTCAGGAAACCTCCTACCCTAAAACTCAAAAATCGATGGCAACACATAATGATTTCGGTAAAAAAGCAGAAAATCTGGCGGTTGAGCATCTTCTCAGGAACGGTTACAGGATCCTGTCAAGGAACTTCCGGTTCCAGAAAGCGGAAATCGATATTATTGCTGAAAAAGATGATTTAATTATTATCGTTGAGGTAAAAGCACGTTCCACAGATGCCTTCATGCTTCCTCAGGAGGCGGTTAAAAAATCAAAAATCAAACTGATCGTTTCTGCTGCCGACCATTATCTTGAAGAATACAACAGGGATCAGGAAGTCAGGTTTGATATTATTACCGTGCTTCCTGACGAGCAGAAAAATTTAGTAGTTGAGCATATCATCCATGCTTTTGATGCATTTGATGCGAATTAGCAGGTATAGCAATTTAATAATGTACCAATATAACAATGTAACCATTAAGGATATATAAATAAAAATGTTACGTTCAATTTAAATATAGAACTTATGAAAACGATATTAGTGACCGGAGCCACTTCCGGAATCGGGAAAGCAACGGCAGAGCTTCTTGCCTCACAGGGAAACAGAATCATCATCTGCGGGAGAAGGTCTGCTGTACTAGAAGAGGAACAAAAACGCCTATCTGCCTTTACGGAAGTCTTTTTTTTTACACTCAGGTTTGATGTGAGGAACCTTGAAGAAGTTGAACAGGCATTCGGAACACTACCTGAAGAATGGAGGACGATTGATGTACTGATCAACAATGCCGGCAATGCGCATGGGCTTGATCCGCTATCGGCCGGAAAAACGGAGGACTGGGATTCTATGATCGACGGTAACGTGAAAGGGCTTCTGTACGTCTCAAAAATGGTAATACCGGGGATGAAGGAAAGGAATTCCGGGCATATCGTCAACATCAGTTCAGTAGCGGCAAGGCAGACGTACGCCAATGGTGTCGTTTACTGTGCTACGAAAAAGGCCGTAGACGTTATTTCAGATGGAATGAGACTTGAATTGACCGAATTCGGAATCAGGGTGACTAATATCCAGCCTGGAGCTGTGGAAACCGATTTTTCGCTGGTAAGGTTCAAGGGAGACCAGGAACGTGCAGCCACCGTGTATGCAGGCTACGAAGCCCTCAAAGCTGAAGATATAGCTGATTCCATTGCCTACTGTGTGAATGCGCCGAAACATGTCTGCATTTCTGATATGACCATTTACCCTTCTGCCCAGGCAGAGCCCAGAACGATCTACAGAAAATAGTCTCAGAATAATGGCTTACATTTGCCTATTGTAAAACGGTTACATTTAAAATGAAAATATTATACCTTGAAACCTCTTCCAGGAACTGTTCGGTAGCTGTATCTGATGATGAGAAGCTGCTGTGCCTGTGTGAAGAAGTTTCAGAAAACTACAAACAGTCGGAGAGCCTTCACACTTTTGTCGAATGGGCGCTGGAAGGAGCCGGAATATCATTGAAAGAAATTGAAGCAGTATCTCTGGGAAAAGGTCCGGGTTCCTATACCGGCCTTAGGATCGGATCTTCTTCGGCCAAAGGCTTCTGCTATGGTCTCAAGGTTCCGTTGGTTGCTGTGAATTCAATGGAAAGCATGATAGAGCCTTTTTTAGGTCAAAACTATGACTTTATAGTGCCGTTGATCGATGCGAGGAGGATGGAAGTATATACGGCTGTTTATGATGGTACAACAGGACATGAGGTTTTCCCTACCGAAGCAAAGGTACTCGATGAAAATTCTTTTATTGAATTAAAGGATAAAAAAGTAGTCTTCGTAGGCGATGGAGCCAAAAAAGCCAAAGACGTGCTGCAGCTTCCGGATGCCGTGTTCAACGATACCATCTACCCTTCCGCGCAGTACCTGATCCGCAAAACACTGGAGAAAACCGGAAAAAGTGAATTTGAAGATATCGCCTATTTTGAACCTTTCTACCTGAAAGATTTTCATGGCGTCAAGAAAAAGAAACCGTCCGATCCGGTTTGACCTAAAAAATAGTGAATAAAAAAGGCGAAGATGATCATCTTCGCCTTTTTTATTATTGAGGTTTTGCAGGCACGTTGCCGGAATTCTGCATTCGCATCTGCTGTGGACTGTTGTTATTGAGGCCGGGTTTTTTTTGCTGGTTCGTATTGTTATTCTGCTGCACCGGAGGACCGTTTAAAACGGCATTCACATTCTGGGCGGTTCCCGGCTGGCCCGGGATCCTGTTTGCCTGCTGGTTCTGCGGCATCGGATTCCCCCTGTTATCCGTAGGCTGAAAGCTGAGATCACTTTTCAGGTAGTTGAGCATTTCTTTTGCCTTGACACCTTCCGGGGTTTTGGAATAGTTCAGGGCAATCTGTTCCAGCTGAAGGATCATTACCTCCTTGCCGCTTGATTTTCCGGCATTGAAAGCATTCAGCAGATATAGCTTCGGAACCATCGCATCTTTAGGGTATTTCTGAATCGTCTGGTCCAGGATATCCCTGCTTTCTGCAAATTTTTCGGATTCAAATAATGAATAGGCTCTTTTATATTCATTCTCAACTTCCGGAGATGATTTTACAAATGTACTGTTCTTGGGATTTCTTGCGAACTCTGCATAAGAAGTATACGGATAATCCTTCAGGAGGATCTGTTTTGCCCTTTCTGCTGCCTGTGGGTTCTTTAAATAATTCATGGCAAAGATTTCATACAGAGCCTGCAGCATTACTTTTTCTTCGGGCTTTACCTCTACAAGGTCATAGAGTGTTTTGGTGGCCAGCGGGGTATTCGTGAAGTAATTCTGGTACATAATTCCCAGTCCGAGCGAAGCGGTGTCACGGTCCTTTTTCAGCCCATCCAGTTTGCCGGCATCTGTAGGAATCTGCTCAATATAATAGGCAGGTTCATAACGTCTAGGATTAGGTGCTGCGGCTACGCCAAGTGCCTCGCTCTTCATGTCTTCAATCGTCGTCATCTTTTTGGAGTACCTCCAGTTATCAACCAGTGCCCGGTCTCCCCACACCTGTTTGAATGAGGAAGAACCCTTGTTCACGGTACCCGTATTTGAGAAATAAAACCCTTTGGCAGCAACTCCGAAATCCTCGAAAGAATTTGAGCTGTTGGCAAAGATCGAATTGGCACTATAGTCTCCTGTATCGAAGCCTTTATTTCTTTCTGCACGTCTTTTCTCCAGCTCCTCTTTTTCCTCTTTAGCTTTGAGTTTGGCAATGTATTTTGAAAAGAAGTCGGTTTTCTGGGCTTCGCTCATTTTGGCTAAAGCAAGAATACTGTCATTTTTCTTAATCAGGTAGTAGTTTTTAGAGATCTTTTTGATGTATAAGGCCTGATCCTGAAGAAGGATCTTGGAAGGTTCATACGTCATGACTGCCAGAGCAGAATCATAATAGCTTCCTGCACCGATGTAATCATTTTTATCCAGGTAGCTCTTCCCTATTTCGTAATAAGCCAGTCCGCGTACCTGAGGGTCTGAAACCTTTTCTTTCAGGGACTGCCTGAAAAACTGCTGGGCTTCATCTTTCTTACCGGCTTTGTTCGCCATTAATCCCAATGCGTAATAAAACTCGTTTTTCCTGGAAGCATAAGTGCCTTTACTGCTGATGTTTTCCAGATAGGCCCTCGCTCCGTTGTAATCCCCTGTCCCATTGAAGGTCTTAGCGATTTCGATCTGCGATTTTACTTCAAATTCAAAATCATTGGCATATTTATATGCGGCAAGGAAGCTTTCCCTCGCCTTATCGTTTTGATTGAGATTTTCAAGCACCTGCCCTCTCAGGAATGCGATCCTGCTTTTCAGCTTCCTGTCGGTATTCAGGTCAAAGGCACGGTCAAGCTCTTTTACAGCTTCCTGTTTTTTGCCTGCATCCAGTAGCGATTCAGAATAATAAATACTCAGCAGTTTATCCTGTGATTTATCTACCCCTTCTGCCCGGGTCTTCTCAAAGATCTCCTGAGCCCGGTGGTAATCCTTCATTTCATTATAGGCTACGCCCTGGTAAATTTTGGCTAGCGGAGCCCTCTTGTCATCCTTCATATGGGTGAAGACATAATTCAATGCATCCAGTGCTTCCAAAGGCTTATTCTGATAAATCCTCGATTGTACCAGGATCATGTAAGCATCAAAAATCTGTTTGTTTTTTTCTTCTCCGTTTTTGATGACCGAATATTTATTGATCGCCTTTAAGGCTTTTGCTTCTGCAATCTGAAGTGTGGATGCCCCCTTCTTTTCCGGCTGATTAGGATCCTGTGAAATGGAATTGCCTGCTGTAATCCCGGGTGCTCCCGGTCCTCCCGGCATTCCCTGTGGCATCTGCGGAGGCATTCCCGGTGCTCCCCTGCCGCTGTTATTGGCGGGCTGCCGGTTGTTAACTTCCGCCATCTTCATGGAATTTTCCGCAAAAGCGGCGGACTGTCCCAGGTCACTGCCCAGGGGCTGGTCTTCGTACGTAAGGATGGGAATAAAAGGTGCATAAAAATTATCCTTATGGTTCTTATCCCGGCTTTCAAATTCACTGTGTAATGCGTCTTTCGCATTGAACAGCGTATTGTAATATGTAGAAAATCCTTTCATGAATTTGGATCGCTGTTCCGGCCGTTTGGTTTTTGTGGCACAGGAAGCGACTAGGCAAAATGCTAAAAGGAAGAAGATATTCTTTTTCATTATTCAATATAACTCACTAATCTGCTTTTTATTATAAGCAGGTTGATAATTTTGTAAAAATAATAAAATTTATGTTGGGAAATGGTTATATTTCTTTGAGGATTTTGTAAACGAGATGGGTGGGCAGCCCCATAATGGTATAAAAGCTTCCCGTTATCTTTCTGATCTTGGCCATGCCCAGCCATTCCTGTATGCCATAGCTTCCGGCTTTGTCAAAAGGCCTGTAGTTCCGGATGTAATAATCCGCTTCTTCTTTAGAAATGGTATCCAGTTCAACTTCGGCAGCATCTGTCATGGTGATGGATTTTTCAGGAGTTTTTACCGTGATGCCGGTATATACTGTATGACTTCTGCCCGATAGCTGACTGATCATAGCCCAGGCTTCCTCTTCATCAGCAGGTTTTCCAAGTATGGTATTGTCAAAAGCTACTACTGTATCTGCAGTGAGGAGTACTTCATCAAGGGTAAGGTTTCTGAATGTACCGGCTTTCAGCTTGGAAAGGTAAGCAGCTGCATGATCTATGGCAATTCCCTCCGGGAGAATTTCATCACAGCTGATGGACACCACCTCAAAATCGAATCCTAATCCTGAAAGCAGTTCCTTCCTTCTCGGCGACTGCGAGGCTAAAAGTAATTTCATGGCTTATACGGATTGGGTGTGATCATCTTTCCATGTTCCCTGGACCTTCATTACCTGTTCGATCACATCGCGTACTGCACCGGTACCTCCGGGTTTTGGTGATATATAGTCTGCGATCTCCTTGATTTCGGCAACGGCATTCGGCGGACAGGCACCGATGGCAGAATGCTTCATGATATGCAGGTCCGGGATGTCATCTCCCATGGTGAGGATCTCCTCGTTTTTAAGCTTGTATTTTTTCTTGAAGTCTTCAAAATCAACCATCTTATCATGGGATTTAGGGTAATAGTCTTCAATGCCGAGATAACCGATCCTGTGTTTCACCATTTCGTCATTGCCGCCTGTAATAACGCCGATTCGGTAATTGTTTTTAAGGGCTTTAATGACGGCGTATCCGTCCAGTACGTTCATTACCCGGCACATATTGCCTCCCGGAAGCAGGTATACGCTTCCATCTGTAAACACACCGTCTACATCAAATACAAAGGCCTTGATATCTTTTAATTTCTCTTTATAGCTCATACATTTTCTGAATAGAATGATTCATTGTTTTATAGATTTCCAGGCTTTCGCCCTGCAATAGCTCCTCATGCAGTTCCAGGATCCTTCTGTCATTCCGTACCGCCGGACCTGTCTGTGCCTTTTTCGGCTCTACCGAGTGGATTTTCTGCACAGTTTCATCGATCAGCGGAAGGAAGTAATCAAAGGGGATTTCCTGGGAATCTGAAATCTCTTTGGCCCTGGAAAAAAGGTGGTTTACAAAATTGCATGCAAACACAGCCGTCAGGTGGATGTATTTTCTCTTTTCATAAGTGCTTTCCATAACATGACCGGAAATACGGGAAGCCAGGCCCGATAAAATGGTCAGGTCTTCTGCATTTTCTGCCTCAATAAAAAACGGGATTTCAGAATACTTCAGCTCTTTGGCCTTTGAAAAGGTTTGCAGGGGATAAAAGCTTGCTTTCCGGTACTGCCCTTTCAGGATTTCTTTAGGGAGAGAACCGGAAGTATGGGCAACCAGGCAGTTTTTTTCTTCTATTATGTCCGAAACACCTTCTACGGCATTATCACTGACACAAATGAGGTACAGGTCCGCTTTCTCAAGACGCTCTGTTGAAAAAGGGATATTCAATGCTGATGAAATGCTTTTTAATTCCTGTTCATTTCTTCCGAAAATCTGTGCAACAGGGATCTGACTAAGCATGAATGCTTTTGCAAGGTGAAAAGCCACATTTCCGGATCCGATGATTACAATTTGCATATAACAAAGATAATGTTTTCGCTTCAGTTATCAGTAGGGAGATATATGCTGTCTTTAATTCTTATTTCTGTAAAGTTCTCAGGCATAGCATTTACGGATTGTTTTAAAACGCAGAATGCAAATGCGTAGGTTTCAGGTCAACACGGGGTCCATGAAATTTCTGAGCTGTTGTGGGGCAGATGTAGCTATGGAAAGAGGGAGAATTCTTATATTTATCGGATATTGGATTAAAAATTGAATAAGTAATTTAACTTTCAGTTATTTTTGTAATCCAAAACAATGAAAGCATCTTATGAAGAGTAAGGACGCGGAGATTATTTCAATGATGCAGGACCCACGGACGCATGAAAAAGGCGTACGCGCACTCATGGATGCTTATCAGAGTAGATTGTACTGGCACATAAGAAGGATTATTGTGGACGCAGACCTTGCTCAGGATACTTTGCAGGAGACATTTATAAAAGCTTATCAGAATTTTCATCAGTTTAAAAATGATAGCCAGCTGTACACCTGGCTGTATAGGATTGCTACCAATGAAGCACTCCAGCAGATCAATAAACTGAAAAAAATGCAGAAGACTGACGAAGATCCGGATTATTATATGCAGAACCTTGTTGCAGATAATGTGGAAGGTGACGCAGAGGAGATACAGATATTATTGCAGAATGCTATACAAAGCCTGCCGGAAAAGCAGAAACTGGTATTTACCATGCGGTATTATGATGATCTGCCTTACGAAGAAATATCCAAAATAGTGGATATGTCCGTAGGGACGCTTAAAACCAATTATCATTATGCCAAACAAAAGATAGAGGAATATATAAAAGAAAATTACGAGAGATAATTTTTGAAATGACCAAGATGAAAGAGTTCGATATAGAAAAATTAGAACGTAAAAATATTTACAAAGTTCCTGAGGATATGTTTAAAAATATCCAGGACAACGTAATGAATGATGTAAAAGCACGCAGGAAAGCCCCTGTTTTCAAACTTAACTGGGCTTATGCGGCAGCGGCGTCAATTGCTTTGGTCTTTGGTGCTACATTTGTATTGAATTCAGGTGGAGATGATCCGGTGAACGATACAGCCAGTACCACAAAAAATTATGCAGCAGAAGCTGCGCCTGCCAGAGAAAGTGAACAAGCATATGAAGTATTACAATCTGATTTAACCTCTGTTGAAAAAAATAATCAAACAAGTGAAAATCGTGGAAATAATTCCGGCTATGCTCAAGCTGTGACAGATCAAAGCAATAAAAAACCACAGACAGTAAAAACTGTTTCCAAACAGACAGAAGCTCAGATGAACGAATACCTGGATTCATTTTCCAGCGCTGAAATAAGTGAGCTGGCTAATAATTCAACCCAGGATGTCTATCTGGATTTGTATAATTAAGAGGAACATGAAAAAAATATTATTCACGCTTTTTGTAATATACGGTTTTGGACTGAATGCCCAAAGGACGGATTATGACTGGAAGAAGATGGACCCAAAGCAGAGGAAAGAAATCATCAATAACCTGTCTCCTGAGGAAAGAAAAGATCTTCTTAAAAAATTCAGGAATAATATGGTAACCGATAATCTGGATATTGATGCTGAGGACAAAGCGGAATTTACCCAGCTGTATGATGAATACCTGGAAAACCAGAAACAGATCAAAAGCCAGTTCAATCCTAATTTTGATCCTGAAACATTATCGGATGATGAAGCAAAGGCCAAATTGCAGCAAAGCTTTGAAGTAGGACAGAAGTTACTGGATAACCGTAAAAAATATGCTGATAAAATGCAGCAGATTATTCCCTGCCAGAAAGTTCTGAAGCTGTTCCAGACAGAAGGGATGATGCGTGATAAAATGAATGAAAGGAAATCTTCACGGAACAATGCTACAGGGCCCAGGCAGAACCCATAATAGTTTATTTTTTTAATGTTGGACGACTCTCATCATTCGTATGGTGAGAGTCGTTTGATTTGTAATTATTCATTTCTGAAGGATTAAATCTTTTTTTTGCTTACATTAGGGATATGAAAAAAATAGGTATCCTTCTCCTGTTCTCCGTGATAGCATCTGCCCAGAAAACGGAAGTTATAGACCTTTCAAAATCTGTGAAAGACAGTAAAAATTCAGTCGGAAGCTTTACCGTGATAGATCAGAGGCCGGACCAGAAGGTGGGGTCAGTGATGTATCATGAGGATCCTGTACAAATCATGTTTGAACATACGGCCTCCCAGGATATCAAAGATTGGTTCTACAAGTATAATCCAGGAAAAGGCAGTAATGATATGGTTTTTTTATTGGAGAACCTTACTGTATCCGAAGACAGGAAGGAGAAATATTCTGTCGGAAAACTCGAACTTCGCGCAAGTACTTTTATTAAGAAAGACGACGGATACCATTTTGTGTACAGGAAAGATACGGTAGCCTCGGTATCATCCCGCAACACGCCATATATGGCACAGAGCCTGGCCAAGAAAATAACCCTTATTTTTACAGAGCTCCTGAAAACATCTTATACCAGAAATCCCTGGAACCTAAGCATCCAGGAAAATGATCTTCCCGATTATGCTTCCCTATTGCGCGATAAGCTTGATATTCTTAAAGCCGACAGCCTTAAAGAAGGGGTCTACAAAGACTATTACAGCTTTTTTACACACAGTCCAGAACCCGGTTTGGTCTTGCAGACCAATGATAAAGGTATTATTACCAAAGCAGTAAAAGGAGAGGAGAAAACTCCCATAAGGAATTTCTATGCATTTGTTTACCAGGGTGTGGCTTACAAAGTCATTCCTGTAGGGTATGCTGAAATTTTAAGAAATGATAAAGGACTTTTTATTGAGGCTAAAAAGGAAGAATTATTTCCGGCAAGTAATACAAGCTATGCCCAGATCGGTGGTGCAACCGGTGGATTGGTCGGTGGCCTGATTGGTGCAGTCATTGATGTCAGCTCATCAAAGCAAAGAAGAAAGCTTCCCGGATCTGAAGTATACATCGATCCGCTAACCGGCAACTATATCTTACCTGAAGATTTCGGTAAATACAGATAATCCTAAAAGAGACAGCCGGAAGCTGTCTCTTTTTTATGGTTGTTGGCTGGAATAGGAATATGGGAAATCTTTTTCGTCCGTTCCCCGCTGTTTGTCGGGCCTGTCAGTCATTTTAAACTTCAGGGTAGCACCTTTCATCAGTTCCTGATGGCTTAGCCAGTTCTTGGAATATGTGTGTCCGTTCATCTTCAATGACTGTACATATCTGTGATCCTTATTGTTGAGGTCCGCTTTGACCTCAATGGTCTTTCCGTTTTCGAGATGGATCACAGCTTTTCTGAACAATGGAGCTCCAAGCACATATTGGTCTGTTGCCGGGGTAACCGGATAAAAGCCAAGTGCTGAGAACACATACCAGGCTGAGGTCTGGCCATTGTCCTCATCACCGCAATACCCATCGGGAGTAGGCTGATACAAACGGTCTATGGTCTCTCGAACCCAGTATTGCGTTTTCCAGGGCTCCCCGGAATAATTATATAAATAGATGATGTGCTGGGCCGGCTGGTTTCCGTGGGCATACTGTCCCATATCAGCATTCACCATTTCCTGTATTTCATGGATGGTTGAGCCATAGTAACTGTCATCGTATGCCGGTGGCATTTCAAAAATAGAGTCCAGCTTCTTAGAAAACTCCTTTCTTCCACCCATCAGTCCGGCTAAGCCTTCGATGTCCTGAAATACGGACCAGGTATAATGCCAGCTGTTTCCTTCTGTAAAAGCATCGCCCCATTTAAAAGGATTGAAAGGTGCCTGGAAACTTCCATCGCGGTTTCTACCACGCGCCAGCTTTGTCTGCGGATCAATCACCTTCCTGAAATTCTGGGAACGCCTGTAATATTCGCCCCATTCAGCTTCTGGTTTTCCCAATGCTTTTCCCAGCTGGGCAATGGCGAAGTCATCATAGGCATACTCCAGTGTTCTTGCAGCATTTTCATTGATTTTTACATCGTACGGTACATACCCCAGTTTTTTATAGTATTCAATTCCAAGCCTTCCGGTAGCCTGTGGCCCTTCATTATTCGCCCCATGGAGCAGGGCCTGATATAAAGTTTCAATATCGTAGCCACCTGAGGCCTTTCACGTAGGCATCAGCAACTACAGAAGCCGAATTGTTGCCGATCATGATATCGGAATAGGAAGGGCTTGACCATTCCGGCAGCCAGCCGCCTTCTTTATAATCACTGATTAATCCTTTCTGCATTTCTACATTGATGCCGGGATAAACCAGATTGAGGAAAGGGTAGAGTGCCCTGAAGGTATCCCAAAAGCCTGTGCCCGCAAAACGGTATCCGGCTTCTGTTTTTCCTGAATACGGACTGTAATGCACCACTTTTCCGTTTTTATCGATTTCGTACATTTTATGCGGAAAGCAAAGCATCCGGTAGAGGCAGGAATAAAACGTCCGCATCTGGTCGATAGTTCCGCCGGCAACTTCCACTCTTTTCAGCTTTTCATTCCAGGCCGATTTTGCTTTCGTGTACGTATCATCAAAAGAATCTTTATTTAGTTCCCTCTGTAAATTCAGTTCTGCCTGTTCCAGGCTGATGAATGAAGAAGCAACCCTGAGGGTGAACCTTTTCACCTTTCTTCGTTGCAAAACCTACGACTGCACCGCAGTGATCGCCTGTGATCTCCAGTGCGCCCTGTACAAAATCTTTATCTTTCCATGCAGAATATCTGGTAAATGGCTTGTCTGCATAGATCACAAAATAGTTTTTAAAACCGGTGAGCTTGCCCCGGGAATACCGTGTTGAATATCCAGTAATCTTATTCTGTGAAGGAATAATAGTAATAGCAGAACCCCTGTCAAAAGCGTCCACAACAAACCAGGAGTTTTTAGAATCCGGATAGGTCAGGCGCAGCTGGGCTGCCCGTTCTGTAGGTGTGATTTCAGCCTTTACATTGTGATCAGACAGATAAACACTGTAATAATAAGGCTTTGATATTTCGGATTTATGGGAAAACCAGCTGGCTCTTTCATCTTCACTGAACCGCATTTTTCCTGTAATAGGCATGATGGAAAACATGCCGTAGTCATTCATCCAGGGTGAAGGCTGATGCGTTTGTTTAATCCCCCGGATCTTATCGGCATCATAAGTATACTGCCATCCGTTTCCGTTTTTACCGGTCTGTGGCGTCCATAAGTTCATGCCGTGCGGAACAGCTACAGCCGGATACGTATTTCCGTTGGACAGCGATGGTTTTGAAAGTGTGCCGATAAGCGGGTTGACCAGTTCTTCAGGATTCGGTACGGCATTTTCAACCCATTGCGATTTTAGGGCAATAAAAGAGAAAATAACAATAAGCAGGAGGTGTTTTTTCATTGATAAAAATGGATTTCGGCTTGTTTTAAATATTTACAGTGAAAAGGTAAAAAATATTTATAACATACGAATAGGTTTGCTGTTGTCATAAATGGTAATGACTGAAATGATGTAATAAAATTAGTTTCCGCCCGGATTTTAACCTTATAATTGATTTTAATCGGAAATAAAAAGAGATCCTGAAATTCCGGTTAAAATAATTTTTTGCTCCATCAGATTAAGAATGAGGAATTACCTTTCAATTTATTATCTTTGCCAATTACAAGGTTCTTAAATGAAAAACATACGAAATTTTTGCATAATTGCCCATATTGACCACGGTAAAAGTACCCTGGCAGACCGTCTTCTTGAGTACACGAATACCGTTACTCAGAGAGAGCTGCAGTCTCAGACCCTGGATGATATGGATCTGGAAAAAGAACGCGGGATTACCATCAAGTCCCATGCGATCCAGATGGATTATGAATACAAAGGAGAAAAATATATCTTAAACCTCATCGATACCCCGGGACACGTGGATTTTTCCTATGAAGTTTCCCGTTCCATTGCAGCCTGTGAGGGGGCACTTCTTATTGTGGATGCAGCACAGAGCATCCAGGCCCAGACCATCAGTAACCTGTACCTGGCTCTCGAAAATGACCTGACCATTATTCCGATACTGAATAAAATTGATCTTCCGTCAGCCAATCCTGAAGAAGTGACGGACGAAATTATGAACCTGATCGGGTGTGATTATGAAGATGTTTTAAGGGTTTCCGGAAAAACAGGAGAAGGGGTACACCATCTGCTTGAGCAGATTGTAGAAAGAATCCCTGCTCCGGTAGGCGATCCGAATGCACCGCTCCAAGCTTTGATTTTCGACTCGGTATACAATCCGTTCAGAGGTATTGAAGCTTATTTTAAAGTCGTTAACGGAAGCATTTCCAAAAATGAAAAAATCAAGTTCTTTGCTACCGGCAAGGAATACGGCGCTGATGAAGTAGGAACACTGAAACTGAAGCAGGTTCCCAAGAAAACCGTTGAATGCGGTGATGTGGGCTACCTGGTTTCCGGAATTAAGGACGCACGCGAGGTAAAAGTAGGAGATACCATTACATCCTTTGATAAACCGGCCGCAGGGCCGATTGAAGGATTTGAAGAAGTGAAGCCGATGGTTTTCGCCGGTATTTATCCTATTGATTCTGAAGATTTTGAAGAACTGAGGTTCTCCCTTGAAAAACTGAGGCTGAATGATGCTTCCCTTGTCTTCGAACCGGAAAGTTCAGCAGCATTAGGCTTTGGATTCCGTTGCGGATTCCTGGGAATGCTTCACATGGAAATCGTACAGGAACGCCTTGACCGCGAATTCAACATGAACGTAATCACAACGGTACCAAACGTATCCTATTTCGGGTATTCTAAAAAGGAACCTGAAGTTCCGATCCTGATCAATAACCCTTCTGAAATGATGGATCCATCGATCATGGACAGGGTAGAAGAGCCTTTCATCAAGGCTTCCATCATTACGAAATCTGATTTTGTAGGTCCGGTAATGACTTTATGCATCGAGAAAAGGGGGGAAATCGTTAACCAAAGCTACCTGACTTCGGAAAGAGTGGAGCTGGTCTTCAATATGCCTCTGGCAGAGGTTGTTTTCGACTTCTATGACAGGCTGAAATCAATTTCAAAAGGATATGCATCCTTCGATTATCACCCGATCGGATTCAGGGCCTCCAAGCTCGTAAAAATGGATATCCTGATCAATGGTGATATGGTAGATGCCCTGTCTTCATTGATTCACGATTCTAACGCGTATCACATCGGTAAGAAGATGTGTGAGAAGCTCCGTGAGCTGATCCCGAGACAGCAGTTTGATATTGCAGTTCAGGCTGCACTGGGAACGAAAGTTATTGCCCGGGAAACCATTAAGGCATTACGGAAAGACGTTACCGCAAAATGTTATGGAGGAGACATTTCCAGAAAAAGAAAGCTCCTTGAAAAGCAGAAGGAAGGTAAGAAGAAAATGAAGCAGATCGGAAGGGTAGAAGTGCCACAGTCGGCATTTATGGCTGTACTGAAGCTGAATGATTAATTGAATTCATAAGCCGGTAAAATAGCAAATAATAAAGTAAATCCGCAGATATATTTCTGCGGATTTCCTGTTTATGACGCAAATCCTTTTTTTAATATCATCTAAACCGTAACTTTGTGTACTCACAACGCAAATCAGGGTAATGAACACTCCAAAGAAATTACAGGATATAAAAGTAGCGGTAGACGCAGTTGTTTTCGGGTATTTTGATAAAGAAGACCTGCAAATTCTCCTTATCAAAAGGAATATTGAACCCTTTAAAGGGGGATGGGCTCTTCCGGGCGGGCTGGTGCTTGACGATGAAAACCTGGATGATGCCGTTAAAAGGGAACTCCACGAAGAAGCAGGCATAAACCCTGATTTTCTGGAACAGCTCTATACTTTTGGTAATGTAGGCCGTGATCCGCGGAATAGGGTAGTTTCTGTGGCTTATCTGGGGCTTGTGAACCCTTCCTATCATGAATTGTCTGCCGACTCTGATGCAGATGATGCTCGATGGTTCAGTGTCAACAGGCTGCCGGCACTGGCTTTTGATCACCAGACTATCATTGATCTAGCTCTAAAAAGGCTTCGTACGAAGATACAGTACCAACCGATCGGATTCAATCTGCTGAATGACGAGTTTCCTTTTTCAGACCTGGAGAACCTGTACAAAACCATTATCGGCCAGGAGATCGACCGGCGGAATTTCCGGAAGAAAATCATGAGTTACGGACTGCTGAATGAAACCAATAACTTTAAGAAAGAAGGCAGTGGCAGGCCGGGAAAAATGTTCACTTTTAATCAGGAAAAGTACAAAGAGCTGGAAGAACAGGGATTCTATTTTGAAATAAAATAAACATAATTAGTTTAAATTCATCCTGCATATAATAATGCATTATCAGTCAGCCACAGCTGAGATAATTCGACTTTATTAGAAGCTTCTTAATAAAAGTATTTTTTTTATATCTGAAAATCAAATACTTAATTTGTTTAGCGTAAAATTAACACAAATTAATTTGGCAGATAGAATTATATTCTTTTAAATTTGTGTAAAAATAACACAATAGTCAATTGCGTAAGAAAATAAAAGTAAAATAATTGGCGACCTGATCTGATAAGAAGATGATTGTTTCATTCACTGTTATAGTAAAAATATGTATTGAAATTATAAAACTAAACCATGAATGTCCATACTCTTCTGGAAACCAATCAGGACCTGATCAAACAATAATAAAAAGTCTTTAACTAAAATTTAAGTTATGGGAAGTACAAGATACGACATGGACGCTCGTTTCGACAGAGCAAGAAAGATGGGTTATGCATCTAAAAGTGCAGGTGAAATTTTCACTCAGAATGCTAAGAGAATGGCACATGAATCTATGAATCCAAACGGCGTCTTTTTCAGGGAAGCAAGGGATTCATCTGTACACCCGGAATCATTTCCGATTATTTTAGGACTGGACGTTACCGGAAGTATGGGCCATATCCCATATAATCTGATCCAGGAAGGGCTTCCAAAACTTATGGGAGGAATTATACAGGGAGGAGTTCCGGACGCCGCATTACTGTTTATGGGAATCGGAGACCATGAATGCGACAGTTATCCGTTACAGGTCGGGCAGTTTGAATCCGGGGATGAAGAGCTGGATATGTGGCTTACTAGAACCTATATTGAATCAGGCGGCGGCGGGAACGGCGGGGAAAGCTATCTCTTAGCGTGGTATTTTGCCGCATTCCATACCAGGACAGATGCCTTTGAGAAAAGAAATCAGAAAGGAATCCTGTTTACAGTCGGTGATGAACCCTGTCTCAAGACTCTTCCGGCCTCTGCTATCAGGGAGATCATGGGAAACGGCCAACAGACATTCAGCCATAAGGAATTGTTGGCCGAAGCTCAAAGGAAATATGAAGTGTATCACATCAATGTTTTGCATTCAGATCAGGCGGTAAGTGCAGACCGCGGATGGAAGGATTTATTGGGTCAGAATTGCATTTCGATTACAGATTACAGAGATGTTCCGTACGTGATTAAAGAAGTTGTTTGCAAGACCCGCAGGTCTGCTGAAAACGAACATAAAGAAGGATGGAGCGGAATAATTCAAAGATTTCTGAAATGAAAACAGCAGATATCATCATAGGTTTGGGATTCGGGGACGAAGGAAAAGGTATTACCACGGATTTTCTGGCAGCCCCGGAATCCCGATGCTGTGGTCATCAGGTTTTCTGGAGGGCAGCAGGCGGCACACACGGTTATGATCGATGACAGGAAGCATATCCATTCCAGCTTCTGCAGCGGGGCATTGCGTGGACTGCCTTCTTATTTCACCGAGCACTGCACGATTCATCCTGTTTTTATGTATAATGAATGGAAAGAATTGAAAAGTAAGAACGGGAATACCAGCCTCCATATCCATCCGCTGGCTAAAGTAACCACTCCTTTTGATGTCCTTCATAACAGGAAAGATGTAAGAAATACTGAGCATGGGACCTGCGGGAAAGGGGTTGGTGCTACGATGAAAAGACATGAAAGTCCGTACCGGCTGTTTGCGGCTGATCTGATCGCTCCTAGATCCATGCTGATTGAAAAGCTGAAAGGGATTGCCTCCTACTATGGTTTTTCAGACGGAGAAGAAATACAGGCGGCTCTGGATGACTTTCTGTATGCTATTGATCAGATGGAATGGAAAATTGAGGGCTACAAGTATCTGAATACATTTGACCATCTGATTTTTGAAGGCAGTCAGGGAATCCTGCTCGATATGGACCACGGAGTATTTCCGAACGTAACCTATGCCCACACCACCTCAAAAAATGCGCATGAGGTATGCAAACAAATCGGAATTGACCAAATAGAAATGTATTATGTGACCAGAAGTTATGCGACACGCCACGGAAACGGCTGGATGAGCAGTGAAAAAGAACTTTCATTGCAAAACAATGAAGAAGAAACCTGTATCTTTAATGAATATCAGGGAGTCTTCAGGACTGGGTATCTGGATTATGAACTGTTGAATTACGCGCTGAAAGTAGATGAAGGGTATAGATTTTCAGATCGGAAGAATCTGGTAGTTACCTGTCTAGACCAGCTGGATGTACCGTTTAAGCTTGAAAAATTGGAGGTAAAGTTTGACGCGGTATTTGGGTCTCATGCTCCGTATTCAAATGCATTCAGAAGAATTGACGCCATTTTTTTGAAACAGGAGTAAGGATTGTTACATGACCAGGAGACCATCAGTATGAAAATCCTAGAATATAAAAAAGGCGATGCTACAAAACCTGCATTCGCAGGGAATGATATTATCGCCCATATCTTCAAAGATATAGGAGGCTTGGGAAAGGGATTTGTTATGGCCATTTCGGGAAAATGGAAAGAAATAGACCCGCTCATCGAGCGGACTTTATTGAACAATCAAGTGAAGGTCTTCGTGTATGATTTTGAATAAAATTAAGGATATGAAAACACAAACATTATATAGGCCGGTCGGAGAAAAAGAAATGCTGTTAATTATCGAAAGTGGTTATAAAGCATTTCCTCCGAGACTGGAATGGCAGCCTATTTTTTATCCCGTTTTGAATGAAGAATACGCTTCGGAGATTGCAGAAAATGGAATACCCGTGATGAAGCCGGAAATTATTTAGGGTTTGTTACAAAATTTGAAGTTAAGGAAGAATGGGTCAGTCAATATCCATCACAAAACGTAGGTGCCAAAAACCACAATGAACTTTGGGTTCCTTCAGAGGATCTGGAAGATTTCAACAGAGCGATTATCGGAAAGATTGATGTGACCAAAGTCTTTGTTGGCAAAGACTTCAAAGAAGCTGCAAATGCATCAGTAGAGAATTTATTAAAATTAAAAAGTGAAACTCAAATTAAAAAATTATAAAGAACAACTACAGGTTTGGCCACAGGAAGGATATCACCTCATGGCACAATATGATGACGAAAAAATTATTGTATACCAATCATACCGTAAGGAAATCAGTGAGTTTGCTGTTCAGAATCAGTACTTCGGAGGTCTTTTCAGTTTGGAAAGGATGACTTGGATCAAACCGAATTTTCTCTGGATGATGTACCGCAATGGCTGGGGCAAAAAAGAAGGGCAGGAATATGTGCTGGCCATTCATCTGAAAATGGATGCTTTTAGGAAATACCTGGAAAATGCCATTTATTCTGACTACAACGATAGATTGGGAATATCCAGAGAAGTATGGCAGAACCAGGTAAGGGAGTCTTCTGCAAGGCTGCAGTGGGATCCGGATCACGATCCTTTCGGGGCAAAACTGGACAGAAGGGCGATCCAGATCGGTTTGAGAAATAATCTGATAAAATCTTTTGCTCAGGATGATATTCTGTTAATTGAAGATATTTCGGAATTTGTACAGGTACAACATCAGTGTGTTTTGAATGATGATCTGGATAACCTTGTCACTCCGGAAGAAAAAATGCTGCTGTTTGATGATGAGGATTTAAATAAAAAATTAAGATTAAAATAATCTGAGACAATGAAAGTAGAATTAATAAAAGGCGATATCACCAAAATACAAGCAGACGCCATTGTCAATGCGGCCAATTCCTCTTTGTTGGGCGGCGGTGGGGTAGACGGGGCCATTCACCGGGCAGGCGGAAAGCAGATCCTTGATGAATGTATCGTAATCAGAAATAAACAAGGAAAATGCAATACCGGGGAAGCAGTAGTAACTACAGCGGGAAATCTTCCGGCGAAATATGTCATTCATACCGTTGGCCCGGTCTGGAATGGGGATGAGAAAGAGTGCGTTTCTCTGTTGGAGAACTGCTACAACAATTCACTGAAACTGGCAGAAAGCCTGGGGGTAAAAACCATAGCTTTTCCTAACATCAGTACCGGAGTCTATCGCTTTCCGAAAGAACTGGCAGGAAAAATTGCGGTGGAGACTGTAAAGAACTTCCGGTCAGACAGTATTGAAAAAATTATTTTCGTCTGTTTTGATGATGAAAATGAAGCGATTTATAAAAGGCTTTTAGCATAATGAAAAAGTATAATTTCAGATTTGTACATGATCCAGAAAATCAAAATATAGGATTAACCACTGATGAAATTAATGTATTTCAAAAAGAATTAAACCTGAAATTTCCGGAAGCTTATAAATTGTATCTTCAGACTGCAGGGAAGAACTCAAATGTTTTTCCCGTTGAAGGTAATTCTGAAAAATTAAAAAGAATCCAGGAGGAGTTGAGGGCAGAATTAGAGCAGCTGGAGTTGCCTGAAAATAAAAATGTTTTTTGCTTAAGAAAAGATAATTATTATTGTAACTATTTTCAGAGAAATTTTGAATCTTACCTGTTTTTTAACTTGTATGAAGATGCAAAAAATCCTAAACTATATCTCCTTGATGAAATTTGTATCAATGAAGGATGGAATGCTTTTCAGAAACAGGTGACAGAAAAAGATGATTTTGTATCATTTATTAATCATAAAACGGGAGAGAAATATGGAATCAGTATGGGTCAGCACATTAAAAATATTCCCTTATACATTATTTCTTTACCGATAACTATTGCTGTCTTAACAATTCTGGCCTTTCAGGTTATAAAAGAAAAAATTGTAAACAAATGAAAAAACTAACCGTATTAACCGGCGCCGGAATCAGTGCCGAAAGCGGAATAAAGACCTTCAGGGACGGAGACGGGCTATGGGAAAATCACAGCATCACCGATGTGGCCAGTCCGGAAGGATGGCGGAAGGACCGGGCACTGGTCCTGGAATTCTATAACCAGCGGCGGCGCCAGCTTCATGAAGTAGAGCCTAACGAGGCACACAGGTTATTGGCAGAACTGGAAAACTATTTCGAGGTGCAGATCATTACGCAAAATATTGATGACCTGCATGAGCGGGCCGGCTCTACCCATATTCTGCATCTGCATGGAGAATTATTCAAATCCTGTTCCTGCAATAATAAAAACCTGATTTATGAACATAAAAACGACATCAATATCGGTGATAAAGCCGAAGACGGTGCTCAGTTAAGGCCTTTTATTGTCTGGTTCGGGGAAGAAGTTCCGTTAATGAGGGAAGCGATGAAAATAGTTAAGGAAGCCGATATCTTCCTGGTGATCGGAACTTCTTTACAGGTATATCCGGCTGCCGGATTGCTTCATGATATTAAAGATAACTGTCTTCTGATCGTCATCAATCCCAACGAAACGGGGTTCGGCTACGGTCAAAGAGCGGTGGTAATGAAAGAAACCGCAACCTGTGGAATGAAACTTTTATTTGATCAACTGGTTAATCTTGCCTGATGAAAAATACTGTAAAAGCCGGAATTTTCGGAATTTGCATTGGCGATGCACTAGGCGTGCCGGTGGAATTCAGGAGCAGAGAGCAATTGAAACGTTCTCCGGTTACCACTATGAGGTCAATGGGAAGCCATCGTCAACCGGCCGGAACATGGAGCGATGATAGCTCATTAACCCTATGTCTTACAGACAGCCTTTGCAAAGGGTATGATCTGGAAGACATGGCACTAAAGTTTTTACAGTGGTACAATGAAGAGATCTGGACACCCTATGGCAGGGTTTTCGACATTGGAATCGCCACTTCGCAAGCTATTCAGAGAATAGGCAAAGGGATTGTTCCAACTTTATGTGGAGGATATTCTGAGTTTGATAATGGAAATGGCTCTTTGATGAGAATCCTTCCATTAGCTTTTTTATCTTAAGGACGAAGAAAATATCGAAAGTTTATACCAGACGGTAAAAGAAGTTTCATCCATTACTCATGGGCACTTCCGTTCCGTATTTGCATGCTTTGTTTATGTGGTCTTTGCGATTGAATTAATCAAAGGAAAAAACAAAAAAGAAGCATATATTTATACACAAAGGATGGCTTTGGAATTTGCAGAAAGTCAGCGCTTTAATCCAAAAGAGATTCAGCTTTTTGCAAGGATCTTATGTAATGATATTTCACAATATCCGGAAAACGAAATAAGTTCATCTGGTTATGTCCTTCACAGCCTGGAAGCCTCATTATGGTGTTTCCTGAATTCCGGAAGTTATTCCGAATCAGTTCTGAAAGCCGTTAATCTAGGTGAGGATACCGATACAACAGGAGCAATCACCGGTGGACTGGCAGGACTGTATTACGGCTTTGAAGGTATTCCTGAAGAGTGGATTGAAGTGTTGGCAAGGAAAGAGGATATTGAGAAGCTGTGTAGGAAATTAAAAGATCAATTGATGAAATAAAACATTATGAATGAACAACAGAAAAAGAAGATCAGCAAATTTTTAAGCCTCGTGCTCAGGCATAAACCTGAAACCATCCATTTGAATCTGGATGAAAACGGCTGGGCACATGTTGATGAATTAATCACAAAATCAAGAAGAGATTCTTATCAGGGCTTTACTTTCGAAGAACTCGATGAGATAGTGGCAACCAATGATAAACAACGGTTTATTTTTAATCAAGATAAAACGAAAATCCGGGCAAATCAGGGACATTCTGTAGCCATCGACCTGGCTTTACAGCCACTACAGCCGCCGGAATTCCTGTACCATGGAACGGCAGAAGTCAATGTTCCGTCAATCCTTGAAAACGGAATTGAAAAGCGGAGCCGGCAGCACGTACATTTAAGTCAGGATAAAGAAACTGCCACTAAAGTAGGAATGCGCCATGGTAAACCTGTAATTTTAACCATACAAACAGGAAAAATGCAGGAAGACGGAATTCTGTTT